>NZ_CP126742.1:0-1200000 GCF_030246945.1 Microbacterium sp. zg-Y1090
TTGAGGCGCGCACCGTGATTAGCGTTGCAGCCGCACGTTATCCACAGGCCCGCCCTCCGAGTGCGGCGGATGCCACCGCGCATCGATCCCCGGAGTCGCAATGTCACAGCCCGAGCTACCAGACGTCCCGGTCTGGAGAGCCGTGCTCGACGAACTCACCCACGACGAGCGCGTCACCCCGCAGCTGCAGGGGTTCCTCAGCCTCGCCGTGGCCCAGGGCGTCATGGGTGGAACGCTGTATCTCGACGTGCCCAATGAGCTCACCGCGGCACAGTTCAACAAGCGGCTTCGTGCTCCGATCCTCGAAGCGCTGACGCGCGCCGATGCCGAACCTGCTGCCAGCGCCTTCCGCGTCGTGGTCAACCCTGAACTCGCCGATGCGCACCTGAACGCACCGGTGTCGCAGATCTCGGTCGCCGCGCCGCCTGCCCCGCTCGTCGCGCGCAACCCCGTTCTGGAGGAGCCGGAGCCGATCGCCCCGCCCTCGCGCAACGACACCCGGCTGAACCCGAAGTACACCTTCGACAACTTCGTCATCGGTCAGTCCAACCGCTTCGCACACGCCGCCGCGGTGGCCGTGGCCGAGGCGCCGGCGAAGGCCTACAACCCGCTGTTCATCTATGGCGACTCGGGACTGGGCAAGACCCACCTGCTGCATGCCATCGGCGAGTATGGACTCAGCCTCTACCCCGGCATCCGAGTGCGGTACGTGTCGAGCGAAGAGTTCACGAACGACTTCATCAACTCGATCGCCAACAACCGCGGCGCCGCGTTCCAGGCGCGCTATCGCGAGGTCGACATCCTGCTCATCGACGACATCCAGTTCTTGCAGGGTCGCGCCGAGACGCAGGAAGCCTTCTTCCACACGTTCAACACGCTGCACGACCATGACAAGCAGGTCGTGATCACGAGCGACGTTCCGCCTCGTCACCTCACCGGGTTCGAGGACCGCATGCGCAGCCGGTTCGAGTGGGGCCTGATCACCGACGTGCAGGCGCCCGACCTCGAGACCCGCATCGCGATCCTGCGCAAGAAGGCCCAGTCCGAGCGACTGCTGGTTCCGGACGAGGTCCTCGAGTACATCGCGACGAAGGTCTCCTCGAACATCCGCGAGCTCGAAGGCGCACTGATCCGCGTCTCCGCGTTCGCAAGCCTCAACCGCTCGCCGCTCGATATCGCGCTGGCACAGACCGTGCTGCGCGACATCGTCGACCACGATGACGCCAACGTGGTCTCGCCCACCGACATCATCACGGCCACCGCGCAGTACTTCCGCCTGTCCGTCGACGACCTCTATGGCTCGAGCAGGTCGCAGGCCGTCGCCACCGCGCGACAGATCGCCATGTATCTGTGCCGAGAGCGCACCAGCCTGTCGCTGCCGAAGATCGGCCAGCTGTTCGGCAACCGCGACCACACCACGGTCATGTACGCCTACAAGAAGATCAGCGAGCTCATGAAGGAGCGTCGCTCGATCTACAACCAGGTGTCCGAGATCACGACGCAACTGGGGCGCAACGGGCGCTGACGCCCGGCTGAAGCCCACGCCCGGAGGCCGCTCGACGGTCCCGTCTTCTCCGCGCGCCTTCCGTACGCGTCGGCGCCGTTGGCCACCCTCGCCGGCACCCCTGCCGCTCGTCGTCGGGCCGTCGGGTCCCCACCGGCGCACATCCACGTCCCTGCACGACGCGCGTCGACGTCCCTCCTCGGCCCCACCGGCGCCCGTCGATACCGCCACCGGCGGACCATGCCCTCGGCGGCATGGTCCGAACCGCGAATATTCGCGATCGCGCCGCTTGACATGCCCCCGACAAGGCCCCAACATGCCGTTCTGCACAGTGTGGAAAACCTGTGGATAAATGTGAGACGCGCCGGGCAGATTGTGAGTCGATCGTGCCGACCTGTGGACGACAAGAGTTTTCTGTCATTCGCCGCAGACCCGCGTAATCACGCTCATCCGCAGCTTTTTCACAAGTCACACGCGTGTAGTTCCCCTGTCTCGACTGCGATCGGCGAAGTTATCCACAGTTTCCACAGCTGTTAACAAGATGACAGAACCATCTCAATGAAATCTCCGGTCCATCACCGTGACCGGCGAGGGCCGCCACTTCCGGGCTTGCGCAGCGAGGGCACTAGCATGGGAGGCCCTACCCGCCGTCAAGGGAGCACCAGTGAAGTTCCACGTCAATCGCGATGTGTTCAGCGAGGCCGTGTCGTTCGTCGTGAAGCTTCTGCCGCAGCGCAATCCGCAGCCGATCCTGGCCGGCGTGCTGATCGAAGCCACGGAAACGGGCCTGTCCCTGTCGGCGTTCGACTACGAGGCCTCGGCCCGCACGACCATCGAGGCGACCGTCGACGAGCCCGGCACGATCCTGGTGCACGGTCGTCTGCTGGCGGATATCGCGAGCAAGCTCCCCAACGCCCCGATCCAGATGAGTCTCGAGGAAGACGGCGGCATCCTGCTGACGTGCGGCTCGGCCCGCTTCACGCTGTCGTCGATGCCGGTGCAGGAGTACCCCGCGATCCCCGAGGTCTCGGGCGAGTCCGGCCTGGTGCCCTCCGATGACTTCGCCACCGCCATCGCCCAGGTGGCCTTCGCGGCATCCCGCGACGACGTCACCCCGGTGCTCACCGGTGTGCAGCTCGAGGTCTCCGGCACGCAGCTGAGCCTGGTCGCCACCGACCGCTACCGGGTCGCGCTTCGCGAGCTGCCGTGGGACGGCGGCTCCGCCGCGAGCGACGAAGCCACCACCGCGCTCGTCCCTGCCCGCACGCTCACCGAGGTCGGCAAGACCTTCGCCCACTCCGGCGACATCTCGATCGCCTTCTCGGGATCCGGCGATCGCGAGATCATCGCCTTCACCGCCGGCAACAAGACGGTCACCTCGCTGCTGATCAAGGGCAATTTCCCGCCCGTGCGTCGCCTGTTCCCCGAGCAGACCGAGCACCACGCCGTCGTCAACACCGCCGAGCTGGTCGAGGCCGTCCGCCGTGTCTCGCTCGTGCTCGACCGCTCGGCGCCGCTGCGGTTCACCTTCACCGCCGAAGGCGTGTCCATGGACGCATCCGGCACCGAGCAGGCTCGCGCCACCGAGTCGGTGGATGCCACGCTCGTCGGCGACGACGTGACACTGGGTCTGAACCCGCAGTACCTGATCGAGGCGCTCGGCGCCGTGCGCAGCGAGTTCACACGCATCACCTTCACCTCCAGCGACAACGCCAACAAGCTCAGCCCGGTGCTGATCACGGCGCAGACGTCGGTCGACAAGGGCGGCGAGAACTCGTTCAAGTACCTGCTGCAGCCCAACCTCCTGCTGCGCTGAGTCGGCCGGCAGCCGCACAGCGGCCGAGTCGACTGTCAGAGCCGCGAACTAAGGTGATTCGGTGATCGTCGAGCAGCTCAGCCTCGTGGACTTCCGCAACTATGCGGCCGCCGACGTCGCGCTGTCGGCGGGCGCGAACGTCTTCGTCGGACGCAACGGGCAGGGCAAGACGAATCTGGTCGAGGCCATCGCGTTCTTCGCCACCCTGGGATCGCATCGCGTCTCCAACGACGCGCCGATGGTGCGGCACGGCGCGGATGCCGCGATCGTGCGGGCCCGCCTCGCGCATGGCGAGCGACGGGTGCAGCTCGAAGCGCAGGTGAACCGGCAGGGATCGAACAAGGCGAGGGTGAACGGCTCGCCGGTCAAGCCCGCCGAACTCCCGCGCTACGCGCAGGTGGTGCTGTTCGCCCCCGAAGACCTGCAGATCGTCCGGGGCGATCCTTCGGCACGGCGGCGATTCGCCGATCAGCTGTTGACGCAGCGCACGCCGCGCATGGCCGGCGTTCTGGCCGACTACGACCGCGTGCTCAAGCAGCGCAATGCCCTGCTGAAGTCCGCGCGCGCCCGGGGTGTGCGCGGCGACGCCCTCACGACCCTCGATGTGTGGGACGACAAGCTCGTCACGCTTGGCACTCAGGTGATCCGCGCGAGGCTCGCCCTGGCAACCGAGCTCACGGGCCCCCTCACCACCTCGTACGAGGCCATCGCAGGGGCGGACCACCGTCCCGAGCTGGTGTGGGCGCTGTCCGTCGACGGCGCCGACCCCGAGGAGGATGCCGCGTCGGCGGCCACCGCGGCCGATGCCACCGCGGTGGAGGCCCTCTTCCGCACCGCGCTGGCGACCCGACGCTCGGCCGAGCTCGAACGCGGACTCACGCTGACCGGACCCCACCGCGACGACCTGCTGATGCGGGTGCGCGGCCTGCCGGTGAAGGGCTACGCGTCGCATGGCGAGTCCTGGTCGGTCGCCCTCGCCCTGCGACTGGCTTCGGCCGACCTCCTGCGTGCCGAATCACGCCTGGGCGATCCGGTGCTCATCCTCGACGATGTGTTCGCGGAACTCGACGCCGACCGGCGCACGCGACTGGCCGCACTGGTGGCCGGCTACGAGCAGGTCGTCGTCACCGCCGCGGTCGAGGCCGATGTGCCCGACGCGCTGCGCGCCCGCACAGTGCGGGTGGAGGCCGGCCGCATTCTGGAGCCCATCGATGATTGAGCCGGACCGCGTTCCCGAGACGATCGCCACCTACATGCGGCTGCGTGGCCTCGAGCCGGTGCACCGCGTCTCCCGCAAGCGTCGTCGCCGACCCGTCGACGACGAGAACGCGCCGTTCGCGCCGGGACGCGATCCCCACGGACTGGGCGATGTCATGGCAGACCTCACCCGTGCCTCCGGATGGAACTCGCAGCTCGCGCGCGAAGACCTCGTGCTGCAGTGGGAACAGGTCGCCGGCGCGGAGACCGCCCAGCACGCCTCGCCCGTCGCTCTCGGCGACGGGGTGCTGACCGTGCAGTGCGACTCGACGGCCTGGGCGCGCCAGCTCACCCTGATGCGAGCGACGATCGTGTCGGAGATCGTCCGACGCTTCCCGGAAGCGGGTGTCACGAGCATCCGGTTCATCGGGCCGGACGTCCCCTCTTGGAAATGGGGTCGCAGAGCGATTCCAGGGCGCGGTCCTCGCGATACCTACGGGTGACCCACGATCTGCACTGTTCCGATCGATTTCAGCGCGCCACAGGGGCATTCAGAGGCAGATCGGCGGCCGAAACCCGATAGACTGGACCCTCACGCACGATCGATGTGGAGCGCTCGAAACATATGACGTCTCAGAATCCCGACAGCGTTTCCGAAGAACACCACTCGCGGACCGCGCCGGCCGCGAACAGCGAGTACGGTGCCGACGAGATCCAGGTGCTCGAGGGACTCGAAGCGGTCCGCAAGCGTCCCGGAATGTACATCGGCTCGACCGGTGAGCGTGGTCTGCACCACCTGGTCTACGAGATCGTCGACAACTCCGTCGATGAGGCGCTGGCCGGGTACTGCGACACCATCCACGTCACGATCCTCGCCGACGGCGGTCTGCGCGTGGTCGACAACGGCCGCGGCATCCCCGTGGACATGCATCGCTCCGAGGGCAAGTCCACCGTCGAGGTCGTGCTGACCGTGCTGCACGCCGGCGGCAAGTTCGGCGGCGGCGGATACGCCGTGTCGGGTGGTCTGCACGGGGTGGGTTCGTCCGTGGTCAACGCGCTGTCGAGCCGCCTCGAGGTCGAGGTCAAGCGTCAGGGCTACGCCTGGCGTCAGACCTACCGCGACGGCGGCGTGCCCCAGGCCCCGCTGGCCCGCGCCGAGGAGACGAACGAGACCGGGACGACCATCGAGTTCTGGCCCGACGACACCATCTTCGAGACCGTGCAGTTCGATTACGACACGCTGCGCACCCGCTTCCAGCAGACCGCGTTCCTGAACAAGGGACTGCGCATCACACTGCGCGACGAGCGTCCGGATTCCGTGTACACCGTGGATCTGCCCGACGGTTCATCCGAGGAGCAGCAGCCCCACGACGACTTCCACTACGAGCGCGGCCTGGTCGACTATGTCGAGTACCTCAACAAGGTGCGCAAGGCCGAGGTCGTCAACGACGAGATCATCGAGATCGAGTCGGAGGACACCGTGCGCCACATCGCGCTGGAACTCGCCATGCAGTGGACCACGAGTTACACCGAGAACGTCTACACCTTCGCCAACACCATCAACACGCACGAGGGCGGCACCCACGAAGAGGGCTTCCGTGCCGCGCTGACCACGCTGGTCAACCGGTACGCCCGCGAGAAGGGCATGCTCAAGGAGAAGGACGACAACCTCACCGGTGAGGACATCCGCGAGGGTCTCACCGCGGTCATCTCGGTGAAGCTGTCTGAGCCGCAGTTCGAGGGGCAGACCAAGACGAAGCTCGGCAACACCGAGGCGAAGGCGTTCGTGCAGAAGGTCGTGGGCGACAAGCTCACCGACTGGCTCGATCGCAACCCTGGACAGGCCAAGCGCGTCATCGGCAAGGCGATCGATGCGGCCACGGCGCGTCTGGCTGCCCGCAAGGCCCGCGAGACGGCGCGACGCAAGAGCGTCTTCGAGTCGGCATCCATGCCCGACAAGCTCAAGGACTGCACCAGCAAGGATCCCTCGATCAGCGAGATCTTCCTCGTCGAGGGGGACTCGGCCGGCGGCTCGGCCGTGAGCGGCCGCGACCCTGAGCGTCAGGCGATCCTGTCGCTGCGCGGCAAGATCCTCAACGTCGAGAAGGCGCGGCTCGACCGGGCGCTGGGCAACGCCGAGATCCAGGCGATGATCTCCGCCTTCGGCACCGGCATCGGCGAGGACTTCTCGGTGGAGAAGGCCAGGTATCACAAGATCGTGCTGATGGCGGATGCCGATGTCGACGGTCAGCACATCACGACGCTGCTGCTGACGTTGCTCTTCCGTTACATGCGCGGGCTCATCGAGGCGGGCTTCGTCTACCTCGCCCAGCCGCCGCTGTATCGACTCAAGTGGACGAACTCCGACCACGAGTACGTCTACAGCGACCGTGAGCGAGATGCGCTGCTGACGGAGGGCGTCGCCGCCGGCAAGCGCATCCCCAAGGACAACGGCGTGCAGCGCTACAAGGGTCTGGGCGAGATGAACGCCAAGGAGCTGTGGGAGACCACCATGGACCCGGAGACCCGCACGCTGCGCCAGGTGACCATCGATGACGCCGCCGCAGCGGACGAGATCTTCTCGGTGCTGATGGGCGAGGACGTCGAGGCGCGCCGCGGGTTCATCCAGCGCAACGCCAAGGACGTGCGCTTCCTGGACATCTGACGTGGTCTCGACGCGGCCGTGCTCTGCACGCCGCGATCGACCAGCGGACCGAGATCACCGGACTGAGAGAACAGAATGACTGACGACAAGCGCCCGGCCCCGATCGACGGGTACGAGCACGGCAACATCGACCAGGTCGACCTCCAGGTCGAGATGCAGCGGAGCTACCTCGACTACGCCATGAGCGTCATCGTGGGGCGCGCGCTGCCCGACGTGCGCGATGGGCTCAAGCCGGTGCACCGCCGCGTGATCTACGGCATGTACGACGGCGGCTACCGCCCCGACAAGGCCTACTCCAAGTGCGCGCGCGTCGTCGGCGAGGTGATGGGTCAGTACCACCCGCACGGTGACAGCGCCATCTACGACGCGCTCGTGCGCCTCGTGCAGCCGTGGTCGCTGCGCTATCCGCTGGCCGACGGGCAGGGCAACTTCGGGTCGCCCGGCAACATGGGCGCCGCCGCTCCGCGATACACCGAGACCAAGATGGCCCAGCTCGCGCTGGAGATGGTCCGCGACATCAACGAAGAGACCGTCGACTTCGAGGACAACTACGACGGCCGCACCCAGGAGCCCTCGGTGCTGCCGGCGCGGTTCCCGAACCTGCTCGTCAACGGCTCGGTCGGCATCGCAGTCGGCATGGCCACCAACATCCCCCCGCACAACCTGCGCGAGGTCGCCGACGGTGCGCTGTGGGCCCTGGAGAACCCGGATGCCACACGTGAGGAGCTGCTCGAAGCGCTCATGCAGCGCATCCCCGGCCCCGACTTCCCCACCGGCGCGCAGATCCTCGGCACCCGCGGCATCCGCGAAGCCCAGCGCACCGGCCGCGGCTCGATCACGATGCGCGCCGTCGTCAGCGTCGAGGAGCTGCAGGGACGCACCTGCCTCGTCGTCACCGAGCTGCCGTATCAGGTCAACCCCGACAACGTCGCGGCGAAGATCCGCGACCTCGCCCGTGACGGCAAGCTGAGCGGCATCGCCGACATCCGGGATGAGACCTCCGACCGCACCGGGCAGCGCCTCGTGATCGTGCTCAAGCGCGACGCGGTCGCGAAGGTCGTGCTGAACAACCTCTACAAGCACACGCAGCTGCAGGAGAACTTCGGCGCCAACATGCTGGCGATCGTCGACGGCGTGCCCCGCACGCTGCCGCTGGACGGCTTCGTGTCGTACTGGATCGAGCACCAGGTCGAGGTCATCGTCCGTCGCACGCGCTACCGCCTGCGCGAGGCCGAAGACCGCATGCACATCCTGCGCGGCTACCTGAAGGCGCTCGACGCCCTCGATGACGTGATCGCGCTGATCCGCCGCTCGCCGACGGTCGACGAGGCCCGCGAGGGTCTGAAGGTGCTGCTGGAGATCGACGACCAGCAGGCGGATGCCATCCTGTCGATGCAGCTGCGTCGACTGGCCGCCCTGGAACGGCAGAAGATCGTCGACGAGGCCACCGAGCTCGAGACGAAGATCGCCGACTACAACAGCATCCTCGCCAGCCCGCTGCGCCAGCGCGAGATCATCCGGGACGAGCTCACCGGGATCGTCGAGAAGTTCGGCGACGAGCGGCGCACGCACATCCTGCACGGATTCGACGGCGACATGTCGATCGAGGACCTCATCCCCGAGGAGGAGATGGTCGTCACCGTCACCCGCGCCGGCTACATCAAGCGCACGCGCAGCGACAACTATCGCTCGCAGCACCGCGGCGGCAAGGGCGTGAAGGGTGCGCAGCTGCGCGCCGATGACGTCGTGGAGCACTTCTTCGTCACCACGACCCACCACTGGCTGCTGTTCTTCACCAACAAGGGCCGGGTGTACCGGTCGAAGGGCTATGAGGTGCCCGAGGCCGGGCGCGATGCCAAGGGCCAGCATGTGGCGAACCTGCTCGCGCTGCAGCCGGATGAGGAGATCGCCCAGATCCTCGACATCCGCGACTACGCCGCGGCGAACTATCTCGTGCTCGCCACCCGCGGTGGTCTCGTCAAGAAGACCCGCCTGACCGAGTACGACACCAACCGCCAGGGCGGCATCATCGCGATTCGCCTGCGCGAGGACGATGAGGTGGTCAGCGCGCTGCTGGTGGACGAGACGGATGACATCCTGCTCATCTCCCGCCACGGCATGTCGCTGCGCTTCACCGCCACCGACGAGTCGCTGCGCCCGATGGGGCGCTCCACCGAGGGCGTGAAGGGCATGTCGTTCCGCGGTGACGACAGCCTGCTGTCGGCATCGGTGGCCCATGACGACGGATACGTCTTCGTCGTCACCGAGGGCGGCTACGCCAAGCGCACCGCGATCGGTGAATACCGCGTGCAGGGACGTGGCGGAATCGGCATCAAGGTGGCCAAGCTCAACGAGGACCGCGGTGACCTCGCCGGCGGCCTGATCGTGGGTGAGGAGGACGAGGTCCTCGTGGTTCTTGCCAGCGGCAAGGTGGTACGCTCTGCCGTGGCCGAGGTGCCCGCCAAGGGTCGTGACACCATGGGTGTCGTCTTCGCCCGACCGGACGAGGACGACCGCATCCTCGCCATCGCACGCAACGGTGAGCGCGGACTGGCTGAAGCCGCTGAGGCCGCCGCCGAACCCGACGCTCCGGCGGCCGAACCCGCGAGCGGGTCCACGTCCCCCGAGATCCCGGAAGAGAGTACTGACGCATGAGCACGGTAGCCGACAAGCTGGCGAAGAAGTCCTCCAGCAGACCCAGCTCCAAGCAGGTGCGGCTGCGCCTGGTCTACGTGGACTTCTGGTCCGCGGTGAAGCTGTCGTTCCTGGCGGCTGTGGCCCTGGCGATCGTCACGGTCGTGTCGATCTTCCTGGTGTACATGGTGCTCGAGGCGACCACCCTGCTGGCCAAGGTCGATGAGCTGTTCGTCGCCTTCACCGACGGCACCGTGTCGCTGACGTCGTTCATCGGGCTCCCGCAGGTGATGGCCTTCGCCGCGATCATCGCGATCCTGAACCTCATCGTCGTGACCGTCATGGGAGCCGTGGTGGCCGGCATCTACAACCTCATGGTCAAGATCACCGGCGGCCTGCTCGTCGGATTCACCTCCAACTGACGCGCCCGGGCGCGACTCGGTTTCGTGAAACCGGGTCGCGTCGGGTAAAGTCTTGGAGGTTGCCGATGAGAAATCGCGGCAGACGGGGCTATAGCTCAGGCGGTTAGAGCGCTTCACTGATAATGAAGAGGTCCCAGGTTCAAGTCCTGGTAGCCCCACAACACAGCCCCGGGGCCTTAGCTCAGTTGGTAGAGCGCCTGCTTTGCAAGCAGGATGTCAGGAGTTCGAATCTCCTAGGCTCCACAGTCGGACAGAACCCCGGAATCCCCGTGATTCCGGGGTTCTCTGCATCAGTGCGTGCGGGGCGGGCGACACCGGCCGTTCTCAGCGCCAGGAGCGTTCCGCCAAAGACGACCCGTCGCAGCTTCCCGCACAGCCCACCCCCGCCATGTGAGCGGCGACTCACACGGCCGATCGAGAGATGCTCGATCCCCCGCGGCGGCTGCCCTGCTCTCGCGCCGGTAGAGTCACGGGATGGAGTTGCGCGTCGCGGCCTACGCCGTCATCACCGACGATGAGGAGCGGCTGCTGCTGGCGCACTGGAACGACAAGGGCCGTTCGGGGTGGACCATGCCCGGTGGCGGGATGGAGCCGGGGGAGGACCCCGTGCAGACCGTGCGTCGGGAGGTGCGGGAGGAGACCGGCTACCGGGTCGAGGTCGGCGACCTGCTCGGCATCCACTCCCGTGTGATCCCGGTGGGCAGACGGCTGACCGAGGCCACGGAGCCGCTGCACACGCTGCGCATCGTCTACCGCGCGCGGGTGACCGGCGGCCGGTTGCGCGATGAGGTCGACGGCTCCACCGACCGGGCCGAGTGGTTCGATCTCGCCGGCGTGGGGCTGCTGCAGCGGGTCAAGCTCGTCGACATCGCCCTGAAGATGGCGGGTCTCAGTTGAGGGATGCCGGCTCTTCGGCGGAGATGTCGGCCACAGTGGCCCCGTAGGCGGCGATGAGGGCGTCGGCGTCGACGAACAGGCTGTACCCGGGCGCACCGGCGCCCATCGCGATGCGCGTGCCGACGATGCGCTCGTCGGCATACACGGGCCAGTCCACGGTGCTGCCGATCGGCACGATGGTGCCGCGTTCATAACCGGTGGCTGCCAGCGCGTCGTCCGCGTCGGGCAGGCGCAGCTTGTTCACGCCCACGACCGCGCGCAGCTTCGGCCAGGAGATCACCCGGTCCCCGGGGACGAGTGCGAACAGGTAGCTGCCGTCGCTGCGCTTGACCACGAGCGTCTTCACGATGTCGCGTGGTTGCAGCCCCAGCAGGGCCGCGGCCTCGGCGAGGCTCCGCGCTGCCGGACGCTCCCGGAAAGACACCTCGAGCCCGCGCGCCTGTGCGGCGTCGCGGGCTCGAGAAAGGGCGTCGGGTTCGACGGTCACGCGTCGGGGGCGCTCAGCGGGTCGTCCGCCACCCACAGCTCGTCGTCGGCGCGCAGCGTCTGCCACGCGGCGTAGATGACGCCGGCAGCGGTGGCGGCACCCAGGATGAGGGCGATGACGCTGCCGGCACCCATGCGCTTCTTCGGCTCGGGCGCGACGACGGAGATCTTCTTGGCGATCTTCTTCGCGGCGTCCTTTCCGTACTTGTCGGCTTTCTTGGAGTACTTCGCCACATCGGGGGCGGCGAACCCACGGCCGGCGGCCACACGGGCACGCGTGTCGTTCGCGGCATCCCACACCGACATCGCGGAGCCGACGACGGCGCCCGCGGCCGGGACGACCTTGTCGTTCAGCACCGTGCGGGAGACCTTGGCGGCCTTCGTGACGTACGGTGCGGCGTAGTGGCTGTAGGTGTCGTTGATGACGGGCATGACCCGCTCACGGTTGTAGTGGCCGAGCTGACGCCCGGCTTCCTTTGCGACGTTGGCCGCTTCACCGACGAGCACCTGCTGCGTTTCCCACAGCGTGTTGGCCTGCTTCTGGAGCTTGCGGAGTTCCTTCTTGCGCTTGCGGCTGAGGCTCACGAGGTGGCCCTCCCTTATCGCTCGGAGACGTTTCTCCTTATCTTGCCAGACCTGTCCAGGCGCGGGAGGGGTTGCGCATAACTCTGCGAGAATGTTAGGTATGGCACTCCCCACCGCGGTCGCGACCCTGCACACCAACCACGGCGACATCGTCGTCAATCTCTTCGGAGACCACGCACCCCGCACGGTGCAGAACTTCATCGGACTGGCCGACGGCACCGGAGCGTGGACGGACCCCGCCACCGGCAAGCCGGGCGAAGGCCCGCTCTACACCGACGTGATCTTCCACCGCATCATCCCCGGCTTCATGATCCAGGGCGGCGACCCGCTCGGTCAGGGCGTCGGCGGCCCCGGCTACACCTTCGACGACGAGATCCACCCCGAGCTGACCTTCAGCGCGCCGTACCTGCTGGCAATGGCCAACGCCGGACTGCGCCGCAACGCCATCACCGGCAAGGTCGAAGGCACCAACGGGTCGCAGTTCTTCATCACGACCGACCCCACCCCGTGGCTCAACGGCAAGCACACCATCTTCGGCGAGGTCGCCGACGACGCCTCGCGCGCGGTCGTCGACGCCATCGCGAAGGTCCCGACCGGTGCGGGCGACCGTCCGATCGAGCCCGTCGTGATCTCGTCGATCGACGTCGCCGCCGTCTGACGATCGGCTGAGTCCGAGCGTGGCCTCCGCGGACTTCCGCACCAATCCGGAGAACTTCTGCTACCGGCATCCCGATCGGCAGAGCTTCGTGCTGTGCCAGCGGTGCCTGCGCACGATCTGCCCGGAATGCCAGACGCAGATGCCCGTCGGGGTGATCTGCCCGGAGTGCCTGCGCGATCAGCAGCAGGCCGCGAAGGTCACGCGGATGCCACGGCGTCGCGGGTCGGTGCGCGCGCGCGCCGCCGACTCGCGGCCCCTGGTGACGTACGCGATCGTCATCGTGACGTCGCTGACCTACCTCGTCACCCTGATCCCCGGGATCGGCAACATCGTCCAGGGGTACCTGGCCTTCAACAGCGCGTTCCTGTTCCCCGGCATCGGGTTCCAGCCCTGGCGGCTGCTGACGGTCACCCTCGTGCACGCGAGCCTCTGGCACGTCGCACTGAACATGCTGGCGCTGTGGGCGCTCGGTCGCAGCCTCGAGCCGCTGCTCGGGCGCGTGCGGTTCCTGGCGCTCTACCTGCTGAGCGCCCTGGGCGGTTCGGTGCTGGTGTCGCTGCTGGCGCCCGGAACCTGGGTCGTCGGAGCCTCGGGCGCCGTGTGGGGACTGCTCGGGGCCATGTTCGTGATCGGCCGGCATCTCGGGGTCAACGTCACGGCCATCGCCGTGCTGCTGGGGCTGAACCTGGTGATCACCTTCCTGCCGGGATCGAACATCTCCTGGCAGGCGCACATCGGCGGCGGGCTGGTCGGAGCCCTGGTGGCGTACATCTTCGCGCGCACGCGGGCGCGTGCACAGCAGCGCACGCAGATGTGGCTGCTCATCGGCGTCGCGGTCGGGTTGCTCGCGCTGCTCGTCGTGCCGGTTCTCGTCTACGGGTGAAAGTTATCCACAGATTCATCCCCAGCCTGGGGATGAATCACACCGGTGTAATTCACAGGTGGGGAAGACGGTGTGGAGGGATCGCTCAGCGCCAGCGGGTCGTCATCAGAAAGCCCACGAAGGCGATGCCGAAACCGATGACCAGATTCCACGAGCCGAGTCCCGGGATGGGCAACTGCGAGCTGCTCAAGTAGAAGACGAGCACCCAGACGAGACCGATGAGCATGAGCCCGAACATGATCGGCTTGAACCACACGGGGTTGGGGGCGGTGCCCTCAGGGCGCTCGGAAACCGGGTCGTCGCGCTTGTCGCTAGGTGCCATGGCCGTAAGTTTAGCCTTGTGCGCACTCATAGCATGTCTCGTTAGGATCCTCCGGTGACATCGATACCCCCAACCCTCGGCATGCGCACGCGCAGTGCGGCGCCGTCGCGCCGGCCGTCGGCATGGGGAGTGCTCGGCGAAGTCCTCATCACCTTCGGTGTCATCGTGCTGTTGTACGTGGCCTGGCAGATGTGGATCGGGGACGCGATCATCAGCACCCAGCGCCAGGCCGAGGCGCGTGAGGTCACCGAGCAGTGGGCCAGCGCACCCGTCGATCCCGTGCCGGATGCCGCGGAGCCGGCAGCCGAGCCCATCGTGGCCGAGCCGGTCGGCGAAGGCGAGGTCTTCGCGACGCTGCACATCCCGCGCTTCGGCGACGACTGGATCTTCCCCATCGCCGAAGGTGTGAGCAAGACGCAGGTGCTCGACCCCATCGGCGTCGGGCACTATCCGGGCACGCCCATGCCCGGGGCGATGGGCAACGTCGCCCTCGCCGCCCACCGCTACACGCATGGCGCGCCGTTCGAGAACGTGCCGTCGCTGCAGGTGGGAGATGCCATCGTCCTCGAGACCGCCGACGGCTGGTACACGTACCGGTACCGCAACATGGAGTACGTGCGTCCCGACGAGGTCTCCGTGCTCGCGCCGGTGCCGCAGAACCCTGGCGCGGCCGCCGACGGGCGCTACCTCACCCTCACCACCTGCAGCCCGATGTGGTCCACCCAGGAGCGCATCGCCGCCTACGCCGTGTTCGAATCGTTCACCCCTCGCGCCGCGGGCGAACCCGACGCGCTGACCTCGGCCGAAGGAGCCTGATGTACGCAGCACTGTGGCGGGCACTGCCCGGTCCGTGGTGGATCCGCACCATCATCCTGCTGCTTCTCGCAGCCGGCATCCTCTACGGGCTCTTCTTCTACGTCTTCCCCTGGGTGGGGGCGCTCCTCAACTCCGAGGACGTCGTCGTCGGATGATGCGAGGCCGGGTGCTCGTGGTCGACAACCATGACAGCTTCGTGCACACCCTCGTGGGCTACCTCGACGAACTGGGGGCCATGGCATCCCTCGTCGAGGCCGACGCGATCGATGACGCCGACGCGACACTGGCGGGGTTCGACGGCGTGATGATCTCACCCGGGCCGGGCACGCCCGCGCGCGCGGGGGCGTCGATCGCGGTCGTGCACGCCGCCGCCGCGACAGGATTGCCGCTGCTGGGCGTGTGCCTCGGGCACCAAGCCCTCGCCGAGGCGTTCGGGGCGAGCGTCGCCACGGCGCCCGAGTTGATGCACGGCATGACGAGCCGTGTGCACCACGACGGCAGCGCGCTGTACGCCGGGCTTCCGGACCCGTTCACCGCCGGGAGATACCATTCCCTCGCCGTCGTGCCCGAGACGCTGACCCCCGAACTGGTCGTCACCAGCCGCACCCCGGAGGGCGTGGTGATGGGCCTGTCGCATCGCTCGCTGCCGCTCCAGGGTGTGCAGTTCCACCCGGAGAGCGTGCTGACCGAGGGCGGCTACCGGCTGCTGGGCAACTGGCTTGAGCTCGTCGGCGTGACGGATGCCGCGCGGCGCGGCGCCGGTCTGCACCCCCACCGCGGAGCGGTCGTCTAGGACCCGGAGCAGTAGACGAGCGTGACGGTGGAGTGGATCGGCACGTCACCGGGGGCGAGCGACTGCGAGAGCACGACGGGACCACCCGGAGCAGCCGGGCACTCCGGGTTCTCCTCGGTCAGCACCGTCAGCTGCTTGTCGTCCGCCTCGAGCTCGCGCGTGGCGGCCTCGACGGTGTAACCGGCGACATCGATCAGCGTGACCTGGCCGGTCGCCACCTCCAGGTTGACGGCGGTGCCCTCGGGGACCTCGGCGCCCTCCTCCTGCGACGCCGACAGCACCGTGCCCGCGGCAGCGGCGGGATCGTTGCGCATGGTGGCGCTGCCCAGTCGCAGTCCGGCCGATCTGAGCGCCTCATCGGCTGCCGCGCGGTTGAGGCCGACCAGGCGGGGCACGGCCGTCGTCTCCACCCCGGTCGAGACGAAGACGTCGATCTTCTCGCCGATGGCGACGGATGTCCCCGACGCGGGGGAGACGCGGATGACGTTGCCCGCGGCCACCGTGTCGCTCGGCTCCTCCAGGCGAGTCGGCTCGAGGTCCTCGTCGAGCAGCAGCTGCTCCGCGCGCTCGTAGGCCATGTCCGTCACATTCGGCACGATGCGCGCGTTGCTCGGCACTCCGGTGCCGGGCTGGATGCTGACCACCCAGAACACCAGCGATGCCAGCAGCGCGATCAGCAGCACCACGCCGGCCCAGATCCATGCGGCGGGCGGGCCCGACTGCGTGCGCGTCATCGTGGTGTCGGTGGTCAGCTGGCGCAGCGAACGCGCGGTGTCCTGGGCCTGCCGGGGGTCGGGGCCGTAGAGCTGCGACGTCAGCGCGCCGACCTGGCGCTTCGAGGGCGTGCGGCCGTCGACGGCGCTGTCCAGCGCCTCACGGAACGCGGCGGCATCCTGGAATCGCTGGAAGGGATCCTTGGCGAGGGCCCGCAGCACGACGGCGTCGAGGGCTCGCGGCACCGTGGGGTTGACCTCGCTGGGCGGGACGGGCGTCTCGCTGACGTGCTGGTAGGCCACAGCGACCGGGCTCTCCCCGCGGAAGGGCTGCCGGCCGGTGAGCAGCTCGTACAGCACGACGCCGGTGGAGTACACGTCGGCCCGCGCATCGACCGGCTCGCCCTTGGCCTGCTCGGGGGAGAAGTACGCGGCGGTGCCGAGGATGGCGGTGGTGTCGGCCACCGTGGACGATGAGTCGGACACTGCGCGCGCGATGCCGAAGTCCATCACCTTCACCTGGCCGGAGTCGGTGACCATGACGTTGCCGGGCTTGATGTCGCGGTGCACGACACCGGCACGATGGGAGTACTCCAGCGCTTCGAGGATGCCGTCGACGTACCGCACGGCGGTGTCGGCTGCCAGCGGGCCCGCCGCGACGAGGTCTTTGAGCAGCTCGCCGTCGACCAGCTCCATCACGATGTACGGCACCGGGTGCACGGAGCCGTCGGGGTCGGTCTCCGCATCCTCGCCCGCGTCGTAGACGCGCACGATCGTGGGATTCGACATGCGCGATGCCGCCTGCGCCTCGAGGCGGAAACGCGTGCGGAACGCACTGTCCTCGGCGAGATCGCGCTTGAGGATCTTGATCGCCACCGGCCTGCCGAGGGTGAGGTCGTAGCCGCGGTACACCCGAGCCATCCCGCCGCGCCCGATGGGCTCATCGACGCGGTATCGTCCCGAAAGAACGCGCGGCTCAGCCGACACGGTCACCCCCTTGCTCGAACAACCAGCCTAGTCGGTGTGCTCCGCTCGACCTGAGCGGAGCACAGCCGATCACGGCCCGTCGTTCTGCGCGCCCTCGGTCGGCTCGGGCGTCGGAGCCGGCTCAGGCTCAGGCGGTGCGGTGATGAGCGCCGCGGCCTCGCCGGAGGCGCCGGTCGTGCGCTCACCGGCGCTGCCGCCGCTGCAGGTCACGGTGTAGGTGACGATGACCGATTGCCCGGCCGCTCCGGTGATCTGCAGCGGCGCGGAGCGCTCGCTGCTGCCGAAGGCCGAGGACGACTGCCCGTTGGGGAAGACGCCGTTGGTCGCGGTGAGGTTGTACGAGCTGACGCTGCCCTGACCGGACGGGCAGGAGTACCCGGGCCAGGTCACCTGCACGGTCGTGCCGGTCTCCACCGGGCTCGACAGCGTGGGTGCGCCGGGGTTCTCCAGGGCGACCTGGCCGCCGTAGTAGATGAGCTGCACGACCGTGCCCAGCGGCAGGTTGCCGGTGGTGGGGACGCGGTAGATCAGGCCCTGGCTCGCCTCGTTGGGGGCGGGGTCGCCCTCCACGCAGTCCGCTCCGAGGCCGAGTTCCTGCAGCACGGCAGAGGCCTGTTCGCAGGTGAGTCCCTCGAGGTCACCGGCGCTCACGGCGACGGTCTCGGGGGTCGACGGTGTCGCTGACGGGCTCGGCGCGCGGCTCGGGGTGGACGAGTTCGTCGGCGAAGGGGTCGGCTCGGGCTGCTGGTTGGACAGCAGTGCCCACACGGTGCCGCCCAGCACGAGCAGCAGCAGCACGATCAGGCCGATCAGCGGCCAGGTCCAGCGGTTGCGCTTGGGCTTGGGCTTGTCCGTCACGCCCTCGACAGCCGCGTCGTCGCCGGTGGCCGCCATCGTGGCGGTCGCCGGCAGCAGCCGCGTGGCATCCTGCGTGCTCAGCCCGGGGGTGAGCAGCTGGGTGACCTCGTCGACGGCGACGCCCCCGGCGATGGCCGGCACGGCAGCGACGGCGGCAGTGAGGTCGCCGCGCCGCAGCGCGGTGGCGGCGCGGGCGACGGCCGACGCCGTGGCGGGCCGGTCGTCGGGCTTCTTGGCGATCATCGCCATCACGAGGTTCTGCACCGGCAGCGGCACCGACTCGGGAAGGGGCGGTGCCTGCTCGTTGATCTGCGCCATCGCGATGGCGACCTGCGACTCACCCGTGAACGGGCGCTTGCCCGCCAGGCACTCGTACGCGACGATGCCGAGCGAGTAGATGTCGGTGGCGGGGGATGCCGGGTGACCCGATGCCTGCTCGGGGGAGAGGTACTGCACCGTGCCCATGACCTGACCGGTGGCGGTCAAGGGCACCTGGTCGGCGATGCGCGCGATGCCGAAGTCGGTGATCTTGACGCGGCCATCAGGGGTGATCAGCAGGTTTCCGGGCTTGATGTCGCGGTGCACGAGGCCGGCCGCGTGGGCGGCCTGCAGAGCGAGCGACGTCTGAGCGACGATGTCGAGCGTCTTGTCGGGCGAGAGCGATCCCTCGCGCTCGAGGATCGTCGACAGAGCCTCGCCGGGGACGAGCTCCATCACGAGGAAGGCGCTGCCGTTCTCCTCGCCGTAGTCGAACACGCTGGCGATGCCCTCGTGGTTGACGAGTGCGGCGTGACGGGCCTCGGCGCGGAAGCGCTCGAGGAACCCGGGGTCGCCCATGTACTCGTCTTTGAGGATCTTGATGGCGACGGTGCGGCCGATGACGTGGTCGGTCGCCTCCCACACCTCGCCCATGCCGCCGATCGCGATCCGCGAGTCCAGCTCGTATCGGCCGCCGAAGGTCACTCCCTGCGTCGGTCTCATCTGCTCAGCACCGCCTCCATGACCTTTGCCGCGATCGGAGCCGCGATCCTGTTGCTGCTGCCAGACTGGCCCAGTCCGCCGCCGTTCTCGACCACGACGGCCACGGCGACCCGAGGGTCGTCGGCCGGAGCGAAACCTGTGAACCACAACGTGTAGGGATCGTCCACCCCGTTCTCCGCGGTACCGGTCTTCCCGGCGACGTCTACGCCGTCTATTGTTGCACCGCTTGCGATGCCCGTTTGGACATTCGCCACCATCATCCTCGTCATGGATGCCGCTACTTCCTCCGAGACGGCACGGCCGTACTCGGTGTCGTCGAATGACTGCTGCTGGGTGAAGTCCGCAGCGATGATCGCCTCGACCATCCGGGGGTTCATCACGACGCCCTGATGGGCGATTCCGGCGGACACCATCGCCATCTGCAGGGGAGTGGCCCGCACGTCTCCCTGGCCGAAGCCGGACAGTGCCGTCTGCGCGTCGTCGAGGACCGTGGGGTAGACCGAGGGGGTCGACTCCAGCGGCATGGTGAAGGAGGAATCGAAGCCGAACTTCTCCGCCTCGTCGCGGATGACGTCGTCGCCGAGCCGCACGGCGAGCTCGGCGAACGGGATGTTGCAGCTCAGCCGCAGCGCGTCGGCGATGGTGACCTCCTCGCCGGGGCCGCAGGTGCCGCCGCCGGCGTTGCGCACGATGCTCGAGGACTGCGGGAGCGTGTAGGCGGCCGGGTTGGGGAGCGTGGACTGGGCCGTCCATTCACCCGTCGACAGCGCAGCCGACGCCACGACCAGTTTGAAGGTCGAACCCGGGGGGTTGAGCCGGCCGGCGATCGCACGGTTGTCGAGGGGCTGCAGCGGGTCGTCGAGCAGCGCGGCCTCGGTCGCCTCGACCGCCGCGGCGTCGTGGACGGCGAGGAGGTTCGTGTCGTAGCTGGGGCTCGAGACCATCGCCAGGATGCGTCCGGTGGCGGGCTCGATCGCCACGACCGCGCCCTGCAGGTCGCCGAGGGCCTCGAAGGCCGCCCGCTGCGCGGCGGCGTCGAGGGTGAGCACGACGTTCGACCCGCGCGGCTGCTGACCGCTGATGATCTGCTCGATGCGGGCGAGGAACTGCGAGTCGGCGGTGCCGCTGAGCTCCTGGTTCATCGCGCGCTCCATGCCGGTGGCCGAGCCCAGCACGGGGTTGATGAAGCCGGTGACCGGAGCCCACATGTACGGATCGGTGTAGACCCGCTGCCAGCTGTAGAGGTCGTCGGTCGGCACCGACGCCGCGATCGCGGCACCGCTGGCGATGATCGCGCCGCGCTGCACCTCGAAGGTGTCGTACAGGGCACGTCGGTTGAGCGGGTTGGCGCTGAGGTCATCGGCCTGCACCACCTGGATGACGCTCGTCGAGACGAACAGCGCCAGGAACATGGCGAGCACCAGCATCGACAGCCGTCGCAGTTCTTTGGTCATCGGATCACCTCGCTGAGGGCGCTGGAGACCACTGGCCGGTCCCTGAGCCGCGCCGCAGGCGCGTGTCGAAGGGTGGTCATCCGATCACCACCCGGGGTCGGCTGCGCACGGCATCCGAGATGCGCAGCAGCAGTGCCACGATGATCCAGTTCGCCACGAGTGACGATCCGCCCGCTGCGAGGAACGGGGTGGTCAGTCCGGTCAGCGGAATGATGCGGGTGACGCCGCCCACCATGATGAACACCTGCAGCGCGAGGGTGAACGACAGGCCGGTGGCGAGCAGCTTGCCGAAGTCGTCCTGCCCGGCCAGCCCGATGCGGATGCCGCGGCTGGTGAACACCATGTACAGGCAGAGGATCGCGAAGACGCCGATGAGCCCGAGCTCCTCACCGAGGCTGGGGAAGATGTAGTCGCTCTGCGACAGCGGGGTCATCCACGGCCGGCCCTGACCGAGACCCGTGCCGACCAGGCCGCCCTGCGCCAGGCCGAAGATGCCGTTGGCGAGCTGGAAGGTGCCGGCGCCGGCCTCGTACAGCTCGGGGTCGAAGGCGTTCAGCCAGTTCTCGAACCGGCCGCCGACGTAGGGCAGCACGCGGGATGCCAGGAAAGCGCCGCCCGCGGCGAGGATCAACCCGATGAGGACCCAGCTCGTCTTGCCCGTCGCGACGTACAGCATGGCGACGAACATGCCGAAGATGAGCAGGCCGGTGCCGAGGTCCCGCTGCAGCACGATGATGCCGAGCGACGCCAGCCAGATCACCAGCAGCGGCCCGAGCTCCCGGGCGCGGGGCCAGGTCATGCCGAGCACCCTCGTGCCCACCGAGGTGAGGGACTCCCGCGTGCGCACGAGGTAGCCGGCGAAGAAGATCGCCAGGGCGATCTTGGCCAGCTCGCCGGGCTGGAAGGAGAAGATGCCCAGGCTCACCCAGACGTCCGCGTTGGCGTCGGCACCCAGTCCGGGCACGATCGGCAGGAGCATCAGCAGGATGCCGAGCAGCCCGAACAGGTAGGTGTACCGGAACAGCACCCGGTAGTTGCGCAGCGCGAGGACGACGGCGATCGCCCCGAGGACGGCGATCGCCGTCCAGGCCAGCTGCCGGTTGGACGTCGCGCCCCAGCCCGTGCTGTCGAAGTACAGATCGATGCGGTAGATCATCGCGATGCCGAGGCCGGTGAGCACGGTGGCGATCGGCACGACGAAGGGGTCGGCGTCGCGGGCGACCAGGCGCAGCACGATGTGCAGCGCGAGGACGAGCACGGTCAGTCCGCCGCAGTAGAGGAGGAAGCTCGGGTCGAGTGCGTCGTTCGCGCCCAACTGCACGAGCGCCACGGCGGCGGTGTTGACGATGAAGGCGAAGATCAGCAGTCCGAGTTCGCGATTGCGCTGGGTCTGCGGCATCCGGAGCTTGCGCAGCGCCTTGATGACGGCGGTGTCGGTCTTCACATCGGCGGGAGCGGTCATGGCATCTCCTCCGCCGTGTCGCGCAGCTGTGTGACGATGCGGCGGGCGTCGTCCAGCGAACCGGCCGAGATCGTCTGCTCGACGCTGTCGCGCACGAACGCGGGCAGATCGGCCAGCTCGATGCCGGTGTCGCGGTAGGGGGTCGACAGCGACAGCGGGCCGATCGTCTGCTGGATGCCGCGGTAGATCACCACCGTGTCGTCGTCCGCGCCGACGTAGAACCGCGTCTGCGTCCAGGAGTACCCCGCGAACAGGCCGCCGGCGAGCAGCACGAGAACGCCGACCGTCGCGAGAACCCACCAGATGCGGCGGCTGCGGGCGCGGCGGCGATCCTCTTCGATGAGTTCTTCGAGGAACTCGGCGGCCGGCTCGAAGTGCGTGGGTTCGTTGGCAGCCTGCCGGCCGGTGTGCAGCCAGCCCGCTCGCGCGGGACGGACGGCGGGGACC
Source organism: Microbacterium sp. zg-Y1090 (assembly GCF_030246945.1). Classification (NCBI taxonomy): domain Bacteria; kingdom Bacillati; phylum Actinomycetota; class Actinomycetes; order Micrococcales; family Microbacteriaceae; genus Microbacterium; species Microbacterium wangruii. Next base: position 22,581 of record NZ_CP126742.1, read on the forward strand.
TCGATGCCCGTCGGATTGGATGCGGAGCCGACGACGGTGGGGGTGCCGAGGAAGACGGGGTGCTGCCCGCCCACGTCGACGAGCACGATCGTGACGTTGTCGGGGGCTCCGCCGTCCAGCGCCTGGCGCAGCAGCACGTCGGCGGTGCGCCCCGGGGGCAGACCCTGGCCGAGGGCCTTCGCGGTGTGGGCCTCATCGACGACGCCCGACAGTCCGTCCGAGCACAGCAGCCAGCGGTCGCCGGGCTGGGTCGGCATGATGAAGGTGTCGAGCTCGGGGTCGGCGTCCATGTCGCCGAGCACGCGCATGAGCACCGAGCGACGGGGGTGGAAGCGGGCCTCCTCGGGCGTGATGCGGCCGGAGTCGACCAGGCGCTGCACGAAGGTGTGATCGGTCGTGATCTGGGTGAGCGTGTCGTCGCGGTAGAGGTAGACGCGGGAATCGCCGATGTGGGCGAGCACGGCGTAGTCGTCCACCATGATGAGGGCGCTGAGGGTGGTCCCCATGCCCGCGAGCTCCGGCTTGGCCTTGACCGTCTCGATCAGCTGCGTCGCGGTGTCGGCGACGGCGTCGCGCAGTGCGAGCTCGGCATCCGAGGGGGAGTCGTACGTGCGGTCCAGCTCGGCCAGGCGGGTGATCGCGATGCTCGAGGCCACGTCACCGCCGGCGTGACCGCCCATGCCGTCCGCGACGGCGAACAGGTTCGACCCGGCGTAGCCGGAGTCCTGGTTGTTGGAGCGCACCTTGCCGGTGTGCGAGATCGCAACGCTCGAACCCTGGAAGACCATGTGCCGACGTACCGCTTACTTCCGCAGCTCGAAGGTCGTCGCGCCCACCTTGATGGGAGCGCCGACCTTGATCGCCACCGGCGAGGCCACGCGCTGGCCGTCGTGCCAGGTGCCGTTGGTCGAATCGAGGTCCTGGATCATCCACTGATCCCCCCACAGCACGAGGCGTGCGTGGTGGCTGGAGGTGTAGTCGTCGCGGATCACCAGACCCGATTCGCTGGACCGGCCGATGGTGAGCGGCTCGGTGCCGAGGGGCAGCTCGAGCCCGGTCTTCGGGCCGCTGGTGATCACGATGCGGCTGACGGTGCCGGTCGTGGCGGGTCCGCCGGACCGCGGCGCCGGTGCGGCTGCGGGACGCCCCACCGGCGCGGTGGCTGCAGCGGGGGCGCTGGCGGCGGGAGCCGCGGCGGCGGGGGTGGGCTCGGGGAGCTTGCGCACCTTCACGCCGAACAGGTCGGCGCGCAGGGAGTAGACCACCGCGAAGACGAAGAACCACAGCAGAACCAGGAAGCCGATGCGCAGCAGCAGCAGGGTCAGCTCACTCACCGGAGCCTCCTCGCACGTCGAAGCGGCGGGTGGTGTCGTCCGGCCGGGTGGCGGGACGCGGCGGCTGAGCCTGCGCCACGACACGGAAGACGATGTCGGTGCGTCCGATGGTGACGGTCGAGTCCGGCGGAAGCGGCGCCTCGGTGATGCGGCTGCCGTCGAGCTTGGTGCCGTTGGTGGAGCCGAGGTCGCGCACCATGGCGCGCTCGCCATCCCAGAGGATCTCCACGTGCTTGCGGCTGGTGCCGGCGTCGGCGATGGTGATGTCGGCGTCGCTGCCGCGGCCGATGACGGTGCGGCCCTTGGTCAGCGGATGCCGCGTGCCGTTGATGTCGACCACGCCACGCCATGCCACGGTGCCCTGGGCGCTCTGCGAGTCGACCCGCAGGGTGCCGGTGGTCAGGCCGGGGTCGGCTGTGACGTTGATGGTCACGGGTCCGGCGAAGGAATAGCCCTGCGCGCGGGCGTGGCCGGTGACGAGGGTGTTCAGTTCATCGCCGAGCGTGGGGCCGAGGGCCTGCATGCGGGACTCGTCACTGGGCGCCAGGCGCACCGTGAAGCTGTTGGGCGCGAGAATGCGGTCGCGGCTGACGACCGCGGCCTTGGTGTCGAGTTCGGCGCGCAGTGCCGAAGCGATCTCGACAGGCTGTACGCCGCTGCGGAAGGTCTTTGCGAAGGCGCCGTTGACGGCGCGTTCGAGCCCCTTCTCGAAGCTGTCTAGTAGTCCCACACGACTCCTCAGGCAGGCAGACCGGTCGCTTCATGCTAGTTGCAACCGCTGGGAGATCGTGCGCACACCGGTGGTGATCCCCGGAATTCCGCGGTTCGCGGGGGCGTGGACAGGGCGATTCCGGCCTCTTCGCGCCGTCATCGCGGGTGGATGCGTGCGAAGCGCACCCACGGATCGTGATATTCTCGGGAAGTTGAGTCCGCGCATGCGCGGCTCGCGCGAGTGGCGGAATAGGTAGACGCGCTGGCTTCAGGTGCCAGTGCCCGTAAGGGCGTGGGGGTTCAAGTCCCCCCTCGCGCACGACAGTGCGACGAACGGCCGGAGAGTGATCTCCGGCCGTTTCGCGTTTCTGTGGCACGTCGTAGCGCTGACCTGGGGGCGGTCGCAACCGTTGACAAGGCTGGGAGGTCCCTGACAGCGTGGCGGGCGAAACGGATGCCCCAACTCCGTTTGATCGAGGGAGATCGAGAGTATGCGGAGAAAGCCGATCGCGCTGACGCTGGGCGTGTCCTTGCTTCTGTCCACGTGTGTCCTCACCGGCCAGGGTGCCGCGGCCACAGAAAGGGTGGCCGCTGATCGTCTGGTGCCCGACGTCGGCTACGACCTGTCGGTCACCGAGGACGAGCGCGACATCGTGCACGCCGAGGTCGAGGCGTGGGCGGGCCTCGTGAGCGACGCCCGCGTCGGCGACGGGAGTTACGACCCGCTCACCCTGGTCGGCGCCATGCTCGACGGCTCGAGCTACGACTCGATCTCGCGCGGTGGCACGGCGGCGACGCGGTATCCCTTCCCCGTCAGCAACACGCCGGCCAACCAGTACGAGTACGACCGCAAGGTCGCCAAGCTCGCGTGGGTCGTCAGGCTCGCCCAGGACCTCGGCTTCCCGGTCGTCGTCCAGCGGCAAGCCGACAAGTACGTCTACGTCGAGATCGGCGACCCGGAGGCGCCCGAGATGATCATGGCGCTGAGCCACCTCGACTCGCCGACGGCATCCGTCTCCGCCGCCCAGCTCGAGCGCTGGCGGGATGCCGATGGCAACCTCGGCACCGAGGGCGCCTACCACGCGCCCTATATCAAGGACGGCTGGATCTACGGAGCCGGCATCCAGGACGACAGCGGCCCCACGCTGGCCACGCTGCTCGCTGCGAAGGCGCTGATGGAGGCCGGCCTGCCGATGGACCGGCGCATCCGCATCGCGATGGGCATCTACGAGGACGGCGGCCCCGGCACCCCCACGGCGGCCGACACTGCGACGTTCCAGTCCATCCCGTACAACGCGAACCCCAGCTTCTACGACAACTGGGCGTACAAGAACCTCAATCGCGAGGAGATGCCGATCGCGGCCTACACGTCCGACTCGCGCTTCCCCGTCATCGTCGGCAACTCCGGCTCGGTCACCCCCTCGGTCTCGATGGATCTGTCGGCCGACACCGGCCGCGCGTTCCGGCTGACGGAGGCGACAGCGGGAGTGACCCTGCGTGAGGGCGATCCGACGCTGAAGGACATCGCCTACGGCAGCACCACCCAGATCGCGTCCCGTGCGATCTTCACCCTCGACGTGACGGGCGCCACCCCCGCCGAGCGCGAGCGATTCGTCGCGGCCGTCACCTCCGCCGCCACCGCCCGCGGCTGGCTGCCTGCCGCGGCGGGCACCACGCCCAAGGTGCAGACCGCCCTCACCGGGGACGTGCTCACCATCGAGGTCAACACCGACGTGGCGATGGAGATGCCGACCCCGCAGTACGGCAAGAACGCCGTGGTGTGGGGCATGTCATTGCTCTCCGAGGGACTCGGCGCACTCGGCGTCACGGCTGAGGACATGCAGCTGAAGAAGGCCGCCGAGGGCATCACCGACCTGTTCTTCCGCGACGGCGTGGAGGGGGAGGCCTACATCGGCGCCTACATGGGCATCCCGGCCGATCTGCTGCGCAACCCGAGCAACGGTGTCCCGAATCTGACGTTCGCGCTCATGGCCAACATCAACTCCGAGACGCCACGAAGCTTCTACACGGCGGACTCCGGCAGTCTCCGCATGCCGCTGTACGTGCGCAGCATGCATGTCACCGCGGATGACGCCAGCCGCGCCACCGCGGCGGTCACCGAAGCGTTCGAGTCGCGGGGGTTCGCGATCGGGGCACTCGGAGCACCCATCGGCGCGGGACTGTACGTCACCCACGACAACCCGCTGACCGCGCTGCAGTTCGGCAGCTATCAGGCCTCGATCGACCACGATCCGGCGGAGTTCGCCGACCCGTACGCCCTGCGGGACATCGTCTACCCGCAGGGGACGACCGGCGGCACCCTGGCCAGCAACTTCCGCAACAAGATGACCGCATTCGGTGCGGTCATCCCCGGCAACGAGCGCTGGTGGCACACCGCCAATGAGCGGATGCGCCTGGACTCGGCCGTGCAGATGACCAAGATGATGGCCGACGGGATGCTGGAGATGGCTCGCTACTCCGGGCCCGCCGGTGCGCAGTTCATGTGGGCCGACATCCCTGGCATGAACGCGGATCGCGCCGACCTCGATCTGCTCGACGTGACCATCGGCACCTACGAGGACGCATCGTCCGCGGTCGGCGCGGGCGCGCTCGGCGACCAGGCACTGCTCGGGGCCACCGCCTTCACCATCCCGATGTGGGAGCGGCGCGGCAACAACGCGCCGACCGCGGCGGCGTTCGCCCTGGGCCACGCGCCGGGCGGCGTGTACCTGCCGCTGGACGACCCGGAGCTGCTGGCATCCACCTACGTTGCACCGATGCGTCTGGAGTTCAAGGTGGAACGCCCCGCCCACATGTCGGATGAGGCCTGGCAGACCTTCGTCGACGGCGGCTACGGCGATTTCGCCTTCAACGTGCTCGTCGGCGACGGCGTGGTGCCGCTGGCCGTGCCCGAAGGCCAGCGTGCAGACCAGTACTTCTCGTCGCGCGTCTCGGCCACGAACGCCGACGCGGTCTACCTGTCCGTCAACCTCGCGATCGCCGACGCCCCCTACGCGGGTGTGCAGGCGGTCCTGGCCGATTCGAAGACCGACCTCTACACCGTCAATCCCACCTTCCTCGAGACGAACGCCGATCCGTTCCCCGAGCGCGGAGCCGTCGAACAGCGCGGGTTCTTCCTGCTCGGCGACGGTGTGAAGAACGCGGAGTTCTCCTCTCCCGACGCGGTCTACGTCACGGTCGACAACGCGGTCGTCGATGCTGAGCCGTCGGCAGTGGTCACGAAGCTGCCGGGCAAGACGAATGAACTGACCATCACGGTCGCCGAGACGCGCGTCGACGGATCCGACTCCTCCGTCACCGCGACGTTCACCATCTCCAACAACGCCGCCGGCACGTACACCGTGGGCGAGCACCGGGTGTACGTCGAGACGAAGGGCAACACCCAGGTGCGGAAGATCTCCATCGTGGAGTGAGGCGGGGCGGTGGGCTCCGAGCGGAGCCCGCCGTCTCAGACCCCGTCGAGGACGGGCGGCAGCGAGTACAGGCGCTCGCCGGGGCCGAGGCCCTCCGCGCGTTCCGCTGACACGTCGGCGAAGCCGTTGTGCTCGGCGACGGCCGCGGCGGCCGCGTCGCCGGCGTTCACGATGGCGAAGAGCGGTCGGATCGGCTCGAGTGAGATCAGCAGACGCAGGGCCTCGGTGGCGACGCCGCGACCGCGCGCCGAAGGGCTGATCCAGACGTTCACGAAGCGGTCGTCGCCCGCCGGCCCCGCCACCGCCGTGCCGACGAAGTCGCCGTCTTCGGTCACGGTGAACAGAGTGGTGTCCGCGGACGCGAGATCGGCCGCCATCGCCTGGTCGAATCGGGCGCGGTCCTCGTCGCTCGGCGCCGGCGCGGATGCCGGATCGGCGTCGCCGCGCCACATCATCTCGAACACGGCGTCGAGGTCATCATCGCCCATCGGTTGCAGCGCCACATGTCCCATCCGTTCACGCTACCGGTGTCGCCGGAGGCACATGCAACGGTTTCGTCACTGTCGAAATAAGGGGGCTGACGCGGCGAGTCTCTTTCGTTAGCGTATGGATCGTCGGGGCGACCGCTTCGGCATCCTCAGCACGAAGGCAGTTCATGGCTACGCAGGGCACCGTCAAGTGGTTCAACTCCGAGAAGGGCTTCGGCTTCATCGCTCCCGACGAAGGCGGCGCTGACGTCTTCGCTCACTACACCGCCATCCAGGCCGGCGGATACCGCTCGCTGGAGGAGAACCAGCGGGTCGAGTTCGAAGTCGCGCAGGGCCCCAAGGGCCTGCAGGCGGAGAACATCCGCCCCATCTGATCGATCAGTCGCCCTCGCCGCGCACGAGTACGAGCCCGGCGTCGGCGAACTGGCGCAGGGACGCGTCCGGGAGGAATGCCCGGACGAGTCCCGCGCCGATCCTCGGCAGGTCGCTCTCATCGCGGTAGAGCAGGTGGAGCGTGTCGTAGCGAGGGTGGAACTTCTCCTTGAAGCGGTGCAGCGAACGGAAGCCGTACACCGGCTCCAGAGACTGGGCCAGCCGCTCGCTGAGCGCGGCGATGACCCCGGCCCCCGGCGGGTAGTGGTGCGTCAGCGGAGCACCGGACAGCGACATCAGCTGCGCGCCCTCCGCGGAGAACTGCAGCGCGCTGGAGCCGATGAGGTACTCCATCACGGGCACGAAGCCGCCCTCGCGCCGCCGCATGAGGTCGAGGGTCCAGCCGGTGACCGTGCCGCCGGCGCCGTACACGGGCAGCCATGACAGGAACCCGTCGACATCGCCGTCGGGGGAGATCGCCAGGGCCAGCCGCACTTCGGGATCGCGCGCCTCATCGAGGGTGCCCAGGGTGAAGCCCATCTCGGGCAGGTCCTTCCCCCCGACCCATGACTGGGAGATCACCCGCAGCTGCGCCTGCACGCCCCAGCTCTCGTCGATCAGGCGGGTGAGGCGGAAGGTCATGCCCTCGCGCCGGGCTCGGTTGAGGGAGGTGCGCACCGGCTTCCAGGCGTTGCCGCCGAACTGCAGGCCGGGCAGGTCGACGATCGTGTCATCGGCGACGACCAGGCTGCGCCAGCCGGCCGGAGCCGCCTGGCGGGTCGCGTCGGAGGCGCCGAACCAGCAGGGCACGATGCCCGCGCGCTCGGATGCCGCGGCGAACTCCCACACCGATCCCGCCCGCCCGTCGGCGGGGCCCAAGGGGTCGGCGAGGGCGATGGCGACCCCGGCGTGGCGCTGATAGGCGACGATGCCGGTGGTGGTGCGCAGATACGACATGTCCTTCCACGTCGTCATCCACGACAGCGTCCCGCCCCCATGGGCCCGCAGCAGGAGCGCGGCATCCTCGGCGGTCGGCTCAGGGTCGGTGCCGATCGTCGCGTGGCGCCCCGCGCGGAACGCCGCCCGCGACCAGACCAAGTACGCGAGGAAGATCGCCCAGACCCCCGCCTCGGCGACAAGCGGTGCCGGGTCGCCGCCGAACGCGTCGTCGGGCACGCCCGGCACCCGCACGCCGACCCCGACCACGATCGACCACGCGATGTTCACCGCGGCGAGCACGATGCTCACGATCCACGCCCACCGGCGCCCGCGCCGCAGTCCGTGCGCCACCACCATGAGCAACACGACGTCGACGACGACGTTGACCAGCGGTGACGACGCAGCGTCGCTCCCTCCGAAAGGGCCGCTCGTGGGGGCGATGAAGGAGAGCACCTCCGCCGTCGCGATCGCGAGGGCGGTCGTGAACCCCAGGAACCGGCGTTCCCGCAGGGTGGTGCGCCACGCGGCGAGAGGGCGCTGCACCACCAGCACGAGCAGAACCGCGAACGCATGCACGACGTCGGCGAGTGTCGCCCAGAACAGCAGCAGCACGGCGCAAGCGCCGATGACGACGAACCACACCCGCTCGCGCCAGGGCGAGCGCATGGCCGATGCCGAGGCCGCGATGCAGGCCATCGTCCCGCCAGACGGGCCGACGTCGAGCGACGCCGCCTGCGCGGCGGCCCACGGCCACGGCCACGCCAGTGACGCCGCGGCGATGAAGCCGATCATCGCGAGCACCCCTACGAGCTGGCCTGCGGTGAACCAGCTCAGCGCGATCCGGGAACCCCGGCGAAACTCCAAGAAGGCCACGCCGGCGAAGCCGGACACCACGATGACGTAGAGCCACGGCGGGTCGCTGAAGAAAGTGCCCGTGAGGGGCGTCCACCACCGCCCGTCGGCGAACGCGGGGACGCCGTAGGCCACCTGGTCCCAGAGGGGGGACCGCGACAGCGGACGCCACAGCGCCTGGGACCCCACCGCGCAGACCAGCAGCAGAACCACGAGGCTCAGAGCGACCGGGAGCCGTCTGGCCACTCGCGGCAGCAGACGTCGTGACGCGGTGCCCTCGGTCATGAGGACACCCTAGGCGTGCGACCCGGGCAGCCGCAGGGTCGTCGCGGGATTCGCGTGGCGGATCAGCGTGCCAGGCGGGCGTACGCCGCCAGCGCCTCGGCATCCTCGGCGTGCCGGATCGCCCGGCGGGCGGCATCCAGCGCGGAGACCGGGTCCTGAGACTGCCGGGCCGCGGCCATCTCCCGCTGAGCGGCGTCGAGGCGCACGCGGGCGTCTGCTCCCGCGCCGGCGGCCGCGCCCTCCGCCCGGGCGAGGGCGCCTCGTGCTGCGGCGAGGGTGCCCGGCAGAGCCGAGCGCGCACCGCGCAGACGCTGCTGGGCGGTGCGGGCGTCGCCGAGGGCGAGATCCAGTCGGCCGCGCAGGCGGGCCAGCTCCGCAACCGTCGCCGTCGGTCGGCGCGCGGCGTCGGATTCCAGCGCGGCGACGCCGTCGGCCACCGCTCGCAGTTCGGCGCTCAGCCGCTCGGCGTCGGCGGGCTCCAGGTCGTCGCGCGTGCGACCCGCCTGCGCGATGGCGGTGCGGGCGGCCTCGAACTCCTGCGGCACCGCGAGGGCGGCATCCGTGACGAGCCGGTAGGCCTCATCGAGACTGCGGGAGGCGGTCTCCGCCCGGCGCAGTTCCCGCTGCGCGGCGGTGAGCTCCGGCAGCGCGCTGCGCGTGGGGTCGGCGGCACTCAGCCGTGCCGCGGCGATGCGGGTCTCCGCGGCGGCGAGGGCGGCGGATGCCGTGCGCGCGGCGGCATCCGCGTCACGCCACTCGGCGGCGTCATAGCGACTCGACAGGTCGGCCACGAGGGTCCCGGGATCCCCGAGCTCGGTGCGCAGGCGTGCGAGACGGTGGGTGGCGGCGTCGACCTGCGCGCTCGCCGATCCGTGCGCCCGCACCCACTCGTCGTGCACGGCCCTGGCCTGCGTCACGGCCGCCAGAGCGCCGTCGACACGGGCGCGGATGCGGGCGGCCGTGCGCCGCGCCTCGGTCGGGTGCGCGCCATCGAGGTCGCGGAACGCCTCGAACGCCTGGTCGCGCACGTGCTGCGCCGTCATGCGCGCGCGGCGCAGCGACGGGGGAGCGGCGCCGTCGTAGAGGGCGCCCGACAGCTCCACCTCGAGGTCGAGCTCGGCAACGGCGTCGTCGAGCTGCACCAGCGCCGAGCCGGCGCGCGTGCGCTCGGCGTCGGCCGCCGCGCGGGCGCGCGGTCCTCGACCGGCCCGCCGGAGCGCCCAGAGGCCCGCAGCCACGAGCAGGGCGGTGACCCCGAACACGACGAGGGCCGGGATGATCCAGCCCGCGGCGCCCTCCGGGTCGACGCTCATCCGGCGGAATCCTCCACCAGCAGCAGCGCCCGCAGCTGTGCGACCGAGTCGACGACGGCCGATGCCCCCTCGGCCTCATGAGGCCAGCTGAACCCCCAGCGCACGAAGATGACCGGCACATCGTGCTCCGCTCCCCCCTCGACGTCGTGATGACGGTCGCCGATCAGCACGGGGCGGCTGGTGTCCGCGCCCGCCGCTCGCAGGCGCCGCAGCGACTCGGCGACGATGTCCGCCTTGGCGCTGAGGGTGCGCTCGTCGGCGGTCGCGCCGACGATGGCGGCGAGGTGGGGGGAGAGCTCGAAGTGCTCCATCAGAGCGAGCACCTGGATCTCGGGTTTCGAGCTCGCCGTCGCCTGCGCGATGCCGGCCGCGGCCAGGTCCGCCATGAGGTCGGCGATGCCGGGGTACAGCCGAGCGTCGCGGGTGTACCCGTCGGCCTTGCCCAGCCTGCGGTAGAAGGCGACCGCCTCGGCGGACTGCTCCGGGGTCATCCCCACGTTGGTCTGGAACGACTCGAACATCGGCGGGCCGATCCAGTGCACCAGCTCGGCGCGGGTGGGTGCGGGCTTGCCGTAGTGCTCGAGCGTCAGGGCGAGGCGGCGGAGGATCCCCACCGAGGCATCGACGACCGTGCCGTCGACGTCCCAGAGGACGCAGGTGAAGGGGGACCGCAGCGGCATCCCCCCACCCTAATCCGCCCCCTGCCGCAGCGGGACGGGGATCGGGTCAGAACAGGCGGGGCGCGCCGGAGTCGATGCCCTTCATCTCGTCGTAGTCCAGCGTCACGCAGCGGATGCCGCGATCGGCGGCGAGCACCCGCGCCTGCGGCTTGATCTCCTGGGCGGCGAAGACGCCGGTGACCGGCGCGAGGTGCGGGTCGCGGCCCAGCAGCTCGAGGTAGCGGGTGAGCTGCTCGACGCCGTCGATGTCGCCGCGGCGCTTGACCTCGACCGCGACGGTGCCGCCGGCGGGATCGCGCAGCAGCAGATCGACCGGGCCGATGGCGGTGGGGAACTCGCGGCGCACGAGCGTCAGACCTTCGCCGATCACCCCCACCTGCTCCGCCAGCAGGCGCTGCAGGTCGGCCTCGACGCCGTCCTTCACGAGGCCCGGGTCCACCCCGAGCTCATGCGATGAGTCGTGCAGCACCTCGTAGATGCGCACCACCAGCGAGTCGCCGGTCTTGGCGTGCGTCACCCGCCACTGCTCGACGACCTGCTCCTCGAGCTCCTCGGCGACCGCCGGGGTCTCGACCGTGAGGGAGCAGGGTGGGCTCATCCAGTTGAGGGGTTTGTACGACCCCCCATCGGAGTGCACCAGCAGACTGCCGTCGCCCTTGTGGACGAGCAGGCGCGTCGCAGTGGGCAGGTGCGCGTTGAGGCGCCCCGCGTAATCGACGGAACAGCGGGCGATGACCAGACGCACCCGACGAGCCTACCCGTGCTCCCCGGTGCGACCCGCACCGACGGCGGCACCGGCGGGCGGTCGAGCCGACGACGACGCGAATCCCGACGCCGCCACGAGCGCCACGACCACGAACAGCGTGTTCAGCAGGCCGATCCGGTCGCTGATGAAGCCGAGCACGGGTGGACCGCACAGGAAGGCGACGTACCCGATCGTGGCGGCGGCGCTCACGCGGGCAGCGGCCTTGGCGGGGTCGTCGGCGGCCGCTGACATGCCCAGAGGGAAGCCGAGCGAGGCGCCCATGCCCCAGAGGGCGGCGCCGACGAACACGAGGGGCAGGTTGGGCGCGAGGATGAACAGCAGGATGCCGGCGGTGGCCGTCACCGCGAGCACGCGCAGCACCCCCACCCGGCCGAATCGGTCCACCAGGGGGCCACCGAGCACCCGGACGACGGTCATCGCGACGGAGAACACCATCAGTGCCGCGGCGCCCAGCGCCTGCCCGCCGCCGTGGTCCTCGCTCACGCCGAGCGCGAGCCAGTCGTTGGCGCCCCCCTCAGCGAAGGCCATGCCGAGCATCACGACGCCCAGGGCGTAGGTGCGGGGCTCCCGCCAGGCCGAGAGCGCGAGGGCGAGGCGCGCACGCCAGCCCTCCCGGGGCGTGTCCGGATCGGTCTGCGGGGCGTCGGCGCCGAGGTGGGTGGGTACGTTGGCATGGGCGACGAAGGCCACCACGAGGATCACCACCGCCACGATCGCGGTGTGGGTGAACACGTCGATGCGCAGGGTCGCGGCGAGGGCGCCCAGGCCGGCGCCGAGCACCGTGCCCACGCTGAAGAAGGCGTGGAACAGCGGAAGCAGCGTCTTGGAGGACTGCGTCTCGATCGCGGCGCCGTCGACGTTCATCATCACGTCGACGGATCCGTTGCCGAAGCCGAAGAGCACGAGGCCGATGAGCACGAGCGCGATCGACGGGACGAGATTGGTGCCGATGCCGATCAGGGCGACGCCGCCGGCGAAGACGATCATCGCGCCGAGCATGCCGGTGCGCGTGCCGAAGCGGGCGATCACCACCGACGACGCCGAGAGGCCCAGGATCGAGGCGACCCCCATGCCCAGCAGCAGCAGCCCGATGTCGCTGTTCTCGATGCCGAGGTCGGCTTTGATCGACGGAACGCGCGACGCCCAGGTCGCGATGCTCAGCCCGCTGGCGGCGAAGATCGCGAAGATGGCGGTGCGCCAGCGCACGAACGGGGAGCGGGCGAGGTCGATGGTCACCGAGTCAGCGTAGCGAATCGATTCGACGGCGAAATCGCGCAGGCTACGATCGGGAGGTCATGAGCACACGCCGCGCAACGATCGCCGACGTCGCCCGCACCGCGGGGGTCTCGCCGTCGACCGCGTCCGTCGTGTTCAGCGGCAAGACCCCCGTCACGGATGCCACTCGGACGCGCGTGCTCGATGCCGCCGCCGCCCTCGGGTACACCGGGCCCGACCCGCGCGCGGCGTCGCTGCGGCTGGGGCGCTCGGGCATCGTGGGAGTGGTGTTCATCGGGCACCTCGGCGCCGCGTTCGTCGATCCCGTGGTGCGGGCGATGATGGACGGCCTTGCCGAAGCGGTCGCGCCGGTGGATGCCGCCCTGCTGCTGCTGCGCGACAGCGCGGGCGCCGCTGCGCAGGGCGCGCAGGTGACCACCGCCCCGATCGACGCGGCCGTGCTGGTGGGCTGCACCCCCGCCATGGCGGAGTCCCTCGCGATGCTGCGCGCCCGCGGCGTCCCGGTCGTGGTGATCGAGGGCGACGCCGGGCCGGACGTGCCTCGGGTCATCCTCGACAACAGGGAGGCGCAGCGGACCCTCGCCGAGCGGGTGCGCGCGCTCGGCCACACCGAGGCGGCCATCGTGACCCTGCCGACGCATCGCGGCGGCGTGCCGGGGTGGATCGACCCCGATCGGCAGGGGCAGATCGCCATCGACGTGGTGCGCGACCGGCTGGCGGGTGCGCGGGAGGTCTACCCGCACGCCGCGGTGTTCGCCGCCGAGGGGAGCTCGATCGATGCCGGGCTCGCCGCCGGCCGTGCGATCCTGGCCGATCCGGCGACGCGCCCCACCGCGGTGCTCGCGCAGAGCGACCTGCTCGCGGCGGGTGTCGTGCGCGCCGCGGAGGAGCTGGGACTCACCGTGCCGGGCGATGTCAGTGTGACCGGCTTCGACGGCATCGATGTGGACGGTCTCGCGCCATTCGTGCTCACCACCATGGTGCAGCCCGCGGCCGAAAAGGGCCGAGCGGCCGGTGCGGCCGTGATGGCCATGCTCGACGGTGAAGAGGCCCCGTCGGTGTGCTTCCGGAGTGTGTACCGCGAGGGGAATACGACCGCTCCGCGCCGCTGATCGGGCCGCCGGCGACCGGGAGCACTTCTTCGCCCCCGTAGAATGGATCCGATCCTGAACGCCCGTGCCTTTGGCTGCGACCCCTGAGGAGGCCGCGTATGCTGCTCCTCCTCGGCGCGTTCGCGATCCTCCCGCTGACGTTGCCGTGGCTGGTCGGCCGCATCGGCGCCCGCGCGTTCTACGTCGCCGCGATCCTCCCACTGGTGGCGTTCGCGCACACCCTGACGCTGGCTCCCGACGTGTTCGGCGGGCGCACCCCGTTCGAGACGTTCTCGTGGATTCCGGCGCTGGACATCTCGGTGTCCATGCGCATGGACACCCTCGGGTGGGTCATGGCCCTGGTCGTCACCGGGGTCGGCGCGCTCGTGATGATCTACTGCCGCTGGTACTTCGACGGCAAGCGTGACGGCGTCGGACAGTTCTGCGCAGTGCTGCTGGCCTTCGCCGGCGCGATGTACGGCCTCGTCCTCACCGACGACATCGTCGTGCTCGTGATGCTCTGGGAGGTCACCAGCGTCCTGTCCTACCTGCTCATCGGCTTCTACCATCGACGCGGCGCCAGCCGCCGTGCCGCACTGCAGGCGCTCCTCGTGACCACCCTCGGCGGTCTCGTCATGCTGATCGGCGTCGTGCTGATGGTGGTCGCGACCGGGACGACGAGTCTCTCCGGCATCCTGGCGCTCGCCCCGACCGGTCCGGTGATCGACGCCGCGCTGGTGCTCATGCTCGTCGGCGCCCTCAGCAAGTCGGCGATCTTCCCCTTCCATTTCTGGCTGCCCGGCGCCATGGCCGCACCCACCCCGGTGAGTGCGTACCTGCACGCGGCGGCCATGGTGAAAGCCGGCATCTACCTCATCGCGCGTCTGGCCCCGGTGTTCGCCCTCGCAGCGCCCTGGCGCCCGATCGTGATCGGGCTCGGCATCCTGACCATGCTGATCGGCGGACTGCAGGCCCTGCGCGAGTCGGACCTCAAGCGCGTTCTCGCCTTCGGCACCGTCAGTCAGCTCGGCATGCTCACCGCCGTCCTGGGCTACGGCACGCGCGATACGGCGCTGGCGGGCCTGGCGCTGCTGATCAGCCACGCGCTGTTCAAGTCGGCCCTCTTCCTCGTGGTCGGCGTCATCGACCGCCAGCTGTCCACCCGAGACATCGCGGAGCTGTCGGGAGTCGGGCGCCAGGCGCCGACACTGGCGGCGTTCTCGATCATCGCCGTCGCCTCGATGGCCGGCGTCATCCCGACCATCGGGTTCGTCGCCAAGGAAGCAGCCCTCACCGCCTTCCTCCACGAGGGGCTGGGTGGCCAGGTGTGGGCGTGGGTCGGTCTCGTCGGTTTGGTTCTCGGTTCCATTCTGACCGCGGCATACGGCATCCGATTCGTCTGGGGCGCGTTCTGGACCAAGAAGGATGCCATCGGCGAGCCCATGCCGCGAACGGAATGGCCAGACCCGCCGATTGGATTCCTCGGCGCCCCCGTCGTGCTGGCCGGCCTCACACTGGTCGCGGGACTGGCCGCCCCGCTCATGGACAGCGCGCTGGCGACCTACGCCGACACGGCGCCCGTCGCGAGCCCGGGGGTGACGGCGCCCGATCACGTGTACCACCTCGCCCTCTGGCACGGCCTGGAGCCGGCCCTGTTCCTCTCGCTCGGATCGATCGCCGTCGGCGCCGTGCTCTTCTGGCTCGTCATCCGGTTCCGCGCACCCAAGCGGCTGCTCCCTTTCACCGCCGCCGACGCGTACAACGCGGTGCTGCGCGGGATCGCCCGGATGGCCGTGTTCACGGTGACCGTGACCCAGCGAGGATCGCTTCCGGTGTACGTGGGCACGATCTTCGTGGTGCTGGTCGCCGCGGAGGGCACGGCGCTGCTGGCGTCCCCGCAGTGGCGCATCAGCCTCGATGCCTGGCAGTCACCGACACAGCTGCTCGTCGCGCCGGTCATGATCATCGCCGGCATCGTCGCCGTGCGCGCCCGCAAGCGCTACACCGGCGTCGTGCTCGTGTCGGTCACCGGGCTCGGCATGGTGACCCTCTTCGCCACGAGCGGCGCCCCCGACCTCGCCCTCACGCAGGTGCTGGTCGAGACGGTCACCCTCGTCGCCTTCGCGCTCGTGCTGCGCCGCATCCCCGCCCGCCTGGGCGAGCACAACGCCTCGGTGCTCCCCGTGGCGCGCGCCGTGCTGGCCGTCGCGGTGGGCGTCACCATGGCCGCCGTCGCCGTCGTCGCGACCGGCGCCCGGGTGGCAGAGCCGATCTCGGCGGTGTTCCCCGAGCTCGCCTACGAGCTCGGTCACGGCAAGAACGTCGTCAACGTCACCCTCGTCGACCTGCGCGGCTGGGACACGATGGGCGAGCTCTCGGTGCTGATCCTCGCGGCCACCGGTGTGGCATCCCTCGTCTTCGTCACGCATCGCGCCGACACGTTGTCGCGCGCGGTCTCGCCGCTGCCCAACCTCGCGGTGCGCACGCGCCGGCCGCTCGTCGAGACCGACGAGGGACCGCGGCCGCAGACGGCGGACAACCGGGGTGCCCCGCGCACGTGGCTCGTGGGCGGGCAGCGGGTGCGGCCCGAGAACCGCTCGATCATGCTCGAAGTGATCGTGCGCATCCTCTTCCACACGATCATGCTCGTGTCGATCTACCTGCTGTTCGCCGGGCACAACCTGCCCGGTGGCGGCTTCGCCGGTGGTCTGGTCGCCGGTATGGGCCTCGTCATGCGCTACGTCGCCGGCGGCCGCTACGAACTCGGCGCGGCCGCGCCCACCGATGCCGGGCGCCTGCTCGGCGTGGGCATGGCGCTGGCGGTCGGCACCGCCGTCGTGCCGCTGCTCTTCGGTGAGGCGCCGCTGACGAGCACGTTCTGGGAAGCGAAGCTGCCCGTGCTCGGCCACGTCGAGTTCGTGACCTCGACGATCTTCGATGTCGGCGTGTACCTCGTGGTCATCGGTCTGGTGCTCGACGTGCTGCGCAGCCTCGGCGCGGAGGTCGACCGGCAGACGCAGGAGCTGCGGGAGAAGGGGGTGCTGTCGTCATGACCGTCTCCTTCACCCTCGTCATCATCATGGGCGCTCTGTTCGCCGCCGGGGTGTATGCGATGCTCGAGCGCAGCCTCACCCGTGTGCTCATCGGCTTCCTGCTGCTGGGCAACGCGGCGAACCTGTTCCTGCTCATCGTCATGGGCCGGCCGGGCACGGCCCCGTTCTTCGGGGCCGCCGATGCCGAGCAGATGAGCGACCCGCTGCCGCAGGCGCTCACCTTGACGGCCATCGTCATCACCTTCGCCGTCTCGGCCTTCCTCCTCGCCCTCATCTACCGCTCCTGGCAGCTCGGCCAGGCCGACACCGTCGAGGACGACGAAGAGGACGTCGCCGTGCGAGAGCGCAGCGCCACCGATGAGGACTCGATGGACGACGAGGTCGACGAGGAGGACGACGACGCGACGACGGACTTCGTCGGCGTCGAGACCGCACCCATCACGGTGCTGCACGCGAAGGACGTCCCCGGCTTGCGCGACGACGCCCCCACCGATCGCCCGGCCCGCGGAGGTGACCGATGAGCGCCCTCGTGCCCCTGCTGGTCGCCCTGCCGCTGCTCGGTGCCGCCGTCGCGCTCATCGCGGGGCGCCACCGCCGCACCCAGGTCGCGGTCTCCACCCTCACGCTGACGCTGGTGTGCATCATCGCCGCCGTGCTGCTGGTCGCCGTGGACTCCTCGGACCTCCCCATCGCCGTATCGGTGGGCGGATGGCCGATCCCCTTCGGCATCGTGCTGTACGTCGACCGCCTCGCGGCGCTGCTGGTGATGGTCTCGAGCATCGTTCTGCTCGCCGTGCTGCTGTTCTCGGTGGGACAGGGCGCGGCCGACGGCGATGACGAGACCCCGGTGTCGATCTTCCACCCGTCGTACCTGATCCTCGCGGCCGGTATCTTCAACGCCTTCATCGCCGGTGACCTGTTCAACCTCTACGTCGGGTTCGAGATCCTGCTGGTCGCCTCGTACGTGCTGATCACGCTGGGCGGCACCGAGTCGCGCATCCGCACGGGCGTGGTCTACATCGTCGTCTCGCTGGTGTCGTCGATCCTCTTCCTCTCCGCCATCGCCGCGATCTACGGAGCGCTGGGCACGGTGAACATGGCGCAGCTGTCGCAGCGGATGGGGGAGCTGCCGCAGGAGACCCAGCTGGTGCTGCACCTGCTGCTGCTCGTCGCCTTCAGCATCAAGGCCGCCATCTTCCCGCTGTCGTTCTGGCTGCCGGACTCCTACCCGACCGCGCCCGCGCCGGTGACGGCGGTGTTCGCGGGCCTGCTGACCAAGGTCGGCGTCTACGCGATGATCCGCACCGAGACGCAGATCTTCCGCGACAACGACGTCAACACCCTCCTGCTCATCGTCGCGCTGGCCACGATGATCGTGGGGGTGCTGGGTGCCGTCGCGCAGGCGGAGTTGAAGCGCATCCTCTCGTTCACCCTCGTCAGCCACATCGGCTACATGGTGTTCGGGCTCGCGATCGCGACCCCCGCCGCGATCGGCGCGACCGTGTACTACACGGTCCACCACATCGTCGTGCAGACGACGCTCTTCCTCGCGGTGGGACTGGTGGAGCGCCGGGCGGGGTCCACATCGATCCTCAAGGTGCGCGGACTCATGCGCGCCGCCCCACTGCTGGCGGTGCTCTACTTCATCCCCGCGATCAACCTGGGCGGGCTCCCGCCGTTCTCCGGGTTCATCGGCAAGTTCGCGCTGTTCGACGCCGCGGCATCCGTCGGCACCCCGCTCATGATCGTCCTGATCGTCGGCGGCATCATCACCAGCCTGCTCACGCTGTACGCCCTGATGCGCGCCTGGAACCTGTCGTTCTGGCGCGAGGACGAAGACGACCACGCCGAGGCCGAGACCGAGGATCGCCTGTCGTATCTCGGCGGCGCCCCCGCGGCCGCCGCGCAGACGCGCCGACGTGTGATCCCGCGCATCATGACCGCCGCGACGACGGGCATGGTCGTGCTCACCGTCTCGCTGACGGTGTTCGCCGGACCGCTCTATGACGTGTGCACGCGCATCGGCGCGTCTCTCATGGACCCGGTGACCCTCGTGCAGCTCGAGGAGGGGACGCAGCGATGAGTCCCCACCGGTCCACCGTCCTCACCCAGCTGTGGCGACAGCTGCCCTTCTTCGTCTGGCTGATCGCCCTGTGGATGCTGCTGTGGGGCCAATTCACGCCGCTGGCGTTCGTCACCGGGCTGGCCGTGGCGGTCTTCGTCACCCGGGTGTTCCGCCTGCCGCCGGTGGAGCTGTCGGGCCGCGTGAACCTCTGGTACGGCCTGGTGTTCCTGCTGACGTTCTTCGGCGCCGTCGTGCGCGGCTCGCTGCTCGTGGCGTGGCAGGTCGTCGACCCGCGACGCTACCCCGGCACCGCCATCGTCGCGGTGCCGCTGCGCACCGACGACGACCTGATCATGACGCACGTCGGAGTGACCGCCTCCCTCATCCCGGGGTCGCTGGTGGTCGAGGCCGACCGTGACCGCCGCATCCTCTACCTCCACGTCATCGGCGTGGACAGCGAAGCCGATGTGGTCAAGCAGCGCACCGCCATCCAGGGCTGGGAGGCGCGCATCGTGCGCGCCGTGGGATCGCGGGCGCAGCTGGAGAAGATCCGCGCGGCGGGCGTGACGTCGCCGCAGCAGGGAGGCACGCCGGTATGAACCTGCTGCTGGTGCTCATCTACGGGGTCTTCGCCGTCTCCGGCGTGCTGACCCTGTGGCGCATCATCATCGGCCCGTCGATCCTCGACCGGGCGGTGGCGTCGGACGTGCTGCTGACGCTCGTGATGTGCCTGCTGGGCGCCGACATGGCGATCAACCATCACACCCGCACCCTGCCGGTGCTGCTGATCATCGCCGCCGTCGGCGTCTTCGGCTCCATCTCGATCGCGCGGTTCGTCGCGAGAAGGGACAACACCGACCGATGAACGCCGTGCTGGATGTGCTCTCGATGGTGCTGATCCTCCTGGGCGCGCTGCTGTGCCTGACCGCAGCGGTGGGCCTGCTGCGGTTCCACGACGTGCCGTCGCGACTGCACGCGGCGACGAAGCCACAGGTTCTCGGTCTCATCCTCATCTGCCTGGCTGTGGCGCTGTCGGCGCGCTCCTGGGCGGTCGTGGCGTTCCTCGTCGCGATCGTGCTGGTGCAGCTGGCCACCGCACCGCTGTCGGCGCACATGGTCGGCCGCGCCGCCTACCGCAACGGCACGCTCGACAGGCGCTCGCTCTTCACCGACGAGCTGGCCGAGTCTCGCGAGACGCCGCCCGCCGCCGGCGGCTGAGCCGTCGCCCTCGCGCGCGTCCGGCGGGGGCCGGTCACAGCGCGTGCAGCTGCCTCAACGTGCCCACGACATCCCGATGCCAGCGTCGCGCCGCCGGGAGGACCCCGGTGAACATCGGGGTGTCATGGGTGACGCCCAGGTACTGCACCACGCTGGCCGGCACTCCGGCTGCGCGCAGCTTCGCGCCGTACGCGGCGCCGTCGCTGCGCAGCGGGTCGTACTGCGCCGTCAGGATCACCGCGTCCGGCAGCCCTTCATGCGAGGGCGCGCGCATCGGCGATGCGAGCGGGTCGCGGGCATCGCCGTGCTCGCCGAGATACGTCCTGGCGATGGAGCGCATCTCCCGTGTCGCCACGATGCTGGGGATGCCGAGCGCGCGCGTCGCACCCAGATCCACGTACCGGCCGGTCAGATCGGTGACGGGAACCTCGAGAAGCTGCAGCCCGATCGGCAGGTGCGTGCGGTCGCGGTTGGCGATCGTCAGTGCCGCAGCGATCGACCCGCCCGCCGACGTGCCCGCCACGCCCATGCGCCGTCCGTCCACACCGAGGGACGCCGCGTTCTCGTGCAGCCACAGCAGGGCCGCGTGGGCCTGCTCGACCTGTGTGGGGAAGCGGTGTTCCGGCGCGAGCGCGTAGTCGACGGCGGCCATGACGACCCCGGCATCCGCGGCGCGCCGGCGGTTGGCGGCATCCGTCGTCGGATAGTCGATGCCCCCGATGCGGAAGGCGCCACCGAAGAAGGTCAGCCACACCGGCAGAGCCTGTCCCTCCGCGACGTCGGGGTAGTACAGGCGCACCTTGACCGAGGGGAACCCCCGCACCGGCACGATGTGCTCCGCGGTGCGCAGGTCGGGACCGGGCGTGCCGATCGCCTGGAGCTCCTTGCGGTCCCAGGCCAGCGCGGCCCGGCGATGCCGCTCGCGCGCGCTGCGGGGGTGGGAGACACCCGGTTGCGCGGATGCCGCCTCGCGCGCGGCCGCCCGCGGGTGGGCGGTCACGCCGCCGTCGGCGAGTGGACCACCGCCGGCGGCAGCGGTCGCCCCGGGCACCGCAGTCGCGGCATCCGGTGCGGGGCGCCGGTGCCCGGACGACGCGCGCGGCAGCACGGCCTCGCGGATCTCCGCCCACCACCGGTTCCACCGCGCCCGGTAGGACTTCAGGGTGCTCTTGATGAGGTACCGACGATGCGTGCGCAGCCGCTCCGCGAAGTACGGGTCCAGTGGCATGCGATCTCCTCGAAACGGGGTTGGATTCTCTTGAGCGGCGGCGCCGGTCAGCAGCCCAACGCGTGC
The DNA here is from genome assembly GCF_030246945.1 of Microbacterium sp. zg-Y1090. Taxonomy (NCBI): domain Bacteria; kingdom Bacillati; phylum Actinomycetota; class Actinomycetes; order Micrococcales; family Microbacteriaceae; genus Microbacterium; species Microbacterium wangruii. Next base: position 43,712 of record NZ_CP126742.1, read on the forward strand.
GGCATGTAGACCCGAGCATGCCCGGCGCCCCGCGCGCAACCCCTTCATCCCGGTTGCTCCGCCGTAGTTGGGTGGAAGCATGAGCAGGCGATCGATCCGTTCCGCATCCCGCGCCACGTCCGTCCGGCGCGCCGGCCCCTTCGCCGCGGGTTCGCGCCGCGGGTGCACGGCGTGACCGCCGCGTCTCCCGCCGCGCCGGTGCGCGTGAGCGTGGTCGTCCCGGTCTTCCGTCCCGGTGCCGGCTTCGACGATCTCATCGCCTCGCTGGATCGTCAGACGCTGCAGCCGCACGAGTTCGAAGTGCTGCTGTGCGACGACGGGTCGGGCCAGCCGACGCAGGCGCGACTGGCGGAGGTCGCCCGCACCCGCCCGCACGTGCGCGTGCTCACCCTGCCGCACAGCGGATGGCCGGGTGCGCCGCGCAACGCCGGCGTGGATGCCGCACGGGGAACGTACGTGCAGTTCGTCGACCAGGACGACTGGCTGTTCGACGGGGCGCTCGAGGATCTCTGCGATTACGCCGACCGCTACGACTCGGATGTCATCATCGGCAAGGAAGTGGGGATCGGCCGGCGGATGCCACGGCAGATCTTCCGCGATGACATCCCGCGCGCGGTGCTGGGCAAGGATCCCATCCTCGAGGTGCTCACGCCTCACAAGATGTTCCGCACGTCGTTCCTGCGCGCGCACGGCATCCGCTTTCCCGAAGGGCGCGTGCGGCTGGAGGATCACCTCTTCGTCATGCAGGCGTACTTCGCCGCCGCCACCATCTCCGTCCTGGCGAGCCGCCCCTGCTACGCGTGGGTGAAGAACGATGAGAGCGCCAGCGCATCGCGCATCGACCCGGTGACATACTTCCCCCACCTGGAGACGGTGCTCGATCTCGTCGAGGCGAACACCGAACCCGGCCGGCAGCGGGACACCCTGCTGCGCCACTGGTATCGCGGCAAGATCCTGAACCGGCTCGAAGGCCGGCGGTTCGTGCGCTATCCGCCCGAGTACCGCGAGGAATTCCTCGACGTGGTGACGCCCATCAGCCGCGCGCGCTTCGGCCCCGGCGTGGACGCCGGGCTGGCCTTCCCGCTGCGGGTGCGTTCCGCGCTGCTGCGCGAAGACCGGCGCGAAGACCTGCTGCGCTTCGCCGAGTTCGAGGCGGGCATCGGATGCCGGGCGGAGATCACCGCGGCCAAATGGACGCCGCGCGGTGCGCTGCGGCTCGACGTGCGCGTGCGCTTCGATGCCGGACCGGGGGAGGCGCCGGTGTTCGGGCCGGCGACCGCGCGGGACGCCGTCGCCGCGGGCGGGGCAGAGGCGACGATGTCGGGCGCCCAGGGGTCGGACGCGGTGGCTGCGACGCCGCGCGGTGCGGTGTGGCATCCGCCGGCCGGCCTCGGCGCCGATTTCCTCCCGGTCGAGACGCGGGATGCCGCGCGTGACCTCAAGCGCGACCGTGTCGACCTGGTGCTGCGCGACGAGGCCGAGGGTCAGGAGTACGCCATCCCGGGCACCGGCCGGCTGACGGCGGGCCGGGCGCGAGTCACGATCGATCCCATCAGCATCTTCACGCGGCGCGATCGCACCCGCGGCGGGTCGCTCGTCGCCGACGTGCGGCACGCGGGGTGGTCGTTCCGTACGCCGCTGCGCGCCGAGCCCGGAGTGCTCGCCGCGCTTCGCCGCCCGCCCTTCCTCGCCGGGTCGCTCTGGCGGCTGACGGAGGGGCCGGACGGAACGGTGGAACTGATCCGCGACGGTCGGTCGGTGGGGCGCGTCCGCGATCTCGCGGCCCGCGCGGTGCGCCGCGCGCGGTCGCTCGCGCGCCGGGTGGTCCGGCGGCTGCCGATCCGGCGCTGAGACGCGGCCTGCGGCGACGTCGCGCACCCTCACTCGGCGTCGAGGTCGCTCCCTCGGCGTCGCGCATCCCGGCTCGGGGCCAGGGATGGGGCGTCGGGGAGACGGAAGGTGTGGCGCAGTGCCGAGCGGGCGGCGTACCAGCCGGAGAGGCCGTGCACTCCGGGGCCGGGCACCGTCGACGCACCGCAGAGGTACACCCCCGGCATCGGGGTGCGCCACGGGTCCGTCGACAGCACCGGGCGACGCAGCAGCTGTGGCAGCGTCGCGGCGCCGGCGCTGATGTCGCCGTCGATGTAGTTCGGGTTCTCCTCCGGCAGCTGCGCCGCCGTCACGCTGCGGCTGTCGAGGATGAGGTCGCGGAAGCCGGGTGCCGACCGCTCGATGGTGCGGATGATCGCCTCCCGCTGGTCCACCGTCGAGCCCGCGGGCACGTGCGTGTACGTCCACAGCGTCTGCGCGCCCGCCGGGGCACGCGTGTCATCCAGCACGGAGGGCTGCGAGACCAGCACGTACGGTTCGGCGGCATGGCGCCCCTGCGCGACGTCGTTCTCGGCCCTGGCGATGTCCGCCCGCGTCCCGCCCAGGTGCACCGTGCCCGCCAGGCCCACGCGAGGATCCGCCCAGGGCACGGGGCCCGACAGCGCGAAGTCCACCTTCGCGGCGGCGTTGCCGTACCGGAACGACCGCAGCGCCCGCCGGTAGCGGGAGGGGAGGGACCCCTGCGCCAGGTGCAGCAGCGCCCGCGGCGTGACGTCGAGCAGCGTCGCCCGTGCCCGGGGCAGCTCCTGCAGCGACGTGACCTCGTGGTCGGTGACCACTTCGCCGCCGTGGGCGACGAGGTCGGCGATGAGGGCGTCGATGATCGTCTGGCTTCCGCCTCGGGGGATCGGCCACCCGCCCGCGTGCGCATGCGCCTGCAGCGCCAAGCCGGCACCGGCTCCGACCACCGACGGCTGCCGCACGATGGCGTGGGCGGAGACTCCGGTGATCATCGCCGGGGCCACCTCGTCGGCGAAGCCGGCATTCCACGCCGGTGACCCCTGTGCCAGCGCCCGAAGTCCGAAGAGCACGGCGGTGAGCGGATGCCGCGGCACCCCGATGAGGTTCGATCCGGTGAACTGGGCGACCTCCAGCGAGCGGGCCGCGAGGGGGCCGATCAGCCGCCGGTAGGCCGCACCGTCGCGGCCGAGCTCCGCCGCCGTGCGTTCGAGGTCGCGGTAGGCGATGCCGGCGCGGCCCGGCAACGGGTGGGCGAAGGACACCTCGGGGGTGAGCAGCTCGATGCGCTGCGCCAGCCCGAACGCGCGGAAGAAGGGCGAAGCGAGGGCGAGGGGGTGCACCGCGGAGCAGCCGTCGTGCCGGAATCCGGGCAGGGTCAGCTCCTGCGTGCGCGAGCCGCCGCCGGCCTGCGCCGCGCGCTCGTAGACCCGCACCGCCAGTCCGGCCCTGGCCAAGGTGACGGCCGCCGCGAGGCCGTTGGGTCCGGAGCCGACCACGACGGCATCGAGCATGCTCATCCGGAACTGTCCGTGCGCGCCGCGGAGCGGTCGGCATCGGCCTGGTCGCCGGCGGCATCCTCCCCGGTGTCATCCTGCGCGTTGTCATCCTGCCCGGTGTCATCCGCGCGCTCATCGCCGGCAGCCGCGCCGGCGGCGTCGCCCGAGGGGACATCCACGGACGCGGGGTCGTGCGCCCCGCGCTCGGCCTCATCGGCGGAGGCCGTGTCCTCCCGGGCCTCCCGCCCGGGGGTGGCTTCGGAGGATGCCGGGACATCGGGTCGCAGAGTCGGCGCACCCTCTTCGCGCTCGCGTCGACGGCCCTCCGCGAGGAACGCCAATCGCCGCAGGGTCTCGCGGTTGCGCAGGCGCATCAGCGGTGCCCACAGCGCCCGCGGCACCGCGAGCGTCGGGCCGGCGACGGGCTCCTCGCCGATGCGCACCACGCAGCCCTGGGGGTGCTCACGCACTTCGATCGCGACGACGGCGCGGCCGATCGGCCCGCCCTTCGCCCGCAGACGCACGCGCTGCGGCGGCGACCACTCCACGACCTCGGTCTCGTCGTCGATCAGCACGGGCCAGGCGCCGAACGAGTGGTGGATCTTCGAGCCCTGCCGCGGCCATTCGGGCGCCACCGCGCGCATGCGCGCGGCTCCCACCACCCACACCGGATACAGCCAGCCGTCCGAGAGCGTCGCGAACACGTCGTCGGGCGTGCTGCGCATCACTCGTGCGATTCCGGAGGTCATGCGGGGATCCCTTCGTCGGTCTCGATGCCCCGATCGTAGGCGGCGGCCGCGGCCGGTGCCCGGGGGTTGCGCGCCGCGCGTGCACCTGCTCCGCCGCGCCGTTGCGCGGGCGCGATGCCCTCCGCTGCGCCTCAGCCCGCGGGGACGAGACGCAGCGTGTGCGTCGCCGCCTCCCGCACCGCCTCGTCGCTGAACGCCCACGGCGTCATCTCGGCGCGCTGCCAGGTCTCGGTCTGGTCGGTGTAGTTCGGGTGGAAGGCGTGGCCGCTGGTGCCGGTCAGGTGGTTCCACCGGGAGCCGTCGAGGTCGGCGAGGTCGATCACCATGCGCATCGACGGCACGGTCACCGTCTCGAACGAGCCGCTGCCGAGCACCCACCCGCTCGCATCCACGACCGACGTGCCGCCGCCCACCGGGTACGGCCCACGGTTGAACAGCCACTCGATGGGCGCGATGCCCGACGAGCCGAACGTGTCGCTGGTGAGGGTGAGGGCGTGCAGCGTCCCCCACTGCCACCGCGTCGGGTCCTCGCCCTGCAGTTCGGTGAGTCGGGCGGCGGCGTCCGCGGCGGAGCGCTCCAGCATCTCGCGCTGACCGTCGACGTCGAGCCCGGTGTTGGTCCACCAGGGGTCGGACGGCTCGTCCAGCAGCGTGTCGACCACGAGGAACATGCGCGCCTGGCTGCCTGCCGGAATGGCCGTGTCGCGCTCGCGCACGAACATGTTGGCGACGAGCTCGTCCCACAGCACGTTGGCATACGCCGCGGCGGCCGAGTCGGCGCTGTTCTGCGCGTCCCAGTCCGACAGCAGGGCGAGGGCGGCATCCGTCTGCGCATCGCCGGTGGTGATGTCCGCATAGACACCGGCGAGGCGCTTGCCCATCCAGAACTGCCTGTCGGCCTGGATGTCGCGCATGTCGTCGACGGTCAGCGGGCCCGCCGCCGCGGCGCTCTCGATGAGGTCGACGATGCGGGCGGCGCGCCAGCCGTAGTCCCAGTCGTTGGTGAGCAGGTACGGATAGCCCTCGCCGACCACGGCGTTGTTGGCCGTGACGATGTAGCCCTCCTCGGGGTTGTAGACCACCGGGAGCTCGTCGAACGGGATCATGCCCTGCCAGTCGTAGGCGGAGTCCCAGCCCGGCTGAGGCAGCGACCCGTCGCCGGTCCCGCGCACGGGCTGACGGCCCGGCGTCTGGTAGCCGATGTTGCCCTCGCGGTCGGCGTAGACGAGGTTCTGGGCCGGCACATCGAACAGCTTCGCCGCGGCGCGGAAGTCGGTGAAATCGGTGGCGCGGTCCAGCGCGAAGATGGATGCTGCGGTCGCCCCGGGCTGCAGCGCCGTCCACTGCAGACTCACCGCGTACTCGCCGCCGGCGGGCGTCGGGGCGGCATCGCCCGTGATGGCGGGGTCCTCGGCGATCTCGGTGAACTCGCCCGACAGCCCCGACACGATCGGCCCGTGCGCGGTGGAGCGGATCTCCAGCTCCACCGGGTCGCCGCCGGCCACCTCGACCATCTCGGTGCGCGTCTCCAGTGGGACGAGTGCGCCGTCGCGCCAGTACTCGTCGCCCTCGACGCGCTCGACGTACAGATCGGTGACGTCGCTGGTGAGGTTCGTGAACCCCCACGCGATGTCGCGGTTGTGGCCGATGATGATGCCCGGCACGCCCGAGAAGCCGAACCCGGTGACGTCGTAGGGGCACGCCTCCGACACCGTGCGACAGCGCAGGTGGCTCTGGTGCCAGACGCTCGGCAGCGACGCGCCCAGGTGCGGATCGTTGGCCAGAAGCGGCATCCCGGTCTCGGTCAGGGCGCCGGAGACGACCCAGGAGTTGGAGCCGACGCCCTCGCCCGCGCCGCCGAGCAGCGCAGAGGCGGCTTCGACCACGCTCTCGACCTCGACCCAGTCGATCGACGCGGCCGCCGATGATGCGGGCTCGCGGTCGGTGGGCTGCTGCGCGCTCGCCGTCGTGGTGCTTCCGGCTCCCGCGGCATCCGGTTCTGCCGCTGCCGGGGCGTCGGCGGTGATCAGCGGGACGATCACCGGGTTGCGCTCGAACGGGTACTCGGGGAACAGCTGCGCAACCTCCTCGGGGGAGTGGTCCCGCGCCATCAGCGCGCGGTCCGCCTCGACCTCGACGTTGCTCCGCAGGTCCCACGCCATCGCCTTGAGCCACGCGATCGAGTCCACCGCCGTCCACGGTTCGATCGAGTAGTCGGGGTTCTGCAGTCCCAGCACGGCGTACTCGAACGATGCGTCGGCGCCGTCGTTGTCATCGAGGAAGGCGTTGACGCCGGCGGCGTAGGCGTCGTACCCGGCGCGGGTCTCGTCGTCGAGCGCCTGCTCCTCCTGCGCGGCCAGCTCGTGCCAGCCGAGGGTGCGCAGGAACAGGTCGGTGGGCAGCTGGCTCTCGCCGAACAGCTCGGCCAAGCGTCCCGCCGTCAGGTGCCGGCGGAAGTCCATCTCCCAGAAGCGGTCCTGGGCGTGCACGTACCCCTGCGCGAAGAACAGGTCCTCGGGGGTCTCGGCGACGATCGTGGGGATGCCGAGCTCGTCGCGCAGCACCTCGACCTCGCCGCCGAGACCGGTCACCTCGACGGTGCCCGACAGCTGCGGGAACGAGCGCTGGATCGTGAAGACCACGGTGGCGGCGACGATGAGGGCGACGACGACGACCGCGGACACGAGGCCGTAGACCGTCATTCCGATGATGCGTCCGACCCGGCGGCGCGGCTTCCGACCCTCATCCGCGGTCGCGTCGGGTGCGTGCGGGTCCTCCGCTGCGGCCGTGGTGGTATCGCGTGTCGCCATCGAGCATCCTCAGTCCCACCGTGCTCACCATCGCGCACGGGTGTCAGCATGCTATCCCGCGCAGCGGGACACGTCGGCGCATGCCGGGGGTCGGGATGCCGGTGCGGCTTGCTCCCGCCCGGTCAGCGGCGGATCAGTCGGCGCCGAAGTCGAACGACGCCGACTCGGAGGCCTCGTCGACCGCGTCGAGATCGCGGCGGTCGTCTGCGGCGCCGTCGGCGGTGATCTCCTGAGCCCCGCCCTTCTCCAGCGTGCCGACGAGCTCGCCCGTCGCCCCGCCGATGAGGCCCAGGCCGGCGTACTGCTCGAGGCGCGAGCGGGAGTCGGCGATGTCGAGGTTGCGCATCGTGAGCTGCCCGATGCGATCGGTGGGCCCGAAGGCGGAGTCGCCGACGCGCTCCATCGACAGCTTCTCGGGGTGGTACGACAGCGTCGGGCCGGTGGTGTCGAGCACCGTGTAGTCCTCGCCGCGGCGCAGCCGCAGCGTGACCGAGCCGGTCACGGCCGATCCGACCCAGCGCTGGATCGACTCGCGCAGCATCAGCGACTGCGGCTCGAGCCAGCGGCCCTCGTACATCAGCCGGCCGAGGCGCCGGCCCTGCTCGTGGTAGGTGGCGAGGGTGTCCTCGTTGAGGATGGCGTTCACGAGGCGCTCGTAGGCGGTGAACAGCAGGGCCATGCCGGGGGCTTCGTAGATGCCGCGCGACTTCGCCTCGATGATGCGGTTCTCGATCTGGTCGCTCATGCCCAGGCCGTGGCGGCCGCCGATGCGGTTGGCCTCGAACACCAGCTCCACCGGGTCGACGTACTCGACGCCGTTGAGCGCGACGGGACGACCGGCCTCGAAGGTGACGGTGACGTCCTCGGTGTCGATCTGCACTGCGGGGTCCCAGAAGCGCATGCCCATGATGGGCTCGACGGTCTCGAGCGACACGTTGAGGTGCTCCAGCGTCTTGGCCTCGTGGGTGGCGCCCCAGATGTTGGCATCCGTCGAGTACGCCTTCTCGGCGGAGTCGCGGTAGGGGAAGCCGTGGGCGACGAGCCATTCGCTCATCTCGGTGCGGCCGCCCAGCTCCGTGACGAAGTCGGCGTCGAGCCAGGGCTTGTAGATGCGCAGGCTCGGGTTGGCGAGCAGGCCGTAGCGGTAGAACCGCTCGATGTCGTTGCCCTTGTAGGTGGAGCCGTCGCCCCAGATGTCGACGCCGTCCTCCTTCATGGCGCGCACCAGCAGCGTGCCGGTGACGGCACGGCCCAGCGGCGTGGTGTTGAAGTAGGTGCGCCCGCCGCTGCGGATGTGGAAGGCGCCGCAGGCCAGGGCGACGAGGCCCTCTTCGACCAGCGCCGTCTTGCAGTCGACCAGGCGGGCGACCTCGGCGCCGTACTCGAGGGCGCGGCCGGGGATGGCCTCGATGTCGGTCTCGTCGGGCTGGCCGAGGTCTCCGGTGTAGGTGCAGGGCACGGCGCCCTTGTCACGCATCCAGGCGACGGCGACGGACGTGTCGAGTCCTCCGGAGAAGGCGATGCCGACGCGTTCGCCGACGGGCAGGGACTGAAGGACCTTCGACATGGAGTCCAGTCTACCGAGCGCGGCGATGCCGCCTGAGCCGGGGCGTCAGCCGATGACGACGTCGGTGATGGTCACCGGGGTGGCCGGCGGTCCGTCGGGAGCCCCGCCCTCGGCGCCGGCGGCGGCGATCTGCTGGACGACCTCCAGGCCCGCGGCATCCATCTGTCCGAACACCGTGTAGTTCGGCGGCAGCTGGGTGTCCTCGTAGACGAGGAAGAACTGCGAGCCGTTGGTGTCGGGTCCGGCGTTGGCCATGGCGACGGTGCCGGCGGGATAGGTCTCGGTGCCGTCGAGCTCGTCGGCGTAGCTGTAGCCGGGGCCGCCGCGGCCGGTGCCGCTGGGGTCACCGCACTGCAGCACGAAGATGCCGGAGGTCGTGAGGCGGTGGCAGGTGGAGTCGTCGTAGTAGCCCTGCTCGGCCAGCGCGACGAAGCTGCCCACGGTGCACGGGGTGCGGTCCGCGTCGAGGGTGACGGCGATGGGCCCCGCGGAGGTCTCGAGGGTGGCGGACACGTCGCCCGCGACGGTCGGTTCCGCCGGCGGGGCTTCGACGTCGCGCACGGCGCCGGCGGCCTCGGTGTAGACGCACGTGGCCGCGTCGGCGCCCGCCGTGGGGGTGGGTTCTGCGATGGCGTCGGTGTCGTCGGCGCCCGCGCACCCGGCGAGCACGAGCAGGGAGGCGGCGAGCAGCGGCAGGGCGAGCAGACGGGAGCGCATGGGTCTCAGCGTACGGCGGGGCCGCCGCCCGCTCCACGCCGACGGCCCCGCTCAGGGGTGAGCGGGGCCGTCGGGCGTGCGGAGGAGGCGGGTGTCAGCCCACGACGGGGACGACCAGGCCGCCCCACTGCTCGACCTCGAAGTCGGCGGTCTCCTGCGACGTGAGCAGCTCGTAGAGCGCCTCGATGCGGGGGTCGTCGACGAGGTCGGGGCGGGTCGCCAGCACGTTGTAGTACGGGCTCGACTCGCCCTCGAGCAGGATCGCCTGGTCGCCGGTGAGGCCGGCCGGCAGGGCGAACGAGATGGTGACGAACGCGGCATCCACGTCGGGCAGTGCCTGCGGCAGCGTGGCGTTCTCGATCTCGGTGAAGCGGAAGTCTCGCGGGTTGGCGGTGATGCCGCTGAGGTCGACGACGTCGTCGGTGACCTCGATGAGCCCTTCGTCGGCGAGCAGCTTCAGCGCACGCCCCTCATTGGTGGGGTCGTTCGGGATGGCGATGGTCGCGCCGTCCTCGAGCTCGTCGAGGCTGTCGACCTTGTCGGAGTAGAAGGCGGCACTGGGCAGGTAGGCCTGTCCGACGCTGACGAGATCGGAGCCGGTGGCCTCATTGAAGGTCTCGAGGAACGTGGAGTTCTGGAAGAGGTTCGCGTCGATCGAGCCGTCGGCCAGCGCCGTGTTGGGCGTGTTGTAGTCGGTGAACGGCACGAACTCGATCGTCAGTCCCACCTCGGCGGCGCCGTTCTCGGCGATGTGCTGCAGGATGTCGCCGGCCGGGGTCTGCAGGGCGCCGACCTTGATCGTGCCGAGACCGTCGGATGCCGCGGTGTCGCTGTCGGCGGACGTGCCGCCGGCGCAGGCGGTGAGAACGAGGGCTGCGGCGGCGACGGCTGCCAGCAGCGGGATGCGGGGGGTGCGGGACATGGGGGTGGTTCCTCTCGGGCGTTCAGACGGCGGCGACGCGGGGGCGGCGCGGACGGGACGGACTGCGGCGGGCGAGGCGGCGGGCGCCCCAGCTGGCCAGCGACTGCAGCGCCATGACGATGGCGAAGATGATGACGATGACGGCGACGATGTGGATCCAGCTGTACTGCTGGTAGCCGTAGCGGATCGCGACGTCGCCGAGCCCGCCGCCAGCGACCGTGCCGACCATGGCGGAGAAGTTGATGATCGAGGTGACGGTCGTCGACAGGCCGAGCAGCATCGGGGCTGCGGCCTCGGGCAGCAGCACCTTCGTCACCAGCTCCCAGCGGCTCGCGCCCAGCGACGAGGCGACCTCGAGCAGGCCGGGATCGACCTCCTTGATCGCGATCTCGACCATGCGGGCGAAGAACGGGATGGCCACCATCGACAGCGGGACGATGGCAGCGGTCGGGCCGATGAACGTTCCCACGATGAGGCGCGTGACCGGGATGAGCGCCACCATCAGGATGATGAACGGTACCGAGCGGCCGAGGTTCACCACGAAGTCCAGCAGCCGGTTGACCACGACAGCGGCGGTGCGCGAGCCGAACAGGCGGTCGAGGAATCGTCCTTCCTCGGTGCCGACGAGGACCACACCCAGCGGCAGGCCGACGATCACCGTGACCGCCAGCGCGACCCCGACCATGTACAGCGTCTGACCCGTGGCGACCCACAGGACCTGCAGCAGCTGATCGTTCATACGAGCACGCCTTCCTGAAGCACGTCGACGAGCAGTTCCTGCGCGCGCAGGTCGGCGATGACGGCCGCCGCGGCGGTGGCGGGGATCTCCAAGCGCGTGCGGCCGGCCTGGGTGCCGCCGATCTGCTCGATCAGCGCACCGAGGATCGACACGTCCACGTCGTGATCGCGGGCCAGGCGCGCGATCACGGGGCGGTCGGCGGTACCGCCGGCGAAGGTGATGTCGATGACGGTGGCATCCGGCGCCACGGTCGGGGGGATCGGGCCGAGGGGGAACAGCTGGGCGGTCAGTCGCGATGCGGGGGTGCGGATGAGGTCCACCAGCCGCCCGCTTTCGACGACGCGGCCGGCCTCGATGAGGGCGGCCGAGTGGCACACCGCCTTCACGACGTCCATCTCGTGGGTGATCAGCAGCACTGTGAGACCGAGCTCCGCGTTGATCTTGCGGTACAGGTCGAGGATCGACGCGGTGGTCTCGGGGTCGAGGGCGCTGGTGGCTTCGTCGGACAGCAGCACCGACGGGTTGGCGGCGAGGGCGCGGGCGATGCCGACGCGCTGCTGCTGTCCGCCGGAGAGTTCGTGCACCGAGGCGTCGCCGCGGTGGCCGAGGCCGACGAGGTCGAGCATCTCCTGGGCGCGGGCGCGCCGCTGGGCGCGCGGGGTGCCGTCGAGTTCGAGGGCGAGTTCGACGTTGCCGCGCACGCTGCGGCTGCCGAGCAGGTTGAAGCGCTGGAAGACCATGCCGATCCGCCGACGGGCGGCCCGCAGGTCGGCATCGCGCAGCGCGGTCAGCTCGGTTCCGTCGACGGCCACGGTCCCGGCATCCGGGCGCTCGAGCAGGTTGACGATGCGGGCGAGGGTGCTCTTGCCGGCGCCGCTCTGCCCGACGATCCCGAAGACCTCGCCGCTGGGGATCCGCAGCGATACGTCGTCGACCGCGACGAGGTCGCCGAAGCGCTTCGTGACGTGTTCGAGGGTGATCATGCGCTGTCTCCGGCCTTGTCCGAGGCCCGCATCGCCGGGCGGCGGCGAAGGGGCCGGATTCGATCCAATCGGGCGCGGCGGCGGGCCGAAAATCGCGTTACGCCCCGTGTCGGTCCGCTGCCGGCCGGGGGCGCGGCGGTGGGGGTCGATAGGATGGGTTCTCACCGTCCACTAACGGGGGAGCAGCCATGCCAGGCATCGTGATCGTCGGCGTCCAATGGGGAGACGAGGGCAAGGGCAAGGCCACTGACCTCCTCGGGGAGCGCACCGACTGGGTCGTCAAGTTCAACGGCGGCAACAACGCCGGCCACACCGTCGTCATCGGCGACGAGAAGTACGCCCTGCACCTGCTGCCCAGCGGCATCCTGTCACCGGGCGTCAACGCGGTCATCGGCAACGGCGTCGTCGTGGACCTCGAGGTGCTGTTCGCCGAGCTCGAAGCGCTGCAGGCCCGCGGGCTCGACACGTCCCGGCTGCGGGTGAGCGCCAACGCGCACATCATCACCCAGTACCACCGCACCCTCGACAAGGTCACCGAGCGCTTCCTCGGCAAGCGCCAGATCGGCACCACCGGCCGCGGCATCGGGCCGGCATACGCCGACAAGATCAACCGTGTCGGCATCCGCGCGCAGGACCTGTTCGACGAGAACATCCTGCGGCAGAAGGTGGAGGGCGCCCTCGACCAGAAGAACCATCTGCTGGTGAAGGTGTTCAACCGCCGCGCGATCACGGTCGACGAGATCGTCGACGACCTGCTGTCGTATGCCGAGCGGCTGCGCCCCATGGTGAGCGACACCGGTCTGCTGCTGAACAACGCGCTCGACGCGGGCGACGTCGTCGTCTTCGAGGGCGGCCAGGCCACCATGCTCGACGTCGACCACGGCACCTACCCGTTCGTGACGTCGTCGTCGGCGACGGCCGGCGGTGCCGCCACCGGCTCCGGCGTCGGCCCGAACCGTCTGGACCGCATCGTCGGGATCGTGAAGGCCTACACGACGCGCGTGGGGTCGGGTCCGTTCCCCACCGAGCTGTTCGACGAGCAGGGCGAGTGGCTGCGCTCGCGCGGCTTCGAGTTCGGCACCACGACCGGCCGCCCGCGCCGCGTCGGCTGGTACGACGCTCCCATCACCCGGTACGCCACCCGCATCAACGGCATCACCGACCTGGTGCTGACGAAGCTCGACATCCTCACCGGACTCGACCGCATCCCGGTCTGCGTCGCGTACGACGTCGACGGGCGCCGGTTCGACGAGGTGCCGGTGAACCAGTCGGACTTCCACCACGCCAAGCCGGTGCTCGAGTACATGCCGGGCTGGAGCGAGGACATCTCGACCGCCCGCACCTTCGAGGATCTGCCGCAGGCCGCGCAGGACTACGTGCTCGCGCTCGAGGCCATGAGCGGCACGCGCATCTCGGTCATCGGCGTGGGGCCCGCCCGCGACGCGGTGATCGTGCGCCACGACCTCGTCGACTGATGCGGTTCCTCGTCGGCGGGTACACGGCCGACATGCGGGGCGAGGCCCGCGGTGTCGGCGTGCTGCGCGCCGGTGAGGCGGATTCCGCCTCGGCCGGGGGCCCGCTCGCGTTCGAGGGCGAGGCGGTGGATGCCGCCGGGTCGCCGTCGTGGCTCACGTGGCATCCCGCATTTCCCGTCGTCTATGCGGCGATGGAGGGGGCGGGCACCGTGCAGGCGTTCCGTCGCTCGGGCGCCACGGGGCTCGTGCGGCACGGGGCTCCCCTCGCAGTCGGCGAGGCGCCGTGTCATGTGGCGGTCGCGCCCGACGGGTCCTCGCTCATCGCCAGCTGCTGGGGTGATGGACGGGTCGTGCGCGTGCGACTCGACGCCGACGGCCGCCCGGAAGGTGGCGGGGCCATCGCGGCAGCGGCCGCCGCGCGGGATCCGTATGCCGACGGCGGAATGGGCATGGCGCTCGGGGTGCCGCGGGGGACGTCGGCGACACTCGTGCCGGGTGTGCCCGGTGTGCACGGTGTGCCGGGTGCGTCGGCGGATGCCGCGGACGAGGACGAGCAGCGGGATCTGGCCGCTGCGGCGCGCGCGCTGCGCGAGGTCGCCGGGGCGGAGTTCTCGCATCTCGTGCCCGATTATGCGATGCCCGACGACTCGGCGCTCGGCGCGCATGGTCTCGGCGACGTCGCAGGTGCTCGCGGAGCGCTCACCGATGCCGACCGCTCGCCGGAGCGCGAGGGCGAGCCGGGCGGAGAGGCTGCCCGCACGTCGCGCGCGCATCAGGCGCTGTTCCTTCCGCGGGGAGTGCTGGCTGCGACCGACATGGGGCTCGACCTCGTGCGGTTCTGGCGTGCGACCGAGGGTGGCGGGTCGCGGGCGCTGCCCGACGTGGTGCTGCCTCGGGGCAGTGGGCCGCGCCACATGGTCTGGCATCCGAGCGGTCACCTCTATGTCGTCACCGAGCTGTCGCGAGAGGTGTTCGTGCTCGCCCCCGACGCCTCGGGTGCGTGGCGTCTTGTGTCGGGCGGGCCGTTGTCGCCGGCAACCCTGGCCTCGGATACCGCGGCCGAGGTCTGCCTCTCGCGGGATGGGCAGTTCGTGTACGCGGGCGTCCGTGGGAGTGACACCCTCGCCGTGCTGCGCGTGCGCGGCGACGGGTCGGAGCTCGTGCCGGTCGCCCTCGCGGATGCCGGCGTTGCCGGTCCCCGCCATCACACCATCGTGCTCGACACGCTGCTCGTGGCCGGGCAGGCGTCGGGCGAGGTCGCCGGGCTGACGCTCGATGTGCGCACGGGGGTGCCCGGCCGGGCGCGGGTGCGCACGGCGGTGCCGACGCCGACCTGTCTCGTGCCCCTGCGCTGACGCTCGATCACTCTCCGCCCGCCCCCCGCGCCCGCCGCCCGCGCCCGCCGCCCGCCGCCCGCCGCCCGCGCGCGGCGCCGGTGCTCGCTGCGCCCGAAAGGTCGAGCATCGCTCGATTTCTCATGTGAGTTCCCGCCCACACATGTCGGGTGGACCCGCGCCGGCGCGGGTCTGGCGAGGGTCGCTCTCGGTGCACTGCGGCGCGCCGCAGATGGGGGGCGTCGCTGTCCCCGACGCCGTGCATGCCCGACCACTGCCGAACTCACGGACGACGCGACGGAGCACGCCCGTCGTGGTCATGTGAGTTCCTGCTCACACGCATGTTGGCGACGCGAGCAGGCTGTCGACAGGCGCCAGCATCGTGTGAGCGGCAACTCACATGAGAAATCGAGACGATGTCTGCGGTCCGCGGTCCGCGGTCTGCGGTCTGCGGTCTGCGGTCTGCGGGCGGTGGGCGGGAGCGGGAGGCGGCGCGGGCGCTATTGGAGCTTCGCGTCCTGCCGCGGGATCCACACCTGTTTGATGATCAGCAGGATCGACGCCGTCACGGGGATCGCGATGAGGGCGCCGAGCAGGCCCAGCAGCGTCCCGCCGACCAGCGCGCCGATGACCACGAGCGCCCCCGGCACCGAGATCGCCCGATTCATGACACGCGGGGTGAGGACATATGCTTCGATCTGCATGTAGAGGAGATAGCCGATTCCGAAGACCAAGGCCGCCAGCGGGCTCGAGAACAGGGCGAGCCCCGTCGCGAGCACCCAGTAGGCCACGGGTCCCACGAGCGGGATGATCGTGAGGAAGAACGCGATGACGGTCATCAGCGCCGGGAACGGCAGCCCGAGCAACAGGTGCAGGATCAGCGCCACGACCGAATTGAAGAACGCCAGGATCACCATGCCCATCAGGTAGGCGCCGATCGACTCGGTGATCTCGTCGGTCAGGCCGGCCACCTTGCTGCGGCTGCGTGCGGGGGTGAGTCGCACGAACGACCGCTTCATCGTGTCGAGCGAGGCGAGGAAGTACAGCGACAGCACCAGCACGATCACGACGCCCGAGATCGTCGTGGCGATCGAGACCCCGACCTGCAGCACCCCGCCGCCGATGGAAGCGAGGTTGGACGGGTTCGTGATGAAGTTCTGCACGTCGGTGACGAGCGTGCCGATCTGGTCGCTGAATCGAGCCGTGAGCCACGCGTAGACGTCGGACTTCTGGAAGTCGGAGAACAGTGAGGGCACGCTGTCGACGAACTGCTTCACCTGAGAGGCGACGGTCGGGATGACCACCCACAGCAGGCCCGCGATGACCAGCGCGAACCCGGCGAACACGATGACGATGCCCCAGGCGCGCGGCACCTTGCGGTGCTCCAGCCACCTCACGATCGGGTTGAGGCCCAGAGCCGCGAACAGCGCGAAGGCGACGTAGATGAGAATCGTCGACAGGTTCGAGATCGCCAACCCCAGCAGGAACGCCGTGAGGCCGCCCAGGGTGAGGAGGAACCCGAGCGCGAAGGGGCTCGACACGTTCATCGAGCGCCGCCCCGGGTCTGCGTCGGCGCGTGGCGTGACCGCGCTGTTCGCGACGGGCGGGTTGGCGGGGGCGTCGCTCATGGGGACACTCTAGGGGCGGTCGACCGGTCGTGGCAGGGGACGCCCGGTGCCACGCTGCGGGGCCGGCGCTGCCCCGCCGGTAGGGTCGAACGAGGAGGATGCCATGACCGACGAAGACCCCACGACGACGCTGACGCGCCTGCGCAGCAGCATCGACAACATCGACGCCGCACTCATCTTCATGCTCGCCGAGCGCTTCCGCTGCACGAAGCAGGTCGGCATCCTCAAGGCCGAGCATGGGATGCCGGCATCCGACCCCTCCCGCGAGGAGCAGCAGGTCGCCCGGCTGCGCCGCCTGGCCGAAGAGGCCGACCTCGACCCCGAGTTCGCCCAGAAGTGGTTCACGTTCGTCGTGGCCGAGGTCATCCGCCACCACGCCGCCGCCGCCGACGAGCGGTGATCGCAGCCGGCCGCGACGGGCGCCGGAACGGCGAACGCCCCGAGCCGAAGCCCGGGGCGTCCGACGCGCCGATCAAGCGTCAAGGCACCGCGCGGCGAAGCGTGCGCCAGGAGATCACGGCCAGCACCGCGATGAGGGCGACGCCCCACAGGGCCAGCCCCAGCGCCCCCTGCGCGACGAACCACTCGGCGAACGCGCCCCAGGACTGCGTCTGCGTGATCAGCCAGGCCAGGGCCACCAGCGCGAGAGCCAGTGCGACCAGCACCACGGTGAGCCACAGGTTGCCGAACCGCTTGTAGATCGTCGCGCCCCAGAAGCCACACACGAAGAACAGCAGCGCCAGCACGAAGAACACGAACCCCGCGGCGAGAGGTCCCGCCTCCCACACCCACGGCAGGTAGAAGAAGTACCCGTTCATGCCCCACCCGTCGGTGGCCTGCTCGAGCAGCCCGCCGACCACGAACACCAGACCCAGCAGAGCGGAGGTGAGCACCGCGGTGAGCACGGTGCCGGCGTAGAACTCCCGCCGGGTCACACTCATCGCCTGCGAGAACGGGAACGTGAGGGTCAGAGCCTGAATGCCGACCACCCCGAAGTACCACAGCGGCGCCTGCGCGCCACCCCCGTACTTCGGGCCTGCCACACCGGCGTACTCCAGGATCCCGTAGATGGCCAGCGTGATCACCAGGGAGCCCGCCAGCACAAGGAGCGGCACCCAGATGTAGGTCAGCCGGTTCACCAGCTGCATCCGGACGACATTGATGGTGCGGCTCATTGCAGTGCTCCTTCGTCGATCGGCGTCGACGCCGATGCCGCCGTATCCGCGGCGTGCTGGGTGACGCGCACGATCAGCTGCTGCAGCGACACGGCGCCCACATCCAGCCCCTGTGCTGCCAGAGCCGCACGCTCGGCGTCGGTGAGGGTGCCGAGCACCGTGACACTCGACACGCGGCCCAGGCTCTCCCGGTGGATCACCTCGCGGCCCGCGACGAACGCCTCGACCGCTGCCGTGTTCCCCACGATCGTGGCCGCACGGTCGCGCACGGCGTCAGTCGACTCGTCCATGATGATCCTGCCTCGATCGATCACCAGCACCCGCTCGATCAGATTCGCCACCTCGTCGATCAGATGGCTGGACAGGATCACCGTGCGCGGGTGCTCGGTGTAGTCCTCGAGCAGCCGGTCGTAGAAGATCTGGCGCGCGACGGCATCCAGGCCCAGGTAGGGCTCGTCGAAGAACGTGATCTCCGCACGCGCGGCGAGCCCGATGATCACTCCGACGGCGGAAAGCTGACCGCGGGAGAGCTTCTTGATCCGCGTCTTCAGCGGCAGCTGGAAGTCCTCGATGAGGCGCTCGGCGAACTCCTGGTCCCAGTTCGGGAAGAACAGGCGGGCGGTGTCGAACGCGTGCTTGGGCAGCGCGTCGTCGGGGTACTTCTGGCCCTCACGGACGAAGCACATGCGCTGCAGGACGCCCGCGTTCTCGTAGGGATCCTCGCCGAAGATGCGCACCTCGCCGGACGTGGCGAAGTTCTGCGCGGTGAGGATCGACATGACCGTCGTCTTGCCCGCGCCGTTGCGGCCGAGGAGACCGTAGATGGTGTCCTTCTCAATCTCGAAGCTCACGTCGTCTACCGCGAGTGTCTCGCGGTAGCGCTTCGTGAGGTTCTGCACCTCGATGACGGGAGTCATCGTGCCGTCCCTTCTCCTGTGGTGGTGTACCTGCGCTGGATGAGCGCGGTGAGGTCGTCGGCGCCGAGGCCCAGAGCGCGGGCTTCGGCCAGCAGCGGATCGATGTAGCGGTCGGCGAAGGCCGCGCGGCGCTCGCCGCGCAACTGCTCGCGCGCCCCCGGGGCGACGAACATGCCGATGCCGCGGCGCTTGTAGAGCACGCCCTTGTCCACGAGCATGTTCACTCCTTTCGCCGCCGTGGCGGGGTTGATGCGGTGGAACGCAGCGAGCTCATTGGTCGATGGCACCTGGCCCTCTTCCGGAAGGCTGCCGTCGACGATGGCATCCTCGATGCTCTCGGCGATCTGCAGGAAGATGGCCCTGCCGTCTTCGATCACGGTGCTCCGTCCGCTGGTTCATTACTTGACTAATTAACCATGCAACGGGTGAGCGGCCAATGTCAAGCCCTTCTGTGAGGCGGTTTTGCGAACGCTGTGGACGCCCCGATACGGTGGAGGAGGACCATGAGGTCCGCGAGACCAGTCCGCGGTCGCCCCCCTTCGCCCGATCGGGACGGGCGAGCGTATGGTCGGCGGTCTGGGCCGCGCACCCGATGTGCGCGTCGCCGGAGCGCCTCGGTCGGTCGCCAGACGGCGGCGCGAGCCCGGGGTGCCGATGACCGTCACCCGGGCGTGACCGATGCGGCCGCGTGCGGCCGCCGAGGTGACCACGTGACCGCTGCTGCCCCCGCTGTCGAAGCGAAGAACCTGTTCAAGGTGTTCGGCCGCAACCCGAAGGATGCCGTCAAGCGGCTGCGTGCGGGACAGAGCCGCACCGACGTGGCCGACGCCGGAACCGCCGCGGTCATCGACGCGAGCTTCACCGTGCAGCCGGGCGAGATCTTCGTGATCATGGGCCTGTCCGGCTCCGGCAAGTCCACGATCATCCGCATGCTCAACGGCCTGCTGGAGCCGACCGCCGGCGAGGTGCTCGTGCAGGGGCGCAGCGTCACCGGCGCATCGGCCGGGGAGCTGCGCGGCATCCGCCGGCAGTCGATCTCGATGGTGTTCCAGCACTTCGCGCTGCTGCCGCACCGCACCGTGATCGACAACGCCGCCTACGCGCTCGAGATTCAGGGGGTCGCCAAAGCCGAGCGGCGTCGCCGCGCGCAGGAGATCCTCGACAAGGTCGGCCTCGCCGACCGCGCCGAGGCCATGCCCGACGAGCTGTCGGGCGGCATGCGGCAGCGCGTGGGCCTCGCCCGCGCCCTCACCGCCGGCACCGACATCCTGCTGATGGACGAGGCGTTCTCGGCCCTGGACCCGCTCATCCGGCGTGAGATGCAGGAGCAGCTGGTCGAGCTGCAGCGCGAGCTCGGCCGCACGATCGTCTTCATCACCCACGACCTCAACGAGGCGATGTTCCTCGGCGACCGCATCGCCGTCATGCGCGATGGGCGCATCGTGCAGAACGGCACGCCGGAGGAGATCCTGACCGACCCCGCGAACGACTACGTCGCGCAATTCGTGCAGGACGTCGACCGTGCCCGGGTGCTCACGGCATCCGCCGTCATGGAGCCCGCGCACGCCACCACGCCCCTCAGCGCCGGACTGCGCGGCGCGCTGCGCTCGCTGCGCGAACTGCAGGCCGGATCCGTGTTCGTGACCGAGAACCGGCGGCTGCTCGGCGTCGTCAGCGATCGCCGCGTGATCCGGGCGATCAAGGCCGGCGAAACCGACCTGCGCGCGATCGTCGACGCCTCGGTGCCGACCGTCTCGCCCGACGACCCCCTGACCGACGTCGTCGAACGCGCTGTCGAGACCACCGTGCCGGTGCCCGTCGTCGACGACGCCGGGCGCCTGGTGGGCCTCATCCCGCGTGTGACGCTGCTGGCCGCGCTGGGTAACGTGCCGGCGACGACCCAGGCGCTGCCGGTCATCGAGCCCGCCCCGTCGGTGCCGCAGGCCGACCTCGTGGCCTCGCTGGCCGAGCTGGGCCAGGCCGAAGCGGATGCCGCGGCGGAGGCCGATGCCGCCGACCTCGCCGCCGCGGCGAAGGGGGCAGACCGATGATCGACCTGCGCCTTCCCCTCGGCGAGATCGCCGAGACCTTCGTCCGCTGGCTCATCGACACGTTCGGGTGGCTCTTCAACGGGCTGCGCTCCCTGTTCCTCGCCGTCTACGACGCGCTGGAGTGGACGCTGCAGACCCCGCCGTTCTGGGCTGTGATCATCGTGCTGGCGGCGCTCGCCTTCTGGGCGAAGGGCCCGTGGCTGGCCGCCGGCACCACCGTGGGGCTGCTCGTCATCGTCGGCGTCGACCAGTGGGACAACGCGATGCAGTCGCTCGCCCTCGTCATCGTCGCGTCGGTGATCGCGCTGGCCCTCGGCATACCGCTGGGCATCTGGGCCGCCCGCAGCGACACGGTCTCGACCGTGGTGCGACCGGTGCTGGACTTCCTGCAGACCATGCCCGCGTTCGTGTACCTCATCCCCGCGCTCATGCTCTTCCGCGTCGGCGTCGTGCCCGGCATCGTCGCGACGATCCTGTTCGCCCTCGCCCCCGGCGTGCGTCTGACCGAGCTCGGCATCCGCGGCGTCGACCGCGAGGTCGTCGAGGCCGGCCATGCCTTCGGCGCGTCGCCCGGCCGCATCCTGCGGCAGATTCAGCTGCCCCTGGCGCTGCCGAGCATCATGGCCGGCGTCAACCAGGTGATCATGCTGAGCCTGTCGATGGTGGTCATCGCCGGCATGGTCGGCGCGCGCGGCCTGGGCGGCGACGTGGTGCAGAGCCTGCAGAAGATCGACATCGCCCTCGGCGTCGAAGCCGGACTCTCGGTCGTGATCATCGCGATGATCCTCGACCGCATGACCTCCGCCCTCGCCGTGCGCGGCTCGAGCCGAGGCGCGCGCACCGCGCGCACGCGGCGGCCGCTGGCCGCGGCATCCGCCTGACGCCGCCGGGCCCTGGGCCCATCCGGCCCTGAGACTTGCGAGCTCATCACTCGCGGGGGGCGCGGAGACTCCGTGCCCGACCACAACGACCGCTTCGCGCACAGCATGCGAAGGGAGAGGAAGTCACGATGACCAAGAGAAACACGATCCTGGGGGCGCTCGCGCTCACGTCGGCCGCGGCCCTGACGCTCACCGGCTGCGCCGGCGGGTCCGACAGCACCGGCTCCGAAGGGGATGCCGCAGCAGACCGCCCCATCACGATCGCCGTCTTCAACGGCTGGGACGAGGGCATCGCCGCGTCCGAGCTGTGGAAGGCCGTGCTCGAGGAGCAGGGCTATGAGGTCGAGCTGGAGTACGCCGACCCCGCCGCCGTGTACAACGGCATCGCCAGCGGCGACTACGACGTGACGCTGGACACCTGGCTGCCGCTGACCCACGCCGACTACATCGAGGAGTACGGCGATGACATGGTCGACCTCGGCGCCTGGAACACCGAGGCGAAGCTGACCTTCGCCGTCAACGAGGACGCGCCGATCGACTCGATCGAGGAGCTCGCCGACAACGCCGACCTGTTCGGCAGCACGATCTACGGCATCGAGTCGGGCTCGGGTCTGGCGACCGTCACCGACTCGGCCGTCATCCCCGGGTACGGGCTCGAGGGCTTCGACCACGTGACGTCGTCGACCCCGGCCATGCTGACCGAGCTCGACACCGCGACGCGGGCGGGCGAGAACATCCTCGTGACGCTGTGGCGTCCGCACTGGGCGTACGACGCCTTCCCGATCAAGGACCTCGAGGACCCGAAGGGCCTGCTCGGCGACGCCGAGGGCATCCACTCCTTCGCGTCGACGTCGTTCGAGCAGGACTTCCCCGAGGTGTTCGCGTGGCTGAGCGCCTTCGAGATGGACAGCGAGACGCTGTACTCCCTCGAGAACGTGATGTTCAACGAGAACGACAGCGACGACTACGAGTCGATCGTCGCCGACTGGATGGCGGCGAACGAGGAGTACGTCTCCTCTCTCACCACGGAGTGAGCACCCGTGGCGCGCATCCTTTCACGGGGGTGCGCGCCACGATCACTCATGGGGCGTCGGGGGCGGGGGTGGAGCCGCGCGGGAGTTCCAGCGAGACCTTCGTCTTCAGCACGTCGATCGCCTCGTCCGACAGCGCGATCAAGCCGTTGA
This sequence comes from Microbacterium sp. zg-Y1090, assembly GCF_030246945.1. Taxonomy (NCBI): domain Bacteria; kingdom Bacillati; phylum Actinomycetota; class Actinomycetes; order Micrococcales; family Microbacteriaceae; genus Microbacterium; species Microbacterium wangruii. The sequence goes on from NZ_CP126742.1 coordinate 66,191, forward strand.
GCTCCTCGCGCACCCGCTTGTAGGCCGTCTGCCGTTCGGACGAGCTCGCGGCCTGATCCACCGCCACCGACAGCAGCTGCTGCGCCGTCGCGAGCCGCTTGCGCTCCCCTTCGGTGAACGAGGAGTCCCGCACCCGCCGCGCCTCGCGTTCGGCCAGGTCGAAGGCGACCTCGAACTCCGTCACCGCCGCGCGGTACTCGTTCAGCTCCTCCGCCGTGACCTTCGCCTTCGCCGACGGCGGCCGCAGCCGGTCGGCGGTCTTCTTCGCCCGCAGGAACGCCGCGGTCATCGGCTCCCGCCCGTCGCTCATCGTGGGAAACGCGATGAGCTTGGCCACATCGAGTTCGTACTCCAGCCACCGCTGCGTCACCGCGTCGTGCGCGGCGAAGAGCTGCTCCACCTGGCTCGGCTCGGGTGCCGGGCGCATGATCGCGGTGGGGACGGATGCCGTCGCCACCGGCCGCGCCCGCGCCGCGGCCTGCGCAGCCTTCAGCTCGCTCTTGGCGCGCAGCACCTCGAGCCGTCGCTTGTGCCGGCGCTTCGCCGCTTGCTCCCAGGCACGCCCGAGGCCGCCGAACACGCCCGCGAGCGGAAAGGCCAGCCACCAGTAGTTGCCGAGGAAGCGGAACAGTTCGTCCACGGTGTCATGCTAGCGGGGCGTTTCGCCGCCCGACGCCGGCCGCTCCCCTCCCGGAGAAGGGCGAGGGCTGCGGGAGGGCACCGGCCAGACCGGTGCCGAGCGCGATGCCGGAGCACCCGGGGTCGCACCATGAGTCGCGCCGGTCGCGCCGGTCGCGCCGACGGCCGGCCGCGTGCCCGATCCGGTCACCCCGGGTGCCGCCGACCGACCGCCGACCCCGGGCAGGTTCGCCCGCGCGGCCCGCTGCGCATCGCGCTCGGCGGTCGCGAACGCCGCCTCCAGCGCCCGCACCGCGCGGCGATAGGCCACGAACGTCTCCGGGCTCATCCGGTCCCGCGCCGACGCCGGCCGCAGCGCATGGGCGTCGCGCTGCGCCTGCAGAAAGGCGAGGGTGTACGGATGCCGGGACTCGAGCATCTGCGGGAACGCGAGCGCCCGCGCGGCATCCGTCTCGTACTCCAGCCAGCGCGCAGTGACCGCGTCATGCTCGGCCATGAGCCGCTCGAGAGGCAGCGGGGCTGACCGCCCGGCGGCGCTGTACCCTGCCCGCACCGCCTTGACCCTGCTGCGGCTGGCACGCAGCTCCAGCATCGCCTGCTTCTCGGCCCGCTTGGCGGCCTGCAGCGCGCGACGGGCCTCGGACATCGGCGACAGCGACGCGATCCCGTCCCGCGCCTTCGCGCTCAGCACATCGGCCTGGGCTGCCCGGACGCGGGCGCGTGCCGCCTGCCGCGCGCGGAAAGCCAGCAGCTCCTCATGGCGTGCGGCGTCGAGCTCCAGCCGCCGCGCCCGCCGCCGGCCGGTCGTCAGCGCGCCGTAGCCGATTGCTCCCGCGCCTGCGGCGGCAGGGGCGATCCACCACCACGACTCCATGACCAGGAGGACGGACTCCATCACGCCATGCTAGTCGCCGTGCCAGACGGTGCGCCGAGCGCCCTGCTCAGCCGAAGAGCAGGGCGATGACGGTCGATCCGCCGCCGACGAGGATCAGCGCGCCGATCACGATCCACGCCACGATCTTCATGCGGCGCTGACGGCCCTGGCCGAACGAGCCGTAGTCGTCGTCGCTCATGCCCGGTCCTCCGTCGCCGTCGCCGCGGCCGGCTCGGCCACCGTCGCACCGAAGAGGGCCGGCAGCGTCGCCTGCGATACCGCGCGCAGGTCGCTCGCCGTCACGGTGAACACATCCTGCACCTCGAGGGCCGGCTCGTCGCCGTCGCCGGGGGCGTCGGTCACGCCGATGCGCAGCACCGGGTAGCCCCGGCCGTCGCACAGGCCGCGGAACTTCACGTCGTCCTCACGCGGCACGGTCACCACGACGCGGCCGGTCGACTCGGAGAACAGCGCGGTCGCGGCATCCACCCCGTCGCGCTCCATGATCTCCCGCAGCCACACGCGGGCGCCGACGCCGAAGCGCATGACGCCCTCGGCGAGCGTCTGGGCGAGACCGCCGCCCGAGACGTCGTGGGCGCTGGAGACCAGCGACTGCAGGGATGCCGCGTGCAGCAGGTCGGCCAGGCGCTTCTCGGCGGCGAGGTCGACCTTCGGCGGACGGCCGCCCAGGTGCCCGTGGATCGTGCCCGCCCACTGCGAGCCGCTCAGCTCGGTGGCGGTGACGCCGAGGAGGTAGATGTTCTCGCCGGCATCCTGCCAGCCGCTCGGGATGCGCCGGGCGACGTCGTCGATGATGCCGAGCACGCCCACGACCGGGGTCGGGTAGATGGGGGTGTCGCCGGTCTGGTTGTAAAACGACACGTTGCCGCCGGTGACGGGCACGCCGAGCTCGAGGCAGGCGTCGGAGAGCCCGTCGACGGTCTGCGAGAACTGCCACATGACCTCGGGGTTCTCGGGGCTGCCGAAGTTGAGGCAATCGGTCACCGCGGTGGGAACGGCGCCGGTGACGGCGACGTTGCGGTACGCCTCGGCGAGGGCGAGCTTCGCGCCTTCGTAGGGGTCGAGCTGGCAGAAGCGGCTGTTGCAGTCGGTGGCGATGGCGAAGCCCAGGCCCGACTCCTCATCGACGCGGATCATGCCGGCGTCGTCGGGGAAGCTCAGCGCGGTGTTGCCCATCACGTAGTAGTCGTACTGGTTGGTCACCCACGACGTGTCGGCGAGGTTGGGGCTCGCGACGAGCGTCAGGAACTGCCGGCGCAGCTCTTCGGGGTCGTCGGTGCGCGGCAGGGCCGAGGCGGAGTCTTCGCGGAGCGCGTCGATCCAGGTGGGGTAGGCCACGGGGCGGTCGTAGACGGGCCCGTCGACGGCGACCGTCGAGGGATCGACGTTGACGATCTCCTCGCCGTGCCAGAAGATCTGCAGCCGGCCGTCGCCGGTGACCTCGCCCAGCACGCTGGTCTCCACGTCCCACTTGCCCGTGACGGCGAGGAACGCGTCGAGCTTCTCCGGCGCGACGATCGCCATCATGCGCTCCTGGCTCTCGCTCATGAGGATCTCCTCGGGCGTGAGCGTGGGGTCGCGCAGCAGCACGTTCTCCAGATCCACGCGCATGCCCGACCCGCCGTTGGCGGCCAGCTCGCTCGTGGCGCAGGAGATGCCGGCGGCGCCGAGGTCCTGGATCGCCTCGACGAGCTCGCCCCGGTACAGCTCCAGGCAGCACTCGATGAGCACCTTCTCGGCGAAGGGGTCGCCGACCTGCACCGCGGGGCGCTTGGTGGGTCCGCCGTCGGCGAAGGTGTCGGATGCCAGGATCGAGGCTCCGCCGATGCCGTCACCGCCGGTGCGGGCGCCGAAGAGCACGACCTTGTTGCCGGGGCCGGACGCGTTGGCGAGCTTGAGGTCCTCGTGGCGCAGCACGCCGACGGCGAGGGCGTTCACGAGGGGGTTGCCCTGGTAGACGGCGTCGAAGACCGTCTCGCCGCCGATGTTCGGCAGGCCCAGGCAGTTGCCGTAGAACGAGATGCCCGACACGACGCCGTGCACGACACGGGCGGTGTCGGGGTTCTCGACGGCGCCGAAGCGCAGCTGGTCCATGACGGCGACCGGCCGCGCGCCCATCGAGATGATGTCGCGCACGATGCCGCCGACGCCGGTGGCGGCGCCCTGGAAGGGCTCGATGTAGCTGGGGTGGTTGTGGGACTCGACCTTGAAGGTCACCGCCCAGCCTTCGCCCACGTCGACGACGCCGGCGTTCTGACCCATGCCCACCATGAGGCGGGTCTTCATCTCGTCGGAGACCTTCTCGCCGAAGCGGCGCAGGTAGATCTTGCTCGACTTGTAGGAGCAGTGCTCGCTCCACATGACGGAGTACATCGCCAGCTCGCCCGAGGTGGGGCGGCGGCCGAGGATCTCGCGGATCTTCGCGTACTCGTCGGGCTTCAGCCCGAGAGCGGCGTACGGCTGCTCCCTGTCGGGGGTGGCGACCGCGTTCTCGACGGTATCGGCGACAGAGGTCGAAGAGGGCGTGGTCACGCGGCTGGACTCCAGAAGACGAGGGGATGCCGGACGGGGTCCATCCTAGTCTCCCGGTGCTTTTCCCCGGTGCCCATCGCAGCCCCCTACCCGGGCTCTGCGTAGCGTGAAGGCAAGCCCGAAAGGGACGCGAACATGAAGGAGCAGCCATGAAAGCCTGGCAGTTCACCGGAACCCATGAACCCCTCGTGCTGAACGAGGTGCCCGAGCCGACCGCGGGGCCGGGTGAGGTGCTGCTGAAGATGACGGCGGCGGGCCTCTGCCACTCCGACGTGGGGGTGCTCGGGGACGAGGGCTGGCTCTCGATGCTGGCGAAGCTGCCGATCACGCTCGGCCACGAGAACGCCGGCGTCATCGAGGCGCTGGGCGAGGGGGTGACCGGCTACGCCGTGGGAGACCGCGTCGCCGTGTGCCCGACCACGGCCGCCGGAGCGCCCGGTTACGGCTACGACGGCGGGTTCGCCGAGAAGATGGCCGTCGCCGCCGAGGCGCTCGTGCCGATCCCCGATGAGGTCGACGACGTCTACGGCGCGGCGGCGACGGATGCCGGCATGACCTCCCACGCCGCCGTCATCACCAACGGCGGGGTGAAGGCGGGAGACACCGTCGGCATCATCGGCCTGGGCGGCCTCGGCCAGATCGGCGCCCGCGTGGCGGTGCTCGCCGGTGCCACGGTGTACGTCGCCGAGGTCAACGAGGCGGTCTGGCCGCTGGCCGAGGAGATCGGCGCGGCGGGCGTCGCGGCATCCATCGCCGACTTCGACGGTGTCGTGTTCGACGTGATCGTCGACTTCGCCGGATTCGGCACGACCACCGCCCAGGCGGTCGACGCGATCCGTCGGGACGGCACCGTCGTCGTCGTGGGCATGGGGCGGCTCGAGGCGACCATCAGCACGAAGTCGCTCATCCTCAGCCAGTGCATCCTGCGGGGCTCCAACGGCGGCACCAAGGAGGACATCGCCGGCGTCTACGAGTACATGAAGACGGGGCAGCTGAAGCCGGAGGCCACGACGATCCGCTTCGACGAGATCGGCGAAGGGCTGCAGCGCCTGCACCGCGGCGAGGTGAAGGGGCGTCTGGTCGCGACGTTCGACTGAGGCTCACCCGGGGGCGGCGCAGTCGCGCCGCCCCCGGGCACTTCCCCTCGCCGTGTGAGCAGCCACATCACCGCGTGGCCGTGCTGCATCCAAACGGCGTGCTCGACCGGAATACCTTTCTGGCGCCCGACGGCTGTCGCCGAGCGTGACTCTTCTCACCGAAGGAGCAGGAAGATGAACCGGAAGCTCTCCATCGGCGTCGTGGCGATCGTCGCCGCAGCGCTCACGCTGACAGCCTCGCCGGCGTCGGCATACGGCGGCGCGAAGCCGACCGGGTCGATCGTCGATGTGGCTGTCGCCGCATCGGGCGGCGGAACACCGGACAGCAACGGCCGCGACTACGACCTGCTGGTGCAGGCGCTCGTCGCCACCGGGCTCGATGCCACCCTCGCCGACACGAGCACCACCTTCACGGTGTTCGCGCCCAACGACCAGGCTTTCCTGCGCCTCGTCACCGACCTCACCGGTGCCGCCCCGGCGTCGGAGGCCGCGGCGCTCACCACGATCACCTCGACGTTCTCGGCGGAGCAGATCTCGAACATCCTGCTGTACCACGTGGTGCCGGGCAAGAAGCTCGGACCCCTGCAGGTGCTGCTCTCGCGCAACCTGACCATGGCCAACGGCGGCACCATCCAGCCGCGGGCCACCACGCTGCGTGACGAGACCCCGTCGCTCAAGGACCCGCGTCTGGTGCTCTGGGCGATCAACATCCCGGCCACGAACGGCGTCATCCACACGATCGACCGGGTGCTGGTCCCCGCTTCCTGACCAGCGGCGGTCAGGCAGACGAGGCCGGGGGCTCACCCCCGGCCTCGTTGCGCTGCGTGGCGGTGGTGGCGGAAGAGCAGGTCTTGACGAACCAGCCGGCCGGTCGTAACGTGCAACCAAATGGTTGTACGAATGGAACTCACTGATGACGAGACCGACCGCGTCTTCCACGCGCTGGCGGCAGCCACGCGCCGTGACATCCTGCGGCGCACGCTCGAGAGCGAGCAGTCCGTCTCGGCCCTCGCGGCCGGGTACGACATGTCGTTCGCGGCAGTGCAGAAGCACGTCGCCGTGCTCGAGGCGGCCGGACTCATCATCAAGCGCGCTGAGGGCCGCGAGCGGCTGGTGCGGGCGGATCCGGACATGATCGCCCGAGCCCGCACCCTCCTGGCTGCCTACGAAGCCCTCTGGCGCGCACGCATCGATCGGCTGGACGACCTTCTGGCCGCGCCGGCCCCGCCACAGAACACGCAAGGAGGGTGACATGCCCGTCACCGAAGTCACGACCGACCCCGAAGCCCTCACGATGACCCTCATCGCCGACTTCGCCGCCCCTGTCGAGCGCCTGTGGCATGCGTTCACCGACCCGCGCGAGCTCGAGCGCTTCTGGGCTCCGCCGACGCCCTCGACGCCGTGGTCGCGATGGGCGCGATCGAGGGTTCCACGATGGCGATGAACCAGCTCGACCGGGTGCTGCTCGGTCTGCGGGAGTACGCGCAGGGCAAGGGAACGCAGGTGGAGCTGCTCGACGACGTCCACGTGCGGATCACCCGGCTGATCGAGGGCTCGCGGGACCTCGTCTGGCGCGCGCACCACGAGCCCGAGCAGGACGGCAGACCCGAGACGCGCTTCGGCTTCGAGGGCCGCACCCTGCTGTCGCAGCCGCCGCGCCGCGAGGTCACCACCGAGCGCATGATCGGCACCGAGGGCCCCGACGTCATCAACGACCTGAACCTCGACGAAGAGGACGGGGCGACGCTTCTCACGCTGCTGCTGGAGTACCCCGACCGGGCGACGCGGGACGAGATCCTCGCGACCGGCATGGCCGACGGCATGGAGGACAGCTACGCGCGACTGGAGTCGGTGCTCGCCACCGACATCCCCGTGCGCTGACGCGGCGCTGGCGTCGGGCGTGACGCCCGCCGTGGCGGACGACTCAGGCGCGGGGCAGGGCGTCCTCGAGCGCGACCCATGCGAGCATCGCGCACTTCACGCGTGCGGTGAACTTCGACACTCCCGACAGCGCCGTGGCGTCGCCGTAGACGTCTTCGTCGAGCTCCTGCTTGCCCCGCGAGCGCAGCACCTCGCGGAACCCGCCGATCAGGTCGATGGCCTCCTGCCGGCTCAGGGGGTCGCCGGCCTCGATGCGGTCGTCGACGAGGGAGGCCAGCATGGATGCCGACGCCTGCGAGATCGAGCAGCCGGCGCCCTCCCACGTCACCGAGGTGAGCGTCTCGCCGTCGTCGGACACCCGGGCGCGCAGGGTGATGTCGTCACCGCAGATCGGGTTGTGCTGGTGCGAGGTGGCGGTGCGCCCCTCCTCCGAGGCGAGCCCGCGGGCGTGCGGGTGCTTGGAGTGATCGAGGATCAGCTCCTGGTACAGCGATTCGAGGGCGCTCATGCCGTGGCTCCTTCCGCGCCGAAGTACGACCGCACGCCCGCGACGGCGTCGAGGAAGCGGTCGATGTCGTCGTCTGTCGTGAACACCGAGGCCGACGCGCGCACCGACGCGGTCAGGCCGAACCGGGCGTGCAGCGGCTTGGCGCAGTGGTGCCCGACCCGCACGGCGATGCCCCGGGCATCCAGGAACTGCCCGACGTCGTGCGCGTGCACGCCGGCGACGTCGAACGACGCCAGCCCCACCCGGTCGACGTCGGCGCCCGGGTCGCCCAGCACCCGCACGCCGTCGATGGCGTCGAGCCCGGTGAGCAGGCGCCGACCGATCTCGCGCTCGTGCGCGTGCACGGCATCCGTGCCGATGCCGTCGAGGTAGCGGGCCGCCGCAGCCAGCGCGATGGCCTGCGAGACGGGCTGCGTGCCCGCCTCGAACTTCTGCGGTGCGGGCAGGAACCCCGCCTCGTCGAGGGTGACGGTGGTGACCATCGAGCCGCCGGTGAGGAACGGGGGCAGCGCCTCGAGCACCTCGGTGCGTCCGTAGAGCCCGCCGACGCCGTAGGGGCCGAGCATCTTGTGGCCCGAGAAGGCCGCGAGGTCGACGCCCAGGGCGGGCAGGTCCACGGCGAGGTGCGGCACCGACTGGCAGGCATCCATCACCGTGAGCGCGCCCACGGCACGGGCGAGCGCGACGAGATCGGCCACCGGGTTGACGATGCCGAGCACGTTCGACACGTGCGTGAACGCCACGACCTTGGTGCGCTCGCCGATGAGCGCCGCCGCGGCATCCATGTCGAGGGTGCCGTCATCGCGCACCGGGATGTGGCGCAGCACCGCGCCGGTGCGGGCGGCGAGCTCCTGCCACGGGATGAGGTTGGCGTGGTGCTCCGCCTCGGTCACGACGATCTCGTCGCCGGCGCGCAGGGCGAAGCGGGCGGATGCCGGGGCGCCCCGGCCGGCGGTGGCGTTGTCGATCGCATAGGCGACGAGGTTCAGGGCGAGGGTCGCGCCGCTGGCCCAGACGAGGTTCTCGGGCTCGGCGCCGACGAAACCGGCGACGGTCTCGCGGGCATCCTCGAACAGCTCCGTCGCCTCGGCGGCGAGGGTGTGGGCGCCGCGGTGCACGGCCGAGTTGGCGCGGGTGAGGAAGTCGATCTCGGTGTCGAGCACCACCTGCGGCTTCTGACTCGTCGCTCCGGAGTCGAGGTACACCAGCGACTCCCCGTTGACGCTCTGGTCGAGGATCGGGAAGTCCGCGCGCAACGCGGCGGCGTCGACGACCCGGGCGGGGTCGGATGCGATGGGGGCACTCACCCTTCCAGGCTACGCCGCCCAGCCTGCGCGGGGCCCGAGGTGTCCGACGGGCTCGGACCGCGCGGTGCGGACCCACCCGGCCCCGCATCTCCGGTCGTGTCGGGCGGAGCCCCCTCCGGTCGGGCGGCTCCTGGTGGGGCGCCGGGGCGCGGGCATATCCGGGTCGCCCGAAACGAGGAGATCTGCCCGAATGCGGTGGTGAGGGATGCCGGGGCGGGGGATTCCGGGGCGCGGATGCCAGGACGTGCGTCAGCCGAGGAACTCCCGCGCCGCCACCACCAGGTTCTCGACGCCGCGCTCGATGGTGGGGTGAAGCACCGGCGCGAAGAACGGCGAGTGGTTCGTGGGGATGTCCGCGTCGATCGTGCCGGCGGCGGCCGCGGCTGCATACGCCTCGGGGTCGACGCCGCCCCAGAACCAGAACACCAGCGCAGCGCCGCCGTCGCGGGCGAACCACGACACGTCCTCGCTGCCGGTGAACATGCCGGGGTCGACCACGGCGCCCTCGCCGAAGCTGCGCTCGAACGCGGAGACCAGACGGGCAGTGGCATCCGCGTCGTTGATGGTCGGCGGCAGCGTGTGGGCGATCGAGATCACCGGCGGCTCCTCTGCGCCGGACGCCTCGGCCTCGGCGCGGACGACCCGCTCGACCTTGGCCATGACGCGCTCGCGGGCCGCCTCGTCGGTGTAGCGCAGGCTCAGCTCGAGACGCGCCTCGGCGGGGATGATGTTGTTCTTCAGCCCGGCGTGGATGGCGCCGACCGTGACGACCGCCATGTCGCGCGGGTCGATCTCGCGCGACACGATCGTCTGCAGGCGCATCACCGTGGCGGCCGCCATGACGACGGGGTCGATCGTGGCGTGCGGACGCGACCCGTGGCCGCCGCGGCCGAGCAGCGTCACGCTCAGTCCATCGGACGCGGCCATCTGCGTGCCGCTGCGCACCCCGATGAGTCCCGCCGGCAGCGGGGTGAGGTGCTGGCCGAGCACGATGTCGGGGCGCGGGAAGCGGTCGAGCACGCCGTCGGAGATCATCGCACGTGAACCGGCGCCATACTCCTCGGCGGGCTGGAAGACCGCCACCACGGTGCCCGACCAGGCATCCGTCGTCGCGTGCAGCCGTTCGAGGGCGCCGAGCAGCGCGGTGACGTGCATGTCGTGGCCGCAGGCGTGCATGACCGGCACATCCTGCCCCGCGGGGTCGATGCCGCGCGCGGTGCTGGCGTAGGGCACGCCCGTGCGCTCTTCGACGGGCAGGGCGTCCATGTCGGCGCGCAGCCACACGACGGGGCCCTCGCCGTTGCGGATGACCGCCGCGACGCCGGTCTTGCCGATCCCCTCCTCGAACGGGATGCCGAGCTCCTGCAGCGTCCGTGTGACGACCCCGGCGGTGCGGGTCTCCTGGAACGAGAGCTCGGGATGCCGGTGCAGGTCGATGTACAGCGCTTCGAGGTCGATGCTCATGGCCAGAGCCTACGCGGACGGCTGCGGCTGCCCGCGACGGACGATCGCTGCCGCATCCCCGGTGCGGTCGCGCGACCGTCAGCGGGGCGTCGGCGCGCCCGTGGAGGCGCGCACCACCAGCTCGAACGGCAGGGAAGCGAGCGACCCGAAGGCCTCGGCGCCGGCAGCGCCGCCCCCGCCGCCCTCGCCCTCGGCGCGCTCGCCGAGGGCGGCGAGCACCTCTCTCGCCGCGCGCAGTCCCTGGTCGTGCGGGAACTGGTCCACCGTCGTGAGCCCGAAGAAGCCGCTCAGCTCGTGGCCGTCCACACCGACGATCGACAGGTCGCCGGGCACCGACAGCCCCAGGTCGCGCGCGGCGATCAGCGCGCCGAACGCCATCTCGTCCGAGGCGGCGAAGACCGCGGTGGGCGGGGCGTCGCTCGTCAGCAGTCGCATGGCCGCCGCATGGCCGCCCTCGATCGTGAAGTCCGCCGCTGCGTGGCGGGCGGCGGCGCGGGGGATGCCGGCGGCATCCAATGCCAGCTCGAAGCCCCGCCGCCGCAGCGAGGGGATGTGCTCCCGCTCGGTGCCGTCGTCGACGTCGTGCAGGATGCCGATGTGCGCCAGCTCCCGGTGCCCCAGGTCGGCGAGGTGCGCGGTCGCGAGCTTCGCGACCGCGATGTCGTCGACCGCCAGGCTGGGGAGCTGGCGGTGCTCCGCGCCCAGGGCCACGACCGGCATGCCGAGCGCGGCGAGGCGGTCGGCCTCGGCGGTGTCCAGCGACATGGCGATGGCGATGACGCCGTCCACGCGGCGGCGGCGCAGGAACGTCTCGAACACCGCCGCACGCTCCGTGGGATCCTCGGTCAGCGCGTAGAGGGTGATGTCGTAGCCGGCGCTCTGCAGGCCCGATGCGATGCCGGCCAGCACCGTCGAGAAGTACCACCGGTCGACCACCGGCAGCAGCACGCCGATGTTGCGGGCGCGCCCCGACGCGAGGCTCGATGCCGGTGCCGACACGACGTAGCCCAGCGCCGCGGCGGTGTCGAGCACGCGCGAGCGGGTGCCGGCCGATACCTGCCCCCGCCCGCTCAGCGCGCGCGACACCGTCGCAGTGGAGACCCCCGCCGCGCGTGCCACCTCATCGATGCTCACCATGGCGTGGGGTCTCCCGTCGCGTCGATCAGACCGTGCGCAGCCACACGGTGACGTCGGCGGGCAGCATGCCGTCGGTCAGCGGCTCGCTCGCGACCAGCACGTCACCGGCGGGCAGTGCCACCGGCTCGGAGCCGATGTTCGACAGCACCGTGACGTCGCCGTTGGTGAAGGCCAGCACGTCGTCGCCGAAGCCGTCGATCCAGCGCAGCGTGCCCGCTCCCAGGCCGTGCGCGCGGCGCTCGGCGAGCAGGGTGCGGTACAGCGACAGCGTGGAGGTCGCGTCGTCGACCTGCGCAGCGCGCGCGAGGGTCGCCCACTCGGCCGGCTGCGGCAGCCACGACTGGCCGGTGGGGCTGAAGCCGTAGGCGGGGGCGTCGGCCTCCCACGGAATCGGCACGCGGCATCCGTCGCGGCCGTAGCGCTCGCCCTCGGTGCGGAACCAGGTCGGGTCCTGGCGGGCGTCGCCGGGCAGGTCGATGACCTCGGGAAGCCCGAGCTCCTCACCCTGGTAGATGTAGGCCGATCCGGGGAGGGCGAGCATGACGGCGGATGCCGCGCGCGCACGGCGCAGGCCGAGCACGGGCTCGGGCTTTCCGGGCGAGTCCGGCCCGATGCCGTGGCCCTGCGGGTTCTCGGCCGTGAGCGCGAGGCGCGAGGCGTGGCGCACCACGTCGTGGTTCGACAGCACCCAGGTGCTGGGGGCTCCCACCGCGGGGTAGGCGCGCAGCGACTCGTCGATGACGGTGCGCAGCTCGGCGGCGTCCCACGGCGTCTCGAGGTAGGCGAAGTTGAACGCCTGGTGCATCTCGTCGGGGCGTACCCACTTGGCGGTCATGTCGACCGTCGGCAGCCACGCCTCGGCGCAGAGCGCCCGGTCGCCGTCGTACTCGGCGAGCACGCGGTTCCATTCGCGGTAGATGTCGTGCACGCCCTCCTGGCCCCAGTACGGCACGTCGGCGGCGTCGCCGCCCATGGAGCCGGCCTCCGGGTCGGGGGTGTAGTCGGGCAGGCCCGGGGCCTTCACCAGGCCGTGGGCCACGTCGACGCGGAAGCCGTCGACGCCACGGTCGAGCCAGAACCGCAGGATGCGGCGGAACTCCTCGTGCACGACCGGGTTGGACCAGTCGAAGTCGGGCTGCGACGAGTCGAACAGATGTAGGTACCACTGGCCGGGGGTGCCGTCGGGCTCGGTCACCCGGGTCCAGGCCGGGCCGCCGAAGACGGACTCCCAGTTGTTCGGGGGCAGCTCGCCGTTGTCGCCCTTGCCGTCGCGGAAGATGTAGCGGGCGCGCTCGGGGCTGCCCGGCGCGGCGGCCAGCGCCTCCTGGAACCACACGTGCTGGTCGGACGAGTGGTTCGGCACCAGGTCCGCGATGATGCGGATGCCGCGGGCGTGCGCCGCCTCGATCAGGTCGTCGAAGTCGGCCAGCGTGCCGAACAGCGGGTCGACGTCGCAGTAGTCGGACACGTCGTAGCCGGCATCCTTCTGCGGGGAGCGCTGGAAGGGGCTCAGCCAGATCGCGTCGATGCCCAGCGACTTCAGGTCGTCGATGTGGGAAGTCACGCCGGGCAGGTCGCCCACGCCGTCGCCCGAGGCGTCGGCGAACGAGCGGGGGTAGATCTGGTAGATGACGGCGGTGCGCCACCACTGGGAGCCGGGGCGGGAGTCCGCAGCGGCGGCGCCGGGGAGGGTGTCGGGAAGAGTCATGACAGCATGGTACTGCAAGCGCTTGCAGTCGCGGGCCGCGAATGCGCCCCTCCCAGGAACGACGCGGGTGCCGCCGGTAGAATCGGCCGGTGATCCCCCAACCCGACACCGCCCTCGTGCGCGCCGACTCGCTCATCCGCACGATTCCCGACTACCCCCAGCCGGGGGTGCTCTTCCGTGACATCACGCCGCTGCTGGCGGATGCCGCGGCACTGCGCACCGTCGTGGATGCGTTGATCGCGCCGTTCGCGGGGGAGTTCGACGTCGTCGCCGGCATCGAGGCGCGCGGGTTCCTGCTCGCCGGCGCCATGGCCACCGTCGCCGAGGTCGGACTCATCCCCATCCGCAAGGCGGGCAAGCTGCCGCGCCCGGCGGCATCCGTCTCGTACGCGCTGGAGTACGGCACCGCCACGATCGAGGCGCACGACGACATCGCCGACGGCACGCGCGTGCTGCTGGTCGACGACGTGCTGGCCACCGGCGGAACGCTCGTCGCCGCGCACGAGCTCGTCGGCCTGCTCGGCGGCAAGGTCGTGGGCACCTCGGTGCTGATGGAGCTCGAGGGACTCGGTGGCCGCGAGGCCGTCGGCGACGTCTTCTCGGTCTTCACCGCCTGAGCCGTCGCGCTGCCCCCGCTGCTCGCCACGTGACGGGAGTAGGAGATGGGGCGGGCGTGTGCGGCGGGGCGAGGGGCGTCAGCTGCGGACGACGACGTTCGCCGGCTCCTCGCCCGCGAGCATCCGCTCGACCTGGCGTGTGATCAACGCGGCGATGCGCGGGCGCATGGCGCTCGACGCGCCGCCGACGTGCGGGCTGATCAGCACCCCCGGCGTGCCCCAGAGCGGATGCCCCTCCGGCAGCGGCTCGGGGTCGACGACGTCCAGCGCCGCCCGCAGCCGACCCGATGACACCTCGGCCACGAGCGCGTCGGTGTCGATGAGCGAGCCGCGGCCGACGTTGACCACCAGCGCGCGGTCGGGCAGCAGTGCGAGCGTGCGGGCATCGAGGATGCCGCGGGTCTCCTCCCCTCCCGGGAGGCTGAGCACGACGATCTCGGCGTCGGCCAGCAGGGCGTCGAGCTCGTCGATCGCGTGGACGGTCATGCCGTCCTCGTCGCGGGCGCTGCGCGCGACGGCGGTGAGCGCCGCCTCGAAAGGCGCCAGGCGGGCGGCGATCGCCTTGCCCACGCCGCCGTAGCCGATCAGCAGCACCCGGCGGTCGGCGAGGCTCTGTGCGAACTGCGGCTTCCAGACGCCGGCGCGGGTGTCGACGGCGAAGTCGTCGATGTGGCGCTGCGCGGCGAGGATGAGCCCGACGGCGAGCTCCGCCGTCGACGTCTCGTGCACGGTGGCGGCGTTGGCGAAGACGAGACCGGAAGGAAGCTTGTCCTCGACCCCCTCGTACCCGATCGACTGCCCCTGCACGAGGCGCGGGCCGACGCTCGCCAGCGCGTCATACGGCGTGGCCCCGTTCATGTACGGCGGCACCACGATGTCGATGTGCGCGCGCGGAGCATCGCCTGTCATGTCCCACACGACCACCTCGACCCCGTCGGGCAGCGGCTCCAGGTCGGCGGCGAGCTGCTCGGTGGGCACGCTGAGGACGAGATCGTGGATGCCGGAGGTCATGCTCCGACGATACCCACCCCTCTGAGGGGGCGGCCCGTGTGCGGGTCGCGGATCAGGCGGCGGCGCCCACCACGGCGGAGATCGCCGAGGTGAAGAAGGCCAGTCCGTCCACTCCCGACCGCATCGCCTCAGGGGCGTTCGGGCCGAACCCGGGCTCGACGGCGTGCTCGGGGTGCGGCATGAGCCCCACGACGTTGCCGCGCTCGTTGGTGATGCCGGCGATGTCGCGCAGCGACCCGTTGGGGTTCACCCCGAGGTAGCGGAAGGCCACGAGGCCCTCGCCTTCGAGCCGGTCGAGCTCCGACTCCGAGGCGATGTAGCCGCCGTCGGCGTTCTTCAGCGGGATGACGATCTCCTGCCCCGCCTCGTAGTCGCTCGTCCAGGCGGTCGACGCGTTCTCGACGCGCAGCCGCTGGTCGCGGCGGATGAACTGCTGGTGGGCGTTGCGGATCAGTCCGCCGGGCAGCAGGTGCGCCTCGACGAGCATCTGGAACCCGTTGCAGATGCCGAGCACGGGCATGCCGCGACCGGCGGCATCCTTCACCTCGGTCATGATCGGCGCGCGGGCGGCGATGGCCCCGGCGCGCAGGTAGTCGCCGTAGCTGAAGCCGCCGGGCAGCACGAGGGCGTCGACCCCTTCGAGGTCGTGCGAGCCGTGCCAGAGCGCGACGGGCTCGGCGCCGGCGAGGGCGATCGCGCGACGGGCGTCGCCGTCGTCGAGCGAGCCGGGAAAGGTGATGACGCCGACGCGCACGGTCATTCGACGACCTCGATGCCCACCACGTCCTCGATCACGGCGTTGGACAGGATGTCGTCGGCGATACGGCGCGCGGTGGCGAGAACCTCGTCGGTGACCTCGCCGTCGACGGTCAGCTCGAAGCGCTTGCCGATGCGCACGTCACCGAACCCGGCGATGCCGAGGCGGTCGAGGGCACCGGCGACGGCCTTTCCCTGCGGGTCCAGCAGCTCGGCCTTGGGCATGACGTCGACGACGATGGTGGGCATGTTCGGGCTCCGGATGTCGCGGGAAGGGTGCCGTCCCAGTCTATGGGTGCGCGCGGCCCGCCTCATCTGGCGCACGGCGAGCGCTTCGGGCGGCGGTCTCCGGGCACGTTATCCAACCGTGACAAAGAATGGGAGCGCTCCCTTTGCGTTCGTGGGAGCGATCCCATACATTGTTGGCAACCGGTGAGAGCGCTCCCACCCGGAGGGTGCGACGGCCGGGGTCCCGCACGAACCACCACCACAAAGGAGTGACACGTGAAAACACGCGCACTGCGACGCACCACCGCCCTGCTGGCCGGCGTCGCGACCACAGCAATCGTCCTCGCCGGCTGTGCCGGTGGCGGCGACGCCGCGTCGAACGACGGCGATGGCGACGCCACCGCCACCCTGACGCTCGCGACGTTCAACGACATGGGCTACTCGGACGAGCTTCTCGCGGAGTTCACCGAGGAGACCGGCATCAAGGTCGTCCACAACAAGGCGGCGACGTCCAACGACGCACGCGCGAACTTCTTCCAGAAGCTCGGCAAGGGCGGTCTCGCCGACGTCGAGGCCGTCGAGGTGGACTGGTTCACCGAGATGATGAAGTACTCCGACCTCGTCGTTCCGGTGCCCGACGACCTGAAGGGCCGCTGGCTGGACTGGAAGGAGGCCGCCGCGACCGACGCCGACGGCAACCTCGTGGCCTACGGCACCGACATGGGCCCGCAGAGCATCTGCTACCGCGCCGACCTGTTCGAGGCGGCCGGCCTTCCCACCGACCGCGCAGAGGTCGCCGAGCTGTTCCCGACCTGGGACGCGTTCTTCCAGGTGGGTTCGGAGTACGTCGAGAAGACGGGCACCCCGTTCATCGACTCGGCCAACTCGCTGCTGCAGGGCTTCGTCAACCAGCTCGAGCTCGCCTACGAGGAGCCGGACGGCACGATCATCGCCGCCGAGAACCCCGACATCCGCGCCGCCTACGACCAGGTCATCGACAACGGCCTGCCGATCTCGGCCTTCGCCGGTCAGTGGAGCGACGACTGGTACGCGGCCATGGCCGGTGGCGAGTTCGCCGCCATGCTGTGCCCGCCGTGGATGCACGGCATCATCGCCGGTGAGGCGCCCGAGGTCGAGGGCTGGGACATCGCCAACGCCTTCCCCGAGGGTGGCGGCAACTGGGGCGGCTCGTACCTCGTCGTCCCCGCCGACGGCAAGAACACCGAGGCTGCCCAGAAGCTCGCCGACTGGCTGACCGCTCCGGAGAACCAGATCAAGGCCTTCGAGAACGCCGGCACGTTCCCGAGCCAGGTCGAGGCGCAGGACAGCGACGCGGTCACCTCGTACACCAACGAGTACTTCAACGGCGCTCCCACCGGACAGATCGGCATCGACCGCGCGAACGCGATCGAGGTGTCGACCTACAAGGGTGAGAAGTACTTCCAGTACCACGACGCCCTGCAGAACGCGATCACCCGTGTCTTCGACGGTCTCGAGGACAAGGAGACCGCCTGGAACACCTGGCTGACCGAGATCAGCGGTTTCTGATCCCGGCACCAGCCCATTGATCCACGGGGTGCGGGTCGCACCGTGACCCGCACCCCGTGATCATCCGAAGACGAAAGGCGATCGTGACCGCTACTGAATCCCGCCCGCAGACGCGTGCTGCTGCCCCTGCGGCGCCGCCTCCGCGCCAGCCGCGGGTCATCTCCTTCTCGCACCGGCTGAGCCGGTGGGATCTGAAGGTTTCGCCCTACCTGTACATCTCGCCGTTCTTCATCATGTTCGCGATCGTGGGCCTCTTCCCCATCGCGTACACCGCCGTCATCTCCTTCATGGATTGGGACCTGGTCCGCAATTCCGGTGAGTTCGTCGGCTTCGACCAGTACGTCTGGATCCTCACGCAGCCGCACTTCTGGACCGCGCTGCGCAACACCTTCAGCATCTTCGTGCTCTCCAGCGTCCCGCAGCTGCTGCTGGCGATCTTCATCGCCTCCGTGCTGGACCGCAACATCCGCGCCAAGACCTTCTGGCGCATGAGCGTGCTGGTGCCCTACGTCGTCGCCCCCGTGGCGGTCGGCCTCATCTTCAACGCGATGTTCGCCGACAAGTCCGGCCTCATCAACAGCTGGCTGCAGCTGATCGGCATCTCCGCCATCCCCTGGCACGTCGAGCCCTTCTGGAGCCACGTCGCGATCGCCACGATGGTCAACTACCGCTGGGTCGGCTACAACACGCTCATCCTCCTGGCCGCCATGCAGGCCGTGAACCGGGACTTCTACGAGGCCGCGACCGTCGACGGCGCGGGCCCCATCCGGCAGTTCTTCAGCATCACGATGCCGTCGCTCAAGCCGACGCTGATCTTCGTGATCATCACCTCGACCATCGGCGGTCTGCAGATCTTCGACGAGCCCCGCGTCTTCGACCAGTTCGGTCGCGGCGGCTCGGCCCAGCAGTGGCTGACCATCACGCTGTACCTCTACGACATCGGCTGGGGGCAGTGGAACTTCGGCCGCGCCGCGGCCATGGCCTGGATCCTGTTCATCATCATCCTGGGCATCGGCTTGCTCAACCTCCTGCTCACCCGCACCCTCGTGCGAGATGAGGGCCTGCGGTCCGAGCTGAGCAAACGCGAGCAGAAACGGGCCGCGCGAGCGACCAAGAAGACGGTCAAGGAGTCCCAGCGATGAGCATCGGCACGCCCACACCCCTCGCGGTCGTCGAAGAGGGCATCCCCAACGCGGCCCAGCGCCGCCGCGGCGCGAAGACCATCCGCATCCGCGGCTCGCGGCCCGGGTTCTGGGTCTACGGCACGCTCGGCGCCGTCTTCCTCTCGGCCGTCTTCCCGCTGTACTGGTCTTTCGTCATCGGCTCGGGAGACGCCACCACGCTGCGCGGCGCCTTCCCGTGGGTGCCGCTGGGCAACTTCATCGAGAACGCCACGGCGGTGCTGAACAACCCGGCGGTGAACTTCTGGCCGGCGCTGTGGAACTCCATCTACAGCTCGTTCCTCATCGCCGCCGCCGTCGTGGTCACCTCGACCCTCGCCGGCTGGGCGTTCGCGAAGCTGCGCTTCCTCGGCGGGCCGGCGCTGCTGGTGTTCGTCGTGGCCACGATGGCCGTTCCCCAGCAGCTGGGCGTGGTGCCCCTGTACATCCTGTTCTCCGACCTCGGCTGGACCGGACAGATCGGCGCGATCATCATCCCCGCGCTCACCAGTGCTTTCGGGGTGTTCTGGATGACCCAGTACCTGCGTCAGGCGGTGCCCGACGAGCTGATCGAGGCGGCGCGCGTCGATGGTGCGTCCATGATCCGCACCTTCTGGACCGTGGGTGTGACCGCGGCCCGTCCGGCGGCAGCGATGCTGTTCCTGTTCACCTTCGTGGGGTCCTGGAACAACTTCTTCTGGCCGTTCATCGTGCTCGACCGGCAGAACCCCACCCTCCCGGTGGCGCTGTCCCTGCTGCAGTCCAACTACTTCGTCGACTACTCCGTCGTGCTCGCCGGCGTCGTGCTCGCCACGGTCCCGCTGCTGCTGCTGTTCATCTTCGCGGGCAAGCAGCTGGTCAGCGGCATCATGGCCGGCGCGGTCAAGGGCTGAGACAATGAGCACCATCTCACAGGAGGAGTCTGCCCTCATGGCATCCACTCGACCTTTCCCCGGCGACTTCCTGTTCGGCGCCGCGACGGCGGCCTACCAGATCGAGGGGGCCGCCCACGAGGGCGGACGCACCGACTCGATCTGGGATGCCTTCTGTCGCGTGCCCGGAGCGGTCATCAACGGCGACAACGGTGACGTGGCGTGCGATCACTACCACCGCTACCGCGACGACGTCGCGCTGATGAAGCGGATGGGGCTGCAGACCTACCGGTTCTCCACGTCGTGGTCGCGCGTGCGGCCCGACGGTGGCGCGCTCAACCTCGAGGGCGTCGACTTCTACAAGCGCCTCGTCGACGAACTGCTCGACGCCGACATCCTGCCGTGGCTGACGCTGTACCACTGGGACCTTCCGCAGGCGCTGCAGGAGCAGGGCGGCTGGATCAATCGTGAGACGGCCGAGCGCTTCACCGAGTACGCACTCGACATGCACGATGCCCTCGGCGACCGCGTCGCGGTGTGGACGACCCTCAACGAGCCGTGGTGCGCCTCGTTCCTCAGCTACACGGGAGGCGAGCACGCGCCCGGTCACCAGAGCGTGGCCGAGGGTCTGCTGGCATCCCACCACCTGCTGCTGGGCCACGGCATGACGGTGCGGGAGCTGCGCTCGCGCGACGCTTCGCTCGATCTGGGGATCACGCTGAACCACACCGTCGCCGACCCGGCGGACCCTGCCGACCCGCGCGACGTCGACGCCGCCCGGCGCCTCGACGGGCAGTTCAACCGGTGGTTCCTCGACCCGCTGTTCCGCGCCCAGTACCCGGCCGACATCGTCGCGGACATCCGGGAGGTGGATGCCGGCGCGGTGGCACGGTTCGAGGAGGCCGTCCGAGGTGGGGACCTCGAGACGATCTCCCAGCCGCTGGACACGCTGGGCGTGAACTACTACCACGGCGACCTCGTGTCGGCCACGCCGCCGGCCGTGCCGCCGGTCTCGGGAGCGCCGCTGAGCAGCCGGGCGACCCGCAGCCCGTACCCGGACGACCGCGACATGCACACGGTCGAGCGCGGGCTGCCGCGCACGGCGCAGAACTGGGAGGTGCAGCCCGAGGGGCTCACCCGCCTGCTGAGGCGCATCTGGGACGACTACGCCCAGGAGGCGGGCGTGGTGCTCGCGGTGACCGAGAACGGCGCGGCCTTCAACGACGCTCCCGTCGTGGAGGATGGTGCGCTGCGCGTGCCCGACGGCGACCGGGCGGCGTTCCTCGCGGCGCACCTGAACGCCACGCTCGACGCCATCGACGCCGGCGTGGCCGTGCGGGGATTCTTCTACTGGTCGCTCATGGACAACTTCGAGTGGGCCTGGGGGTACGACAAGCGCTTCGGCATCGTGCGCGTGGACTACGACACCCTCGAGCGCACGGTGAAGGACAGCGGCCGCGAGTACAGTCGGATCATCGCCGCGCGGGCGCTGGACAGCACTGCCGCGGCGGGCTGACCAGACGGCCCGGGGAGCGACATGAACACCCACACCACCCGTGAAGCGCCCGGGGCGGTGACGATCGAAGAGGTCGCCGCCGCGGCCGGCGTGTCGCGCTCCACCGTGTCGCGCGTGGTGAACGGCTCCACCGCGGTCAGCTCCTCGGCGCTGGCGGCGGTCAACCGCGCCATCGCCGAGCTGAACTACGTGCCCAACCGCGCGGCGCGCTCCCTCGCGAGCCGTCAGACGCTCGCGATCGCGCTGGTCGTTCCCGAGGACACCACCCGCTTCTTCGGCGACCCGTTCTTCGCGGCCGTGGTCTCGGGCATCAACGCGCGCATCAGTCGCTCGGACTACGTGCTCAACCTGATGATCGCGAGCGACGACCCGCGCGACAAGACGACGAGCTACGTGCGCAGCGGCGCGGTGGACGGGGCCATCGTCATCTCCCACCACACCAGCGACACGTTCATCGACCGCATCGCCGCCGCGGTGCCGGTGGTCTACGGTGGCCGCCCGGTGCGCGAGCGCGAGAACGACTACTACGTCGACGTGGACAACGTCGCGGGCGGGCGGCAGGCCACCCAGTACCTCATCGATACCGGCAGACGCCGCATCGGCACGATCGCCGGACCGCTGACCATGCCCGCGGGTGTGGACCGGCTGCGCGGGTTCCGCGAAGCACTGGCGGCGGCGGGTCTCGAGGAGGCGGTCGTGCTCGGCGGCGGCTTCACCGCCGACGGCGGCGCGGCAGCGGCCTCGCAGATGGTAGAGCAGAAGCTCGACGTCGACGCGCTCTTCATCGCCAGCGACCTCATGGCCCGCGGCGCGCTCGCGCGGCTGGGTCGCGCCGGCATCCGCGTGCCCGAGGACATCGCCATCGTCGGCTTCGACGATTCGCCGGTGGCGACCGCCGTGAGCCCGCCGTTGACGACGATGCGACAGCCGTCCCACCTGCAGGGCGAGACGATGGCGTCGATCCTGCTGGACCTGCTGGCCGGTGGTCGCCCGCGCCACGTCACGATTCTCGACACAGAGCTCGTCGTCCGCGGCTCCGCCTGACGCGGCTGGCCGCGGTCTCTCCGCCGTCGCTTTCCCGCGCCCCCGTGCCCCCGCGCCCCCGTGCCCCCGCTTCTCCGCTGAAACTGCAACTGGCGGCTGAGACTGTGGGTAATACCCGCTGTCTCAGCCGCCAGATGCAGTCTCACGGTCCGCGGAGCCCGCGCGGCGCATCGCGCGGCCCGCGGTGCGTCAGTCCTGCATGTCGCCGCCCAGCTGGCCGACGGCGGGAATGGGGCCGCCGTCGTCGGCGCCGGTGCGGCGCCACCGGGCGATCGCGTTGCCGCCGTGGTAGATCGCCAGCGCGGCGACCGTGCCGAGCACGATCGCACCGAACTGCAGCGAGCCCCAGTCCATCGTGAAGCCGGCGATGGCGATGATGAACGACACCGCCACGGTGTACTGGTTGACCGGGCGCGAGAAGTCGACGCGGTTGTCGACCCAGATCTTGATGCCGATCACGCCGATGAGGCCGTACAGCGCGGTCGTCACGCCGCCGAGCACGCCGGCGGGGATCGTGTTGAACAGGGCGCCGATCTTGGGTGAGAAGGCCAGCAGGATCGCCACGGTGCCGGCGACCCAGTACGCCGCCGTCGAGTACACGCGCGTGGCGGCCATGACGCCGATGTTCTCGCCGTAGGTCGTCGTCGCGGAGCCGCCGAAGCCGCCCGCGAGCATCGTCGCCGCGCCGTCCGCGATGAGCGCGCGGCCCGTGTGCTTGTTGATCGAGGGGTCCTCGGTCATGGTGGCGACACCGCGCACGTGGCCGACGTTCTCGGCGATCAGCACGAGCACGACGGGCAGGAACATCGGCACGAGCGCCCATGCGGCGGGGTCGGTCACCGCGGCCAGGTGGAACTCGGGCAGCCCGATCCACGCGGCCTCGTTCACCGAGGTGAAGTCGATCTGCCCGGTGAACGCCGCCACGAGGTAGCCCACGATCACGCCGAGGAAGATCGAGATGCGGCCGAGGAACCCTCGGAACAGCACGCTGAACAGCACGACGGCCACCAGGGTCACGGTCGCCAGCTCCGGCTGCAGGCGGAAGTTGTTCCACGCCGCGGGGGCGAGGTTGAACCCGATGAGCGCGACGATGGACCCGGCCACGACCGGCGGCATCAGCTTCTCGATCCAGCCGGTTCCCACCGCCTGCACCACGAAGCCGACGCCTGCCAGCAGTGCTCCGGCCACCACCACACCCACGAGCGCCTGCGTGAGCTGCTCCGGGCTCGCGAGCGGGTCACCGCCGTTGAGGGCGGTGATCGGCGCGATGAACGCGAACGACGATCCCAGGTAGCTGGGAAGGCGGTTCTTCGTGATCAGCAGGAACAGCAGCGTGCCGAGGCCCGAGAACAGCAGGGTCGTCGACACCGGGAAACCGGTGAGGATCGGCACGAGGAAGGTGGCGCCGAACATCGCCACGACGTGCTGAGCGCCGATCGCGATCGTCGCGCCCCAGCTCAATCTCTCTTCGGGCTTGACGACGGCTCCGCGTTCGACGTGACGGCCGTCACCGTGCAGGCGCCAAATGGCCATGGGACTCCTCGGGTCAAAGGACAAGGGGGAAGACGAATCCCATTATCTGGGAAAAACCTGTGAGGCCCTGCGTGTGTGACGTCAGTCGCCCGTGAGTTTCTCCAACAGTTCCCGGTAGCGGTCGGCGGTGCGCTCGACGATGTCGCCGGGCAGCGCGGGCGGCGTGCCCTGCTTGTCCCAGTTCGCCGCGAGCCAGTCGCGCACGATCTGCTTGTCGAATGACGCCATGCGCTCGGCGGGGGTGGTGCCCGATTGCCAGGCCGCGGCATCCCAGTAGCGCGACGAATCGCTGGTCAGCACTTCGTCGGCGAGCGTGAGCATGCCCTGGTCGTCGAGACCGAACTCGAACTTCGTGTCGGCGAGGATGAGGCCGTTCCGCTCGGCCGTCGCCGCGGCGCGGGCGTAGATCTCCAGCGACGTGGTCCGCAGCTCCTCGGCACGCGCGCGCCCCACCAGCTGCACGGTCTGCTCGAACGAGATGTTCTCGTCGTGCTCGCCCATCGGCGCCTTGTAGGCGGGGGTGAAGATCGGCTCGGGCAGCCGGTCGCCATCCCCGAGGCCCTCCGGCAGCGGGATGCCGCACACCGTGCCGTGCGCGCGGTACTCCGCCCAGCCCGAGCCGGTGAGGTAGCCGCGCACGACGCATTCGACGGGGAGCATGTCGAGCGAACGCACGACCATCGCGCGCCCGGCAACCGCTTCGGGTACGAGGGAGTGCGGTTCGTCGTCATCGCCGAGCACGGCGGTCGCTGCCAGATGGTTCGGGATGCCGCGCCCGCCGTCCGCGCCGGCGAGCTGGTCGAACCACCAGAGGCTCAGGGTGGTCAGCAGCACGCCCTTGTCAGGGATGCCGGGCTCGAGCACGACGTCGAAGGCGCTGACGCGGTCGCTGGCGACGACGAGCATGCGGTCGGCCACGACCTCGTCGCTCGCCGCGGCATCGGGCACGTAGAGATCGCGCACCTTGCCGGAGTAGACGTGGCGCCAGCCGGGCAGCTCGGGGGAAGTCACCTGCCCATTATCGACGGCTCACCGCCCCCGCCCGCACCGTCCCCCTCCACCGCCTGGCGCTCGCTGCGCCGACGGCTAGCCCGGTGCTTCGTCGGCCGCAGGAGTACGTTGGACCCGCGTCGACGATCTCCCGAGGGGGCGCAGGGTGAGACTTCTGCTCGCGACCGCCGGTTCCCGCGGCGATGTGGAACCGTTCATCGCACTGGGCGAAAGCGCAGCGGCGGCCGGACACCGCGTGCGCCTGGTGGTTCCCGAGGCCCTCGACGTCGCTGCCGGCGTGGACATCGTGAGCATGGGCGCGGACTTCACCCGCCTGATCCGATCGCATGGGGTCTCGCCGGCCCGGGCGCTGCGCAGCTTCCGATCAGTCGTGCAGCCGCTGATGCGACGCGTGATCGTGGAAGGGGCTCGCGCGGCACTCGAGTACCGGCCCGACCTCATCGTGTACCACCCGAAGGTCCTCTCCGCGCCCCTCGTCGCGGATGCGCTCGGAGTGCCGCACGTCCTGGTCGAAACAGTTCCCGTCCTCACCGAGACCGCCGCGTTCCCGGCCGCCGGCACGATCACTCGCAGCATCCGCCCACTCAATCGATGGACATATCGAGCCGGGCGGGCAGCGACCGCCATGTTCCGCTCAGAGCTCGCGGAGGCGCGAGCCCTCGTCGGCGGCTCACGCCGGCGTCCGTCGGAGCCGATTGCGACCCTTCTCCCTGTCAGTACCGCCATCCTCCCTCGACCCGACGATTGGCCGGAGACGGTCCACATGACGGGCCCGTGGTTGCGCGGGCGAGCCTCGGAGGATGTGAGCGCCGATGTCGCTGAGTTCATCGAAGCCGGACCCTTCGTGTACGCGGGGTTCGGCTCGATGGGCGCACCCGGGGCGGCGGCTCGGGGGCGCGTCATCATCGATTCCGCACGTGACCAGGGCTTCCGCGTACTCGTCGCCACGGGGCTCGGTGGCATCGAGGTGCCGCCGGACCGCGCAGGGGGCGACGTGCTGGTGATGCAGAGCGTGGCCCATCGGACGGTGCTGCCGCTCGCGGCGGCCGCCGTCCACCATGGGGGCATTGGCACCATCCACGCGGCGACGCTCGCCGCCGCGCCTTCGGTGATCGTTCCGTTCATCGCAGATCAGCCCTTCTGGGGTGCGCGGTTGCACGCGGCTGGACTCGCCCCCGCCCCGATCCGATCGCGGGCGTTGACCGTGCGCACGCTCCGCACCGCGCTGGATGCGCTCGACGACTATCGCGTCCGTGTCACGGAGGCCGCCAGGATCATGTCCACGGAAAACGGAACGACAGAGGCCCTCCGCATCCTGGATGCGCTCCGCTGAACCACCCGAAGGCCCGGTCAGCTGGCGAGGTCGTAGCGATGTCGCCCGCCGAGACGCCGGGTCTGCGCCGGATCGAGCCACTTCGGTGGGACGAACCACACCTTCGCCCGCGTCCCGACGCCCTCGACCTCGATCCCCCAGCCGTTGTCATGGATGCGATGGTGGCATCCGACGCAGAGGAGGATGCCGTTGCCGAGGTCGGTTGACCCGCCGTCTCGCGCCCACCATCGGATGTGATGGACGACACACCGGGCGGACGGAGCGCCGCATGAGGCGCAGCCACCGTCGCGTTCGCCCAGTGCCAGCTTCTGCGCCGCGGTGAAGAGCCGCTTGGCACGTCCCCAGTCGAGGATCTCGCTGTCGCCGCCGAGGACGCAGGGGATGATCTCCGCGTCGGCTGCGAGCCGTCGGGCGGCGGCTGCGGAGAGCGGCTGGTCGATCCCATCGATGCTCGCGGTGCCCACGCCGTCCGTCAGCGCGTCCAGGTCCATGCGCACGATGACGGTGGTCGTGGGGAGCGTCGGCAGCTGCGTGCACCCGAGCGCGTGACGGCACACGTCGGCCAGGGCATCCGCCTGCATCTGACGCACGCTGCGTCGGTCCTTCTCGGCATCGTCGGCGTGCTCATTGCGGCGGAGGACTCCGGTGACGATCCCCTCGATGGCGGCTTTCACGGGTGCCGCCGTCTCGGCATCGAGCTTCGCCGTCAGCACGACCATCCCGTCCCGCTCCTGGATCACCAGGCTGCGCTCGCCGCGTCGCTCGGTCTCACGCGGCTCGACGCCGTCGGGGTCGAGGTGGGCCTCGGCGCGGGCGAGCAGCGTTCCCAGCTGATCGGGGCGCAGGCCCGGCGCCATTTCGGCGAGCCGCTCTTCCATCGCGTCGAGGACGGCGGCGTCGGCGCGGAGCGACACGCGGTCCAGGAGGGTGATGATCGCGGATGCCGCCCACATGCCGAGCTTCCCCGATGCCACCGCGCCGGCGACGTGCGGGTGCTTGGCCGGGAGGCGCTCGCCGGCGAGCGTCATGCGGGGCGCGGTGGCCTCGCCGACCTGCACCAGGCGCACCGCGTCTGCGGTGGTCGATCCCGTCGTCGCCGAGATCAGCGCTGCGGGAGAGCGGTGACCCTGCTTCTTCGCGAGCGAGTCCTTCCCCAGCTCGGAGCGGGATTGGCGGGCGATCTCGGCGGCCACCGGGGCGAACGCGGCATCCACTCGACGGCGCAGTGCGCCGAAGGCGTCGTTCACCGCGATCAGCTCGCCCGGTGTCAGTGACCCGGGAGGCCGGTCGGCACCTGCGGCGACCAGCAGGTCGAGTGCTGCGGCGATGTCGCGGAGTCCGTTCTCCATGGCACCGAGTATAGTACATATGTACGATAACGAGAAGCGCTGTGCACATCTATCTGCGAGCGGAAGTGCGCCCCCATTCGGCTTTCCGCCGCCCCCGGTGTCGGCCAGCAGGCGTAGAGTCTCCTCCGCACCGCGAGGACCGCAGAGGGAGAGGCTGACGGCGTGACCGACTCTGACACCCGCGCTCGCCGCGGCGCAGGACGTGCCACGGGCGCGCCCGCCACCGGCCCCTGGCCGGCCCTGTGGGCGCTGGTGATCGGCTTCTTCATGATCCTCGTGGACACCACGATCGTGTCGGTGGCCAACCCCGCCATCAAGGCGGCGCTGGATCCCGACACGGCGGACCTCGACAACGTCGTGTGGGTCACGAGCGCCTATCTGCTCGCCTACGCCGTGCCGCTGCTGGTGACGGGGCGCCTGGGAGACCGGTTCGGCCCGAAGAGCATCTACCTCGCCGGACTCGCGGTGTTCACCCTCGCCTCGCTCGGCTGCGGACTGTCGCCGACCCTCGGCACGCTCATCGCGTTCCGGGCGCTGCAGGGCATCGGCGCCTCGCTGATGACCCCGCAGACGATGGCTGTGATCACCCGCACCTTCCCCGCCGCCCGGCGGGGCGCGGCGATGGGCCTGTGGGGCGCGACCTCCGGTGTGGCGATGCTGGTGGGTCCGCTCGCCGGCGGCCTGCTCGTGGACGGCCTCGGGTGGGAGTGGATCTTCTTCGTCAATCTGCCCGTGGGCGTGGTCGGGTTCGTGCTCGCGTGGATGCTGGTGCCGAAGCTGCCGACGCACCCGCACCGCTTCGACATGCTGGGCGTGGTGCTCAGCGCCGTCGCCCTGTTCCTCATCGTGTTCGCCCTGCAGGAGGCGGAGCACTACGACTGGGGCGCCATCTGGGGGCCGGTGACGGTGTGGATGCTGCTGGCCGCGGGCCTGGTGGTGCTGGCGCTGTTCGTGGCTCAGCAGGCTCGCACGCGCACCGAAGCGCTCGTGCCGATGTCGCTGTTCCGGGACCGCAACTTCTCCGTCGCCGGCATCGGCATCACGGCGGTGGGGTTCATGGCGGCGAGCATGTCGCTGCCGTTCATGTTCTTCCTGCAGCTGGCGCGCGGGCTGAGCCCGACCGATGCCGCCCTGCTGCTGGTGCCGACGGCGGTGGCGGCCGGCATCCTCTCCCCGCTGGCGGGACGTCTGCTCGACCGCACCGACCCGCGGTTCCTGCTCGTGCCGGGGATGATCGCGGTGGCATCCGCGCTCGTCTGGTACGCGTCGCTGATGACCCCCGACACCCCGACGTGGATGTTCCTCTTCCCCGCCGCCCTCATGGGGATCGGTCAGTCCGGGCTGTGGGGCCCGCTGGCGACGACCGCGACGCGCAACCTCGACCCCCGCCAGGCGGGTGCCGGCTCGGGCGTCTACAACACGATGCGCACGATCGGCTCGGTGCTGGGATCGGCCGCGATCGCTGCGGTGATGCAGGGGCGTCTGGAGGCCAACCTCCCCGGTATGGCGGGGGCGGGGCTCGGCTCGGGCGCGTTGCCGCCGGAGGCGGCGGCCGGGTTCGCAGCGGCGATGGGGCAGGCGATCCTGCTGCCGGCGGCGGTGCTCCTGCTCGGAGTGGTCGCCGTGCTGTTCCTGCGCCGGCCCGCGCCGGTGCGCGCGCCCGGAGGGACGCCCGCGCCCGCGGAAGCGCCCGCGCCCGCGCAGCGCTAGAGGCGCCCGGTGAACGGCGACGGGGCGGTGTCGGTCGTCAGCCGGAACAGCCGCACCGTGCGCCCCGAGTCCCGCTCGTACTGGCGGTAGCCCGGCCACTGCGCTTCGATCAGCGCCCACGCGGCGTCGCGCTCGTCGTCGGGGATCGGCACGGCGTGCACCCGGTACCGTCGGCCGCGGACGTCGGCTTCGGCATCCGGGTGCGCCCGCAGGTTCGCCGTCCACGCCGGATGCTGCTCCCGCGCGAAGCTCGTTCCCGCGACGATGCCACCGCCGTGCCCGTCGGGCGTGTACATCAACTGCGTCTCGCGCGGCTGCCCGCTCTTCGCGCCGGTCGTGTGCAGCACCAGCGAGGGCACCAGGATGCCGGAGACGATGAGCCGGCCCCCGGTGACCCGCTTCAGCACCCGCTCCGCCACCGGAAGCGCCTTCGGGGCGACCCGGCGGAAGGTGCGGGTGCGCGTCACCGGGGCGAGGGTGCGGCGCAGGGTCCTCACGACGATGTTGGCCATGTCACGAGCATGGCACCGCGCGCCGCCGCGGGGGTGGTGCGCTGCGCGGCGTTGCGAACGGATGCCCGTGCGCGCGCGGCCGATCCGTCGCGGGGCGTCAGTCCTCGACGGCGCGGCGGGCGATGTCCGTGCGGTGGTGCGAGCCCTCCAGGTGGATCCTGCCGAGCGCGTCATAGGCGCGCTCGCGCGCTTCGAAGAAGGTGTTGCCGAGCGCCACGACGTTGAGCACCCGGCCGCCGGTGGCGATGAGCTCGCCGTCATGCCAGGCGGTCGCCGCGTGGGCGAGGTGCACGCCCTCGACGGATGCGGCGTCGTCCAGCCCGGTCAGCACGCGCCCGGTGACCGGGGCGGCGGGGTAGCCCTCGCTGGCGAGCACGACGGTGACGGCGGCCGCTGCGGCGAAGGCCGGTGCCGGCTCGTCCTCGAGGTGACCGGAGGCTGCGGCCATGAGCAGCGACGAGAGAGGCGTGGCCAGCCGCGCGAGCACGACCTGGGTCTCCGGGTCGCCGAAGCGGGCGTTGAACTCGATGACCCTGACGCCCTGTTCGGTGAGGATCAGGCCGGCGTAGAGCAGGCCGATGAAGGGGGTGCCCTCGGCGTCGAGCTGGCGGATCACCGGCTCGGCCACCGTGCGGGTGACCTCCGCGACGAACTCGTCCTCGCCGCCGAACGCGCCCGCCAGCCACGGCAGCGGTGAGTAGGCGCCCATGCCGCCGGTGTTGGGACCGGCGTCGTCGTCGTGTGCGCGCTTGTAGTCCTGTGCCGGTGACAGCGGCACCACGCGGTCGCCGTCGGAGACGAAGAACAGCGACACCTCGGGGCCGGAGAGGAACTCCTCGACGAGCACCGCCCCGTCCGGGAGGTACTCCTCGGCGTGGGCCAGCGCGGCATCGCGGTCGTCGGTGACGATGACGCCCTTGCCTGCGGCCAGGCCGTCGGCCTTCACCACGTGCGGGGCGCCGAGCTCGGTCAGCGCCGCTTCGACCTCCGCTCGCGTGCGGGCGCGCACGGCGCGGCCGGTGGGGACCCCGGCGGCATCCATCACCCGCTTGGCGAACGTCTTCGACCCTTCGAGCTGGGCTGCGGCCTTGCCCGGGCCGAACGCCGGGATGCCGCGCTCGCGCAGCGCGTCGGCCACGCCGGCGACCAGCGGGGCCTCGGGCCCGATGACGACGAGGTCGACCGCGTTCTCGTTCGCGAACGCGGTGACCGCCCCGGCGTCGGTCGGGTCGAGGTCGACGAGTGTCGCGTCGGCGCCGATGCCGGCATTGCCGGGGGCGGCGAACAGCTCGTGCCCGGCGTCTTCGGCGCGCAGGGCGAGGATGATGGCGTGCTCGCGCGCGCCCGAACCGAGGACGAGGATCTTCACCCGGCCAGCCTAGCGAGACACCTCCCTCCCGCTCCGCCTGCCGATTCACGCCGGCGCCGCGCGCGGGTAGCGTGGCGGGATGCCGCGCAAGATCTCCACCGACGCCGGCCGTGCGGCGCTGGCCGCGCTCGCCGCCGCCGATGCCCCCTCCCGCACCGATCGCGCGACGGCGGTGCGCTATCTGCTGCAGCTGCTGGCCGAGAAGGCCCCGGGCAACAGCGTCGAGGTGCGCGTGCCGCCCTTCGGTGCCGTGCAGGTGCTCGAGGGGCCGCGGCACACCCGGGGCACCCCGCCGAACGTCGTCGAGACCGACCCCGACACGTGGGTCGCCCTCGCGACGGGCGCCGAGGCATGGGCGGATGCCGTGACGGCGGGCCGTATCCACGCCTCGGGCACGCGCGCCGACCTGTCTGCGCTGCTGCCGCTGCGCCCCTGATCCCGGCCTGGGTGCCACCGCGCGGTGAGACAATGGAGACATGACCGAGACCGCGCGCCTGCGCCGCACCCCCAAGTTCGCGGTGTTCCTCGGGTTCGGGGCGGCGCTGGGGCTGCTGGCGGCCCTGATCCTCACCTTCGCGTTCGGCGACGGTGGCGAGGTGAGTACCGACACCGGCGTGGTGTACTCCCCGATGCAGGTGTTCGGCTTCCTGGCGCTGTTCGGCGTGCCGATCGGCATCGCGCTGGGCGGCATCGTCGCCCTCGTGTTCGACCGCGTGCTGAGCGCCCGTGCCCGCGACGTGCAGATCGAGCACGAGCACATCCGCACCCAGGACTGACACCGCCGCCCGGGGCCCTCTTCAGGCCAGCTCGGCGATGATCGGGTGGATGGCGGCGTCGAAGGCCACGACATCGCCGCGCAGCCCGTCGGTGACGGCGATCGTGAGCGACCCGATCCACCAGACGCCGCGCTGCGCGAGGGGCAGCACCTGCACATTCAGCTCGAACGAGTGCGCGCGCCGGCCCACCTGCCGTTCGTGCTCGGCGATCGCCCCCGCGTAGGCGCGGTACGACACCCGGGAGCCGGCGCCGGCATCCGCCCGGTACCGCTCCTGCGCGCGTGCCGCGTAGTCCACCGCCGTCTCGGCGTGGGGGAGCATCGCGGTGCGCAGCTCGTCGAACCCCTCGGTGGGCAGCGCCACGAGGATGCCGAAGCCGTCGACGAGGTCCAGCGGCACCGGCGAGGGGTGCGCCAGCGGCTCCACCGTCAGCGCCCAGTACTCGCGCCACTGCCGCTCCAGCGCCGCCTGGCGGTCGTCGTCGCGTGGCGGGGAAAGCGTCGGCAGGTTGCGCAGCGACGGCAGCTCGGCGGGCGAGCGGATGCCGAGGAGCTGACGCACGCCGAGAGCGACGAGAACCGCCTGGCTCGCGTCTTCACGGACCACCCACTCTGGAGCCCCCCCGACCATGCGGCCATTGTAGGCGTGCGCCGTCGCGGCGGGCGGGCCGTTCCCGCGCCCCTCAGGCGGGCGCGACGCGCCGCCCCTCTCGCGCGCCGCTAGGGTTGAGCCGTGGCTTCTGCTCCCCGCGATCCTTATGCCGCCGCCGGTGTCGACACCGCCGCAGGCGACCTGGCCGTCGAACTGATGAAGGCGGCCGTCAAGCGCACCCACGGCCCGGAGGTGCAAGGCGGCGTCGGCGGATTCGCCGGCCTCTTCGACGCCTCGGCGCTCACCGGGTTCACCAAGCCCCTGCTGGCCACCAGCACGGACGGGGTGGGCACCAAGGTCGCCATCGCCCAGGCGATCGACAAGCACGACACCATCGGCATCGACCTCGTGGGCATGGTGGTCGACGACATCGTCGTCGTGGGCGCGAAGCCGCTGTTCATGACCGACTACATCGCGTGCGGCAAGGTCGTGCCCGAGCGCATCGCCGCCATCGTCCAGGGCATCGCGCGCGGGTGCGCCGAGACGGGCACGGCGCTGGTGGGCGGCGAGACCGCTGAGCACCCCGGATTGCTTGGACTGAACGACTACGACGTCGCGGGAGCGGCGACCGGCGTCGTCGAGGCGGACCGCGTGCTGGGCGCCGACCGCGTGCGTGCGGGTGACGTCGTGCTGGCGCTGGCCTCCAGCGGCCTGCACTCCAACGGCTACTCGCTGGTGCGCCACATCGTCGCGGGAGCAGGCATCGGCTACGGGGACAACGCCGCCGATTTCAGCTCCACCTGGGGTGAGGTGCTGCTCGAGCCCACACGGCTGTACACGACGCCGCTGCTGCGCCTCGCGGCGGACTTCGGCGACGCGCTCCACGCGCTCAGCCACGTCACCGGCGGCGGCATCGCGGCCAATCTCGCCCGCGTGCTGCCCGTGGGCACCTGGGTCGACGTCGACCGTGCCAGCTGGAGCCCGCCGCCGGTGTTCCGCGTGCTCGCCGACCTCGGCGACCTCGACCTCACCGAGACCGAGGGCACCTGGAACCTCGGCGTCGGCTTCGTCGCGGTGGTCTCCGCGGAGCGTGCCGATGCGGCCGCCGCTGCGCTGACGGCCGCAGGCATCCCCACGTGGCAGATCGGGGTCGTGCACGACTCCGCCCTGCCTGAGGGGCATTTCGAACAGGGCGCCAAGGGCGTCGAGGGCGGCGCTGTGCGCCTGGTCGGCTCGTACCGCGAGCAGGGAGCGAAGTAACACCCCATGTGCGGAATCGTCGGCGTCGTCGGCCACGCCCTGGTCAATCAGGACATCTACGACTCACTCCTGCTGCTGCAGCACCGAGGGCAGGACTCCACCGGTATCGCGACCGCGGAGCCCAGCGGTGTCGTGCACATGAACAAGCAGCGAGGGATGGTGCGCGAGGCGTTCCGCACCCGCGACATGCGCACCCTGCTCGGGACGATCGGTCTCGGCCACGTGCGGTACGCCACCAAGGGCACCGCCTCCAGCGAGGAGGAGGCCCAGCCGTTCTACGTCAACGCCCCCTACGGCATCGTGCTGGTGCACAACGGCAACCTCACCAACACCCGGGAGCTGTCCGAGGAGCTGTTCCGCACCGACCGGCGCCACCTCAACACCAGCTCCGACACCGAGCTGCTGGTCAATGTGCTGGCCAACGAGCTGCAGCAGACCATCCACGGCGACCGGCTCACCCCCGATGACGTGTTCACCGCCGTCACCCGCGTTCACGGGCGGGTCGAAGGCTCGTACGCGGCGATCGCCCTCATCGCCGGCTACGGCCTGCTGGCCTTCCGCGACCCGTTCGGCATCCGTCCCCTCATCCTCGGGCGCCGGAGCACCGCCGCCGGCGAGGACGAGTGGATCGTCTCGAGCGAATCGCTCGTGCTCGAGAACGGCGACTACGAGGTGGTCCGCGACGTGCGGCCGGGCGAGGCGATCTACATCGACCTCGATGGACGACTCCACTCCCGGGAGTGCGCTGCCGAGACGAAGCTCGCTCCCTGCTCGTTCGAGTACGTCTACCTCGCCCGTCCCGACTCGATCATGAACGGCATCGCGGTGTACGAATCGCGCCTGCGCATGGGGGAGCGGCTGGCCGACACGATCGCCAAGCACACTCCGGAGGGGTCGATCGACGTCGTCATGCCGATCCCGGATTCGGCCCGCCCCGCCGCCATGCAGGTCGCCCGCAAGCTGGGGCTCGAGTATCGCGAAGGCTTCTACAAGAACCGCTACGTCGGCCGGACGTTCATCATGCCGGGTCAGGCCGTGCGCAAGAAGAGTGTGCGACAGAAGCTCAACGCCATGTCGAGCGAGTTCAAGGGCAAGAACGTGCTGCTCATCGACGACTCGATCGTGCGGGGGACGACCTCGAAGGAGATCATCCAGATGGCGCGGGATGCCGGCGCCAAGACGGTCACCTTCGCCTCTGCCGCCCCTCCCGTGCGCTATCCCCACGTGTACGGCATCAACATGCCCTCCCGGCTGGAGCTCGTCGCCCACGGGCGCACGATCCCCGAGATCGCTGAAGAGCTCGGGTGCGACCGCCTCGTCTACCAGGAGGTCGAAGACCTGAAGGCCGCGATCCTGGAGGGGTCGGACCTCGACGACCTCGACATGAGCTGCTTCGACGGCCGCTACGTCACCGGCACGGTCTCGGACGAGTACCTCGCCTGGGTCGAGGACACGCAGGCCTCTTGACGCGCTCCCCGGCGGACGGCCCCTCCTTCCACCCGCCACGATCGGGCGGGGCGCTGGCCGTCGTGGGGATCGTGCTCTTCGCGTTCTCGCTGCGCAGCGCGGTGGCTTCGCTGTCGCCGCTGGTGGGCCTCATCGCGCAGGATTTCCCGCTGCCGGCTGCCGTGCTCGGTCTCATCGGGACCGTGCCGCCGGTGTGCTTCGCGGTGTTCGGTCTGCTCGCGCCGCTGTTCGAGCGTCGCTTCGGGCTGGAGAAGGTGGCGGTGGCGGCGATCTCGGTCGTCGCCCTCGGGCTGGTCACCCGGGGATTCGCGACGGGGTCTCTGACGCTCCTGGTGGCGACGGCGATGGTGTTCGCGGGGGTCGGGGTGGGCAACATCCTGCTGCCACCGCTGGTGAAGAAGTACTTCCCGCGTCGCGTCGGGCTGCTGACCACCGTCTACAGCACCACCATGGCGGTGGCGACGTTCACCCCGCCGCTCGTGGCCGTGCCGCTGGCCGATCTGGCCGGGTGGCGGGTGTCGCTGGGTGCGTGGGCGGTCTTCGCCGTGGTGGCGACGCTGCCCTGGGTGCTCATGCTGCGGCGCGCCAGGGACGCAGCGCCCGTTGACGTGCCCGCGCCCACGCCCCGGCTGTTCGCGCGCCTGTGGCGACTGCCTCTGGCCTGGGCGCTGGCGGTCGCCTTCAGCGTGTCGTCGACGCTGGCGTACACGTCGTTCGGCTGGCTGCCGACGATCCTCGTCGACGTGGCCGACGTGACCCCGCGCACGGCCGGGGCGCTGCTGTCGCTGTTCGCCCTCATGGGGCTGCCGGCGTCGTTGATCGTGCCGTTGCTGGTGGCGCGCCTGCGGGCGGAGCGGGTGCTCTTCGCCGTCGCGGTGGTCGCAGGGCTGGCGGGGCTGGGCGGGCTGCTGCTCGCGCCGGCGGCCGCCCCCGTGCTCTGGGTGGCGCTGGTGGGAACCGCGCCGCTGCTGTTCCCCATGATCCTGGTGATGCTGGGGTTGCGCACGCGCAGTCACGAGACCGCCGTGGCCCTGAGCGGCTTCGTGCAGAGCATCGGCTACGCCATCGCCGCGGTCTTCCCGCTGGCGACGGGGCTGCTGCACGACGCCACCGGGTCGTGGACGCTGCCCCTGTGGGTGCTGATGGGCGCGGTCGTCGCCGCGATCCCCGCCGGCTACGTGGTCACGCGGGCGCGCACCATCGAGGACGAGTGGGAGCGCAGGTACGGTGCGTGGTGACCTGCGCTATGCCTTCTCGTCTTCGTATTCGTCTGTGTACTGGTCTGCCCACTTGTCGACGTAGTCGTTCTCGTCGTCGTCCGGGTGACCCAGTTCGCGTTCGAGCGCGGCGTAGTTCACGCTCGGGCTGAACGACTTGAGTTCCCTGGCGATCTTGGTGTGCTTCGCCTTCTGACGGCCACGCCCCATGCGAGACCCCCTCATTTGTCTGAGCCGCGGGCTAAGCGACTGAGCCCGACGTAATCACGATCCGGCAGAACACCGGGAAGAGTAGCATTCAGGATATCACGGAGCCCCGGGCCCGGCCTGAGGGGGAAGGGGCGACGACGCCATGATCGAAGAGTCCGAGACCACACCGCAGCACGCTGTGCTGGTGGGCGCGATCCCGGGGCAGCCGCCGCGGGTGGTGAAAGAGGCCGCGCAGTACGCCAAGCTGCTGGGTGCACCGCTGGTGGTCGTGCATGTCGACGTGACCCGCTTCGTCACCTACGAGGACCCCGACGGCTACGTGCACTCCGCGCCTCTCGACCTGAACATCGCCACCGGCGAGGGGGATCTCGAGGCGGTGACGGATGCCGCCACGGCGGCGTTGAAGGGGCTCGATATGCCTTTCACCGTGCGCCAACTGGTGGGCGATCCCGCCCTGGCGATGAAGCACCTCGCCGAGCAGACCGATGCGCGACTCATCGTCGTGGGAACCCGTCGGCGCGGCATCGGCGAATCGATCCGCGAGTTCTTCACCGGATCGGTCGCCGCCCGCCTCGCCCACCGTCAGCACCGGCCGATCCTCGTCGTGCCGCTGGACGAACCGGCGCGCGACGACGAGGAGCTGTGGCCGGAGGGCTGATCAGCGCGACAGTGCGCGGGTGACCGCGGCGGCGGTCGCGTCGAGCGCCGTGGTGAGCTCGTCCACCACGGTCGCCGGCAGTGTGCCGCCGCGGGCGACGTGCACGCGCAGTTCGCTGCGCACGCGGGCGCGGAACTCCGTCAGGGCCGTATCGGCTCGGTGCAGCTCCGCGCGACTGCGGGTGCGCTCGTCGTCGACCGGAGCCTGCTTGGCGGTGGTGCGGTCGGTCTGAGCAGCGGCGGCGAGGTCGGCGCGCAGGCTGCGCATGGCCTCCCGCACGCTGCCGCGCACCTCATCGGCGATGAGGCGCACGCTGTCGTCCAGCCCCGCCTCGATGCCCTCGAGGTCGTGGGCCCGCGAGGCCACCTCGGCGCGTCCCGCTTCGGTGATGCGGTAGACCGTCTTGCGGCCATCGGCGTACTTGGTCACCAGGCCCTCCTCCTCCAGCTTCGCCAGACGCGGGTACACGGTCCCGGCGCTGGGGGTATAGGTGCCCCCGGTGCGGTCCGACAGTGCCTGGATCAGGTCGTAGCCGTGGCGAGGCGACTCGTCGAGCAGGTTCAGCAGGTAGAGGCGCAGGTCGCCGTGGGAGAAGACGGGGGGCATCACCACTGCTCCTCGGTCGCGGCCCCGCCATCGGGTCGCGCGTCCGTGACGGGTGCAGCGGCCGCGGCATCCGGTCGCTGCTCCGCGGGAGGCATGGTCGTCACGGCATCCGGCCGGGCCTCGGCGACGGGCGTCGCCGCTTCGGCGGGGGCCACCTCGGCGCGACGCAGCACGGTCACCGCGCCGGAGACGCTGTGCGCGCGCAGGTCGACGAACGAGCCGCTGAGCTCTCCGACCGAGCCGGTGTAGTTCACGCCCACGCCGCTGCCGCCGGAGTGGGTGACCCCGTCGACCATGACCGTGCCGCTGACGCTGCGGATGGCGAAGTTCGCCGGCAGTCCCGGGTCCAGTCGCACGGTGGCCGCTCCGGCGACGGTGTTGATGCTGATCGTGTCGGCCTCGCCGGTGGCATCGATCATCGTCGCCCCCGACACGGTGTCCACATCGGCCTTGCGCAGAGCGCCGGATGCCGCGATGTCACCCGAGACGCTGTTGGCGCTGAGTCCGCCGACGAGGCCCCGGATCTGCGTGTCGCCGGAGACGGCGTTCACCGACACGTCGCCGATCATGCCGTCGACGATGACGTCGCCGGAGACGGTGT
The DNA here is from genome assembly GCF_030246945.1 of Microbacterium sp. zg-Y1090. NCBI lineage: Bacteria > Bacillati > Actinomycetota > Actinomycetes > Micrococcales > Microbacteriaceae > Microbacterium > Microbacterium wangruii. Next base: position 104,314 of record NZ_CP126742.1, read on the forward strand.
TCAGGCGCGCGCCGTTCTGCAGGCCCGCCACGAGGGCGCTGGCGCTCACCACTCCGAGGGTCAGGGCGACGTCGCGCGGAACGGCGATGCTGATCTCCGCCTTGGGGCCGCCGGCGCCGAAGTTGCGGAACGACTGCAGGACGTTGTCCCAGCGCAGCTGTGCGTGGTCGATCTCCAGTGCGTCGCCCGAGGTCTCGATGCGCAGGTCCTTCACGGTGACGCCGTGCACTTCGACGCGCACGCCGGGCTCGTCGTGCCCGATCACGTCGACCTGCCCGCCGACGAGGCCGACCTTGAGGGTGCGTACGCCATCGACGTCGATCACCCGGTTCTCGCCCGGGTGGATGAGCCATTTCTCGAAGGTCATGTTTCTGCTCCTGATGGTGTGATCGAGATATATCGTGTTCGGAAGATAACACGATATATCTCGATGTGGAAGAGAGGGGGCGACGAGTGCCGCTTGACCTTTACGCAACGTCAAGATCTACGGTCGGATGGGAAGACGGGAGCAGGTCATGGAGTGGTCGATCCAGCAGGTCGCTCGGCTGACCGGGACGACGAGCCGCACCCTGCGCCATTACGACGACATCGGGCTGCTGCGGCCGACGCGGGTGGCCGCGAACGGCTACCGCCACTACGACGAAGCGGCACTCGTGCGACTCCAGCGCATTCTGCTGCTGCGCCAGCTCGGCATGGGGCTGGAGCACATCGGCGAGGCGCTCGACCGTGAGCGGTCGCCGGTGGCGGCCCTGCAGGCGCACCTTCACCGGCTCCGGCAGGAGCAGGAGCGCCTGCAACGGCAGGTGGCCGCCGTCGCATCGACCATCGAGACACTGAGAAGAGGGGAGCAGCTCATGGCACAGGACATGTTCGACGGCTTCGACCATGCGAGGTACGAGCAGGAGGTCACCGAGCGGTGGGGGGCGGCCGCCTATCAGCGCAGCGACGCGTGGTGGCGCAGCATGGGCGATGCGGAGCGCGAGAGGTGGCAGCAGGCGACCGCGCGCCTCGGCGCGGACTGGACGGATGCCGCCGCGCGCGGCATCCCCGCGGACTGCGATGAAGCGCAGTCCCTCGCCGCGCGCCATGTCGCATGGCTGACCGGGGTTCCCGGGGCACCGACGGAGCGCGACCGCATCGTCGGGTACGTGACGGGACTCGGGGAGATGTACGTCGCGGATCCCCGCTTCGCAGCGAACTATGGCGGCCAGGCCGGGGCAGAGCTCGTGCGCGACGCGCTGCGCGTGTATGCGCAGCGCGCGCTGTGACCCGCCCGAGACGGCAAGAGGGCCCGGCGCGATGCGCCGGGCCCTCTCACATGGGGTCTTTCGTTACACCCTCTTGTTGCCGCTGATGACGCGGAAGAGGAAGGCGATCAGTGCGATGACACCGACGATCAGTGCGACCCACAGCAGCCAGCTGAGGGCGGTGTTCATGCCACCGACGATGGCGAGCACGATCGCGACGACGATGATGATCAGGAGTGCGATGTTCATGGGGCTCCTTCTTCTGTACTCCCATCACCCGCCGGGGAGCGGGTGTTGGCGCGGTTCAGCGCTCGTCGATCACGCTAGCCATCCTGTGTGTCTGCTTACGACCTCTTGACTCTGCTTCGCGAGGGGTGGTAGAGCGTGCGCGCGCCCGATGTCAACCCCCTGCGCCGTTTTCCTGCACGTTCTAGCGTCGGGAGGACTGCGAGCGAGGAGGCCACGCCATGCCCCAGGGAAGAGGCTCGAACAGCCTGAAGGATCCCGACCTGTACGAGGAGCTGCGCAAGGACGGCGCGTCGAAGGAGAAGGCCGCCCGCGTGTCCAACGCAGCGGCGCGGGACGGCCGCGGCGCGGTGGGCCGTCGCGGCGGGAAGTCGGGCGACTACGAGGACTGGACGGTCGCACAGCTGCGCGTTCGCGCCAAAGAACTCGGCCTCGCCGGATACTCCGGAAAGCGCAAGGCGGAGCTGATCACCATGCTCCGCGACCACTGACCGTGCCGCGTCTGCGACGCGTGCGTCCCGGGGTGGACCCCGGCTTCCGGCGCGTGCGCGCCGGCTCCGGCCATCGCTATCTCGACACCGCCGGTCGCGCGTGCGGCGATGCCCACCGTGAGCGCATCCAGGCGCTGGTGATCCCGCCGGCATGGCGGGACGTGTGGATCAGTGCCGCGCCCAATGGGCATATCCAGGCCGTCGGGGTCGACGACGCCGGACGCACCCAGTACATCTACCACGCGGACTGGGCGCCCAAGCGGGACAAGAACAAGTACGCCCGCGCGCTGCTGCTGGCCGAGGCGCTCCCACGGGCACGTGGGCGGGTGACGGCGTCGCTGCGCCAGGACGGCCTCGACCGCGATCGCGTGCTGGCGGCCGCCTTCCGCCTTCTCGATCAGGCCGCGGTGCGCATCGGCTCGGAGCGGCATCTCGCCCGCACCGGCAACCGAGGGCTCACGACGCTGCAGCGCCGGCACGCGCGAGTGGACGCGCCGGTGATCACGCTCGACTTCCCCGGCAAGAGCGGAAAGCGGCAGGTCATCGAGCTGGAGGACCCGGATCTGGCCGACGTCATCGCGCTCCTGACGGCGGGGCGGCCGACGGCGGCGCTGCTGGCCTGGTCCCGCGGCCGGCGCCGTGTCGCGCTGACTCCCAAAGAGGTGAACGACTACGTGCGATCGCTCACCGGCGGCGACTTCACCGCGAAGGACTTCCGCACCCTGCGGGGCACGATCATCGCCGCCGACACCCTCGCACGCGTGGGGACGGTCGACACCAAGCGCGACCGCAAGCGCGCGGAGGTGCTCGCCGTCCAGCGCGCCGCGAAGGCGCTGGGGAACACGCCGTCGGTCGCGCGAGGGTCGTACATCGACCCGCGCGTGTTCTCGCGGTATCGGTCGGGGCACCTGCTGGACGCGTCGGTCTCGTCGGAGACGGCGATCCGTACGCTGATCCTGCAGACCGTTCCCTAGCCTGAGCCCGTGGCGCGGTTCTCCTGGCTGACCCTGGTCTTCGTGGTGCTCGGCGGCGCCATCGGGGTCGCCGCGCGCGCCGCTCTCGTGCTGCCGTGGGGACCGGCAGCGCACCCCCTCGCCCTTCCCCTGGTGACGGCGGCGATCAACGTCACGGGCTCCTTCGCCCTGGGGTTCGTCGTCGGCCGGCTCGGGCAGAGCCGACCGCGGCTGCGCGCGTTCCTGGGCACCGGGGTGCTCGGAGGATTCACGACCTACAGTGCGTTCGCCGTGCAGACGGTGCAGCTGTTCGGTGCGGCACCGGTGACCGGCATGCTCCTGGCCGCGGTGAGCGTGGCCTGCGGGGTGGCCGCCGCCGCGTGGGGCGTGGTCATCGGCCGGCGTCAGGCCGCGGCGCGCATCATGGAGGTGCCGGCATGAACCTCGCAGAGCTGGGCGTCCTCGCAGCGGCCGGCGGGCTGGGTGCCGGTGTGCGCTACCTGGTGGATGCCGCCGTCATGCGCGGGCGCAGCGACGCCTTCCCCCTCGGCATCTTGCTGGTCAACGTCATCGGGTCCCTTGTTCTGGGCGTGATCGTCGGGGCGGGGGCATCGTTCGCGCCCGTATGGGGCATGGTCGTGGGGGTCGGCCTGCTGGGCGGGTTCACCACCTTCAGCACCGTGAGCGTGGACTCCGCACTGATGGCGCAGCGCGGCCGCCGCGACTGGGCCGTGGTCAACCTGATCGCGACGCTGGGCACCGCCGTGGTCGCCGCGGCGATCGGCATGGTGATCGGTGGCCTGCTGCCACGGTGAGCGGCGCGCCGCGCAGTATGCCGCATGGGATACTGAACCCGATACATCCGCGTATCGGCCGCGCTCGTGGCGACCCGTCCCCCCGCATCGACATCTCGCAAAAGGCAGCCCGTGTCTCACCTCGCCGTCCTGAGCCTGAAGAACCGCGCGCTCATCGCCCTCGTGACGATCGTCGCCGCCGTGTTCGGCGGGCTGGCATTGACCAACCTCAAGCAGGAGCTCATCCCGTCGATCGAGTTCCCGGCGCTGACGGTCGTGGCGACCTACCCGGGCGCCTCGCCCGAGGTGGTGTCCAACGATGTGTCGCTCCCCATCGAGACGGCCATCCAGGGTGTGCCCGGGCTCGAATCGACCACCGCGACGAGCACGACCAACGCCTCGATCATCCAGGCGGCCTTCACCTACGGCACGGATCTGGCCACCGCTGAGCAGAAGATCACGCAGGCGATCAACCGCATCAAGGGTCAGCTGCCCGAATCCGTCGATCCGCAGGTCTTCAGCCTGTCGATCGATGATCTCCCCGTCGTCCAGCTCGCCGTCACCGGGTACGACGACGAGACGTCGATCCAGCAGCTCCTGGAGTCCACGGTCATCCCCGACCTCGAGGACGTCCCCGGGGTCAACTCCGCCGAGGTGGTCGGCGGCGCCGGCCAGCGCATCACCATCACGCCCGACCAGGCGGCGCTCGCCGCAGCGGGATTCAGCCAGCAGGCGATCAGCGACGCCCTCGACCAGAACGGCGTCCTCTTCCCCGGCGGCGGCATCACGGAGGACGACCGCACCCTGACGGTGCAGACCGGCGCGAAGATCACCTCGGTCGAGGACATCGGGGCGCTTCCGCTGGTTCCGACCGACCCTGCCCAGTTCGGCGCCGGCGTCGTCACCATCTCGGATGTCGCCACCGTCGAGGCCGACCAGGACCCGCAGACCTCGATCTCGCGCGTCGACGGCGAGCCGGCGCTCACGATCGCCGTGACGAAGCTGCCTGCCGCCAACACCGTGGACGTCTCGAAGGGCGTGCTCGCCGCGCTGCCGGACCTCGAGCAGGCACTCGACGGCGCCGCCGAGTTCACCGTGGTGTTCGACCAGGCGCCCTTCATCCAGGAATCCATCGCGGCGCTCGCCGAGGAAGGGCTCCTCGGGCTGGCGTTCGCGGTGCTCGTGATCCTGCTGTTCCTGCTCTCGGTGCGCTCGACACTGGTCACGGCGATCTCGATCCCCACCAGCGTGCTCATCACGTTCATCGGCATCCAGGCGTTCGGGTACTCGCTGAACATCCTGACCCTGGGCGCCTTGACGATCGCGATCGGTCGCGTCGTCGACGACTCCATCGTCGTGATCGAGAACATCAAGCGCCACTATGTCGGGTCCGCCGACAAGCTGCGGTCCATCCTGCTGGCCGTGCGCGAGGTGGCTGCCGCCATCACGGCATCCACCATCACCACCGTCGCGGTGTTCCTGCCCATCGCCTTCGTCGGCGATGTGACCGGTGAGCTGTTCCGGCCGTTCGCGCTGACGGTCACGATCGCGATGACGGCGTCGCTGTTCGTGTCGCTGACGATCGTTCCCGTGCTGGCCTACTGGTTCCTGCGCCCCGGCAAGGCGCTCATCGGGCCCGATGGTGAGCCCATCGACCCCGAAGACCCCTCTGCGCCGCCGTCGCGGCTGCAGAAGGCGTACCTGCCGGTGCTGCGGTGGACGCTGCGCCACTCGGCGGTGACCCTGCTGCTGGCCCTGCTGGTGCTCGCGGGCACGGTCGCGGCGGCGCCGTTCATGAAGACGAACTTCCTCGGCGACACCGGGCAGAACACCTTCACGGTGACGCAGGATCTCGGTCCCGCCGCCTCGCTCGACGCAAAGGACGCCGCAGCCGCCGTCGTCGAAGAGGCGCTGCTGGGCGTCGACGGCATCGAGACCGTGCAGGTGTCGATCGGCTCGAGCGGATCGGCTCTCGTCGACGCGTTCTCGGGCGGGTCGAGCGGGGCGACCTTCTCGGTCACCACCGACCCCGAGGCCGACCAGCTCACCGTGCGTGAAGACGTGCTCGACACCGTCGACGGGCTGTCCGACGTCGGCACCGTCGCACTGTCCGCACAGGGCGGATTCGGGTCGAGCGACATCGAGATCGACGTCACCGCACCCGACCAGACGACACTGCAGGAGGCGACGGATGCCGTCGTCGCCTCGGTCGAAGGACGCGACGGGGTCGAGCAGGTCACCACCAACCTCGCCGCTTCGCTGCCGTACATCGCCGTCGTGGTCGACCGCGACGCCGCCGCTCAGCGCGGGCTGTCCGAAGTCGCCGTCGGCGCGCTCGTGTCGGGGACGATGCAGCCGCAGCAGATCGGGTCGGTCGAGATCGACGACACGACGCTCACGGTGTACCTGGCCGCCTCGCAGGTGCCGGCGACGCTGGAGGACCTGAAGAGTCTGCAGGTGCCGACCGCCACGGGTCCGGTGGCGCTGTCGGAGGTCGCGACGGTCGAGGAGAGCGAGGGCCCGACCTCGATCACCGCCGAGCGCGGCCAGCGCACCGCCACCGTGGTCGTCACCCCCTCGGGAGACGACCTCACCGCCGCGTCGGCCGTCGTCACCGAGGCGCTCGCCGACGCAGACCTGCCCGCTTCGGCCGACGCGAGCGTGGGCGGCGTGCTGTCTCAGCAGCAGGATGCCTTCTACCAGCTGGGCCTGGCCCTGCTGGCGGCGATCCTGATCGTCTACATCGTGATGGTGGCGACGTTCAAGTCGCTGCGCCAGCCGCTGCTGCTGCTGGTGTCCGTGCCCTTCGCGGCGACGGGCGCGATTCTGCTGCAGATCGCCACCGGGGTGCCGCTGGGCGTCGCATCGCTCATCGGCGTGCTCATGCTCATCGGCATCGTGGTGACCAACGCCATCGTGCTGGTCGACCTCGTCAACCAGTACCGCGTGAAGGGGCTTTCCGCTCACGACGCCACCATCGCCGGTGGCGCGCGACGTCTGCGGCCCATCCTCATGACCGCGCTGGCGACGATCTTCGCGCTGACCCCGATGGCGCTGGGCATCACCGGCAGCGGCGGGTTCATCTCCCAGCCGCTCGCCATCGTCGTGATCGGCGGGCTGATCTCGTCCACCGTGCTGACGCTGCTCGTGCTGCCGACGCTCTACAACCTCGTCGAAGGCGCGCGCGAGCGTCGTGAGGCCAAGCGCGCCGCGGTGCCGACCGAGGCGCCCGCGCCCGCGGTCGCCGTGGCGGTGGCCGGCGCGGCGACTGGTGGTCCGACGACGGCTGTGCCGACGACGGGTGTGCCGCTCACGCGGCGCGAGTTGCGGGCACTCGGGTCGACGAACCCGATCGCGGTCGCCGGCGCGGCCACCGGCGGTGCGGCGACCGACCTCGACGCGCCGGCGACGCAGGACCCGGATGCCGCTGAGCGGCCTGTCGGGGCCGTCGAGTCCGACGGGGCCGCCGAGCGCGACGCAGCCGCCGAGCCCGACGCAGCCGACGGGACCGACGCGTCCGGCAGCGAGGCGGCTTCTGCGGAGTCGAACTGGTTCGATGAGGCTGCCGAATCTGCTGTCTCGCCCGCCGAGAGCGCTGCGTCCGATGCGAGTGCCGACGCTGGCGTGAGCGCTGAATCCGGCGAGCCGGAGGTCGAGGGCGCGGAGCCCGGCGCGGAGGCTGCCGAGCTGCCCGTCGCGGAGTCCGCTGAGCTCGACGCGGCGGAGTCAGGCGAGCAGGACGCGGCGGAGCCGAGCGAGCAGGACGCGGCGGAGTCGAGCGAGCAGGACGCGGCGGAGCCGAGCGAGCAGGACGTGGCGGAGCCCGGGGAGGGCGCCGAGGTCGAGTCCGCCCATGGTCACGAGGCGCAGCCCGCCGAGGGTGAAGAGGGGCGGCCGTCCGAGTTCGACGAGGCTCAGCCCGCGGAGGGTGACGAGTGGCGACCCGCCGAGTCCGACGAGGCGCAGCCCACTGAGTCCGACGCGGAGGAGCCCTTCGCGCTCAGTGAGGCGCAGCCCGCCGAGTTCGACGAGGCTCAGCCCGCGGAGGGTGACGAGTGGCGACCCGCCGAGTCCGATGAGGCGCAACCGTCCGACATCGACGAGGCTCAGTCCGACGAGACCGATGTTGCGTCCGGTGCGGCCGAGGCCGGCGACTCCGACGCGGCGTCCGACTCATCCGAGACCCACGACGGCGGATCCGACACCCAGCGCTGACTTATGGGGTGCGGGCGGCCGTACCCCAGGACAGCTGCCACTCCTCGCCGGGGGCGAGCCGGCGCAGCCCTCTGCCCGAGTTGAAGGCGTCGGCCGGCGCCGTCATCGGCTCGATCGCCACGGCGAGCCGCTCGCCGGGGAACCGGTCGGTCGTGAACACCTGCACGTAGTCGAAGCCCGGACCGGCCCAGACCGCGAGTGAGCGGCCATCCGGTGCGGTGAGGGTCGCGCGGACGAGGTCGTCATCGTCGCGGCTGATCGTGCCGTACGCGGTGTCGAGGTCGAGGTCGCCGAGTCGGCGCGGGGTGCGCAGGTCGGTCGCCTCGTCGACGGGCTCTTCCGCAACCGGCAGCAGCCGCTCGTCGACGGTGAAGCGCGTCGCGGCATCCAGGTGCAGCGTCAGCCCGGCCGTGTCGGCGCCGCCGATGCAGAAGTAGGGATGGGCGCCGATGGCGACGGGTGCGTGTTCGGCCCCCAGGTTGATCACCCGGTGGGCCACCGTGAGGGAGCCTTCCGCCACGGTGTAGGTGACCTCCGTGGCGAGATGGAACGGATAGCCGGTCTGCGGGTAGACGTCGGCACCGAGGGTGACGGAGTCCTTCGCATAGGCGACGGGCTGGTAGCCGGTGAAGCGCAGCAGCCCATGCGAGGCGTTGCCGGTCTTCGGTTCGCTGATCGCCAGCCGTTGCGTCGTCCCCTCGTGCACCCAGACGCCGTCGCGCACGCGATTGGTCCAGGGGGCCATGACGATGCCGGCGCCGGCGGGCGTCGGGAGGTGATCGCGGTAGCGGGGGACGAAGTCGACCCCATCGACCGAGAATGCGCGCAGCGCACCGCCCACCTGATTCACCTCGACGGTGGTGTCGCCCGCCTCCACGGTGAAGCGGCGGCCGGTCGGGTCGTAGGGAATGTGGGTGGTCATGCCGTCATGGTAGGCCGATGGGCGGTTTCCCAGCGTCGCACCCGTATACTCGTCTGGTCGGCTTCGGACACTGCGCGTGGTGCGCGTGGATGGGTTTGTGAGTCCAAGGGGCCGATGGTGGGCGTCGATCGACGTGCATGACCACTATCGATAATGGCCCCGGCCGACGGATGTCCGGGTTATACCTGCGTGCCAGCGGGTGCTGTTCTCGTGTGAAAGAGAACCCAGAAGGACATTTCCCATGCCCAAGAGCAAGAAGCCCGCAGGCGGCCGACCGGCCAAGAACTTCGAGCCCCGCTACGGCGCGAAGACCAGCTTCCAGGACCGCAAGCGTCGTCCCGGCGAGGCATCGACCGGTACCACCGGCTCGAAGAGCCCCAGCCACCGCGGCTACCGCGCCCCCGAGCAGACCACGGATGCCGCGCCCAAGCGCCGCTGGACCGCGCAGGAGAAGGTGGGTCGCGACGCGTCCCGCAGCATCCGCAGCCACTCCGAGGATCGCCCCCGTCGTTCGTTCGACGACCGTCCCGCCCGTTCGTTCGACGACCGTCCGGCCCGCTCGGCCGGCGACCGTCCCCAGCGCGACGGCTACCGCGGTGCCCAGGGCGACCGCCCGGCTCGTTCCTACGGCGACCGCCCGCAGCGTGATGACCGTCCCGCGCGTTCCTACGACGACCGCCCGAAGCGTTCGTACGGTGACCGCCCGCAGCGTGATGACCGTCCGGCCCGCTCCTACGATGAGCGTCCGGCCCGTTCGTACGGCGACCGCCCGCAGCGCGATGACCGTCCCGCCCGCTCCTACGACGAGCGCCCGGCTCGCTCGTACGGTGACCGCCCGCAGCGCGATGACCGTCCGGCCCGCTCCTACGGCGACCGCCCGGCGCGTTCGTTCGACGACCGCCCCCGTCGCGATTCCGCTGACCGTCCGGCCCGTTCGTATGGCGACCGCCCCGCGCGTTCGTTCGACCGTCCGCAGCGCGACGACCGTCCCGCCCGTTCGTATGGCGACCGCCCCGCGCGTTCGTTCGACCGTCCCCAGCGCGACGACCGTCCCGCCCGCTCGTTCAACGACCGCCCCGCGCGTTCGTTCGACGACCGCCCGCGTCGCGATTCCGGTGACCGTCCGGCTCGCTCGGACTGGAACGCCGAGTCCAAGACGAAGGCCCAGGAGGCCCACGTCGACGTCGTGCACGAGCGCCTGCAGGCCGAGGCCGTGCAGGCCGGCGAGGTCGCCGATGTGACCTTCTCGAGCCTCGGACTGGGCGACAACATCGTCCGCGTCCTGCAGGACCTCGGCGCACCGACCCCGTTCCCGATCCAGGCGGCGACCATCGCCCCGATCCTCGAGGGCAAGGACGTTCTCGCCCGCGGCCGCACCGGCTCCGGCAAGACCATCGCCTTCGGCGCTCCGCTCGTGGAGTCGCTGCTGCGCTCGCAGGCCGGCAAGCGTCGCGAGTTCGGTCGCCTGCCCAAGGCGCTCGTGCTCGCCCCGACCCGTGAGCTCGCGCTGCAGATCGACCGCACCATCCAGCCGATCGCGCGCAGCGTCGGCATCTTCACCACGCAGATCTACGGCGGTGTGCCCCAGGCGCGCCAGGTCGGCGCGCTGAAGAAGGGCGTCGACATCATCATCGGCACGCCCGGTCGCATCGAGGACCTCGTCGCACAGGGCAAGCTCGACCTCTCCGAGGTGCAGATCGTCGTGCTCGACGAGGCCGACCACATGTCGGAGCTCGGATTCCTCGAGCCGATGCAGCGCATCCTGCGCCTCGTCGCCGACGGTGCGCAGAAGCTGCTGTTCTCCGCGACACTCGACCGCGAGGTCGCCGCGCTGGTCGACGAGTTCCTCGTCGAGCCGGCCGTCTACGAGGTCGCCGGTGAAGACCAGGACTCCAGCACGATCGACCACCGCATCCTGGTGATCGACCACCGCGACAAGGCCGAGATCCTCACCTCGCTCGTGGACCGCGAGGGCAAGACCCTCGTGTTCGCCCGCACCCGCGCCTACGCGGAGATGCTCGCCGAGCAGTTCGACGACGCCGGCATCCCGGCCGTCGCGCTGCACGGTGACCTCAACCAGGCCAAGCGCACCCGCAACCTGCAGCGCCTCACCGAGGGACGCGTCAGCGTGCTCGTCGCCACCGACGTCGCCGCCCGCGGCATCCACGTCGATGACATCGACCTGGTCATCCAGGCCGACGCGCCCGACGAGTACAAGACGTACCTGCACCGCTCGGGCCGCACCGGCCGCGCGGGTCGTGCGGGCCGCGTCGTCACCCTCATCCCGCGTCAGCGCCGCCGGCGCATGACCGAGATGCTCGACCGCGCCGAGATCGAGGCTCCCTTCGACGAGGTGCGCCTTGGCGACGACCTCCTCGAGGAGATCGCCGGCCGTCAGCTGGCCGACGTCGACGCGTAAGCACGCTCCCGAAGCGCCGGTCGCCCCCACCCGGGCGGTCGGCGCTTCGTCGTTCCCGGGGCGGTCGGCGCTTCGTCGTTCCCGGCGTAGGAGATGTCGCGGGCGTAGGCGGTTCCGGCGCGGATTCGTCCTGCGCTGGTCGCATCTCCTGCGCTCGTGACGGGGCGCCGAGGGTGCCGCTCCGTGGGTGGGGTGCCGGGGTGCTCCCGCGCTGACGGGGTGCGGGGGTGCCGCTCGTGACGGGATGCCGCGGGCGCGCGTCGCCGCAGGGCGGGCCTGCCGCCGTCAGAACAGCGCCGGTGCCGCCGTCGCGGCCGCGGCCGCCCGCCCGCGAGCGGTCGTGACCACGGGGCCGGGGCGTGCGGGACGGCGGGGCTCGTCGTCCTCTTCGCCACCGGTGAGCCGGTGAAGGCGCAGCAGCGGCCGCACCCGTCGTGCGAGCCAGGTGCGGTACGCCTTCGGCGCCATCACGGATGCCCCGGGGTAGAGCCCGTGGTACGACGACACCAGCTCCGGATGCTCCCGCGCGAGCCACTGCAGGAACCAGGGCTTCACGCCGGGGCGGAGGTGCATCGCGCCCCACACCACGCGCCCGGCACCCGCGGCGGAGATGCGGCGCAGCGCATCGTCGAGCACCGCGACCGAGTCCGTGAGGTGCGGCACGATCGGCATGAGGAAGACCGTCACGCGGAACCCCGCCTCGCGGGCCGCGCGCACGGTGTCGAGCCGCGCCTGGAACGACGGCGCCCCCGGCTCGATCGCGGCACGCAGTGACTCATCGGCCACGGCGATCGACATCGCCAGCGAGACCCGCACCTGCTGGGCGGCGTCGCGCAGCAAGGGCAGGTCGCGACGGATGAGCGTGCCCTTGGTGAGCACCGAGAACGGCGTGCCCGATTCGGTGAGCGCGCCGATGATCCCCGGCATGAGCCCGTAGCGGCCTTCGGCGCGCTGATACGGGTCGGTGTTGGTGCCGAGCGCGACCGTCTCGCGCGCCCACGACCCGCGCCGCACTTCGCGCGCGAGCACATCGGCGACGTTGATCTTCACGACGATCTGCGAGTCGAAGTCGCGCCCGGCATCCATGTCGAGGTACTCGTGGGTGCCGCGCGCGAAACAGTAGACGCACGCGTGGCTGCAGCCCCGGTAGGGGTTGACCGTCCAGTCGAAGGGCATCGCCGACACCGCCGGCACGCGGTTCAGCGCGGACTTGCACTGCACCTCATGGAAGGTCATCCCCGCGAACTCGGGCGTCGTGACCGAGCGCACCAGGCCGTCGATGCGCTCCATTCCCGGAAGCGCATCGGCGTCCACCACCCCGAGCTCCTGACCCTGCCACCGCATCGTTCCACGGGAACAGATCTTCGACACTCTGTCAATGCGGCGGCGCGGCGCACCTCGAACACTCCCGCGCGGCCGATGCTGTCGGGAGCGCCGCGACGGGGGACAATGAAAGGGTGACGGACCCCCGACCGCCCGAATCGCGACGCGCGCTGCGCACGGCGCGAGGTTCGGCGCGCGGTGGAACGGCGACCGCGACGGCGACGGCCCCCGTGGCCCCGGGCCCACGGCGCCGGCGCCGAGCGGCGCGGCGACGCGGCGCCGTCGTGCTCACGCTGCTGACCGTGCTGATCGTGTGGGGAGGCGTCTCGCTCGTGACGCTGCTGTCGGGCTCCGGCGACGGCAGCGGCGACGCGCTCTCACCGACGCCCGCCGCGGCTCCCGCGCCGCGGGTGACGGCTCTTCCCGTGCCCGCGCTGACCCCGCCGCCCGTCGCGGATGCGGTCGCGGACACGCCGCCGGCGCCGGCGGCCGTCGAGGGCATCTGCGCCGAGCCGGCCGTCTCGGCGGCGCTCGAAGCCGGCGACGATGCCGCCGCGATCGCCGCCGCGGGCGGTGCCGCCGTCTTCCGCGAGGCCGTCGCCCGCGGGGCGGCGCTGTGCATCGACCTGTCCGATCCGGCGCGGCTGTGGGCCGTCGTGAACAAGCAGCGACCCTATTCCGTCCCCGATCACGTTCCGGCGTCGCTCGTGTCCGCCGGCTCCATGCAGGGCGGCAACCAGGTGATCCTCCGTGAGGACGCGGCCGCGGCGCTGCAGGCGATGGCCGATGCTGCGCGCGCGGCGGGGGCGGAGTTCGGGGTGCAGAGCGGGTACCGCTCCTTCGGCATGCAGCAGTCGATCCATGACGCGCAGGTCGCCCGGCTGGGCGCCGCCGAGGCCGAGCTGGTCAGCGCCCGGCCGGGATACAGCGAGCACCAGTCCGGCCTCGCGGCCGACGTCGTGTCGTGCGTGGACGGGTGCGGCACCCTCGACGGCCTTGCGGGCAGCGCCGCCGACCGCTGGATCCGCACGCACGCGTGGGAGTACGGCTGGATCGTGCGGTACGAGGACGGGTACGCGCCCGTCACCGGATACGCGTACGAGCCGTGGCACCTGCGCTACCTCGGCCACGACCTCGCCCGCGCCTACCATGACGGCGGATTCCACTCGCTCGAGGAGTTCTTCGAGCTCCCTCCGGCGCCGGCATACCCGGGCTAGCGTCACCCTCCAGAGTCCGGAACTCAGTTCCGCACTTCACGGCATCCGATCCCACAAACGCGCACCTCGAGACCGGCCCAGAGCCTAGACTCGGGTCATGGCGGCGCCGCCCGAGCGGGCGCAGCGTCGCACCCGGATCCACAGAAGCACGGCGGCCGCGGCGCCGACCGACACCGAAGGAGGCGCGCCATGGAGCGTGACATCTACGACGAGGACCACGAGGCATTCCGCGAGGTCGTCCGCGAGTTCATCAAGCGCTACGCGACGAACGAGAAGCGCGAGAAGTGGGATGCCGACGGCGAGATCGACCGCGAGACCATGCTCGCCGCGGGCGAATCCGGCCTCATCGGGCTGTCCGTCCCCGAGGAGTTCGGCGGCGCCGGCATGCTGCAGGACTACCGCTTCCGCACGATCGTCAACGAAGAGGTCATCGGCGCCGGCGCCGGGTCGCTCGCGGGCGCGTTCGGCATCCAGGACGATCTCGCGGTGCCCTATATCGTGCACATGGGCACGCAGGCGCAGAAGGAGAAGTGGCTGCCCCGCATGGCCACCGGCGAGGTGCTCGGCGCCCTGGCGATGACCGAGCCCGGCGCCGGCAGCGACCTGCGCGGCATCAAGACCACCGCCAAGAAGGTCGACGGCGGCTACATCGTCAACGGCGCGAAGACGTTCATCTCCTCGGGCAAGACCGCCGACATCGTGGTGACGTTCGTGAAGACCGGCGAGGGCACCCGCCCCGACGCCTTCAGCCTGCTCATCCTCGAGAACGGGATGGAGGGCTTCGACCACGGCAAGAAGCTGCACAAGATGGGCTCCCACGGCCACGACACCGCGGAACTGTCGTTCACCGACGTCTTCGTGCCCGAGGAGAACCTCATCAGTGGCACCGAGGGCCAGGGCTTCGTCCAGCTGATGATGAACCTGCCGCTCGAGCGTCTGTCGATCGGCATCGCCGCGGCATCCGCCTCGCAGGCCGCCCTGGCGTGGACGGTGGAGTACACCAAGAGCCGCGAGGCGTTCGGTGAGCGCATCATCGACTTCCAGAACACTCGCTTCAAGCTGGCGGACGTCGCCACGACCGTCGACGTCATGTGGGCGTACCTCGACAAGGCGCTCATGTCCTACAAGGAGGGCAAGCTCACCGGCGAAGAGGCCGCGAAGGTGAAGTTCTGGACCACCGACCGCGAGTGGGAGATCCTCGACACCTGCGTGCAGCTGCACGGCGGGTACGGCTACATCACCGAGTACCCCATCGCCCGGGCGTTCCTCGACGCGCGCGTGCACCGCATCTACGGCGGCACGAACGAGATCATGCGCGACATCGTCAGCCGCAAGATCGCCGGCAAGCGCTGACCTGCACCTGACGCACCCGGATGCCGCGGCCCCACCGGGGGTCGCGGCATCCGTCGTTCGCGGGGAGGTCAGCCCCGTGGCCAGAAGACGACCAGCAGCGCCCCGGTCACGATCCAGAAGGCGACGACGAAGACGGTGTCGCGGGTGCGCCAGGGCACGAGATGCCGCTCGGTGCGGTCGGGGTAGGCCCCGAAGGCGCGGGAATCCATCGCCAGCGCCACCCGCTCGGCGTGACGGATGGCCCCCGCCAGCAGCGGCACGAGGTATCCGGCACCGCGGGCGATCGCGGCGAACGGCCCGCGGCCGCCGTGCGAGCCGCGCACCCGGTGTGCCTGGCGGATCACGTCGAGCTCGTAGCGGAACCGCGGCACGAACCGGAAGGCCGCCAGCGCCGTGTAGCCCACCCGGTACGGCACGCGCAGCTGCTGAACGAGCGCGCGCACCAGGTCGGGGCCGGTGGTGGTCAAGCCGGCCATCAGTGCCAGCGCGACGATCGCGCCGAGCCGCAGCGCCGTGGCCATGCCGATCTGCAGCGCGCCGGCATAGAGCGTCCAGCTGCCCGCCTGCAGCACCGGGGCGGTGGCGGCGACCCGGTCGGCATCCACCCAGACGCTCATCCCGAAGCCGATGAGCAGGATGCCGAGGGGCACGGCGGCCAGCAGCGTCGCCGCCAGCCGCGGCGTCCAGCGGGCGCCCACGATGACGACCAGATATGACAGCAGGAGGAAGGCCAGCGGTGTGGTGAGGTCACGGGCGAAGACGAGGATGGTCATCGCCGGGAGCGGGGCGAGGAACTTCGCCAGCGGGTTCAGTCCGTAGAGGAACCGTGCCGCGGGCGCGGGTGCCGCCTCGGCGTAGGGATCGGCCACCACCGTCATCGTCCGCCTCCCGGGAGGTCGGCCAGGCGCACCACGGACTGCAGGCGGGGATGCCGCGTCACCCCGCGCAGCGCCTCCCGCAGGGGCGGCGGACGCAGTCCCGCCCGCGCGAGCAGGGCCTCATCGGCGAACACCTCGGCCGTCGCTCCGGCGGCGAGCAGACGGCCGTCGCCGAGCACGACGGTGCGGTCGGCGTACTCGGTGACCAGCTGCATGTCGTGGGTGACGACGATGATCGTCGTGCCCTGGCGGTTGAGGTCGCGCAGCAGTGTCAGCAGCTCGTCGGCGCGGGCACGGTCCTGGCCGAAGGTGGGCTCGTCCAGCACCAGCACCGGCGCCCCCGCCACGAGCGCCGTGCCCACCGACAGGCGTCGCTTCTGGCCGCCGGACAGCAGGAACGGGTGCACGTCGGCCTTGTCCGCGAGGCCGAACCGCTCGAGCAGCTCGTCGGTGCGCTCCCGCACCTGGGGCTCGGGCACCCGCTGCAGCCGCAGGCCGTGGGCGAGCTCGTCGAACACGGTGCCGGCGATGAACTGGTGCTCGGGATTCTGGAACACGAAGCCGATGCGACGGTGCAGCGTGCGGGCGTCCGCACGGCCCGGATCGATGCCCCCGACCTCCACACGCCCCCGCGGCGGGCGCACGACCCCGGCGATCGCCTGCACGAGCGTCGTCTTGCCCGCCCCGTTGGCGCCGACGACGGCGACGAACTCGCCCGCGCGCACATCGAGGTCGACGTCGTGCAGCACCTCGCGGCGCCCGCGGGCCACGGTGAGTCCGCGCACCTGCACGACGGGGGCGTTGCGGCGGCGGGCGGGGGCGGATGCCGGCGCCGCGTCATCCGCGGTCCCGGTCGGCGTGACCGGGGCGGGCTCGGCCTGCAGGGCGTCGCGCAGCTCTCCCGGGGTCAGCGGCAGGGGGTCGAGACGGTATCCCGCACGGCGCAGGCGCAGCGCCGCCAGCGTCGCGGTCGGCAGCCACACCCCCATGTCGTGGAGTTCCGCGGCGCGGGTGCGCAGCACGTCGCCGACGGGGCCGTCCACGACCGTGCCTCCCGCGGCGTCGAGCGCGACCACCCGGTCGACGAGGCCGATCGCGGCATCCAGGTTGTGCTCGATGAGCAGGATCGCCCGGTCGCCGGTCGTGGCGATATCGCCCAACGCCCGGTAGAACTCCTCGATGCCCCGCGGGTCCAGGTTGGCGGTCGGCTCGTCGAGCACCAGCAGGGGCGAGTGCAGCGCCAGCGCGCACGCGATGGCCAGGCGCTGCCGGCCGCCGCCGGAGAGGTGGTCGGGGTTCTCGCCGCGACGCTCCCACAGTCCCACCCGGTGCAGCGCCTCCTCGGCGCGGGCCAGCACCTCGGGTGCCGGAAGCCGCAGGTTCTCCGGTCCGAAGGCCACCTCGTCCAGCACCGTCCCCGTCACCAGCTGGGCGTCGGGGTCCTGGAACACCATGCCCACGCGGGTCGCCAGTCGCGCGACGGGGGTGGTGCCGGCATCCTCTCCTGCCACGCGCACGCTCCCCGTCACCGCGGCGGGCACCGCCTGCGGGATCAGCCCGTTCAGCGACAGCGCGAGCGTCGACTTTCCGGAGCCGCTCGGTCCGAGCAGCAGCACCACCTCGCCGGGATCGATCGAGAGGGTCGCCGATGTCGGCGCCGACGACGCTGCGCCCGGGTAGCGCACGGCCAGGTCGCGCACCCGCAGCAGCGGCGGCGTGGGGTCGGCGCTGTCCGCCGGGACGGACGCGGCGGACTCGTCGCGGGGAGCGGAGGTCACAGGCATCCAGAGCGCAGGGGGACGGGGTCTCCCCCCACGGTAGCCCGCCCTATCTTCGCTGCCAATCGCGCACGCTCAGCGCGCGACGGCGCGGGCGACGCCGGCGTTGCGCAGGCCGCGACCGACCGCGAGCCCGGCCGCCGTCCACGCCACCGGTCCCAGCACCGATACCGAGAGGTAGGTCACCTGGGCCCAGGGCGCGAGAGAGCCGAGGTCGGCGACCATCGCGACCACGAACGCCACGATGGCGCCGAGGATGACCGCCGAGATGAAGAAGCGCCAGGCCTGCCACACCCGGTAGCGGGTGGCGGCGGCGACGAGCTCCTGGATGCCGCCGAACAGCAGCGCGGTGCCGATGAACCGCAGGGCCCAGTGCGGCGCGAGCGCCGCCCCGACGAGGGCGGCCATGAGGTGGGTGAGCAGTGCCACCCACGGCAGGCGCAGCGCCTCCTGCGCGATGATGCCGGGCAGCACGTGCACGCCGAGCACGACGCCGTAGATGATCGGGAACGCGGCGATGACCAGGGGCGTCAGCCAGCTTCCGACGGCGGCCATGATTCCGGTGGCGACGCCGATCGCGGCGCAGGTCAGCAGGACGCGCGTCGAAAGTCGGGAGGTCGCAGGCACCCGTCCAGGCTAGCCGTGGCACCTGCATGGCGGGCGGGAGGACGACCGGAGAAAACCGAAAGACCGGGAAGCGCCCGCTCAGAGACCCTGGGTCAGATCCGGCGCCGTCGGCGGGTCAGGCGCACCCCTGGCAGCGGCGGGGCGGGCACGCGCTCGGGGCCGTGCCCGACGACGTGCCCGAAGCGGTCGGAGTCGGCCTCCCATGCCTCGCGTGCCTCGACGATCTCCTCGTGCGAGCGGCCGACGAAGTTCCACCACATGACGATGTCGCTCTCGAACGGCTCTCCGCCCAGCAGGAACAGGGTCGCCGGTTCGTCGGCGGTGACCTGCACGCCGGAGGGCCCCGGCGGAAGGTAGAGCAGCTGCTGCGGGGCGAGCGGCACGTCGTCCTGCCCGTCGAGGTGTACGAGCGTCGTGCCGGTCACCCCTGCCAGACCGTGCTCCCACGCCGCCTCGAGCGGCAGGTGCACGCGGGTACCCGCGGGCAGGCGCACCTCCGCGCCGACGAGGGGGGTGTACACGGATGCCGGTGAGGCGGTGCCGGCGAAGCGCCCCATCACGACGGTCGCCTCGGCTCCGTCGTCGAGCGCGACGACCGGGAGCTGCTCATGCTGCTCGAACGCGGGCGACCCGTGCCGGCGCGACTCCGGCAGCGCCACCCACAGCTGCAGCGCGTCGAGGGGTGCGGGGTCGTCGCCGAGCGAGTACTCCGAATGGGCGATGCCGGCGCCGCTGGTCATGAGATCGAGCGACCCGCGGCGCACGATCACGTCGCTGCCCAGGGTGTCGCGGTGGCGCACCTCGCCGACGAGCGGCCACGTGACGGTCTGCAGGCCGATGTGCGGGTGCGGCTCGACCCGCATCACCGTCGACTGCGGTCCGAACCGGTCGAAGAAGCACCATGCCCCGATCGTGGGGAGGGCGCGCTGCGGCAGGCTCCGGTGCACCGTCATGGCCCGCAGGCCCCCCAGCGGCACCTCACGGGCGTCGAGCATCAGCACCCCGGCGCCGGGGGCGGTGGCCGTCGCAGCGGGGGTGGGCGCGTCGGTGGGGGCGGCCTCCGCGTCCCAGCGGGTCATGAGTCCTCGGTGTCGGGGTCCGTGCTGCCGAGGTCCTCCACGAGCGGCCAGTGCACGGTGAGCCCGGGCACGTCGTTCTCCTTCAGGTAGGACGCGACGAAGGGGCACAGCGGCTCGACCTCCTCGCCACGGCCGGCGACGTCGGCCAGCGACTCGGCGACGAGGTCGGTGGCGAGACCGCGCCCGCGGAACGCCGGGTCGATCTCGGTGTGGGTGAAGCGCAGACGCCCGTGGCCGTCGGGCTCGAACTCGGCATAGCCCGCCAGTACGTCGGCGACACGGATCTCGTAGCGGTTCTCCTCGTCGTCTCGCGTGACGGACGGCGGTGTTTCGAGCAGGGCCATGGTGGCTCCTTCCGGTCGATTCGTCCCAACGTATGCGGCAGGGCCGTTGTTCCGCGAGGGTCGGGGTCTGCCGTTCATCGCGCGTCCTGTGCCGTTCGTCGCATCCTCGTGGCGCCGCCGACCGCGACAGCGGCGCCGGTTCCTACTTTGGAGGCACGCAATGTCGCGTGCCCGAAGGAGACCCGATGACCGCTCATCCCCCCACGCGCGGCGGCGCCACCGCGCCGCCGGAACCCGACGCAGACCTTCCTCCCGTCGCCGTCCCCGAAGCCGAGCTCGAGCGCGAGGCGCGCTGGACCCTCCCGAAGATCCTGATCTGGACCGCGATCGCCCTGCTGGGCGGTGTCGCCTGGGTCATGCTCGCCATCGTCCGCGGCGAGACGGTCAACGCGATCTGGTTCGTCTTCGCGGCCGTCTGCACCTACCTCATCGGCTACCGCTTCTACTCCAAGGTGATCGAGAAGCACATCACCCGCCCCGACGACCGGCGTGCGACCCCGGCGGAGTACCGGCAGGACGGCAAGGACTACGTCCCCACCGACCGTCGCGTGCTGTACGGGCACCACTTCGCCGCGATCGCCGGCGCCGGTCCCCTCGTCGGTCCCGTGCTCGCCGCGCAGATGGGGTATCTGCCCGGCACGCTGTGGATCATCGTCGGTGTCATCCTGGCCGGCGCCGTGCAGGACTACCTCGTGCTCTTCTTCTCGATGCGCCGAGGCGGCCGCACGATCGGTCAGATGGCCCGCGACGAACTGGGCCGCATCGGCGGGACCGCGGCGATCCTGGCATCCCTGCTCATCATGATCATCATCGTGGCGATCCTCGCGCTCGTCGTCGTCAACGCCCTCGGCGAGAGCCCGTGGGGCGTCTTCAGCGTCTCGATGACGATCCCGATCGCCCTGTTCATGGGCTGCTACCTGCGGTGGATCCGCCCCGGGCGCATCACCGAGATCTCGATCATCGGCTTCGTGCTGCTGATCGCGGCGATCGTCGCAGGCGGCTGGATCGCCGACACCGAGTGGGGCGCGGCGGTGTTCACGCTCGACCGCACCACCATCGCCGTCGGCATCATCATCTACGGCTTCATCGCCGCGGTGCTGCCGGTGTGGCTGCTGCTGGCGCCCCGAGACTACCTGTCGACCTTCATGAAGATCGGCGTCATCGTCATGCTGGCCGCGGCCATCGTGCTCGTGCGGCCGGAGATCACGGTGCCGGCCTTCAGCGAGTTCGCCGGCGGAGAGCTCGGACCGGTGTTCTCGGGACCGATCTTCCCGTTCCTCTTCGTCACCATCGCCTGCGGCGCCCTCTCGGGGTTCCACGCCCTCATCGCCTCGGGCACCACCCCGAAGCTCATCGAGAAGGAGCGCCAGACCCGCTTCATCGGCTACGGCGGCATGCTGATGGAGTCGTTCGTGGCGATCATGGCGCTGGTGGCGGCGATCTCCATCGACCGGGGCATCTACTTCGCCATGAACGCCTCGGCCGCGGCGACCCTCGGCACCGTCGAGGGCGCGGTCGCCTTCGTCAACGGCCTCGGGCTCTCGGGCGTGAACCTCACGCCCGAGATGCTCACGTCCACGGCCGCAGCGGTCGGTGAGGAGAGCATCATCTCCCGCACCGGTGGTGCCCCCACGCTCGCCCTGGGCCTCGCCCACATCATGCAGCAGGCCCTCGGCGGCCAGGCGCTCATGGCGTTCTGGTATCACTTCGCGATCATGTTCGAGGCGCTGTTCATCCTGACGGCGGTGGATGCCGGCACCCGCGTCGCCCGCTTCATGCTGCAGGACTCGATCGGGGTGGTCATCCCGAAGTTCCGCGATGTCTCATGGCGACCAGGAGTGTGGATCTGCACGGCGGTGATGGTCGCCGGCTGGGGCGCGATCCTCATCCTGGGCGTCACCGATCCGCTCGGCGGCATCAACACGTTCTTCCCGCTGTTCGGCATCGCCAACCAGCTGCTGGCCGCCATCGCGCTGGCGGTGGTGCTGGCCATCGTGGCCAAGCGGGGGAAGAGCTACGTGAAGTGGCTGTGGATCATCGTGCTGCCTCTGGGCTTCACGGCGGTCGTCACGATCACGGCATCGATGTACAAGATCTTCTCGCCGGTGCCTCAGGTGGGCTACTGGGCCAACAACGCCGCGTTCCGTCAGGCGCTCGCCGACGGCGAGACGTCGTTCGGCACCGCGCCGACGGTGGCGGCGATGGAGGCGGTCGTGCGCAACACGGCTGTGCAGGGAACGCTGTCGATCATCTTCGTGACGCTGGCGATCATCGTCATCGCCACCTCCGCCATCGTCACCATCAGGGCCATCCGCGCCGGCGGCGGCGCCGACCACGAGGACCCTGCCGTCCCGTCGCGCCGGTTCGCACCTGCCGGCTTCATCGCCACGAAGGCCGAGCGCGAGATCGAGAAGCAGTGGGAGCAGCTGCCGGCCGATCGGCAGCCCACGGCGAGCGGCCGTCACTGATCGGGGGGTCGGTGATGAGCCGGGCGGATGCCGCAGCCGCGTCGCACGAGGGACTGTGGTCCCACGTGCGACGGGCCGGCCGCGGCATCCGCTGGTACATCGAGACGCTCATGGGCGACCGTGCCTACGAGACCTACGTCGCGCATCACCGCACCGTGCACCCCGGGGAGGCGCCCCTCACGGAGCGGCAGTTCTGGCGCCAGAAGATGGACGACCAGGACCGCAACCCCGGCGCGCGCTGCTGCTGAGCGCCCCTAGGCTTCGCTCATGCCGGATGCCGTGGTGATCGCCGGCCTCGTGGGTGTGGCCGTCGGGGCGGCGCTGGCGCTGGGGCTGGTGTTCGCGCGCCGGGTGGCCCGTGGCACCCGCGACCTGGGCAGCGACGCGGAGCGTGCCGAGCACCGCACCCTGCACCTGGCCGCTCAGGCGGCGGCGGCGCTGCGCGGTGGCGGGGCGCCTGCGGACCGCGCCCGCGCGGCGAGACACCTGCGCACCCTGCTGGGAGCGGGGGCGGTGGCCATCGTCGGGCCGCACGACGACGTCGCCGTCGACGGCGGCGCGGCCGATGCCGACACCGTGGCCCGCCGGGTGGCGGCGCGCGTGCGCGCGACGGGACGCCGTCAGGTGTTTCCCCGACCGCAGGCCGGCCAGCCGGAGTCGGTGGGGGCCCCGATCATCGTCGACGGTGAGCCGTGGGGCGCGGTCGTGGCGTTCGCCGACCCGGTGCGCGCTCCCCTCGTGCGTGCCGTCGGCGACGTCGCCGACTGGTGCGCGGCGCAGCTCGCGCTGGGGGAGCTGGAGACGAACCGCACCGCCCTGGCCGAAGCGGAGCTGCGGGCGCTGCGGGCGCAGATCAGCCCGCACTTCATCTACAACGCCCTCACCGCCATCGCCTCGTTCATCAGCACAGACCCGCCCCGGGCGCGGGAGCTGGTGCTGGAGTTCGCGGACTTCACGCGGTACTCCTTCCGCCGGCAGGGGGAGTTCACGACGCTCGCCGAGGAGCTCGGCAGCATCCACTCCTACCTCGCCCTCGAGCGCGCGCGCTTCGGCGAGCGGCTCGCGGTGCGCCTGCGTGTGTCCCCCGAGACGCTGTCGACGGTGATCCCGTTCCTGTCGGTGCAGCCGCTGGTGGAGAACGCCGTGCGGCACGGTCTCGAACCGGGCGAGCGGGGCGGCATGGTGACGATCGCGTCGGTCGACGACGGGACGCACACCGAGATCACCGTCGAGGACGACGGGGTCGGCATGTCTCCCGAAGCCGCCGCGGCACTGCTGGCCGGGGAGCCGACGGCGGGGCACGTGGGGCTGCGCAACGTCGACGCGCGGCTGCGCCAGTTGTACGGTCCGAGGGGCGGCCTCGTGCTGGAGACGAACCACGGCGCCGGCACGCTGGTGCGCCTGCGGGTGCCGAAGTCGCAGCCCCGTCACGAGACGGGCGTCGCGTGAGCGCGGCGCCCGGTGCCGACGACACCGCGCGTCGGCCCGCGCCGGTCATCGACGTGCTCGTGGCCGACGACGAACCGCCCGCCCTGGCCGAACTCGTGGCGCTGCTGGGCGGCGACGGCCGCATCGGCACCGTGCACGCGGCATCGGGCGGGCCCGAGGTGCTGCGGCTGCTCGAGCGGCACCGGGTGGCCGCGGCGTTCCTCGACATCCACATGCCCGGCCTGTCGGGGCTCGACCTCGCCCGAGTCTTCGACCGGTACGGCCCTCGGCCGGCGGTCGTCTTCGTCACCGCCGACGAGGCGCGGGCCGTGGACGCGTTCGACGTGGACGCGCTGGACTACGTGCTCAAGCCGGTGCGGGCGGAGCGCCTGCGGCGGGCGGTCGACCGGGCGATCGCGGCAGCCTCGGCGGAGGCGGGGCCGGTCGCCGCCGTCGCCGACGAGACCGTCCCGGTGACCGTGGGGTCGGCGGTGCGGCTGGTGCGCCGCAGCGAGGTGCGCTGGGTGCACGCGCAGGGCGACTACTCGCGGCTGTGGACCCCGTCCGGCGGGCATCTCGTGCGCATCCCCATCTCCGAGCTCGAGGAGCGGTGGGCTGCGGCCGGCTTCATCCGCGTGCACCGCTCCTACCTCGTGCACCGCGACGCGGTGGTGGAGGTGCGGCTGTCAGGCGCGGCGCCCACCGTCGTGCTGGCGGAGATCGAGCTGCCCGTCAGCCGCCGCCTCGCCCCGGTCGTGCGCGAGCGTCTGGTGCGGCCCGCCTGAGGGCGTGGGCGGCAGCGGTAGCGTCGGGGCATGGATGCCGGGAGCGGGGGCGGGCCGCCCGAGCGGGTGCGCGTGACGGCGCCGGCGGCGCCCGCCGTGGCATCCGTCACCCGGGGTATCGCCGCGTCCGGCGCTCCGGTGCGTGAGGCCGGCACGGTCTATGTGCGCTCGCTCGTCCGTGTGCAGCTGCGCCTGGCCCTCGGATGCCTGCTGGCGTTCCTCCTCGTGGCCGGAGCGTTCACGGTGGCGATCTTCGTCGTCGCCGGCCTCGACGAGCCGGTCGTCGCGGGGGTGCCGCTGTCGTGGTTGATGCACGCGTACGGCTACTACCCGATCATCCTCGCCTTCGCCGTGGTCTTCGCCCGCGCGGCCGGACGCAACGAGCGACGGTACCGCGCACTGGCGGAGCCGGAGCCCGCGGAAGGGACGGCGCCGGCGTGAGCCCGCTGCTCGATCTCACCGCCATCGCCCTGCTCGTGGCGGCGACGGCCGTGCTGGGGTTCGCGGGGCTGCGCATCAGCCGCACCACCGGTGACTTCTTCGTCGCCTCCCGCAGCGTGCGCCCGGTCTGGAACGCGTCGGCCATCAGCGGTGAGTATCTCTCGGCGGGCACGTTCCTCGGCCTGGCCGGACTCGTGCTGCTGTCGGGGTCCGACGGCTTCTGGTTCCCGATCGGATACGCCGCCGGATACCTCCTCGTGCTGCTGTTCGTCGCCGCACCGCTGCGCCGCAGCGGCGCGTACACGATCCCCGACTTCGTCGAGGCGCGACTGGAGTCGCGCATCGCACGTCGCGTCACGAGCGCGATCGTGCTGATCACCGGATGGCTCTACATCGTGCCGCAGCTTCACGGCGCCGCCATCGCCCTCGGCGTCGTGGCCGATGTGCCCGGGTGGGTGGGGTCGGTGGTGGTGGCGGTGCTGATCGCCGGCATCGTCGCGGCGGGCGGCATGCGCGCCGTGACGGCCGTGCAGGCCATGCAGTACTGGCTCAAGCTCACCGCGCTGGCGCTGCCGGCGGTGCTGCTGCTGATCGCCCTGTCCGACGGCGAGCCCGCGTTCGACCCCGCCGCCGTCTTCCCCGCGGAGGCGGGACCGGCCGGGGCGGACGTGTACCGCACGGCGTCGCTGCTGCTGGCGCTGCTGCTGGGGACCATCGGCCTGCCGCACGTGCTCGTGCGGTTCTACACGAGCCCAGACGGCGTCGCGGCCCGCCGCACGACGGTGCTCGTCATCGGGATGGTGGGGGTGTTCTACGCGGTGTCGAGCACGATGGGCCTCATCGGCCGGGTGGTCGCACCCGACCTGGCGCACCCGGGCATGGCCGACACGGTCGTGCTGGCCCTGCCCTCGCGGGTGTTCCCCGGGCTGCTGGGCGAGCTGCTCACCGCGCTGATCGTGGCGGGCGCGTTCGCGGCGTTCCTCGCCACCTCGTCGGGCCTGGTGGTGTCACTGGCGGGCGTCATCAGCCAGGACGTCTTCTCGGGCTCGGTGCGGTCTTTCCGCCTCTCGGCGGTGCTGTGCACGATCGTGCCGCTGGCCGTCGCGCTGCTGACCGTCCCGTCGGGCCTCGTCTCCAGCGTCGGCACGGTGTTCGTCTTCGCCGCATCGGCGCTCACCCCGGTGCTGCTGCTGGGGGTGTGGTGGCGCGGCCTGACCGCCCGCGGCGCGACGGCGGGGATGGTGTGCGGTGCGGTGTTCTGCGGCGGCGCGCTGCTCGCTTCGGGGCTCGCCCCCGTCGAGGGGTGGACCGCCGGCCCCGTCGTGCGCGCCCTGCTCGACCAGCCGGCGGCGTGGACCATTCCGCTGTCGACCCTCGTCGTCGTCGCCGGCTCGCTCGCCGACCGTCGCCGTCGGCCCGGTCGCACCGAGCGGTATCTCGCGCGCCTGCACCAGCCCGAGCGCCGGGCGGACGCGGCCGGTTGAGTGCGTCAAGCCCGCGGGTCCGCGGGCGCCGCGGGGCGGCGATGGCCGCGCGCACAGCCGCGTCGGGCAGACTCGACAGGGTGACCCTTCTCGACGCCGTCCGTGCCGCCCCCGAACCCGACGGCGTGTACGACGCCTTCGTCGGCTGGGCCGCCGAGCGCGGCTTCGCCCTGTACCCGGCGCAGGACGAGGCGGTGATGGAGCTCGTCTCCGGTGCCAACGTCGTGCTGTCCACGCCCACGGGAACCGGCAAGTCGCTCGTCGCGATCGCGGCGCACGCGGCATCCCTCGCCCAGGGTGGGCGCACCTATTACACCGCACCGATCAAGGCGCTCGTCAGCGAGAAGTTCTTCGCCCTGGTCGACATCTTCGGCGCCGAGAACGTCGGCATGGTCACCGGTGATTCCTCGGTGAACCCCGAGGCGCCCATCGTCTGCTGCACCGCCGAGATCCTCGCGAACATCGCGCTGCGTCAGGGGGCGGATGCCGAGGTCGACCAGGTCGTGATGGACGAATTCCATTACTACGGCGACGTCGAGCGCGGCTGGGCATGGCAGGTGCCCCTGCTGCTGCTGCCCCGCGCGCAGTTCCTGCTCATGTCGGCGACCCTCGGCGACGTCACCGGCATCGCCGACGACCTCACCCGCCGCACGGGGCGGCCGACCGCCATGGTCACCGGCGTCGAGCGGCCGGTGCCGCTGCATTTCTCCTACGAGCGGCGCCCCGTGCACGAGGTGGTCGCGTCGCTGCTGGATGAGAAGGAGCGGCCGGTGTACATCGTGCACTTCTCGCAGGCGGCGGCGCTCGAGCGCGCGCAGGCCCTGGCCAGCGGCAAGGTCGCCACACGCGAGCAGCGGGATGCCATCGGCGAAGCCATCGGCGGCTTCCGCTTCAACACCGCGTTCGGCAAGACCCTCTCGCGCCTGGTGCGCGCCGGCATCGGAGTGCACCACGCCGGCATGCTGCCCCGCTACCGGCGTCTGGTCGAGACGCTCGCCCAGCGCGGACTGCTGCAGGTGATCTGCGGCACCGACACCCTGGGGGTGGGCATCAACGTCCCCATCCGCACCGTGGTCATCACGGCGCTGTCGAAGTACGACGGCACCAAGATGCGCCAGCTCTCCGCGCGCGAGTTCCATCAGGTGGCCGGGCGCGCGGGCCGCGCCGGCTACGACCCGTACGGCAACGTCGTGGTGATGGCGCCGGAGTGGGAGATCGAGAATGAGGCGGCCCTGCGACGCGCCGGCGACGACGCCGCCAAGCGCAAGAAGATCGTGCGCAAGAAGGCGCCCACCGGGGCGGTCAACTGGGGCCTCGGGTCGTACGAGAGACTCATCCAGGCCCAGCCCGAGCCGCTCGTGCCGCACCTGCAGCTGACGGCGGCGATGCTCATCAACGTCATCGGCCGCGGCGGCGACGTCTTCGGCAACGTGCGCTCCCTGGTGTTCGACAACCACGAGCCGCGATGGCGGCAGTACGAGCTCGCACGGCGGGCGCTGGCGATCTTCCGCACGCTCGTGGCCGCGGGGATCGTGGAGTCCGCGGCTGACGGCATCCGCCTCACGGTCGACCTGCAGCCGAACTTCGCGCTCAACCAGCCGCTGTCGCCCTTCGCGCTCGCCGCCATCGAGCTGCTCGACCGCGACGTCGAACTGGGGCGGGGGGCGGATGCCGCGGCGGGCTCCGTCGGTACCGGGCACTACGCTCTCGACGTCGTGAGCGTCATCGAGGCGACGCTCGACGACCCGCGCGCGATCCTGAACCAGCAGGAGTACAAGGCGCGGGGCGAGGCCGTCGCGGCGATGAAGCGCGACGGCATCGAGTACGAGGAGCGCATGGAGCTTCTCGAGGAGATCACGTACCCGAAGCCGCTCGCCGAGCTGCTCGCCCAGTCGTTCGAGGTGTTCGCGTCGAGCCAGCCGTGGGTGCGCGACTTCCATCTGTCGCCGAAGTCGATCGTGCGCGACATGTACGAGCGCGCGCTGTCGTTCGGCGAGTTCGTGGCGCTGTACCAGCTCGGCCGCAGCGAAGGGCTCGTGCTGCGCTACCTCAGCGACGCGTTCCGCGCCATCCGGCAGACGGTTCCCGCCGAGGCGCGCACCGACGACCTGCTCGACGTCATCGAGTGGCTCGGGGAGCTCGTGCGGCAGGTGGACTCGAGCCTCGTCGACGAGTGGGAGGCGCTGACCCACCCGTCCGACGACCCCGACGCGCCGGTCGTTCCGCCCGCACCGCCGTCGGTGCTGACCAACCGCCGGGCGTTCACGGTGCTGGTGCGCAATGAGATGTTCCGCCGCGTGCGGCTGGCGGCGCTGCAGGACGACGAGGCGCTCGAGGCGCTCGACCCCGACGTCGGATGGCCCGACCGGCTCGACGCGTACTACGACGAGCACGAGGAGATCCTGGTGGGGGGACCCGCTCGGTCGCCCGCGCTGTGCGTCGTGGACGAGTCGGATGCCGCCGAAGGGCTCTGGCGGGTGGACCAGATCATCGACGATCCCGCCGGCGACCACGATTGGCGCATCCGGGGCGAGGTCGACCTTGCGGCATCCGCCGAAGAGGGCGCCGCCGTCGTACGCGTGACCGAGGTCGTGCGCCTGTAGCGGGTGCGCGTCCGGACGGTGCGGACGGCGCCCGCCGCGGGCACAATGGCACGGTGACGACCTACCTGGCGTTCCTGCGGGCGATCAACCTGGGGGCGAAGCGGGTCTTCCCGAAGGACGACATCCGCCGCGTCGTCGACGAGGCCGGCTTCGCCGACGTCGCGACGCACATCAACACCGGCAACGTGCGGTTCACGACGTCGATGCGCTCCCGGGCGCGCATCGAAGACGTGCTCGAGCGGGCGTTCGCCGCCGACCGCGGCTTCGACGTGCCCACGATCGTGTTCTCCCGCGAGGAGTTCGCCGAGGTCGCCGCCGCTGCCCGCGAGCTCACGGCATCCCACCCCGGCCTGGCGCGCCACTACGTCTACCTCATGAAGCAGCCGCCGTCGGACGATGCGGTCGCGGCGGTGACGCAGACCGCGTCGCCGCTCGGTGAGATGGTGGTGCGGGGCCGCGCCGCGCATGCGCTGCTGCGCCCGGGCTACGAGGACGGCCGGGTCGATCCGCTGGGCGCCGCGAAGCTGCTGGGGGTCGCCACCAACCGCAACGCCAACGTCATCGCCGCCATCGCAGAGCGGTGGTGCTGAGCGCTCGAGCACGGGCGGGGAGTCATCCGCACGTCGTGGCTTTCCGGCGGATCGCGGCGTAGCCTGTCGCCACCGACGGAGGGGGAGCGATGGCCCTGTGGAGACCGCGACGACAACGCGACTCCTCTGGCGCGGTGACGGACGAGGAGCGCATGGCGCGCTACGTGTACCTGCTCAGCACGCTGCCGCCCACGGTCATCGAGCGTGCGCACGAGGCGGCGTTCGGCCGGCTGTCGCTCGAGCGTCGCAAGGAGATGTTCGAGCGCCTGCGGCCGTTCATGTCGGCGCGGGAGCGCGTGCGCGCGCCGCAGCCGGCACTGCTGGCGAGCGTGCTGCAGAGATTGATAGTGGGTGCGGGGGGCGCGGCAACGGGAGCGAGGGCGATCACCGGGGTCGGCGACGATCGGGGCGGCACCGACGCCGCGGGCAGGCGAGAGCGTGCCGGAGTCTGGCCGTTCGACGACCCGCTGCTGGTGGCGCTCGTGGCCGGGCACTTCCTCACCTCGGCGACGATCGTGTCGTATTTCTCCGTGGGCGCCGGGTCGCTGTCGCTCGCGGGAGAGCCGGCGTGGGTCGGCGAGATCGCGGGGGTGCCCGCCGACGGCGGGGCGGTCGGGGGCGGCTTCGACGGTGGGGCGGGGTCCGGTGACGGCGCGTTCGGCGGGTTCGACGGCGGCGGGTTCGGGGGCGGGTTCGACGGCGGCGGGGGCGGCTTCGGGGGATGACCTCAGCCCGGTGTCAGCGGGCCTGGGTAGGGTGTTCGGGTGACAGACGGGCGTGAGACGACGGATGCCGGCTGGGCGCCGGTCGAGGCACCCCCGTTCGATGCCTACGAGCCGCCGCCCGACGAGTGGGCGCCCCCGCCGGACGACGGCTGGATGCCCCCGCCCGACGAGGCGTGGTCACCGCCCCGCGCGGCAGCCGCCCGCGCGGCCCCGCCCACCGCGGCATCCGCCGGGCTGAGCCTGCCGCCGCGCCGGGAGTTCACCGGTGCCGACCCGGCGGTCGTGCTGAAGGAGGTCTTCGGCTACGACGCGTTCCGCGGCGACCAGGGCGACATCGTCTCGCACGTCGTCGGCGGCGGCGATGCCGTCGTGCTCATGCCCACCGGCGCGGGCAAGTCGATCACCTACCAGGTGCCGGCGCTCGTGCGCCCGGGCACGGGACTGGTGATCTCGCCGCTCATCGCGCTCATGCACGACCAGGTCGACGCGCTGATCGCCAACGGCGTGCGCGCCGCCTACCTCAACTCCACGCAGTCCGCAGCCGAGCGGCAGGCCGTCGAGCGGGACTATCTCGCCGGCGAGCTCGACCTCGTCTACGTCGCCCCCGAGCGGCTGTCGAGCCCGCAGACGACCGCGCTGCTGCAGCGCGGCAAGCTCAGCGTCATCGCCATCGACGAGGCCCACTGCGTGTCGCAGTGGGGCCACGACTTCCGTCCCGACTACCTCGCGCTCGGCGATCTGGCCGACCGGTTCCCCGGCGTGCCGCGCATGGCGCTGACGGCCACCGCGACCCGCGCGACGCACGAGGAGCTCACTCAGCGCCTGCAGCTGCCGACCGCGCGGCACTTCGTCGCGAGCTTCGACCGGCCCAACATCCAGTACCGCATCGTGCCGAAGGTCGACCCGCGCCGCCAGCTGGTGTCGTTCATCCGGTCGATGCCCGACGGGTCGGCAGGCATCGTCTACGCCCTCAGCCGCAAGTCGGTCGAGCAGACCGCCGAGTACCTGCGCACGCAGGGCCTCGACGCGCTGCCGTACCACGCAGGGTTGGATGCCGGCATGCGGGCGCGGCACCAGTCGCGGTTCCTGCGCGAGGACGGCGTCGTGATGGTCGCCACGATCGCGTTCGGCATGGGCATCGACAAGCCCGACGTGCGCTTCGTCGCGCACATCGATCTGCCGAAGTCCGTCGAGGGGTACTACCAGGAGACCGGTCGCGCCGGTCGCGACGGCGAGCCCGCCATGGCGTGGATGGCGTACGGCCTCGGCGATGTCGTGCAGCAGCGCCGCCTCATCGATCAGAGCCCCGGCGACCGCACGTTCAAGATGCGCATGGGGCAGCACCTCGACGCCATGCTCGCGCTGTGCGAGACGGTCGAATGCCGGCGCCAGAACCTGCTCGGGTACTTCGGGCAGGAGTCCGGTCCCTGCGGCAACTGCGACACGTGCCTGGAGTCGCCCGAGACCTACGACGGCCTCGTGCCGGCGCAGAAGCTGCTGTCGACGATCGTGCGGCTGCAGCGCGAGCGCAACCAGTCGTTCGGCGCGGGGCACCTCATCGACATCCTCCGCGGCGCCGACACGGAGCGCATCCGCCAGCAGGGTCACGAGCGGCTGGCGACCTATGGGCTCGGGGCGGACCTCACCGACCAGGACTGGCGATCGATCGTGCGGCAGCTGCTGGCCCGCGGCATCCTCGTGGCACGGGGCGACTACGGCACGCTCGCGCTCGGGGAGCCCGCCGGGGCGGTGCTGCGCGGCGAGACCGCGGTGCCGCTGCGCCGTGACACGATCGGGCGACCGGCGGCGGGGGCGCGGGTCCGCAAGGCCTCGGCGGCCGACAGCCTGGGCGAGGGCGACCGCGGCCTGTTCGAGGCGCTGCGGGCGTGGCGCGCCGAAACCGCCCGCGAGCAGGGCGTGCCGGCGTACATCGTCTTCGGCGATGCGACCCTGCGCGCACTCGCCGAGCACCGGCCGCGCACGCTCGCGGACCTGGACGGCATCACCGGCATCGGCGCCAAGAAGCGCGAGGCTTTCGGCGAGGCCGTGCTGGCCGTCATCGCCGCCGCCTGAGCGCTCGCGCTCGGGCATCCGTGCTCGCGACGCCCGATCGGTGAGTCGGTCGTGCTCCCGCTCGGCGGGTCGGCCATGCTCCCGCTCGGCGGTGAGTGTGGGGATGGCACAACCGGGGCGGGCGGTGCGCGCGCCGAAGGGTGTGGACACTGTGCAAACGGTTTGGGTCGGTGTTGTGGGACACCTACGGTCGAAAGACTCCGTCCACCTCGCCGAAGGGTGACCCATGACCGACGCCGCCGTCCGTCCTCACAAGCCCGCGACCAGCACGCGCACCCCCGCCGGCGGGGCGCCCACCGCTGCGCACACCGCCGAGCAGGCCCACGACGCCCGCATCGACATCCCCGCCGTCACCGAGCTGCTGCTGGGGACGTGGGCCGACACCCGCCGCGAGGCGCGCGAGATGGTCAAGGACCCCGCGCTGTGGCGCGTCGACGGACTCTCGATGGTCGAGCACCGCGAGCGGGTGCTCGAGCAGCTGCGCATCGTCGTGCGCCACGGCGGCTCGCGCCGTGCCTACCCGAAGGAGTACGGCGGCCTCGAGGACAACGGCGCCAACGTCTCCGCGTACCTGGAACTGGTGCTCGCCGACCCCAGCCTGCAGGTCAAGGCCGGCGTGCAGTGGGGCCTGTTCGGCTCGGCGATCCACCACCTCGGCACCAAGATCCACCACGACAAGTGGCTGCACGACGTGATGACCCTCGATCTGCCGGGTGCCTTCGCGATGACCGAGACCGGGCACGGCTCCGACGTCGCGGCCGTCGGCACGACGGCCACCTACGAGCCCGAGACCGAGGAGTTCGTCATCCACACCCCCTTCCGGGGGGCGTGGAAGGACTACCTCGGCAACGCCGCGCTGCACGGCCGCGCGGCGACCGTGTTCGCCCAGCTCATCAGCGGCGGCGTCAACTACGGCGTGCACTGCTTCTTCGTGCCGCTGCGCGACGAGAAGGGCGACTTCCTCCCCGGCGTCGGCGGCGAGGACGACGGCGTCAAGGGCGGCCTCAACGGCATCGACAACGGCCGTCTGCACTTCGACCACGTGCGCATCCCCCGCGAGAACCTCCTCAACCGCTACGGCGACATCGCCCCCGACGGCACGTACTCCAGCCCGATCGCGAGCTCCGGCCGCCGCTTCTTCACGATGCTCGGTGCGCTCGTGCAGGGCCGGGTGTGCCTCGACGGCGCCGCGACCAACGCCACCGCCGCCGCCCTCACGATCGCCGTGACCTACGGCAACCAGCGCCGCCAGTTCGACAGCGGCACCGGCACCGACGAGGTCGTGCTGATGGACTACGCGCGGCACCAGCGCCGCCTGCTGCCGCACCTGGCGGCCACCTATGCGCAGTCCTTCGCCGGCGACGAGCTGATCAAGAAGTTCGACGGCGTCTTCAGCGGACGCGCAGACTCCCCCGAGGAGCGCGAAGACCTCGAGACGCTCGCGGCGGCGCTGAAGGCGCTGTCGACGTGGAACGCCCTCGACGCCATCCAGGAGGCCCGCGAGGCGTGCGGCGGCGCCGGGTACCTCGCCGAGAACCGGCTCGTCGGCCTGCGCGCCGACCTCGACATCTACGCCACCTTCGAGGGCGACAACAACGTGCTGCTGCAGCTGGTGGGCAAGCGCCTGCTGAGTGATTTCGCGAAGCAGTTCAAGGGCGCGGATGCCGCCGCCCTCGCCCGCTTCGCCGTCGGCCAGACCGCGGGCAAGGTCTTCCACGGCGCCGGCCTGCGCCGGCTCGGCCAGACCGTCACCGACTTCGGCTCCACCGCGCGCTCGGTCGAGCTGGGCCTGCGCGCCGATCAGCAGCACGACCTGCTGTCCGCACGGGTGCAGCAGATGGTCGCCGACATCGCCGGACGCCTGCGCCCGGCCGCGAAGATGTCGCCGGCCGACGCCGCCGCCCTGTTCAACGAGAACCAGTCCGAGCTGATCGAGGCCGCCCGCGCCCACGGGGAGCTGCTGCAGTGGGAGGCCTTCACCGACGGGGTGAACCGGGCCCCCGACGACGGCACCCGCCAGGTGCTCACCTGGCTGCGCGACCTGTTCGGGCTGTCGCTCATCGAGAAGCACCTCGCCTGGCACCTGATCCACGGCCGGCTCTCCACCCAGCGTGGTGCGGCCGTGTCGAGCTACATCGACCGCCTGTGCGCGCGGCTGCGGCCGCACTCGCAGGACCTGGTCGACGCCTTCGGCTTCGAGCCCGAGCACCTGCGCGCGCCCATCGCCTCGGGCGCCGAGCACGAGCGGCAGGAAGAGGCCCGCGCGCACTATGCGGCGCTCGCCGCGTCGGGCACCGCTCCGGTGTCGGAGAAGACGCTGCACAAGCGCCAGAAGTGACAGGCCCGGCCGGGCGGGGGCCCGAACCCCGCCCGGCCCACTCTCCCCGCACCGCCGTCGTCGTCCGGCCGTAGGGTGGCGGGGTGAATCCCGCCATCCGTATCGGCCCCGACGGCCTGGCCCGGTGCGCGTGGGCGGACGCCGACGACGAATACCGCCGCTACCACGACGAGGAGTGGGGTCGCCCGCTGCACGGCGACCGCGCGCTGTTCGAGAAGCTGAGCCTCGAGGGCTTCCAGGCCGGCCTGTCATGGATCACGATCCTCCGCAAGCGCCCGCGGTTCCGGCAGGTGTTCGCCGGCTTCGACCCCGCCGTCGTCGCCGACTTCGACGAGAGCGACGTCGAGCGGCTGATGGCGGATGCCGGAATCGTGCGCAACCGGGCGAAGATCCTCGCCGTCATCGGCAACGCCCGCATCGTGCGCGAGTGGGACCCGGGTGAGCTGGACGCGCTGATGTGGTCGTTCGCGCCGTCCCCGCGCGCGGAGCGCCCGACGACCTTCGCAGAGGTGCCCGCGGTCACCCCGGCATCCGCGGCGCTGTCGAAGGAGCTGCGCCGGCGCGGCCTGCGCTTCGTGGGCCCGACGACCATGTACGCGCTCATGCAATCGGCCGGGATGGTCGACGATCACCTCGTCGGCTGCTGGCGCGCGTGAGCCCGACGGCATGGGGAGTTCTCCCCACAGGAGCGGCGCGCCGATCACGTTAGGGTGGACAGCGGCGCCGACGAGAGAGTCGGACCCGACGCCACGCAAATCGCTGGATGAGACAAGGGGGATCGTCCTTCCATGAGGTCCTTTGCGTGGATCGGTGCGCGCCCGCGCACCCTGGCGTCGGCGGGCATCGTCACCGTCTCCGCTCTGGCGATCACCACGATGGCGTTCCTCTACGAGGGGTTCCCGACCACCGACGTCGAGCTCAACGACGGCTCCGTCTGGGTCACCAAGCAGGACAGCTACCTCGTCGGACGCTTCAACGACGCCTCCGGCGTGCTGGACGCCGGGCTGCGCACGGTCTCGGACACCTACGACATCGTGCAGCACGGCCGCACGGTGCTCGTCCTCGACGAGGAGAACTCCTCCGTCGCCCCTGTGGACGTCGCCACGGTCTCCACGACCGCCGATGTCGACATCCCCGCGGGGTCATCGGTGGGCGTGGGCGGCGACACGGTCTCGGTGCTGGAGCCGACCGACGGCGCGCTGTGGGTCACCTCGCCCTCGGCCCTGCAGGGCTTCGCCGCCGCTGCGGACGACCCCGTCGCCAGCTTCGGCAAGGGCGCCGTGTCGGTCACCGGTGCCGACGGCACCGTCTACGTCGCCTCTCCCGAGCAGGGGACGGTCACCACGGTGCGCCCGGGTCCCGAGCAGGCCGACGTCTCGGCGCAGGAGGTCGAAGGGCTCGACAAGGGCGACGACGTCGCCATCACGGTCGCCGACACGACGCCGGTGGTGCTGAACCGCACGGACGCGCGGCTGTGGGTGGCGGGTCTCGGCCTGCGCGACCTCGACGGCGTCGCCGACGCGGTGCTGCAGCATCCCTCGACCTACAGCGGCCATGTCGGCTACGCGACCCCCACCAGCCTCGTGACCGTGCCGCTCTCCGACGGTCCCGTCGCCGAGGTCGAAGCCGGTGGCACCGGTGCGCCCGCCGCGCCCGTCTCCCTCAAGGGCTGCGTCTACGGCGCCTGGGGAGGCTCTGCCCGGTTCGCGCGCGACTGCCCGCACGACACCGACGACCTGGTCTCCGACATCCCCGGCATGGCGGCGGATGCCGCCGTGGTGTTCCGCGTGAACCGCGACGTCGTCGTGCTCAACGACGTCGTCGCCGGCTCGGCGTGGACGGTCACCGACGCGCTCGAGCTCGTCGACAACTGGGACGACATCATCCCGCCGGAGGGTGGTGACGAGACCGACCAGACGTCGACGGAGGTGGCCGAGGAGACGTCGCTGCCCGAGCGCACCGAGATCAACCACCCGCCGGTCGCCGAGGACGACGACTTCGGCGTGCGGCCGGGACGCACCACCGTGCTGCCCGTGCTCGACAATGACAACGACCCCGACGGCGACGTGCTGACCGCGACGGCGCAGGGCGGGGTGTCGATCGGGGAGATCGCGCCCATCTACGGCGGGCGCGCGCTGCAGATCACGGTTCCCGAAGGCGCGACCGGTCGGGACGTGTTCACCTACGAGGTGAACGACGGCCGCCCTGGCGGCACCGACCAGGCCACCGTCTCCCTCGAGGTGCGACCCTGGACGGTGAACCAGGCGCCGGTGCAGCGCAAGGTGCCGGTGGTGGTGGTCGAGCAGGGCGGGCAGGTGACCTACAGCACCCTGCTGGACTGGGTGGACCCCGACGGCGACGACATGTTCCTGCGGTCGGCCGTCGTCGATGGCGGTGACGAGGTCGATTTCGCCTCGGACGGCGAGATCACCTTCCGCGCCGTGGGCTCGGTGCAGGGCCGGCGCGAAGTGGCGATCACCGTGTCCGACGGCGACAAGGACACCGTCGGCGTCGTGCAGGTCGATGTGCGCCCGGTCGGCTCCACGAAGCCGATCACCACGCCCGATCACGTCGTGCTGCGGGTGGACGAGAAGGTCACCGTCTCGCCGCTGGACAACGACGTCTCGCCCAGCGGCGCTCCGCTGCGTCTCGCCCGGGTGACCGAGGTCGCCGGTACCCGATTGCAGCCCGACTACAACGCCGGAACGTTCTCGTTCGCGTCGTCGACTCCCGGCGTCTACTACGTGCAGTATCTGGCCACCGACGGGCCGCAGACGGTGATCGGCCTGGTCCGCATGGACGTGCTGCCCCAGGCGGACGCCGACGAGAAACCCGTCGCCGTGCGCGACGTGGCGCTGCTGCCTTCCGGGCAGGATGTGCGCATCGACGTGCTCGCCAACGACTCCGACCCCTCCGGCGGCATCCTCGTGGTGCAGTCGGTGACGGTGCCGCCCGACGCCCGCGTCTCGGTTGCCGTCACCGACCACCGCTACCTGCTCGTGACCGACCAGTCGGGTCTGTCGCAGCCGGTGACCATCCAGTACCAGATCTCCAACGGACGCCACTCCGCGCAGGGCGACGTCGTGGTGATCCCCATCCCCGCCCCCGCGCAGCTGCGCCCGCCGGTGGCCGCCGACGACTCCATCGTGGTGCGCGCCGGAGACGTGGCGACGATCCCGGTGATGGAGAACGACTACCACCCCAACGGCGACGCGATCCGGGTGCTGCCCGACCTGATCGACCCGTTGATGGACCCTGCTGACGGCGAGGTGTTCGTCTCGGAGGACACGTTGCGGTTCCGCGCCGGTCCCGAGGCCAAGACCGTCTACGCCACCTACGAGGTCGCCGACTCCCAGGACCAGAAGGATGCCGGCTACGTCACCATCCAGATCCTCCCCGTCGACGCGGAGAACAACCAGGCGCCGCGCCCGCGCGACCTGACCGCCCGCGCGCTCAGCGGCACGGCGGTGAAGATCCCGATTCCGCTCGACGGGATCGACCCGGACGGCGATTCGGTGCAACTGGTGGGCGTGGCATCCGCGCCCGGCAAGGGTCGCGTGCTCGAGGTGGGACAGAACTTCCTGCGGTACGAGCCCTTCGGCGACGCCACGGGCACCGACGAGTTCACCTACACGGTGCAGGACCGGCTCGGCCGCTCGGCGACCGCCTCGATCCGCGTGGGCATCGCCCCGTCGGCGGCGGTGAACCAGGCGCCCTTCGCGGTGAAGGACGTCGTGCTGATGCGGCCGCAGCGCACCGTCGCGGTGCCTGTCACCGTGAACGACTCCGACCCCGAGGGCGACGAGATCGTGCTGCTCGAGAGCGGGCTGGAGGTGCCCGAGGGCATCGAGGCGTCGGTGACGGGTGACCGCGTGTTCATCACCAGCGGTGAGGAGCCGGGGACCAAGACCCTCACCTACACGATCCGCGATGCGCAGGGCGCGTCGGCCGTGGGCGCCCTGGTGGTCACGGTCGACCCGGACGTGCCCCTGCAGGCGCCGATCGCACGCGATGACCGGGTGACCATCGCCGACATCGGCGACGGCGAGACGGTCGACGTCGAGGTGCTGCTCAACGACGAGGACCCCGACGGCGTGCGCGATCGCCTCGCGATCACCACCGACGAGGAGGACGTGTCGGTGGGCTCCGGCGGTGTCGTGCGCGTGCCCGTGCTGCCGGAGGCGCGCGTCGTGCGCTACGACGTCACCGACGGCGACGACCTGTCGGCCGCGGCGTTCATCCACGTGCCCGGCATGGCCGACCTGCGCCCCTCGCTGCGCACGACCGGTGCCATCGAGGTGATGAGTGGGGAGCAGGTGCAGATCCCCCTCGCCGACCACGTGCTCGTCGCCGGTGGCGGCCGGGCGATCGTGACGGAGGCGGCCAAGGTCTCGGCGGTGCACTCCAACGGCGAGCCGCTGGTCAAGGACGCCGACGTGCTCGTGTACACCTCGGCGGACGGGTACCACGGGGCGGATGCCATCACCTTCGAGGTCACCGACGGCACCGGCCCCGACGACCCCGAGGGCCGGGTCGCGACGCTGACGCTGCC
Source organism: Microbacterium sp. zg-Y1090 (assembly GCF_030246945.1). Lineage (NCBI taxonomy): Bacteria > Bacillati > Actinomycetota > Actinomycetes > Micrococcales > Microbacteriaceae > Microbacterium > Microbacterium wangruii. Next base: position 143,687 of record NZ_CP126742.1, read on the forward strand.
GATCACCGTGCTGCCGCCCGACAACGAGCCGCCCACCCTCTCGGGCGCGGCGCTCACCGTGTCGCCGGGCGAGGAAGCCGCGACGCTCGACCTGCGGGCGCTGGCATCCGACCCGAACGAGGAGGACGAGCTCACCTTCCGCCTGGCCGGATCGGTGCCGGACGGCTTCTCGGCCTCGGTGTCCGACGCAGTGCTGAGCGTGTCGGCGGACACCTCCACCCCCAAGGGCACCATCGCGCCGATCCAGGTCGAGGTCACCGACGGCGAAAGCGACCCCGTCGCAGCCACGATGACCGCCACGGTCACGGCATCCAGCCGCCCGCTCGCCGTGGCCAGCGACGACGTCCTCTCCGAGGCGCCGCAGGGCGTGACGCAGACGATCGACGTGCTCGCCAACGACCAGAGCCCGTTCCCCGACCAGCCGCTGACCGTCATCGACGCGCAGGTCGAGGTGGGACAGACCAAGGGTCAGCCGCGGGCACTGCCCGACGGCCGCGTCGAGGTCACCCCGGGGGCGGAGTTCGTCGGCAGCCTCGTGGTGCGCTACCGGGTGCGCGACGCCACCGGCGACGCGGACCGCGACGTCGACGGTCGCATCCGCCTCACCGTGCAGGGGCGTCCCGAGATCCCCGGCACGCCCACCGTCTCGAGCGTGCAGGATCGCACCGTCGTGCTGTCGTGGACGCCGCCGTCGAACAACGGCGCCGAGATCACGTCGTACACGGTCACCTCGACCGCGGGGAACTACACGAAGACGTGCGCGTCGACGACGTGCACGCTGGACGGGCTGACCAACAACGTCGAGTACAACTTCACCGTCACGGCGACGAACCGCGTCGGCACCTCCGACGCGTCGGCGCCGTCGGCCACCGCGCGCCCCGACGCGCGACCGGACACGCCGCAGCCCCCGCGACTGGGCTTCGGCGACCGTGCGCTGGACATCTCGTGGACGACGCCGACGACACCGGGATCGCCGGTGGAGTCGTTCGACCTCGAGATCTCGCCCGCGCCGCCGTCCGGTGCGACGCAGAAGACCGGCGTCACCGGCAACGCGTTGCGGTGGGAGGGCCTGGAGAACGGCACCTCGTACCAGGTGAGGGTGCGCGCCGTGAACCGCGCCCCGGAGCCGTCGAGCTGGAGCAGCTGGTCGCCGAGCGAGATCCCGGCGGGCCCGCCGGCCGCACCCGCTGCGCCCACCACCGCCCGGCTCTCGCCGGTCGGAACGCAGGCGCAGCTGCAGGTGAACTGGTCGCCCCCGGCGGCGAACGGCGACCCCATCAGCTCCTACACGCTGCAGGTGATGCGCGGCGGCGCCGTCATGACCACCCTGGAGAACATCGGCGGCGGGGTGACCTCGCAGGCCGTCAATGTGGAAGCCTCGACCACGGACTACACGTTCTCGGTCGCCGCCACCAACAAGGCGGGGCGGGGCGCGTTCAGCGCCACCTCGGCCCCGATCCGCGCCTTCGTGAATCCGGGCGCGCCGGGCGCCGCACAGGCCCGACCGGGTGACCGGCAGCTCGTGGTCACCGCGCAGGCCGCTGCGGGCAACGGGGCGAACCCGGCGGAGCTCGACTACCAGTACTCGCTCAACGGCGGCGAATGGCGCGGCGACTGGGCCGCGCTGGACAAGAGCGCCACCATCACCGGCACGATCGCCGGTCTCGGCAACGGGACCGGTTACTCGGTGCGCCTCCGGGCCGTCAACAGGATGGACGCCGCCTACGCCAGCGCCGCCTCGCCGGCGTCGAACCAGGTGGTCCCGTACGGCAAGCCGAACACGCCGGGGGTCAGTGCGCAGCGCGACGGCACCTCCGTGGTGTTCAGCTGGTCCAAGCCCGCGCTCAACGGCCGCGACGTGACGGTGCAGATCAAGGTCAACAACGGCGGTTGGGAGAGTGTCGCGGCCAACGGCAGCCGCCGTGTGGGCAACGGCTACGACCAGACGCACGGGATCCGCGTGCAGGCCGTCGACACCGAGGGTCAGGTCAGCGCCGCCGGTTCCGCACAGGCCTCCACCGCGCCTCGGCCCGCGCCGCAGAACGGCGCGCAGACGGCGAAGGGCGCGGTGACGGGCGGGTGCGCCACGACCTGCTATTTCCTGACGGTGCAGACCGAGCGGGACTTCCCCGCGGGGAACTATCGCTACCGGTGCCTCGCGAACGGCAGCCAGTTCAACGACTGGGAGGGCCCCGTCTACTTCGCCGCAGGCGGGACCACCCCACTGCAGTGCTGGTACGGAAACCCGGGGCGGGGGCACACCGTTCAGGTGCAGCTCCCGGGGGTGCCCGACGCGAGCCAGCCGAAACCCACGACGTGGTGATGACTGACCAACCCGAGGAGATGCGCAAGATGACGATGACCGTGGAGCAGGCCGCCTGGTTCCGTGACACCTTCACGCGCCTGGCCGACAACGTCGGTCACGCCGTGCTCGGCAAGGACGAGGTGGTGCGTCTCGTGCTGACCGCCATGCTCGCCGAGGGACACGTGCTGCTGGAGGATGCCCCCGGAACCGGCAAGACGAGCCTCGCGCGCGCCCTGGCGGCCACCGTGCAGGGCACGAGCAGCCGCATCCAGTTCACGCCCGACCTGCTGCCGTCGGACGTGACGGGCGTGACGATCTACGACCAGGCCACCCACCGGTTCGATTTCCACAAGGGACCCGTGTTCGCCCAGGTGGTGCTCGCCGATGAGATCAACCGCGCGTCGCCCAAGACCCAGTCCGCCCTGCTGGAGGTCATGGAGGAGTCACGTGTGACCGTCGATGGCGTCGCCCACGAGGTGGGGCGGCCGTTCCTCGTCATCGCGACGCAGAACCCCATCGAGCAGGCCGGAACGTACAAGCTGCCCGAAGCGCAGCTCGACCGCTTCCTGCTGAAGACGACGATCGGCTATCCCGACCTCGCGGCCGCCGAGCGCATCCTCGCCGGCTCCGCCGACCGCAACCCCACCGCACACCTCACGCCCGTGATCACCTCCCACGCCGTGGCGGAGATGGCCGACCTCGCGGCCACGGTGCACGTGGACCCGGTGCTGCTGCGCTACGCCGCGCAGCTGGCCGAGGCCACCCGTGACACCCGCGAGACGACCCTCGGGGTGTCGGTGCGCGGCATGCTCGCGATCGTCCGCGCCGCCAAGGTGCGCGCGGCATCCGACGGTCGGCACTACGTGCTGCCCGACGACATCAAGGCGCTCGCGCTGCCGGTGTGGAGCCACCGACTCGTGCTCGACCCCGAGGCGGAGTTCTCCGGCGTCACCGCAGCCGGCATCCTGCAGCGCGTCCTCGAGGACACCCCGGCGCCGCAGGCGCGCGCGGCGGCATGACGGCCGCCGCCGAGCCCGCCACCCCGTCGCTGCCCCGGCGGGGTGCCCGCCGCACGGTCACGGCGGCTCCGCGCCGAACCCTGCGGGCGCGGTACGAGGCGTCCGTCGCGCCCGTCGTCGGGCCGATCGTCGCGCCGGTCGCGCGCCGGATGGGACGCGTGCTCGGCGTCGTCACCCCGCTCGGAGCCGGCGTCGTGGTCGCGACCGTCGTCGCCGGTCTCGCCGGGGCTGTGCTGGGGTGGTGGGAGCTGACCACCCTGGCCCTGTGCGGCGTGGCCCTGCTGGCGGTGTGCGCCGGCTTTCTCATCGGACGCACCCGCTACGACGTGTCGCTGGATCTCACGCGCCAGCGCGTGGTGGTGGGAGAGCGCGCGGTGGGCAGCCTGACGCTGCGCAACCCCGGCACCCGGGCCATCCTGCCCGCGCGCGCCATCCTCCCCGTCGGGCAGGCCCGTCCGGTGTTCGAGGTGCCGCGGCTGGCACCCGGGGCCGCCCACGACGACCTCTTCGCCATTCCCACCACCCGTCGTGCCGTGCTCACCGTCGGCCCGGTCAGCGCCGTGCGCGGCGACCCGCTCGGCATCTTCCAGCGCACCCAGGCGTGGAGCGATCCGCTGGAGCTGTTCGTGCACCCGCATACGGTGGGGCTCGACGGGATGTCGGCCGGGTTCCTGCGCGATCTCGAGGGCCTTCCGACACGCGACCTGTCACGGGACGACGTGTCCTTCCACGCCCTGCGCCCCTACGCCCCGGGCGACGATCGCCGCCACGTGCACTGGCGCTCGACCGCGCGCACGGGAACGCTCATGGTGCGACAGTTCGAAGACACCCGTCGCTCGCACATCGTGGTCGCGCTGTCGCGCAACGCCGCCGAATACGCCGATCCCGATGAGTTCGAGCTGGCCGTCTCCGCCGCCGGCTCGATCGCGGTGCAGGCGCTGCGTGACGACCGCGAGATCTCCGTGATGAGCCAGGACTTCGGCGTCCCCACCGTCGCCGGCAGGCCGCTGCTCGATGCCCTCTCGCGCATCGAGACGGCGCACGCGGTGGCGTCGACCCCCGAGCTCGCCGCCCGCGTCAAGACCGAAGCGCTGCAGGCGAGCATCGTCGTCATGCTCACCGGCTCGCGGGTCTCCACGTCGGTGCTGCGCTCCGCCGCACGCACGCTGCCCTCGGGCGCGCGGGTGCTGGGGGTGTCCTGCACGCAGGGAGGGCCACCGGATCTGCGGCGGCTGGGGGATGCCACGGTGCTCACCCTCGGCGCCCTGTCGGATCTTCCCGTGGCGCTGCGGCGGGTGCTGGCATGACCGGCCCGCGCGCGACCCCGGTCGCCTCTCCCCGCCTGCCGGTGCGCGCCGCCGTGGACCTCGCCGCCGTGGCGGTGCTCATCGGCGTCTCCATCGTCGGGTTCGGCCCGGCCTTCGAGACCTCGTTCTTCGTCGTGACCGGCTTCGGCGCCCTCCTGATCGGCCTGGGCGTGGCCGTGGCGGGCGCGCGGCTGCGCTGGGGGCTGCTGCCGGTGGCCGCCCTCACCGTCGCGGCCTACTTCCTCTTCGGCGCCGCGCTGGCCGTCCCCGCCACCGCGCTGGGCGGGGTGGTGCCGACCCTCGACAGTCTGGTGACCCTCGCCGGCGGGGTCGTGTTCTCATGGAAGCAGTTCGTCACCGCCGTCGCGCCCTTCGAGGCATCCGACGCGTTCCTGGTCGTGCCGTATCTGTCGGTGCTGCTGACCTCGGTCATCTCGGCGTCGGTCGCCCTGCGCGCCCGGGCGTACGGCTGGGCTCTGCTGCCGGCGGGGGTGCTGCTCGTGCTGGCGATCGCGTTCGGCACCACGCAGCCCGCCGCGCCGCTCGTGCAGGGAGCCGTCTTCACGGTGGCGGCCATCGGGTGGACGGCCTACCGCCGCGCACTCGCGACGCGGCAGCAGTCCGCCGAGGCGGGCTCCATCGTGACGCAGAAGCCCGCCCGCCGCCTGATGGCCGGCGCGGTCGTGCTCATCCTCGCGGCCGGGCTCGGCGCCGGCGTCAGCGCCGCCGCGGCGCCGTCGGGCCCGCGCTACGTCGTGCGCGACGCGATCCTGCCCCCGATCGACCTGCGGGACTACGTCAGTCCTCTGCAGTCGTTCCGCGCGTACGTGCGCGACAAGGCCGACGACACGCTGTTCACCGTCGAGGGACTGCCCGAGGGGGCACGGGTGCGCCTGGCCACCCTCGATGCCTACGACGGCGTCATCTACAACGTGGCCAGTGAGGGCGCGGGAGCGTCGGCCAGCTTCCAGCGGCTGGGCGATCGGGTGCCCGCCGCCGTCGACGGCGAGCAGGCCACCGTCGAGGTGGAGGTCGGCGCGCTGCGCGGCGTGTGGCTGCCCGGCGTCGGCTATCTCACCGGCATCCGCTACGACGGCGACCGCGCCGACGACCTGCGTCGCTCGACGTTCTACAACCGCGCGACGGGCGTGGGCGTGGTCACCTCGGGGCTGCGCGAGGGTGACCGGTACACGCTGGACGTCGTCGTTCCCCGCACCCCCACCCGAGGCGAGCTCGAGGAAGCCGCCGTCGCCCCGCTGCAGCTGCCGCCGCAGAAGAACGTGCCCGAGGGTGCCGCCTCGGTGGCGGGATCCATGGCCGGCGGAGCGTCGTCGCCCTTCGAGCAGGCCGCTGCGCTGGCGACGGCCCTGTCGACCAAGGGGTTCTTCAGTCACGGGCTCGAAGGCGAGGCCGTCTCGCGGGCCGGCCACGGATCGGAGCGCGTTCAGGCGCTGCTGGCCACGCCCGAGCGGATGGTGGGCGATGACGAGCAGTACGCCGTGACGATGGCGCTGCTGGCGGGACAGCTCGGGCTTCCGGCCCGGGTCGTCATGGGCTTCTACCCCGACGAGGATGCCGCCGGCAGCACCTTCACCGCGACGGGCGACAACCTGCACGCCTGGGTGGAGATCGCGTTCGACGAACACGGCTGGGTGGTGTTCGATCCCACCCCGCCCGAGGATCAGATCCCCACCGACCAGCAGACCGTGCCGCAGACCCAGCTGCAGCCCCAGACCCTGCAGCCGCCGCCGCCCGCTCAGGATCCGGTGAACCTTCCGCCCGACGTCCCCGAGGACGAAGGCGCGGACGACGAGGACGACGAGGGGGCCTTCGCCTGGCTGGGCGTGCTGGGTCTCATCGCCGCCGCGGTGGGGCTGCTGCTCGTGCTGGCGGCGCCGTTCCTGGCCGTGCTGCTGCTGAAGCTGCTGCGCTACCGGCGTCGCCGCGGGCGGGGCGCGCCGTCGGAGCGGGCGCAGGGCGCATGGGACGAGATCGTCGACACCGCGCGCGACCTCGGCGCGAAGCCGCCCACCGGCGGCACGCGCCGTGAGGACGCGCGCGAGGTGGCGGAGGCGCTCACGGCGCCCGGGGTGGTCGTCGTGGCCGAGCGTGCGGACGCCGGGATCTTCGGCCCGGGAGAGCCGGCCGACGAGGACGTCGAGGCGCTGTGGCGCGACGTCGACGAGGTCATCGGGGGCCTGCGCGGCTCGGTCGGGTTCTGGCGTCGGCTACGATCGCGGCTGAGCCTGCGGTCGCTGCTGTCGCCTGCGGGCGCGCACCGCCGCACCCCCCGAGGCGGCACTTCACCCGCCGCTGTGAAGGAGCAGCCATGACCGCACCACGCCCTGAGCCGGCCAGGCATCGCCCTGGCGGCGCCTACGCCGTGGCCGCCCCGCACGGCCTGGCGCTGCTGGCCGCCGAGGCCGAGGTGGCGGTCGTGGAAGGGGTGTGGCGGGTGCTCGCCGCCGGCGGAGGCCCCGGCGACGTGCTCGATGCCGCCACCGGTGCAGGTGGACGTTTCGCCGACCTGCCGCCGCTGGCGCTGCTGTTCACCGGTGACCCTGCCCGCGTGCTGCTGCGAGGGGCGGTGGAAGCGCGCGTCACCGACGCCGCCGGGCGCACCTGCGTGCTCAGCGGGGCGGGGGTCGCGACGTGGGCGGAACACGTCGTCGCCGACGCGCACGCCGTGACCCTGACGGTGCTCCCTGCCGAGGCGGACACCGCCCCCGGGCTGCCGCTCGTCGACGGCGTTGCACGCGCCGACGCCATCACCGTGGAGCTGCGCTCCGCGAGCGTGGATGACGGCGACGCGCGCGCGGACGTCTCTGCTGCGGGCGCGGCCGGCGCCGGCACTCGGGCGGATGCCGCGCCTGTGGATGCCGCGCCTGCTGCGGATGCCGCGTCTGTCGCGGCGGCTCCGCCTGTCGCGGGCGCGGCTGCGCCCGGAGGTCTCGCTGCCGCCGGGGTGCCGGTCGCCGGCATCCTCGCCGAGGTTCCCGCCTGGGTGACCGGAGACGTGGAGGCGGCGACGCCCCACCATGCCGTCGCACCCGGCGCTGGCGGCGCGCCCGCCGGTGACGACGGCCCCGCCGCCGCCTCCGGGGAAGGTGCCGTGGCCGCCGATTCCGAGGGCACGCCGACCGGTGGTGACGCCGAGCCGCTCGACACCGTGAAGTCGGACAGCCGCGGGCGGTTCGCGCATCTGTGGGGGGAGACGGTGATGTCCTCGGTGGCCGCCGCCGCCGTGGCCGAACCCGCCGAGGACGACGCCGCCGCACCCGACGCCGGGGCGCGCCCGGCGGCAGCGGATGCCGCAGCGCCGACGCCGCCGATCGGAGCCCCCGCCATCGAGCCGGCCGCCCCCGATGCCGCGGCCGGCCCGCCGCTCGTCCGGGCGGGCGACCACGACGGGGCCACACTCTCCCTCGCCGCGGCACGGGCCCTGCGCGCCCAGCGCGCCGGCGACCTGCCGCCCGTGCCCGCTCCGCCCGTGCCCGGCCCGCCCGCGGTGGGGAGGCTGGAGCTGTCGACCGGCCGCACCCTGCTGCTGGATCGGGACGTGGTCATCGGGCGTCGCCCCCGCGCGACCCGCGTGGGCGGCGAGGCGCCGCAGCTGATCACGGTGGAAAGCCCCAGCCAGGACATCTCCCGCAGTCACATCGAGGTGCGGCGCGAGGGCGAGTCCGCTGTGGTGGTGGACCTCGACACCACCAACGGCACGGTCCTGCATCGCGACGGGGTGAGCCCGATGCGCCTGCATCCGGGGGAGGCGACGATCCTGCTCGACGGCGACGCGCTCGACCTCGGCGATGAGGTCACCGTCACCTACCGGGAGGGTTGATGAGCGCCGCGCGCCTTCCCGCCTCGCCTCCGGAGCTCCCCGGATTCACCTACCGGGAGCTGCTGGGCTCGGGTGGCTTCGCCGACGTGTTCCTCTACGACCAGGCGCTGCCCCAGCGGCGCGTGGCCGTGAAGGTGCTGCTGGCGGACCGCCTCAGCCAGGGCTCGCTGGACGACTTCGCCGCCGAAGCCAACATCATGGCGCAGCTGTCGACCCATCCCGCGATCGTCACCATCTATCAGGCGGGCGTCTCCGACGACGGCCGGCCGTACCTGGTCATGGAGTACTGCTCCCGACCCAACCTGCAGGCGCGCTACCGCCGCGAACCGTTCTCGCTGGCCGAGGCGCTGCGCGTCGGCGTGCAGGTGGCGGCTGCCGTCGAGACGGCGCACCGCGCCGGCATCCTGCATCGCGACATCAAGCCCGCCAATATTCTCGTGACGGAATACAACCGTCCCGCTCTCACCGACTTCGGCATCGCCACGGCCGCCGACACCGACGCCGAGCTGACCGGCATGTCGATCCCGTGGTCGCCGCCCGAGGCGTTCGCCGAGGCCGGATCGCCGGGCGTCGCGGGAGACGTCTACGCACTGGGCGCCACGGTGTACACGCTGCTGGCGGGCCGCTCGCCATTCGAGCTGCCGGGCGAGCGCAACGGCAGCGCCGATCTCATCCAGCGCGCCCTCACGATGGCCCTGCCGCCGCTCGGTCGCGCCGACGCGCCGGCGTCGCTGCAGCGGGTGCTCGAGCGATCGATGGCCACGGCCCCGGCCGATCGCTACGCCAGCGCGCTCGATTTCGCGCGCGCGCTGCAGCGGGTGCAGCTCGAGCTGAACATGGCCGCCACTCCCATCGACGTCATCGACGACAGCGCCCCCGAGGCTCACGATGACGACGACGACGGCGCACTCACCCGCATCCGCGGGATCGTCAGCATCGATCCGTCGCTGCCGCCGCCCGTCGTGCGGCCCTCCGGGGCGACCGCGCCGGTGGCCGCGACGACGGCGCCGCCGGCGGGCACCACCGTGGGCGCGACGATGCTGCGCCCGGGCGCCGGCGTCCCCGTGTGGCAGAGCGCTCCGCCGGAGGCGACGGTGCGCCGGTCCGCTCCGCTCGGGGCGCTGCGCGACGCGGCGCCTGCGCCCGCCTTCCACGAGCCCGCTCCCGCGGGGGTGGATGCCGCCGGCGGGCACACCGCCCCCGCCGATCCCGCCGCCTCCGACGGCGCCGACGGCGCCGACGGCGCGGAGGCTGCGCCGGCCCGGCCACGCCGGACGGGCGCGCTCGTCGGCGGCATCCTCGCGGCTGTCGTCGTGCTCGGTGGCGCCGGCATCGCGGTGGCCGCGGGGGCGGGACTGCTCGCCCCGGCGCCGGAGCCGTCAGCCGCCCCGGCCGACGAGGAAGGGCCGGTGGACATCCTGCCCGGGGGTGGGGTTCCGGCGGTGGCCGAGCTCACCGGCACCGTCGAGGGCGACAGGGTGGTCTTCGCCTGGCGCAACGGAGCGGCCGAAGAGGGCGACTCGTTCCTGTGGGGGGTGCAGCGACTGGGGGAGGACACCAAGCTGCAGTCCACGACCGACACCACGGTCACCGTCCCGGCGGAGCCGGGCGGCCGCACCTGCATCGAGGTCACCCTGGTGCGCGCCGATCGGCAGAGCTCGCCGACCGCCGAGGTCTGCGCGTCCTGAGATCAGGATGCCCGGGTGGGCACCGGTCCGGTGTCGCCGGTGTGGCTGAGGACCTTCACGATCACGCCGCGGCGGCGCAGCTCGGCGATCGTGCGGGATTCCTCGTCGACGTCGCGGCCCAGGGCGTGCACGGTGGCGACCACGACGACGTCTCCGCGCGAAAGCCGTCCGAACAGCCGGGTGAGGCGCTCCTGCCAGGTCTCCATCGTCTCGGGCGCGGGGTGGCGGAACCCTTCGATCGGCACGCCGAAACGGGACAGCTCGTCGCGCTGCTGCACGATGCTGGGCATGTCGTCGCGGGCGACCACGAGCCCCACGAGCCGCGATCCGGCGGGGCGGGCGAGCCACCAGTCCCGCGACTGCTCGAGGTCCCGGAACGCCGGCGGCAGGGCGTCGGGCTCCACGGGCAGGGCGATGGACTCGGCGTAGTCCGCCGGTGCCCGGTGCTGGTCGTCGAGGCCGGGCGCGGGATCCTGCGGCGTGACATCGATCATCATGGGCTCCTTCGTCCCTTCCATTCTGGCGCAGGGCACCGCGCGATCCTCATTCGTCCTCGCCGCTCAGCCGCAGGCGCAGACTGAGCTCCTCGGCATCCAGCTCCGCCAGGGCGTGACGCAGCGCCTCCGAGCCGAGGCCGCTGCGCGACAGCTCTCCGAGGCGGTCCCTCATGACCGCAATCAGTCGAAGTCGCAGCTCCAGCCGGTCGCGCACCATCACGGTGTCGTCGTCGTCGGGCGCCGCCGCCATCCGCGCGCCGGCGTGTTCGAGCAGCTCCGGCGGAAAGGGTGTCCCGTCGGCGCGTCGCAGCGCGTTGCCGGCCAGCGCCTGCTGCGCCGCCCTCCGCAGCTCGGCGTCGATGCGCTCCTGCTCTTCGCGTGACCGCACGCCGGACTCGGGCGGCAGCCTCAGCAGCCGCGTGAAGAACGGCAGGGTGAGCCCCTGCACGAGCAGGCTGATGAGGGCGACGAGGAACGCGGTGAGGATCAGCAGCTCGCGCGCCGGCGTCTCGCGCGGCAGGGTCTGGGCCGCGGCGAGCGTGACCACGCCGCGCATGCCCGCCCACACGATCACCCCGCCGTGCTTCCAGCCGATCGGCGACGCCTGGTAGTAGTCGATGTCGGCGAACGAGCGGGCCACGCGACGGCGCCACGTCGCCAGTCGGCGCTCGACGCGGGGCCGGTCGACTCTGCGGCCACGTCGGTCGACGGCGCGCGGCGGCGGGTCGTCGAGATAGGTCTCCTCGTAGGCGTCGATGCGGGCGTCGATGGCCCCCAGCCGGGCGCGCTGCGCGCCGTGGGCGCGCCGCCCCTGCACCAGCACCAGGAGCGACACCCAGCCGGTGCGCATGACCAGCACGATCACCAGCGCACCCGCCGCCAGCAGCAGAGCCCGCTGGGGGCCGTTCTGCTCCGCGAGGTTCTGCTCCCACAGGTCCTTCAGCTCCAGACCCATGATGAGGAAGACCGCGCCCTCGAGAACGAGTTCGATCGTGCGCCAGTTGAGCCGGTCCGACATCCGCTGCTCCGCGGTGAACCATCGCGCCGATCCCTGGCCGGTGACGATGCCGGCGACGACGGCGGCCACGAGGCCGGAGCCGCCGAGCTGCTCGGTGGGCAGGTATGCCGCGAACGGGACGGCGAACCCGATCGCGGTGTTGGCCGCGGAGTGGCCCACCCAGGCGCGGAAGCGCAGGGTGAGAAAGCCCACGAGCGCGCCGAGGACGACCGCGATGAACACCCCCCAGGCGAACGCCGCCGCGAACTCGCCCGCGGCGACCGCTCCTCCGGTCGCGGCGGCGGCGATCGCGGTGCGCAGCAGCACGAGGGACGTGGCGTCATTGAGCAGGCTCTCGCCCTCGAGCATCGTCACGACCCGCCGCGACAGGCCCAGCTGCTTCACGATCGACGTCGCCACGGCATCCGTCGGGCTGAGGATCGCGCCGAGCGCGATCGACAGCAGCAGGCCGAGCTCCGGGATCGCCCAGAGGAAGAACGCGGCCAGCGCGAGGGTCGTCAGGACCACCAGCACCACCGACAGCCCGGAGATGGGAGTGAGGTCCCGGCGAAACTCGATCGCCGGCAGCGACACCGCCGCCGAGTACAGCAGTGGGGGCAGGATGCCGACGAGGATGATCTCCGGGTCGATCACGACCGCCGGCACGAACGGCAGCAGGCTCACGCCCAGTCCCACGACGACCAGCAGCAGCGGGCCCGCGATGTTCACCCGGGGGGCCAGCGCCGTCGCCGTGGCGATCACGACCACGCCGAGGATCGCCAGCATGAGGACCATGTCCACGGGCACCACCTCCGTGATGATTGTGCCCCCTCGAGGGCGATCGGGGACTGCGGCTGTCCGCGGTGACGGGCACACTGGGTTCGGAGAGGAGATGCCGATGGCTGATTCCGCCCCCGCCGGCACCGCACCCGCCGCCTCCGCCGCCGACGCGCACGAGGTGATCCGCGTCGTCGGCGCCCGGGAGAACAACCTGCAGAACGTCGATGTCGACCTGCCCAAGCGGCGTGTCACGGTGTTCACGGGCGTCAGTGGGTCCGGCAAGTCGTCGCTCGTGTTCGGCACCATCGCCGCCGAATCGCAGCGGCTCATCAACGAGACGTACAGCACCTTCGTGCAGGGGTTCATGCCCACCCTGCCGCGACCCGACGTCGACCTGCTCGAAGGGCTGACCACGGCGATCCTCGTCGACCAGGAGCGCATGGGCGGCAACTCCCGTTCCACCGTAGGCACCGCCACCGATGCCCACGCCATGCTGCGCATCCTGTTCAGCCGGCTCGGCGTGCCGCACATCGGCCCGCCCCAGGCGTTCTCGTTCAACGTCCCGTCGGCCACCGGCAGCGGGGCGGTCACCGTCGAGGGCAAGAAGACCGAGAAGCGCGAGTACACCGTCACCGGCGGCATGTGCCCGCAGTGCGAGGGCACGGGCGAGGTCAGCGACATCGACCTCGACGAGCTGTTCGACCGCAGCAAGTCGCTCGCCGAGGGCGCGTTGACCATCCCGGGATACAGCGTCGACGGCTGGATGGTGCGCGGCTTCACCGAGTCGGGGTTCGTCGACGCCGACAAACCGATCGCCCAGTACACGCCGCAGGAGCTGCACGATTTCCTCTACCGCGAGCCGACGAAGGTCAAGATCCAGGGGATCAACATGACCTACGAGGGGCTGGTCCCCAAAGTCACCAAGAGCTTCCTGCAGAAGGACCGCGACGCGCTGCAGCCGCATGTGCGCGCGTTCGTCGGCCGGGCGGTGAGGTTCACGACGTGCCCGGCGTGCGGCGGCACCCGGCTGAGCGACGCCGCGCGCTCGTCGACGATCGGCGGGGTGAGCATCGCGGATGCCGCAGCCATGCAGATCACCGACCTCGCCGCCTGGCTGCGCACGATCGACGACCCCTCCGTCGCGCCGCTGCTGGCAGGGCTGCGCGACACGATCGACTCGTTCGTCGAGATCGGTCTCGGCTACCTCTCGCTCGACCGCCCGAGCGGCACGCTCTCGGGCGGCGAGGCCCAGCGCACCCGCATGATCCGGCATCTGGGGTCGGCGCTGACCGACATCACCTACGTCTTCGACGAGCCCACCGCGGGCCTTCACCCCCACGACATCCAGCGCATGAACGCCCTGCTGCGCCGCCTCCGCGACAAGGGCAACACCGTGCTCGTGGTCGAGCACAAGCCCGAGGTCATCGAGATCGCCGACCACGTCGTCGATCTCGGCCCCGGCGCGGGCCGCAACGGCGGCCGCATCATGTACCAGGGTGACGTGGCGGGGCTGCGCGCCTCGGACACCGTCACCGGGCGGCACCTCGACCACCGCGCGCGGCTGAAGGACGCCGCGCGCGGGGGCCGCGACGTGCTCGGCATCCGGGGTGCGTCGCAGCACAACCTGCAAGACGTCGACGTCGACATCCCGCTGGGTGTGCTCACCGTCATCACCGGGGTCGCCGGATCGGGGAAGTCCTCGCTGATCCACGGCAACCTCCCCGCCCGCGACGACGTGGTCGTCGTCGACCAGTCCGTCATTCGCGGGTCGCGTCGCAGCAACCCCGCGACGTACACCGGACTGCTCGATGTCATCCGCAGCGCGTTCGCGAAGGCGAACAAGGTCAAGCCCGGCCTGTTCAGCGCCAACTCCGAGGGCGCCTGCGCGGCGTGCAAGGGGCTCGGGGTCGTCATCACCGAGCTGGGCTTCATGTCCACCGTCGAGACGGTGTGCGAGGTGTGCGAGGGGCGCCGGTTCACGGACGAGGTGCTGCAGTACCGCCTGGACGGCAAGAACATCGATGAGGTGCTGTCGATGTCGGTGGGCGAGGCGGCGGAGTTCTTCGCCACCGGGCCCGCTCACACGACGCTGGCGCGCATGGTCGATGTGGGACTGTCGTACCTGACGCTCGGGCAGCGGCTGAACACCCTGTCGGGCGGAGAGCGGCAGCGGCTGAAGCTCGCGATCTCGATGGCGAAGAAAGGCGCGGTGTACGTGCTCGACGAGCCGACGACCGGGCTGCACCTGGCCGACGTCGACAACCTGCTGGGGCTGCTCGACCGACTGGTGGATGCCGGCAACTCCGTCATCGTCATCGAGCACCACCAGGCGGTCATGGCCCACGCCGACTGGATCATCGACCTCGGCCCCGGCGCCGGGCGCGACGGCGGCCGCGTCGTGTTCGAAGGGACGCCCGCCGACCTCGTCTCGCGCGCCGACACCCTCACCGCCCAGCACCTGCGCGCCTACGTCGCCGGCTGAGGAGCGTGCCCCGCGGCTCGTTGAGCGAGCGGAGCGCCCCCGGGGTCGTTGAGCGAGCGGAGCGCCCCCGGGGTCGTTGAGCGAGCGGAGCGCCCCCGGGGTCGTTGAGCGAGCGGAGCGAGACGAAACGTCGTTCCCGGTGTTCTTGCCGCGCTTCGTCTCGGGCCTGCGGCCCTCGCTCACCGACCGGTTGCCGCCTGCGGCCCTCGCTCAGCGACCGGTCGCGCCCCGGGGTCGTTGAGCGAGCGGAGCGAGACGAAACGTCGTTCCCGGTGTCCTCGCCGCGCTTCGTCTCGGGCCTGCGGCCCTCGCTCAGCGACCGGTTGCCGCCTGCGGCCTCGCTCAGCGACCGGTTGCCGCCTGCGGCCTCGCTCAGCGACCGGTTGTGCCCCGGGGTCGTTGAGCGAGCGGAGCGAGACGAAACGTCGTTCCCGGTGTTCTTGCCGCGCTTCGTCTCGGGCCTGCGGCCCTCGCTCACCGACCGGTTACGACCGAGGGAGGGCGCCGAGCTCCCGCACGGCGTCGCGCTCGGCGGCGAGCTCGGCGACCGACGCGTCCAGGCGGGCGCGGGCGCGGGCGTCGAGATCCAGGCCCTCCACCACGCGGTAGCCCGTGCCGTCGCTGGTGACCGGGAACGAGCACACGAGGCCCTCCGGCACGCCGTACTCGCCCCGCGACACCAGGGCTGCCGAGGTCCATCCCGCGCGGGTGCCCAGCGCCTCGTCGCGCACGTGCGCGATCACGGCGTTGGCGGCCGATGCCGCGGACGACGAGCCACGGACCTCGATGATCTCCGCCCCGCGGCGGGCGACCCGCGGGATGAACACCTCGTCGAGCCAGGCCGCCGCGGCATCCGCACCGCCCAGCTTCTCTGCCAGGGCCGCTCTCACGGGAGCACCGTCCACGGCGGCGTGGTCGATGTCGGGGAACTGCGTGGCGGAGTGGTTGCCCCAGATCGTGACCCCCTGCAGCTGCGCGGGACCGACCTCGAGGGTGGCGGCGAGCTGCGCGACGGCGCGGTCGTGATCGAGGCGGGTGAGGGCGCTGAAGCGCTCGCCGGGGATGCCATCGGCCGCCGCGGCGGCGATGAGCGCGTTCGTGTTGGCGGGGTTGCCGACAGCCAGCACGCGCACGTCTGCGGCGGCGTTGGCGGCGATCGCCGCTCCCTGCGGCGCGAAGATGCCGGCGTTGGCGGCGAGCAGGTCGCTGCGCTCCATGCCGACCATGCGCGGGCGCGACCCGACGAGCAGCGCCCGGTCGGCGTCTGCGAAGGCGACCGCGGCGTCGTCCGTGACCTCCACGTCCCGCAGCAGCGGGAACGCGCAGTCCTGCAGCTCGAGCGCGGCGCCCTCCGCTGCGCGCATCCCCTGCGGGATCTCCAGCAGGCGCAGGCGCACGGGCTGATCGGGGCCGAGTGCGTCGCCCGCGGCGATGCGGAAGAGCAGTGCGTAGCCGATCTGCCCGCCGGCTCCGGTGATGGTCACGGTGACGGGAGCGATGGCATCCATCCCCTGAGCCTACGGGCGCCGGACGGGCGCGAGCATACCCGACCGGGCCTTCATCGGTCCGGCGCCCACCCTGGACACCGCTGGGGCAGTACCTTGTGCGGGTGACCTTCAACGACAATGCCCGCGTCGGCGGCAACACCGCGAAACGCCGCGGGCGCAATGCCGCCATCGTCGGCGGTGGAACGGTCGGTGTCGGGGCCATCGTGGTGCTGCTGGTCGGCATGTTCACCGGCGTCGATCTCAGCGGGCTGCTGGGCGGCGGTGGCCAGGGGCAGGGGGCGCCCGCGGCCGAGTCGAGGATCGAGGGGTGCGACACCGGCGCCGACGCCAACGCCAAGGACGACTGCCGGCTGGCCGCCGCCTCGCTCAACCTCGACCAGTACTGGGAGCGCGAGCTCGACGGCTACCGGCCGCCGCAGCCGATCATCGTCGACGGATCGACGGAAACCGCGTGCGGCACGGCATCCAACGCAACCGGGCCGTTCTACTGCCCGCCGGAGGAGACGGTCTACGTCGACCCCACGTTCTTCAGCGTGCTGCGCGAGCAGTACGACACCACGGCCGGCCCACTGGCGCAGCTGTACGTGCTCGCGCACGAGTACGGCCACCATGTGCAGCAGATCACCGGGGTCTTCGATCGCTACCCGAACAACGGCACCGGCCCTGACAGCAACGGCGTGCGCGCCGAGCTGCAGGCCGACTGCTTCGCGGGGGCGTGGGTCGCCGATCTGCCCGAGCAGGTCGATGAGGAAGGGGTGCCGTTCATGAAGGAGCCCACGACGACGCAGCTGCGTGACGCCCTGGACGCCGCCGCCACGGTCGGCGACGACAACATCCAGCAGCAGTCCGGCGGCGGCGTGAACCGCGAGAGCTGGACCCACGGCTCCAGCGAGCAGCGGCAGCGATGGTTCGACACCGGCTACGAGGGTGGCCCCGCCGCGTGCGACACGTTCTCGGTGTCGGGGGCGGAACTGTGAGCGGCCAGCCGCAGCTCGACGGTATCCTCTACCCGCCGATCGAGCCGTACGAGACCGGCGAGCTGCTCGTCGGTGAGGGCAACCGCGTGTACTGGGAGCAGTCGGGAAACCCCGAGGGCAAGCCGGTGGTGTTCCTCCACGGCGGTCCCGGGGGCGGCACCTCGCCCTGGCAGCGGCGTTTCTTCGATCCGGAGGTGTACCGGATCGTGCTGTTCGATCAGCGCGGCTGCGGGCGCAGCACCCCGCACGCCGGCGACCCCGGCGCCGATCTGCGTCACAACACCACCTGGCATCTCGTGGCCGACGTCGACCTGCTGCGCCGGAGCCTCGGCATCGCCCAGTGGATGGTCTTCGGCGGGTCGTGGGGGAGCACCCTGGCCCTGGCATACGCGCAGGCGCATCCCGCCGCGGTGAGCGAGCTCGTGCTGCGGGGGATCTTCACGCTGCGGGCCCACGAGCTGGAGTGGTTCTACGAGGGCGGGGCATCGGCGCTCTTCCCCGACCTCTGGGAGGAGTTCATCGCCCCGATCCCGGTGCTCGAGCGGACGCAGCTCATCGAGGCCTACCACCGGCGTCTGTCCGACCCCGACCCGGCTGTGCATGTGCCGGCCGCCGTCGCGTGGACGCGGTGGGAGGCGTCGACGGTGACGCTGCTGCCCGACGAGGCGCTGGTGGCCGACATGACCACCCCCGCCGAGGCGACGGCGTTCGCACGCATCGAGAACCACTACTTCGTCAACCGCGGCTGGCTGCGTGAAGGGCAGCTGATCGAGGACGTGGGGCTGATCCGGCACATTCCCGCCGTAATCGTGCAGGGGCGCTACGACGTGTGCACGCCGATCATGACCGCGTGGGATCTGCACCGGGCGTGGCCGGAGGCCGAGCTCGTGGTGGTTCCGGATGCCGGGCACTCCGCCGCAGAGCCGGGCATCGCCGCCGCGCTGCGCGCCGCCACCGACCGCTTCGCCGCGCCGGCGGACCCCGCCGATTCCTCTGGGTCCTCCGACCCCACCGCCCCCGCCGCCCTCACCGAGTGAGGACGCCGGGGGCGAGCGGGGCTCACTCGCGCGCGAGGACCATCGCCATGCCCTGGCCGCCGCCGACGCACATCGTCTCCAGCCCGTAGCGGCCGCCCGTCGCAGAGAGGCCGTTCAGCAGCGTCGCCGTGATGCGCGCGCCGGTCATCCCGAACGGATGACCCACGGCGATCGCCCCGCCGTGCACGTTCAGCCGATCGGGGTCGATGCCGAGCTCCCGGGCCGAGGGGATCACCTGCGCCGCGAAGGCCTCGTTGATCTCCACGAGGTCCATGTCGTCGATGCCGAGACCCGCACGCGCGAGCGCCTGCCGTGACGCGTCCACCGGCCCCAGCCCCATGATCTCCGGCGACAGTCCGCTGACCCCGGTCGAGACGA
This sequence comes from Microbacterium sp. zg-Y1090, assembly GCF_030246945.1. NCBI lineage: Bacteria > Bacillati > Actinomycetota > Actinomycetes > Micrococcales > Microbacteriaceae > Microbacterium > Microbacterium wangruii. The sequence goes on from NZ_CP126742.1 coordinate 162,503, forward strand.
TCCGTGCCAGCGGCTGCAGTCCGAGCGCGTCCACCACACGCTCGGAGACGATGACGACTGCGGCGGCCCCGTCGTTGAGCGGACAGCAGTTGCCTGCCGTCACCGTGCCGTCGGGGCGGAACACGGGATCGAGTCCCGCCAAGCCCGCTTCCGTCACCCCCGCCCGCGGTCCGTCGTCCGCGCGCACCACCCGGCCGTCCGCGAGTGTCACCGGCGTGATCTCCCGGTCCCAGAACCCCGACGCGATCGCGGCTTCGGCCCGCTGCTGCGACCGCGCGGCGAAGGCATCCTGCTCTTCCCGGGTCACCCCGTGCACCTGTGCCACGTTCTCGGCCGTCTGCCCCATGGCGATGTACGGGTCGGGCATTCCGCCCTCCGCTCGCGGGTCGCCCCACCCGGGAGCGTCCGCTGTCGACCGTGACGCGGTGCGCTCGCCGGCGGCAGCGAACAGCGGGTTCACCGCCTCCGGGAGGTCCGCGAATCCGTGCGCGTACTGCGACACCGACTCCACCCCCGCCGACACGAAAACGTCGCCCTCGCCTGCCTTGATCGCGTGGAACGCCATGCGCGTGGTCTGCAGCGACGACGAGCAGTACCGGTTCACCGTCGTGCCCGGCACGGCATCCAGTCCGAGCATCACCGCGACGATCCGCGCGATGTTCATGCCCTGCCGCCCCGCCGGCTGCCCGGTGCCGATCATCAGGTCGTCGATGCGCGCCGGGTCCAGTCCCGGCACGGCATCCAGCGCCGCCTGCACCATCTGCGCGACCAGATCGTCGGGGCGCACGTCGGCGAGGGAGCCCTTGCGGGCGCGGCCGATCGGCGAGCGGGCGACCGAGACGATGTATGCCTCGCTCATGCGACGAACGCCTGGATGCCGGTGATCTCGCGTCCCACGATGAGCGTGTTCATGTCGTGCGTCCCTTCGAAGGTGTAGATCGCCTCGGCGTCGCAGAAGGCGCGCGCCGCGCCGTAGTCGAGCGTGATGCCGTTGCCGCCCATCACCTCGCGGCAGAGGGCGACGGTCTCGCGCATGCGGGCCGAGACGAAGGCCTTCGCCATCGCCGCCTGGGCGTCGGTCTGCGCGCCTTCGTCCTGCAGCTGCGACACCCGGGTGCACATCGCCAGGCACGCGGTGATGTTCGACAGCGCGGTGGCGAGCTTCTCCTGCACCAGCTGGAACGAGGCGATCGGCTTGCCGAACTGCTCGCGCGTGGCGGTGTAGCGCACGGCCGCCTCGTAGGCGCCGATGCCGTTGCCCAGCCCCTGCCAGGCGACCTCGGCGCGCGTCAGCCGCAGCACGATCGCGACTTCGGTGAACGACTCGATCCGCTGCAGGCGCAGCGCATCGGGGACGACGACGCCCGTCAGGGTGATGTCGGCGTTCTCCACGGCGCGCAGCGACTGCTTGCGCTCGATCTTGGTGGCCGAGTACCCGGGGGTGGAGGCGGGGACGATGAACCCCTTCATCTCCCCGTCTTCGGTGTCCCGCGCCCAGACCACGGTGATGTCGGAGAACCCGGCGCTGCCGATCCAGCGCTTCGCGCCGTCGATCACCCACTCGTCGGTGCCGTCGGGCGCCGTGCGGCGCGTGGCGGTCGTGCGCAGGCCGCGGGCCGTGTCGGATCCCGACAGCGGCTCGGTGAGGGCGAACGCCCCGACCAGCTCGCCCCGCGCCATCGGCGGCAGCCACCGCTCCCGCTGCTCGTCGGAGCCGCCGACCCAGATCGCGTTCATCGCCAGGCCGCTGTGCACCCCCAGGAAGGTGGCCGTCGAGGCATCCACCCGGGAGATCTCCAGTGCGACCCAGCCTCGGTACAGGGCGCTGTTGTCGTACTGGGCGACCTCGGGGATGCCGGCGCCCAGCATGCCCAGCTCGGCGAACCGGGGGAAGAGGTGCCGCGGGCTCTCCGCCCGCTCCCAGAACTCGTTCGCCCGGGGGGCGACCTCGTCGTGCAGGAACGCGCGGATGCGGCCCAGCTGCGCGCGTTCGGCGTCGGTCAGCGCGCTCTGCAGGTCGTAGAAGTCGGCGTCGAGCCGCTCGGCGGGTGGCGCGTGGGTCGCGTCGGCGGGTGGGCTGAAGGTGAGCGGCATCGCTTCTCCGATCGTCGGTGATCCGGTCTGTCGCCTATCATGCAACATTTCTCAGGATGTTGCATCTACGTCGTCCGGCGGTAGAGTTCCGGCATGTCCACCCCCATGCCGGTCACCGCCGTCATCGCGACGGTGGGGGTGGATGCCGCCCCCTCGTGGCTCTCCGAGCGCCTGGCATCCCACGCCGATGCGCGTCGCGCGTTCGACCTCGCCCGGGAGCAGTTCATCGCCGGGCAGCGGATCGACATGGGCGCGCTCGCCGCCGCGCTGGGTGTGGATCGCACCTCGCTGTTCCGCTGGGTGGGCAACCGCGACGCGCTGCTGAGCGAGGTGCTGTGGTCGCTGGCCGTCCCGACGCTGGTTCAGGCCGACCACGCGACGGTCGACCGTGCGGGCGCCGACCGTCTCGCCGAGCTGCTGACCCGCTTCGTCGCGGACCTCAACCAGGCGCCGTACTTCCGCGAGTTCCTGCGGCGTGAGCCTGCGCGGGCGCTGCGGCTGCTGACGACGAAGGAGAGCGAGATCCAGCGGCGCTACGTCGCCACCGCCGAGTGGCTCGTGCGCGCCGAGCTCGGCGACGAGCCGCTGGGGGGCGCGATCGACCCGCGCAACCTGGCCTACCTGCTGGTGCGGGTCTCCGAGTCGTTCACCTACGCCGACCTCATCGCCGGCGACGAGCCGAGTGCCGCCCGCGCACGCACCGCATTCCGCGTGCTGCTGCGCGCCGACTGACCCCTGGAGGACCGATGACGCACTACGGCGTGCGCCGCCCGTTCATGACCCGCTGGCGCGACAACGACCAGTACGGGCACCTCAACAACGTCGTGTACTACGAGGCGATGGACACCGCCGTGAACGCCTGGATGATCGCCGAGGCGGCACTGGACCCGGCGGCATCCCCCGCGATCGCCCTGGTCGTGTCGTCGTCCTGCGACTTCCGCGCCTCGGCGTCGTTCCCCGAGCCGCTCGACGTGGGCATCGGGGTCGACCGGCTGGGAACCACCAGCATCACGTGGGCGCTCGCGATCCTGCGGGAGGGCGCGGACGAGCCGATCGCGGTTGGCCGGTTCGTGCACGTGTTCGTGGATGCCGGCACCCGCCGGCCCGTGCCGGTGCCCGACGCCGTGCGCGCCGCCGTGGAGGCGCAGCTGCTGCGGTAGCGGTGGTTCCCCCCTCTCCCCTCCCCGGGGTCGGGGACTTTCCCGCGCCCCGAACCGCGGCCCCGCGGGGTTGGGGAGCCGATACGCGCCCCGAACCGGGTGGGGCGCGGGTTTGGGAGCCGGTACGCGACCCGAACCGCGGCCCCGCGGCATGTGGGAGCCGATACGCGACCCGAACCGCGGCCCCGCGGCGTGTGGGTGGCGATACGCGACCCGAACCGTGTCCCACCGTGCTCGGGAACCGATACGCGCGCCGACCGGGCCCACGCCGGGTTTGGGAACCGATTCGCGCCCCGAACGGTGTCCCGCCGTGCTTCGGGGGCCGATACGCGACCCGAACCGGGCCGACGCGGGGTTGGGGACCGATACGCGACCCGAACCGGGCCGACGCGGGGTTCGGGGACCGATATCCGACCCAAGCCGGACAGGGGTGGGGTGGGGCCGGGATCGGTGGTCTGGGGACCGACACGCGACCCGCGCCGTGACCGCGCCGGGGTTGGGAACCGATACGCGACCCGAACGGGGGTCTGGCCGGGGTTGGGGACCGATACGCGACCCAAACCGGGCCCACGCGGGGTTCGGGGACCGATACGCGACCCAAACCGGGGTTCGGCGGGGTTCGGGGGCCGATACGCGACCCGAACGGGGCGGGGCGTCGGGGCCGGGGGTCCCGGGCGGCGGGCGGCGGGTCGCCAGCGCGGCGGGGTTTGGTCACAAACCGACCAGGCGGTATGCTCGCAGGGCGGCGCGACGCGGCGCGGGGAGGGGTCGACGATGACCGATGTGCCGGGGCTCGACGTGCGGGCGCTCACGGAGTGGCTCGCCACCGCGCACCCCGACCTCGCGGACGGCGACCTCACCGCCACCGTCATCGCCGGCGGTCGCAGCAACCTCACCTACTCGGTCGACGGCGCCCGGCGCCCGCTCGTGCTGCGGCGCCCGCCGCTGGGGCACGTGCTCGCCAGCGCCCACGACATGCGACGTGAGCACCGGGTCATCTCGGCGCTGGCATCCACCCCGGTGCCCGTCCCCGTCGCCGTCGACGTGGTCGACGACACCGGCGGAGCGATCACCGGCACCACCTTCTTCCTCATGGAGCGCGCCCCCGGCCGGGTGCTGGCGCGCCCTGCGCACAACGCCGGATACGACCCCGCGGGCCTGGCGCGCCTGAGCGTCGACCTCGTGCGGACCCTCGCCGATCTGCACGGTGTGGACCCGGCATCCGTGGGCCTCGCGGACTTCGGCCGCCCCGACGGTTACCTCTCGCGGCAGATGTCCACGTGGAAGCGGCAGCTCGATGCGTCGCGTTCGCGGGACACCCCGACGCTCGACACTCTGCAGGAGCGACTGGGTGGGGGGATGCCGTCGAGCCGGCGCTCCGGCATCGTGCACGGCGACTTCCGGCTCGACAACGCCCTCGTCGACGGGGCCGGGCCGCGCCTGTCGGCCGTGCTCGACTGGGAGATGGCGACGCTGGGCGACCCGCTCGTCGATCTCGGGATCTTCGCGCTGTACTGGGACATCGCCGCCCTCCCCGCCGCGTTCGGGGGTGCGATCCCGAGCGCGGTCGACCCGGCCGCCGGCTACCCCCGCTTCGACGAACTGGCCGAGGCGTACGCCAGGCATGCGGGGACAGATCTGCCCGACCTCGGCTGGTACCGCGCGTTCGCGGCGTACAAGCTCGCCGTGATCCTCGAGGGCATCCACTACCGCTTCCGCGCCGGCGACACCGTCGGCGAGGGATTCGAGGGGATGGGTGCCCTGGTGGAACCCCTCGCCCACCAAGGACTGGAGGCGCTCTGATGCACTTCGCCCACGACGACACGACTCGGCAGCTGGCAGAACGGGCGCGGGCGTTCGTCGACGAGCACGTGATGCCCGCCGAGCCGGTGCTGCAGGAGCAGCTGGATGCCACCCCCGGCGAGTGGGGGTTTCGGCCGATCGTGTCGGAGCTGCGGGAGCGTGCCCGTGCGGCGGGGCTGTGGAACCTGTTCCTGCCGGGTGAGCACGGGGCGGGCCTGACGAACCTGCAGTACGCGCCGATCGCCGAGATCACGGGGTGGAGCCCGCGGCTCGCGCCGGTCGCGTTCAACTGCGCCGCCCCCGACACCGGCAACATGGAGGTGCTGCACGACTTCGGCACGCCCGCCCAGCAGGAGAAGTGGCTCGAGCCGCTGCTCGACGCCCGCATCCGCTCGGCGTTCTGCATGACCGAGCCGGACGTCGCCTCGAGCGACGCGACCAACATCGGCACGCGCATCCGCCGCGACGGCGACTCCTACGTCGTGACGGGGCGCAAGTGGTGGTCGACGGGGGCGATGAGCCCGGATGCCGCGATCTTCATCGTGATGGGCAAGACCGATCCCGACGCCGAGCGGCATCGCCAGCAGTCGATGATCCTCGTGCCGCGGGACGCCCCCGGCGTGCGGGTCGTGCGGCCACTGACGGTGTTCGGCTACGACGACCGCGACCACGGCGGACACGCCGAGGTCGTCTTCGACGACGTGCGGGTGCCGGCGGAGAATCTGCTCGCCGGGGAGGGCGACGGATTCGCGATCGCGCAGGCGCGGCTCGGCCCCGGTCGCATCCACCACTGCATGCGGGCGCTCGGAATGGGGGAGCGGGCGCTGGCGCTGATGACCGACCGCGCCAACGAGCGCATCGCGTTCGGTCGCACCATCGGGGAGCAGGGGGTGATCCGCGAATGGATCGCCGAGGCGCGGATCGAGCTCGAGGCGCTGCGGCTGCTCGTGCTCAAGACCGCCTGGCTCATGGACACCGTCGGCAACCGCCGGGCGATGACCGAGATCCAGGCGATCAAGATCGCCGTGCCGCGCGCGGTGCAGCGGATCCTCGACCGCGCGATCCAGGTGTTCGGTGCGGCCGGTGTGTCGCAGGACACCCCGCTGGCCGAGCTGTTCGCGGGGGTCCGGACCCTCCGGATCGCCGACGGCCCCGACGAAGTGCATCTGAACAGCCTCGGCCGCGCGCAGTTGCGCTCGCGAGTGAGTATTCGCGCTGCCGAGTGAGTATTCGTTCCCGCGAGTGAGTATTCGCATCGCCGAGTGAGTATTCGGCAGAAGTTCCGTTCAACGACGAAAGGACCATCGTGACCCACCGAAATGACCCCGCCATCGACGACCCCGGCTTCGCGACGCTGTCAGTCGCGAGCATCCTCGCCGAATCCGCACAGCGCCACGCCGAGCGCCCCGCGCTGGTGTTCGCCGGAGCCACCACGACCTACGGCGAGCTGTGGGACGAGGTGCGCGCGTACGCGGGCGCGCTGCGCGCCCGCGGCATCGGCCCAGGGGACCGCGTGGCGATGATCGTGCCGAACGTGCCCGACTTCGCCCGCGTCTACTACGCCGCGCTCGCGCTCGGCGCGGTCGTCGTGCCCGTGCACCTGCTGTTCAAGGCGGAGGAGATCGCGTACGTGCTGCGCGATGCCGAGGCCGACATCTTCGTCGTCGCCGCTCCGCTGCTGGGTGAGGCGATGCCGGCGGCTGCGGCCACCGGCATCCCCGTCGTCACCGTGCTGCTGCCGGCCGGAATGCCCGCGCCCGTCGGGGACCTTCCCCGGCTGGAGCAGGAAGCCGCCGCCGCCGAGCCCATCGCCCGGCACGCCGGCACCCGGCCGTCCGACCCCGCGACGATCCTCTACACCAGCGGCACCACCGGCACGCCGAAGGGCGCCGTGGGGTCGCACCTGGCTCTCGTCGAGCAGGTGCACTGCACCCTCATCGACTCGTTCAACCTGCACTCCGGTGACATCGTCTTCGGCGGCCTGCCGCTGTTCCACACCTTCGGGCAGACCGCGGTGATGAACATGGCGTTCCGGGTGGGCGCTGCGATCATCCTGCTGCCGCGGTTCGACGCCGACGAGGCGCTGGCGCTGATGGTGACGCACGGCGCGACCGTGTTCACCGCGGTGCCGACGATGTACGTCGGGATGCTGGAGGCGGCCCGCCGCAGCGATGTCCGGCCGCCGCTGCGTTACGCGGTCTCGGGGGGCGCGGCCCTGCCCGTCGCCGTGCTCGAGGCGTTCCGCGACACGTTCGGCGCGGACGTGCACGAGGGGTACGGCCTGACCGAGACGGCACCGATCGTGTCGTCGAACTCGCTGGTCGAGCCGATCCGGCCCGGCACCGTCGGGCGTCCCCTCTGGGGCGTCGACGTGGCGATCGCCGACCCCGACGTGGACGAGCGGATCACGCTGCTCACCGACCCGGAGGCGCTCGGAGAGGTGGTGGTGCGCGGGCACAACCTGTTCAAGGGATACCTCGGACGCCCCGAGGCGACGGAAGCCGCGATCGTCGACGGCTGGTTCCGCACCGGTGACCTCGGGCGTCTCATCGATGGTGTGCTCACGATCGTGGACCGCAAGAAGGACATGATCGTGCGCAGCGGCTACAACGTGTACCCGACCGAGGTCGAGGCCGTGATCGCGCGTCATCCGGGCGTCGCCGTCGCCGCGGTGTTCGGCGTGGCCGACGACCTGCGCGGGCAGGAGGTGCACGTGGCGGTCGTCCCGCACGACGGGCACAGCGTGGATGCCGATGAGCTGATCGCCTTCACCCGGGAGCGCATCGCGGCGTACAAGTACCCGCGGGTCGTGCACCTGGTCGCGGAACTGCCCCTCGGTGGAAGCGGCAAGGTGCTCAAGCGGGAGCTGGTGGCGCGATACTCGCCGGTGCCGAGCGCCACTGCCGCCGCCGTGGTCCCCGACGCCGGGGTGCGCCCCATCGCCTGACCGAACCTGCTGGACGACGCCGCGCCGGGGATCCCCTGGCGCGGCGTTGCGCTGCCGGGTGCGGACCGCGGGCATGGCGGGTGCGGACGATGGGAATGCCGGGTGCGGACCACGGGCATCGATGGCGAGGACGCACCCCACCCCGCCGCGGGAGACGCGCGCCGCCCCGGGGTCGAGGCCCAGGCCTCCGCGCCAGACGCACCCCACGACTTGCGGTAGCCGCACATCACCCCGCGCCAGACGCACCACACCCCCTGACGGAGCCCGCAGGCCCGTCAGGGGGTGTTGTGCGTTGACGCGCTCGGCGTCAGTTGCCGGGGACGCCGGCGCCGGTCAGCGGCACCGCCTGGCGCTCCACGGCCGAGACGCTGCCGTCACGCACTTCGTAGGTCGCGTCGAGGTAGTCCTGCACGCCCTGGTCGACCGTCGTGATGCCGACCCCCAGGTACGCCGCGTGGCTGTCGGGCCCGAAGGCGAGCGGCAGGATGCCGTTGCCCACGAGGTCGCCGGACTGCACCGCCGCCACGAGGCTCTCTCGCGTCGGGTTCTCGCCCGCTGCCGCCAGTGCCTCGGCGAACACGTACGCCACGCTCATGCCGAAGATCGTGTTGCCGTCGAACGGGGCGTCGCCGTTGTACTCGGTGTTGATCTCGCGGAAGAGCTCCACCCACTCGTCGTCGGCCATCGGCAGGTAGTTGGTGCCGGTGAAGCCCTGCAGGAGCTTCGGCGCCATGTCCTCGCCCAGGTAGCCCACGAGCGTCGGGTAGTCCGCACCCGACGACGAGGCGAACCACTGCGGGAACCAGCCCAGCTGGGCGGCGGTGCCCACCGCGAGCGCGGTGAAGCCGTTGATCGTCGCGAGGGTCACGATGTCGCAGCCGGCGCCCTGCAGCGCACCGATCTGGGCGGTGACGTCCTGGTTCGACACCGAATACCGCTGCACCTCGGTGATCCCGTCGGCGCCGAGGGCCAGCTCGAGGCCCTCGAGGAACTCGTCGCCGAAGTCGTCGTCCTGACCGAGCATGCACACCGCGGCGTCGGGGAACTCGTCGGCTGCGTACTGGCCCAGCGCGGCGCCTTCCACGACGTAGTCGGCGTTGAATCCGAACGTGTTCGGGTAGGTGTCGGGCTGGTTCCAGGCGGTGGATCCCGACGCCACGAACAGGTCGGGCACCGAGTTCTGGTCGAGGAAGTCCAGCACCGACTGGTGCGTCGCCGTGCCCAGGCCGTTGAGGATCGCGAAGACCTCGTCCTGCTGCACGAGCTCGCGCACGACCGTCTGCGAGTTGGCCGGGTTGTACCCGTCGTCCTTCACGATGTACTCGATCGTGCGGCCGTTCACCCCGCCCTGGTCGTTGAGGTAGTCGAAGTACGCGTTCGAGGCGGCGCTGATCGAGGAATACCCCGCCGCGGCGGGCCCGGTCAGCGGCGTGTGCGTGCCGATGGTCACCGTCGTGTCGGTCACGCCGGTGCTGTTCCCCTCGGTGGCGCCGTCGTCGTCGGCGGCCCCCGGAGCGGCGGGAGTGCTGCAGGCCGCGAGGCTCACAGCGAGGGCGGATGCCGCGATCAGACCGCCCGTGCGACGGGCGGCAGAGCGCAGCGTCGAGCTCTGTTGGGACATGGGATCACCTTTCAATCGGGATGGTGCGGGAAGGGTCGGTGGATGCCGGCGTGCCCGCCGGACGGGGGTGCGCGGCGGCGTCGGTCGGCTCCGTGGCGGCGGAGCGGGCGACGTCGGGGGTGGCATCGGCATCGGAGAGCGCGGCGCCGGTGCCGGCAGGGGCAGGGGCAGGGGCAGGGGCGGCACTCGCGGCGCCGGTGCCCGCAGCGGCCGGGCCGGCACCGGCGACCGCAGCCGCCGGGCCGGAACCGCCGGCCGCCGGGCGGCGACCGCTCCCGGTCCCGCGTCGCCGCCACGAGGTCGCCAGGCCGGCGAGGCCCGTCGGCCGCAGCAGCATCACAGCGATGAGCAGCGCGCCGAACACCAGCAGCGACAGGTTGCCCGCGAGCCGCTGGGAGAGGTCGGCGGGAAGATCCAGCGCGGCGGTGCCCGCGTTCAGCGCCCACGGCAGCACGACGATGACGGCCGAGCCCAGTGCGGCGCCCCCGAGGCTCCCGAGGCCCCCCACGACCGCGGCGACCACCAGCAGCAGCGAGAAGGCGAGCGTGTACGCGCCGGGGCCGACCGACTGCGTGACGAAGCAGAGCACCGCGCCGCCGGCGCCGGCCCCCGCGGCGCTGACGGTGAAGGCGGTGACCTTCACACGCCGGGCGGGCACACCGTTCAGGCGCGCGGCGGTCTCGTCGTCGCGCACGGCCCGCATGCGCAGCCCGAGCGGACCGCGGCGCAGCAGCGCCAGCGCGGTGACGACGACGGATGCCACGATGATCGCGACCCACGCCTGCCACTGCTCGAGGGCGATCAGCCGCTCCAGCGCGGGCGGCACCGGGTTGTAGGCGGTCTGCAATCCCTGGTCGCCTCGGAAGACGCCGGACCACACGCTCGTGATGGCGGGCACCGCGACGACCAGGGCGAGGGTGAGCCCGGCCAGGTAGGGGCCGCGCAGCCGTGCGGCGGCGAGCCCGAGCAGCAGTCCCAGCAGCGTCGCCGTCAGCACCCCGGCCGCCAGTGAGGCGACGAAGCGCGGCACGCCGTCGATCCCGGCATCCGTCAGCGCGTTCGAGGTGAGGGCGTACCCGTATCCTCCGGCGATCATGAGGGCGGCGTGCCCGAGCGACAGCTGGCCGCTCAGGCCGATGAGCAGCGTGAGTCCGGCGACGGCGCAGAGGTACGCCGCGGCGGTGGCGAGCTGGAAGTTGCGGAAGGGATCCAGCAGGAACGTCGCGCCGATCGCCAGCACGGTGAGCAGCACCGCGAGCACGAGCACGCGGGGCGTGCCGGTCAGGCCGGGGAGGAGACGGGGGCGGGTGGGGACGTTCATGCGGTACGCGCCTCTCGCAGCGAGAACACTCCGCCGGGTTTGACCAGCAGCACCGTCACCAGCAGCACCAGGACGGCGATGGGGGCGACGGTGGAGCCGAGGTACCCGGTGACCAGGCTCATCACGACGCCGACCGTGAGCCCACCGAGCAGGGCGCCGACCGGCGAGTCGAGACCGCCCACGACGGCGACGGTGAAGGCGTAGACGAAGAGCATGTCGGTGGAGTGCGGGTTGAGGCCCAGTTCGGTCGGGATCAGCAGCATCGCGGCGAGGGCCGCGACGGCCGCCGAGAGCATCCAGCCGATCGTGACCATGCGGTCCACGCGCACCCCCAGCAGCCGCGAGACCTCGGGGGCGAACGCGGACGCTCGCAGCTGCAGCCCGAGGGAGGTGCGGGTGAACAGCAGGGCCAGCACCCCCATGACGCCGAGGGCGGTGACCAGGACGAACAGGTCGTACGGCGACAGCAGTGGCACGCCGCCGACGAAGATCGGGGACTGGTCGAAGGGTGCCGCCATCGGCCGGTACTGCGCGCCGAACAGGATGCCGAGCAGCGACTGCAGCACCATCACGAGCCCGATGGCCACGATGATGCCGGCCAGCGGGGAGTGGTGCGGCGCATGCCGCATGAGCCCGCGCTCCACGACGAACCCCATGGCCGCGCCGCCGAGGATGCCTGCGGCCAGCCCCGCCGGGTACGACCCGGTGAGGGCCGTGACCGCGAACGCCAGGTAGGTGGCCACGAGCGCCATGGCGCCCTGGGCGAAGTTGATGATGCGCGCCGCGCGCCAGATGAGCACGAGCGACAGGGCGAACAGCGCGAAGATCGCGCCGCGGGCGAGGCCGGTGGCCAGGAGGAAGGCGAGGCGTTCCATCAGAATCCCAGGTAGGCGTGGCGCAGGGCGGCGTCGTCGGCGAGGGCGGATGCTGCGGCATCCGCCACGACGTGACCGAGGTCGAGCACGACCCCTCGATCGGCGATCGACAGGGCGCTGGTGATGTTCTGCTCGGCCAGCAGCACGGTCATGCCGTCGCGGGCCGCCGCATCGCGCAGGGTCGCCATGAGGTGCGCCACCACGAGGGGCGCGAGTCCGAGCGACGGCTCGTCGAGGGTCAGCACCTGGGGGCGGGACACCAGGGCCCGCCCGAGCGCGAGCATCTGCCGCTCTCCGCCGGAGAGCTGGTGCCCGTCGGCCGAGCGGCGGCGCGCGAGGGGCTCGAACAGGTCGTACACCTCGGCGACGGCCGCCTCGCGGGCGCGCCCGCGGTGACGCCAGAGGGCGCCCAGCCGCAGGTTCTCATCGACGGTGAGCTCCGCCACGACGCTGCGCCCCTCGGGCACCTGGGCGATGCCGCGACGGGCGCGCTGCTCCGGGCTCAGCCGGCCGAGATCCACCCCGTCCAGGCGGATGCCGCCGGCGGTGGGGTGCACGAAGCCGGCGAGGGTGCGCAGCAGCGTCGTCTTGCCTGCGCCGTTCGCGCCGAGGAGCGCGACCATCTCGCCCGGCGCGAGGGAGAACGTCACCTCGTGCAGCACCGGCTCCCCGCCGTAGCCGACGGTGAGGCCGTGGAAGGACAGCGCGCCGCTCATGCCGTCGCCTTGATGCCGAGGTACGCCTCTTCGACGGCGGGGTCGTTGCGCACGTCGTCGGGGGCGCCGCGTGCGATGACGCGCCCGAAGTCGAGCACGACCACCTGGTCGGCCACCGACATCACGAAATCGACGTGATGCTCCACCAGCAGCACGGCGCAGCCGGCGTCGGCGACGGCGCGCACCGTGTGGCCGAGGGCGTCGATGTCGTCGTGGCCGAGGCCGCCGGCGGGTTCGTCCAGCAGCAGCAGGCGCGGCTCGGTCACGAGGGCGCGGGCGAGGGCGACGCGCTTGCGCAGCGGATAGGGGAGGGCGGCCACGGGGCGATCGGCGACCGTGGTGAGGTCGTGGGCGGCCAGCTGCGCGGCGACGCGCGTCGCGGCATCCCGATGGTCGCGGCTGCCGCTCACCGGCACGGCGACGTTCTCACGCACCGTGGCGCCGTCGAAGAGTCCGAGGCCCTGCAGGGTGCGGGCGACGCCGCGGCCGGTCAGGTCCGATGTGCGGGCGGGGGCCGGGCGACCGTCGATCGCGATGCGCCCGCGGCTGCGGACGAGACCGCAGACGGCGTTGAAGACCGTGGTCTTGCCGGCGCCGTTGGGTCCGATCAGCGCGACCACCTGGCCGGCTGCGACGTCGAACGAGACGTCGTCGAGGGCGGTGAGGCCGCCGAAGGTGACGCTCAGGCCACTCACGGTCAGCCGCGGATCGGGTTCGGCAACGGTAGTCATCGGCACCTCTTCGTGTCGGGTGGCCCCACTGTAGCGCATAAACCGACCAGACGGTATGTTGCGTTCGGATGCCCCGCGCGGGGACCTCCGGCCCGGGGCGCGGGGGCTATTTGTGGGGGATGCCGGCGACCATGCCGCCGTCGACGATGAACTCCGCGCCGCTGGTGAAGCGCGATGCGTCGGAGGCGAGGAAGACGATCGTGCCGGCGACGTCGTCGGGAGTGCCGGCGCGCCCCAGGGGGATGTCGATGCGCGCGGGGTCGATGCGGCTGGTCATATCGGTGAGGATGAGGCCCGGGTGCACCGAGTTGACGCGGATGCCCCGGGGACCGAGCTCGACGGCGAGGGACTTGGTCAGTCCGCGCACCCCGAACTTCGCCGCGGTGTAGCCGTGCAGTCCGGGGCTGCCGCGCAGGCCCTCGACCGACGAGATGTTCACGATCGACCCGCCGCCCGCGGCGGCCATCACCGGAACGACCGCCCGGCAGCCGAGGAAGGTGCCGGTGAGGTTGACGGCGATGACGGCGTCCCACTTCGCCGTGGAGTAGTGCTCGATGGGGGCGGCGTTGGCGATGCCGGCGTTGTTGACCAGCACGTCGAGCCCGCCGAAGCGGTCGACGGTGGTGGCCACGGCGGCATCCCACGCCTGTTCGTCGGTCACGTCCAGGGGCGCGAACACCGCGCGCGGCCCCAGCTCACGGGCGAGCGCCTCGCCCTCGTCGCGCAGGACGTCGGCGATGACGACGGAGCCGCCGGCGTCGTGCAGCGCGCGTACGTAGGCGGCGCCGAGTCCTCGGCCCCCGCCGGTGACGAGGGTGGTGCGCCCGGTCAGGTCGAACGGGGACGCCGCAGGGATCGTCACCGGGCGACCTCGATCACGACCCGACCCGTGGTGCGGCCGTCGGCCAGCTTGCGGATCGCCTCGGGCGCGCGCTCGAAGGGCACCACCTCGTCGACGACGGGGCGTATCTCCCCCGACGCGGCCAGCCGCGACAGCTCGGCGTGCGCTTCGGCGACGAGGTCGGGCCGGGTCTGGGAGTACAGCGCCCAGTACAGCCCCAGCACCGCGAAGTTCTTCACCAGCGCCACATTGGTCTTGAGCGTCGGGATCTCGCCGCTGGCGAACCCGATGACGACGATGCGGCCCTCGAAGGCGACGCACCGGACGGATGCCTCGAACGCCGGGCCCCCCACCGGGTCGAAGACGACGTCGGCGCCGTGGCCGGCGGTGATCTCCTTCACCCGTGCCGGGATGTCATCGACCCCACGCACCAGCACCGCCTCCGCGCCGAGCTCGCGCACCAGCGGCGCCTTCGCGTCGCTGCCGACCACGGCGATGACGCGGGCGCCCGCGGCGACGGCCAGCTGCACGGTCGCCGCCCCCACGCCTCCGGCGGCGGCGTGCACGAGCACCCACTCGCCCTCCTGCAGGCGGGCGCGGCGATGCAGGGCGAACCACGCGGTCTGGTACGCGATCATGAGGCCCGAGGCGGCGATGTCGTCGAGGGCATCGGGCGTCGGGTGCACGTCCGATGCCGGCACCACGGCGAGCTCGCTCAGCACCCCGATCGATGCGCCGACGACGCGCTGGCCGACCTGCAGTCCGGTCACGTCGGGTCCCACGGCGACGATCCTTCCGGCGAACTCGATGCCCGGGATGAAAGGCAGCTCAGGGCGCACCTGGTACTGCCCGCGCGACAGCAGCACGTCGGGGAAGTTGGCCGCGACAGCCGCCACTCGCACCAGCACCTCACCGGCACCGGGAGTCGGGTCATCGACCTCGACCAGTTCGAGGACGTCCTCGGGCTCTCCGTTTCGGGTGACGTGCCAAGCGCGCATGGGCTACTCCTTCGTGGTCCTGATGCTGGTGAGGAAGAGATCGGTCAGTTGCTCGGCGACCTGCGTGGCGGATTCCGGCCCCGAGGGGGAGTACCAGTGCGAGAGGTAATGCACGTCGCTGAAGAAGTGGGCGATGAGCACGGGCACGGGGATGTCGGTGCGGAACAGGCCTTCCGCGCGCCCCTGCTCGATGAGCGCGGCGACCTCGTCGTGGTACGCGCGCCGACGGCGGGTGACCTCCTGCTGCCGGGGAGCGGAAAGCATGTGCGCGCTGCGGAAGAACACCGTGCCCTCGGGCAGGAAGGCGATGGAGGTCTCGATCACGTCCACGCACACGGCCCGCAGCACCTCGTCGGCGGTGCCGCCGCGGGCGACGATCTCGTCGAGCCGGCCCTTCTGGAGGGTCAGCAGCCGGTCGTAGATGCCGAACAGCAGGTCGTCCTTGGACTCGAAGTAGTGGTACATCGCGCCCTTGGTGACGCCGGCCGCCTCGACGATCTGCTGCACGCTGGTGTTGGCGTAGCCCCGCTGGGCGAAGAGGTCGACGGCGGCGCGGGTGACGGCATCGGCGACGTTGGTCTGCTTCATGCGTTCATCCTCTCAACCGATGGCGCGTACCGACGCGCCCCCGTCGATGAGCAGGGTCTGCCCGGTCACCCAGGCGGCATCCGACGACAGCAGGAAGGCCACCGGGCCGGCCACGTCGTCGGGCTCGCCCAGCCGCCGCAGCGGGTAGGCCGCGGCCGCCTGATCCTCGCGTCCCTCGTAGAGCGCCTGCGCGAAGCGGGTCTTGACCACCGCCGGGGCGACGGCGTTGACCCGCAGGCCGGGTGCGACCTCGTCGGCCAGCTGCATGGTGAGGTTGATCAGCGCGGCCTTGGACACCCCGTAGAACGCGATGCCGGGGCTCGCGGCGACGCCCGCGACCGAGGCGATGTTGACGACCGCCGTCGACAGGCCCGCCGCCACCGCATCGCGCGTCCATTCCAGGGCGCCGATGACGTTGACCTCGAGGATCTTGCGGGCCGCAGCGGCGTCGACGCCGAGCATGGGACCGTACACGGGGTTGATCCCGGTGTTGTTGACCAGGTGGTCCAGGCGCCCGTGGGTCTTGGCGATGTGGGCGAAGACCGCGGCGCGGTGGGCGGGATCGTCGGCATGACCGGTGACGGACGTGGCGTTCGGGCCGAGCGCCGCCACCGCTTCGGCGAGGGCGTCGGAGTGCCGGCCGGTGATGACGACCGAGCCGCCCTCGGCTACGAGCCGTCGAGCGATGGCGAACCCGATGCCGCGGCTTGCGCCGGTGATGAGCGATACGGTGCCCTCGAACCTCTGCATGGCGCCTCCTCGCGCGACACACCGGCCGCATACCGCCCGGTCGGTATGACCCTAGCATGCGGCCACAGGGCGGCGTGACGCCGGATTCCACCCGCTGTCGCGCCGCGGGCGCGCGGTTCGGGGCGCGTATCGGTTCCCGATCCCGGGGGTGTGGGGGTTCGGGGCGCGTATCGGTCCCCGATCCCGGGGGTGTGGGGGTTCGGGGCGCGTATCGGTCCCCGATCCCGGGGGTGTGGGGGTTCGGGGCGCGTATCCGTCCCCAATCCCGGGGCGACGGGCCGCCGACGGGCCGGCGGCGGGCCGCCGGCGCCGGGTCGGCGCGGTGTCAGACTGCGGCCGGCGCCGGTGCGATCGTGTCGACGAGCTGCTCGATCTCGGGGAGGACCGCCGCGATCATCGCCGGCTCGCTGTGGCTGACGGTGACGACCACGTCCGCCTCGGCCGAGCGGAAGACCCAGAAGACCATCGCCAGCAGTTCGTCCTGCGGCGGGCCGAGGCTCTCTGCGGTGGTGCGGGGCACGCGCAGCACCCGCTCGACGCGCGTGCCGGGTCCGAGTCCCGCCGCGACGATGTCGACCACGAGGGGCTCGCGCGCGTCGGCGGCGGTGCCGTCCGACCCGGTGAGGTCGTGCAGCGTCGCGGACGGGTCCGGTGGCAGGTCGAACACGTCGACCGACACCAGCAGCGTGCGCGGATCGACCAGCCACGCGAACCGGTGCGCGCCGGCCTGGTTGTTGGCGCGCAGCCCGCGCAGGTAGTCGCCGAGCCAGCCGGTCTCGGCGTCGGTCCAGCTGGCGCGCCCGAAGGCGCCGGCGATGGTGTCGACCCAGGCGTCCTCGTCGGGGTAGACGTGCCACGGGAAGGCTCCCGGCACGTACAGCCAGCGCTCCCGGTCCCAGTCGATGAGCAGCGTCATGCCGGCGCCTCCGTGGTCGCGGGTGGGTCGTCGTCCCACCGCACGGTGGCCACGATGGCGTCGCACAGCCCGGTGAGAGCGTCGACGATGGGCTGAAGCTCGGGTTCGTCGTCGCCGACGATCGAGAAGGATGCCGCGAGCAGCATCCCGGCGGCATCCGGCACGCGCCACACGTACTCCACGCGCCGCAGCGCCTGGTCGGGTCGCTCGAGCTGCACCCGCCACGCGTCACCGGCCGCGGTCTCGACGACCTCGCCGGCGAGTCCGGCGTCGTCGTCGCGCCCGACGGCGATGGCGATGGAGGTCGACACCGGCGCCTGCCACGGCGTGCCCAGTGGCAGCAGGATGTCGATGACGTCGAGCCGGCGCGCCTGCCGGGCGCCGTCGACGACGGCATCGGCGAGGCGCCCGATGTAGGGGCCGGCGCTGTCACGCGGGAGGTGCGCGTACTGGTCGGTGATGAGCCGACGCAGCTCGTCGTCGGAGCAGTCGCGCACCGGCAGCAGCAGCCAGCCCGGAGGCAGCACGACGCGGTAGGAGACCCCGGCCGCGGCGGCGGTCACTGCGGCACCTCCGCCAGCGGCGGACGCCGGGCGTCCAGCGGTTCGGGGCGCACCCGGTCTCCCGCCGCATCGAGGTAGAGCCGCCACGAGCGCGGCAGCGCCCCCAGCGCGGCGAGCACGACGCGCACGAGCACGAGGGCGGCCAGGCCTGCCAGGGCCGGGAACACGGCGAGCGATGCCGCGCCCGCGACGCCGGGTGCGTCGAAGAAGCCCAGCACGCGCGGCGCGGTCGCGAGGATCGCGATCAGTGCGAAGCCCAGCTGCATGCCGCGGCCGAAGATCCCGGGGCGGGTGAGCGGCACGGGGAAGGTGACGAGGATCCAGGCGGCGAGGCAGAACACCGGCCCCCACGTCAGCCAGAGCTGCGGGTCGAAGGCGGGGAACGCCCCGTCGGGGGCGAAGCCGTTGTGCGCGGGCTGCTCGCCGGTGGTCGCTCCGACGATCAGCGCGGCCACCGTGAGCACGAGGAACGGCACCAGGTCGCACACGATCACCGCCCCGGCCGTCAGCAGGGCCAGCGGCTTGGACAGCCGCTCGATGCGGTCGCGTCGCTCGGGCGTCATCAGCGCACGCCCGGCTGCCAGTTCGTCCTGGCCGGTGCGGTGAAGGACTCCTTCGCCGATGACCAGCCCGAGGCGACGTCATCGAGGTGGGGCACCGATTCCAGGGCCGAGGCGGGGAGGCTCTCGAGGGTGGTGAGACCGAGGCTGGTGAGGTCCAGACCCGTTCCGAGCGTCGCCGCGCCGCGGTGGACCCCTACGGCCGCCTGCCCCATCCCCTCGACGAAGGAGGCGCGCAGTCCGTTCGCGCCCAGCTGCGCCTGCGGCATGATCGTGCGGAACTGCTCGACCTGGCGTCCGGAGAGCTCCAGCCACTCCCGCGTGAACCGCTGCGGGATCGTCGCCTGCGGCATCCGCGTCATCAGCTGCTGGCCGGCCGGCAGCAGCCGCTGGAACTCGTCGCCGACGGCCGCGATCGCGCTGCGGCGCGTGGAGATCGGGTGCACGATGCGCTGGAACAGCGACGTCGCCTGGCGGTTGTGCGTGAGGCCGCGCAGCACCTGCGTGCCGCGCAGCGCGAACCCGACGCCCTTGGCCGCGACGGCGCCGACGCCGAAGGTGAGCACGCCGAGCATGTCGAGCCCGAAGGACAGCCACGAACCCTCGCCGGCGAAAGCCAAGCCGAAGCTGAGCAGGGCGGTCGCCGCAGCCAGCCCCAGAGCGATCGGTGCGAGCACCGGGAAGAAGATGCTCAGGATGCCGACGATCGCGGTGATCGTGCCGAGGATGTTCTTCACCGCCGAGAGCCACCCGGCGTTGGCGCTGACCCAGTCCTTCACCGCTCCCGAGACCTTGTCCCACAGCGAGTCCTTGACCCGGTCGCCGTTGACCGCCTGGGCGATCGCCTCCGCGGCGAGGTTGCCCGCCTCGCGGACGTTCGCCACCGCCGCGGCGTGCAGGATGCCGGCATCGCGCAGGTCGCCGCGCGCCATCATGAGGTGCTGCGAGACACCCGAGGCGAAGCGGGCGGCGTCGGTGCGCTCGGCCGGGTCCACCGTGGAGGTGACGGCGTCGCGCGCTTCGGCGAGCCGGTACTCGAGGCGCCGCTCGGCGACGCGGGCCTCATCGCGGGCCTCCATCGCCTGCAGCGCCTGCCGCTGCGCGGTGGCCAGCACCTCCGCGTATGCCAGCAGCTGGGAACCGGCCACCTCGTAGCGGCCGTGCAGGCTGCGCAGGCGCTCCTTCGTGTCGCCCACCGAATCGGCGAGCGCCTCGAGGGCGTCGCTCTGCTGCGAGCCGGCCTGCGCCATCACCTGTTCGAGATGCGCAGTGGCGTCGACGATCGCGTCGGCCATGCGCTGGTACTTCTCGGCCTTGCGGCGCACCCGGTCGGGGTCGCCTTGGATCGGGCCGATCTGGTCGGCGGGTGTGACGTCGGGCATCTCAGCCTTCCCCTTCCACGGCGTCGCCGAGCTGCTCGTCGACGTCGCGGAACGCGTCGGCGACCGTCTTCGCCTTCTGTCGAAGCACGTCGACGTCGTCCATCAGTTCCGCGCGCCGGCGGTCCCAGCCGTCTCCGAACTGCTGCACCGCGCCGGCCAGCCTGTCGTGCCCGAGGGCGTCGGCGAGGGCGTCGGAGTCGCGGTCGACGCGGTCGAGGATGCCATGGATGCGCCGGAGGTTCCTCGCGAGATCGGTGACCGTCTCGGTGTCGATGCGGAGGGTGCTGGCCATAGCGACAGCATAGGAGGGGCCCCGGCGGGCTGCCGATGGGGAGGACTCCCCACCTGCTGCCGCGGCAGCAGGTGACCTGGAGCGGGTCAGCTCGGGTCGAGGCGCAGCACGCCCGGGTCGCCGCCGACCGTGAGGTCATCGACGATCCGCAGGCTGCGAGCGAGGTCGTCCACCGCATCGATCACCGTGCCGAAGCGCTCGCGGTCGCCGCCGACGGCCGAGAGGGTCACGAGATGGGTGCCGGTGTCCCACGTGTACGAGGCGAACGGCGGGCTCGCCCCGTCGGGCGGGAGCGCCATGACGAGCTTCTCGCCGGCCCCGAGTGCGGGAGTGCGGAATGGCTCGGTGTCGTCGTACTCCATCGGCATCATCGCCCGGGCGGTGCGCAGCTGCGGCGTCGCCTCCTGGATCTGCGCCATGGCCACCAGCAGTCGCGGGTCGTCTTTCCACACCCACACCAGCACGCGACCGTCGGCCTTGCGCATGAGCAGCGGTGCCGCCTGGCTCATCGCCCACGCGGCGAAGCGCCCGCCGGGGCGCGCCTGGGCGCCCACCGCGGCGCCGGCCTGCTGCATCAGCATGCCGATCGCCGCCTTGCGGTGACGTCGGCCGCGCCATCCGAGTGAGCCCGTCACGGGCACCCAGCGAACGGGGTCGGCGTCGGCGTGCAGTCGGGACATGCCCCCAGCGTAGGCGGCGTCACGGGGCGTGATCTTGGGGGGCGCCCGGGTTGCTCGGGTAGAGTGGGGCCGCCGCCGTCAGACCCGGGCGGCGCGACGCAGAGATAGGCAGCCACCCTCCGTGACTTCCCCCGCGACCCCCGAACCCGCGAAACCCGCCGTTCGTCGACCGCTGACCATCCTGATCGGATGCGACACCTTCGCCCCCGACGTCAATGGAGCAGCGCGCTTCGCCGAGCGCCTCGCCGCCGGCCTCGCCGCCCGTGGCCACGACGTGCATGTGGTGGCCCCCGGCCGCAAGTACAAGCGCGTCCCTGCCGCCACCGAGGTGATCGAGGGCGTGCCCCTCACGGTGCACCGCCTCCCGTCGGTGCGCTGGCCTCCGCACGACTGGCTGCGCTTCGTGTGGCCGTGGCGCTCCAAGCACTACGCGCGCAAGGTGCTGAGCGAGGTGCGTCCCGACGTGGTGCACATCCAGTCGCACATCGTCATCGGCCGCGGTCTCGCCCGCATCGCCACCCAGCGCGGCATCCCGGTCATCGCCACGAACCACGTCATGGCCGAGAACATCCTCGATTTCACGACGCTGCCGCCGCTGCTGGACAAGGTCATGCTGAAGGCCGCGTGGGACGACGCCGCCCGCACGTTCGCGCTGGCCCGCGCGGTCACGACCCCGACCCGTCGCGCGGCCGACTTCCTCGAGTCGACCATCGACGTCTCCGGCGTCATCCCGATCAGCTGCGGCATCGACGCGTCGAACTACACCCCGCACCTGGCGCCCCGGGAGAACAACCGCATCCTGTTCGTCGGCCGCCTCACCAGCGAGAAGCACCTCGACACGCTGCTGCACGCGGTCACCAAGCTCGACCCCGCCCTGGACGTGACCGTCGACATCGTGGGCGGCGGCGACCAGCGCAAGGCGCTGGACGCGCTCACCGCGCAGCTGGGCCTCACCGACCGCGTGCGCTTCCATGGCCGGGTCGACGAGGACGAGCTGCGGTCGCTGTACACGCGTGCCAGCGTCTTCGCGATGCCGTCGATCGCCGAGCTGCAGTCCATCGCGACGATGGAGGCGATGGCGTCGGGTCTTCCCGTCGTCGCCGCCGATGCGCTCGCGCTGCCGCACCTCGTGCAGGACGGCGTCAACGGCTGGCTGTTCCGTCCGCGCGACGCCGACGACCTCGCGCTCAAGCTCACGCGCGTGCTCACCGCCGGGCCCGAGGAGCACCTCGCCATGCAGAAGGCGTCGCTGAAGGGCGTCGAGATCCACGACATCGCCCGCACGCTCGACACCTTCGAGGCGCTGTACCGGGGCGAGCCGGTCGAACCGTGAGCATGCCGGAGGCCGCCGCCAGCGGCATCCGCCTGTTCTTCGACGCCCGCTACATCCGCACCGACTTCCACGACGGCATCAGCCGGTACTCGGCCGAACTGGCCGCGGCCGTGCACGCCGCCGCGCCCGCCCGCGCGGTGGAGCCGACCTTCCTCATCCACGATCCCGCGCAGCGCGCGCTGCTGCCCGATGGGGCGCAGACGCTGCTGATGCACGGGCCGACGTCGTGGCGGGAGCCGTTCGCAGCGCGCCACCTCAACCGGTTCGCCCCCGACGTGGTCTTCTCCCCGATGCAGACGCTCGGCTCGGCGGGGCGCCGGTTCCGGCTCATCCTCACCCTGCACGACACGATCTACTACCGGCACCGCACGCCCCCGCGCGACCTTCCCACCCCGGTGCGGGTGGGGTGGCGGCTGTTCCACCTCAGCTACGTGCCGCAGCGGCTCACGCTCGACGCAGCCGACGTCGTCGCCACCGTCAGCGAGACCAGCAGGCGCCAGTTCGCCGCCGTGCGCCTGACGAAGCGGCCGGTCGTGGTGATCCCCAACGCCCCGCAGCGGCTGGCGGAGCTGCTGCCCGGCGGTCAGGGCGACGTGCGCACCGACGGTCCCGTCCGCAACATCGTCTACATGGGCTCGTTCATGCCCTACAAGAACGTCGAGACCCTCGTGCGGGCGATGCGGCTGCTGCCCGGTCGCACCCTGCATCTGCTCTCGCGGATCAGCCCCGCGCGCCGCGCGGAGCTGGAGGCGCTCGCGGGCGAGGGCTCCGTCGTGTTCCACGGCGGAGTGACGGATGCCGCCTACGCCGCGGCCCTGGCCGATCACGCCGTGCTCGCCTCGACGAGCCTCGACGAAGGCTATGGGCTCCCGCTGGCCGAGGCCCTCGCGCTGGGTGTGCCGGCGGTCGTGACCGACATGGAGATCTTCCACGAGGTCGCCGGCGACGGCGCGATCTACGTCGACCCGCGAGACGAGCGCGCGGTCGCCGACGCGGTGAGCGCGCTCGACGACGTCGAGACGCGAGACGCCGTGATCGCGGCGGGGACCGCGCACATCGCACGGTTCACCTGGCAACGCTCGGCCGGCATCCTGCTCGACACCGTGGCCGGGCTCGCGGCGCGCGGCCCGCGTCGCCGCGGGCGCCGGCGCTGACACCCCGTCGATCGTGGCGTTGCGCGCGGACTCAGGGGAGACGGGTGGGGTCGGTCGGCACGCGGCGGTAGCCGTCGCGCCGAAGCTCGACGGCCGTCGCGACCAGCGCAGCGGCCGCGAGGGCGGTGATGATCAGAAGAGCGAACATGGCTGGAAAGCTACGCCCGTGGGAAAACTGCCACTAGTGGCAGGGCGGCGATCGCCCGTAGCATGACTGCCATGAAGACGGTCGCGTGCATCGTGCAGCCGGGGTTCGCCCCCTTCGAGTTCGGAGTGGCCTGCGAGGCCTTCGGGTTGGACCGCAGCGATGACGGCATCCCGAACTTCGACTTCCGCATCGTCGCGGCCGAGCCCGGGGCGATTCCGTCGAAGATGGGGTTCTCGATCAACGTCGAGCACGACCTGGCCTTCGCGTACGAGGCCGATCTCGTCGTGGTGTCGCCGGTGCCGCGCGAGTGGTGGGGGCGCGGTGATGCGCGCGTGCTCGACGTCGTGCGGCGCGCCGTCGCACGCAAGGCCTGGGTGCTGAGCGTCTGCAGCGGATCCTTCGTGCTCGCCGAGGCGGGCGTGCTGGACGGCCGGCGCGCGACGACGCACTGGATGTACGCCGACGAGATGGCCCGCCGGTTCCCCCGCATCGAGGTCGACCCCGACGTGCTCTACGTGCAGGACGGCCGGATCATCACCAGCGCCGGCACCGCCGCGGGTCTCGACGCCTGTCTGCACCTGCTGCGTCAGGAGCTCGGCGCCGAGATGACCAACACGATCGCGCGACGCATGGTGGTGCCACCGCAGCGCGACGGCGGTCAGGCGCAGTTCATCTCCCGGCCGCTGCCGATGGCGGCCAGCGACTCCCTCGCGCCGGTGAGCGACTGGATGGTGGCGAACCTGCGCGAGGACCTCACCGTCGAGCAGCTCGCCGCCCGCGCCCACATGTCCCCCCGCACCTTCGCCCGCCGGTTCAAGGCCGACTTCGGCGCGACGCCGGCCGCGTGGCTGGGGCGCCAGCGGCTGATCCACGCGCAGCGGCTGCTGGAGCAGACCGACTTCGGGCTGGACCGCATCGCGACCGAGTCGGGATTCGGGTCCGCGGCGGTGCTGCGGCAGAACTTCGCGCGCACCCTCGGCATGACCCCGAGCGCCTACCGCTCGCGTTTCAGCTGCGCACGCGACGCCGACGTCTCGGCAGCCTGAGCCGGTCGTGGCCCCGCAGTCCGCCGAGCGCGCCGCGTCTCGGCGGGCGGATCACAAGGTGCACCTGGCGTCTGCCGGGGGCACCCTGAGATCGATCAGGTAGTCGGCGACAGCGCGGTCGACGCACGGGCTGATGCCCTGCAGGGCGATCGTGTGCCGTTCGCCTTCGACGGTCAACAGCGCAGATCCGAGCGACTCGGCGAGGCTGACGCCACCCTCGTACGGAGTGCTGGGGTCGCCGGTGATGGAGATGACGAGCGTGTCCGGCAGCCCTGTGATGTCCTGCGCGTACGGGAACCCGAGGGTGGGAGCGGCGGGCCAGCCCTCGCATGCGTGACGGGTGCTGCCGATGACATCCTCGCCCGAGTCCAGCCAGGGGCTGATCGCGACGGCCTGAGCGCGTAGCTTCTCCTCCGCCGCGGGCGTCCGACGTTCCTCGTCCATGCAGTTGATCGCGAGGTTCGCGTCGAGGAACGTCGACCAGGTGCCGTCGCTGCCTCGACCGGTGTAGAGGTCGTTGAGCGCGAGGAGCTGGTCTGCGCGACCCTCGTGCTTCAGTTGCGCGATGCCCGCGATCGCCGCATCCCAGCTCTCCTCCGCATACAGACTGCCGCCGACGCCGCCGATGACCTGATCGAAGGTGGCCGTGCGGCCTTCTCCGGCCGGAACGGGCTCATTCACCAGGGGCTGCACCAGCTCCTGGAACATCCTCGTGGCCTGGTCCGGGTCGGAGCCGAGCGGACACTCGACGCTCTGCGCGCAGTAGGCGGCGACCTGCTCGAAGGAGCGCTGGAACCCGGAGAAGGTCGCCAGCCTCTGGCCTTCGCCATCCGCACGCGGGTCGACGGCCCCGTCGAGCACCAGGGCGCGGACCTTGTCCGGGAACTGCTCGGCGTAGACCGCCCCTAGCCGGGTCCCGTAGCTCATGCCGAAGAAGGTCAGCTTTTCGTCGCCGAGGACGGCGCGCAGCACGTCGAGATCGCGGGCGGCGTCACGGGTGCCCACCGCGGCGAGCACGTCCTCCCCACCGGATGCGTGCGCGCACTTGTCGACGAGGGCGGCCGTGTCCTCCTGCGTCCATGCGCCCGACGCGCCGACCAGGGTGGTCTTGGCCGCGCCGGCATCGCGTTCCGCGTCGGTGAAGCACCGGATCGACGGAGTCGACGCGCCGACGCCCCGGGGGTCGACCCCGATCAGATCGAATCGCTGCAGCACCGGAGACTCCGCGAGCCGGAGGCTGAGGGCGGCGGCGATGAGCATCCCCGATTCCCCGGGCCCGCCCGGGTTCATGACGAGCGAGCCGATGCGCTCATCGGGGGTCCCCTGTGCCGGAACGCGCAGCACGCCGATCTGCATGCGCTCCTCCGGCGGGGAGGAGTAGTCCATCGGCACGGCGAGGTGAGCGCACTCGAGGCCTTCGGTCGCGAAGAACTGAGAGGCGGCCTCCGTCTGCGCGAACTCCGCACATCCGGTGAACTCGATTTCCTGCCCGTAGAACTCGTCCAGCGCAGCCGAGGCGCTGGGGGCGGGGTCGGGAGAGGAAGCGGGCGCGCATGCGCTGAGCACCATCGCGATGATCCCCAGTGCTGCCAACGCGAACACGCGCCCTGACCGTCGTCGTGTCGTCTGATCTGTGTGTCTCATGCGGCCCATGCAAGGGGCTGTGGTCGGAACAGGGTCAAGCATCTCGACGCGGCGGGGTGCGAATGATAAACTTGAGTCACAACGGCTCAAGTTTTGAGCGCCCAGACTTCACAGGAGAACCATGAACGCACAACCCATGCCGGGGCAGGAGGAGCAGCAGAGCCCTCTCGAGCAGTTCGGCATCAACCTCACCGACCGCGCCCGGCAGGGCAAGCTCGACCCCGTGATCGGCCGCGACAGCGAGATCCGTCGCATCAGCCAGGTGCTCACGCGACGCACGAAGAACAACCCCGTGCTCATCGGCGAGCCCGGCGTGGGCAAGACCGCCGTGGTCGAAGGGCTCGCGCAGCGCATCGTCGCCGGCGATGTCGCCGATTCGCTGAAGGGCAAGGAGCTGGTCGCCCTCGACATCTCCGCACTCGTCGCAGGTGCCATGTACCGCGGCCAGTTCGAAGAGCGGCTGAAGAGCGTGCTGAAGGAGATCACCGAGTCCGAGGGTCGCATCATCACGTTCATCGACGAACTGCACGTGCTGATGGGCGCGGGCGGCGGGGAGGGATCCGTCGCGGCATCCAACATGCTCAAGCCCATGCTCGCCCGCGGCGAGCTGCGCATGATCGGCGCCACCACGCTCAACGAGTACCGCGAGTTCATCGAGAAGGATGCCGCCCTCGAGCGCCGCTTCCAGCAGGTGTACGTGGGGGAGCCGAGCGTGGAGGACACCATCGCGATCCTCCGCGGTCTCAAGGAGCGCTACGAGGCCCACCACAAGGTGGCCATCGCCGACGCGGCGCTGGTGGCCGCCGCATCCCTGTCGAACCGCTACATCCCCTCGCGTCAGCTGCCCGACAAGGCCATCGACCTCATCGACGAGGCCGCGTCGCGCCTGCGCATGGAGATCGACTCCGCCCCGCTGGAGATCGACGAGCTGCGTCGCCACGTCGACCGGCTGGCGCTGGAGGAGCTGGCGCTGAAGAAGGAGAAGGATGCCGCGTCGAAGGAGCGGCTCGCCGCCCTGCGCGAGAACCTCGCCGCGGAGCGGGAGAAGCTCGCCGAGCTGCAGGCCCGCTGGGAGCGCGAGCGCGCCTCGCTCAACCGGGTCGGCGACCTGAAGACCCAGCTCGACGCGGCCCGCGTCGAGGCCGAGCGTGCGCAGCGCGAAGGCAACCTCGAGCGCGCGTCGCGGCTGCTGTACGCCGAGATCCCCGCCCTCGAGCGGCAGGTGATGGAGGCCGAGCGCGCCGAAGGCGCCGACGGTGAGCGCATGGTGGGCGACCAGGTGACCGACGAGGACATCGCCGCCGTCATCTCCGCCTGGACCGGCATCCCGCTCGGTCGCCTGCTGCAGGGCGAGACCGAGAAGCTGCTGCACCTCGAGCGCGAGCTCGGCAAGCGCATCATCGGCCAGCGCGATGCGGTGAAGGCGGTGTCCGACGCGGTGCGGCGCTCTCGCGCCGGCATCAGCGACCCGAACCGGCCGACCGGATCGTTCCTGTTCCTCGGGCCCACCGGCGTGGGAAAGACCGAGCTCGCCAAGGCGCTGGCGGAGTTCCTCTTCGACGACGAGCACGCCATGGTGCGCATCGACATGTCCGAGTACGGCGAGAAGCACTCGGTGTCGCGGCTGGTCGGTGCCCCTCCCGGGTACATCGGCTACGAGCAGGGCGGCCAGCTGACCGAGGCGGTGCGCCGTCGGCCCTACTCGGTGGTGCTCCTGGACGAGGTGGAGAAGGCCCACCCCGAGGTGTTCGACGTGCTGCTGCAGGTCATGGACGACGGGCGCCTGACCGACGGCCAGGGTCGCACGGTGGACTTCAAGAACGTCATCCTGATCCTCACGTCGAACCTGGGGTCCCCGATCCTGATCGACCCGACGCTGTCGTTCGAAGAGAAGCGCGAGCAGGTGCTGGCGCTGGTGCGCCAGGCGTTCCGGCCCGAGTTCGTCAACCGGCTCGATGACGTCGTGGTGTTCCAGGCGCTCACCGAGGACGACCTGTCGCAGATCGTCGAGCTGTCCGTCGACGCTCTGCAGCGGCGGCTGAAGGACCGCCGGCTCACATTGGCCGTCACCCCCGACGCCCGGGCCTGGCTCGCCGAGCGCGGGTACGACCCGCTGTTCGGCGCCCGGCCGCTGCGCCGCCTCATCCAGTCGGAGATCCAGGACCGCCTCGCCATGGCGATCCTCGGCGGCGGAGTGCACGACGGCGATCTCGTGCGCGTCGACGTCGCGGCCGACGGGTCGTCGCTGGTGCTCACCAGCGCGGGCCCCGCCGACGCCCCGGCGGCCAGTGCCGACGACGACGTCGTCGAAGCCGAGCTGCTCGACGACTGACGCCCCGCCGGGTGCCGCCTCGCGCGGCACCCGGCATCGGCGTGAGAGCATCGAGGCGTGAGGACGATCCGGGCACTGTGGGGCGCTTCGCACCCCGGCCCGTCGGTCGTCGTCACGGTGCTCGCCGTGGCCCTCGGCATCGCCGCCGGGCTCGAACCCTGGCGCGTCGTGCTACTGGGGGCCGCCGTCTTCTGCGGTCAGCTGTCGGTGGGCATCTCCAACGACGCCATCGACCACGAGCGCGACCGCAGCGTCGGGCGCACCGACAAACCCCTCGTGCGGGGGGAGGTGAGCGCCCGCACCGCGTGGATCGCCGCCATCGCGAGTGTCGCGGCGGCTCTCGTGCTCTCGGCTCCGCTGGGGGCGGGCATGCTCGCCGCCCACGCGATCGCCCTCGCCTCGGCGTGGTCGTACAACGCCGGGCTGAAGTCGACCCCGGTGTCGATCGTGCCCTTCGTGGTCAGCTTCGGCGTCTTCCCGTCGCTCGCGACCCTCTCCGCCGACCCGCCCGCGCTCGCCGCCTGGTGGGCCTGGGTCGCCGGCGGGGCGCTCGGCGCCGCCGTGCACCTGACCAACGTGCTGCCCGACCTCGAGGACGACCGCCGCACCGGCGTGCGGGGGTTCGCGCACCGACTGGGCGCGCGCCCCGCCGCCGCGCTGGCCGGCATCGCCGTGCTCATCGGCGCCGGAGCGGTGCTGTGGGGCGCGGTGGATGCCGGCCCTCTCGGCGCCGTGGCCTGGATCCTCTTCGCGGTGGTCGCCGCGCTCGCGCTGGCGACGGTCGTCCGGGTGATCGTGCGGCCGCCCGATCGCATCGTGTTCCGCCTGGTGATGGCCGCCGCGCTGCTGCTCGCCGTGCAGCTGGTTGCGACGCCCGGCACCCTCGCCTCCTGACCGCGCGGGTGTTCGCGGCTGTGATCCACTACGCGCGCCGGCGAGCGAGCGCCCACCCGCGGGGGATGAGCCGCTGCCGTCAGTTCGCCGCGTCGAAGCCCATCGCGTAGGCGTGCGCGAACAGTGGTCCGCCCACCGCGAGCGCCGCGCGCATCACCTGGGTGCGCACCGCGTGCGTGGTGGCGTCGACCGGCCGGCCGAGCCGGGTGTTGGCCGCCGCCAGCCGCGCCGCCCATCGCGCCGAGCGCACGCGGTCACGCTCCCACCGCGCAAGCTCCGGCTCGGGGGCGGCGCCCTCCCGCAGCCAGCGCATGAGCAGCGGCGCGAGCCCGGCGGCATCCAGCAGGCCGAGGTTCATCCCCTGGCCGCCGATCGGACTGACTTCGTGCGCGGTGTCGCCGATCGCGAAGACGCGGCCCCGCCGCAGCTGCGGTGCGACCACCCGCCGCACGCGGAACGCGGTCGCCGCCGTGACCGCCTCGGCGCCGGCGTGCTCCCCGCGCCGCCGCAGCGCCGTCTGCAGCCGCGCCAGTCGCGCCGCATCGTCGGTCGGGTCGGCGTCGCCGCCGTCGGAATCCCAGGCGACGAACCGTCGCCGCCCGCCGGGCAGCGGGAAGGACTCGAGCACGCCGGGCTCGTCCAGGTGCACGACCGCGAGCTGGGCGTCGGCGCGCGGCGGCAGGGTCGCATCCGACATGAGGTAGCGGTCGGGGTAGGCCGTCGTGGGCACCGCGCCTGCGCGGTACACGAGCGGCCGCGCCCCCGCTCCGCCGGCGAGCACGACCAGGGATGCCGACTCAGCCAGGAAGGCGTCGGCCTCCCGGCCCTGCACGCGCACCATGTCGGGTCCGCGGCGGATGCCGGTGACGTCGACGCCGCGGCGGACGGCGGGGGCGTGTACCGCGAGTGCTGCCTCGGTCTGCGGCTGGGGGAGGGTGGCGACATACGGATGCCGGCGGTTCAGCCGGTCGAACCGCACGACACCCAGCAGCCGCCCGTCGCTGCGGGCCTCTCCGCGTCGCACGCGCACCGCGTCCTGGAGGATGCGCTCGGTTGCGCCTCCGGCTTCGAGCGCGGCCAGCACGGGCGCGTGCAGGCCGATGGCGCGGGTGCCGCCCCCCGGCTCCGGCCGGCGGTCCCACAGGGTGACGTCGACGTGGAGGCGGGCCAGCTCCGAGGCGAGGAAGGTGCCGACCGGGCCGGCCCCGACGATCAGGACCTCAGGCATGACCCTGCCCCCGCGCGAGCAGGCGGAAGGGAGCGGGCGTCTCGACCTGCCATCCCGGGTGCCCGACGGCGAGTGCCCGTTGCAGCTCGTCAGCCCGGTAGCTGCGCCGGATCGAGCGCAACCCATCGGTGCGCAGGAACGTGCCGGGCGCGAGCGGCGTGATCCCGACGGCGTAGAGGCCGTAGGCCAGGCGGTCACGGGCGATGTCGGCGTGCAGCACGGGGCCGGTGGACAGGGCGAGCGAATCAGCCGCGAACCCGGCCAGCTCGGCCGCGCTCAGGTGATGGAGCACGTGGTTGGACACCACCGCGTCGAACCGCTCCCCCTCGGCGCGCAGCACCGTCGAATCGGTGCAGCGGAACCCCACGTCGTCACGTGCCCGCTCGCGGGCGACCGCGTGGGCGCGCAGGTCGGGGTCGGCGCCGAGCCACCGCACGTCCAGGCCGTCGCGCCGGGCGAGCTGTGCGAGTCGCACCACCAGATCGCCGCCTCCGGAGCCGAGGTCCAGCACGCGTGCCGGGCGCCCGAGCGCGGCGAGGTGCGGGCGCAGATGGTCGCGGTAGACGCGGCCCCAGCCCGAGACGAGTCGGTTGACGGCGCCGAATCGGCGGAGCGTGGCATGCAGTCGTGCCGGGTCGCACTCCGGATCGTCCATCAGTTCGCGCAACGCCACGTCGCGCTCGCCCAGGTTCACGCCGTGTCTGCCGTGCGGCGGTTGACGAGGACCGATTCCACCGTCAACCCCGGGCCGAACGCGAGCGTCGCGATGCGCTGCGCGTCGGGACGCTCGCCGTCCCCGGTGCCGTTGAGGAACTCGCGAAGGATGAACAGGATCGTGGCGCTGGACATGTTGCCGTAGTCGCGCAGGATGCGTCGGGAGACCTCCAGCGCGGATGCCGGGAGCCCCAGCCCGGTCTCGACGCGGTCCAGCACACTGCGGCCCCCGGGGTGCACTGCCCAGGCATCCACCTCGTCGTCTCCGAGGAAGCGGGCGACGGCGCCGCGGATCTCACGGCCGATGATGCGGGGCACCTCGGCGGAGAGGACCATCTCGAATCCCTCGTCGCCGATGGTCCACGCCATGTCCTGTTCGCCGTCGTCGGTCACGGCGGTGCCGAACCGCTCGAGCTCCAGCCACTGCGCG
This sequence comes from Microbacterium sp. zg-Y1090, assembly GCF_030246945.1. NCBI lineage: Bacteria > Bacillati > Actinomycetota > Actinomycetes > Micrococcales > Microbacteriaceae > Microbacterium > Microbacterium wangruii. The sequence goes on from NZ_CP126742.1 coordinate 194,264, forward strand.
CCGCGCAGCGACGGGTCGGCGCTGACGACCGCTGCGGCGGCGCCGTCGGCGAACACCGACGAGGAGACGATCTGCTGCGGGTCGTCCGAGACGCGGAAGTGCAGCGTGCACAGTTCAGCGCACACGACCAGCACGACCGCTTTCGGGTCGCCGGCGCAGATGCGCGCCGCCGTGCGCAGACCAGGGAGGGCGGCCGCGCAGCCGACGAAGCCGAGGTGGTAGCGCTCGACCGTGACCGGCAGGCCGAGATCGCGCACCAGGCGGTAGTCCGGCCCGGGGGCGAACAGGCCCGTGCACGACACGGTCACCACGTGCGTCACCTGGTCGGGGGCGATGCCGGCGCCGCGAATGGCGGCATCCGCCGCTGCGGCGAACAGGGGAGGGGCCTGGCGGATGTACTCGTCGTTGCGGGCGCCGGTGGACGGCGACAGGATGCGACCGGTCTCGTCGATCACGGGGATGCCGGAGGGCGTCTCCGGCGGTTCGCCCGAGAACTCCGCCAGCACGGTGTGGCGGCTCTCGATGCCCGACGCGTCGAACGCGGCGCCGATGAGACGCTGCGTGAGCCGGCTGGCGCCGGGCTGGGCGACGAACAGGTCGCGCACCTGTCGCTGATCCAGCCGGGTCGGCGGGACCGCTGTGCCGATCGACAGGACGCAGGTGACCATGCTTCACGATATCCAGGCGGAGGCCCCGGTGGGTCGGACTGGTGCGCCCGGCGTGGGCCGTCTACAGTGTGCGCCCCGCCGCGCCGTCGCCGTCGCGAGGGTAGGAGGCGGGGCGATCAGGCGTCGACGGCGAGCAGCTCCGTCAGCGGCAGGCGCACGCGCGGTGCGTTCTCGCGCTCGCGCAGCGCCTCGGGCGCGGCGGCGACGTCGCCCAGCGTGCCGACCGCCATGACGGTGACCGGCATCAGATCGGAGTCCAGGTCGAAGGCCGCCGCGAGCGCGTCGCGGTCGAAACCGCCCATCTGGTGGGTGTGCAGGCCGGAGGCGTGGGCCTGCACCGTGAAGTGCGCGGCTGCCTGGCCGGTGTCGTAAGCGGCCCAGGCGAGGGGCGTGCCGTCGTGGCTGGTGGCGGCGGCGAAGACGACCAGCGCGGATGCCGCAGCCGCCCAGGCCTGGTTGAAGCCCATGAGGGTGGCCACGACGGCGTCGTGCGCGGCGGTGCCGCGACGGGCGACGATGAAGCGCCACGGCTGGGAGTTGTTGGCCGACGGCGCCCAGCGTGCGGCTTCGAGCGCGCTGGCGAGGGCCGCCTCGTCGATGGGTGCCTCGGCGTCGAAGACCCGTGTACTCCATCGGGAGGCGAGCACATCGAGGATGGGGGCGTCGGTGGTGGCGGTGCGGTCGAGCATGTCGGTCATGTGATGGTTCCAGAGCTAGGGGGACTTCGGGGACACCATCGGCCCGCTGCATTCAACGATAATCGCCCTCCCCGGGGGTCCCGACGCCCCGCGCCACGGCCGCAACCGTGAAGACCCGCACGAACCCGCGAAGACGCACGCGGCGGATGCGGGGCGGGCGTTAGCGTGGCGGGATGACCATCGCGACCGCAGACCTCTACGACCAGCGCGGCGACGAGCTCGACTCCGTCGCCCTCCAATTCCACGACTTCGGCGGGCACACCGCCTTCGACGGCCCGGTGCGCACCATCCGCTGCCACCGCGACAACGCCCTCGTGAAGCAGACGCTCGCCACCCCCGGCGACGGTGCCGTGCTCGTCATCGACGGTGCGGGCTCGCTCGAATCGGCCCTCGTGGGCGACCGCATCGCGGCATCCGCCGTCGAGAACGGCTGGGCCGGCCTCATCGTGCACGGTGCCGTGCGCGACCGCGAGGCGCTGGCTGCGCTGCCGATCGGCGTCAAGGCGCTCGGTTCGAACCCGCGCACGAGCGCGAAGATGGGCGTCGGCGAGATCGACGTGCACGTGACGATCGCGGGCATCGTCTTCGCCACCGGCAAGCACGTCTGGGCCGACGCCGACGGCGTGCTCGTCGAGCGCTGACGCGCCGCCCCTCTCGACAGGTGGCCGCCGCGAGCGCATGCTGGCGGCACCACCCGATGACAGGAGGAAGTTGTGCTCAGAGACGCTCCCAGCTTCAGCGGCTTCTCGGTGGACGACATCGACGCCGCCCTCGCCTTCTACCGCGACACCCTCGGCCTCGACGCGTCGCTCGGTGAGATGGGCATCGTCCACCTCCATCTGGCCGGCGGCGGTCAGGCGATCGCGTACCCCAAGCGCGACCATGAGCCGGCGACGTTCACGATCCTCAACTTCGTCGTCGACGACGTGGATGCCGCGGTCGACGACCTGCAGCAGCGCGGCGTCGAGACGAAGATCTACAGCGACCCCGACTTCGGCACCGATGAGCGGGGCATCGCGCGCGGCAACGGCGGCCCGGCGATCGCGTGGTTCCGCGATCCCGCCGGCAACGTGCTGAGCGTGCTCGAGGACGGCTGACACGACGGATGCCGCGACCCGGCCGATCGGCCCAGGTCGCGGCATCCGCCGCTGCGTCGTGAGGCTGCGGGAGGGTGTCAGCCCTTCAGCGCCTCCTTGAGGTGCACGCGGGCGCCCATCCGCAGGATCGAGTTCTCGTAGATCTTGGCGCCCACCCAGATCGCGCCGACGCAGGTGATGAGCAGGATCACCAGCGACACGAGCGGCTCCCACCACTGCGCGTCGCCGAAGAAGATGCGCACCGGCATCCCGACGGGGGCGGAGAACGGCACGTACGACATGATCGTCATGACGGTGGGGTTGTCGTTGAAGAAGATCGCCAAGAAGTACGGCGCCATGACGAGGAAGGTCAGCGGCGTCGTGGTGGAGCCGATGTCCTCCTGCCGCGAGACCATCGCGGCGGCCGCGGCGAACAGCGACGCGAGCAGCACGAAGCCGAAGAGGAAGAACACCGCGAACCACACCAGCGGCGCGCCCAGGCCCGACAGCAGCTCCGCCTGCCCGGTGACGGTCAGGCCCACCACGGAGACCGCCGCCAGGCCGATGATCTGCCCCATCGCGAGCACCGTGTTTCCGACGACCTTGCCGGCCAGCAGGGCCCGGGTGGGGACGGCCGAGATCAGGAGCTCCACGACGCGCGTGGCCTTCTCTTCGACGACGCTCTGAGAGATCGTCGTGCCGAAGGTCAGCGCGGCCATGAAGAACACCGCGCCGAAGAGCAGCGAGATGATGTAGCGCAGCAGGCCGTCGGCGTCATCCGAATCGGTCTGCAGCAGTTCCACCGGCGGTGACGTGCTCAGCGCCGTCATCAGCCCGGAGGGCACGGAGTCGTCGCCGACGACGGTGAAGCCGAACCCGTCGCCTCCCGGCACGATCGCGGCATCCACCTCGCCCTCGCGGACGAGATCGCGGGCCTCATCGGCCGAGCCGACCTCCGTCGCGTCGACGATGGACTCCAGCGGTGCCACGACGGCAGCGGTGTCGGACGTGACGGCCACGGTGGTGCGGCTGTCCTGCTGGGCGGCGAACCCGCCCCAGACCACGCCGGCGAGGGCGATGAGGAACAGGATGCCGGTGGAGATGAGGAACGCCTTGCTGCGCAGCTTCGAGCCGATCTCACGCTCGGCGACGAGCCAGACGCTCTGGGCGAAGGAGGGTGCGGTGCTCACTGGATGACCTCCTTGAAGATCTGGGCGAGGGACGGATGCCGGGGGGCGAAGCTTGCCACGTCGCCCGCGGCGACGGCGCGCCGCAGCACCGTCTGCACGGTGGCGTCGGAGTCGGCGTCGAAGAGGGCGTAGCCCCCGTCGAACTCGAGCACGGTGATGCCCGGCTCCTCGCGCAGCCAGCCGGCATCGCCGGCGGAAACGAGTTCGAACCGGCGGGTGGAGTGGGCGGCGCGCAGGCCGTCGCGGGACCCGGCAGCGCGGATGGTGCCGCCGGCGATGATCACGAGGTCGTCGCACAGGCGCTCGACGACGTCGAGCTGGTGCGAGGAGAACAGCACCGCGGCGCCCTGGGCGGCGCGGGCCTGCAGCACGGCGGCGACGACGTCGACGGCCAGCGGGTCCAGGCCCGAGAACGGCTCGTCGAGGATCAGCACCTGCGGGTCGTGCACCAGCGCGGCGGCGATCTGCGCGCGCTGCTGGTTGCCGAGCGACAGGGTCTCGACGTTGTCGTTCAGCCGCTCGCCGAGGCCCAGCTCCTCGAGCAGGGCGGTCGCACGGGTGGTGGCATCCGCCTTCGAGAACCCGTGCAGGCGGGCGAGGTAGACGATGTGCTCGAGCACCTTCATCTTCGGGTACAGGCCGCGCTCTTCGGGCATGTACCCGAAGCGGCGCCGGTCGGCCGCGGTGACGGGCGCGCCGTCGAGGGTGACCGTGCCGGCATCCTTCGCCAGCACGCCCAGGATGATGCGCATGGTCGTGGTCTTGCCGGCGCCGTTGCCGCCGACGAAGCCGGTCAGTCGCCCGGGGGCGACGGTGAAGCCGACGTCGTCGAGCACACGGCGTCCGCCGTAGCTCTTGGTGATCCCGGTCAATTCGAGCATGAAGCTCCTCCTCCATCGATACTTCGACGGTACGCGCCGCGATGGCCGCGGACCTCCCCCTGCGGTCGGGTTCTGCGGGGGACGGCGGCCGCCGCCGTCTCCCCCTCGCGGGGGAGGGATGCGCTCAGCTGACACGGAGGTATATGCACTGGAATAGATCTCGCAGGCCTCCGGTTGGGGAGCCTGAAGGTCGCGGGCACCCCGTGGCCACCGAGACCTCAGGAGACACACCCATGACCGAGCGCACCATCGGCTACATCGTCGGCAGCATCTCGTCCACGTCGATCAACCGCCGCCTGGCGATGGCACTCGAGCACCTCGCGCCGCAGGACACCACCCTCGTGGAGATCCCGATCGCCGACCTGCCGTTCTTCTCCGTCGACATCGAGAACGACATGCCCCCGGCGGCGCGCGAGTTCAAGGACGCCATCGACCGCGTCGACGGCGTGATCATCGTCACGCCCGAGTACAGCCGCTCGATCCCCGGCGTGCTGAAGAACGCGCTGGACTGGGCGGCCCGCCCCTACGGGCAGGGCTCGTTCGACGGCAAGCCCACCGCCGTGATCGGCACCTCGGGCGGGGGCATCGCCACCGCCGCCGCGCAGCAGCACCTCAAGGCGATCCTGAGCCACTTCAACGCCCCGACGCTCGGCCAGCCCGAAGGCTACGTGCAGTCGACGCCCGGCCTGTTCACCGAAACCGGCGAGGTCACCAGCGACGAGACCGCGGCGTTCCTCACGGCGTACCTGAGCGCGTTCGTGGCGCTGATCGAGCGCTACGCGCCGGTGCCCGCCGCCGTCTGACGCTCTCGGACTCGTCCCCCGCCGGCCCCGGCGCGCGTGCCGGGGCCGGCGGAGACGTCAGACCAGCCCGTGGGTGTGGGCGTAGACGACGGCAGCCACGCGGTCGCGCGCCCCGAGCTTCTGCAGCACGTTCGACACGTGGGTCTTCACCGTGGCTTCGCCGATGAACAGCTGCTGCGCGATCTCGGCGTTGCTGCGGGCCGCGGCGACCAGCCGCAGCACCTCCGTCTCGCGCTCGGTGAGGTCGGGGTGCGCGGCGCGCGGCCGTGCCGCGGGGGACACGGCCACGGGCGCGTCGCCCCCGGTCGCGCCGTCGCCCGCCGCGCGCCCCTGCGCGCCGGCCGCGAAGCGAGCGATCACGCGCCGCGTGACCTCCGGCGCGAGAAGCGCGTCACCGGCCGCAGCCACCCGCACCGCGGTGACGAGCTCCTCCGGCCCCGCGTTCTTCAGCAGGAATCCGCTCGCCCCCGACTCCAGCGCCTGGAACAGGTAGTCATCGCGGTCGAAGGTGGTCACGATGACGACGGCCGCGCGCAGCGCGGCATCCGACACGATGCGTCGCGTGGCTTCGATTCCGTCCATGTCGGGCATCTGCACATCCATGCAGATGACGTCCGGCCGCAGGGCGGATGCCGCGGACACGGCCTCCACGCCCGTCGCCGCCTCACCCACCACCTCGATGTCGTCGGCGGCGTCAAGGATCATCCGGAACCCGGCACGCATGACCGCGTGGTCGTCGACGAGCAGCACGCGGGTCGCGGCGCGGCTCATGCGGGCACCGCCGCGCGCAACGGCATCCGCACCCGCACCAGGAACCCGCCCCGCGCGCGCGGACCGGCCTCGATCGTCCCGCCCGACGCCGCGGCGCGCTCGCGCATGCCGACGAGTCCGAGGCCGGGGCGGTCCGTGGTGCGCACGCGGCCGGTGTTGGTGAGCTCGAGCTCGACCGCATCGTGGTCGTAGCGCAGGCGCACGTCGGCGGTGGCTGCGGGACCGCCGTGGCGGCGGGCGTTGGTGAGGGCCTCCTGTGCGATGCGGTAGAGGTTCACCTGCACGAGCTCCGACGGCTCGGTCGGCTCTCCGACGACGGTGAAGGTGGTGGGCAGGCCGTTCTCGCTCGCGTGCGCAGCGAGCTCGGCGATGGCCGACAGCCGCAGCGTGGAGGCGCCGGGGCTCTCGGCATCGGGCGTGCGCAAGGTCTCCAGCAGCTGGCGCAGCTCGTCCAGCGCAGACCGCGCCGACGCTTCGACCCCGCCGAGCGCGGCGCGTGCGGCATGGGGGTCGCGCTCCAGCACCATCCGCGCCGCGCCGGCCTGCACTCCCATCGCCGAGACGTGGTGGGCGACGACATCGTGCAGTTCGCGCGCAATGCGCACCCGGTCGAGCGCGACGGCCTGCGCCGCGGTCAGCTCGCGCTCGCGTTCGAGTTCGGCGGTGCGCTGCTGCAGGGCCGCCCACGCGAGGGCGGTGGTGTAGGCGCGGTCGCCCAGATAGTAGGCACCACCGAAGTACACGACGTTCACGATGAACTGGATCACCATGTACGCGGCCATCGGCGAGAACGCACCGTCGGCGGAGAGGCCGTCGGGCGACGGCTCGGTGGCGGTCTGGAACATCGTCACGAGCAGCCAGATGAACATCGCGGCCACCGTGGCCACGCGCACGATGGTCGCCCGACGGCGATCGTCGACCCAGGCGCCGACGGTGTACATCGCCACGAAGAGGGCGACCTGGCCGACATAGAGGTCGGGGATGCGGAAGGTCGCGCCGGCGAAGAAGGCGACCGCGACGACGATCAGCACGGCCTCGGGGTAACGGCGGCGCAGCGCCAGTGGCAGGGTGGCCGCCGCCGAGTACAGCAGCGCCCAGCCGAGCCCGGGGGTGTCGCCGCCGAAGAACCCGGCGACCTGGCCGAGCCACGAGCTGATGACGGCGCCGACGAGCAGGCAAACGGCGAGCCAGACGTCGACGCGCAGCTGGGCATCGGTGGGTGGGTGCCGGCGGGGCGGGGCGGCGGTCGGGGTCGTGCTCATCGTTCCACGGTAGGGGCGGGCGGGACCGCGGACATCCCCCGCCGGACGGATTTCGCAACCTTGCACCGGGGGCTCTTGACCCTCTACTTGCTTTTTGCAAGCATGAGGCATCCGCCCACCGCGGCGGCTTGCAAGGGAGCACGCCATGACCGACATCTTCGTCAATCTGCCCACGGCCGACCTCGACCGCTGCAAGGCCTTCTACACCGCGCTGGGAGCGGAGATCAATCCGATGTTCACGGACGAGAACGCCGCCTGTGTCGCGTGGGGGGATGGCGTCTACTTCATGATGCTCACCCGGGAGTTCTTCGCGACCTTCACCCCCAAGCCGGTGGCCGATCCAGCGGCGACGGCGCAGGTGATGGTGGGGCTCAGCCGGGCGTCGAACGACGACGTGGATGCCGTGATGGCCACGGGCCTGGCGGCCGGCGGCACCGAGCCCCGCGAGCCGGAGAACCTCGGGTTCATGTACTCGCGGGACCTGGAAGACCCCGACGGCAACGTACTGAGCTTCTTCTACATGGACCCCGTCGCCGCGGAGCAGGGTCCGGAAGCGTTCGCGGACCAGGCGCGGTCGTAGGTGGCCGCGCGAAGCTACGGCCAGTACTGCGGCGTCACCACCGCCGCCGAGTTGATCGGCGAGCGGTGGGCGTTGCTGATCGTCCGCGACCTGCTGGTGGGGCCGCGCCGGTACACCGACCTCAAGGCCGGTCTGCCGCGGATTCCCACGAACATCCTCGCGGCCCGTCTGAAGGAGCTTCAGGATGCCGGTGTGGTGCGGCGCGTGCCGCTGTCGCACCGCGGGCTGGTGTACGACCTCACCGCGTACGGCCGCGAGCTCGAGCCCATCGTGCTGGCGCTCGGGCGCTGGGGGTTCGTGGCGATGGGCGAGCCGGAGCCTGACGACATCGTCACCGCCGACTCGTTGACCATCGCGCTGCGCACGGCATTCCGTCCGGATGCCGCCGCCGCCCTGCCCTCGACCGGATACGACCTGCACATCGGAGAGGTGGGCCTGCGTGCACGGGTGGACGGCGCCGCACTCGCGGTGCGGCGGCTGGACGCGGGTGCGTTCCCCTCGAGCGCGGAGGGCGCGGAGGGCGCGGAGGGCGCGGAGGGTGCAGCGGATGAGCACGGTGCGGGAGGCGCGGATGCCGTGATCGTCGCCGGGCCGGCGATCCGCGAGATCATCTCCGGGGAGCTGCGCCCCGACGACGCGATCGCCCGCGGCGTGGTGCGCGTGCCACGGGGCGATGTCGCGCTCCTCGGCCGGTTCGCCCGGACGTTCCACATCGACCCCGCCGCTGCCGCGGCATGACGCGAACGAAGGGACTCCCCATGTCGGGCGTGATCCATATCGACCTGTTCACCTCGCTCGACGGTGTCGCGCAGTCACCCGGGAGCCGCGCGGAAGACCCGGACGACGGGTTCGCCTACGGCGGCTGGCAGGCCCCCGTGGATGACGATGCGGTCGGCGAGCGGGTGATGGCCGGCATCCGACGCCTCGACGCCCTGCTGCTGGGGCGCCGCACCTACGAGATCTTCGCGGGGTACTGGCCGCAGTACGAGGGACCGGCGGCGGAGATCGCCGAGCGGTTCACCGCCGTGCCGAAGTACGTGGCGTCGCGGGGTGAGCCGCCGCTGCCGTGGGAGAACTCGCATCTGCTCGGTGCCGACCTCGCCGCCGAGGTCGCGGGGCTGCGGGAGCGCCACGAGGAGGTGCACGTGATCGGCAGCATCGACTTCGCTCGCAGCCTCGTGCAGGAGCGCTTGTTCGACGTGCTGAACCTGTGGGTGTATCCGCTGGTGCTCGGGCCGGGCAAGCGGCTGTTCCCGCCGGACGGGCCCGCGTTCGGGCTCACGCTGCTGGAGCCGCCGGTGGCGGGCCCGGCCGGCGCGCTGCTGCTGCGTTACGGCCCCGGCCCCGAGGTCGCCACCGCCGACATGGGCTGACGCCGCCGCCGAGCGGGCACGCGCGGCGGCGAGAGCGGTCTCGCGTCAGCCGAAGATCATCGGACGGTCGTCGTCGTCGTCGGGTGAAGCCAGGTCGAGGTCGACCACGACCGGCACGTGGTCGCTGGGGATCTCGCCCTTGCGCTCATCGCGGTGGATCGACGCTCCGGTGACCCGATCGGCGAAGGCGTGCGAGCCGAGGATGAAGTCGATGCGCATGCCCTGGTTGCGGGGGAAGCGCAGCTGCTTGTAGTCCCAGTAGGTGAACCCGGTGGGCACCAGCGGGCGCACCACGTCGATCATCCCGGCATCCTCGATGGCACGGAATGCCGCGCGCTCCGGCGGGGAGACGTGCGTCGAGATCCCCTCGACGACGGTGGGGTCGCCGTTGTCGGCATCCGTCGGGGCGATGTTGAAGTCGCCGACCATCGCGAGGGCGAGGTCGGGGTTCTCCGTGAGGCTCTCGCGGGCGTGCTGGGCGAGGGCACCCAGCCAGTCGAGCTTGTAGACGTAGTGCGGGTCGTCGAGCGATCGGCCGTTCGGCACGTAGAGGCTCCAGACCCGGATGCCGCCGATCGTGGCGCCGAGCGCACGTGCTTCCAGCGGCTGGTCGGGTCCTTCGTGGCCCTTCGCGAAGCCGGGCATGCCGGGGAACGAGGTCGCGACGTCTTCGATCGGCTCGCGGCTGGCGATCGCGACGCCGTTCCACTGGTTCAGGCCATGCGCGACGACGTGATAGCCGGCATCCTCGAACGCCTCGTAGGGGAATTGCTCGGGCTTGCACTTGATCTCCTGCATCGCGAGCACGTCGATGCCTTCGCGCACGGCGAAGTCGACGGTGCGCACGACGCGCGCCCGGATGGAGTTGACGTTCCAGGTGGCAAGCCGCATGTCCTCCACCCTACTTTCGCCGCCGGGTGGGTATTCGCTCTGCCGGGCTGCTCTTCGGGCCACTTCGGCTCAGACCGTGACAGGGTGATCACATGCGCATCGCCGTCACCGGGTCATCCGGCAAGCTGGGCCGAACCGTCGTCCGTGTCCTCCGTGAGGCGGGGCACACCGTGATCGGCCTGGATCAGGTCGGGCAGCGGGGGCCGGGCTTCGTGCAGGTCGACCTCACCGACTACGGGCAGGTCATCGACGCGCTGGCCGGGGTGAACGACCAGCACGACGGCATCGATGCCCTCGTGCACCTCGCCGCGGTGCCCGCGCCCGGCATCCGCACCGACGTCGCGACGTTCCACAACAACATCGCCGCGACCTTCAACGTCTTCTGGGCCGCCGTGCGGCTCGGCGTCGAGAAGATCGTCTACGCCTCGAGCGAGACGGTGCAGGGTCTCCCGTTCGATGCGCCGCCGCCGTACATCCCCGTCGACGAGGACTACCCCGCGCGGCCCGAGTCGGTCTATTCGCTCGTCAAGCATCTCGAAGAGCAGCTGGCGATCGAGCTGGTGCGGTGGCACCCGACGCTGTCGATCACGGCGCTGCGGTTCTCGAACGTCATGGACCCCGAGGACTACGCGGAATTCCCTTCGTTCGACGACGATGCCACGCTGCGCAAGTGGAACCTCTGGTCCTACATCGACGCCCGCGACGGCGCCCAGGCGGTGCTGCGCGCGCTCGAGAACGCGCCGGCGGGTTTCGACCGATTCCTCATCGCGGCAGCCGACACCGTGATGTCCCGTCCCGCGGCGGAGCTCGTGGCGGAGGTGTTCCCCGATGTGCCGGTGCGGGGTGAACTCGCACCGCACGCGTCGCTGTTCTCGACCGACAAGGCGCGCCGGCTGCTCGGCTATGAGCCCCAGCACTCCTGGCGCGACGAGGTCTAGCCCGCCGCGCCGCATACTCACTCGGCGTCCCGAAGGATGTCCTCCACTCGCTCCTTCGCGTCACCGAAGAGCATCTGCGTGTTCTCACGGTAGAACAGCGGGTTCTGCACTCCGGCGTAGCCGGCGGCCATCGACCGCTTGAAGACGATCACGTTCTCGGCCTCCCACACCCGCAGCACCGGCATCCCGGCGATCGGCGACGACGGGTCCTCGGCTGCGGCGGGGTTCACCGTGTCGTTCGCGCCGATCACCAGCACGACCGACGTCGAGGCGAAGTCATCGTTGATCTCGTCCATCTCCAGCACGATGTCGTACGGCACCTTCGCCTCGGCCAGCAGCACGTTCATGTGGCCGGGCAGTCGGCCGGCGACCGGGTGGATGCCGAAGCGCACGTCCACGCCCCGTTCGCGCAGCCGCCGGGCGAGGTCCGCCACCGGATACTGCGCCTGCGCGACGGCCATGCCGTATCCGGGGGTGATCACGACCGATGACGCCTCGCGCAGCATGTCCGCGACGGTCGCGGCATCCACCTCGCGATACTCGCCGTGGTCGACGTCTCCCGCGACGGGCCGCTCGATGCCGAACCCTCCGGCGATCACCGACAGGAACGACCGGTTCATCGCCTTGCACATGATGTACGACAGATACGCGCCCGACGACCCGACGAGGGCGCCCGTGACGATCAGCAGGTCGTTGTTCAGGAGGAACCCCGCCGCGGCGGCCGCCCAACCCGAGTAGCTGTTGAGCATCGAGACGACCACGGGCATGTCGCCCCCGCCGATGGATGCCACGAGGTGCCAGCCCAGCGCGAGCGCCAGCACGGTCACGGCCACCAGCAGCCACAGCTGCGGGGTGATCACGTACCAGGTCGTGAGGGCGACGAAAGCGACCAGCGCACCGACGTTGAGCGCGTTCTTGCCCGGCAGCATCAGCGGGCGCGACGACATGCGCGCCGACAGCTTCAGGAACGCCACGATCGATCCGGTGAAGGTGACGCCGCCGATGAACACGCCGATGAAGACCTCGGCATGGTGGATGTCGCGCAGCGCGCCGGACAGGCCGGGGTCGTGCAGGGCGCCGTTCCAGCCCACCAGCACCGCTGCGAGGCCCACGAAGGAGTGCAGCAGCGCGATCAGCTCGGGCATGCCGGTCATCTCCACCACGCGCGCCCGCCACAGCCCGATCGCCGCGCCGATCAGCACCGCCGCGGCCAGCAGCACCAGCCCGAGGGTCGCCTGCGGGTCGCCCCACGCATCCTGCACCGTCACCCAGGCGGTCGCCGCCAGCGCGATCACCATGCCGGCGATGCCGTAGCCGACGCCCGTGCGGGCCGTTTCGTGGGTGCTGAGACCGCGCAGGCTGAGCACGAACAGCAGCGCCGCGACGAGGTAGGCGGCGGTGGCCACGGCGGCGGCGGTCATCGGTCACCCTTCGAGAACATGGCGAGCATGCGCCGCGTGACGGCGAACCCACCGAAGATGTTGACCGATGCCAGCAGCACGGCGACCGCGGCGAGGATCTGCACCGGCGGGTCGGGGGTCGTCACCTGCAGCATCGCGCCGACGATGATGATGCCCGAGATCGCGTTCGTCACGCTCATCAGCGCCGTGTGCAGGGCGTGGTGCACCTTGCCGATCACGTAGAAGCCGACGATCACCGACAGCACCAGCACGGTGAGGTGCTGCGGCAGCGGAGCGGGTGCGATCGCCGACACGGCGAACAATGCGGCGATGCCGAGGGCGATCAGCCCGGTGCGGCCGGCGGGCGACAGGGTGCGCTTCTGGGCGGGTGCGGGCGCCGCGGCATCCGTCGTCGCCGCCGGCGGTGCCGCCGACACCTGCACGGGGGGCGGTGGCCACGTCGACTCGCCGTCCTGCACCACCGTGATCGAGCGCTGCACGACGTCGTCGAGGTCGAGGACCAGACGGCCGTCCTTGCCGGGGGTGAGCAGCTTCACCAGGTTCACGAGGTTCGTGCCGTAGAGCTGCGACGCCTGGGCGGGCAGGCGGGATGCCAGGTCGGAGTAGCCGAGGATGATCACACCGTTGTCGGTGACGACGCGCTCGCCGTCCACCGAGCCCTCGACGTTGCCGCCCTGCGCGGCGGCCATGTCCACGATGACACTGCCCGGCTTCATGCTCGCGACGTCGGCGGCGGTCAGCAGCCGCGGCGCCGCACGCCCCGGGATCAGCGCGGTCGTGATCACGATGTCCACCTCGCGCGCCTGTGCCGAGTACAGCGCCGCGGCGGCACGGTCGTACGCCTCGCTCGTCGCCGTGGCGTAGCCGTCGCTGGAGTCCATCTGCTCGTCGACGACCACGGGCAGATACTCGCCGCCGATCGAGCGCACCTGATCGGCGACCTCGGGGCGTGGATCGGTCGCGCGCACGATCGCGCCCAGCGACGACGCCGCGCCGATGGCGGCCAGACCCGCGACTCCGGCGCCGGCGATCAGCACTTTGGCGGGGGGAACCTTGCCGGCGGCGGTCACCTGGCCGGTGAAGAAGCGCCCGAACTCGTGCGCCGCCTCGACCACCGCGCGGTAGCCGGAGATGTTGGCCATGGAGCTGAGCACGTCCATCGACTGCGCGCGGGAGATGCGCGGCACGGCGTCGAGCGCGAGCGCGGTGATGCCACGCGTCTGCAGCGATGCGCGCACGTCGGGGCGCAGGGCCGGGGCGAGCAGTCCGATGAGCGTCGCCCCGTCGGCCAGCAGTGCCACTTCCTCCGGTGTCGGTGGATTCACCTTGAGCACGACGTCGGCGGCCCAGGCCGCGCGTCGGTCGACGATGCGCGCGCCGGCCTCGCGGTAGGCGGCATCCGGGAACGACGACGCGGCACCCGCGCCGGTCTCGACGATCACCTCGTACCCGAGCGCAGTCAGCTTCGCGACCGTCGCGGGTGTGGCGGCGACGCGGGCTTCACCCGCGTGCTCCGCGACGATCCCCATGGGCGTCATGCGCACTCCTGTGCTCGGGGCGGACGGCGCGCGCTCAGGCTTCGCCGCCGCGTTCGTACTGTCGATGATGACTCTAGGGGGAACGCAGACGGCGCTCCCCGCGCCGGGAAAGCAGGCCACCGCGTCGATGCCGCCGCGGGGCGGGCAGTGCGGGCGGGACGGGCCGGGCGGCATCCGTAGACTCGAAGCCATGACCGTCGCCTCCACGCCCGCTCTCGAAGCCGACCGCCAGGCGCTCATCGCGCTGATCAAGGATGAGGCCGTCTTCCACGGCGACTTCACCCTCTCCAGCGGCAAGAAGGCCACGTACTACGTCGACATGCGCAAGCTCACGCTCGACCACCGCGCCGCGCCCGCGATCGGGCGCATCATGCTCGACCTGGTGCGCGACGTGGACGGCGTCGTGGCGGTGGGAGGGCTGACCCTCGGCGCCGACCCGATCGCCAACGCGATCATGCACGAGTCGGTGCACGCCGGCACGCCGCTGGACGCGTTCGTCGTGCGCAAGGAGCCGAAGGACCACGGTCGCGGCCGTCAGGTCGAGGGGGCCGACGTCGCCGGAAAGCGCGTCATCGTGGTCGAGGACACCTCAACGACCGGGCAGTCCGCGCTGAAGGCCGTCGAGGCGCTGCGTCGCGAGGGCGCCGAGCCGGTCGCGGTGGCCGTCATCGTCGACCGCAAGACCGGCGCGCAGGCTGCCGTCGAAGCGGCGGGCCTGCAGTGGCTGGCCGCCATCGACCTCGACGACCTGGGGCTGCAGCCGCAGTAGCCCGCCCGCCCGCGATCGGCGGCTCGCGCGCGAGCTGTCCCGTCAGTGGTCGCGCCCGCGCCCGCGGATGTACTGCACGACGAAGACGACCAGCGTGGTGGCGGTCATGGCCGCCGCAGACAGCAGCAACAGGGTCTGTTCGAACTCGTTCACGGGCGCCGTCCTTCCGCCGCGTCGGCCACGATCTTGGCGATGCGCATCGTCTTCGTCTCGGGCCGCTTGGCCATCGCCACCGCCGTCAGTCCCATCTTGCGCGCCGAGGCGGGAAAGGCGTCCCAGTTCGCCCGCGCCTGCGGAACCGCGTCGAGGGCCGCGGTGAGCTCGGGAGGCTCGATGCCCGCCTCCGGGCCGTCGAGCAGCTCCCACGCGCCGCTCGCCTTCGCCTCGGCGACGACCCGCCGCCCGGCCTCGGCCATCTCGCCGGAGGCTTCGAGCTGCGCCACCCGCGCCTTGTTCGTTGCCGCCCATCCGCTCCCGGGTCGTCGCGGTGAGTACCACTGCCCGATCGTCTCGTCGTCGTGGGGGCGCACGGTGCCGTCGATCCATCCGAAGCACAGCGCCTGGCGCACCGCGTCGTCGTAGCCCACGAGTTCCCGCACGACCCCCGCCCGCGGGCGCAGCAGCCACACGCCGCGCGCCGTGGCGTGGTGCTCCTCGAGCCAGGCCCGCCAGGCGGCGGCATCCGTCGCCCGCAGCGCCTCGGCGTCGTCGTGCACGCCCATCACAGCACCTCGGGAAGCTCGGTTTCGATCGGTTCGGACGTGAGGAGGTCGGCCACGGAGTCGAGGATCTCGTCGGGACGGAACGGGTAGCGCTCCACCTCGCTGCGGTCGCTGATGCCGGTGAGCACCAGCACGGAGTGCAGTCCGGCCTCGATCGCGGCGACGACGTCGGTGTCCATGCGGTCGCCGATCATGCCGGTCGACTCGGAGTGGGCGCCGATGCGGTTGAGCGCCGAGCGGAACATCATCGGGTTGGGCTTGCCGACCACGTACGGCTCGCGGCCGGTGGCCTTCGTGATGAGGGCCGCGAAAGCGCCGGTGGCCGGCACCACGCCGTAGGGGGTCGGGCCGGTGGCGTCGGGGTTGGTGACGATGAATCGCGCGCCGTTGTTGATGAACCGGATCGCCCTCGTGATGGCCTCGAACGAGTACTGCCTCGTCTCTCCCACCACCACGTAGTCGGGCTGGGTCTCGGTCATGATGTAGCCGGCCTCGTGCAACGCCGTCGTCAGCCCCGCCTCGCCGATGACGAACGCGCTGCCGCCGGGCAGCTGCGAGCGGAGGAAGTCCGCCGTCGCCAGCGCCGACGTCCAGATGCTCTCCTCTGGCACGTCCAGCCCCGACGCCCGCAGCCGTGCGCTGAGATCGCGCGGCGTGAAGATGGGATTGTTCGTCAGCACCAGGAACGGCGTGCCGGTGTCGCGCCACTGCGTCAGCAGCTCGGCGGCACCGGGGACCGGTCGGTTGTCGTGGACGAGCACGCCGTCCATGTCGGTCAGCCAGCAGTCGATGTCGGCGCGGGTCCGCATGTGGCCAGCCTATCGGCGGCTCTGCCCGTAGTCTCTGACGTGTGCCGCGACGCGATGACTGGGACCCCGAGCGCCTTCCCGACCTCGAGGGCCGCCGTTACCTGATCACCGGCTCCAATAAGGGGCTCGGGTTCTTCGCCGCGCTGCAGCTCGCCGGCGCCGGAGCGCAGGTGGTGATGACCGGGCGCAACCCGAATCGTCTCGCCGCGGCCAGGGCGGCACTGCTGCGGCTGGTGCCGCACGCCACCTCCGTCACCGTCGAGACGCTGCTGCTGGACACCAGCAACCTCGGCTCGGTGCGCGCCGCCGCAGCGACGGCCCGCGGCCGGCGCGGGCTCGACGGCCTGCTGCTGAACGCCGGCGTCGTGCATCCGCCGAAGACCCGCGAGCTGACCGCCGACGGCCACGAAGTGGTGCTGGCGACCAACGTGCTCGGCCACTTCTCGCTCGCCGGGGAGATGCTTCCCGCGCTCGCCGCCGCGGGCGGGCGCATGGTGTGGCTGGGAAGTATGGCCACCACGCTGTGGCCTTTCGACCCGGCCGACCCTGAGCTCGAGGAGGGGTACACCGGCTGGCGCGCGTACGTGCAGTCGAAGGTGATGACCACCGCCCTCGGCTTCGAAGCCGCTCGTCGGCTGAGCGCTGCGGGCGTGCCGGTGGGAAGCGTCGTCGCCCATCCCGGCTACGCCATCGGCGGCCGCACCCGCGGCATCCTCGGCGTGAACGAGCCCGACCGCGCCAAGCGGTTCACCGACAACCTGCAGGCGGCGTTCGCCCAGTCGAAGGAGCGCGGCGCCTGGCCGCTCGTGCGTGCGCTGGTCGATCCGCACGTGGAGAGCGGATCGTTCTGGGGTCCGGGAGCGGTGGTCCGCGGTGCACCGCGTGTGGCACGCGCGTCGAAGATCACCCGCGACACCGATCGTGCCGCACGACTGTGGGCGTTCTGCGAGACGGCCACGCGCGTTGCCTGGCCGTTCGACAAGGCCGCGCGCACGCGGCGCCGCAGCCGGGCCTGATCGGCCGTGCCCAGCCCGCCGGTCAGGCGGTGACCCAGATGGCGTCGTCGGCGCCCGCAGGCAGCGCGGTGGGCGCCGCGCCATCGATCGACACGGTGCCGTCACCGACCACCGTGACGGTGTGGCCGACGTCGAGCCCGGCCTCCTCGCACGCGCGCAGCAGCGCCGGGTCGCGGTCGCTCACCCGCAGCACCCGGCCTTCGTGGCCGGGGACCGCCTGGGCCAGCAGCACGAAGGGCTCGCGGTGCACGACGCCGTCGGCATCGGGAATGGCGTCGCCGTGCGGGTCGAAACGCGGGTGTCCGAGCCGCGCGGAGATGCCCTCGAGCAGGCGGTCGCTGATGGTGTGCTCGAGCACTTCGGCCTCGTCGTGCACCTCGTCCCAGGCGTAGCCGAACTCCCGCACCAGCCACGTCTCCACCAGGCGGTGCCGCCGGATCACCGCGGCCGCGCGGCGCGTGCCCTCGGGGGTGAGGGTGACCGGTCCGTACGGGCGGTGGCTGACCAGGCCCAGCGCGGCGAGCTTCTGCACCATCTCCGTGACGCTGGAGGGGGCGAGCCCCAACTCGGATGCCAGCCGCGACGGCGTCACCGGATCGGTCTGCCACTCGGTGTGGTGGTAGATCGTCTTGAGGTAGTCGTCGACGACGGGACGCGGGTCGGGTTTGGGCATGCGGGCCTCCGGGATCAGCGCTCCAGCCTACCCAGCGGCCGCAGAGCGTCGATGGGCGAGCGCGCGCCCGATGACCCCCTGCCGAGGGGCGAACAGATAGGCGAGCAGGAACAGCGCACCCATCGTCAGGACGACCAGACCCCCGGAGGAGGCGTCGAGGTAGTAGCTCAGCAGGATGCCGGTGACGGCGCTGAACGCGGCGACGGCGGGTGCGATCAGCAGCATCCGCCCGAAGCGGTCGGTGAGCAGATATGCCGTCGCCCCGGGGATGATCAGCATCGCGACGACGAGGATGACGCCCACCGCCTGCAAGGCCACGACGACCGTCACCGCGAGCGCCCCCAGCAGGAGCGCGCTCAGGCGGCGCGGACTCAGTCCGATCGCCTGCGCATGCGCGGGGTCGAACGCGAAGAGCGTCAGGTCGCGGCGCTTGACCATCAGCACCGCGAGCGTCAACGCCCCGAGCCCGAGCACCTGCACGAGGTCGGCCATGCCGACGCCCAGCAGGTTGCCGAACAGGATATGGCTGAGGTCGGTCTGCGAGGGAGTCACCGAGATCAGCACGAGCCCCAGCGCGAACAGCGTCGTGAAGACGACGCCGATCGCGGCATCCTCCTTCACCCTGCTGGTGGTGCGCACGATTCCGATGGCTGCGACGGCCGCGACGGCGAACACGAGCGCGCCCACCGCGAACGGCGCGCCGATCACGTACGCGAGCACGACGCCGGGGAGCACGGCGTGGGAGACCGCGTCGCCCATGAGCGACCAGCCGATGAGCACCAGCCAGCAGCTGAGCACCCCCGTGACGATCGCCGCGACCGTGGTGACCATCAGCGCGCGCACGATGAAGTCGTACTGCAGCGGCTCCAGCAGCCAGTCCACGGGATTCATTCCCCTCCCTCCGCCGCCGGACGCTGCAGAACGTCCAGGCCGAACGTGCGGGCGAGGTTGTCGGGCTGCAGCGCCTGCTCCGGGCTGCCCTTCAGCAGCACGCGATGCAGGAACAGCGCGACCTCGTCGCACAGCGCCGGGAGGGCCTGGAGATCATGGGTCGAGACGAGGATGCTCGCCCCGTCGGCCGCCGCTTCGCGCAGCACCGCCGTGAGTGTCGCCTCCGTGCGCTTGTCGACGCCGGCGAAGGGCTCGTCCAGCAGCAGCACGCGCGCCTGCTGTGCGAGACCGCGCGCCACGAACGCCCGCTTGCGCTGTCCTCCCGACAGCGCGCCGATCTGACGATCCGCCAGGTCGGCGAGCTCGACGCGGTCGAGGGCTTCCGCCACGGCTGCCCGGTCCGCGGGGCGCGGCCGGCGGGTGAGGCCCTGATAGCCGTACCGCCCCATCATGACGACCTCGCGCACACTGAGCGGGAACGACCAGTCGACTGCCTCGGACTGGGGGACGTAGCCGACCAAGCCGGCCCGACGTGCCTCCGGCGCGGTGAGTCCTCCGATGCGCACCGAACCGGAGACGGGTCGTGCGACACCCATCACCGCTTTGAACAGCGACGACTTCCCGGAGCCGTTCATCCCGACCAGGCCGCACACCACTCCCCGCCCGAGGGTGAGGGATGCGTGGTCGACCGCGATCACGTCGCCGTACCGCACCGTGACGTCGTGCGCCTCCAGCGCGGGCGTCACTGCTGCTCCGTCCCCGCCAGCCCCGCCGCGATCACGGCGGCGTCGTGCCGCAGCAGGTCGAGGTAGGTGGGCACGGGCCCGTCAGGATCCGACAGCGAATCGACATAGAGAACCCCTCCGAACACCGCGTCGGTGGCCTCGACGACACGCTGCATCGCGGCATCCGAGACGGTCGATTCGCAGAACACCGCGGGGATGCCGGTGTCCCGCACGGCATCGATGGTCGCGGCGATGCGGCGCGGCGTGGCCTGCTGTTCGGCGTTGACCGGCCAGATGTAGTGCTCGGTGAGCCCCGCGTCGCGGGCGAGGTACGAGAACGCCCCCTCGCACGTCACGAGCGCGCGGTGCTCGGAGGGAAGGGTGTCGAGCACCGCCGTCAGCTCGTCGTGCAGCGCCTGCAGCTGCCGCTTGTAGGCGGCGCCGTTGCTCTGGAAGGCGGCGGCGTTGTCGGGATCGAGCTCAGTGAACGCGGCGACGAGGTTGTCGACGTAGACCTGGGCGTTGAGGGGAGACATCCAGGCGTGCGGGTTGTCTCGGCCGGCGTAGGCGTCCTCCCCGATCGCGATCGTGTCGACACCCTCGCTCACGACGACGCGGGGGACGTCGAGGTCGGCGATGAACTGTTCGAACCAGGCCTCCAGGCCCAGCCCGTTGTCCAGCAGCAGGTCCGCCTCGCCTGCGCGGGCGACGTCGCCGGGGGTCGGCTCGTACCCGTGGATCTCCGCACCGATCTTGGTGATCGACTCCACCCGCAGGTGTTCGCCGGCCACGTTCTGCGCGATGTCCTGCAGCACCGTGAAGGTCGTGACGACGACGGGACGGTCGTCGTCACGCGCGGTGGAAGCCTCCGAGCACCCCGTCAGTGCGAGGGCGCTCGCGGTGACGATGGCCAGAAGAGCGGGGATCGGGCCGCGCGGAGTTTTCGGCATGCCGAAAAATTAGCAGAGATTTCGGTACGCCGAAAAGTGTTTCTGCGCACCTGCGCCCCTCCGGGATGACCAGGCCGGACAGGGGTCTGCGCGGGGCTCCCCCGGGAACGCTGGGTAGCCTGAAGGGGTGACTGACCGCGCCGCCTCCGCTCCCGACGGCGCCGTCGTGCCCGCCGAGGTGCCGGAGCCCGCCGAGCCGACGCTGCCCTACGGCGTCGGCCCGTGGCCGGGTGGTCCCGAGGCGTGGCCCGACGACCCCCGCTACGACCGCGACCTGCTCGCCGAGGGCGACCGGCGCAACGTCGTGGACCACTACCGGTATTGGACGATGGCGGCGATCGTGGCCGACCTCGATGCGAAGCGGCATCCGTTCCACGTCGCCATCGAGAACTGGCAGCACGACATGAACATCGGATCGATCGTGCGCAGCGCCAACGCGTTCGCCGCCGCCGAGGTGCACATCATCGGAAAGCGGCGCTGGAACCGGCGCGGTGCGATGGTCACCGACCGCTACCAGCACGTGCGTCACCACGAGGACGTCGCGGCATTCGCCGCCTGGGCGGACGAGGCCGGCCTGCCGGTCGTCGCCGTCGACAACGTGCCCGGGTCGGTCCCCGTGGATCGCGCCGAGCTGCCCCAGCGGTGCGTGCTGCTGTTCGGTCAGGAAGGTCCGGGCCTCTCGGAGGAGGCGCTCGCCGCCGCCGACGGGGTCGTCGAGATCGCGCAGTACGGCTCGACCCGCTCCATCAACGCCAGCGCCGCGGCGGCCATCGTCATGTACGAGTGGTGCCGGCGCTGGGCGTGAGCGTCACACGCCGGCGCTGATCCACTGCGGCCGCCGCACCCGCCAGGTGAGGGTCGCCAGCCGCGCCAGCATGTACACGCCGAAGAACGTCGCCGCCAGCCACGCCAGCCCGGCCGCGCCCTGCGGCTGCAGCGCGCCGACCAGCAGCAGCGCCGGCACGAAGGGCAGCAGGTTCAGCCCCCCGGCGATCGCGAGATAGCGCACGTCGCCGGCGCCCATCAGCACACCGTCGAGCACGAAGACCACCCCGCACACCGGCTGCGCCAGCGCCAGCACGAGCAGCGCCGGCTGCACC
This sequence comes from Microbacterium sp. zg-Y1090, assembly GCF_030246945.1. Taxonomy (NCBI): domain Bacteria; kingdom Bacillati; phylum Actinomycetota; class Actinomycetes; order Micrococcales; family Microbacteriaceae; genus Microbacterium; species Microbacterium wangruii. The sequence goes on from NZ_CP126742.1 coordinate 216,009, forward strand.
AGCGCCGCAATCGCGGGATCGCCGGTGAACAGCAGCCCGATCACGCCCGACGCCGCGGCGACGACCACGCCCACGAGCACGCCGAAGCATCCACCCCACGCCACGGTGCGCTGCAGCACCTTGCGCACCGCGCGCTCGTCGCCGGCACCGAGGCTCTTGCCGATGAGCGCCTGCGCGGCGATCGCCAGTGCGTCCAGAGCGAAGGCGGCCGTGGAGAAGATCGTGAACGCGACCTGCCAGCCCGCGAGCTCCTCCGTGCCCAGTGCCGTCGCCACCCCCACCGTGGCCAGCAGTGCGGCGCGCAGCGACACGGTACGCAGGAACAGCCACCCGCCTGAGCGCGCCGATCCGCGCACGCCCTCGCGGTGGGGCAGGACGGATGCCGCATGGCGCTGGGCCAGTCGCTGCACGACGACCGCGTAGGCGGCCACCATCGCCCACTGGGCGACGACGGTGCCGGCTGCAGAGCCGGCGATGCCCCAGCCGAGACCGTAGATGAACAGCCAGTTCAGCAGGGCGTTCGCGGTGAACCCGAGGCCGGCGATCCACAGGGGCGTCACGGTGTCCTGCATCCCGCGCAGCAGGCCGGTGGCCGCGAACACGATGAGCATCGCCGGCAGGCCCCACATCGAGATGCCGAGGTAGATCTCGGCCTGCTCGGCCACCTCCGCCGTTGCGCCGAACAGGCCGACGACGGTCGGGGTCGCCAGCGAGCCGACCAAGGCCAGCACGGCGCCCAGCCCCAGCGCGAGCCACAGCCCGTCGATCCCCGCGCGCACCGCCGAGCCCATCTCGCCCGCACCGAAGCGGCGGGCGACGGCCGGCGTGGTCGCGTAGGCGAGGAAGACCATCAGGCCCACGATCGTCTGCAGCACCGCCCCGGCGATCCCCAGGCCCGCCAGCGGCACCACCCCGAGGTGGCCGACGAGGGCGGCATCCACGATGAGGAACAGCGGCTCGGCCACCAGGGCGCCCAGCGCCGGCACGGCCAGCCGCAGGATGTCGCGGTTGAGCGGGTCGCGCGTGGTCACCCGTCGAGCCTACGGCCGCGAGAGCGCGGCATCCGCGCCGCGCAGGCACAGGTGCCGCGCCTATCCTGGGAAGCATGACCGACGCCCTCCCCTCCGGCCTTGCGCTCGACGACCTGAGCCCCGAGATCCGCCCCCAGGATGACCTGTTCCGCCACGTCAACGGTGCGTGGCTCGACCGTACCGAGATCCCCGAAGACAAGGCGCGCTGGGGATCGTTCCACCTCCTCGCCGAGCAGGCGGAGCAGCACGTCCGCGCGATCGTCGACGAGTCCCAGGACGCCGAGCCCGGCACCGAGGCGCGCAAGATCGGCGACCTCTACACGAGCTTCATGGACACCGAGCGCATCGCCGCCCTCGGCGCCGAGCCGCTGCAGGCGCTGCTGTCCCAGGTGGATGCCGTCACCACGGTGCCCGAGCTGCTGAGCACGGTCGGTCGTCTCGAGCGCGACGGGGTCGGCAGCTTCTTCGGCATCTACATCGAGCCCGACCCCGGCAACCCCGAGCGCTACGTGCCGTTCGTGCTGCAGAACGGGCTGTCGCTGCCCGACGAGAGCTACTACCGGCTCGAGAGCTTCGCCGAGACGCGGGCCGCCCACCGTGCGCACATCCACCGCATCCTGGAGATGGCCGGCGTCGCGGACGCCGGCGCCCAGGCCGACCGCGTCGTGGCGCTCGAGACGGAACTGGCGTCGCACCACTGGGACAACGTGCGCAGCCGTGACGCGGTCGCCACGTACAACCTCAAGACGTGGGACGAGGTGCGCGCCCTGGTCGGCGTCGACCTCGACCCGTGGCGCGAGGCCGTCGCCCCCGGACATGACGGCGCGTTCGCCGAGCTCAACGTCAACCAGCCCTCGTATCTCGAGGGACTGGGCTCCGTGCTCACCGAGGAGCGACTGGAGGACTGGAAGGCGTGGCTGCGCTTCCAGATCGTGCACAGCATGGCGGCCTTCCTGTCCGATGACTTCGTCGAGGAGAACTTCTCCTTCTACGGCACCCAGCTCACCGGTGTTCCGGTGAACCGCGAGCGGTGGAAGCGCGGCGTGGGCCTCGTCGAGGCGGCGCTGGGCGAGGCCGTGGGCAAGGTCTACGTCGAGCGGCACTTCCCGCCTGAGGCCAAGACCGCGATGGATGAGCTGGTCGCCAATCTCGTCGAGGCGTACCGTCGATCGATCTCGGGCCTGGAGTGGATGAGCCCGGAGACCCGCGAGCGGGCCCTCGCCAAGCTCGAAGCCTTCACACCCAAGATCGGCTACCCGGTGAAGTGGAAGGACTACGCCACCCTCGAGATCGACCCCACCGACCTCGTCGGCAACGTGCGCCGCGCCCACGTGTGGGAGCACGACCGCCAGCTGGCCCGCGTGGGTCAGCCGATCGACCGCGACGAGTGGTACATGACCCCGCAGACGGTCAACGCCTACTACAACCCGCTGATGAACGAGATCGTCTTCCCTGCCGCGATCCTGCAGTACCCCTTCTTCGACGCCGGGCGGGATGCCGCGGCGAACTACGGCGGCATCGGCGCCGTGATCGGGCACGAGATCGGCCACGGCTTCGACGACCAGGGGAGCCGGTTCGACGGCGACGGGTCGCTGCGCGACTGGTGGACGGACGCCGACCGCGCCGCGTTCGAAGAGCGCACGAAGAACCTCATCGCGCAGTACGACGCTCTCGTGCCGGTCGGGCTCTCGGCGGAGCACCACGTCAACGGCGCGCTCACCATCGGTGAGAACATCGGCGACCTCGGCGGCCTCGGCATCGCGCTCAAGGCGTACGCCCTCTCGCTGGGTACCGACGAGGACGGCATCGCCGCCGAGGCGCCCGTGATCGACGGTTACACCGGCATCCAGCGCCTGCTGATGAGCTGGGCGCAGGTGTGGGAGCAGAAGAGCCGCGACGCCGAGACGATCCGCCTGCTCACGATCGACCCGCACTCGCCCAACGAGTTCCGGTGCAACCAGATCGTGCGCAACATCGACGCGTTCTACGACGCATTCGATGTGACCGAGGGCGACGCCCTGTGGATGCCTCCCGCCGACCGGGTCACGATCTGGTGACCACCCGCCGCTCACGCCGACTCCGGCCGGCGTGAGCGGCACCCCCTCATTTCGGAAGGACGCACGCGTGGGCAATCCCGACCCGCAGCGCAGCCGCGAGAAGCAGCCACCCCTGCGGGGTGCGCGACGAAAGCCGCGCCGTGAGGCAGCTGCGCGGCGCTCATTCACCGCGACGTGGAAGGTGCTCGACGAGCTCGCCGCGTCGGGCGCACGGCTGTCCGTGCGCGTGGAGGACCTCGACAACGGCGAGGCGGTGCTCGCGGGTGACGACCACCGCACCCTGCCCGTCGCCGGGCTGGGGGTCGTCCCCCTCCTCCTCGAGACGGCGGCGGCCTTCGAAGACGGAAGGCTGGATCCGCTGGAGATCGTCGACCGCCAGCAGCTGCCGCCGGTGGCCGTCGCCGGCGTCTGGCAGCACCTCAAGGCGCCGGCGCTGCCCCTGGCCGACCTGGCCGTGCTCGCCTCGGCGACCGGTGATGCGCTCGCCACCAACGCCCTGCTCGAGCGGGTGGGGCTGCCGGCGGTGCGCTCCCGGCTGGAGTCTCTGGGCATCGACCACACCGCGCTCATGGACGGATTCCGCAACGAGCGCGGTCCCGACGACGCCCCTCAGGTGGCGCTGGGCACCGCTCGCGAGCTGGCGGGACTGTTCTCGTCGCTGGTGAACGCCCGGGCGGTCTCTCCGGGGGTCAGCGCTCAGGTGTCGGAGTGGCTGAGCCTGAACGTGGACCTCACGCTCGCGGCATCCGCCACGGGGCTCGACCCCTTTGCGCACGAGGACGACGCCCACGGCCTGCTGTTCGTCAACAAGACCGGGCGAGGCGACGGGATCCGGGCCGAGGGCGGCGTCCTGGCCGGCCCCCGCGCGGGGGTGGCCTACGCGATGCTGGTCGCGTTCGATGACCTGTCGATCGCCCACCGCCTGCGCGTTCACGAGGCCTTCCGCACCCTGGGCGTCGAGCTCATGGAGTACGTGTACTGACCGGTCGTTGAGCGAGCGCAGCGAGACCCCGGTCGTTGAGCGAGCGCAGCGAGACGAAACGCCCCGTGCCCTTCGGCGTTTCGTCTCGGTCGCTGCGCTCCCTCGCTCAACGAGCGGTACGCCCTCGGTCGTTGAGCGAGCGCAGCGAGACGAAACGCCCCGCCCGCCCCGGTCGCTGCGCTCCCTCGCTCAACAACCGCCGCGTCGCGGCACCCCGGTCGTTGAGCGAGCGCAGCGAGACGAAACGCCCCGGTCGTCGGGGTCGGCGGTTTCCCCCCGCCATACCCCGCGGCAGGATGTCGGCATGGAGCATCCGCTGATGTTCGACCACGACGATCCGCAGCTGCAGCGGCTGCGCGCGGTGTGCCTGGCGCTCCCCGAAGCGCAGGAGAGGATCAGCCACGGCCGGCCGAACTTCTTCACCGTGCGCACTTTCTGCTACTTCGGCGGCAGCGCCCGGGTGGGACCGGGCGATTGGGTGCCGCATGACGGGGCGATCATCGTGCGGCCCGACCCCGTCGATGAGCCCGCGCTGCGTCAGGATGCCCGATTCTTCGTGCCCGCCTACCTCGGCCCCTCGGGGTGGCTCGGCATCGACCTCGCCGACCTGGACTGGGACGAGGTCGCGGAGCTCGTCGACGCCTCCTACCGGGTGACCGCTCCGGCCCGCCTGGCGAGGCTGCTGGACTAGCGGGGCCCGGGTCGCCGTCGGGGAGTCCTGTCCTCCTGGCGACCGCCTCGGAGCTCCGGGCACCCAGGCGCCGGATGTCGCCCACCGCCCACGCCGCGACGACGAACCCGGCGAGTCCCAGCGCGACCGCGAGCGGCGTCGCGGGTCCCGTGCGCGTGTAGGGGAGTGTCGCCGTCAGCAGCACGACGGCGGCCATCAGGGCGGCGGATGCCGCGACGAGCGCCAGGATCGGTGTCGCCCTGTATCCGCGGGCCTGCGGCATCCGGTGCGTCGAGGGCCTCAGCGCGCCGGCCCCATCAGACGGATGCCGACGAGCACCAGAGCGGCGCCGATCGCTGCGGCCCCGATCAGCGCGATCAGGGTGCCGCCGCCGAGGGGAAGGATCGTGCCCCAGACGCCCAGTGCGAGCCCGCCGAGGAAGAGGGCGGCGATGTACGTCCTGACGGGGGTGGAGGTCGTCACGCTCGCAATCTAGCAGTTGGGGCGAAGCGCGCGCCCGGCCCCGGCGGGGACGCTGCTCTCTGCGCCAGAATGCAGGGATGCCGCTTTTCGATCACCTCGGAGTCTCCGTCGACGACCTCGACCGCGCCATCGCAGAGTTCGACCCCGTGCTGACGGCGCTGGGGCTCGCGCGTGAGAGCGGCGACGGCAACGGGGCGGCGTGGTATGCCGAGGGGGAGACCGAGTTCATCCTCATGCCCGCCCGCGAGCCCGGGTCGGGTCCGCACCGGCACGGCCGCGTCGGGTGGCAGCACCTGGCCTTCGCCGTCGACTCGCGCGCCGATGTCGACCGCCTGCACCAGGTGGCGGTGGATGCCGGATGGTCGGTGGTGCGCGAGCCGAAGACCTACCCGCGCTTCAGCGAGCGGTACTACGCGTCGTTCCTGGAGAACGCCGATGGCATCCGCATCGAGTTCATGCACAACCCGCCCGCCGTTATGGCCGGCGAAAGCTGAGCCGACCGGGAGCGGACGGCGGTCGCAGGGTCGTCCCGCGGCGTCGTCCATGTCCGCACCCGCGCGTACCCTGGCGGCATGGCCACCCTCGACGACGTGCGACGGATCGCGGCGGGCCTGCCCGGCAGCGAGGAGCGCGCCACCACGGGCGGCGCGGCGTGGTTCGTGCGCGGTCGGCTGTACGCCTGGGAGTGCCATCCGTGGCCGAGCATCCCCGCCGACATGCGCGCGGTCATCGCGGCCGAATCCGTCGTGGCGGTGAGGGTGGCCGACCGTGTGGACGCCCGTGCTCTGATCGAGATGGCGCCGTCGGTGTTCCTGCGCGAGACGACGCGCTGGAGCGAGCCGAAGGTCGCGTTCCGGCTGGCCGGGATCGATCCCGAGCACCTGACGGAGCTGGTGACCGAAGCCTGGCGGGTGCAGGCGCCGAAGTACCTGCGTGTGCCGTTCGATGAGGCGCATCCGGCGGGTGCCTGACCCGGTTTCGGCGATCGTCCGCGGCAGCCGCCGGGGTGGCGGCGGTCGTGTCGCGGCATCCGCCTCACGGCATCCGCCTCACGGCATCCGCCTCACGGCATCCGCCTCACGGCATCCGCCTCAGAAGACGATGGTGTGGTTGCCGTGGCGGATCACGCGGTCCTGCGCGTGCCACAGCACCGCGCGCGAGAGCACCTGGCGCTCGACGTCGGCGCCGCGCCGGGCGAGCTCGGCCGTCGTGTCGGCGTGGGTGACGCGGATCGTGTCCTGCTCGATGATCGGGCCCTCATCGAGATCCGTCGTGACGTAGTGGCTCGTCGCGCCGATGAGCTTGACGCCGCGTTCCTTGGCCTTCTTGTACGGCTCGGCGCCGATGAACGCCGGCAGGAAGGAGTGATGGATGTTGATCACCGGCACCCCGAGCGCGTCGAGGAAGTCCGCCGAGAGGATCTGCATGTAGCGCGCCAGCACCACGAAGTCGACGTTGCCCTGGAGGAGTTCGAGGATCTTCGCTTCCGACTCGGACTTGTCGGGGCCGGGGGTCGAGGGGACGTGGAAGAACGGCACGCCGAACGAGCGCACGTCCTCGGCGGACGTGGTGTGGTTCGACACCACCATCGGCACGGTGACCGGGAGGTCGCCCCGGCGGTGACGCCACAGCAGGTCGAGCAGGCAGTGGTCCTGCTTCGACGACAGGATCGCCATCCGCTTGGGCACCGACTGGTCGGTGAGCGACCACTGCAGATCGAATCCCTGCAGGGTGGCGGCGATCTCGGCTTCGATCGCGGGGCGGGCCGCGGCGAAATCCGGCCGGTGGAACACCACGCGCTGGAAGTACGCGCCCCCCGTCGGGTCGTCCGAGTACTGGTCGAACGCGACGATGTTGCCGCCGATGCGGGTGATCATGGCCGAGACGGCGGCGACGATACCGGGCTGGTCCCTGCCGTGCACGATGAGGCATGCGTGGGCGGGCAGCAGGGTGGCGACGTGCGCGGTCATCCTTCGATTCTGCCGTGTCCGAGCGGATGCCGCGTGCACCCGCCCCCGCGCCCGCCGCGCCGCGCTGCCCGCCCGCGCCCGCGGCGCGCTGCCCGCCCGCCCGCGCTGCTCGAGTGTCACGTGTGGTCGGTGCGATGCCGCACCACTGTGCGGACGTGACACTCGAGCAGCGGCAGGCTCCCCGGCGCCCCGCCGCGCCGCGTTGCCCGCCCGCCCGCGCTGCTCGAGTGTCACGTGTGGTGGGTGGGATGCCGCACCACTGTGCGGACGCGACACTCGAGCAGCGCCGGGCCCCCGGCATGGGCGCGGCGGGCGGGAGCCCCCGCGGCGCCGGGCCCCGGCGTGGGTCCCCGGGTCAGGCGCGGGCGGCGGCGCGGCGCGCGCCCTCGCCCAGCGACGCGAGCTTCGCCCACGCGAGGTCGGGGTGGATGCGCCCGCCCAGTCCGCAGTCGGTGGAGGCGATGACGCGGTCCGCGCCGACGATGTCGGCGAAGCGCCCGATGCGCTGGGCGACCAGGTCGGGGTGCTCCACGACGTTGGTCGCGTGGCTGACGACACCGGGAACGAGCACGAGGTCATCGGGCACCGCGACCTCGCCCCACACGGTGTGCTCGTGCTCGTGGCGCACGTTGCCGGCCTCGAACGAGATCGACCCGACGTTCGCGCCGAGCACCACGGGCAGGATGTGCCGCAGCTCGATGTCGGTCGTGTGCGGCCCGTGCCACGATCCCCAGCACAGGTGCAGACGCACCTGCTCCTTCGGCAGCCCGGCGATCGCGTGGTTGATCGCGTCGATGCGGATCTTCGTGAACGCCTGGTAGTCGGCGATCGAGGGCTCCGGGTTGATCTGGTCGAAGTTCTCCGCCAGCGACGGGTCGTCCAGCTGCAGGATGAGCCCGGCATCCACGATCGCCCGGTACTCCTCGCGCAGGGCATCCGCCCACGCCCAGATGTGCTCCTCGTCGGTGGCGTAGTACTCGTTGCGCACCCGCGCCGCCGACCCGGGGGCGATCGCCGTGAGGAACCCCTGCTCACCCTCGCGCAGCGACGCCTTCAGGTGACGGATGTCGGATGCCACGGCCTCCTGGCCGCGATAGGTGATGGGGCCCGTCGTCGTGGGGAAGCCGGTGGCGTTGCGCCCGACCTCCACCGACTCCGCGTAGACGTCCGGGAACAGCTGCCGGTCGCGGCGGTCGAGGAACGAGGTCAAGCGGATGTGCCCGGGCTCCGAGCGCACCGGCGGCTCGTTGAACGCGTTGACCTCGGTCATCGACAGTCCGGCGGCCCGCTGGAACGAGTACGACCACCACGCCCCGTAGTCGACGGCGTTCGACATCGCCTTGCCGAACTCGCCGTCGCCTACGAGCGTGATCCCGGCTTCGCGCTGACGCTCCACGACATCGTCGACCGCGTCCGCGACGAGCTGCTCGAACTCGGGCGTCGACTGCAGCGTGAACCCGTCGTCGGCGAACGTGCGCGCAGCGTTCGCCTCGATGAGCGCCTGCGTGCGGGGCAGGCTGCCGGCGGTGGTGGTCTGGATGTCGGTCATGATTCCTCCGGGGACGGATGCCGGCGCGCGCGGCGCCGGCGGCGGGTGGGAGGCTCTCGCAGCGGCGCACGCGCAGCACTGCTCAAGGCGGAGGCTTCCGGTTCTCGAGCCGCCCCGAGTCTAGGTTCGGGGCCGTCGCCGGACCCGGTGTGTGACGGTCCGTGACGCCGGCGCCGGTCGCGGCGCTCAGACCCCGGCGGGCGGCGCCGTCGTGCCGCGCACCACGAGCCGTGTCGGCAGGGTGACGTGAAGCTGGTCGCGGGTCTCGCCGGCCAGCAGCGCGCTGACGAACTCGGCCGCCACCGCGCCCAGCCGTCGCATCGGCTGAGCCACGGTCGTGAGCGCCGGGTGCACCCGTGAGGCTTCGGGCACATCGTCGAAGCCGACGACCGACAGATCCAGCGGCACCCGGAGTCCCAGCTCCGCTGCCACCTCGATCACCGCGATGGCCGAGAGATCGTTCGCGGCGAACACCGCCGTGGGGCGGTCGGGTTGCTGCAGCATCGCGAACGCCTGCTCGCGCACCGTCTCGGGCTGGTACAGACCGACCCTGACGAGCGACGGGTCGGCCAGGATGCCGGCTTCGCGAAGCCCCGCCCGGTACCCCGCCTCGCGCGCCTCCGATGAGCGCAGGTCCGGGCGGCCGGCGATGAACCCGATGCGGCGGTGGCCGAGCTGCACGAGGTACTGCATGGCGTGGAGGGCGCCGCCGTAGCTGTCGGATTCGACCGTGGGCAGATCCGCGCGCCCGGTGTGGGGGTCCACCGCCACGATGGGCACGTCGGCGGTCACCCCGATCACGGTCGGCGTGACCATGATCGCCCCGTCGATGAGCGTGCCGCTCAGCCGGCTGAGCGAGCGGCGCTCCCAGCCTGCGCTGCCGGCCTGACGCGATCCGCTGTAGGCGAGAAGGTCGTAGCGGGAGTCGCGCAGCGCCGAGCCGACACCCTTGAGCACTTCGGCGCTGAACGGCTCGAAGTCGGCGACCAGCACTCCGATCACGCCGGTGCGCTGGGAGCGCATGCTGCTGGCGACGAGCGAGGACTCGTAGCCGAGGCGCTCGACGACCTCGAGCACCCGCGCGACGGTGTCCTCGGCGACGCCGTAGCGGCCGTTGACGGCCTTGGAGACGGTCGAGACCGAGACGCCGGCGGCGGCGGCGACGTCGTGGATGGTGGCGCGGCGGGACATGCAGGTGAGCATACGCATAGAAAAGGATTTCGAAAACGTTTGACAGGCTTTCCGCGCGGCATGAGGATGACGTGCAACGCAGAGGTCCATGACGACCCCGGCGCGCACTCAACGAAGAGAGGAATCACATGTTTGCGAAGAGGACGCTCGCAGCAGCGGCAGCGGTCACCGCCGGTGTGCTCGCGCTCGCCGGCTGTTCCGGCGGCGGAGGCGGTGCCGGCGAAGACGGCGACGTCGAGATGACGCTGTGGCACAACTCGACCACCGGCCCCGGCAAGGAGTTCTGGGACCAGACGGCCGCGGCATTCTCGGAGGAGAACCCCGGCGTCACCATCAAGGTGCAGGTCGTGCAGAACGAGGAGCTCGACGGCAAGCTGCAGACCGCGCTGAACTCCGGGGACGCACCCGACCTGTTCCTGCAGCGTGGCGGCGGCAAGCTCGCGGCCATGGTCGCCGCGGGCCAGATCAAGGACATCAGCGACTCGATCTCCGACACGGCCGTCGAGGAGATCCCCGACACGACGCTCGACAACCTGCGCGTCGACGACAAGCTCTACGGGATGCCGATCGCCGTGCTCCCCGGCGGCATGTTCTACAGCCAGGACCTCTTCGACGCCGCGGGCATCACCGAGAACCCGAAGACGATCGAGGAGATGGGCGCCGCTGTCGAAGCGCTCAAGGCATCGGGCGTCGAGCCCATCGCCCTCGGCGGCAAGAACGCGTGGCCCGCCGCCCACTGGTACTACTTCTTCGCTCTGCGCGCCTGCAGCCCGGACACCATGGCGACCGCAGCCGAGGAGATGGACTTCAGCGACCCGTGCTGGCTGGATGCCGCACAGAACCTCGCCGACTTCGCCGAGACCGAGCCGTTCAACCAGGGCTTCCTGACCACCGAGGCCCAGCAGGGCGCCGGTTCGTCGGCCGGCCTCATCGCCAACCACCTGGCCGGCATGGAGCTCATGGGCGCCTGGAACCCGGGTGTCATCGCGGGTCTGACGCCCGACGAGAAGCCGCTGCCCGACCTGGCGTGGTTCCCCTTCCCCGAGGTTCCCGGTGGTGAGGGCGAGCCCGGCTCGATCCTCGGCGGCATCGACGGCTACTCCTGCTATGTGGACGCTCCCGACGCGTGCGTGGACTTCCTGAACTACCTGGCCACCGCCGAGGTGCAGGAGGCGTACTACGACGCCTTCGACGCCCCGCCGGTGAACACCGTCGCCCAGGAGGCCGTCACCGAGCCCTACCTGCTGCAGATCATCGAGGCCTACAACGAGGCGCCCTACGTCTCGCAGTGGCTCGACACCATCTACGGCCTGAACGTCGGCAACGCGCTGAACGTGGCGGTCGTGGACATGCTGGCAGGCAACAGTGGTCCGGAGCAGCTCGTCGAGGCGGTCAACGCAGCCGCAGCGAAGGGCTAGGAATCCGCACATGTCTGTTCGCGAGAACTCGTTGACGGAGAGCGGCACATCCGGCGAGCTCGCGCGGCGCGGCGGGGGCGACACCCAGGTGTCGTCCCCGCCCGTGCGGCGGCGGCGCAAGGGGCTGGGCTGGGCTGGGCGCCTCGAGATCGCGATCCTGGTGGGGCCAGCGCTGCTGGTCTTCCTCGGCTTCGTCATCTTCCCTGTGGTCGCCGCCGCGTACTACGGCTTCTTCCGGTGGCAGGGCTACGGCCCGCCCACCGACTTCGTCGGTTTCAACAACTACCTGCTGATCCTGCAGGACCCCGCCTTCCATGCGGCCCTCAGCCACAACGCGTTCATCGTCGTGATGTCGCTCGTGCTCCAGGGCCCCGCAGCCCTGCTGCTGGCGCTTCTGCTGAACCGCCGCATGCGCGGCCAGTCGGTCATCCGCGTGCTGATCTTCGTCCCCTACGTCATCGCCGAGGTCGTCGTCGGCGTCGGCTGGAGCCTCATGCTCCAGCAGCGCGGCGCCCTGAACGGCTTCCTCGAGAACGTCGGGCTCAGCGGCCTCGAGCAGGACTGGCTCGCCAACCCCGACATCGCCATCTGGACCCTGATGGTGATCATCACGTGGAAGTACTTCGGCTTCGCCGTCATCCTCTTCCTCGCCGGTCTCCAGGGCATCCCCGAGGAGCTGTCGGAGGCCGCCGCGATCGACGGGGCCTCGTTCTGGCAGACCCAGTGGCGCATCACGGTGCCGCTGCTGGGGCCGACCGTGCGCATCTGGGCGTTCCTGTCGATCATCGGCTCCCTGCAGCTGTTCGACCTCGTCTACATCATCTGGGGCCAGTACGTCGCCTCCACGGCGGGCACCTCGACCATGGCGACCTACATGGTGTCCGAGGGCCGCAACTCCGGGAACTACGGCTACGGCAGCGCCGTGGCAGTCGTCCTGTTCCTCATCTCACTGGTCGTCGCGCTGATCTATCAGCGCTTCGTCCTGCGCCGCGATACCGCCGGCGCCCTCACGGGAGGTAAGCGTCGATGACCGCGACAGCCCTCATCACCACGACTCCGCCCGACGAGCCGCTGCTCAAGGCGGGCAGGAAGCCGAAGGAGAAGCTGCCCTGGGGCAACCCGGTGGTCTACTTCATCGCCCTGGTGGTCATCGCCGTGATCCTCGTGCCGGTGGCGTACATCATCCTCGGCGGGTTCCGCACGAACGCACAGATCACCGCCGACCCGTCGGGGCTTCCGAGCCCCTGGAACTTCGGCAACTACCTCGACGTGCTCAGCGGGTCGATGTTCTGGCGACAGGTGCTCAACTCCGCCATCGCCGCCCTGTCGACGACCGCGGGCGCCGTGATCCTCGGACTCATGGCCAGCTACGTACTCGCCCGCTACCGCTTCCGCGGGCGGGGAGCGCTGTACGCGATGTTCGCGGCCGGCCTGATGTTCCCCATCACCGTCGCCATCACCCCGCTGTACATCGTGGTGCGCGACCTCGGCCTGATGAACTCGCTGCCGGGCATCATCCTTCCGCAGATCGCGTTCGCGCTGCCGACGACGATCATCATCCTGGTGCCGTTCCTCAAGGCCATCCCCGATGAGATCGAGGAGGCGGCCTTCATCGACGGCGCCAGCCGGCTGGGATTCTTCTGGCGCATGGTGATTCCACTCGCCCTCCCCGGCGTGATCACCGTCGGCATCCTCGCGTTCATCGGCAGCTGGAACAGCTACCTGCTGCCGCTGTTCATCCTCAACAACGAGGCCAGCTACACCCTCCCGCTGGGTGTGCAGGCCTTCTCCTCCCAGTACTCCGTCGATACGGCGCGCGTACTGGCCTTCACCTCGCTGTCGATGATCCCCGCTCTGGTCTTCTTCAGCCTGTTCGAGCGTCGTATCGTCGGTGGCCTCACCGGCGCCGTCAAGGGCTGAAAGAAAGATCGAGGACTCCTCCGTGGACACCCCTGTTTCGGCGCGCGTTCGCGCCCTGCTCGAGAGCATGACGCTCGACGAGAAGCTGGCACAGCTGGTCGGCTACTGGGTCGACCAGGGCGACGAGGTGGTCGCGCCCATGGCCGGCGAGATGGCCACCAGCACCCGGTACGACGACGCCACGACCCATGGGCTGGGGCATCTCACCCGCGTCTACGGCACCCGGCCGGTCGACCCCGTGGAGCGCGCCGAGTGGCTCTGGGGCGAGCAGCGTCGTCTGCAGCAGGAGACGCGCCTGGGGATCCCGGCCATCGTCCACGAGGAGAGCCTCACCGGACTCGCCGCGTGGAAGGCGGCCACCTTCCCCACGCCGCTGGCGTGGGGCGCCGCCTTCGACCCCGACCTCGTGGAGCGGATGGGCCACCTCATCGGGGAGTCGATGCGCGAGCTGGGCGTGCACCAGACGCTGGCGCCCGTGCTCGACGTGATCCGCGACCCCCGCTGGGGCCGCGTCGACGAGTGCATCGCGGAGGACCCCTACGTGGTGGGGACCATCGGCACGGCGTACGTGCGGGGCATGCAGGATGCCGGCGTGCACGCGACCCTGAAGCACTTCGTCGGCTACTCGCTGTCGCACGCAGGGCGCAACCACGCGCCGGTGCACATCGGTGAGCGCGAGATGCGCGACGTGATGCTGCCGCCGTTCGAGATGGCGGTGCGCGAGGGTGGCGTGCGGTCGGTGATGAACTCCTACACCGAGATCGACGGCGTGCCCGTGGCCTCCGACCCGACACTGTTGACCGACCTGCTGCGCGGCGAGTGGGGGTTCGACGGCGTCGTCGTCTCGGACTACTTCGCCGTGGCCTTCCTCCACACCATGCACGCCGTCGCCGCCGACCGCGGCGAGGCCGCAGCCCTCGCGCTGGCGGCGGGCATCGATGTCGAGCTGCCGACCGGTGACGCCTACCTCGAGCCGCTGGCCGAGCGCGTGCGCGCCGGCCTGTTCGACGAGGCGCTCGTCGATCGCTCCGTGCTGCGCGTGCTGGCGCAGAAGGAGGACCTGGGTCTGCTGGACGCCACCTTCGACGCCCCGCCCACCGCGATCGACCTCGACACCCCTGCGCACCGGGCCGTTGCCCGGGAGCTGGCCGAGGAGTCGGTGGTGCTGCTGGCCAACGACGGCGTGCTGCCCCTGGCATCCCCCCGGCGCATCGCGGTCATCGGCCCCAACGCCGATGACGAGCGTGCGCTGTTCGGCTGCTACTCCTTCCTCAACCACGTGCTGGCCCATCACCCCGACGTGCCGTCCGAACTCGAGGCGCCCACCCTGCGCACCGCGCTCGGCGAGCAGTTCCGCGACGCGGAGATCTGCTTCGCCGTCGGCGCCGACGTCGAGGGCGATGACCGCTCCGGCTTCGCGGATGCCGTCGCCTCGGCATCCGGTGCCGACGTGGCCATCGTCGTGGTCGGCGACCGCGCCGGCCTGTTCGGCCGCGGCACCGTCGGCGAGGGCAACGACGTGGAGAGCCTGGATCTGCCCGGTGTGCAGCGCGAGCTGGTCGAGGCCGTCGCCGCCACCGGCACCCCCGTGGTGATGGTGCTGCTCACCGGTCGCCCCTATGCGATCGACTGGGCACTGGACGGGAGCATCGGTGCGGTCGTGCAGGCGTTCTTCCCCGGTGAGGAGGGCGGGCACGCCATCGCCGGCATCCTGTCCGGCAGTGTGACGCCGTCCGGTCGCCTGCCGATCTCGCTGCCGCGGTCGGCGGGTGCACAGCCGTACAGCTACCTGCACCCGATCCTGGGCGGTGCGAACGAGATCACGAGCGCCGACAGCACGCCGCTGCGGCCGTTCGGCTTCGGCCTGTCGTACACGTCGTTCGCGCACAGCGACCTGCGGGTCGACCCCGAGACGCCGACCGACGGTGAGATCGTCGCGCGGGTGCAGGTGCGCAACACCGGTGATCGTGCCGGGACCGATGTCGTGCAGCTGTACGGCCGTGACGTGTACGCGAGCGTCACGCGCCCGGTGGCGCAGCTGCTCGGTTACCGCCGGGTGCCGCTGCAGCCCGGTGAGCAGGCGGAGGTGACCTTCCGCCTGCCGGCATCGCAGCTGGCGTTCACCGGACGCGACCTGCGCCGCATCGTCGAGCCGGGGCTGCTGAAACTCTGGGTCGGCCCCGACTGCGAAACCATGGAGGCGACCGCCGAGCTCACCTTGACCGGCCCGGTCAACGATGTGACCGGTCAGGCGCCCGCCTGGGTGCGCGTCGAGGTCGAGCCGGGCGTCGGCCCGGTGGACGTCGACGCGGCCGAGCCGGCGGTCACCGGCCGCTGACACCCCTCGATGCGCCGTCGACACCGTCCGGTCGGCGCCATAAGGAGACGACGATGACGACCGCCCCCTTGCGGGTCGCGCTGATCGGCACCGGGTTCATGGGGCGAATGCACGCCCACGCCTGGCGCACCGCGCACCGCTTCTTCGACCTGCCGCTGACGCCGGAGCCTGCCCTGCTGGTCGGCCGCGACCCGCAGCGCACCGCGGAGGCGGCCGACCGGCTCGGGTTCGCCGAGGCCGCCACCGACTGGCGTGCCGCGATCGAGCGCGAGGACATCGACCTGGTCGACATCTGCACCCCCGGGGACACGCACGCCGAGATCGCGCTGGCCGCGCTCGCCGCGGGCAAGCACGTGCTGTGCGAGAAGCCGCTGGCCAACGACGTGGTGCAAGCGGACCGCATGGTGGCGGCCGCCGAGCGGGCCGCCGCCGCCGGAGTCGTCAGCATGTGCGGCTTCAGCTACCGCCGCACGCCGGCGCTGTCGCTCGCGCGGCGTCTCATCGAGGACGGGCGCATCGGACAGGTGCGGCATGTGCGGGCGCAGTACCTGCAGGACTGGCTGAGCGATCCGGATGCGCCCTTCACCTGGCGCCTCGACCGCGACCGGGCGGGCTCCGGCACCCTGGGCGACATCGGAGCCCACAGCATCGACACCGCGCAGTGGCTGACCGGCGACGACATCGTGGGCGTCTCCGCGATGCTGCGCACCTTCGTCGAGACCCGTCCCGTGCTCGAGGAGCAGGTCGGCCTCGGCGGCCGCGCCTCGGCGGAGGCTCCCCGCCGCGACGTCACCGTCGACGACGCGGCCGCGTTCACCGCCCGCTTCGGCTCGGGGGCGCTCGGCGTCTTCGAGGCGACGCGGCTGGCGACGGGCCACCGCAACTCCAACCGCATCGAGATCAACGGCGACCGCGGCTCGATCGCGTTCGACTTCCGGGCGATGAACGAGCTGGACTTCTACGACGCCACCGATCCCGCCGGCGAGCAGGGATTCCGTCGCATCCAGGCCAACGAGCCCGAGCATCCCTACGCCGACGCCTGGTGGCCCGCCGGCCACGGTCTCGGGTACGAGCACCTGTTCACCCACCAGATCGTCGACCTCGTGCGTGCGATCTCGGACGGGACCGCGGTGGCGCCGACCTTTGCCGACGCCGCCCGCGTGCAGCGGGTGCTGGCCGCCGTCGAGCACAGCGCCGCACGCGACAGCCGGTACGTCACCGTCGAAGGAGAAACCGCATGACCGCACGCACCGCACTCGTCGTCCGGGGCGGGTGGGAGGGCCACCACCCGGTCGAGGCCACCGACCTGTTCCTCCCCTTCCTCGAGCGCAGCGGGTTCGACGTGCGGGTCGAAGAATCCAACGAGATCTACGCCGACGAGGAGGTCATGGCATCCACCGATCTGATCCTGCAGTCGGTGACGATGTCCGAGATCTCCCGCGAAGCCTTCGCCGGCGTGAAGGCGGCGGTGGAGCGCGGCACCGGGCTGGCCGGCTGGCACGGTGGCATCGCCGACTCGTATCGCAACAGCTCCGACTACCTGCAGCTCGTCGGCGGCCAGTTCGCGACGCACCCGTCGAAGCATCCGGATCAGTGCTCCGGCGACGAGTCCGACAACTTCCTGCCGTACACCGTCGAACTCACCGACCTCGGCCGTGAGCACGAGATCATGGCGGGGCTCGACGACTTCACCCTGCACACCGAGCAGTACTGGGTGCTGCACGACGACCTCATCGACGTGCTGGCCACCACCACGCACCCGGTGCAGCCCTACCACCCGTGGCACCGGCCGATCACGTCCCCCGCGGTGTGGACCCGGCTGTGGGGTCGGGGGCGCATCTTCGTCGCCACCCCCGGGCACAGCCTGGATGTGCTGCAGGACGACAACGTCCGCACGATCATCGAGAGGGGCCTGCTGTGGGCCAGCCGCACGGAATCGGCATAATCGGGCTCGGCGTCATCTCCCGGCAGTACCTCGACACCCTCGCGGGCGTCGACAGCGTGCGCATCACTGCGGTCGCCGATCTGGATGCCGAACGGGCCGCAGCGGTGGCGGACGAGATCCCCGGATGCCGGGCGCTCACCGTCGACGAGCTGCTGGCCGACCCGGCCGTCGACACCGTCATCAATCTCACGATCCCCGCCGCGCACGCCGAGATCGCGCTCGCCGCGCTCGCCGCGGGCAAGGGCGTCTACGGGGAGAAGCCGCTCGCGGCGACGCTCACCCAAGCCACGGCGATGAGGGATGCCGCCGGCGACCGGTGGCTCGGGGGAGCGCCCGACACCGTGCTCGGCACCGGCATCCAGACCGCGCGCGCCGCCGTCGAGGCCGGCGACATCGGCCGCCCCGTCTCGGCGGCGGCGACCTGGGTCTCGGGCGGCCACGAGTCGTGGCATCCGCACCCCGACTTCTACTACCGCGACGGCGGGGGGCCGCTGTTCGACATGGGGCCGTACTACCTCACGTCGCTCGTGCACCTGCTCGGCCCGGTCGTGCGGGTCAGCGGCGCGTCATCGCGCACCCGCGACACGCGCCGGATCGGCTCGGGTCCCCGTGCGGGCGAGATCATCCCCGTGGAGATCGACACCCACGTCACCGGCGTGCTCGAGCACGACGGCGGCGCGCTGTCGACGGTGACCTTCAGCTTCGACGCCGTCGGGTCGACCGCAGCGCCGATCGAGGTGCACGGCGAGGAGGGGTCGCTGAGCGTTCCCGACCCGAACACGTTCGCCGGCGATGTGCGCGTGCGCCGCCGCGGCGAGGCGGACTGGACGACGCTGCCCGCCGCGGCCGGATACGTCGGCGCGGGGCGCGGGATCGGCGTCATCGATCACGTGCGCGACGGCGAGGGGCGCGCGAGCGGTGAACTCGCCCTGCACGTGCTCGAGATCATGACCGCGCTCATCGACTCCGCGCACACCGGTGAGCGCGTCACGCTCACCACGACCGCGCGGCGTCCGTCGCTCGTTCCGCTCACCGCGCAGGAGGACTGGCGCCGCTGACGGCAGCGGTGCGCGTGCGCGCCGGCCGCGAGCGCTGCGAGCGCTGCGAGTGCTGCGAGCGCTGCGAGCGCTGCGAGCGCTGCTCCGGTGTCGCGAATGGTGGGTGGCGTGCGCGGGGATTGTGCGGAAGTGACACCGGAGTCGCGCGTCGCGGTCCCGGGCGCGACGATCGGCGGGTGCGGCCGTGTGCGCGCTGCCCGGGTGGCGCGAATGGCGGGTGCGGCCGTGTGTGCGCTGCTCGGGTGACGCGAATGGCGGGTGTGGCCGTGTGCGCGCTGCTCGGGTGTCGCGAATGGCGGGTGCGACGGGCGGGCATGGTGCGAAAGTGACACCGGAGCGGCTCCGCGGGAGCGGGCGCGGGGCGGCTCCGCGGGCGCGCGGGCGCGGCGGGGCTCCGCGGGAGCGGGCGCGGGGCGCGGGCAGGCGACCCCTCGGCTCAGCGCACGCCCTTCATGAGCCGCAGCACGGGCCGCGCGAACACCAGCAGCAGGACGCCCACGCCGATCGCGATGAAGCCGAGGGTCGAGAAGTAGGGCACCTCATTGTCGGGGTCGTAGTACTCCGCCAGCAGGCCCGAGATCGCGGTGCCCAGCGCCACCGACAGGAAGAACAGCGCGACCATCTGGGTGTGGAAGCGCGCGGGCGCGAGCTTCGTCGTCACCGAGAGGCCCACCGGCGACAGCAGCAGCTCGGCCACCGTGAACACCAGCAGGATGCCGACCATCGCCAGCAGCGGCGTCGACCCCGCCCCGCCGCCCGCGAAGGGGAGGAACAGCAGGAACGCCGCGCCCATGATCATCACGCCCAGGCCGAACTTCACCGGGGTGGAGGGCTGACGGGTGCCGAGCTTCGTCCACAGCCATGCGAAGACGCCCGACAGGATGATGATGAAGATCGGGTTGATGGACTGCACCCACGGCACCGGCATCTCCCAGCCGAAGAGGTCGCGGTTGAGCTTGACGTCGGCGTAGATCGTCACGACCGTGAACTGCTGCTGGTACAGCGACCAGAACGCCACCGAGGTGACGAACAGCGGCATGAACCCCCACACCCGGCTGCGCTCGACGGCGTCGATATGCCGGCTCGAGAGGATGACGACGAAGTACGCGATCGTCGCCGCCACCGTCGTGATGATCACGATGAGGGAGAGGTTGTCGGCGCGGATCACCCCGACGAGCACCAGCAGGACGATCGTCACGACCGCCGCCGCGGCGATGCCGCCGACGAGCCCGTAGCGGCTGCGCGGCAGCGGGTTCGCCACGCGTCGGGACGCGGCGGGCAGGGATTTGCGCCCGAACGAGTACTGGAGGAGGCCGAGCGCCATGCCGACGGCGGCGAGTCCGAAGCCCCAGTGGAAGCCGAGCGTCGACTGCAGCAGCCCGGTCAGCAGGGGGCCGGCCAGCGCGCCCAGGTTGATGCCGAGGTAGAACAGCGAGAACCCGGCATCCCGCCGGGGATCGTCCTTGCGGTACAGCGTTCCCACCACGCTCGTGGCGTTGGCCTTGAGGCCCCCCGACCCCAGCGCGATGAGAATGAGGCCGACGCCCACCCCGAGGAATCCGGGGATCAGGGCGAGGGCCACGTGCCCGGCGACGATGACGATCGCGCTGTAGAACAGCACCCGCTCCGAGCCGAGGATGCGGTCGGCGATCCACGCCCCGAGGATCGTCGAGAGGTACACCGAACCGCCGTAGGCCCCCACGATGCCCGCCGCCACGGCGCGGTCGAGTCCCAGCCCGCCGTCGGTCGCCGAGTAGTACAGGTAGATGAGCAGGATGCCCTGCATGCCGTAGAAGCTGAACCGCTCCCACATCTCCACACCGAAGATGTGCGCGAGGGCCCAGGGCTGCCCGAAGAACCGGCTGTCGCGGTCGCCGTTGTCGCCTTCGGCGACCTCGACCGGCCCCGTCGGAGGGCCGACCGGAACCTGCTCAGGCTCGTGCGCGCTCATGCGCCCAAGGGTAGACCTCAGCGAGGCAGAGAGGGATGGGGTTCGCGCGCAGGGCGTTGGGGGATGAACAGGGCGAGTACCAAGGCCACCACTGCGGCGGCGCCGCCCAGCACGAACGCGACGTCGAAGGCGGATGCCGTCGGCACCTGCGTGCCGCCCTGTGTGACCGACAGGCTCGCCAGGACCGCGCCGATGACCGCCGCGGCCACGCTGGTGCCGAGGGAGCGGAAGAGGGCGTTGAGCCCGTTGGAGGCTCCCGTCTCGTTCTGCGGCACGCTGCGCATGATCAGCATCGGCATGCTCGCGTAACCGAAGCCGATCCCGACGCCGACCAGCAGGTTCGCCACCAGGATGTGCCACACCTCGGAGGAGAACAGCAGCGTGAACCCGTACGCGACGATGAGCGCGATCGCGCCGAGCACAAGCAGCAGCCGCGGACCGACGGTGCGCGCCAAACGTCCCGAGTAGGGGGAGAGGACCATCATCACCAGGCCCGCGGGCGCGATCACCAGGCTGGCGCTCAGCAGCGACAGGCCGAAACCGGCCGGCGCGGGCAGCTCGAGGAGCTGCGGATAGGCCACGTTCGAGGCGAACAGGGAGAACCCCATCGCGAGGGAGGCGATGTTGGTGAGCAGCACCGGGCGGCGCGCGGCCACCCGCAGGTCCAGCAGCGGCTCGGCGATGCGCAGCTCGTACCAGCCCCAGACCAGCAGCACCGCGCCACCTCCCAGGCCGCAGGCCAGCACGGCCGGAGAGGTCCAGCCCCACTCGTTCCCCCGTGAGACCGCCAGCAGCACGCCCGTGAGACCGACCGCGAGTCCCGCCGCGCCGACGTAGTCGAAGCGGCCCGCCGTGCGCAGCACGCTCACCGGCACGATCCAGACCACCAGCACGAAGACCGCGACCCCCAGGCCGGCTGCCAGCCAGAACAGGGCGTGCCAGTCGCTGTACTGCGTGACCAGGGCGCTCAGCGGCATGCCGAGAGCGCCGCCCACGCCCATGGTCGCGCTGATCAGCGCGATCGCGGCATCCACCCGGTCTTCGTGCAGCACGTCCCGCAGGATCGAGATCGCCAACGGCACGACTCCGGTGACGGCTCCCTGCAGCGCGCGGCCGACGATGACCCCGATGATCTCGGTGGACAGCGCGGCGACGACCGAGCCGAGCACCAGCACGCCCAGCAGCACCAGCACGATGCGACGTTTGCCGTACATATCGCCCAGCCGCCCGGCGATGGGGGTGACGACCGCGGCTGCCAGCAGGGTCGCCGTGACCACCCACGCGGTGTCCTCGCGGCTGGCGTCGAGCAGTTCGGGCAGCTTTGCCTGGATCGGCACGACGAGCGTGAACATGAACGAGGATGCCAGGCCCGCCAGCGCCAGCACCGCGACGATCGCTCCCTGGCGGGGCATGCGGGTGAGGCGCCGACGTGCGTCCTCTTCCCGGCCCATCCGTCAAGGCTACTGCCGCCCGTGCAGGCTCGGCCCGTCCGGTCCTAAGGTGAGGGCATGGCCGATCTCAACAGCCTCATCGCCCCCTCCGGGATCGGGATCCGCGAGCTCGAGACCGTGGATGAGGTCTTCACCGCCGCCCAGGTGCTCTCCGACGTCTGGGACGGGGACAGCGACGCGATGCCGCCGAACCTGCTGCGGGCGCTCGCCCACTCCGGCAACTACGCCGTCGGGATCTACGACGGCGACCTCATGGTCGGGGCGTCGGTGGCGTTCTTCGCCGCGCCGGGGGAGCGTTCGATGCACTCGCACGTCACCGGTCTGCTGGCCGGGTACCGCGGCCAGGGGCTCGGCCGGCTGCTCAAGCAGCACCAGCGCGACTGGGCGTTCGACCGCGGCGTTGGGCACATCACGTGGACCTTCGATCCGCTGATCGCCCGCAACGCCCACTTCAACCTCTCCGTGCTGGGCGCGCGCGTCACCGAGTATCTGGTCGACCACTACGGCCCCATGGACGACGGCGTCAACCGCGGCGACGAGACCGACCGGTTGATGGCGTCGTGGGCGCTCGCGGCCCCGGCCCCCTCGCCTGCCCCCGACGCCGTGGTGGCGACGGTCGCCGTGCCGCGCGACATCGAACGGCTGCGCCGGGAGACGCCCGCCGAGGCTGCGGCGTGGCGGCTGCGGGTGCGCGAGCAGTTCGCCGAGCACACCGCTTTCGGCTTCGTTGTCGGCGGCTTCGACGACACGGCGGGGTATCTGTTCGTGCGCAGATGAGGCCGGCCCCGCCGCGCTCCCGCCTCGCCTGTCCCGGCTGCCCGGGCGCCCGCTAGCCTGAGCGCATGCCCATCGCCACCCCCGCGGCATCCGTCGCCCTCGAAGGCATCGAGCTGCGCGTGCTGCGGATGCCGCTGGTCTCACCGTTCACCACCTCGTTCGGCACCGAGACCGAGCGCGAGGTGATCGTGGTGAGGGCGCTGACGGCCGACGGCGACGGGTGGGGAGAGATCGTCACCCAGCAGGCGCCGCTGTACTCGAGCGAGTACACGCAGGGTGCGTGGGATGTGACGCTGCGCTGGCTGGGTCCGGCGCTGCTGGACCGGGGCACGCTCGCGCCCGAAGAGGTCGCCGGCGTTCTGCAGCCGTTCAAGGGCCACCGCATGGCCAAGGCGGGGCTGGAGCTGGCCGTGCTCGATGCGAGCCTGCGTGCGCAGGGGCGGCCGCTGGGCGCGTACCTCGGCGCGACGCGCGACCGGGTGCCCAGCGGAGTGTCGGTCGGCATCCAGCGCGACCCCGCCGCGCTCGTCGACGCGGTCGGGGAGTACCTCGACGCCGGCTACGTGCGCATCAAGATCAAGATCAAGCCCGGGCGCGATGTCGGTGACACCGCCGCGGTGCGCGACGCGTTCGGCACGATCCCGCTGCAGGTCGATGCCAACTCCGCCTACACGCTCGCCGACGTGGACACCCTCGTCGAACTCGACCGGTTCGACCTGCTGCTGATCGAGCAGCCGTTGCAGGAAGACGACCTCGTCGACCACGCCGTGCTCGCCGGGCGGCTGCGCACGCCGCTGTGCCTCGATGAATCGATCGTGTCGCTCAAGGCCGCGCAGGACGCGCGCGCGCTGGGTGCGGCATCCGTCATCAACATCAAGGCGGGCCGGGTCGGCGGCTACCTCGAGGCCGTCGCCATCCACGACCTCTGCCGCGGCGACGACATCCCGGTGTGGTGCGGCGGCATGCTCGAGACCGGCATCGGCCGCGCGGCCAACGCGGCGCTCGCGGCGCTTCCCGGGTTCACACTGCCCGGCGACGTGTCCGCGTCCGACCGCTTCTACCCCCGCGACATCGTCATCGACCCGATCGTGCTCGAGGACGGCCACGTGCGCGTGCCCACCGGCCCGGGGATCGGGATCGAGATCGACCCGGTGGCGCTCGAGGACTTCACCGTCGCCCGCGAGACGCTGCGGCGGTAGCGGGCAGGCCGACGCCGTGTGCGCAACGTCGCCGATCCGGGTTCGCGCGGGCCGCGCGAGGGGGGCGCGGGCCTGCGGCGGCACGGAAAGGCGACGTGGTGCACGGGCCGGCGCGGTGACGGCGGTGGTCGCGGTCGTTCTGGCCCTGGGCGGGTGCGCTGCGGAGCGCGCCGAGCTGCCCGAGGGGGTCGCGGTGACGGTGCAGCAGCTGCGGTCCGACGTCGCCGCGCGCACGGCCCAGGTGCGGGTGGTCAACGACAGCGCGGAGGATCTGCGCATCGACCGCGTCGAGCTGCAGGACGACCGGTTCATCGGTGCCCTGGCGAGGGAGCGGGACAGCACCGTGCCGGCCGGACGCACCGTGGACCTGCGGATCGAGCTGAGCGCGTCGGACTGCAGTGTGCCGTCCGACGCGAGGGCGGAGAGCACCGTCGTGGTCACCACCGCCGACGGCACGGCGCATCGCGTGCGCGCCGCCGACCCGCTCGGCTTCATCGCCGCGCTCCACGAGCGGGAGTGCCTCGCCGCCGCGGTGGCCGCCGTGACCTCCCTGTCGTGGGGGGCGTTCACACCGTCGGCGCCGGGCGCACCCGCCGCGCTGCGCCTGGATCTCGTTCCGACCGGCGCTGCCGGCACGGTGCGCATCGTCGACGTGCGCCCGACCAATCTGCTGCAGTTCGCCGCGCCGAGCACGGACCCGTTCCCGGTCGGCCGCGAGATCGACGGGCGGGACGGGCCGTCGTCGATCCAGGTGCCGCTCGTCCCGCTGCGGTGCGACGCGCACGCCGTGCAGGAGGACAAGCGTGGCACCGTCTTCGTCGTCGCCGTCGAGACCGCCGGGGCCGAAGGCGTGATCGAGGTGGCCGCGACGGCCGAGCACCGGGGGGCGATCCTGGCGTGGGTGGCGCGCTGGTGCGGGTTCGGCTGAGGCGCAGGCGCCGGCGCCGTCGCCCAGAACGGCGCGCGCCGCACCGATCGGCACTCCGCCGTAGGCTGAGATCGTGACCATGCCGCCTCCGCCCCCGCAGCCGCCGTACGGCGCGCCCTACGGGCCCACCCCCCTCAGCCCCGCCGACGAGAAGATGTGGGCCACCCTCATCCACGTGGGCGGCCTCTTCTTCGGCTTCATTCCCGCGCTGATCGGATACCTGGCGCTGCGCGACCGCGGCCCCTTCATCCGCGCCCACGCCGCGACGGCGCTGAACTTCCAGCTCACGGTGCTGATCGCCGTCGCCGTCGGAACGGTTCTGCTGTTCGTGCTGATCGGCTTCTTCGTGCTGATCGCCGTGGGGATCCTCGATCTGATCCTCTCGATCATCGCGGCCGTCAAGGCCGCCCAGGGGCAGTGGTACCGCTACCCGCTGTCGATCACGTTCGTGCGCTGACCCGCGCGCACAGGTGGGCGCCCATCGGCGCGGACTAGAATCGACGGATGCCGCCGCCTTGCGGCATCCGC
This sequence comes from Microbacterium sp. zg-Y1090, assembly GCF_030246945.1. Taxonomy (NCBI): domain Bacteria; kingdom Bacillati; phylum Actinomycetota; class Actinomycetes; order Micrococcales; family Microbacteriaceae; genus Microbacterium; species Microbacterium wangruii. The sequence continues at coordinate 241,455 of NZ_CP126742.1, forward strand.
GATTTTCCGCGCCGCACCACGACCATTTGGAGCCACCTGTGGCCGAGCAGTCCCGCCTCGACAAAGTCATCGCCCTCGCCCGTCACCGCGGGTTCGTGTTCCAGGCCGGTGAGATCTACGGCGGATCCCGCTCGGCATGGGACTACGGCCCCCTCGGCACGGAGCTGAAGGAGAACATCCGCCGTCAGTGGTGGCAGACGTTCGTCCGCGGCCGTGGCGACATGGTGGGCCTGGACTCCTCGATCATCCTGCCCAAGCGCGTGTGGGAGGCCTCCGGCCACGTCGCCACCTTCACCGACCCGCTGGTGGAGTGCCTGCAGTGCCACAAGCGGTTCCGCGCCGACAACCTCATCGAGGACTTCGAGGCCCGCAAGGGGCGCCCCGCCGCCAACGGCCTGGCCGACATCCCGTGCCCCAACTGCGGCACCAAGGGCAAGTACACCGAGCCGAAGGCGTTCTCGGGACTGGTGAAGACGTATCTGGGCGTCGTCGACGACGAGTCGGGGCTGCACTTCCTGCGCCCCGAGACCGCCCAGGGCATCTTCGTCAACTTCACCAACGTGCTGACCGCGTCGCGCAAGAAGCCGCCGTTCGGCATCGGTCAGGTGGGCAAGGCCTTCCGCAACGAGATCACCCCCGGCAACTTCATCTTCCGCACCCGCGAGTTCGAGCAGATGGAGATCGAGTTCTTCACCCCGCCCGCCGAGGCGCCGGAGTGGTTCGACCACTGGGTCGAGGCCTGCTGGAACTGGTTCGTGGACCTGGGGGTGAACCCCGACAACATGCGCCGCTTCGACGTGCCCGAGGAGGACCGTGCGCACTACTCCGCCGGCACGATCGACGTGGAGTACCGGTTCGGGTTCACCGGCAAGGAGTGGGGCGAGCTCATGGGCGTCGCCAACCGCACCGACTACGACCTCGGCAGCCACTCCGAGGCATCCGGCCAGTCGCTGACCTACTTCGACCAGGCCACCGGCGAGAAGTACACCCCGTATGTCATCGAGCCGTCGTTCGGCCTGACCCGCGCGATGATGGCGTTCCTCGTCGACGCGTACGACGAGGAAGAGGTGCCCAACGCCAAGGGTGGCGTCGACACCCGCACCGTGCTGCACCTCGACCCCCGTCTGGCGCCGGTCAAGGTGGCCGTGCTGCCGCTGTCGCGCAATGAGCGGCTTTCGCCGCTGGCGCGCGAGGTCGCCGAGACGCTGCGCGGGCGCGGCTGGAACATCGACTTCGACGACGCCGGCGCCATCGGCCGCCGCTACCGCCGCCAGGACGAGATCGGCACCCCGCTGTGCGTGACGGTCGATTTCGACTCGCTCGACGACCGCGCCGTCACGGTGCGCGACCGCGACACGATGGCGCAGGAGCGCATCGGTCTCGACGCGCTGGAGGGGTACCTGGCCGAGCGCCTGCGCGGCGCCTGACGCGCACCCGCGGTGCACGCCGGGCTTGCGCCCGGCAGTGCACCGCTGCACCCGCGCGTCAGTCGGCCGCGACGGTGACGGGCGCGACGATCATCCGCTCGGCACCCACGTGCCGTGCGTCGCCGACCACCTCGACGGCGTGCTCGGACACCAGATCTTCGCTCGAGCGACCGAGGCTGAACACGAGGGTGCCGGCATCCACCCGCCGGCGCAGGTCGATGCCGGTGTAGGCCGCCAGCTCCGGCGACACGGTGAAGGCGATGGCCGCGGCGGCGCCCGGTTGCAGGGTCGCCTTGGCGAACCCGACGAGTCGGCGTACCGGGCGGGCGACCTCGGCGACCGGGTCCGACACGTACAGCTGCACCACCACGGGTGTGGTGCTCGTCCCGGTGTTGCGGACGACCGTGGACAGCGCGGCGGTACCGTCGGTGGCGATCGCCTCTGCGTCGAGGATGCCGGGGGCGATGTCGACCGACCCGTACGACAGGCCGTGCCCGAAGGGGAACGCCGGCTCGGTGGGCAGGTTCGAGATGCGGTCGATCGTGCGGGTCAGCGGGGCTCCCAGGTACACGTGCTGACCGCCGCCGGCGATGCGCGGGATCTGCACCGGCAGCCGCCCGCCGGGGTTCACGCGCCCGCTCAGCACGCCGGCGACGGCCGCCGCGCCCTCTTCGCCCGGGATGAACGCCTGCACCGCTGCCGGCACGATCGACGCCGGGTGGTCGAACGCGTACGGCCGGCCGCTGTTGGTCACGAGCACGACCGGGGTGCCGACCGCCAGGACGGCATCGACGAGGGCGGACTGGCCGCCGGGCAGGGTCAGGTCGGTGGCGTCGCAGCCCTCGCCGGAGGTGCCGCGGCCGAACATTCCGGGGAGATCACCCACGGTGAGGATCACGAGGTCGGCGTCGCGGGCGGCGGCCACGGCGGCGGGGATGCCGGACTCGTCGGCGTCGAGGAAGTCGGCGCCGCGCTCGTGGACGATGTCTGCGTGCGGGAACTCTGCACGCAGGGCATCCAGCACGGTCGGCACGTCAATGCCGAGCCCGAGCTCCGGATGCCGGGGAAGCACGTGCACCGGGTAGGAGTAGCACCCCAGCAGTGCGCGGGCGGTGTCGGCGGTGGGCCCGATGACGGCGATGCGACGGCGCGTCTGGGCGGAGAGGGGCAGCAGGTCGCCCTCGTTGCGCAGCAGCACGACGGATGCCTCGGCCGCTTCACGCGCCAGCGCACGGTTGGCGGGCGGATCGAGATCGACCGCGGTGCCCGCGATCGCCGGCTGCGCGTCGAGCAGTCCGAGCTCGGCCTTCTGCCGCAGGACGCGCCGCACCGCGGTGTCGACGACGGCGACGTCGAGGTCGCCGGCGCGCACCATCTCGCCCAGCGGGGGGAAGCACATGCCGTTGGGGAGCTCCACGTCGAGCCCCGCCTCCAGTGCGAGGCGGCCGGCGTGCGCCGCATCCCGCGCGACGCGATGCGCAGTAGCGAGGAAGGCGACCGCCCAGTAGTCCGACACGACGGTGCCGGTGAAGCCCCATTCCCCGCGCAGCAGGTCGGTGAGCAGATGCCGGTCGGCCGCCACCGGAAGCCCGTCCAGATCGCTGTAGGAGTTCATCACCGACCGCACGCCGCTGTCGCGGACGGCGAGCTCGAACGGCACCAGCAGCACATCGGCGAGCTCGCGGGGCCCCACCGCGACGGGGGCATGGTTGCGTCCCGACAATGAGGCCGAATAGCCGACGAAGTGCTTGAGGGTCGCGATGATCCCGGCATCCTCCAGCCCGCGCACATAGGCGCCGCCCACGCCGCCGACCAGCACCGGGTCCTCGCCGATCGTCTCCTCGACGCGGCCCCACCGGTAGTCGCGCACCACGTCCAGCACGGGGGAGAGCCCCTGGTGCACGCCCAGTGCGCGCAGGTCGGCGCCGATGGCTGCGCCGATGCGCTGCGTGAGCGCCGCATCGAACGACGCGCCCCACGCGATGGGTGCCGGGTAGACGGTGGCGCCGAGCGCGTTGACGCCGGTCAGGCACTCCTCGTGGGCGATGGCGGGGATGCCGAGCCGGGTGTCGCGCATGAGCACCCGCTGCACGTCGGCCAGGCGCGTCACCACCTCTTCCGTCGGTGCGGGGGTGGTGCCGATCACCCGCGTGAGGTGGCCGAGCCCGTCGCGCGCGGCGACCTCGAACGGCGGGCGCCCTGCGCCGAGGGTGTCCTGCATCGGCGCGACCACCTCGCCGGCGCCGCGCTTGTCGAACCAGTAGCCGGTGAGCTGAGCGACCTTCTCCTCGACGGTGAGCTGCGCCAGCAGAGCCTCGGCGCGCTCGGTGGCCGTGCGGGTGGTGTCCTGCCATGAGGCGGTCCCGGCGGAGGAGGGAGCGGTGTCGGTCACGGAGCGTTCCTGTCGGTCGGGGGCGGGGCGGTCGATTCGCGCACGACGAGACGCGTGGCCAGTTCGATGTGGTGGGAGTCCAGTTGTTCGCCGGCGCTCAGCCGCTGGATCGTGCGCAGCGACACCCGGCCGATGTCCTGCAGCGGCTGGTAGACCGAGGTGAGCGGCGGATGCGCCCACGCGGCGACGTAGGTGTCGTCGTAGCCCACGACGCTGAGGTCCTCGGGCACGCGGATGGCCAGGCGTCGGGCGGCTTCGAGCACCCCCATGGCCTGTGCGTCGTTCGAGGCGAGGATCGCCGTGGGTCGGTCCGGCCGGCGCAGCCACTCCAGCGCGACGGCCAGGGCTGCGTCGTGCGTGAACAGGGCGTGCGCGACGAACGCGGGGTCGATCGGCACCCCCGCCTCCGCCGCGGCCGAGCGGAAGCCGTCGATGCGCGCCTTCGCGCTCATCGACTCGCGCGGGCCGCCCACGATGCCCAGGCGCGTGTGGCCCAGCCCGAGCAGGTGGGCGGTCGCGCTGCGACCGCCGGTCCAGTTCGTCGAGGCGACCGACACGATCGATGCGTCGTCCACCCGCAACGGGTCGACGAACACGACGGGGATGCCCGACCCCGAGATGGCGCTGTAGGTCGTCTCGGTGACCTCGGCAGTCACCACGATCGCACCGAGCCGGTCGGAGGCTGCCAGCCGGCGGATGACCTGGGCGTCGGTCCGCGCGCTGCCGGGGTGGTGGAAACGCGCCACCACGATGTCGATGTCCGCCTCCTCCGCCGCCAGCGTCGCGCCGCGGAGGATCTCCATCGCGTACGGGCTGGTGAGGCGGTCGACGAGGAATTCCACGCTCGCCCGCGCATCCCGTCGTCGCCCCCGCTGCCCCACGTAACCGGTGGCGGCGATCGCCGCCTCGATGCGCGCTCGGGTGCTCGCGGCGACCTCATGATGCCCATTGAGTGCTTTCGAGGCGGTCGCGATCGATACACCGGCGTGGCGGGCGACATCCGCGAGGGTGGGGCGCTCGCTGCGGTGAGTTTCCATCGCTCCTCTGCTCTGAGTCCACGTCGTCGCGGCCTCGAAAAGTTGCACTCACTATACGGGAGACGGTGCGGCACACCAGAAAAGACGATGTTTGACTCCGCGTAATCCTGCGGCTATCCTCACCTCCACCTACCGAAAGTTCACCGAAAAGTTTCGGTACTCCGTCACAGACAGCGAGGACAATGATGTTGGGTAAAGGAACTCGGGCGACCGTGGCGGTCGCCGCCGTCGCCGTGGGCGCACTGGCGCTGAGCGCATGCGGACCGTCGGACGACGATGCAGGGAACACCGGATCGGGCGACGGCTCGGCGGCCGTCGTCTGGGGGGTCGAAGGCGGTCAGTCCGCCTCGTACGAGGCCGCGGTCGATCGCTGGAACGAGGCGAACCCCGACCGGCCGATCGAACTGCAGATGTTCGGCAATGACGGCTACCAGGACAAGCTGCGCATCGCGATGGGCGCCGGCGAGGGCCCGGCGCTGATGTTCGGCTGGGGCGGCGGCGTGCTCCAGAGCTATGTCGACGGCGGCTTCGTCGACCCGATCGGGGACGCGGAGATCACCGATCGCTACCTCGACTCGGTGATCGAGAACGTGACGTTCGACGGCTCTGTCTACGGCGCGGCGATCAACAACATCCAGCCGGTGGTGGTGCTCTACAACACCGACGTCTTCGACGCCGTGGGAGCGAGCCCGCCCGAGACCTGGGACGAGCTGCTCGACCTGGTGCCGGTGTTCAACGAGGCGGGCGTTGCACCGATCGCGCTCGCCGGCGCCAGCAAATGGCCGCAGCTGCCCTACCTCTCGTACCTCGTCGACCGTGTCGGAGGCAGTGAGGTCGTCGAGCGGATCATGACGGGCGAGGCGGATGCCTGGTCGGACCCGGCCGTCATCGAGTCGCTGGAGATGATCCAGTCCCTCGTCGAAGCCGGAGGGTTCAACTCCGACTACGCCGCCATCGACTACGCCAGTGGTGCCGCAGACGCCCTCCTGTACTCCGGCAAGGCCGCGATGATGGTGGTGCTGTCCCAGGCCTACTCGAACATCCAGACCAACGCCGAGCAGTTCGTCGCCGACGGGAAGCTCGGCTACGCACCCTTCCCCATCGTCGAGGGGGGCAAGGGAGACCCGGGGGCGCTCGTGGGCAACCCCTCCAACTTCTGGTCGGTCACGAGCGCGGCATCCGACGCGCACAAGGAGACCGTGCAGGAGTTCCTGGCGACCGAGGTCATGAGCACCGACTACATGGCGGAGATCCTCGACCGGTCCGCCGTGCCGGGCGTCGAGGCAGCGGGCGAGCTCATCGCCGAGCGGGAGGACAACGACTTCCAGGAGTTCGTCTTCGGCCTCTCCGAAGATGCCCCGTCCTTCCAGCTGTCGTGGGATCAGGCGCTCTCGCCGGCACAGGGCGCGGAGCTGACCACGCAGCTGGACCGCATCTTCCTCCTCGAGATCACCCCGCAGGAGTTCGCCGACGCCATGAACGCGACCCTCTGATGACCACCACCGCCACACGGCGGACCGCGGGAGGGCCACGCTCGCGACCCTCCCGCGGGGGCGGCGGGCCGAGTCTGTGGTTCCTCGCCCCCGCCGGCATCCTGTTCCTCGGCTTCGCCGTGATCCCTCTCGTGGGCGCGGTGGGGCTGTCGTTCACCCGGTGGAGTGGGCTCGGCTCGCCGGAGTGGACCGGAGGGGACAACTGGGCCTGGTTCCTGACCGACGATGTCACCTACATCACCCTGCAGGTCACGCTGCTCGTCATGGTGGGCAGCTGGCTCGTGCAGACTCCGATCAGCCTGCTGCTGGGCACGTGGATCGCCCGTTCCGGAGGCTTCCGGTCGGTGGCGGGCCTCGTCTTCTTCGTGCCGTTGCTGCTGTCATCGGCCGCCGTCGCGCTGGCCTACAAGAACCTGCTCGACCCGAACTTCGGACTCTCCACCGAGACCGGCTTCGGGTGGCTCGCCCACAACTGGCTCGGTGACCGGAACACCGTGCTGCTCGTGGTCATCCTCATCATCTCGTGGCATTTCATCCCGTTGCACACGCTGCTGTACCAGGGGGCGGTGCGGCAGGTGCCCACCTCGATGTACGAGGCGGCCTCGTTGGACGGCGCCGGACGCGTCACGCAGTTCTTCACCATCACCATCCCGCAGCTCAAACACACCATCGTCACGAGTTCGACGCTCATGCTCGTGGGGTCGCTGACGTACTTCGACCTCATCTTCGTGATGACGGCCGGGGGACCCGGGTATGCCACCCGGGTGCTGCCGCTGCACATGTACCTCACCGGGTTCCGCTCGGCCGAGATGGGAAAAGCGAGCGTGATCGCGACGTTCCTCGCGGTGTTCGGCCTCATCCTCGCGCTGCTGCTGACCCGCCTCAGCGGCTTCACCAAGATGCAGAGCCAGCAGGAAGGCGCCTGAGATGACCGTGACCGCCCCCGTCGCCGCGTCCGGCTCCCCCGTCGCACTCCCGCCGCGCGCCCAGGGCCCCCGGCGTCGCGCGCGCCGCTCACGACCCAACGTGCCCGGCGGCATCCTGGGGCTGCTCTGGCTCGTGATCGTCGTGCTCCCGCTGTACTGGGTGGTGGTGACGAGCCTGCGATCGGGTCCGACGTTCTTCGTCGACAGCCCCCTCTCCCTGCCGTCGGAGCCGACGCTGGAGAACTACGGCAAGGTGTTCGACTCCGGATTCCTGGGGTTCTTCATGAACTCGGTGATCGTGACCGTCGCGACCGTCGTGATCGCCGTCTTCTGCTCGCTCCTGGCGGCCTACACGATCGTCCGCAACGCCCACCCGGTGGCACGGGGTTCGTTCTCGTTCGCCCTGCTGGGGCTGGCCATCCCGCTCCAAGCGGCGATCATCCCGATCTATTACATGATCACGCAGCTCGGTCTCTACGACACCCTGGTGGCGCTCATCATCCCGTCGGCCGCGTTCGCGCTGCCGCTGACGGTCGTCATCCTGGTGAACTTCCTGCGCGACATCCCGAACGAGATCTTCGAGTCCATGCGCATCGACGGCGCGTCGAACTGGGCGATGCTGTGGCAGCTGGTGCTGCCGCTGTCCAAGCCGGCGCTCATCACGGTGGCCATCTACAACGGCATGCAGGTGTGGAATGGCTTCCTCTTCCCGCTGGTGCTGACGCAGAGCCCATCGGTGCGCGTGCTGCCCCTGGCCCTGTGGAGCTTCCAGAGCGAGCTCACCGTGGATGTTCCGGCGATCATGGCCGCCGTGACCCTCTCGGTGCTGCCGATCCTGACGCTGTACATCTTCGGTCGCCGCCAGCTGGTGGCGGGACTGACCGCGGGCTTCGGCAAGTAGCGCGCGGCCTCGCACGGCCTGCGCCCGTCACGACCGCCCTCGCAGGCGTTCGTGACGGGCGCGGGGTGCTGCGGTCAGTTGTTCGAGGGCGCCGCCGGGGCGTTGCCGTTGGCGGAGGCGCCGGTGCGGGCGCCGGCGAACCCGGCCAGCAGCGTGCCGAGGTCGAGCCCGGTCAGCGACTTGACGACCTCGGTGCCCTCGCCGAGCACGGTGCCGACCGTCTTCGTGACCGCCGACGCGCCGTCGGTGGAGATGACGGTGAGCTGATCGATGTTGCTGATCGGCTCGGCGGCGGCGCGCACGATCTCCGGAAGGCGCGAGATGATCTCCTGCGCGAGCGCGGCCTCGCCGTACTTCTTCAGCGCCTCGGCCTTCGCGTCCGTCGCGGTCGCCTCGGCGATACCCTCTGCCTGGATGGCGGCGGCGCGCGCCTCACCCTCGGCGCGGATACCGGCGGCCAGGGCCACCTGCTTGTCGCGCTCGGCCTCACCGGCGAAGCGCACCGAGGTCGCCGATGCCTCGGCATCCTGCACGGCGGCGACCTTGTTGGCCTCGGCGATCTTCGTGCGCTTGTACGCGTCGGCCTCGGTCGCGGCGTTGGCCGCGTCGCGCAGGGCGGTGGCGCGCTGCACCTCGGCGTAGGCCTCGGCCTCGGCGGGCTTGCGGATCTCGATGTCGAGACGCTCCTGCGTCACGAGGGCCTGCTCGATGAGCGCCTCGCGCTCCTGCTGGGCGACGAGGCGGTCCTGCTCGGCCTTGGTGAACGTACCGGCGGCCTCGGCTTCCGCGTTGGCGCGGTCGGTCTCGGCCTTGATGGATGCCTGGCGCAGGCTCAGCGCCTTCTGGCGCTCGGCGATCTGCTCGGCGGCTTCGATGCGCGCGAACTCGCTGGCGCGCGAAGCCTCGGCTTCGCTGACCTCCGCCACCTGGCGGGCGCGGGCGGCCTCGGCGCGACCCAGGTTGGCGAGGTAGTCGCTGCCGGGGGTCGAGATGTCGCTGATGTTGAGCAGGTCCACCTGCAGGCCCTGCTCGACGAGGTCGGCCTTGGTCTCGGCGACGACGCGGTCCGACAGGCTCTTGCGGTCGGAGATGATCTGCTCGATCGTCATGTCGCCGACGATCGAGCGCAGCGAGCCCTCGAGCGATTCGCGGATGATGTCGGTGAGGGTCTCCTGCTGCGACAGGAAGCGCTGGCCGGCGCGGCGGACGCCCTCTTCGGTGCCCGAGACCTTGAAGTTGATCGACGCCTTGATGGCGATCTTGATGCGGTTCTTGTCGACGCCCTCGACGGTGATGCCGATCTGGCGCTGCTCGAGCGAGATCGGGAATCCCTGCTGCAGGATCGGCCACACGAACGTGCGCCCGCCGATGACCACGCGCTGGCCGGTGGCCTCGCCCGGCACGGGCTTGCCGGCGCCGCGTCCGACGATGATGAGCGCCTCGTTCGGGGGCACGCGGCGGATGCGCCGGGCGATGAAGGTCAGAAGTCCGAGGACCGCGACGATGAGGGCGAGGACGGCGGCGATCTGGACGATGTCGACCGGCATGGTGTTCCTTCCGTGGACGCGGCTGGTCGCCGCGGGTTTAGTCGGCGACGACCTTGACGCGCGTGCCGGTGTGTTCGACGACGCGGATGCGCACGCCTTCGGGGATGGGGGTGTCCGAGTACGCCAGACGCCGCTCGATCTCGTGCGGGCCGTCGAGGGAGACCTCGCCGCCGGCCGGGGTGATCGGGGAGCGGCAGACGCCGGTCAGTCCGACGGCGTTGACGGGCGTGCCGTCCGAGCTCGCCGCGAGCTTGCGGATGAACAGCACCGCGACGACGTAGGTGACCAGGGCGAGCGCCGCCGCGATGACGTAGACATACACGTCATCGAGGTTCGACGAGGCGCTGAAGACACCGCTCGCGCCGAAGACCACCGCCGCGATCCCGAGCGCGGTGCCCGACAGGGCGCCTTCGCCGATCTCGAAGTGGTCGAAGATGTCGCCGACCACGAGCGAGATGACCAGCACCAGAAGACCGATGCTGCCGATGATGATGAACGGCGTGAGCATGCCGGGCCTCCGCGGGTGTCGGGTTCGGTCCTCCCACCCTATGAGAAACCTGGGAGTGTGCGGCGTGCTTTTTTCAGGCCGGGTTCGCGGCGGCGTCCTTCGCCGCCGCCTTGGCGGCCTTCTTGAACGCCCGCACCTGCTGCAGGGACTCGGGCGAGACGATGTCGGCGACGCTGCGGTGCGACCCCTCCTCGCTGTACGGGGCGGATGCCTCGCGCCACCCGCCACCGGTGTAGCCGTACTGCTTGCCGAGCAGAGCGAGGAAGATCTTCGCCTTCTGCTCGCCGAAGCCGGGCAGTGCCTTCAGTCGCTTCAGCACGGCGGGCCCGTCGGGGTCGCCCTGGGTCCAGATGGCCGCGGCATCCCCGCCGTAGCCGTCGGACACCGCGGCGCACAGCGCCTGTACGCGGCCGGCCATCGACCCGGGGAAGCGGTGCACAGCCGGGGTCTGGGCGAACAGTTCGGCGAACCGCTCCGGATCCGTGCCGGCGATCGTCGCGGCATCCAGCGTGCCGAGACGCTCGCTGATCTTCAACGGGCCGGCGAACGCGGTCTCCATCGGCACCTGCTGGTCCAGCAGCATGCCGATGAGCAGCGCGAGGGGGTCACGCGTGAGCAGCTCGTCGGCGGCCGGGTCGTCGGTGATGTGCAGTGCCATGGGACCAGTTTCCCACCACCCGTGCTGCTGCGCCGAAGGGCGACGGCGCAGCGGCGCCTGCCGCACCGTGTGCTCGCGAGTCAGCCGGCGGTGGCGATCTCGCCGGGGGCGGCGAGGGTGACGGGCTCCGTGACCTCGAGGCCGAACAACGCCGTCACGGCCGCGAACACGTCGTCGGAACGTCCCTGCTCGGCGAGCTCGTGCGCCCGCACGGTCGGGGTGTGCATCAGCACGCCCGCGAGATGGCGCAGCGCCTGCTCGGTCGTCCCGTCGTCGCCGCGGCCGCGGGCGCGGGCGATCTCGGTCTCGAGCACCGTTGCGACGTGGGCGCGCAGCGCCACGACGGCGGGCGCGACGCTGCGGCGCTCACCGGTCATGACGAAGCGCTGCGCGGCGTCGTCGACGAGCCGGCGGGCGTCGTCGGTGGCCTGCAGCTCCTCCAGCGGCGCGTGCAGCCGGATGGTCTCGAGGTCCAGCAGGTCGGTCCCCTCGACCTCGGCGACGTCGTGGTCGACGTTGCGCGGCAGCCCGAGGTCGATGACCAGGCGGCGGGCCGGAACCAGGGCGGGATCCGCGGCGGCGACGCCCGCCGCGAACGTCTCGGCCGACAGCACGGGGTGCTCGGCGCTGGTGCAGGTGATGACGAGGTCGGCGGTGGCGACCTCGACGGTGAAGGATGCCGCGGGCACGGGGCGCAGCGCGTGGCGGGCGGCGAAGACGGTCTCGCGGCCCGACGGGGAGGCCACGGCGATGTCGGCGGCGCCACGATCGCGCAGGGCGGCGACGGTGGCCGCCGCGTACGAGCCGGTGCCGACCATGAGCACCCGAAGGCGAGACCAGTCGGTGACGCGGCTGCCGGCGAGCTCCAGGGAGAGCCGCACGAGCGAGCGTCCCGCCCGCCCGATGGCGGTGGCGTTCTTGATCCCGCGCTGCGTCTCGCTGGCCTTCTGGAAGAGCCGCTCCAGCTCCGGCGAGGTGGTGCGCTGCTCGCGCGCCTCGGTGAGCGCACGGCGCACCTGGCCGGCGATCTCGCCTTCGCCCACGACGACGGATTCCAGTCCCGACGCGACCGAGAAGAGGTGGCGGGCGACGTCGTCGCCGGTCGCCACCACGTACGCTCCCTCGAGCTCGGCGGGGGCGACGCCGGTGGCGGCCTCGATGGCCGTCAGCGCCGCTTCGACGCCCACGATGCCGGCGTCGGCCGCCGGCTCGTCCATCTCGACGTAGGCCTCGAACCGGTTGCAGGTGGCCACGACCACGGCCCCCTGCACGCTGGCGTCATAGGAGGCGATCATCGGCGCGACGCGGTCGGTGTGCACGCTGAGACGTTCGAGCAATTCGAATGGGGCGGTCTTGTGACTCGCGGAAACGCACAGCAGCACCATTGAAGGGTACCTGGCCCCCGCCTGGGAGCGGGCGGGGAGAGCGGTGCGAGGATGGATCCATGGCCACCGCCCCCCTTCTGCGCGCCCTTCACGGCGACCGCCCGGAACGCCCTCCCGTCTGGTTCATGCGTCAGGCCGGCCGCTCGCTGCCGGAGTACCGGGAGCTGCGCGTCGGAACCCGCATGCTCGACGCGTGCCTCGACCCGGCGCTGGCCGCTGAGATCACCCTGCAGCCTGTGCGCCGCCACGGTGTGGATGCGGCGGTGTTCTTCAGCGACATCGTCGTGCCGCTGAAGCTCGCCGGCATCGAGGTGGAGATCCAGCCGGGGCGCGGCCCGGTCTTCGCCGACCCCGTGCGCACCACGGCCGACGTCGCACGCGTGACCGCGATCGAGCCGGAGGCGGTCGCCGCGGCATCCACCCCCATCGCCGAGGCCATCGGGATCGTCACCCGCGAGCTCGGCGACGTGCCGGTCATCGGCTTCGCCGGGGCGCCGTTCACGCTGGCCGCCTACCTCGTCGAGGGCGGTCCGTCGAAGGAGCACCTGCGCGCCCGCGGCATGATGCATGCCGACCCGGATGCCTGGCATCGCCTGGCCGGCTGGCTCGCCGAGGTGTCCCGTGCGTTCCTGAAGGTGCAGACGGATGCCGGCGCCGCCGCCGTGCAGCTCTTCGACTCGTGGGCGGGGTCGCTGTCGGCTGCCGACTACCGCGTCTTCATCGCCCCCCACTCCCACGCGGCGCTCGCCGGCGCCGACGTGCCCCGCATCCACTTCGGCGTCGGCACGGCGCACCTGCTGAGGGACATGCGTCTGGACGGGCTGGCCGATGCGGTCGGCGTCGACTGGCGTACTCCGCTGGATGAGGCCGCCGCCATCCTCGGGCCGGACGTCACTCTGCAGGGCAACATCGACCCGGCGCTGCTGACGGCTCCCTGGCCGGTGCTGTCCGCCCACGTGCGCGACGTCATCGCCCGCGGCGGCGCCGCCCGGGCGCACATCCTCAACCTCGGTCACGGCGTGCCGCCCGAGACCGACCCGACCGTGCTCACCCGCATCGTCGCCCTCGCCCACGGGGAGGACGCATGACCGACGCCGATGACCTCCTCTCCACCGCCCACCACACCCGCGTCGTCGTCGTCGGGGGAGGCGTCGCCGGCCTCGTCGCCGCGCTCGAGTGCGCCAAGGTCGGGATGCCGGTGACGGTGCTCGAGGCGTCCGACCGCCTCGGCGGGGTCGTGCGGTCCGCCGAGCTGGACGGCGTGCGCGTCGACGTCGGCGCCGAGAGCTTCGCCACACGCGGTGGTGCCGTGGCCGACCTGATCGCCGAGCTCGGGCTCTCCGATGCGGTCGTCGCGCCCGCCGGCGGGGGCGCCTGGGTCGCGGGCCTGCCGCACGGTGGTGCTGCCCCGCTGCCGGCCGGCGGTGTGCTCGGCATCCCGGCCAACCCGTTCGCCGACGACGTGCGCCGGGTCATCGGCTGGCGGGGCGCCTGGCGCGCCTACGTCGACCGTCTGCGGCCGCCGCTGACCATCGGCCACGAGCGCAGTCTCGGCGCCCTGGTGCGCCGGCGCATGGGGCCGGAAGTGCTGGACCGCCTCGTCGCCCCCGTCACGACGGGGGTGTACTCGGCGCGGCCCGATGACATCGATGTCGACCTCGCCGCTCCCGGGCTGAACAACGCCCTCACGCGCACCGGCTCGCTCTCGGGCGCCGTCGGCCAGCTGCGCGGCGGCGCGACGGCCACCCCCGGCGCGGCCGTGCAGGGACTGGCCGGCGGCATGACCCGCCTGGTCGACGCCCTGCGCGCACGGCTGGAGGACCTCGGCGCGGACCTCCGCACCGACATGCCGGTGCAGAGCATCGAGCGCGACGGCGACGGGTGGCTGATCGTGGCCGACCCCGCCGACAGCCCCGTCCCCGCCGATGGCCCCGTCGCGGGGAGCGACGCGGTCGACCCGGCCGGCCCGGATGCCGGCTCGGCCGCTGCGCCCGACCCCGCCGCCGGCCGCTTCGCCGCGGACATCGTGATCGTCGCCACCCCCGAGGCGCAGGCGCGGCACCTGCTGTCGCCGGTCGTGCCGAGTCTCGACATCGGCAGCCTGACCGCACCGGTCGTCGAGATCGTCACCCTCGTGGTGGACGCGCCGGAACTGGACACCCCGCCCCGTGGGACAGGTGTGCTCACGGTTCCCGGCTCCCACACCGCCAAGGCCCTGACCCACTCCACGGCGAAGTGGTCGTGGCTGCGGGAGGCGACCGACCACCACATCCTGCGGGTGTCGTTCGGTGCGCAGGGCGAGGCGCCCGCCACCGAGGCGCTCGATGACGCGCACGCCGCCGAGCTCGCGCTCGCCGAGGCGTCCGCGCTGCTGGGGGTGCCGTTGCAGCCCGCGCAGCTGCGGGCGGCGCACCGCGAGCGCTACGTGCAGGCGCAGCCGGGGGCGGCCCTCGGGCGCGCCGCGATCACCGCCGCCGCCCGTGCCACGGTGCAGGCGGTTCCGGGTCTTGCGGCGACCGGCGCCTGGCTGTCGGGCACCGGGCTCGCCCAGGTCGTGCCCGACGCGATCGCCGAAGCCGAGCGCGTGCGTCGCGAGGCGCTGTGGGGTCCCGGGCGCGCGGAGGACTAACCCACCCCGCCCCTCGCGCGCAACCCCGGATGCCGGGAAGGGAATACAGGGCTAGCCTGGGGTCGACGAAGCATCCCCAACGAGCGTGAGGAGACCCCATGAGGGGCAAAGTAGGACTCATCATCGGAATGGCCGCCGGCTATGTTCTGGGCACGCGCGCCGGCCGGGAACGCTACGACCAGATCAAGCAGCAGGCGATGAAGATCTGGGACACCGAGCCGGTTCAGAAGCAGGTGGACAAGGCGAAGGAACTGGGCAAGTCGGCCGTCATGGCGCTTCCGACCGCGGTGTGGGACAGTGCGGTCAAGGTGACCAAGGCCGCCACCAGCCGCGGCGGCTCTGCCGGTCAGCGTCTGGACGCCGCCGTGGCCGCGGGCAAGGAGTCGGTCGACGAGGTCGCCGCGGGCGCCGAGACGACCGCCGCCGAGGTCAAGAAGGCCGCCCACGACGCGATCGACGACATCAAGAAGGCCGCGGACGACTGACATGACCACGCCCCGCGGATTCCGTGACCGAAGCGACGACAGTCTGCTGACGCTGATCGGCGATCTGCCCGAACTGGTGCGCAACCTGGTCGTCGCCGAGTTGGCCGCAGCGAAGGCCTGGGCGATGAAGACGGGCAAGGATGCCGGCATCGGCGGCCTGTGGATGGTCGCGGCGCTGATCATGCTGTTCTGGTCGATCCCCGCCCTCGGCGCCTTCGCCATCATCGGGCTGTCGTCCTGGTGGCCGGCCTGGCTTTCTGCGCTGGTCGTCTTCGTCGTGATGCTGCTCATCGTGGTGGTGCTCGCTCTGCTGGGACTCCTGCGCTTCCGCAAGATGTCGAACCGGAGCAATCCGGGTCAGGCGATCGCCACCGACGCCAAGATCGTGAAGGACGCTGTGAATGAGTACTGACCGAGCCCTCCCGGCATCCCGGCCCCTGCCGGTGCCCCGCACCGCCGTGCCGATGGGCATCGCCGACCCGGTCGAGCAGGCGCGCGCCGAACTGAAGGCCACGCTCGCGGCCATCGAGGAGAAAGCCAACGTGCCCAAGCGCGTGGGCGAGGCCGCCGACCGCAGCATCGAGGACGCACGGGATTTCGCACGCCGCAACCCCAGCGCCGCCCTCGCGGTCACGGCCGCCGTCGCGGTCGCGGTGGGTGTGACCGTGTGGGGCATCGTCCGTCTCATCGCGCGCTGATCGTCATCGCCCTTCCGTCGGCGCCGCCGCGTGCCGACGGTTTGGCATGCCGCGAAGCGCGGGGGACACTTGAGTGATGTCCGATACCGCCTACACCCTGTGGTCCGTCCTGCGGCGCGACCCGTCCCGCCCCATCACCGCCGACCGTCCCGCGGAGCTGGAGGAGGTCGTCGCCGAGTTGGCGGCCGACGGCACCACCGTGCGCGGGTTCTATGACGTCAGCGGCCTGCGCGCCGACGCCGACCTGATGATCTGGCTGCACGGGCCGACCGCCGAGGGGCTGCAGCGCGACCTGCGACGACTCCGCCGCACCGCGCTGCTCGAACCGCTGCTGCCCACCTGGAGCGCGATGGGCGTCCACCGCGATGCGGAGTTCAACCGCGCTCACGTGCCCGGCTTCCTCCGGGGCATCCCCGCGAAGCAGTGGCTGACGGTCTACCCCTTCGTGCGCAGCTACGAGTGGTACCTGCTGCCCGAGGAGGAGCGCCGCGCGATGCTCGCCGACCATGGGCGCAAGGGCGCCGCGTTCACCGGCGTCACCGCGAACACCGTGGCATCCTTCGCCCTCGGCGACTGGGAGTGGCTGCTGCCCATGGAAGCGGACGAGCTGACCGACCTCGTCGACATGATGCGCGAGCTGCGGTACACCGAGGCCCGCCGCCACGTGCGCGAGGAGGTGCCGTTCTTCACCGGGCGCCTGGTCACGCCCGCGGAGCTGGTCGAGGTGCTGCGGTGAGGATGCCGCGATGAGCCGTCCGTTCCGCCTGGGCACCCGCCGCAGCGCCCTGGCCACCGCGCAGTCCCAGCAGGTCGCCGACACCCTCGCCGCCGTCGCCGGCCGGCCGGTCGAGCTCGTCCCGATCGTCTCCGAGGGGGACGTCTCGCGCGCCTCGCTGTCGCAGATCGGCGGCACCGGGGTCTTCGCCACCCGACTGCGCGAGGCGCTGCTGGCCGGAGAGTGCGACCTGCTCGTGCACTCCCTGAAGGACCTGCCGACGACCCAGCCGCCGGGACTCGTGATCGCCGCGATCCCGGTCAGGGAGGACGCCCGGGACGTGGTCGTCACCCGCGACGGCGCGCCCCTGCACGCCCTGCCCGCCGGTGCGCGGGTGGGCACCGGCTCGCCGCGGCGCCGCGCACAGGTGATCCGCCGCAACCCCGGCGTCGACGTGCACGATCTGCGCGGCAACGTCGATTCGCGGCTGCAGCGCGTGCGCGACGGGCAGCTGGATGCCGTGGTGCTCGCGGCGGCGGGCCTCTCCCGCATCGGACTGGACCTCGGTGACCTGGGTCTCGAGCCGCTGGGCCTGGCATCCTGGCCCACCGCCCCCGGTCAGGGGGCGCTGGCGATCGAGACCCTGGCCGATGGCCCCGCCGACCTGATGGCGGCGCTGGCGCGTATCGACCACCTCGACACCCGTGTGGCCGTGACCGCCGAGCGGACGGTCCTCGCCGCGCTCGAGGCCGGCTGCCATGCGCCGGTCGGAGCGCACGCCGAGCTCGCCGGGGGATCGCTGCGCCTCAACGCCGTCGTCTACGCGCTCGACGGAAGTCGCCGCATCGCGTGCGACAGAGCCGACCCCCTCCCGCAGGAGTATGGTGGGACGACAGGCAGCGGCGATGGTGCGGATGCTGCCGACGACGCGAGCCCGATCGCGTACGCCGTACGCGCCGGGTCGGAAACCGCTCGTCGGCTGCTCGAAGGTGGAGCAGCCGGTCTGGTACCACGAGAGTCGACCCCATGAACACAGCCCCTTGGCAATCGCAACCGGCCAAGCCGCTCAGCGGCTGGCGGGTGCTCGTGCCGCGCGGCGGGCCCTGGGGGGACGGCGTTGCCGCCACGCTGCGGGCACAGGGCGCCACCCCCGTCATCGCGCCGCTGATCAACTTCGCTCCCTCGACGGACCAGGCGACCCTCGAGCAGTCGCTGGCCGACCTGGCCGCGGGGACGTTCGACTGGCTGACGATCACGAGCGCCACCACGGTGGACGTGCTCTACGCCTATCGTGCGAGCATCCCTGCCGCGACGAAGGTCGCTGCGGTCGGCGAGACCACCGCTGCGGCGCTCGCGGCGGTCGGCTACAAGGTCGACCTGGTGCCCGAGATCGACAACTCGGCCTCAGGCATGGCCGATCAGCTCATCGCCCTCGAGGCCGAGGCTCGCGACATCCTGACGTTGCGCAGTGAGATCGCCAAGCCGGTGCTCACCGAGCGCCTGGCCGAGGCGGGCCACCGCGTGCGCAGCGTCGTGGCGTATCGCACGGTCGGCGTGCCGGTGACCGAGAAGATCGCCCTCGATGTGCAGAGCGGCCGGATCAACGCGATCCTCATCACCAGCGGCTCGGTCGCCGAGCAGGTGCGCGAGCAGTTCCCGGCGATCCCCGAGGACACCGTGCTCGCGGCGATCGGCCCCCGCACCGCCGAGGATGCGCGCAAGCTGGGACTGCCGGTCACCGTCGTCGCCGCGGAGCAGACCGTCGCGGCACTCATCGGCGCGCTCTCCGCCCTCGCCCTCCCGCACTCCGCCGACGAGACCGTGCCATGAGTTTCCCCGCACACCGACCACGGCGGCTGCGGCAATCGCCGGCGGTGCGCCGGCTCGTGCGCGAGACCGACGTGGCGCCCAGCCGCCTGGTGCTGCCCGCGTTCGTCCGCGAGGGTCTGACCGAGCCGTCGCCGATCGGCTCGATGCCGGGCGTCGTGCAGCACTCCCTCGACTCCCTCCGCCGGGCCGCTGCCGAGGCCGCCGAGGGCGGCGTCGGCGGGATCATGCTCTTCGGCGTGCCCGAGGTGCGGGATGCGACCGGTTCCGGGGCGGACGACCCCCGTGGCATCCTGAACGTCGCCACCGAGGCCCTCGTCGCCGAGGTGGGCGACGCCCTCGTCGTGCAGACCGACCTGTGCCTGGACGAATTCACCGACCACGGCCACTGCGGAGTGCTGCGTGCCGATGGCGCCGTCGACAACGACGCCACTCTCGAGCGCTACGCCGCCATGGCGCTCGCGCAGGCGCGGGCGGGGTCGCACCTGCTGGGGCTCTCGGGGATGATGGACGGCCAGGTCGCCCACATCCGCGCCGCGCTCGAGGCCGAGGGGTTCACCGACACCCTGATCCTCGCCTACGCCGCGAAGTACGCCGGAGCGTTCTACGGGCCGTTCCGCGAGGCCGTCGACTCGCAACTGCAGGGCGACCGTCGCACCTATCAGCTCGATCCGGGCAACGGCCGCGAAGGTGTGCGCGAAGCCGTCACCGACGTGGCCGAGGGCGCCGACATCGTCATGGTCAAGCCCGCCCTGCCCTACCTCGACGTGCTGGCCGACGTGCGCGCCGCCGTCGATGTGCCGGTGTGGGCGTACCAGGTGTCCGGCGAGTACGCGATGGTCGAGGCGGCCGCAGCGCACGGCTGGATCGACCGTCGCGGCGCCATCCTCGAGTCACTGACGTCGATCCGCCGAGCCGGCGCCGACGCCATCCTCACCTACTGGGCCGTCGAGGCCGCCGGTTGGCTGCGCGCCGACCGCTGAGCACCCCGCGGCGCGGCCCGGCCACGCACGAGAGAGTGATCGATGAACGACAGAAACGATGAGCTGTTCGCGCACGCGCGCGAGGTGATCCCCGGCGGCGTGAACTCGCCGGTGCGCGCCTACGGATCCGTGGGCGGCACGCCCAGGTTCCTCGCCTCGGCGCGGGGTGCGCACGTGACGGATGCCGCCGGTCGGGAGTACGTCGACCTGGTGGCCTCGTGGGGTCCGGCGCTGCTCGGCCACGCCGAGCCGGGCGTGGTCGCCGCGGTGCAGGACGCGGCATCCCGCGGATTGTCGTTCGGGGCGCCGACGGGTGCCGAGGTGGAGCTGGCCGACCGCATCGCGGCGCGAGTGGCGGTCGGCGACCGGCGCCCTGTGGAGCGCGTGCGCCTGGTGTCCACCGGCACCGAGGCGACGATGACCGCGATCCGGCTGGCACGCGGGTACACCGGGCGCGACCTGCTCATCAAGTTCGCCGGGCACTACCACGGGCACTCCGACGGGCTGCTCGCCGCCGCGGGGTCGGGGGTCGCGACCCTCGCCCTGCCCGGCTCGGCTGGAGTGCCTGCGCCGATCGCGGCGCAGACCCTGGTGCTCCCCTACAACGACCTCGCCGCGGTCGAGGAGGCCTTCGCGGTGCACGGCGACCGCATCGCCGCGGTCATCGCCGAGGCCGCCGCGGCGAACATGGGCGTGGTGCCGCCGCTTCCCGGATACAACGCCGGGCTCGCCGCGCTGGCGCACGATCACGGTGCGCTGCTGATCCTCGACGAGGTGCTCACCGGGTTCCGGGTGCACCCCGCCGGATTCTGGGGCCTGCAGCAGGACGCCGGCGAGCAGTACACGCCCGACCTGTTCACCTTCGGCAAGGTCGTCGGCGGAGGGATGCCGCTGGCGGCCCTCGGCGGCCGGGCCGACGTCATGGAGATGCTGGCCCCCGTCGGACCCGTCTACCAGGCCGGCACGCTGTCGGGGAACCCGCTGTCGGTGGCCGCGGGCATCGCGACGCTCGAGCGGGCCACGCCGGAGGTCTACGCGCGGGTGGATGCCGCGGCATCCGTCGTCGCCGACGCGCTCGACGCGGCGCTGACTGCGGCAGGCGTGGAGCACGCGGTGCCGCGCGCGGGATCGCTGTTCGGTGTGGCGTTCCTGCCGGAGGCGCCGCGGTCGTACGCCGAGGCGCTGCAGCAGCAGGCCGCGCGGTACACGCCGTTCTTCCACGCGATGCTCGATGCCGGGGTGTCGCTGCCCCCGAGCGTGTACGAGGCGTGGTTCCTCACCGCCGCGCACGACGATGCCGCGCTCGCGCGGATCGTCGACGCGCTGCCCGCGGCCGCGCGCGCCGCCGCCGCGGCCTGACCCCCGCGGGCGCGGGGGCGCGGGGCGCGAGGTCGTGGCGGCCTGACCCCCGCGGGCGCGGGGCCGTGGGTCGCGAGGTCGGGGGCCGTGAGGTCGCGGGCTGCTCGAGTGTCGCGTTCGCACGGTGGCCCGCCGCGGCACCCGCCATTCGTGACACCGGAGCGGCGCTGGCGAGCGGGCGCGGGGCGAGCGGGCTGCTCGAGTGTCACATCCGCACGGTGGCGTGCCGTAGCACCCGCCATTTGTGACACCGGAGCGGCGCTGGCGCCCGGGCGCGGGGCGAGCGGGCTGCTCGAGTGTCACATCCGCACGGTGGCGTGCCGTAGCACCCGCCATTCGTGACACACGAACGGCTCCCGGCTCCCGGCTCCCGGCTCCCGGCTCCCGGCTCCCGGCTACCAGGCTCCCGGCTCCAGGCTCCAGGCTCCCAGGCCGCGGGCCCCGAGGCCCGGGGCGGCCGTAGGCTGGTGGCGTGGCATCCTCCCCTCGCGTCGTGGTCCTCGCCGGCGGAGTGGGCGGCTCGAAGTTCACCCTCGGCGTGCGTGACGCCCTCGCCCGTCGCAACGGGCCGGAGGCGACCGTGGTCGTCAACACCGGCGACGACCTGTGGCTTTCCGGGGTGCGCCTGCAGCCCGACGTCGACTCGATCCTCTACGCGCTCGCCGGGGTGAACGACACCGAGCGGGGCTGGGGGCGCGACGGCGACACCGAGCGCGTCAACGCCGAGCTGCAGCAGTGGGGAGCCGGCTGGCCCTGGTTCACCCTCGGCGACCTCGACCTCGGCACCCACCTCGCCCGTACCGGCTGGCTGCGGGACGGCCTCACCCCCACGCAGATCGTGGAGCGGCTCTCGGGCCGCTGGCCGCTCGGGGTGCGGATGCTGCCGATGACCGACACGGAGGTCGACACCCACGTGCGGGTGGTCGGCGGCGACGTGCTGCACTTCCAGGAGTGGTGGACCCGCCATCGCGCGCAGCTCACGCCGCTGGGCTTCGACCATCCCGGCATCGAGGCCGCGCTGCCCGCTCCGGGCGTGGTCGAAGCGATCGCGGATGCCGACGTCGTGCTGCTCGCGCCGTCGAACCCCGTCGTGTCGATCGGTCCGATCCTGGCCGTGCCCGGCATCCGGGAGGCACTGGCCCTCACATCGGCGCACGTCGTCGGCGTCTCCCCCATCATCGGCGGCGCCGTGGTGCGGGGGATGGCCGACGTCTGCCTCACCGCGATCGGCGTGGAGACCTCGGCAGCCGCCGTCGCGGCGCATTACGGGGCCCGCTCCGAGGGCGGGCTGCTGGATGCCTGGCTGATCGCGGAGGAGGACGCGCACCTCGCTGCCGCGATCGATGCGCTCGGGATGCGCGCGGTCGTCGCTCCGCTGTGGATGCGCGACGTCGCGGCATCCGCCGCGATGGCCGACGCCGCGCTCGCCGCCGTGGCGGTCTGAACCGGCCCCCGTCCGACCGGCCCCCGCCGGGCCGGCCCCCGTCCGACCGCCCCGTCCGACTGGCCCCCGTCCGACCGGCCCCCGTCCGACCGGCCCCGCGCCTACAGCTCCATGCGCATGACGGTGATGCCCGCGAGGTCGGAGCCCTCGGCATCCCGATGCATGCCGATCTTCGTGGCCACGCGTGTCGAGGCGGCGTTGCGCGGATGGATGAGAGCTCGCACTTCGTCGAACCCGAGCGTGCGCGCGAGGTCCCGCACCGCCGCCGTCGCCTCGGTGGCGTAGCCGCGCCGCTGGAAGCGCGGAGCCACGTGGTAGCCGACCTCCAGCACCCGGTGCGTGCCCAGCCGCTGCCAGGTGAGGCCGCAGTCGCCGACGAACCCGCCGTCGTGGTCCTCGATGATCCACAGGCCGAAGCCGTCGGCGCGGTAGCGGCTCCGGTTGCGGGCGATCCAGTCGGCGGCCTGCTCGCGGGTGTACGGCGCGGCGTAGTACCGCATCACGCTGGAGTCGCCCAGCAGCCCGGCCATCGCGTCCAGATCGCTCTCCTGCATATCCCGCAGCCGCAGCCGAGCCGTCGTGAGCACCGCACCGCGGTCGTTGCGAGCCGAGTGCAGCAGCGCGGTGGTGCGCGGTCCCACCCCGATCTCCTCGGCCGTGCGCAGCTGCTGGGCGGTGTCGACGTCGTTGCGCAGACCGGATGCCGCCGGTGCCGTCACCGCAACGGCACCGAGCTTGCGGTGTCGCCCGAACGAGCCGGCGCCGAACGCGGATCGCCAGGCCAGCCCGCCGGCGGCGGTCACGAGGGTCGACCCGGTGCCGATGGCATCGCCCACCACGGCCCGCCGGTGACGGCCTGCGGAGCGCAGCGCGTTCGCCAGCTCGACCGGCTGCAGCGCCGGCAGGTCTCCCAGCAGGGCGGCGCGGGCGCGTCCGGAGAATCCCGCCGCTCCCATGGCCACGGCGGCGTCCAGTCCTTCGCCGGGATCGCCCACGACCTCGACCGGGGCGGCGCCGGCAGCGCCGGCCACCGTGGCCGCGACATCCGGATCGCTGCTGACGACGACCACCCGTTCGACCCCCGGAGTACGGGCGGCCGCGGCGATGGTGTCGCGGGCGATCGCGCGGGCCAGCGCCTGACGGTCGATCCCCGGCACCGCCAGCCGCGACTTGCCGGTCTCGGCCGGTTTCACCGGAACGACGACGATCCACCCCGCCTCGGCAGGCTCACCGTCGCGAGCGGCGGCGACAGCCTCATCTGGGCCGACCCGCCCGGCATCCGTCGCTTCCAACCCGCCGACCATGGGGATCAGCCGCCGAACCGCGCGCGCAGGCGGGGCAGGATCTCGGCACCGTAGGTGCGCAGAAACCCCTCCTGGTCGAAGCCGGGGTCGTGGAACACGAGGTGGCGGAAGCCGAGATCGACGTAGCGGGCGATCTGCTCGACGTGCTCGTCCGGATCCGTCGAGACGATGAAGCGCGACGCCGCGCGCTCGATCGGCAGCTCGGCTGCCCGGCGCTGCATCTCGATGGGGTCGTGGATGCCGGTCTTCTCCTCGGGTGACAGCGCGAGCGGTGCCCAGAACCGCGTCTTATCCAGCGCCTCCTCGCGGGTGTCCGCCAGGGACACCTTCACCTCGATGAGGGTGTCGACATCGTCGGGGGTGCGACCGCCCTTCTCGAGACCCTCCTTCAGCGCGGGCAGCAGTTTGTCGGTGTACAGCGCCGGATCCTTGCCGCTCGTGGTGATCCACCCGTCGGCGATGCGACCGGCCAGACGGGTCGCGGCCGGTCCGGACGCGCCGATGTAGATCGGCACCGGCTGGTCGGGGCGGTCGTAGACGGTGGCATCCTTGACGCTCCAGAAGTCGCCCTCGTACGTCACCCGCTCCTCCGCCCACAGCTCTCGGATGAGGGTGATGGCCTCTTTCATGCGCTGGAAGCGCTCGGGCGGGTCGGGCCAGTCCAGGCCGAGGGTGACTTCGTTCAGCGCCTCCCCGGTGCCGACGCCGAGGATCATCCGCCCCGGGAACATCACCCCGAGCGTCGCGAACGCCTGAGCGATCACGGCGGGGTGGTAGCGGAACGTCGGGGTGAGCACCGATGTGCCCAGCAGCACCCGGGAGGTGCGCGCCCCCACCGCACCGAGCCAGGGGAGAGCGGCGGGGGCGTGGCCGCCCTCGTGCATCCAGGGCTGGAAGTGGTCGGAGATGAACACCGAGTCGAAGCCGACCTCTTCGGCCAGCACGGCGAAGTCGGCCAGCTCGCCCGGTGCGAACTGCTCGGCTGACGCCTTGTACCCGAGACGGAAGGGCACGGTCATGACGATCTCCTCTCGTCCCCGCCGGCGGTGGCGGGGATGGTCGTGAACTCGGTGCCGTCGGCGCGGGCGAGCCGGGCACGGAAGGCGTCGACCGTGCCCGGCCACAGCAGGGTGAGCCTGCCGCGGTCGACGTACCAGTTGCGGCATCCCCCGGTCAGCCAGGGGGTGGTGCGGGCGGCCCGGTCGATCTCGGCGGTGTACGCGGCCTCGGCCTGCGGGTCCACCCGCAGCACGCCTCCGGGCGCCTGCGCGCGCTGGGCGAGGGCGCGCACCGCGTAGGCGGCCTGCTCCTCCAGCATCAGCACCGACGAATTGTGGCCGAGTGAGGCGTTCGGGCCGTCGAGCACGAAGAGGTTCGGAAAGCCCGCGACGACGGTGGAGGCGAACGAGGTCATGCCGTCGGACCAGTGCTCCGCAAGCGTGAGCCCTTGCTCGCCGGTCACGAGTTCGGCGTACGGCTGACGCTGCGAGACGAAGCCGGTGGCCAGCACCAGGGCATCGGCTCGGTGCCGGGTTCCGGATGCCGCGACCAGCGCGCCGTCGTCGTCGACGGCGGCCAGAGCCGAGGGCTCCAGCGTCACGGCGGGCGAGGCGACGGCGGGGTAGAAGTCGTCGGAGAGCAGCACCCGCTTGCACCCGAACGAATACTGCGGGGTCAGCGCGGCGCGCAGCCGGGCGTCGGGCACCTGTGCGGCGAGGTGATCGAGGGCGACCTGGCGCGCGGCGGCGGAGGCAGCGGCGTCACCGGATCGGGAGGCGAAGCGGGCCTCACCCTCGACGTACAGCGCCGCGCGCAGCGCCGCGAGCTCCTCGGGGTGCGTCGCGAACCGCTCCCGCTCGGCGTCGTCGTAGGCGCGCTCGTCGCGGGGGACGATCCACGCGGGGGTGCGCTGGAAGAGGGTCACCTGCGCGGTGGTCTCGGCCAGGCGGGGCATGAGCTGCACGGCGCTGGCGCCGGTGCCGACGACGGCGATCCGGCGCCCGGCGAGGTCGGCACCGTGGTCCCAGCGGGCGGAGTGGAAGATCGGCCCGTCGAACTTCTCGAGCCCCGGGATGTCGGGGATGGACGGCTCCGTCAGGCGCCCGCACGCCAGCACGAGGGCGTCGGCCGTGAGCGGCCCGCGGCCGGTGTCCAGCGTCCACCGCGACGCGGCGGCATCCCACTGCGCGGACAGCAGCGGGGTCTGCAGTCGCAGCCGATCGCCGAGGTCTTCGGTGGCGGCGACGTCTTCGAGGTAGCGGTGGATCTCCGCCCCCGCGGCGTAGCGTGCCGACCAGCCCGGGTTCGGGTGCGTGGCGAACCCGTACAGGTGGGACGGCACGTCGCAGGCGACCCCGGGGTAGGTGTTGTCCCGCCAGGTGCCCCCGACGGATGCCGCGCGCTCGAGGATCACGAACGACGACCGCCCCGCACGGCGCAGCGCGATGGCCATGCCGAGGCCCGCGAACCCCGCGCCGACGACGGCGACCTCGACGTGCTCGGTCACCGGTCGTCCCCGCGTTCGTCTGCGTTCGTGGTCGCCTCCTGGGGCTGCTCGAGTGTCGCGTCCGCACGGTTGTCGTGTGCGGGATCCGCCACTTGCGACACCGGAGCGGCCCCGGGTGCGGGGGCGGAGGTTCCGGCGGGGCGGAGAGCGTGCTGGGGCTGCTCGAGTGTCGCATCCGCACGGTTGTCGTGTGCGGTACCCGCCATTCGTGACACCGGAGCAGCGCCGGCGGCGACCCCGCGGGCGCCGGGGACCCCGCGGGCGGCGGCGACCCCGCGGGCGGCGGGGCGCGGCGTGCCGTAGTCGGTGGTGCGCAGCCGGAACGGGCGGAACAGGCGGGCCGCGAGCCGGGCGGCATCCGCTACGGGCAGCTCGCTGCCGTGCTCGATCCCGGCGGCGGGGAGCACCCGGCCGTCGAGCAGGGTGCCGCCCAGGTCGTCGGCGCCGGCGTGCAGCAGCACCGCGGCGGCATCCACGCCGACGCGTGGCCACGGCACCTGCACGTGCGGGATGGCGCCGGCCAGCATCAGCCGCGCGACGGCGGTCATGGCGCGGTGCTCGTCGATCGCCGCGCGGCCGGGCACGAGGGGCACTCCCCCCGCGGGGCCGGGGAGGGGGATCGGCACGAACTCGCTGAACCCTCCGCCGGATGCGGTGGCGACGGCGGCCTCCTGCAGGCGCCGCAGCAGGCGCAGGTGGGCGATGCGCTCGTGCGCGGTCTCGACGTGGCCGTAGAACAGCACGCTCGTGGAGCGGAACCCGTGGCGATGCGCGGCCGAGATCCCCTCGACCCAGCGGTCCACCTCGAGATCGGTGGGGAAGGCAGCCATCCGCACCCGCTCAGCGGCGACCTTCACGCCCGTGCCCGGCACGGTGTCCACGCCCACCTCGCGCAGCGCGGCGAGGGCGCCGTCGAGGCCGAGGCCACCGCGCTCCGCGAGATCCCACACGTCCTGCGGGCGATACGCATGCAGGTGGATGCCGGGTGCAGCCTGCTTCACCGCGCGGGCGATGTCCAGGTAGGCACCGGGATCCTCGCTGTCGGGCAGGCGGCCCTGCACGCACAGCTCGGTGGCGCCGAGGTCGGCGGCGTCCGCGGCGATCCTGCCGACGTCGGCGAGGTCGAACTCGCCCGGCGCGGTCGCGCCCGCGGCGCGGAAGCCGGTGGAGGTGAGGTTGCGGTTCACCACGAGGCTCACCGCCTCGCCCACGGTGTAGCGCCGCAGGTCGTCCGCGGTCGCGACGAGCGCCTCGAGGTCCGCGCCGGTGGACGTGAGGAGCAGGGCCCAGTCGTCATCGCCGAGGGCGGTCGGGTCGGCGGCGGCCTGCTCGGCGAGCCGCGCCCGGGCGCCGCCGGTGCTTCCGGCGGCCGAAACGGGGGTCCCGCCCTCGGCCGGAACGCGGGTGCCGGCGCCGTCGTGTGCAGGACCTCGCTGAACTGTGCCGTGCGGGACGAATTCGGCCGCGGACGGTGCCGTGGCGGCCGCCGTGGCGACGTTGTGCACGCGGCCGTCGGCAGAGGCAGCGGCAGCAGAAGCATCGGCGGGCTCGGCGCGATCAGGAGAAGGAGCAGCGGCTGCGGCGGGCGCCGCAGCGAGCGACGTCTGCGGGTCGGCGAGGGCCGCGACCGGCGCGTGCATCGCCGGGTCGAGCCACTGCTCGCCGCGGCGGAGGTACTCGGGGTGGGCTGTCAGCCGCTCCCGCAGCTCGAAGCCGAGCGCGGCGGTGCGCGCGGCCAGCTCGTCCAGGTGCGGCCACGGACGCTCGGGGTTGACGTGGTCGGCGGTCACCGGCGACACCCCGCCCCAGTCGTCCGCTCCGGCCCGCACGAGCAGGTCGAACTCGGCGGGATCCGACAGGTTCGGCGGCACCTGCACCCGCATCCCCGGCCCGAACACCAGCCGGGCGACGGCGACCGCCGCGACGTACTCGCGCAGCCCGGCGTCGGGTGCGGACTGCGCGGCCGTCCGCGGCTTGGCGCGGAAGTTCTGCACGATCACTTCCTGCACGTGCCCGTGCCGGTCGTCGGCGTCGCGGATGGCCACCAGCGACTCGGCGCGGTCGCGCAGAGTCTCGCCGATGCCGACGAGGATGCCGGTGGTGAACGGAACCTGTGCCCGCCCGGCGTCCTCGATCACCCGCAGCCGCACCGCGGGGTCCTTGTCGGGCGACCCGAAGTGCACCTGACCTGGCTCGGTGAACAGGCGCCGCGATGTCGTCTCGAGCATCATGCCCATCGACGGCGCGGTCGGGCGCAGTGCCACGATTTCGTCGTAGGTCATGACCCCCGGGTTCAGGTGCGCCAGCAGCCCGGTCTCGGCGGTGATCAGCCGCGCCATGCGGCCGACGTAGTCGAGCGTGGAGGCGTAGCCGTGCTCATCGAGCCAGGCGCGGGCGGCGGGCCACCGGTCCTCGGGGCGGTCGCCGAGGGTGAGCAGTGCCTCCTTGCATCCCTGCGCCTGTCCCTGCCGCGCGACCGACAGCACCTGCGCCTCGGTCATGTAGAGCGGCTTGTGCAGGGTGGCCAGCTGGCCGGGGGTGTCCACGAACACGCAGTAGTGGCAGCGGTCGCGGCAGAGGGTCGTCAGGGGCAGGAACACCTTGCGCGAATACGTGATGATGCCGGGGCGTCCTGCGGCGGCGAGCCCGGCATCGCGCTGGGCGCCGGCGATCGTCAGCATCCGTTCGAACTCGTCGCCGGTGGCGTGCAGCAGCACCTCGGCGTCGTCGACCCCCACGCGCTCGCCGGCCGCAGCGCGACGCAGGGCGTCGTCGACGGTCGCCGCGGCGGGGGGAGGCTGCAGGAGTGTCACCGGTCAAGTGTCCCACCGTGAACCGCGGGCGGGGCGGCCAGATCGTTGCGGTCCCGTAAGCAAACGAGGGCGAGGTCGCTGGCAGACTAGGAGCATGGTGACCCTCCTGCTGGACTCGACGCGACTCGAGATCGTCTTGTCGGCCACCGAGCGTCTGCTCGCATTCCACAAAGGGAATGTCATCGTGCCGCGCGACACGATCGCGAAGGTGCAGCTCATCGACGACCCGTGGAGTTGGCTGCGCGGCATCCAGAGCCCGGGCACCCGGCTGCCGGGCGTCATCGCGATGGGCACCTGGAAGTCGGTGAACGGCGTCGACTTCGTCATCGTTCGCCGACGCCTGCCCGGCGTCGTGATCGACCTCGAGGGCCACCCCGAGTTCCAGCGCATCGTGCTCAACACGCGCCACGGCCTCGCCCTCATCCAGGCGCTGCGTGTGGATGCCGGCGAGCAGCCGGCCGATGTCGTGGCTCTCGCCACGGGCGCGGTTCCCACCGCCGGTGCCGCGGAGGAGCCGCCCGCCGACGAGCCCGAGGCGCCCGCCGAGGCCGAGTCGCCGAAGGCGGCGCCCGGTGCCGTGCCGGTGCCGGCGCGAAGCCCCGCACCGCACGCCCGGCGAAGCCTGCCACCGCACGCCCGGTCAAGCCCGCCACAGCCTGACCCGCCCTGCCTCGCGCTGAGCCTGAGCCGCGCGCTCACACCGAGTCGCGCTCAGGCGACGTCGCGCTCAGACGACGTCGCGCTCAGGCGACGTCGCGCCGCCAGCTGAACAGCTGCGCGAGCAGGAGCAGCACGACGGCGAGGCCCAGCAGCACCAGGCCGCCCGCCCACCATTCGAGGGACGGTGCGGACCCGCCGCCGGCGTCGACCATCGCGCTGGTGTACAGGCTCGCGCCCACCAGCGCATCCGAGGCGGCGCCGGGGAGGAACTGCACGATGTCGCCGGCGCCCTCGACCAGCGGCACCAGGGTGCGCACGACCGGCTCCAGGAACTGGGTGAACACCAGCGCGCCCACGATCGCGACGATCTGGTTGCGCACCAGCGCGCCCACGCCGATGCCGATCAGCACCCACAGCACGAACGCGGCGAGCATGCGGCCGAGCATCGCCCAGATGTCGGTGTCACCCAGCTGCGTGTCGACGCCCTGCAGCGCCAGCAGGCCGGCCGACGGACCCGTCGAAGCCACGATGCCGATCACGCCGTACAGCAGACCCAGACCGATGCCCACGATGACCTTCGCCGTGAGCACCCGCCCACGGCGCGGGGTGGCGAGGAAGGTGGGAGTGAGTGTCTTGTGCCGGATCTCCGTGGTCACCATCAGCGTGCCGATGAGGAGCGGGAACACGTAGCCCATCGCGGTGGCGAGGGAGTACAGCACGGACGGCAGGCTCTCCTCGGGTAGCACGGGAGCACCCTCGCTGCCCGGCAGCGCGCCGGTGGCCGCGGCGGCGAAGAAGAACGCCAGCCCGGCCGCGGTCGATCCCACGTAGAGCAGCAGCACCAGGGCGAGGATCCACCACGACGAGGTGGAGAACTGCTTGGTGTTCTCGGACTTGACGGTGCCGATGAAGCTCATCGGTCGCCCCCTTCCGTCGCGGCCGATGCCGCCGGGGCGGGCTCCTGGAACGCGCTCGGGTGCGTGCGGGTGCCGGAGGCCAGCTCCAGGAACACCTGCTCCAGCGACGGTCCCTGCCGCTGCAGCAGCGACAGCGCGATGCCGGCGGATGCCGCGACGGCACCGATCTGAGCGGGCTCGGCCGCGGCGATCCGCAGGCCCGCACGCAGCGGCTCGGCCTCGATCCCCGCGGCGGCGAGTGCCGCTGCGAGGGCGGCGCGGTCGGGGGCGTCGACGACGGTGGCGTATTCGGCCGGGTCTGCGAGGTCGTCGATGGTGCCCTCGAAGACGAGGCGGCCGCGGGCGATGACCAGCAGCGAGTCGACGGTCTGCTGAACCTCGGTCAGCAGGTGGGAGGAGATGAAGACGGTGCGTCCCTCGCGGGCGAGAGCCTTGAGGAAGTCACGCATCCACCGGATGCCCTCGGGGTCGAGACCGTTGGTGGGCTCGTCGAGCACGAGCACACCCGGGTCGCCGATGAGCGCGGCGGCCAGGCCGAGCCGCTGACGCATGCCGAGCGAGTAGCCGCCGACCTTGCGCCCCGCGGCATCAGCGAGTCCCACGAGTCCGAGCGTCTCGTCGACGCGTGAGGTGGGGACATCGGAGGCCTGTGCCAGCGCCGTCAGGTGCGCCGCGGCGGTGCGGCCCGGGTGGAAGCTCGAAGCCTCGAGCGCCGAGCCCACGCTCTGCAGCGGATGAGGCAGCTGCGCGTAAGGCGTGCCGCCGATCGTGGCGGTGCCCTCGGAAGCGCGGACGAGCCCCAGCAGCATCCGCATGGTCGTCGTCTTGCCTGCGCCGTTCGGGCCGAGGAATCCGGTGACCCGCCCGGGCTCCACGCGGGCGGTGAAACGGTCGACGGCCCTCAGGGAACCGAAGCGTTTCGTGAGGGCGGAGAACTCGAGCACTTGTCCGTCGGGCATGCGCTTCCTCTCTTTTGTGCCCAGTCTGGCCGGGATGGGGGGATAATGCGAAACCGCTACCGTGTGGGGATGAGCCGACCCGATTCCGAGTCCCGTGTGCGGGTGCAGCGCCGTGACGGCGTGGGGCACCTGACCCTCGACCGCCCCCGTGCCATCAACGCCCTCGACCTCGGCATGGTCGAGGCACTCATCGCCGCGCTCGACGTGTGGCGGGAGGACCCCGATGTCGCGCTGGTGCTGCTGGACGGCGCCGGCGACCGGGGGCTCTGCGCCGGCGGCGATGTGCGCGGGCTCTACGACCAGATCGTGGCGGGTCGCCCCGAGGACACCGCACTGTTCTTCCGCGCGGAGTACGCCCTCAACGCGATGATCGCGGAGTATCCGAAGCCCGTGGTCGTGCTGGCGGACGGCATCACGATGGGCGGCGGCATCGGCCTGGCCGGGCACGCGGCGGTGCGGATCGTCACCGAGCGCTCACGGCTGGCGATGCCCGAGACCCGCATCGGCTTCACCCCCGACGTCGGCGGGACCTGGCTGCTCGGCCGTGCCCCCGGCCGTGTGGGGGAGTACCTGGGGCTGACCGGGGCGACGATGGATGCCGCGGATGCGATCTACGCCGGCTTCGCCGATCACCTGGTGCCCGCCGAGCACCTGCCCGAGCTGCATCACGCGCTGCAGACGCGGGCCGATCCCCAGACCGCCACCGAGCTGACTCTGCTGTTCGACGCGACGCACGGTCCGTCGCGGCTGGAGTCCGACCGCCCCTGGATCGACGACGCGTTCGCGGCCGAGACCGTCGCGGAGATCATCGCCCGCCTGCGGTCGCGTCCGGAGCAGCGGGCGGCCGAGGCCGCCGACGAGCTGGAGACCCTGTCGCCGACGGCGCTGACGGTGACGCTGGCCGCGGTGCGGCGCGCGCGCACGCTGCCCGACCTGCGCGCGGCGCTGGCGCAGGAGTACGGCCTGGTCATGTGGTTCGCCCAGACTCAGCCTGACCTGCCGGAGGGCATCCGCGCGCAGCTGGTCGACAAGGACCGGTCGCCGTCGTGGCATCCCGCGTCGCTCGCCGAACTCGGCCCGCGCCTCGTCGACGACGCCTTCGCGTTCGAGCCCGGCATCCCGCTCTGGGGATAGCCTTCCCGTCCGTCCGGCGAGCGACCGGCCGCCAGCGGCGCACGTACGATGGGTGGTCGAGCCCTCGGGGAGGCACCGTGTTCGACAGCCCACTTTCCGCGTCGGCGTACGACGTGCTGGGCGTGGATGCCGCCGCCGACGACGAGACCCTGCGTCGCGCCTACCGGCTGAGACTGCGCCAGACGCATCCCGACACCGGGGGCGATGCCGCCGTGTTCGTGCAGGTGCAGCGGGCGTGGGAGCTGGTGGGCACCCCGGACTCCCGCGCGGCATACGACCGCGGCCACGGGTTCGGCGCGGCCGCGGCCCCGGACTTCTCCGGCTGGAAGGCGCCGACCGCCCGCACCGACACCCGTCCGCGGGCACGGTCGTTCGGGCACCCCGGCGGATGGCGGCGCGAACGCTACCTGGCCCTCATCCGCGAGTGGGCCGGTCGCGGCGTCGACCTGCCCGACCCGTACGATCCGGCGCTGGTGCGCACCGCCCCGCACGAGGTGCGGCGCCTGCTGGCCGACGCGCTCGCCGAGGAGGCGACGGCGCGCATCGTCGCCGACCTCGGGATGGGGTACACCGTGTGGCACGACGTCTCGGCGCCCGCCCGCGGCGACGGCCCCGACGCCAAGCTCGACCACATCGTGCTGGGGCCGAGCGGGCTGTACGCGGTGCTGTCGGAGGACTTCGGCGGGCCGGTGCGCGTGCGCCGCGGCGAGCTCGTCGGCGACGGGGTCGAGGGGTCGCCGGTGGGTGACCTGGTCGCCCGCACCCGCACCGTCGCGCGCGCTGCGGGCGTGCGGTTCAGCGGGGTGCTGGTGGTGCTGCCCGACGACGACCTCGTGCAGCCCATCGAGGAACTGGGGAAGGTGCGCGGACTGCCCGTCGCGGTGGTGTCGCGCAGCGCGCTGGCCACCGTGCTGCGCCGAGGCATGACCGGCGCCCGCGACATCGGTGGCAACGAACTGTTCGACGTGCGCTCGCGCCTGCAGCGCACGGTGCGCTTCGTCTGACACCGCCCCCCGTCCTGCGCCGGGGGGCGCGACCGTGCGAGGCGCGGGTACCGTTGCCGTGTGGACCCCGTGATCGCGACCTTCGTCATCCTCGGGCTGGCGGTGATCGCGTTCGTCAGCGGGAAGATCCCGATGGCGGTCGTCGCCGTCGCGGTGCCGCTGGGGCTGTGGGCGACCGCCATCCTCACGCTCCCCGAGGCGTTCTCGGGCTTCGGTGACCCGACGGTGCTGTTCATCGCGTCGCTGTTCATCGTCAGTGAGGGACTGGATGCCACCGGCGTGACGGCCTGGGTCGGCCAGCAGGTGATCACCCGCGGTGGCGCGGGCAAGCGCCGGCTGCTGGTCATCGTGGGGGCGATGTCGGCGATCCTCACCGGCTTCATCAGCATCAACGGCGCCGTCGCGGCCCTGCTGCCTGTCGTCGTCGTCGTGGCGGTGCGCGCCGGCATCGTGCCGTCGAAGATGCTCATCCCGCTGGCCTTCACCGCCAGCGCCGGGTCGCTGCTGACCCTCACCGGCACGCCGGTGAACCCGGTGGTCTCGCAGCTGGCGGTGTCGGCAGGAGGACGCGCGTTCGGGTTCTTCGAGTTCGCGCTGGCCGGGGTGCCGCTGGTCGCGCTGACGATCGCGGTGGTCGCCGTGCTCGGGCCGCGGCTGCTGCCCGAGCGCTCCCCCGACCACTTCGACGCCGCCGCGGACCCCAGCGCCGCGGCGCAGGGCTGGCGTGAGACGTACGACGTGGACCTGTCGACGAAGACCCTGTTCAACCCCACCGACGGCGTCGTCGAGGTGCTCGTCGCCCCCCGCTCGAGCCTCATCGGGCGCAGGGTCTGGCCGGGGATGACCACCCGCGACGACAACCTCGTGATCCTCGCGGCCCGCCGCGGCGCGGCCGAGCCGCCGCACGTCTCCCGTGCCGGCACAGCGGGCGGGCTCACGCTGCAGGCGGGCGACGCGGTGCTCGTGCAGGGCACGTGGGCCGAGCTCGAGCGATACATCCGGTCGCCCGACATCATCGCCGTGACCTCCCCGCAGGCGCTGCGGCGTACGGTGCCGCTGGGGCGTGGCGCGCGCCGGGCCCTCGTCATCCTCGCCCTCATGGTGGTGCTGCTGGCCACCGGCGCGGTGCCGCCCGCCGTGGCCGGCCTGCTGGCGGCGGGGGCGATGATCGTCACGCGTGTCATGTCGATGCCGCAGGCGTACCGGGCGATCTCCTGGACGACGGTGATCCTCATCGCCGGCATGGTGCCGCTGTCGTCGGCGTTCGTCTCCACCGGCGCGGCCGACGTCGTCGCCGAGGTGGTGCTCGGCATCACCGGATCGGCCGCGCCGCACCTGGCGCTGCTCGTGCTGTGCGTCGTGACTGTCGTCCTCGGCCAGTTCATCTCGAACGTCGCGACCGTGCTGATCGTCGCCCCGATCGCGGTGTCGATCGCCGGCACCCTCGGTCTCAGCGTGCAGCCCTTCATGATGGCGCTCACCGTCGCCGGGGCCGCGTCGTTCCTCACGCCCATCGCCACCCCGGTGAACGTGATGGTCATGCAGCCCGGCGGCTACCGCTTCGGCGACTACTGGCGCCTGGGCGTGCCGCTGACCGTGGTGTTCCTCGCCGTCGCCGTGCTCTACGTCCCGCTCATCTGGCCCTTCTGAGCCGAGCCCGGATGCGGGCGCTCAGCCGGCGAGGCCGAAGAGCTCCAGCGGATGGGTGAGCCGCCACCAGGCTGTCGGGCCGGGCAGGTCGGAGGCGAGACGCACCTCCACCGTGTCGCTGTCGAGGGGGCCGGTGACGGTGAGGGTACCGGCGGCCGCCCCGGCCGTGCGGGCATCCGCGCCGTCCTCGAGGCTGACGTCGGCGGTCACCGGCGCGCTGGCGCCGTTCCACAGCACGACCGACGTCGCGTCGGCGGTGACCAGTTCGGTGTCGGCGCCCCACGCCGTCGTGACCGATCCGGCGACGGTGCCCGCGGCGACCGTCGGCCGCGCCTGCAGCTCGCTCTCGAGTTGCGCGAGCAGCGCCCGGGCCACCGCGTTGCGCGCTTCGCCGTCGCCCTGCGCCATGACCGCGGCGTACATGCGCACCGGCGTCTCGTCCACGACGAGGTCCTTCGCCACCAGGAGGTTGAAGTGCTCCCACAGCGCGCCGGTCTTGATGCCGACGACGCCGGGGTCGGCGAGCAGCGCATTGGTGTTCTCGATGAGACCCGCGCCGGGCAGCTCGGCCGTCGGCATGCGGACGATCTCCGCGACCACCGGGTCGGCCATCGCCAGGTCGGCCAGCGCGATGAGCGAGGCCGGGTCGGCGACGTTGTCCTCGTCGATGCCACTCGGATCCACGACCGTCATGCCGGTGAGCCCGCGCTGCGAGAGCCAGGCTGCCGCGGCATCCGCGAAGACCTGGTCGCTCGGCCAGAGGTCGGCGGCGAGGCGATCGGCGTAGTTGTTCGCCGAGGCGATGAGGATTCCCTGCATCAGCTGGTACTGCGTGAGGGTGCCGTCCACCGGCACCGGAAGGGCGGACTCGCCCCGCTCCCGGTAGCGCCAGTAGCTGCTCTGGTCGGCGGCGGTGAAGCCGTACTCCGGCCCCTGCTCGCCCACGGCGAGCGGCATGCGGTCCAGCGCCATCAGCACCGTGACGACCTTCGTCAGGCTCGCCATCGAGATGGGGTCGCCGGTCGACGCCGCCGCGCCGGTGATGCCCTGCACCCCCAGTGCGGCACCGCCCTGCTCGGGCCAGGCGGGAGCGGACGCCGGTGCGCTCACCGGTGCCAGCTCGGCCGTGGTCACCTGCGGCGCGACCGCATGCAGCGGCCACAGGAGGGTGGTCGCGGCGTAGAGGACGATCACGCCGATGATGCTGAGCAGCGGCACGAGCACCCCGGCACGCAACGGCGAGCGGCGCGGGCGCACGGCCAGCAGATCGGGCTGCACCGTCACGTACGGCGTCGCGGCGGTGTCGAGGCTCACGCCGGGAGAGGCCGCGGCCACGGCGTCCTCGTCCACCCAGGTGAGGGCCAGGCGCCGCGGGGTGCGGCGCGGCCCGGCCGTCGATTCCTCGTCGGCGCGAATCGCAGCGTCCTCGTCGTCGGCGACCGGCGGCAGGATGCCGGGGGTGGCCAGGCCGGAGACCGCCACCGGGACCGCCACGGGGGCGGGTGGCGCGGCGGCTTCCGACGTGGACTCGATGTCGGAGTCGGCGGTGGGTTCGGGCTCGGGCTCGGGCTTGGGGTCCGGCTCGGGCTCGGGCTTGGGCTTGGGGTCCGGCTCGGGCTCGGGCCGCGGGTGCGGGCGCGTGGTCACGGACTCGTGCGCGGCCTCCGCCCCCGACGGGGTGCCGGTGGCGTCCGCCCCGTTCCCTGCGGCATCCGCCGTCGTGTCATCGGCGGTGGTGCCGGGCGTCGGGCGCGTGGCGTCGCCGGCGACCGCGCGCTCCCGCGCTCGGCGGGCACGGCGCGTCAGCGGGGGCGCGTCCTCTGTGGTCACTCAGCAAAAATACCCCGTCTCAGCCGTGGGTATACTCGACGCCAAACCACGGGAGTCCGGTGAGCCGGGCTGAGAGGAAGCGATCCACGCTTCGACCGTCGAACCTGATCCGGATCATGCCGGCGCAGGGAGGAGAGAGAATGCACGCATCCACGTCTGCTCGCGAAGCCTCACAGAAGAGTTCGCGTCCGCCGCTTCCGCCCTTTTCCGAACGTGCGCGCTGGCGTGTCGTCGACATCGTGGTGGCCAGCGTCATCGCCGTCGCCTGCGCTGCCGTGTTCCTGCTGTGGAACGTCGGCTACGAGGGCCCCAGCGCCCTGCTGAAGCCGCTGCTGCCCGGGGTGCAGGGGCTGCTGGCCGGACCCTGGCTGATCGCCGGGGTGCTGGGTGGCCTGATCATCCGCAAGCCCGGAGCGGCGATGTACACCGAGACCGTCGCCGCGGTCATCTCCGCGCTGGTCGGAAACCAGTGGGGCCCCCTCACGATCGTCTCCGGCCTCGTGCAGGGGCTCGGGGCGGAACTGGTGTTCCTGGTGTTCCTCTACGGGATGTGGCGTCTGCCCGTCGCGATCCTCGCCGGCGCCGGCGCCGGGGTGGCCGGCGGCATCAACGACCGGATCTTCTGGTATCCCGGCGCGGACACGCTGTTCACCACCGTCTACATCGCCTCGACCACCGTGTCGGGTGCGGTCATCGCCGGGCTCGGCGCCTGGCTGATCGCGCGAGGGCTCGCCGCGACGGGAGCCCTCAGCCGGTTCGCGGCGGGGCGCGAGGTCTCCCGGCGCGTCTGACGTGCCGGCATCCACCGCGTCCGCACCCGTCGCCGTCGAGGCGCGCGGGTGGGGTTGGCGCTACGCCACGCGCCAGGCGTGGGCCGCGCGCGAGGTGACCCTGCGCATCGAACCCGGTGAGCGGGTGCTGCTGCTGGGGGCGTCGGGTTCGGGCAAGTCGACACTGCTGCAGGGCGTGGCGGGAGTGCTCGGCGGCGCCGACGAAGGGGAGCAGGAGGGTGCGCTGCTCGTCGGCGGTGAGCCGGCGGCCGCGACCCGCGGTCGCGCCGGCCTGGTGCTGCAGGATCCCGACAGCCAGACGATCCTCGCGCGCGTCGGCGACGACGTGGCGTTCGGCTGCGAGAACCTCGGCGTGCCCGCGGCCGAGATCTGGCCGCGCGTGCGCGCCGCCCTGGATGCTGTGGGCCTCGACGTGCCGCTGGACCGGGCGACGGCGGCGCTGTCGGGCGGGCAGAAGCAGCGCCTGGCCCTGGCCGGCGTGCTCGCGATGCGCCCGGGCGTCGTGCTGCTGGACGAACCGACCGCGAACCTCGACCCCGCCGGGGTCGCCGAGGTGCGCGACGCGGTCGGCCGGGTGCTGGATGCCACCGGAGCCACCCTGATCGTCATCGAGCACCGGGTGGACGTGTGGCTGCCCCTCGTGGACCGCGTGATCGCGCTCGCGCCCGGCGGAGGCGTGCTCGCGGATGGATCACCGCACGCCGTGCTCGGCTACGGGGGAGCGGGTCCCCGCCCCGCGCCGGCGGGCGGGTCACGACCCCACACGTCCGGCACGAACCCGCGCCCGCTGCCCGCGGGCGCCGCACGACCCCACACTTCCGGCCCGGGCTCACACCCGCTGCCCGCGGGCGACCCGCGAACCCACACACCTGGCACGACCCCACGCCCGCTTCCCGCGGCCGACCCGCGAACCCACATACCTGGCACGAACCCACACGACGCGCGCGCGCGAGACGTGTGGGTTCGCGCGCAGCGTGTGGGCTCGTGCGAGGGCGAGGGCTCGCGCGAGGGCGAGGGCGAGGGCGAGGGCGAGGGCGACGGCGCCGGCGACGGTGCCGGCTCGACGGCGGATGCCGCGGCATCCGGGCTCGCCCAGCAGCTCGCCGCGGCCGGGGTATGGGTGCCCGGCATCCCTCCGCAGGTGCCGCCCCCTCCGGCCGCGGCGCCGGGCGAGGTGCTGCTCACGGCGCGCGACCTTGCGGTGGCGCGCACCCCCGGCACGATCGTCGCCGGTCCTCTCGATCTCGACCTGCGCGCGGGCGAGGTGCTCGGCGTCGTGGGACCCAACGGGGCGGGCAAATCCACTCTCGGACTCACCCTCGCCGGCCTGCTGGCGCCGGCGGCGGGCACGGTCGCGGCATCCGATGCGCTGGCCGCCGGCGCACGAGCCCGCCGCCGCCGGGCTCACGCCGGCGCCGCACCGATCGGCTGGTCGTCGCGGACCCTGCTGACTCGCATCGGCACGGTGTTCCAGGATCCCGAGCATCAGCTGCTCGCCCGCACGGTGCGTGAGGAGCTCGCGGTCGGTCCGCGCGCGCTCGGGCTCCCCGAAGACGAGGTCACCGCCCGCGTGGACGACCTGCTTGAGCGGCTACGGCTCGCGCGCCTGGCCGAGGCCAACCCGTACACGCTCTCCGGTGGCGAGAAGCGCCGGCTCACGGTCGCGGCGACGCTCGCGGCGCGGCCCCGGGTGATGGTGCTCGATGAACCGACGTTCGGGCAGGATGCCGTGACCTGGGCCGAGCTCGTGGCGATCATCGCCGGGCTCCGCGACGGCATCGACGAGCGCGGCCCGCTCGCGATCATCGCGATCACCCACGACGAGGCCGTGCTCGCCGCCCTGCACGCGCGCCGCTTCGAGGTCGGCACGTGAGCCCCGAGGCCGGACGCGGGCCTGTCGCACGACGCAACGCCGTCGCGAAGCTCGGCGCGGCGCTGCTGATCGCGCTGCCACTCGTGGTGACCATCGACCCGGTGTCGGCGCTCGTCGCGCTCGTGCTCGAGATTCCGCTGCTGCTGGCGGCCGGGCTCAGCGCCCGGCAGTTCTGGCTGCGCACGCTGCCCCTGTGGATCGCCGCACCGACCTCCGCCGTCACGATCGCGCTGTACGGGGCGGCGAGCGGCGAGGTGTACGTCGAGTGGCTCTTCATGCGGGTGAGCGAGGGGTCGCTGCTGCTGGCCGCGGCGACCTTCCTGCGCGTGCTCGCGATCGGCCTGCCGGCGGTGGTGCTGTTCGTCACCGTGGACCCCACCGACCTCGCCGACGGGCTGGCGCAGATCGTGCGGCTGCCGGCACGGTTCGTGCTTGGCGCGCTCGCCGGCATGCGCATGCTGGGGCTGCTCGTCGACGACTGGCGGGCCCTGTCGCTCGCGCGCCGCGCCCGCGGCGTCGCCGACACCGGGCGGCTGCGGCGGGCCGTCGGCACGGCGTTCGCGCTGTTCGTGCTGGCGAT
Source organism: Microbacterium sp. zg-Y1090 (assembly GCF_030246945.1). Lineage (NCBI taxonomy): Bacteria > Bacillati > Actinomycetota > Actinomycetes > Micrococcales > Microbacteriaceae > Microbacterium > Microbacterium wangruii. The sequence goes on from NZ_CP126742.1 coordinate 281,890, forward strand.
CCGGCGGGGGTCGTCGCTGGCCACCGCGATGGAGGCGCGGGCGTTCGGGGCGCCGACCGCGCGCACCTGGGCGCGGGAATCGCGGCTCACCGCCGGCGACGGCATCCTGCTGCTCTCCGGTGCGTCGATCTCGGCGACGGCGCTGGCCGTGTCGATCGCGGCGGGGGCGTTCACCCCGATCCTCGGTCGCTGAGGCTCCCGGCATCCGCCGCCGGGCTGCGCACGGCAGGCCGGGACCACCGCCGCGGCCGGGTCGGGTCAGGTCGCGTCCCACAGGGCGGCGTAGTAGGCCATCCGCTGCGGGTCGCGCTCGATGCCGTACGCGCCCAACAGGACGTCCTCCCAGCCCGGGCCGTAGTTCCAGCCGCAGCTGGCAGCAGCGACGGCGATGTCCGCCCAGCGGTCGGCGACGCCCAGCGCGCCGAGGTCCACGTGACCGGTCCAGCGCCCGTCGTCGTCCAGGAGCGTGTTGGGCGCGCAGGCGTCGCCGTGGCATACGACCAGCAGATCCGGCGGCGGCGGTGTGCTCAGCGCCGCGGGCACCTGGATGCCACGCCTCGCGGCATTCGCAAGGCGTGCGGGAACGCGCCAGTCGTAGGGGCAGTCTGCGGCGGGGAGCGCCTCGTGGAGGGCTCGCAGTCCCGCACCCAGCGCCCGCACGGCGACGGCGGGCTCGGCGACCCACCGCGGGTCGACCGCTGACCGGCCGGGCAGCGCGGAGGTCACGAGCCATTCGTCCGCGGCATCCGCGCCCCAGGCGAGGGTGTGCGGGACGGGCGTGTACGCAGCCGCCCACCCCAGGCGTGCGGCCTCGTCTGCCATCGACGTCTCCGCGTTGCGCGGTCCGTGTTTGATGTAGCGCCCGTCGTCGGTGCGGAAGGTGAGCCCGCCGAGCTCATTGCGCCAGACCGGCTCCAGCCGCGCACCGTCGGCGAGTTCGCGTACGCGCGGCGGCACCGGAAGCGGCTCGGCGGGGATCGTCACCCCGCCAGTGTGCACCAGCGGGCGGTTCAGGATCCGGCGGGGTCCTGCAGCGCATCGCGCAGCAGCACCGCGTGATTGTGCGCTTCGTCGCGCACCGCGTGCAGCAGGGTCACGACATCGTGCGAGGCGATCACCGCGCGCAGCGCCGCCACCGCGGGATTCGCGGCGAGCTCCTTGCGGTACGCCGCGGCGAAGTCGTCCCACGGCATCCCGTCGTGATGGAAGGCGGTGCGCAGCTGCGGCGAGGGGGCGACGTCCTTGTCCCACAGATCGATGCGAGCACGCTCCTTCGACAGCCCGCGCGGCCAGAGTCGGTCCACCAGCACGCGGAATCCGTCATCCGGCCCCGCCGCGTCGTAGACACGCTTGACCTCGATCATGGGGCCAGTCTGCCTCGCCCTCCCGGGTGCCGGTAGCCTGGGGGCGCGGCCGTCTCGGTCAGGACGCAGTCGCACGCACTGTGAGACCCAGATTCAGTTCGAAGGAGAACGCATGGACATCGCCGGCGCATCCGCCCTCGTCACCGGAGGAGCGAGCGGGCTGGGGCTCGCCACCGCGCGTCGCCTGGCCGACGCCGGCGCGCATGTCGTGATCATCGACCTGCCCTCGTCCGCCGGCATGGAGCGCGCCGCGGAGTTCGGCGGCACGTTCGCCCCCGCCGACGTCACCGACCCGAGCGAGGTGGCCGCCGCCGTCGCGACCGCCGCCAGCATCGGACCGCTGCGCGTCGTGGTGAACTGCGCCGGCATCGCCCCGCCCGCCAAGGTGCTCGACCGCGACGGGGCCCCCACCCCCCTGGGCGATTTCGAGCGCATCGTGCGGGTCAACCTCATCGGCACCTACAACGTCGTCGCTCAGGCCTCCGCCGCGATCGCGCGCACCGAGCCGACCGCCGGCGGCGACCGCGGGGTCATCGTCAACACCGCCAGCGTCGCCGCGTTCGACGGTCAGATCGGTCAGCCCGCCTACGCCGCCAGCAAGGGCGGTGTGCACGCGATGACGCTCCCCCTCGCCCGGGAACTCGCGCGCTACGGCATCCGGGTCGTCACGATCGCCCCCGGAATCATGGAGACGCCCATGCTCGCGAGCCTGCCGCAGGCCGCGCAGGACTCCCTCGGTCAGCAGGTGCCCTACCCCGCCCGCCTCGGCCGCCCCGACGAGTATGCGGCCCTCGTGGCGCACATCGTCGACAACGGCTACCTCAACGGCGAGACCATCCGGCTCGACGGCGCCATCCGCATGGCGCCGAAATAAGGAGAACCATGAGCGACACGATCCTGCTCACCCGCGAGGGTGGCCTCGCACGCCTGACGTTCAACCGCCCGGCCTCGCTGAACGCGATGGACTTCGAGATGGGGCAGCGCTGGCGCGACCTCGCCCACGAGGTCACCTCCGACGACACGGTCGGCGCGATCGTGATGGATGCCGCGGGTCGCGCGTTCTGCGCCGGCGGCGACGTCGTGGCCATGGCCACGTCGGGCGCCGGAGGGGCGGGCGTGACGGACATGGCGCGGGTGATCCACGACGGCATCCGCACGTTCGTCGAATCCGACAGGCCGATCGTCGCCGTGGTGCAGGGTGCGGTCGCCGGTGGGGGGCTCGGCCTCATGCTCACCGCTGACTACATCGTCGCCGCGGAGCATGCGAAGTTCGTCAGCCGTTACGCCAACATCGGGCTCACCCCCGACCTCGGCGTCTCGACGCTGCTCCCCGCGGCGATCGGGCAGCGCCGCGCGCTGCAGCTGCTGCTGCAGGACCTGACGATCGACGCCGCGACCGCACTGGACTGGGGCCTCATCACCGAGGTGGCCGCCGACCCCGCCGCCCGCGGTGACGAGATCGCCCGCTTCTGGCTCGAGGGCGCCACGGCCGCGTTCGGCAATGCCAAGCGCCTGATCCGCACCGGCGCGCACCGCTCGTTCGCGGAGAACCTCGACGACGAGGCGGCGTCGATCGGCGCCCGCTTCGACACCGATGAATCCCGGGTGCGCGTGGCGGCGTTCGCCGCGGCATCCCGCAAGTCCGCTTCGAAGGAGAACGCATGAGCCTCGCCGGCAAGACCATCCTGATGTCCGGTGGAAGCCGCGGGATCGGGCTCGCCATCGCCCTGCGCGCGGCGCGCGACGGTGCGAACATCGCGCTCATGGCGAAGACCGACACCCCGCACCCCAAGCTCGAGGGCACGGTGCACACCGCCGCCGAGCAGATCCGGGCGGCCGGCGGGCAGGCGCTGCCACTCGTGGGCGATGTGCGCAACGACGACGACATCATGGCGGCGGTGCTGACGACGCAGGGCGAGTTCGGCGGCATCGACATCGTCGTGAACAACGCCAGCGTGATCGACCTGTCGGGCTCCCTGGATCTGCCGGCGAAGAAGTACGACCTCATGCAGGACGTCAACGTGCGCGGCACGTTCATGCTCAGCCGTGCGGCGGTGCCGATGCTCAAGGATGCCGACAACCCCCACATCCTCTCGCTCTCGCCGCCGCTGAACCTCTCCCCGAGGTGGCTCGGCGCGCACACCGGCTACACGCTGGCGAAGTACGGCATGACGATGGCCACCCTCGGGATGGCAGCCGAGTTCGCCGAGGACGGCATCGCGGCCAACACCCTGTGGCCCGCGACGACGATCGCGACGGCCGCGGTGCAGTTCGCCCTCGGTGGCGACCGCATGATGAAGGTCAGCCGCACGCCGGAGATCTATGCGGATGCCGCCTACGAGGTGCTGATCCGGCCGGCTTCGGAGCGCAGTGGCCAGACCCTGATCGTCGAGGATGTGCTGCGCGAGGCCGGCGTCACCGACTTCTCCGGGTACGCCGCCGTGCCGGGCACCCCCGACAGCGAGCTGTTCCCCGACATCTTCCTCTGACGCGGCCCTGGTCGCCGCGCGTCCCGGAGCTGCTCCGGTGTCGCGTGTGGTGGGTTGTGCGGGGGTGGATTGTGCGGGCGTGACACTCGAGCGGCTCGGGGGACGTGTCGCGGCGGCGCCGCGGCTCCCGGGGCTGTTCCGGTGTCGCGTGTGGTGGGTTGTGCGGGGGTGGATTGTGCGGGCGTGACACTCGAGCGGCTCTGGGGGCGTGTCGCGGCGGCGCCGCGGCTCCCGGGGCTGTTCCGGTGTCGCGTGTGGTGGGTTGTGCGGGCCTGGATTGCGCGGACGTGACACTCGAGCGGCTCGGGCGGCGGCTCCGCCGGCACGCCGCCGGCGGCTCCGCCGCCGCGCGGACGCGGGGTCAGCCCGCGACGAGCCCGTGGCGCACGAACGCGCGATAGACACCGTCGTGGTGGATGCTCGTGGTCACTTCGTCGGCGCGGGCCTTCAGCGCCTCCTCGGCGTTGCCCATCGCGATGCCGACGCCGCAGACCTCGAACATCTCCACGTCGTTCCAGCTGTCGCCGATGCCGATCGACTCCGCCGCGTCGATGCCGAGCCGCTCGAGCACACGCTGGATCGCGGAGCCCTTCGTCGTCCCGCGCATGCCGATCTCGCCGTTGGTCCCGCCCGGCAGCGGCATGCTGCCCGGGACCACGTGGAAGCGGTCGCCGAGATCCTGCTGCGCACGCCCGACGGTGCCCGGGTCGTCGCCGAGGAAGACCGCCTTGGCCACGTGGTCGAGGTTGATGTCGGCGAGGTCGTGGAAGCGCGGGATGCCCTGCGGCGCCGTCTGCGGCTCGTCCGCGTCGTGGTGGATGCTCAGCGCCTGCTCCATGAACGCCGCGGTGGCCGCCTGTGCTTCCGGGCTCGCATAGACCGTGGCATCCGTCTGCAGGAAGTACAGGATGCCGCGCTCCTCGAAATAGGCGACGAGGCGCTCGACGGCATCCCGGGGCATGGGGTCGGCCACGATGACCTCATCGCCGGCGGTCGCGTAGGCGCCCCCGTTGGTGATGGCGCCGTCGAAGCCGATCTCGAGCACCCGGGCGTCGATGTCGCCGGAGGAGCGGCCGGTGCAGAGGAACACCAGACACCCGGCGCCTCGCGCCGCGCGCACCGCCTCGATCGTCGAGGCGGCGATGTCCCTGCCGTGGTCGAGGATGGTGCCGTCGACGTCGAGGAAGGCGATGCGGGGGATGGTCACAGATTCTCTCCAAAACAGGTCGTGTCCAGGATGCCTCACGGGCACCCTGGACACGATTCGGTGCGGAACGGTCAGCGGCGCAGCGAGGCCCCGTTGGTCGAGCGCCCGATCAGGAGATAGCGGGGCTCCGCCTCGGCGACCGAGGCGGAGTCTCAGCCGGCCGTCGCCTCCGGCGGCTGGGCGCGCAGCCCGGCCTCGAGGATGGCGGTCAGCCGGGGGACGAGGTGGGGAGTGGATGCCGCGATCGCCGCCGGCTGCGGACGGGTGATCATCCCCACGGCGAGCACGAGCTCGAGGGGGGCGAGGTCGGCGCGCACGAGGCCGGCGACGCGTGCGGCGGTGAGCACGTCGGCGACGCGGCCGAGGGTGTCGTCCTGCGCTGCGCGGACGCCGGCGGAGAGCTCGGCGTCCGCGGGATGGGCGAGCGCCTCCGTGAGCGCCCCGAGGTCGAGCCCCACCAGGGCGTGGAGGAAGCGGCGCCAGGCGTCGTCGGGTGTGCGCGGCAGCGCCTCGAGTGCGCGGCCGGCCGCCTCGCGCATCTCGTCCAGGATCGACAGCGCGACGGCGTCGGTCAGCTCCGCGCGGGACGCGAAGTTGCGGTAGAGCGTCGCGATGCCGACGCCGCTCGCCTCCGCGATCGTCTCGAGCGGCACCGACGCGCCGTGCGCGGCGAACAGTCGGCGGGCCTCGCGCACGATCGCCTCGCGTCTCCTCAGCGCATCCGAGCGCATGGTGCGCCTTCCTGTGTCGTGGGCGTTGCCGTCGGCTCTCAGCGTATGTGGAGGAGGGGTCTCCGTATAGTGGAGGTATTCCCTCCGCTTCGCCTACGGGCAGACAGGACTCCGCATGACCTCTCCCATCCCCGACACCGTCGCCCCGGCATCCGCAGCGCGTCGGACGCCGTCACCGCTTGTGAAGATGCTGGGCCTCACCGCGGGGCTCGGTGTGATCCTCGTCGTGCTGCTGATGCTGTTCGTGATGCCGTCGCTCAAGAGCGGCGCCCAGGACCTGCCGCTGGGTGTCGCCGGCGACGCTGCCGCCGTGACCCAGGTGCAGGAAGGGCTGGCGGATGCCGCGCCCGGCGCGTATGACGTCGTGACCTACGCGTCGGATGGCGACCTGCGCGCCGCCGTCGCTGCACGCGAGGTGGCCGGTGGTGTCGGGGTCGACGGGTCGGGAGTGACGGCCTATGTCGCGAGCGCCGCATCGCCCGCGATCTCCGGTGCCGTCACCGCCACCGCGCAAGCGCTCGGGCAGGCAGCGGGGGCTCCCGTGTCGGTCACCGATGTCGTGCCGCTGCCCGAGGCGGATCCCACCGGAATCGGCATCGGCGGGCTCGCGTTCCCGCTCGTGTTCGGCGGGATCGTGCCCGCCGTCGCCTTCCGCAAGGTGTTCGCACGCCACCTCGGTTGGGCGGTCGCCGGCATCGCCACCTTCTCCGTCATCGGCGGGACGATCGTCGCCGCAATCCTCGCCTTCGCGTTCGGCAGCATCGCCGCCGCGTCGTTCTGGCCGGTCGCGGGTGCGATGGCGCTCGGCATCGGTGCGCTGGCCCTCGCGCTCGCCGGGCTGCAGGAGGCATTCGGCGGCAAGGGGTTCACGATCGGCGCGATGGTGATGATGTTCATCGGCAACCCGCTGGCCGGCATCGCCACGGGCGCCGCCTGGCTGCCGGCCGGACTCGGCCTGGCGGGCCAGCTCCTTCCGCCGGGAGCCACGGGCACGCTGGTTCGGTCGGTCGCATACTTCGGCGGCACCGGCGGTGTGGTCGCGGGGCTCACGCTGGCCGGGTGGGCGGCGGCCGGCATCCTGCTGCTCGTCGTGGGCGCCCGGCGCCGCGCCGGACAGCAGGCCGCCGTCGCGGCCCCCGAGCCGATGCCCGTCGCCGTTCCCGCCTGAGAGTCGACGTCGCCCCGGGGCTGTCCGCCCCGGGGCTGTCGGCTGCCCCTCGGTGCCGACCCCGGGTGAGCGCGGCCGGCGCGCGGGTCAGGCCAGGGGCTTCTGCAGGAAGACCTGGTCGCTGCCGTCGCCGGGGACCCGCTCCGACTCGGTGTAGCCCTCGCGCTGGTACAGGCGAAGGTTCGCCTCGCTCAGCGATCCGGTGAACAGCTCGGCGGTCGTGGCTCCGGCATCCCGCCCGCGCTGCTCGACCGCGGCGAGCAGCGTCGTGCCGATGCCGCGGCCCTGCTGGTCGGGGGCGATCGCGATGCGCCCGATGAGCAGGAGGTCGCCGTCGTGCCGGGCGCGTACCGCGCCGACGATGCGCGGGCCGTCGAGGGCGACGCAGCCGAGGTTGTCGGCGAGCTCCGCCTGAAGCTCCTCGAGCGTCTGCGTGAGCGGCGGCATGTCGGGGTCGCCGTAGATGAGCGCCTCGCTGACGAACGCCGCGCGCTGCAGGGTCATCACCTCGCCGGCATCCTCGGGGCGGATATCTCGGACCTCGATCTGCTCGTCGCTCACGTCGCCACCGTAACGGCGCCCGGGGGGACTCGAGTGTCGCTTGCGGTGGGTGCGTTGCCGCCCTATCGTGCGCCGTCCCTCCGGCCGCGCGCGCCGCGCCCCGCCGCGCCCAGCGCCGCGCTCCCCGCGCCGCTCCGATGTCGCGAATGGCGGGTGCGAGGCCCGTGGGTCTGTGCGGACGTGACACTCGAGCAGCTCGCGACCGCGGCAGCATCGCGCCGCGCGCCCCGCGCCGCTCCGGTGTCGCTAATGGCGGGTGCGAGAGCCGCGGGACTGCGCGGACGTGACACTCGAGCAGCCCCGCCCCGACCCCGGCGCCCCACGCGACCCCGCCCCGACCCCCGACCCCGACCCCCGACCCCGACCCCAGCCCCACGCCCCAGCCGCGAGCGCCCACGCGCCGCCCCCGCGCGCCCGGCCAGCGCCCGCCCAGGACGACTCCCGTACCCTGGGAACATGACCGATACCTCCCCCGTGCGCGCGACGAAACCGCGACAGGTTCGCCCGGCGACCGAGGGCTGGTCGCAGAAGAAGGATGCCGAGGGCCGCCCGCTGCTGCAGTTCGCGAGCCCGAAGCGCGGCAAGCCGCCCGTGCACCTGGCCGACCTCACCCCCGAGCAGCGGGTCGAGAAGGTCACGGAGCTCGGGATGCCGGGCTTCCGCGCGGCCCAGCTGGAGAAGCACTACTTCACGCACTACACGGCCGACCCGGCCCACATGACCGATCTCCCCGCGGCCGGCCGCGAGGAGCTCGTGCACGGGCTGCTCCCTCCGCTGCTGACGGAGGTCAAGCGCCTCGAGACCGACCGCGGCGACACGATCAAGTTCCTGTGGAAGCTGCACGACGGCGCCCTCGTCGAGTCGGTGCTCATGCGGTACCCCGGCCGCATCACGCTGTGCGTGTCGAGCCAGGCCGGCTGCGGCATGAACTGCCCGTTCTGCGCCACCGGCCAGGCGGGCCTGACCCGCAACATGTCGGCCGCCGAGATCGTCGACCAGGTCGTGCGCGCCAACCGCCTCATCGCCGAGGGCGGCCTCGGCGACCCCCGCAAGGTGGGCCACGAGGGCGAGCGCGTCACCAACATCGTCTTCATGGGGATGGGTGAGCCCCTCGCCAACTACAACCGCGTCATGCAGGCCGTCCGCACGATGGTCGACAAGAAGCACGGCCTGGGTATGAGCGCCCGTGGCGTCACGGTGTCGACGGTCGGCCTCGTGCCGGCGATCCGCAAGCTCGCCGATGAGGACATCCCCGTCACCTTCGCGCTCTCGCTGCACGCCCCCGACGACCTGCTGCGCGACGAGCTCATCCCGGTGAACTCCCGCTGGAAGGTCGACGAGGCGCTGGATGCCGCCCGCGAGTACTTCGACAAGACCGGCCGCCGCGTCTCGATCGAATACGCCCTCATCAAGGACATGAACGACCACGCGTGGCGCGCCGACCTGCTGGCCGAGAAGCTCAACGCGCGCGGCCGTGGCTGGGTGCACGTGAACCCCATCCCGCTGAACCCGACCCCGGGCTCCATCTGGACGTCGTCGGACAAGGACGTGCAGGACGAGTTCGTGCGCCGGCTCAACGACGCCGGCGTGCCCACGACCCTCCGCGACACGCGCGGCAAGGAGATCGACGGCGCGTGCGGTCAGCTGGTGGCGACCGAGGACGACGAGGTCGCCGCCGCCGGAGTCACGCCCGTCTCCTGACGTGCCGCGAGCCGGACGCCGCCGTGCAAGCGGCGCCCGGCTCGGCGTCACTCCTTGACAGCGCCGGCTGTCAGCCCCTGCACGATCCACTTGCTCGCCAGTGCGAACATCGCCATCGTCGGCAGGATCGTCACGACCGCGGCCGCCGACATCGAGCCCCAGTCGACGTTGAACGTCGAGATGAAGCCGTTGAGCGCGGCGGGCACCGTGCGGTTCTCGGTGGAGTGCATGAGCACCACCGAGAGGAACAGCTCGTTCCAGCAGTTGACGAAATTGAAGATGAACGCGGCGATGATGCCGGGTGTCATGACCGGCACGAGCACACGGAAGAGGGCTCCCAGCCGGGAGCAGCCGTCGATCATGGCCGCCTCTTCGAGCGCGGCGGGCACATTCTCGAAGAACCCGCGCAGCATGACCGTCGAGAACGGGATGCACACCGCGATGTAGACCAGGATCAGACCGAACTTGGAGTCCACGAGGCCCAGGTCCGACATCATCGAGTACAGCGGTCCGAGCGCGATGAACGCCGGAATCATCTGCGTCAGCAGGAACGCGATCAGCACCGCTCCCTTGCTGCGGAACTCGAACCGCGACAGCACGAAGGCGCTGAGCAGCGCGATCAGGGTGGCGACCGCGCCCGCTGCCAAAGAGACGATCGCCGAGTTCATCAGGAAGACCCCGAACTGGCTCGTCGCGAACAGGTTCACGTAGTTCTGCACCGAGGGCTGGCTCGGCCAGTACTCGATGGGGAAGGCGTTCACCGTGGCGGGCGCCTTGAACGACGTCAGCGCAATCCAGTAGAGCGGGAACAGCGTGATGAGAAGCCATACCGCCAGCCCGGTGAACCGCAGCGCGCCGGTCACGGCGAATCGGCGACCCGACCCAGCGGGGCGGTGCGGCGGGGCGGCGGCGGATGCCGCGGGCGCAGGGGGAGCCACGGGGGCGAGTGCGGTCACTTGGTCACCTTCTTCATGGCGAGCAGGTAGAAGGCGCAGAAGACGAACAGCACCGCCACGACGATGAGCCCGATGGCGCTGGCGAGGCCGTAGTTGCCCTGCTGCGTGTAGTTGATCATCCAGGTGGTGATGATGTGCGTCTGGTTCGCGGGTCCGCCCGCGGTCATCGCCCAGATGATGTCGGGGAAGTTGAAGATCCAGATGATGCGCAGGAGCACCGTCAGCAGCAGCGTCATCGCGATGTACGGGATGATGATCGAGAACAGCTGCCGCACCCTGCCGGCGCCGTCCAGGCTCGCCGCTTCGAGCATCTCGTCCGGCACGGACTGCAGCGCGGCGAGGATCATGATCGCGAAGAACGTCACGCCGTACCAGATGTTCGCCGTGATGACCGCGACCATCGCCAGCTTCGGGTCGGCCAGCCAGGGGAGCGGCGAATCGATGAGCCCCGCCTTCATGAGCAGGTCGTTGATGACGCCGAACTCGGCGTTGAACATCCAGCGGAACAGCATGCCGATGAGGAAGCCCGAGACCGCCCAGGGGAAGAAGACGAGCGCCTGGTAGAGGCCGCGGAAACGGAAGCGCTTGCGCAGCGCGAGGGCGATCAGGAACCCGATGACGAACTGCGGCACCAGCGAGCACACCACCCACAGCACCGAGTTCCAGGCGACTGTCGGGAAGATCGGGTCCGCGAAGATCCGGGTGAAGTTGTCGAGGCCGACGAACGGCGTGGACGTCAGATCCCAGAGGTTCCAGTCGCGGAAGGCCATGCCCGCGCCCTGGAGCATCGGGTAGTAGGTGAACCAGCTGACGAAGACGATCGCGGGCGCGAGGAACGCCAGGATCGTCCACCCGTGCCGGCTGCGGAACACGCGCCGCCGGCCGAGCGGGGCGGCCCCACCGGACAGGCCGGTGGGGCGCGCCTCGCGCGTGAGCAGCGACATCGTCAGTCCTGCTCGGCCGCGTACTTGTCGGTCCAGAAAGCGTCCCAGGACGCCAGCAGCTCAGCGGTGCTCATGTTGCCCAGCAGCACGCTCTGCACGTCCTGATCCGACTTCTGCGCCCACTCGGTCCACCAGCTGACCCCGCGCGGCTGCCTCACGTTGACGTAGGTCTCGGGGTTCTGCGTCATCGTGACGTAGCTGGTCCACGGGCCGGTGGAGTAGAACTCGTCCTCAGCTGCCTCGGCGATGATGGGCACCAGGCTGTTGGCCTGTGCGAACTCGGTGGCGGGCTCCGCCGACGACAGGAACTTCACGAGCTCAACGGCCTCCTCCTGATGCTCGCTGGCCTCGGCCACCCCCCACCCGGCGACGGCGAGCGGCTGCGCCGCCTTGCCGCCGGCGCCCACCAGCAGAGGAGCGGTGTCCCACTGCTCGTCGGTCAGGCTGGAAGCCTGCACGGTGGCGATGACCTCGGGATCCTGCAGCAGGAAGGCGGTCGATCCGTTCGTGAACCCGGCGACCATCTCCGGGTAGCCCCACGAGACGGCCGAGGGCGGCGAGGCCTGCTCGAAGAGGGCGAAGTAGGTGTCGACCGCGTCCTGCGCTTCGGGCGCGGAGAAGATGGTCGAGCCGTCCTGCAGCAGGAAGGCGTTGGCCGGGTCGAGGTCGTCGACGAGGTAGGCCTCGACGGCGGCGACGACGTTGGTGTTGCCGTTCGTGCCGCCACGGAAGGCGTACCCGTAGACGTTCTCGGCGGGATTCTGGATGGCGGAGGCCTGCTCGAGCAGTTCCTCCCAGCTGTGCGGCGGGCCGTCGAAGCCCGCAGCCTCGACGAGGTCGGCGCGGTAGAACAGCGACAGCCCGTAGAAGCCGTACGGCACGAAGTAGCTGGCGCCGTCCGAGACCGCGGCGGACTGGGCGTTCTCCGTGAGCGCGTCCCATCCGTCCCAGTTCTCCAGGTCGCCGGCCATGTCGTAGAGCCATCCGTTGTTCGAGAACGGTCCGACCGTGATGTCGCGCACTTCGAGCACGTCGACGCCTTTGCCGGACTGCAGCATCTGTTGGATGGTCTTGTCCGCCTGCTCCGTGGGCGGGGACACCAGCTCCACGGTCACTCCGGGGTTTTCCGCCTCGAAGGCGTCGAGCATCCCCCGGAGGACCTCGGTGCGAGCGGGGTTGGTCAGGCTCTCGACCATCTTCAGCGTGACGTCGCCGTCAGCCGTGTCTCCGGAGGATCCGGAGCAGGCGGTGAGGGCGAGCACGGCGGCGGTGCCGATGCCGACGGTGAGGGTCAGGCGGTTGCGCTTCACGATGTTCCTCGGTCTTTCTCTGTGTGGGGTGCAGGGCGTGCGCGACGGTGCGCGGCTTCCCGTTTCGGGTCGGTCAGGTCAGGTTCATGCTCTGGACGCGGGGGCTTCCGGCGCGGCGCAGGATCTCCGGGACGCAGCGCTCGACGAAGGCGGCGAAGTCCTCGGCCTCGGTGTACAGGTGCACCGACAGGCGGAAGTAGCCGCGACCTTCGTAGCTGGTGAAAGCGGTCTCCACCCCGGTGGCATCCAGCAGCAGCATGCGCAGCTCGTCGGCCTCTTCGCGGGTGGTGCCGAGGCCGTCCGGCAGGCGGATCAGTCGCATCGGGGGCACGGGCCGTGGCAGGTCGACCCGCGCGTCGTCGGAGATGTACGGCTGCAGAGCCTCGGCGATCACGGCCGCCCCGATGTCCGCCATCTGCCACATGCGCTCCCGGGCGCGCGCCCAGCCGTACTCGCGTTCGATGAACTCGATCGCTGCGGGCGCGGCGATGTAGCTGGTGGCATCGATCGTGCCCTGGGAGTCGAACCGGTCGGGGAACGGCTCGTCGCCGCCCCACGAGTCGATGAGAGGCCAAAGGTCCTGCCGGTCGTCGGCGCTGGTCACCAGCACCGCGGCCCCACGCGGGGCGCAAGCCCACTTGTGCAGGTTGCCGAACCACCAATCGCCGCCGCCCTGCCGTGCGGCGTCGGGGATCAGGCCGGGCGCGTGGGCGCCGTCGACGAGCACTCGGATGCCGTGCTCATGGGCCAGGGCCGTGATCTCCCGCGTCGGCAGTCGCAGCGCGGTGGGCGAGGTGACCTGGTCGATCACGATGAGTCGGGTGTGCGTGTTGAACGCGCGCCGGAACGCCTCCAGCACCTCAGCCTCGCCGTCGAACATCCCCACACGCACCGTGCGGACGCGTGCGCCGTAGCGGCGGGCGAGCCGTGCGGCACCCATGGTGATGGCGCCGTAGCCGTGGTCCGTGACGAGGATCTCGTCGGACGGCTCGAGTCGCAGCGAGTTGTAGACCACCGTCGCCGCGGCCGAAGCATTCGGCACGAACACCGTGTCTTCGGGGCGCGCTCCCACGAACGGCGCGACCTCCCAGCGGGCAGTGCGGGTGTACTCCGCGACGCGGGGAAACCACCCGACAGGACTGGCGTCCGCGCGTCGGCGCAACTCGTCCTGGACCGCGACGACCTCGCGCGGGACAGCCCCGAAGGAACCGTGGTTCAGATGCACGATTTCGGGATCCAACGGCCACGCGTCGCGAGCGAGCCGGCCCGATGCCAGGCGCGCTCGGAGCGAGGCGGGTGGAGGTATGGGCATGTGACCTCGTTGGTTCAGCGGGACGACTTGTCGCACAACATTGCCATATAGGGTCCTCTCGTGAGGACGAATGGGCGATTTCTTCTCGAAGTCGTAATACAACTTGATGATCCTTGGGTGTCCGCGACAGACTCGGCGCACGCTCGGCGAGGGGGGTGGCGCGGGTGACTGCACTGGACACGGCCCTGCAAGGGCTGCGAGCGCTGATCGCGGACGGCACTCTTCGTCCGGGCGACCGGCTCCCCAGTGAGGGTGAGCTGTGCGAGCGACTGGGCGTGTCGCGCGGGTCGCTGCGGGAAGCCATCCGCATGCTCGCCGCACTGGGGGTTCTCGACACCCGGCACGGCTCGGGCAGCTACGTCGGCGACCTGAATGCCGCAGACCTCATCAAGGCGCTGTCGCTGACCGTCGGGCTGCTCCCGCTCGAGTCGATCATCGAGCTGTACGAACTGCGGCGGGCACTCGAGGCCCACGCGGCGAGCCTGGCCGCCGCGCGCATCGACGACGAGACCGTGGCGCGGCTGGATCGGGTTCTCACCGCACTCGAAGCCGAGACCGACGACGAGCGGCAGTCCGACCTCGACCACGATTTCCACATGGGCATCGCCGCTGTCGCCGGCAATGCGGCACTCGCCAATCTCCTGGACGTCCTCCGGGCGCGCTCTCGCGCATATCGCATCTTCGCGACCGATGACGCGGCACGGATCAAGGTGCTGTCGGATGCGGGGCATCGTGCCGTGCTGCGCGGACTCGAGGCGCGCGACCCCGTCGCGGCATCCGCCGCTGCGGCCGGTCACGTCGCCCAGACGGAGTACTGGCTGCGAAAGCATCAGCCTCCTGCGGCGCCGCAAGGTTCCCCTGACGCGTGACGTCGCCGTCATGGCACGCGGCCGCCCGCAAAGGGCGGGGGCTGCGGGCCGGACGGGAAGCCGGCCCTGACCCCCTGCTATCGCTCCGGCGCGGACCTGTCCAGCCCGGCCTTCGCCGTCTCGCGCGGCAGTAACGTTTGAGGATGGTCAACTATCGCTATCTCGGCAACTCTGGTTTCAAGGTCTCGGAGATCACGTACGGCAACTGGATCACCCATGCCTCGCAGGTCGAGAACGAGGCGGCGATCGCCACGGTGCACAAGGCCCTCGACCTCGGCATCACCTCGTTCGACACGGCCGACGCCTACGCGAACACCGCCGCCGAAGAGGTGCTCGGTGAGGCGCTGAACGGTCAGCCCCGCGAGTCGGTGGAGATCTTCACGAAGCTCTACTGGCCGATCGGCCGCAAGGGTCCGAACGACATGGGCCTCAGCCGCAAGCACATCTTCGACGGCATCCACGGGTCGCTGCGTCGCCTCGGCGTCGACTACGTCGACCTGTACCAGGCGCACCGCTACGACTACGAGACCCCGCTCGAAGAGACGATGCAGGCGTTCGCCGACATCGTGCGCCAGGGCAAGGCGCTCTACATCGGGGTCTCGGAGTGGACCGCCGAGCAGCTGCGGGAGGGTCACGCGCTCGCGAAGGACCTCGGTGTGCAGCTCGTCTCCAACCAGCCCCAGTACTCCGCGCTGTGGCGGGTCATCGAGGGCAAGGTCATCCCGGCATCCGAAGAGCTCGGCATCTCGCAGATCGTCTGGTCGCCGATGGCGCAGGGTGTGCTCAGCGGCAAGTACCTGCCCGGCCAGCCGCTGCCCGAGGGCTCGCGCGCGACCGACGACAAGAGCGGCGCCACGTTCATCAAGCGGTTCATGACCGACGAGGTTCTCACAGCGGTGCAGAAGCTCAAGCCCGTCGCCGAGCAGGCCGGCCTCACCATGCCGCAGCTCGCGATCGCGTGGGTGCTGCAGAACCCGAACGTCGCCGCCGCCCTCGTGGGCGCCTCGCGCCCGGAGCAGCTCGAGGATTCCGTCAAGGCCTCCGGGGTCACGCTCGACGCCGACACGATGACCGCCATCGACGCCGCCCTCTCGGGCGTGGCCGAGACCGACCCCGAGAACACCTACGAGGTGTCGCCGGCGTCCCGTCCGGCCTGATGCCCGTCCACAGCGCCGGTCTCCTGCTCTACCGACTCGCCGACGGCGGGCCGGAGGTGCTGATCGCCCACATGGGCGGTCCGTACTGGGCGGGCAAGGAGACCGGTGCGTGGTCGGTCCCGAAGGGCGAGTACGACCCCGACGCCGAGTCGGCGCTGGATGCCGCCAGGCGTGAGTTCCGAGAGGAACTCGGGGTCGACCCTCCCGAGGGGCCGTACGCCGAGCTCGGCACGTACCCGTACTCGTCGGGCAAGCGCGTGACCGTCTTCGTCGCCGACGGCTCCGCGTTCTCGGCCACCAGGGCGGATTTCGTGTTCGGGGAGTTCGAGATGGAGTGGCCGCCGCGCTCAGGCAGGACCGAGCGGTTCCCCGAGGTCGACCGCGCGGACTGGGTGGGGCTGGGGGTCGCGGGCGAACGGCTCGTGAAGGGCCAGCGGCCCGCGCTCGACGCGCTCGCCGCGCTGCTGGCCGACGCCGGGGCGTAGAACTCGGGTTCAGGGGCGCAGCAGCACCTTGCCCACGCGGCCCGCCGAGAGGGTCGCGCCGACGGCCTCGGCGACCTCATCGAGCGGGAACGTCGCGGATACCGGCAGGGTGAGCGCTCCGGATGCCAGCAGGTGGGCAAGCTCGTCGAACAGCTCCGCGCGCCGCGCGGCATCCATCGTGGCGCTGACCGTGCTGCCCCAGAACCCCTTCACGGTGAGCTGGCGGAAGATGAGGTCGCCCGAGCTGAGCTGAACCTTCGGCGCTTCCATCGCGCCGAAGACGACGAGCGTGCCGTTCTCGCCGAGGAGGGAGAGCACCTGCCCGCTCGAGTGGCCGCCGACCGAGTCGACGCCCGCGACGATGGACGCACCGCCGGTGATCTCGGCGACCCGGTCGCGCCAGCCTGCGTCCTCGACCGAGACGACCCGGTCGATGCCCTGCGCCGCGAGCTCGGCGACGGCGGCGTCGCGGCGGACGAGCCCGAGGACGTTGATGTCGCGAGCGCGGCCGATCTGGGCGACCATGCGGCCGACGGCGCCGTTCGCGGCGTTCTGCACGAGCCAGTCGCCCGGCTGCAGCTCGAGGGAGTCGA
Source organism: Microbacterium sp. zg-Y1090 (assembly GCF_030246945.1). NCBI lineage: Bacteria > Bacillati > Actinomycetota > Actinomycetes > Micrococcales > Microbacteriaceae > Microbacterium > Microbacterium wangruii. Next base: position 298,737 of record NZ_CP126742.1, read on the forward strand.
TGAGGCTGATGGCGCTGAACGGCATCGACACGAGCTGTGCGGCCTGCTCGTCGGGCAGGCCGTCCGGCACCGGGACGAGGGCGCCGGCGCGTGCGACGAACTGCTCGGCCCACACCCCGAAGGTGCCGCCGGTCGCCACGCGCTGCCCGACCTCGAGACCCGTCACGCCGGCGCCGAGTTCCTCGACCACCCCGACGGCCTCGGTGCCCGCGCGGGCGGGCAGCTCGGGGCGGTAGCCATAGGAGCCGCGCACCGTCCACAGGTCGTGATTGTGGATGGGGGAGCGCAGCATCCGCACACGCACCTCCCGCGGTCCGGGGGTCGGGGTCGGCGCCTCTCGCACGGTCAGCACCTTGGCGGGATCGCCGAATCGGTCGTGGACGAGTGCACGCATGGAACCCCCTGGCGTCGGACGCGGACATTCCATTCTGGTGGATGCGGGAGCGGCGCGGGCCGGATCGAGGGATGCCAGAGATGTATACCCACGGCATCCTCAGAAGGGAATCCATGCCCCCGAATGTGCCATTGTGTATACACTGGGGCGACGACGCCCGCGGAGGAGGAGGCAATGATGCGCGCCAGTGACCGCGCCTACGAGACGCTCCTCGACGAGATCCAGTCCGGCGCCCTCGCCCCCGGCACCGTGCTCGCGGAGGTGGAGCAGGCCACGCGACTCGGCGTGAGCCGCACCCCGCTGCGCGAAGCCCTCGGCCGCCTCGCCGCCGACGGCCTCGTGGAGCAGGCGTCGCCGCGCGTCACCGTCGTCGCCGGAATCGACGCCGACGACATCCGGGCTCTGTTCACCGTGCGCCGCGCGCTTGAGGAGATGGCCGCCCGGCTCGCCGCGGCCACCGGCGACCGGGCCGTGTTCGACGACCTCGCCGCCGAGTTCGTCGTCGCCGAGCCGGAGTGCGACGCCGACGCGTACTACGCGCTCATCGCCCGCTTCGATGCGGCGCTGGACGCCGCGGTCGCCAACGACTACCTCGCCTCGTCGCTGCGGATGGTGCGCACCCACCTCGTGCGGGTGCGCCGCCTCGCCCGGGACAACCCCCGCCGGCTCACGGCATCCGTTGCCGAGCACCGTCTCATCGCTTCGGCGATCTCCGCCGGCGATGCCGATCTCGCCGCACACGCCACCCACGTCCACCTGCACAATGCCCTGATGTCGATCCTCGAGTCCCTGGAGGCACACCCATGACCGTCACGCACCACCTTCGCGTCCACCGCAGCGATGAGGAGCTCGCCCGCGAGGGCCAGCTCGCCTGGCACATCGCCGAGGTCGCCACCGACCCGGTGGCCGTCGAACCCGAGGTGATCGACATGATCATCAATCGTGTGATCGACAACGCCGCCGTCGCCGCCGCCTCGCTCACCCGCGCCCCCGTCAGCGCCGCCCGACAGCAGGCGCTCGACCACGCCGTCTCGGTCGGCGGCGACGGCGCGACCGTGTTCGGCTGCGCCCTCGAGCGCCGCACCAGCCCCGAGTGGGCGGCGTGGGCCAACGGCGTCGCCGTGCGCGAGCTCGACTACCATGACACCTTCCTGGCGGCGGACTACTCCCACCCCGGCGACAACATCCCGCCGATCCTCGCCGTCGCCCAGCACGTCGGGTCCGACGGCGAAGCGCTCGTGCGCGGCATCGCCACCGGCTACGAGATCCAGATCGACCTGGTGCGGGCCATCTGCCTGCACAAGCACAAGATCGACCACGTCGCCCACCTCGGCCCGTCGGCGGCCGCCGGCATCGGCACGCTGCTGGGTCTTCCGACCGAGACGATCTACCAGGCCGTCGGGCAGGCGCTGCACACCACCACCGCGACCCGCCAGTCGCGCAAGGGCGAGATCTCGACCTGGAAGGCCCACGCCCCGGCCTTCGCCGGCAAGATGGCCGTCGAAGCGGTCGACCGTGCCATGCGCGGCGAGACCTCGCCGTCGCCGATCTACGAGGGCGAGGACGGCGTCGTCGCCTGGATGCTCGACGGCCCCGACGCGTCGTACGACGTGCCGCTGCCCGCTGCGGGCGAGCCCAAGCGCGCGATCCTCGACTCGTACACCAAGGAGCACTCCGCCGAGTACCAGGCCCAGGCCTGGATCGACCTGGCGCGCAAGCTCCACGGCGAGCACCCCGAGGCCACCGACCCCGCGAACGTCGAGTCGATCGTGCTGCACACCTCGCACCACACCCACTTCGTCATCGGGTCCGGCGCCAACGACCCGCAGAAGTACGACCCCACCGCGTCGCGCGAGACCCTGGACCACTCGATCCCGTACATCTTCGCGGTGGCGGTGCAGGACGGCGGCTGGCACCACGTCGACTCGTACGCCCCCGAGCGGGCCGGCCGCGAGGACACCGTGGCGCTGTGGCACAAGATCACCACGGCCGAGGATGCCGAGTGGACGCGTCGCTACCACTCGGAGGACCCCGCCGAGAAGGCGTTCGGCGGTCGCGTGGAGATCCGCCTGACCGACGGCACGGTCATCGAGGAGGAGATCGCCGTCGCCGACGCGCACCCCCTCGGCGCCCGCCCGTTCGCGCGCGAGGACTACATCCGCAAGTTCCGCATCCTCGCCGAGCCGGTGCTCGAGTCCGCTGAGATCGAGCGGTTCCTCGACCTGGCCCAGCGCCTGCCCGAGCTCACCGCCGACGAAGTGCGGCAGCTCTCGATCGTCGCGAAGCCGGGCCTGCTGCTCGCGGCGCCGGCCCCGAAGGGCCTGTTCTAGTCATGGCCCGGTGCACAACGTCGCTGTTCCGGTGGCAGAGCGGGCCGCAGGCGTCCCCGCGCGCCTCGCGAGCCGCGGATCGGCGACGTTGTGCACGCCTGAGAGGAGACCACTGATGCTGTACTCGACCGTGACCCCCGCCGAGAAGCGGCGCCTGTTCCGCGAGCGCCTCGCCACCGGCGAGCTGCTGCGCTTTCCGGGGGCGTTCAACCCGCTGTCGGCCCGCCTGATCCAGCAGAAGGGGTTCGAGGGCGTCTACATCTCGGGCGCCGTGCTGTCGGCGGACCTCGGTCTGCCCGACATCGGGCTGACGACCCTCACCGAGGTCGCCGGCCGCGGGCAGCAGATCGCGCGCATGACCGACCTGCCCGCGATCATCGACGCCGACACCGGCTTCGGCGAGCCGATGAACGTCGCCCGCACGATCCAGACCCTCGAGGATGCCGGCATCGCCGGGGCCCACATCGAGGACCAGGTGAACCCCAAGCGGTGCGGCCACCTCGACGGCAAGGTGGTCGTCGACCAGGACACCGCGATCAAGCGCATCCGCGCCGCAGCCGACGCCCGCCGCGACCCCAACTTCCTCCTCATGGCGCGCACCGACATCCGCGCCGTCGACGGGCTGGATGCCGCCATCGACCGGGCCCGCGCCCTCGTCGACGCCGGCGCCGATGCGATCTTCCCCGAGGCGATGCGCACCCTCGAGGAGTTCGCCGCGGTGCGCGCCGCCGTGGACGTGCCGATCCTGGCGAACATGACGGAGTTCGGAAAGAGCGACCTCTTCTCGGTCGATCAGCTGCGCGACGTCGGCGTCAACATCGTCATCTGGCCGGTCTCGCTGCTGCGCATCGCCATGGGCGCTGCCGGCCGCGCGCTGGATACCCTGACCGATGAGGGGCAGCTGACCGGCAAGCTGGGGGAGATGCAGCACCGCGCCGACCTGTACGACCTGCTCGACTACGAGGCGTACAACCACTTCGACACCACCGTGTTCAACTTCGAGATCGAGAAATGAGCGTGCGATGACCACCGACATCAAGAAGGGCCTGGCGGGCGTCGTCGCCGACGTGACCGCGATCTCCAAGGTCGACCCCGAGATCAACAGCCTCATGTACCGCGGCTACCCGGTGCAGGAGCTCGCGGCGACCCAGCCGTTCGAGGCGGTCGCCTACCTGCTCTGGAACGGCGAGCTGCCCACCGACGAGCAGCTCTCGGAGCTGCGCGCGGTCGAGCGTGCCAACCGTGCGCTCTCGCCCGCGGTCAAGGACCTCATCGACGCGATGCCGCTGGATGCCCACCCGATGGACGAGGTGCGCACCGTGGTGAGCCTCATCGGTGCGGTCGACACCGCGGGCATCGACAATGTGCTCGACGCCGTCGGCACGCCGGCGGAGAACCTCGACCGCAGCATCCGGCTGTTCGCCGCGCTGCCGGCCGTCGTCGCCTACGGGCAGCGCCGCCGCCGCGGCGAGCAGCCCGTCGAGCCGCGCGAGGACCTCGACTACGCCGCCAACTTCCTCTGGATGACGTTCGGCGAGGAGCCCCACGAGGTCGTCGTCGACGCGTTCAACCGGTCGATGGTGCTGTACGCCGAGCACTCCTTCAACGCGTCGACCTTCACGGGGCGGGTCATCACCTCGACCCTCAGCGACCTCTACTCGGCGGTCGTCGGCGCCATCGGCGCCCTCAAGGGACCGCTGCACGGCGGTGCCAACGAGGCGGTGCTGCACATCTTCACCGAGATCGGCTCGGCCGAGAACGTCGTGCCGTGGCTCGACGAAGCCCTCGCGGCCAAGCGCAAGATCATGGGGTTCGGGCACCGCGTGTACAAGCGCGGGGATTCCCGCGTGCCGACCATGAAGGCGGCGCTGGACACCCTCGTCTCGCACTACGACCGTCCTGACGTGGCCGAGCTGTACGACACCCTCGAGTCGGAGTTCGTCGGCCGCAAGGGCATCTACCCGAACCTCGACTACCCCTCCGGGCCGGCGTACAGCCTGATGGGATTCGACACCCTCACCTTCACACCGCTGTTCATCGCCGCGCGCGTCACGGGGTGGACGGCGCACATCATGGAGCAGCAGGCCTCCAACGCCCTCATCCGCCCGCTGTCGGACTACGACGGTCCGGCCGAGCGCCACATCGAGGGCTACGAGCCGGACGCCGCGCAGGTCGAGGCCATGCAGCGCGCGGAGGAAGCAGCGAGCTGACCCAGCGCGCGCACCGCTGAACGCAGGGCCGCCGGCTTCCGGCGGCCCTTCGTCTGCCCGTGCGCGGCCCGCGCTCAGCCGGGCACGGCGCGCTGCAGCGTCGCGACCGCCTCGCGCAGCGCCTGCACCACGGCGGGTGCGGACTCGAGTGTCACGCGCACTTCGGGGCCGGAGACCGACACGGCGGCCGGCAGCGCCATGCCCGGCACGGCGACGGCGAAGCAGCGCACGCCGACCTCCTGCTCGCCTTCATCGATCGCATAGCCGCGCGCGCGGATCGTGCCGAGCTCTGCGAGCAGGTCGTCTTCGGTGCGCAGCGTGGTGTCGGTGAACCCCGGCATCCCGGTCCGACCCACGAGCGCCCGCACGTCGGCGTCGGGTAGCTGCGCGAGCAGCGCCTTGCCCACGCCGGTGGCGTGCGGGAAGACCCGGCGGCCGACCTCGGTGAACATGCGCATCTGGTGCTTCGACGGCGCCTGCGCGACGTAGGTGGCCATGTCGCCGTCGAGCACCGCGAAGTTCGCGCTCTCCTGTGTGGCTTCGCTGAGCCGCAGCAGGGCGGGCTTCGCCCACCCGGAGAGCCGCCGCGTCGCCGCTTCGCCGAGCCGGATGAGGCCGGGGCCGAGGCTGTAGCGCCGGGACGGCAGTTGCATGACGTAGCCGCGGGCGGCGAGGGTGCGCAGCAGTCGGTGGATCGTCGCGGGCGGCAGTGACAGCGCGGCGGCGATCTCGCCGACTCCCGCTTCGCCGCCGAGGGTCGCGAGCGCCTCGAGCAGATCGAGGGTGCGGGCCACCGACTGCACCCCCGCGGTGGCGTTCTTCTTCATGGTGCGCTCCTATTCCGCATGATGGAATCAGCATTCCATAAGACGAGGTGAAGCTGGTAGCTTCGGCGGGGATCCCTCACCCGACCGAGAGGCAGAGCCGCCATGGACACCACGCACACCGCTCGACAGCAGCGCGCCGACCTGGCGGTCGCGGAGCCGATCCTCGCGTTCGCCGAGGAGGCGCTCGCGGCAGAGGGGATCGACGCCGCTGCGTTCTGGGACGGCGTCAGCGCGCTCCTGCGCGACCTGACGCCGCGCAACCGGGAGCTGCTCGCCGAGCGCGACCGGCTGCAGGCGCAGATCGACGACTACCACCGGGCGCACCCGGGGCGGCCCGACTCGGCGGACTACCGCGCGTTCCTCGAGCGCATCGGCTACCTGCTGGAGCAGCCCGCTCCCTTCGGCATCCGCACCGAGAACGTCGACGCCGAGATCGCGACCCTCGCCGGCCCGCAGCTGGTGGTGCCGCTGCTGAACGCGCGCTTCGCCGTCAATGCGGCCAACGCACGGTGGGGTTCCCTCTACGACGCGCTCTACGGCACCGACGCGATCCCCGAGGAAGGGGAGCTGGTGCCCGGCGCGGAGTACAACCCGCAGCGCGGCGCCGCAGTCATCGCCTACGGCCGCCGTCTGCTCGACGAGGTCGCGCCCCTCACCCGTGGCTCGCACGCCGATGCGGAGAACTACCGCGTCGCGAACGGTGTGCTGCGTGTCACCGTGGCGGGGCAGGACGTCGAGCTGCAGGATGCCGACGCCTTCGTCGGCTACACCGGCGATGCGGCCGAGCCCGCGTCGGTGCTGCTGCGCCACCACGGTCTGCACCTCGACGTGCAGATCGACCGCGCCGGCCGCATCGGCGCCACCGACCCCGCGGGCATCGACGACATCGTCGTGGAGTCGGCGCTGACGACGATCATGGACCTCGAGGACTCCGTCGCCGCCGTCGACGCCGACGACAAGGCGCTCGGCTACCGCAACTGGCAGGGGTTGGTGACCGGCACGCTCACCGCCGAGCTCGTCAAGAACGGCCGCTCCTTCACCCGCCGAATGAACGACGACCGCCGCTACACCGCCCCCGACGGGTCGGAGTTCGCCCTCCCCGGCCGCTCGCTGCTGCTCGTGCGCAACGTGGGGCACCTGATGACCACGGACGCCATCACGGATGCCGCGGGGGAGTCGGTGCCCGAAGGCATCCTCGATGCGATCATGACCGCCGTCGGCGCGCTGCCCGACCTGCGCGGCGACCGGGCGGGGACGAACTCCCGCACCGGGTCGCTGTACATCGTGAAGCCCAAGATGCACGGGCCGGCGGAGGTCGCCTTCACCGTGGAGCTGTTCTCCCGCGTCGAGGATCTCCTGGGCCTGCCGGCGAACACCCTCAAGGTGGGCATCATGGACGAGGAGCGGCGCACCACGCTCAACCTGCGGGCGGCGATCGCCGAGGCCGCCGACCGCATCGTGTTCATCAACACCGGGTTCCTCGACCGCACCGGCGACGAGATCCACACGTCGCTGCAGGCCGGACCCGTCGTGCCGAAGGCCGCCATCAAAGCCCAGCCGTTCCTCGGCGCGTACGAGGACGCCAACGTGGATGCCGGGCTCGGCGCCGGGTTCATCGGCCGCGCCCAGATCGGCAAGGGGATGTGGGCCATGCCCGACCTCATGCACGACATGCTGGAGCAGAAGATCGCTCAGGTGCGCTCGGGGGCGACGACGGCGTGGGTTCCCTCGCCCACCGCGGCCACTCTGCACGCCCTGCACTACCACCAGGTCGACGTCGCCGAGGTGCAGCGCACCGTCGCGGAGCGGCCCCCGCGGGGCATCGACGACATCCTGATCCCGCCGCTGCAGACAGAGCCGCTCGGCCGCGACGCGGTGCTGGCCGAGGTCGACAACAACGTGCAGTCGATCCTCGGGTACGTGGTGCGGTGGATCGACCAGGGTGTCGGATGCTCGAAGGTCCCGGACATCAACGGCGTCGCGCTGATGGAGGACCGGGCCACGCTGCGCATCTCGAGCCAGCTGCTCGCCAACTGGCTCGCGCACGGGGTGATCGACGCCGCTGACGTCGACCGCAGCCTCGAGAAGCTCGCGGGGGTCGTCGACGCGCAGAACGCCGGCGACCCCGACTACGAGCCGCTGCTCGACGACGAGGGGCATGGCCGCGGCATCGCGTTCGAGTCCGCCCGCCGCCTGATCGTCGAGGGCGCCGCGCAGCCGAACGGCTACACCGAGCCGATCCTGCACGAGATGCGCCGCCGCAAGAAGGCTGCGCTCGCCGCGGTGTGAGTGGTCGCGACTTCGGGTGAACCCTCGGCGTTGAGAGGGGGCGCGCGCGGAGCGCCCGTGGGTATTCACGGGCACGTCGGGGTGTCGTTCCGCGCACATGAGTGGACTCTCATGTCCACCGCTGGCAACCGCCCTCAGGGCGTCGGTGGCCGCTGGTAGCGTCGGGAGAATCCGGTACACCGCCGTGCCTTTTTCAGGAGAGACCGTGCCACTGACGCCCCCCTCCCGCGCCCGCCGCCTGCTGGCATCCTTCGCCGCCGCGGCATTGGTCCTCACCGGATCGGCCGTCGTCACGGCGGCGCCCGCGCTCGCCGCCGACCGCACGTTCGCCCTCGTCGGCAGCCTGCAGAGCGAGCTGGGCTGCTCCGACGACTGGCAGCCCGACTGCGCCGCGACCGAGCTCGCGGCGACCGACGAGGCGGGCATCTTCGCGGCCGAGTTCGAGGTGCCCGCAGGCAGCTACGAGTACAAGGTCGCCGTCAACGACACCTGGGATGAGGCGTACGGACTCGACGGGGGCGCCGACAACATCCCGCTGACCATCGACGGCCCGGCGACCCTGCGCTTCGTCTTCGACGACACCACCCACCGTGTGGGCCTCGAGGCGCTGAGCGTCCGCGGCGAGTACGACGGCGACGCCGACGGCGACCTCGTCGCCCCGCCGGTGCGCCAGCCCGGCGCCGCCGAGCAGTTCTACTTCGTGATGACCGATCGCTTCGCCAACGGCGACCTCGGCAACGACACCGGCGGCATCGAGGGCGACCGCTTCGCGCACGGCTTCGACCCGACCGACAAGGGCTTCTACAACGGCGGCGACCTCGCGGGCCTGCGCTCACAGCTCGACTACATCGCCGGCCTCGGCACCACGGCGATCTGGCTCACCCCGAGCTTCGCCAACCGGCCGGTGCAGGGGGAAGGGGCGGATGCCAGTGCCGGCTACCACGGCTACTGGATCACCGACTTCACGCAGATCGACCCGCACCTGGGCACCAACGCCGAACTCGAGGCCCTCATCGCCGAGGCGCACGCGCAGGACATCAAGGTCTACTTCGACATCATCACCAACCACACCGCCGACGTCATCGGCTACGAAGAGGGCGTCTACGACTACGTCGACGCGGCGACCGAGCCCTACCGCGACGCCGCGGGCAACGCCTTCGACCCCGCCGACTACGCGGGCACCGGCGACTTCCCCGCCCTCGACGCCGCGACGAGCTTCCCGTACACCCCGGTCGTCGACCCCGCCCTGCAGGACGCGAAGACCCCCGCGTGGCTGAACGACCCGACGCTGTACCACAACCGCGGAAACACGGTCTGGGAGGGCGAGTCGGTGACCCTCGGCGACTTCGACGGGCTCGACGACCTCATGACCGAGCACCCCACGGTCGTCGAGGGCTTCGTCGACGTCTACCAGGACTGGATCGACCTCGGCATCGACGGCTTCCGCATCGACACCGTCAAGCACGTGAACCCGGAGTTCTGGGAGCAGTGGTCCACCGAGGTGCTGGACTACGCCCGCGACGTCGCAGGCAAGCCCGACTTCTTCATGTTCGGCGAGGTGTACGACGCCGACCCCGCGAAGCTCGCACCCTACGTGCGCGACACCGACATGAACTCGGTGCTCGACTTCGCGTTCCAGTCCGCCGCCGTCGGCTACGCCGCGGGCAACAGCGCCCGTGGACTGCAGTCCCTGTACGCCGGCGACGATCGCTACACGACCCCGGATTCCTCGGCCACGGCCCTCCCCACCTTCCTCGGCAACCATGACATGGGCCGCGTCGGCTACCTGCTGAAGTCGGCCCCCGACGCGCTGCAGCGCGATCTGCTCGCCCACGAGCTGATGTTCTTCGGCCGCGGGCAGCCGGTGGTCTACTACGGCGACGAGCAGGGCTTCGCCGGTCCCGGCGGCGACAAGAGCGCCCGCCAGACCCTCTTCGCCAGCGCCGTGCCCGAGTACCGCGACCAGAACCTGATCACCGGCGAGGTCGCAGGCGCCGTCGACCGCTACGACACCGATGCACCGATCTACACGCACATCGCCGAGCTCGCGCAGCTGCGCGAGGAGCACCCCGCCCTCGTCACCGGCGCGCAGATCGAGCGCCGCGCCGACAACGGTGCCGGCGTGTACGCGTTCTCCCGCGTCGACCGCGACGAGAAGGTCGACTACCTCGTCGCGCTGAACAACACCGCCGCCCCCGCGACGGCGCAGATCCCCACCCTCACCGCCGACGCCGGGTTCGCCCCGGTGTACGGCGCCGACACCGCCGTGGCGGCCGGCTCCGATGCCGTGGTCGAGCTCACCGTGCCGGCGCTGTCGGCCGTCGTCTACCGCGCCGACACCCCCGTCACCGACCCCGCCGGCGCCCCCGCGATCACCGTCCAGGCCCCGACGCCCGGCGCCGCACTCAGCGGCTCGGTCGCCGTCTCGGCCGACGTCGACGACTCCACGTGGCAGGAGACGAGCTTCGCCTGGCGCGTGGTCGGCTCCGACGAGTGGCGGCCGCTCGGCACCGCCGAGAGCACCAGCCCGCGTGTCTTCCACGACATCCGCGACCTCGCGGCGGGCACCCTCGTGGAGTACCGGGCCGTCACGACGGATGCCGGCGGCGACCGCGCCGCGGCATCCACCTACGCCTCCGTGGGCAACGCCGTCTCGCTCGAGGTCCCCGAAGAGCCCGAGCAGCCGATCGACATGGTGACCATCGCCGGCAGCCTCAACTCCGAGCTCGGCTGCCCTGGCGACTGGACCCCCGGCTGTGAAGCGGCGAACCTGACGCTCGGCGCCGACGGCATCTGGGCGCGCACGTTCGACCTGCCCGCCGGCGACTACGAGTACAAGGCCGCGCTCAACGGCTCGTGGGATCTCAACTACGGCGCCGGTGGCGTGGCGAACGGCGCGAACATCGCGATTTCGCACCCCGGCGGGGCCATCTCGTTCTACTTCGACCCGCGCAGCAACATCGTGCAGTCCAGCGCCGAGGGGCCCATCGTCACGCTCCCCGGCTCCGTGCAGAGCGAGCTGGGCTGCGCCGGCGACTGGATGCCGGAGTGCCTCGCGACCCTCATGGCCGACGCCGACCGCGACGGGGTGTACGAGTTCACCACCGACGCGATCCCCGCAGGCGCCTACGAGATCAAGGTCGCGCACGGCCTCAGCTGGGACGAGAACTACGGTGTCGGCGGCGCGCCCGGCGGCGCGAACTACGCGTTCACCGTCGCCGAGGGCACCGTCGTGGTCTTCCGCTACACCCTGGCGACCCATGTGCTCGCGATCGACGTCGCCGACCCGCCGCTGGCGGGAGTCGGCCAGTCGCGCGCGCACTGGATCGACGCCGAGACCCTCGCGTGGCCGGCCGACCTGGGCGCCGACGCGGCGGATGCCACCTGGCAGCTGCACGCCGCAGCCGACGCGTCACTGGCCGTCACCGACGACGGCGTCACCGGCGGTGAGAGCATCGACCTCGAGCGGGTCGACGGCGGTCTCACCGAGTCCCAGCGCGAGCGGTTCCCGGCACTGGCCGGGTTCGTCGCGCTGCGCGTCCCCGATGCGGATGCCGCCGGCGAGCTGCTGCGCGGCCAGCTGATGGTGTCGCAGCAGGGCGGTGACGGTGCGCTCTCCGCGGCCACCGGCGTGCAGATCCCGGGCGTGCTCGACGACCTCTACGCCGACGCGGCGGCCGACGCCGACCTCGGCGTGACGTTCCGCGGCAACAAGCCCACCTTCCGGCTGTGGGCCCCGACCGCGCAGTCGGTGACCCTGCTGACCTGGGACGGCCCCACCGGCCACACCGCGCGCGACGAAGGCACGCCGACGCGCCATGAGGCGACGCGCGATGCGGCATCCGGTGTCTGGGAAGTGGCGGGCAAGCGCGACCTCACGGGCGACGAGTTCCTGTGGGAGGTCGTGGTCTACGCCCCCGAGACCGGGGCGATCGAGACCAATCTTGTCACCGACCCGTACTCGCACGCGCTCACGACGAACTCCGTGCGGTCGGTCGCTGTCGACCTGGCCGACAAGGAGTGGAAGCCGCGGGCCTGGGAGCGCACGAAGGCACCCGTGATCGATCGCCCCGTGGACCGGGCGATCTACGAGCTGCACGTGCGCGACTTCTCCCTCACCGACATATCGGTGCCCGAGGCGGAGCGGGGCACCTACCGCGCCTTCACCCGCGACAGCGCCGGAACCCAGCAGCTGCGACAGCTGGCGGATGCCGGCATCAACACCGTGCACCTGCTCCCCACCTTCGACATCGCCACGATCGAGGAGGATCGGGCGGCGCAGGCGCAGCCCGCGTGCGACCTGGCGTCGTACGGCCCGGCGTCCGCCGAGCAGCAGGCGTGCGTCGAAGCCATCGCCGACGCCGACGGCTTCAACTGGGGCTACGACCCCTACCACTTCACCGCTCCCGAAGGCTCGTACGCCGTCGACCCCGAGGGCGGGGCGCGCGTGCACGAGTTCCGCGAGATGGTGGGTGCCCTTCACGGCATGGGCCTGCAGGTGGTGCTCGACCAGGTGTTCAACCACACCGCGCAGTCGGGCCAGGGTGAGAAGTCGGTGCTCGACCGGGTCGTCCCCGGCTACTACCACCGGCTGAACCTCACCGGCGGCGTGGAGACCTCCACCTGCTGCCAGAACGTCGCCACCGAGCACGAGCTGGCCGAGAAGCTGATGGTCGATTCCGTCGTCACCTGGGCGCGCGACTACAAGGTCGACGGGTTCCGGTTCGACCTCATGGGTCACCACTCGACGGCGAACATGCAGGCCGTTCGCGACGCGCTCGACGCGCTCACGATGAAGAAGGACGGCGTCGACGGGTCGAAGGTCTACCTCTACGGAGAGGGATGGAACTTCGGCGAGGTCGCCGACGACGCCCTGTTCCCGCAGGCCCGGCAGGGAAACCTCGGCGGGACCGGCGTCGGCACCTTCAGCGACCGCCTGCGCGACGCCGTGCACGGCGGCAGCCCGGTGGCAGGCGAGACGGTGCAGCAGCAGGGCTTCGGCACGGGCCTCGGAACCGACCCGAACGGCAATCCCATCAACGGCACCCCCGAGCAGGCGCTGGCCGACCTCGCACACCAAACCGACCTGGTGAAGCTGGGCCTCGCGGGCAACCTGCGGGACTTCACCCTCACCGACTCCACCGGCACCGTGCGCGCCGGTGACGAACTCGACTACCGCGGCGCCCCCGCCGGCTACGCCGAGCAGCCCGACGAGATCATCACCTACGTCGACGCGCACGACAATGAGACGCTGTACGACCTGTCGGTGCTCAAGCTTCCCACCGACACGCCCATGGCCGATCGCGTGCGCATGAACACGCTGTCGCTGGCGACCACCGCCTTCGCGCAGACGCCGTCGTTCTGGCACGCCGGCACCGAACTGCTGCGTTCGAAGTCGCTCGATCGCAACAGCTACAACTCCGGCGACTGGTTCAACCGCATCGACTGGACCGGCCAGGAGTCGACGTTCGGCTCCGGGCTGCCCCGCGCGGCCGACAACGAGGACAAGTGGCCGATCATGGCGCCGCTGCTGGCCGATCCGGCGCTGAAGCCCGCGGCATCCGACATCGCCGCTGCCGAAGCCGCGGCGCTGGATCTCCTGCGCGTGCGCGAAGAGGTCGGACTGCTGCGGCTGGGGTCGGCGGAGCAGATCCAGCAGAAGGTGTCGTTCCCGGGCAGCGGACCGGACGCGGCTCCCGGCGCGCTCGTCATGCTCATCGACGACCGGGTGGGTGCCGACGTCGACCGCCGCCTCGATGGCGCGCTCGTGGCCTTCAACGCCTCGCCCGAGCCGATCACGCAGACGCTTCCCGAGCTGTCGGGCCGTGGCTTCGCGCTCACCCCGGCGCTCGCGAACGGCGCGGACGCCGTCGTGAAGACGACGACGTGGGATGCCGCCTCCGGCACCCTCACCGTGCCGCCGCGCACGGCGGTCGTGCTGGTCGAACGCGAGCCGGTCGCGACCTCGGTGGCGGCCGTGGCGGACCGACTTCTGGTGAAGGCGGGCCAGCAGGTCACCGTGACCGCGCGGGTCTCCAGCGCCGACCGCAGCGCGCCGGTGGGCACGGTCTCCGTGACCGATGGCAGCCGCGTGCTGGCCACGGCCGACGTGCCCGCTACGGCGAAGGGCCGGGTGTCGGTGAAACTGCCGCCGCTGACCCGCGGCATCCACCTGCTGCGCGTGTCGTTCACCGGCGGTGCAGGGCACGGCGATTCGCGGGCGCTGCTGCCGGTGCCGGTGATCGTCTTCTAGGGCGCGCGCGGGGGCCGTCCGTCAGCGGTCGGTCACGGCTGCGCGCCGCGCGGCGACCTTGCCGGTCGTGATGGCGTCCAGATGCAGCGCGCGGCGGCGCAGCAGCCAGCGGCCATCGACGCGGGCGTACATGTCGCGGTACCGCACGTACCAGGTCAGGTCCCTGGCCGCGCCCTGGTCGCCGGTGATGTGGTGTGCGACGCAGGTGATCGTGCCGACCGCCGCATCGGGGTCGTCGGCCGCGTCGAACACCGCACCGACGATGGCGTGCACGGTGACGGGGACGGCGGTCAGCGTCTGAAGTGCCGCGGCGATCTCGACGCGGCCGTGGTGGTGGATCACCGGGTCGAGCTGAACGGGCGGGTCGGGCAGCGACAGCACGCCGTCGTGCGCGAACAGACCGGCCACGGCGTCCCAGCGCCGTTCGTCCACCGCGAGGGCGTAGCGGGCGACGAGGTCCGCGAGATCGCTGCGGTCACCGGCGTGCATGTGCATGGCGTCTCCTTTGCGACGGCGGCCTGCGTCGTCGATGACCGTGCCGCGCTTGCATATTAACCAACCAAGCGTTTGTATGGCGATATGTTCGCTGAGTTGGCCTTCTTCTCCTTCGTCTCCCTCGCTGACGCCGAGCAGAGCGGGGCCTACAACCGATGGCACCAGCTCGACCATCGGCCCGAGAACCTCGCGCTCCCCGGCGTCGCGTGGGGCGACCGCTGGGCCAGGCCCAGCGACTACGTGCCCCTCACCCGGAGCAGTGGCGAGTTCGAGGACGTCAGCTACGTCGCCATGTACTGGTTCCGCCCACCCGTCGAGCAGTCGGTCGCGGAGTGGGATGCGCTGGGCGAGGCCTCGTTCCAATGGGGGCGCGGCCCTCTCATCCCCGGGGTGAGCCGACCGATGCTGGCGTTCTTCAGGCCCGTGAAGGGCTACGCCGCGCCTCGCGCCCTCGTCGCCCCGGAGATCCTCCCCTACCGACCGAACCGGGGGCTGCATGTGACTGTCACCCGATTCGACGAGCCGCACGCGACCGGGACCCACGAGGCGCACCGGGTGGAAGATCGTGAGACCGTCCCGGCGATCCTCGCCCTCGACGGCGTGGCCGGGGCGTGGACGTTCTCGTACTCCCACCCGCAGCGCCACTCGAGCCTTCCCTTCGACCCCACCGCGCAAGAGGCCTCCGGGAGCATCCGGATCCGCGTCGTCTACCTCGAGGAGGATCCGGCGGAGATGGCGGCCCACATCCACCGCATCGACGATGAGCGCCAGAGCCCTGTGGGGCGGGTGCTGCTGTCCGGGCCGGTGAAGACGATCATCCCGTGGCAGGACTGGTGAGCGGCGCGCCCAGCGACCTCGACGGGCGTCTGCGAAGGATCGAGGACCGCCTCGAGATCGCCGATCTGATCGCCCGCTACGGACCCGCCGTCGACGCCGGTTCGGGAGACGCCGTGGCGGCGCTGTGGACGGTCGACGGCGAGTACGCGTTCGATGACGCGGTGCTGACAGGGCCGGAGATCGCCGATGTCGTGGACCACCCCACGCATCGTCGGCTCATGGCGGCGGGATGCGCGCATGTCCTTTCGCCGCCCCGCATCGATCTCGATGGCGACCGGGCGACCGTCGTGCACCACTCGATCGTGCTGGAGAGCATCGGGGGCGCCTGGACGCCGGTTCGGGGGAGTGCCAACCGGTGGCTGTTCGTGAGGACGCCCGGCGGCTGGCGGGCGTGCAATCGGAGCAATCGCCTGCTGACCGGGTCCGATGAGGCGCGGGCACTGCTCGCGCCATAGGCGCTCGTCGACCGGTGGGGTTCAGTGGCCGAAGCGGGTCAGCGGCGTCTCTCCGGATGCCGCGAGTCTGGCCAGTGTGCCCTGGCGCGGAGTGAGGGCGCTGCCGAACCGGATGTCCCAGTGCGCCGCCTCATGGCCGGGTGCTACCGTGCGCCGCGCGTGGTGCGCCCAGTTGGGATCGTCCAGCATCTCCCGCCCGAGGAGCACGAGGTCGGCATCGCCGCTGTCCACCAGCAGCTCGGCCTGCCGCGGGTCGACCACGAAGCCCACCGTGGCGGCGGCCACCCCGGCGCCGTGCCTGACCGCGCGCGAGAAGTCGGCATGGAAGGCGAAGCCCCGGCGCACCCGCGTGTCGGCGGTTCGATCCGTGGAGATGCCGCCGGAGGAGGTGTCGACGATGTCGACTCCGTGTGCTGCGAGCGCCCGCGCGAACTCGATGGTGTCCTCGATGCCCAGTCCTCCGTCGATGCCGTCCACAGCGGACACCCGGTACGACAGGGCGTTGTCGGGGCCGATGGCCTCGCGCACGGCGTCGACCACGGCGAGGGGATAGCGTTGCCGCGCGGCAGCGCTGCCTCCCCATTCGTCGGTCCGCCGGTTCGACAGTGGGGACAGGAACGAATGAAGCAGGTAGCCGTGTGCCCCGTGCAGCTCGATGAACCGGAAGCCTGCGGCGACCGCGCGGCGCGCGGCATCCCGCCATTCCCGAATCGAGCGCCGGATGTCGGTGTCGTTCATCGCGTTTGGCTCGGGCCAGCCGGCGCCCGGGGCGAGGGTGCTGGGCGCCTCGGTCTGCCACGGGGGGAACCCCGCTGCGGCATCCTGCTCATCGAGCGGGGCGCCTGCCCGCCAGGGCTCGCGCACCGCGGCGCGACGCCCGGCGTGCGCCAGTTGGATGCCGGCGACCGCGCCGCTGTCGGTGAGGAACCGCGCCACCTGCGCCAGGCGGGGCATGTGGGCGTCCTTCCAGATGCCCGCGTCCCGCGGCGAGATGCGGCCGCGCGGTGAGACGGCCGTCGCCTCCATGATGACCAGGCCCGCTCCGCCCAGGGCGAAGCGTCCGAGGTGCACCAGATGGAAGTCGGTGGCGAAGCCGTCGCGCGAGGAGTACATGCACATCGGCGAGACGCCGATGCGGTTGGGCAAGGTCACGCCGCGCAGGCGAAGAGGCTCGAACAGTGCGGATCCGGCGTCGGCGGTGGTCACCCTGCTAACCTAACGCTTGTTTGGGGCAACGGTCGAGCCTTCGACCTCCGCCCGCCGTCGAGGAGGACGCATGAACGCACGACCGCACACGATCGTCACGGGCGGCGCCAGCGGCATCGGTGCCGCCGTCGTCGCGGAGCTGCTCCGCAGGGGGCACCGGGTGACCGTGTTCGACCTGAGCGCCGACGCCCACCCGGGCGCCTTCGCGGCGTCCGTGGACGTCACGGACGAGACCGCGGTGAGCGCAGCCGTGCAGGCGGCGATCGAGCGCGGGGGAACCGTGACCGGCGTGGTGGCGTGCCATGGCATCCGGGGTGCCTTCGTGCCGGCGCTCGAGATGGACCTGGCGGCCATGCGGCGGCTGTACGACGTGCACGTCGTCGGCACCGTCGCGGTATGCCGGGAGGTCGTCAGGCGACTGCACGGCGCGCCGGGGTCCATCGTGCTGCTGTCCTCCACCACCGCGTATCGCGGCTGGGCGAACCAGATCGATTACGGCACGGCGAAGGCGGCCGTCCGCCAGCTCGCCGAGAACCTCGCCGTCGAGTGGGCGCCGCTGCGGGTGCGGGTCAATGCGGTGGCGCCTGGGCACACCCTCACTCCGATGGTCGAGGACCTCATCGCCGGCGGCTACGACATCTCGACGGTCGAGCGACGCACGCCGCTCGGGCGGCTGGCGCAGCCGGACGAGATGGCCGGGGCGATCGTCCACCTGCTCGAGGATGCGACGTTCGTCACCGGGCAGTGCCTCGCCGTCGACGGCGGATGGACCGCTGTCGGCAAATAGGTGCGGCGGCGCCCGCCGGTCAGGCAGATGGCGGGCGCGTGATGCCGGTCTTGGCGAGGCCGAGCGCGAGCAGGCACGTGACCGCGGCGCACACCGCGACCGCGGCGAAGCACCAGCTCAGTGCGGACGCCGAGAGGTAGGCGCTCTCGGGGCCGGCCGGCGCCGCCATGATGACGAGGGCGAAGGCCGCTCCGGCGACAGCGCCCGACAGTGACCGTGCGAGGGAGTTCACGCCGTTCGCGCCGGCCGTCTGGTGCGCCGGCACCGATGCCATGATCAGCGCGGGCATGGCGGCGAACGCGAGCGCGACACCCGATCCGACGAGGGCTGCGCCGACTGCGACGAGCGGCACGCTGCCGTGGAAGAGCAGACGGAACACGAACGCCGCCGTCATCACCGCGGCGCCCACCGCGAGGGTGATGCGGCCGCCGAACCGGCTCAGCATCCGGCCTGCGAC
This sequence comes from Microbacterium sp. zg-Y1090, assembly GCF_030246945.1. Lineage (NCBI taxonomy): Bacteria > Bacillati > Actinomycetota > Actinomycetes > Micrococcales > Microbacteriaceae > Microbacterium > Microbacterium wangruii. The sequence continues at coordinate 317,277 of NZ_CP126742.1, forward strand.
GGGGGAGAGGAGGATCATCGAGACCGCCGAAGCGGCGAGCAGGAACCCGGCCGTGGTCAGCGGCAGGCCCAGGCCGTACCCGGTCGAGGTCGGGGCGAGCGCCTCCTGCGCGGTCAGCAGATGGTTGGCATACATGCCGAAGGTCGCGACGAACGAGGCCACGTTGATCTGCAGCACCGGGGAGCGCAGCGATGTGCGGACGTCGATGACGGGAGAGGGGTGGCGCCGCTCCCACAGCAGCCACCCGGTCAACGCCGACGCGGCGACCGCGAGCGTGCCGATGGTCGTCCCGGTCGCCGGGCCCCACGCCGCGGCTCGCGACAGCACGAGCATCAGAGCGACGAGCCCCAGCGACAGCAGCACGGCGCCGATCAGGTCGAACCTGCCGGGGTCGCGCGCGGGCGCTTCCCGCACGAACAGCACCACGAGTGCGGTGAACACCGACCCGGCCGCCGCCGACAGCCAGAAGATCGCCGGCAGCCCGCCCCAGGTCACGAGCGATCCGGCCAGGGCGAGCCCCACGGCGGACCCCACGCCGAGCGTGCCGCTGATGAGCGCCATGCCCATCTCGGCGCGACGGCGCTTCACCAGCGCCGACAGCAGGCTGATGCCGATGGGCACCACCGCGACGGCGAAACCCTGCAGCGCTCGGCCGACGAGGATCGCGGTGAAGGTCGGGACGGCAGCGGCCAGCACCGATCCGGCCACCAGCAGCGTCATCGCCACCAGCAGCATCCGCCGCCTGCCGTACATGTCGGCGAGCCGAGACAGCACCGGCGTGCCCACGGTGCCCACCAGCAGCGTGATCGTCACGAGCCAGGCAGCGTCACCCGCGCTGACACCGAGCAGCCGGGAAGCTTCCGGCAGGATCGGCACCACGAGGGTGAACTGCAGCGAGCTGAGCATGCCGCACGCCGCGAGCACGCCGACGATGCGGCGCTCGCCGCGGTCTGCCGCCGACGTGTAAGACACCGGCCCCGCTCAGCCGCGCCCGATGACCCGGCGATGCAGGCGCCACCCGGCCTCCGTGCGCACGAACTCGTCGTCGTAGGTTCCCATCGCCGCCAACTGCGGCTGCGCGTCGGTGGCGAGGTAGTACCGGAAGTAGCTGCGCGACCTCGCCCGGTCGCCGTCGAGATCCACGACGACGGTCGAGACGTCGTGTCGCGTGGCGCTTCCCGGCCCCTGCACGCCGGCCGCGCGGCGCTCGCGCACTCCGGCAAGCAGAGCGTGCCTGCCCCGCAGGGTCTGCGTGCGCAGGGGCAGTCCCGTGGCGTCGGTCAGATCCCACACGGCGTCCTCGGTGAAGTGCTCCACGTAGTCCTCCGGCTCGCCGGTGTCGGCCGACTGCGCGATGCGCGCGAGCAGGGTGAGGATGGCCTGGTGATCCGCGAGCGCATCCGGCGTGGTGGTCATGCGACGGCCGCCCAGGAGGTCAGATGAGCGCGCAGATCCCGGGGGATCGGCACGGGCGTCTGTTCCGGTGAGACGGTCACGACGGTGTTCTCGGCACGGGCGACCAGCACCCCGTCGTCGACGCGCACCATGCGGAACGCGAACCGGAACGAGCTCGAGCCGATCCTGCCCATCCGCAGCTCGATCCGCACCTGATCGAACAGCCGCGCCGCGGCGAGGTACTCGCATTGGGTCGCGCGTGACACCGTCCACCATCCGAAGCGATTGACGAGGGTGTCCTGCCGCAGGCCCTGCAGATACAGGAATTCGGACTGCAGAGCCTCCATCTTGGGGAACCAGGCGGCGTAGTACAGGATGCCGGCGGGATCCGTGTCGGCGTAGCTCAGGCGCACCACGTGCTCGTGGAGCACACGCCCGACGGCATCCGTCACTGCGTCACCGTCCAGCCGCCGTCCACCGGCAGGAGCACGCCGTTGATGTATCCGGCGATCGGCGACAGCAGGAACAGCGTCGCGTAGGCGATGTCGTCTGCTGCCGCCATGCGCCGCAGCGGAATGCGCTCGAGCACACGATGGCCCATCTCGCTCGCGGCGAAGTCCGCCAGCCGAGGGGTGTCCGTCATCCCGGGCGCCACGGCGTTGCTGCGGAACTGCCCGCCCCGGTGTGCGGCGAGATGCCGGACGTAGCCGGTCAGGGCGGCCTTCGACGCGGAGTACCAGTCGCTGTCCGTGCCCACGAGGTTGCCTGCGACGGATGCCGTGACCACCATGGCGGCGCCCGGACCAGGGTCGGTGCCGGCCCACGCCTCGGTCATCAGTCGCACGCTGCCCACGCTGATCCGCAGTGCGTCGTCGAAGGGGAGGGCGGAGCGGGATGCGGGGCCCGCGTTGTTGTGCAGGTAGCGCACGGGGCCGACGGCGTTGACGGCGGCGGCGACGCCGGCCTCGACCACCGCGCGATCGGACACGTCGCCGACCCAGGTGTGCACCCGCGCGCCGCCGGCATCGCGGATCAGCGTGGCCGTCTGCTCCAGTCCTTCCGCGCTCAGGTCCCACAGGCTGGTGGCCAGCCCCATCTGCGCCGCGCGCAGGGCGGTGGCGCGGCCGATGCCGCTCCCCGCGCCGGTGATGAGGATCGCCCCGTCGGAGGGGAAGCCCAGATCGATCGCAGTCATCTCGTCTCCTTTGACCAAGCACTTGCTTGCTGATCACAGTAGCGATCAACCGCCCGCGCCGCCATCACGCTCACCGGGTGCTGAGGATGAATCCGCGGTACCCCTCGGCGGCGACCTGGTCCGCGCGGTCGATATAGGCGCGGAATCCACCGATGTACGGCAGGAAGCCCCGGGCCTTGCCCTCGATGTTCGACCCGGTGTACCACGAAGGTGCCGAGCCGAAGAGGGTGCGGTCCGCCAGTTCCAGCGAATGCTCGGTCCACGCGGTCGCCGCGTCGGCGCGTGCCTCGGCCGAAGTCAGCCCTTCGGCCCGGCAGTGGTCGATGAGGCGCAGCGCGTACTCGCCCTGCTGCTCCGAGGTCAAGGCCATGTTCGACAGCACGCTCGGACTGCCGGGGCCGTTGAGGACGAGCAGGTTGGGGAAGCCGGGCAGGCCGATGCCGAGGTAGGTGACGGGGAATCCCTGCCATTCGTCCCGGAGGGAGCGGTCGTCCCTGCCGCGGATGTCCATCGCCGTCAGGGCTCCGGTCATCGCGTCGAAGCCCGTGGCGTAGACGATGGCATCGTGCTCCCGCAGCCCCGTCGCGGTGCGGATGCCTGTCGGATCCACCGCGACGAGGGGATCCTCGCGCAGGTTCACCAGGCGCACGTGGGGGAGCGTGAACGTCTCGTAGTAGGAGCTGTCGGTGCAGATCCGCTTGGTGCCCAGAGGATGGTCCGTCGGGGTGAGGGCGGCGCGCACGTGCGGGTCGGGAACGCGCTCGGCGAGCTTGCGCTCGAAGAACTCGCGCGCCGCGTCGTTGATCCTCGGCTCGACCGTCAGTCCCTGGAAGGCTTTGGCGAACAGCACGCCACCGCGCCGCCAGCTCTCCTCGAAGACGGCCTCGCGCTCGGCGAGGGTGGCCTCGTCGAAGGGGACGGGATGGCTCGTCCACGGCGAGCCGGCGCTCCCGTTCCACGACAGCTCGCGCCGGCGGCGGAGGTTCTGCTGCTGCCGATCCCATTCGTCGTCGTCGATCGGGTGGTTGAACGCCGGAATGCTGTAGTTCGCGCTGCGCTGGTAGACGACCACCTCGGCGGCTGTGGCGGCGATGAGCGGGATCGCCTGGACCCCGGATGACCCGGTGCCGATCACGGCCACGCGCTTGCCGGTGAAGTCGACCTGCCGGTGGGGCCAGGCCGAGGTCTGCAGCACCTCGCCGGTGAACGAGTCGCGACCCGGGATGTCCGGCAGCTGGGGCTGGGACAGTCCGCCGGCGGCCATCACAAGCCACCGCGCGGACGCGGTCAGTCCGTTCTGCGTGCGCACGGTCCATCGGTGGGCCGCCTCGTCCCACGTGGCGCCGGCGACGCGCTCGCCGAAGCGGTAGTGACGCCGGACGTCGAAGCGGTCGGCGACGTGGGAGAGGTACTCGAGGATCTCGGGCTGGGTCGCATACCGCTCGCGCCACCGCCATTCGCGCTGCAGCTCGTCGTCGAACGAGTAGGAATAGTCGATGCTCTCCACGTCGCAGCGCGCACCCGGGTAGCGGTTCCAGTACCAGGTCCCGCCCACATCGTCGCCTGCTTCGATGCCGAGGATGTCGAGGCCGCGCCGCGCGGCGTGGATCGTCGTGTACATGCCGGCGAAGCCGGCTCCCACGACGATGAGGTCGTGCTCGGTGGTGGTCATCGGTGGTCCTTTGCCGTCGGTGTCGGGAGGGTGCGGATGTCGGCCCACAGCACGTCGAGAGCGCTCGCTGCAGGAGGGTGGCCTGCGATGGTGAGGAAGCCGTGGAACTGGTCGGGGTAGCGGCGCTCCAGCACGTGATTGCCGGCCAGGCGCAGCTGCGCCGCATAGGCGGTCCCCTCGTCGCAGAGCGGATCGAGCCCGGCGGTGACCACGATCGAGGATGGCTGCCCTGCCGCGTCGGTGCAGCCCCACGGGGTGGCGGCGGGACCCGGGGCGGCCGGGTCGGCATCGGGGCCGAGGTAGCTGCGCCAGTAGTAGGACAGGAGCGCCGAGGTGACGAAGTAGCCCTGCCCGCGCGTGACATGACTCGCCGAGCTCATGGTGGGATCGAGGAAGGGGTACAGCAGCACCTGCCCCACGACAGGCGAGTCGCCGCGATCGCGCAGCGCCCTGGTGGCGAGGGCCGCGAGGGTGGCGCCGGAGCTGTCACCGGCGAGGATCACTCCATCGCCCGCCAAGCCGGTGCGGCGCGACCAGTCGACCGCGGCCACGATGTCGTCGCGCGCCGCCGGCGGGCGGTGCTCCGGCGACAGGCGGTAGCCGACGGAGACGACGACGGAGCCGGTGCCCTTGGCCCATCTCCGGCAGAACCCGTCGTGGCTCGCGATGGAGCCGTGCAGGAAGCCCCCGCCGTGCGCGTACACCGTCACCGGCGCGCCCGGCCGCGGAGCGCGCGGGCGGTAGACCCGCACCGGAACACGGTGCCCTCCGGCATCCACCTCGGCGTCGGCGGTCGATTCGACGTCGTCGAGATTGTCGGCGGGGCGGACCCGCGCGTCCACCACCTCGCGCGCACGGTGCGGCTCGAGCGCCGTGATGTCGGGGAAGCCCTCGTTCAGCAGGGCGAGCATGCGCTGGGTCGCGTCCAATACGATCTCCCTTGATCGGTGACAAAGGTATGACTAACAGTCATACTCAAGTCAGGAATATGGCACGCGATGCCGAGGGGGTCAAGTGGAGCGGGACGCGAGTGCGCCGCGAGCGCCGATGAATCTGCCCGCGACCTCATGGGCGGTGCTGGGAATCCTGTCGTTCGACGCCCCGCTCTCGGGGTACGACATCAAGCGGTGGGCCGACCAGAGTCTGGCCTTCTTCTACTGGGCCCCCTCGCAGAGCCAGATCTACACAGAGCTGCGCCGTCTGGAGTCGCTGGGGCTGGCCGGGTCGCGCATCGAGCAGACGCATGCGGCCAAGAGTCGGCGCATCTACGAGATCACCGACCTCGGCAGGGCGAACATGGCGGCATGGATGCAAGAGGTCCCGGCCGACCCGGTGGTCCTGAAGCACTCGCATGTGCTGCGGCTGTGGGCCGCGCACAACGGCAGCCTCGACGCCCTGCGTGCGGAACTCCTCGAATACCGCGAATCAGTCCTGCGCACGGCGCAGGCGGCTGGGGATCACGCGCACGGGGCGCAGCGCGAGCCCTCCTGGGCCTACTCGCAGATCGCCCTGGAGTGGTCGGAGCGGTTCTACCTCGACGAGGCGGCCCGCATCGACTGGCTCATCGAGCGGCTGCGCGGCGTGGGCTGAGTCGCCGCCGAGGTTTCAGACTCCGTAGCCGCCGTCGACGTCGAGCTTCTGGCCGGTGATGAACCCTGCGCGCGGCGACGCCAGGAAGGCCACCGCCTCGGCGATGTCGTCCGCCGTGCCGAAGCGGCGCAGCGGGATGTGCGACATCGCGGCGTCCAGGGCGCGCTCGTCGAGATCTCCGGAGGCCATGAGGCGGGCGGACATGCCGTCCCAGAGCATGCCCGGGCCGACGCTGTTGACCCGCACGCCGAATCGGCCCTCCTCGGCGGCGAGGCCGCGTGCGAGCGCTTCGACCCCGCCCTTGGGCGCGGCCGACAGGCCGTCGCGCACGGGGTAGCGGCGGGTGGCGGCGCTGGTGACGACGGTGAGCGAGCCGGAGGCCTCGCGGAGCGCGGGGAGGAATGCCCGGGCGACGGCGAAGAAGCCCACCAGATCGTCGTCGACCTGCTGTGCGAACTGCTCGACGGACACCTTCGACAGATGCACCATCGGCACGTGCGGCCCAGCGGCGTGCACAACGGTATGCACTCGGCCGTGCCGCTGCGCCAGCTCTGTGGCGAGGGAGGTCGTCGCGCGCTCGTCGCGCACGTCGAGCGGGTGGGCTGTGGCCAGGTCGCCCAGCTCGGCGATCAGCGCTTCCGGCGTGCTGCGACGGTAGGTCACGGCGACGCGGATGCCGTCGGCGACGAGCCGTCGGGCGATCGCGGATCCGATCCCGCCGGTGCCGCCGGTGACGACGGCGACACCCTCGGGGGCGGTGGGCTGCGCTGGTGAAGTCGTGGGCATGACCGGAATCTAACAGCGATGCGGAGAACCCACCAAGCAATTGTTCGGTAATGTATTGAACGCGCCGAGGGCCCTGTGCTTTACTAAGCAAGCGTTTGGTCGCTACCCGTACTCAATGACGAGAAGGACACTCTCATGCGTCTCAGCAGAATCGCAGCAGTCGCCGCGGGCGTCGCTGTATCCACCCTGGTCCTCGCCGGATGCGCCGGGGACGCATCCCCCGCCGCAGAGACCACCGACGACGGCCCTGTGCGCGTCGTGGTGCTCGGCGGCATCGGAGCCGAGGGCATCCTGGCCGACAACGCCACCACCGCGGTCACCGCGGCGCTGGCATCGGTGGATGCCGTCAACGAGATGGGCGGCATCCTCGACCGGGAGGTGGTCATCGAGGTCATCGACGACACCGCAGATCCCACCGTGGCCGTGACGAAGCTGCGCGAGCTCTTCGCGAGTGACGAGAAGCCGCACTTCGTCATGAACTCGGGTCCGTCGACGATCACCGAGGCCATGCTGCCGATCCTGACGCAGAACAAGGTGGTGTCGTTCAACATCGGCCCGACCGAGACCTCCGGCGACCCCACGGTGTACCCGTACAGCTTCAACCTCTCCGCGTCGGTGCCCGACTACATCCACTCCTTCGTCACCGAGCTCGATGACAAGGGCTACGAGGACATCGCGATCCTGCACGGCTCCAGCGCCTACGGCGAGTCCTTCGGAGCCATGGCCGAGAAGATCTTCACCGAAGAAGGCTTCACCGTCACCGACATGGAGGGCTTCGACAACGCGGCTCTGGACATGACCGCTCAGCTCGAGGCGCTGCGTCAGTCTGACCCCGACGCCCTCGTCCTCGACGCCTACGGTGCACCGCTGGGCTACGTGCTGCAGGGTCTGGACAAGCTCGGCTGGGACGTTCCGGTGATCGGCAACTCCTCTGTCGCGGCGACCGGTCTGATCGCCACGGAGCCGCCGGCGGGCGTGCTGGGCACGCCCCAGGTGGCCAACCTGACGATGCAGGTCTACACGAGCACCCAGTTCGACCCGAATGACACGACGGTCAACGAGGCCGTCGAGCGCATGCTCGCCGCCGGCGACATCAAGTCGTCGCTGATTCTCGCCTACAACTACGACTCCATGCTGCTGATCAAGGCCGCGGCCGAGGCGGCGGGATCGCTGGACCCGGACGAGATCGTGAAGGCCCTGGTCGACCCTGAGGTGCAGGCGGAGACCCAGACGGCGATCCTGGGCAACTACGCGTTCACCGCCGACGAGCACAGCCCGCACGTGGCTCCCTCGGACTTCAAGTTCATCCCGCCGGGCAAGCTCGTCAACGGCCAGTACCAGCCGTAACCGGCATCCCGATGGCCGCAGCCGTCGAGGGTCGCGGAGGCTTCGCCCCCGTGCCCCTCGACGGGCTGCGCTCACCACACTTGAGGGAAGGAACCCGACGCCCATGACCATCATCTGGTCCGGTCTGGCTCTCGGCGCCGTCTACGCGCTGGTGGCGATCGGCTACAACATCGTCTTCTTGTCTCAGAAGACCTTCAACTTCGCGCAGGCCGCCTTGATGATGCTCGGCGCCTTCCTCGCCTACATGGGCATCGCCGTCATGGGCCTTCCCTGGTGGATCGTGGGCCTCGCGGCCGGGGTGATCGTCGGGGGGATCGCGGCCCTCGAGGAGCGCGTCGCGATCCGCCCGGTCAAGGATCCGCACAACCTGCTGGTGACCACTCTCGGCGCCTCGCTGATCATGGAGGGCGTCGCCCAGGTCATCTGGGGTGGCGAGCCCCGCCGCGTCCCCTTCTTCATGGGCGACCAGGTGCTCGAGGTCTTCGGTGGTCGCGTGTACCCCGTCGAGATCGTGCTGATCGTTCTGGTGATCCTGATCGTGGTCGCGTTGACGCAGTACGCCAAGCGGAGCATGACCGGGATCGCGCTGTTGGGCATGAGCGAGGATCGTGAGGCCGCGCGGCTGCGGGGCGTGAACGTGCGCACCTTCGCCATGGTCGCCTTCATCTTCACCGGTGTCCTGGCCGGCATGCTCGGCGTGTTCGTCGGGCCCAAGACCTTCGCCGTCGCGACCCTCGGTGCCTCGCTCGCGCTCAAGGGCTTCGTCGTCCTCGCCATCGGCGGCTTCGGGTCGCTGTGGGGCGTGCTCGCGGGCGGGCTGATCGTGGGCCTCGCCGAGGCCTTGTCCAGCCGCTACATCGGCGCCGACTTCGCGAACCTCACGATCTTCGCGATCCTCATCCTCATCCTCATGGTCAAGCCCGGCGGGCTCTTCACCCGCCGCATGGAAAGGACGGTGTGACCATGGCTGCTCTCTGGCTGAAGCTGCGCGCGGTACCCGGTTGGCTCTGGCCGCTCGCGGCCGGTGCGGTCCTGCTCGTGGTCCCGCTGCTCGGCATGAGCTATGCCATCACCCGGCAGATCGAACTGACGCTCATCCTCGCGCTCATCGTGGTGGGACTGAACCTGTCGCTCGGCTACGCGGGCGAACTGGCGATGGGCCAGGTCGCGATGTACGCGGCGGGCGCCTACACGGCTGGCATGGTCAGCAAGGCCGGCGTCACGGAACTGTGGGTGCAGCTGCTCGCGGGAGCGGCGGTCGCGCTGGTCGTCGGGCTGATCTCGGGCATCCCTGGCCTGCGCCTGGGCAGCTGGTCGCTCGCGATGACCTCGTTCTTCCTCATCATCCTGCTCCCTGACGTGCTGTCGATCTTCAAGGCGCAGACCGGCGGACGCAACGGACTCGCCGGCATCCAGCCGCCGACGATGTTCGGGGAGCCGATCAGTGGCGACACCTACTACGTCATCCTCGTGGTGATCACCATCCTGATCTTCGCGATGGTGCGCAACCTCATCGTCTCGCGCCACGGGTCGGCCCTCCGTGTGCTGAAACAGAGCCCCGTGCTGGCATCCTCCATGGGGATCTCGGTGTTCCGGGCGAAGCTCACCGCCTACGCGATCGGGGCTCTGCCCGCCGGCCTCGCCGGTGTGCTCTTCGCCAACCTCGACCTGTTCATCTCGCCCGAGGCCTTCGCGTTCTCCTTCGCGATGACGATCCTCGCGGCGTCGATCTTCGGGGGGTCCGCCAGCATCTACGGTGCGATCGTCGGTGCGGCAGTGCTGCAGTTCGGCATGAACCAGTCGACGAACTTCCAGCAGTTCGGGCTGATCATCGCCGGCGCCTTCCTGCTGCTGGGCGGTGTGGCCTTCACCGGCGGACTGTCCGGACTGATGCGGGCGCTCGTGCGGCGCGCCGACGCGGCCGCGCACGTCAAGGTCGGCACGGTGCGGCCGCAACCTGTGCCCGCCGAGATCGGCAAGCTCGACGGCGCGCTGCTGCGCACCGATCAGGTGTCGAAGGCGTTCGGCGGCAACCAGGCGCTGTCCGAGGTCTCGGTCGAGGCCAAGCCGGGCGCCGTCACGGCGATCATCGGCCCGAACGGATCAGGCAAGACGACGCTGTTGAACATGATCTCGGGTTTCTACCGGGCCGATTCCGGGACGATCTCCATCGACGGCGAGGCCGTGCAGGGGCTGCCCGCCTACAAGGTGGCGCGTGCGGGCGTGTCCCGCACGTTCCAGACGCCCAACGTGCCGGAGAAGCTCACCGTGCTCGAAGCCGTCGAAGCCGGGCGATACGCCGGAACGCGGGCGAGCATCCTCGCCTCGATTCTGCGGCTGCCCTCGTTCTGGCGCACCCACCGGGTGGACCGTGCCGAGGCCGAGCGGGCGCTCGCCCTGGTAGGGCTGACCGATCAGCGCGACCAGATGGCCGACTCGCTGCCGCTGGGCAACCGCCGGCTGCTCGAGGTGGCCCGAAGCCTGGTGGCCGCGCCGAAGGTGCTGCTGCTGGACGAGGTGGCCTCGGGCCTGGATGAGGACGAGCTCGACGTGCTCGAGAGCCTCATCCTCCGGCTGCGCGACGCCGGCATGACCGTCATCCTGGTCGAGCACAACTTCCAGCTGGTGCTGCGCATGGCCGACGAGATCTACGTGCTGGCCCAGGGCGCCGTGATGGCGCACGGGACGCCGGCCGAGATCGAACGCAACACCCGCGTCATGGAGGAGTACCTCGGCGTGACGGCGGACCACAACGCGCACACAGGAGGCGGCGATGAGTGACGAGATCCTGCTGGAGGTATCCGGCCTGCAGACCGGCTACGGCGACCTGAAGGTCGTGCGAGACGTCTCGCTCACGGTGCGACCCGGCCAGATCACGGTGCTGCTCGGGCGCAACGGTGCGGGCAAGACCACGACGCTGCGCGCGATCACCGGTCTGAACCGGGTGTCGGGCGGCACGATCTCCTTCGCTGGAGGGCCGCTGACCGCGCCCGCCCATCGCCGGGTCAGCCTCGGCATCTCGTATGTGCAGGAGGGCAAGCGGGTCTTCCGCGAGCTGACGATCGAGCAGAACCTGCTGCTCGGCGGATTCTCGCGCAAGAAGAGCAAGCGGGAGCTCGCGTCGGCTGTCGAGGAGATCTACCAGCTCTTCCCCATTCTCGCGGCCAAGCGCTCGCTGACGGCGGGGAGCATGTCCGGAGGTCAGCAGCAGATGCTCGCCATCGGCCAGGCCCTCATGGCGAAGCCGCGGCTGCTCATCCTGGACGAGCCCAGCCAAGGGCTGGCGCCGGTCGTCGTGAAGGAGGTCATGGAGCGGGTGCATGAGCTGCGCGACACCGGCATCGGCATCCTCCTGGTGGAGCAGGCTGTGCAGGACTCGGTGGCGATCGCCGACGAGGTGTCGGTCATCGAGATGGGCAGGACGGTGCTCTCCGGCCGGGCCTCGACGATCTCCGTGGACGACATCCAGCGGGCGTACTTCGGTGCGGCTGCCTGAAGCACCCGGCCGCGGTCCCGACGCGGCCGGGTGCGGGGGGGCCGTCGGGTGCGACCTCGAAGGCCGGGTGCGACTGCTCGAGGACCGACTGGCGATCCACGAGCTGGAGGGCGCCTACGCGCGGTCCTTCGATGAGAGGGACGGCGCCGCCTGGAGTGCGCTGTTCACCGCGGACGGCATCTACCAGTCGTGGGCGGAGGGCGATGCGCCGCCGGTGACGTTCGTGCAGGGCACCTCGGCCCTGCGGGACTTCTGCAGTTCGGCGCCCTTCGACGGCATCCACATGATGCACCTGCCGCAGATCACGCTCGACGGCGACCGGGCGACCGCGCGCATCCATCTCGAGTTCCACGGGGTCTGGGCGCTTCAGCCCGGAGCGCCGCGACTGATCATGGTCGGCGTCTACGACGTGGACTATGCCCGCGTGGGCGGCCGGTGGCGCATCGCCCGTCGGATCACCACCGCGTACAGCCGGGATCAGCGCACCGTGCCGGGCTATCCCGGGGCCGCTCAGGCCTGATCGGGCAGGTTCGTCCAGCCGCGGCCGCCGGCCTTTCCGTACCACCCGGATGCCGCGAGCGTGCCGCCGTCCACGGGGATCGTGTGCCCGGTGATGAATGCGGCGTCCGGTGAGGCCAGGAAGGCGACGACGCCGGAGAAGTCCTCGGGGATGCCGAAGCGGCCGGCCGGCAGCCACGACCGCAGCAGCGCGGGGTCCCGGCCGGCGAGCATGAGCGCCGCCGGGGTCTGCTTGGTGTCGGCCAGGTCCGGGGCGATGGCGTTGACCCGGATGCCGGACGGTCCGAGCTCGACGGCCAGGCTCTTGGTGAACGCCGACACACCGGCGTTGTACGCGGAGTAGACGGCGTGTCCGGGGATGCCGCGGAAGGCCTCTACCGTCGACACGTTGACGATGACGCCGTTGCCCCGGGCGAGCATCCAGGGCAGCAGCGCGTGGGTGACGGTGAACACGTGGCGGAGGTTGAGCTCGTGCAGCCGATCCCATTGGGAGGCCGAGCTCTTGGCGAAGAACGACTTGGCCGGCCGGAAGTCGCCCACGTTGTTGACCAGCACGTCCACCCGGCCGTGACCGGCCTCCACCGCCGCCCGCAGCGCGTCGACGGTCTCGTCCCGGGTGATGTCGCCGACGACGACCGTGCAGTCGCCGCCCGCCGTGCGGATCTCCTCGTGTGCCGTCCGGGCAGCCGCCTCGTCGATGTCGACGAGGATCACGCGGTCGCCGTCACGGGCGAATCGCCGGGTGATGGCTCCGCCGATGCCGAGTGCTCCTCCGGTGACGACGACGGTGCGGGCGGGGGAGACGTCGGCGGCATCCATATCAGCAACCTAGCATTTGGTTGGTATGCTGGACGAGCATGACGCGCAGATGCGTCAGGACACAGGAGACGACGTGAGTCTGGTCATCGACTTCTCGGGAATGGTCATCGCGATCACGGGCGGCGGGCGCGGGGTGGGACGGGGCATCGCCGCGGCGTTCCTCGAAGCCGGCGCAGACGTCGAGCTGTGCGGGCGCTCGCAGCCCGAGCAGCTGCCCACCGTCGGCGGGCGCACGGCCGTCTTCCGCTCGGTCGACGTGCGCGATCCGGACCGGGTCGACGGCTGGATACAGGACATCCTCGAGCGCCACGGCCGCCTCGACGTGCTGGTCAACAACGTCGGCGGGTCGCCGTTCGGCCGCTTCGAGGCCGGCTCGCCGCGGTATCTCACCGCCATCACAGAGCTCAACTTCCTCTCCGCCGCCTTCACGTCCCGCGCCGCCTACGACGCCCTCCGGGCCGCGCAGGGGTCGGTCGTCAACATCACCTCCATCAGCGCCCGGCGCCCGAGCCCCGGCACCGCCGTGTACGGCGCCGCGAAGGCGGCGCTGGAGAGCCTGAGCGCGAGCCTCGCCGTGGAGTGGGCCCCCGACGTGCGCGTCAACGCCATCAGCTGCGGGCTCGTCGCGACGGAGGGCGCCGTCGACCATTACGGCAGCCCCGAGCAGTACGCGCAGATCGCCCGCACGATCCCGCGCGGACAGCTCGCGACGCCCGAGGAGGTCGGGCGCGTCTGCGTCATGCTCGCCTCCCCGCTGGCCGCCCACGTCACCGGAGCGGTGCTCGCCGTCGACGGCGGCGGCGAATGGCCTGCCTTCCTCAGCCACACCCCGCACGCCGACATGGTGATGCGGGCCGATCGAACCGACACCTCCCGAGGAGCTCCGTCATGACCGAAGCCGTAATCGTCTCCGCCGCGCGATCGCCTATCGGGCGGGCCTACAAAGGCAGTCTGAAGGACATGCGCGCCGACGACCTGGCGGCCCAGATCGTCCGGGCCGCGCTGGACGGCGCCCCGGGGCTGGACCCGGCCACGGTCGAGGACCTGATGATGGGCTGCGCGCAGCCCGCGGGGCGACAGGGTTACAACATCGGCCGCATGGTGGCGCTGCAGCTCGGGCTCGACACGGTGCCCGGAACGACGGTGAACCGGTACTGCTCCTCGTCGCTGCAGACCACCCGCATGGCGTTCCACGCGATCAAGGCGGGCGAAGGCGACGTCTTCATCTCGGCGGGCGTGGAGACCGTGTCGCAGTTCGCGTTCGGCAAGTCGGACGGGATGCCCGACACCAAGCACCCCGGCTACCTCGACGCCGCGGATCGCACGCGGGTGCAGGGTGAGGATCCCGACTTCGTCTGGTCCGACCCTCGGGGGCGGGGCGAGCAGACCGACATCTACATCGCCATGGGCGACACCGCGGAGAACGTGGCATCGCTGCGCGGTGTGTCCCGTCGCGCCCAGGACGAGTGGGCCGTGCTCAGCCAGAACCGGGCCGAGGCGGCGGCGGAGCGCGGATTCTGGCAGCGCGACATCACCCCGGTGCAGCTGCCGGACGGCTCGTGGGTCGGCGCCGATGACGGTCCGCGCGCCGGCGTGACGCTGGAGAAGATCAGCGGGATGCAGCCGGTGTTCCGCCCGACGGGCACCGTGACCGCCGCCAACTGCTGCGCGCTCAACGATGGTGCGGCGGCGCTCGTGATCATGAGCGACGTGCGCGCCGCCGAGCTGGGCCTGACCCCTCTCGCGCGGATCGTCGCCACCGGCGTCTCCGCGCTGTCGCCCGAGATCATGGGGCTGGGTCCCGTGGATGCCGTGCAGCGGGCGCTGGCGCACGCGCGCATGAGCATCTCCGACATCGACATCCTCGAGATCAACGAGGCGTTCGCCGCTCAGGTCCTGCCGGCGATCGACGACATCGGCATCGATCCCGAGAAGGTCAACGTCAACGGGGGTGCCATCGCCCTGGGGCACCCGTACGGCATGACCGGCGCACGGATCGCGACCACCGCGATCCACGCACTGCAGGAGCGTGACGAGCAGTTCGCCGTCGAGACGATGTGCGTCGCCGGCGGGCAGGGGATGGCGCTCGTGCTCGAGCGACTCAGCTGACGCCCGCGCACGACGAAGCGGCCCGCCTCATCGAGGGCGGGCCGCTTCGTCGATTCCGGCGTCGTGGCTCAGTGTGCGACCTGGCGCAGGTCGGACTTCAGGATCTTGCCCGTCGCATTGCGGGGGAAGTCCTCGACGAAGACGAACTCCCGCGGCACCTTGAAGTTGGCCAGGTGCGCGCGGCAGAACGCGTCCAGCTCGACGGCGTCCGGCTTGTCCTCCGCGGTGTGCAGCAGCAGCACGTACGCGCGACCCACCGTGCCCATGCGGTCGTCATCGATCCCGACGACGGCCGACTCGTTGACGGCGGGATGCTTGCGCAGCACGTTCTCCACCTCTGCCGGATAGACGTTGAAGCCGCCGACGATGAACATGTCCTTGAGTCGGTCCGTGATCTTCAGGCATCCGTGCTCGTCGAAGCGGCCGACGTCGCCGGTGCGGAACCAGCCCTGCGGGTCGATGGCGGCATTGGTCGACTCCTCGTCCTCGAAGTAGCCGAGCATCACGTTGTCGCCGCGCAGCAGGATCTCGCCGTCCGTCCCCACCTCGACGTCTCGCCCGTCCTCGTCCACGACGCGGATCTCGACGCCGTGGACGGCGGGCCCGGTCGTCTGAGCGGCATGCTCCAGGGTTTCGCCCGGGCGCGACAGGGTCGCCACGACGCATTCGGTCAGCCCGTACGCCTGCGCGACCGTGCGGAAGCCGAGGATGCCGACCATGTCGTGGAACAGCGTGGCGGGCGCAGCGGTGGCTCCCGCGATGGCGAACCGCAGCGACGACAGGTCATACTCGGACAGGCGCGGGTGGTCCAGCAGCGACGTGAAGATCGTGGGGACTCCGGGCAGCACGGTGATCCCCGCGGACTGGATGAGCTCGAGCAGCTGATCGGGCTGGAACACCGCAACGGGGTAGATCGTCGTCCCCGCCATCAGCGCCGTGATCACCCCGGCTTTGTAGCCGAAGCCGTGGAAGAACGGGTTGACGATGGCGTAGCGGTCGTCGGCGGAGAGCTCCGCCCCCAGGGCCCAGGCGCGCGCGACGCTGAGCGTCTGCCGGTGCGCGCTCATGACCCCCTTGGGGATGCCCGTGGTGCCGGACGTGAAGAGGATGTCCATGACGTCATCGGGGGTGACCTGATCGATGGCGTCCTGCAGCCCGGCGGCGCTCAGCGCGGTCCCCGCTGCGAGGAACTCCTCCCAGCACAGGTGGCCGGCCTCGGCGCAGTCCGCTCCCGGGAGTGTGACGGCCACGCGCAGGTGCTCGAGGCCGGGATAGACGGCGCCTGCGGCGCCGAGGCTGGATGCCGCGTCGCGCAGTGCCGACGCGTAGGAGCGGCCCAGGAAGCCCTCGGCCATCACCAGGGCGACGGCGCGTGAGCGGCTCAGGATGACGGCGGCCTCGTTGCCGGTGTAGCGAGTGTTCAGCGGCACGACCGACGCGCCGATGAGCTGCGCGCCGAGCATGGCGAGGATGAACTCCGCACGGTTCGGTGCCCATACCGCGACGCGATCACCGCGGACGACCCCCTGGGAGAGGTATGCCGCAGCGACCTCGCGCACGCGCGTCTCGAGGTCGCGGTAGGTCACGGTGGTCGTGCCGTCCACGATCGCGGGATGGTCTCCCAGCTCGGCCATCTCCGCGAGGAGAGCCGGGATGGTGGTGGCTTCGGAGATTGTGGTGCTCATGCACGTCCCTTCGAGTATCGTGCGAACACCCCGGCGCGGCGACAGGCCGATGCACGCCGGTGTGCAGCATTTTTGAGCAAACGCTTGTCATAATAGAACTCCACCGAAGGAGCACCATGCCACCGAAAGCACGTGCGGGCCGCCAGGAGCAGACGTCCGAACGGCGGGAGCAGATCCTCTCGATCGCCGCCCGGCTGATTGCGCAGCGCGGGTACTCCGCCACGACGGTCCGCGACATCGCTGACGAGGCGGGGATCCTCTCGGGGAGTCTGTACCACCACTTCTCGTCGAAGGAGGCGATCCTCCAGGAGATCCTCCGTGGCTTCATGACCAGCCTCGTCGAGCGCTTCGAGCAGATCGTCGCCGAGGCGGGGACCCCGCGGGAGGTGCTCGACAAGCTGATCGAGCACGCCTTCGTCACCATCGAGCGGCAGCCGGATGCCGTCGGGCTGTACCAGAACGAGCTGTCGTTCCTCGTGAAGGAGCCGGGTTTCGAGTTCCTGCAGGAGTACAGCGCCCGCATCGAGACGATCTGGCTGGACCAGATCAAAGAGGGGCAGCGCGCCGGAGATTTCCGCGCGTCCCTGGATGCGGGCATCACCTACCGGTTCATCCGCGACGCGGTGTGGTCCACCGTCGGCTGGTTCCGCCCCGGCCGAGGGCACACGGCGGCCAGCCTCAGTGAGAACTACCTGGGACTTCTTCACGACGGACTCCTCGCCGGCTGACACGCGCGCCGCGTCAGTCCGCGACTTCGCGGGAGCGGCTGCCCCGGGGGTCGAGCACGTCGCGGATGAGCCGCAGCTCCTCCGCGTCCGGGCGGCGCGTCTCGGGTGAGCCAGCGACGTCGATGGCGAAGCCGGTGGCATCCACCACGCTCTGCGGGTCGACGCCGGGGTGGATCGAGCGCACCTTCACGCGGCCCGCGGTGTCGTAGTCGAACACGGCGAGATTGGTGACGATCACGCCGAGGTGGTGGAACTGCAGGGATGCCTGACGGGCACGGTCGTTGCCGACGCCCGAGACCATGTCGACGGACTCCACGAAGATGCGCGCGCTGTGCCGGGAGATCCAGTAATCCACGCGGTGGTTCGCCGTGTTCCCCGGTGCGCCCCGCACGCCGATGAGCTGGCGGGTGGGCCGATCCCAGTCCCCGATGAGCGAGATGTTCTGATTGCCGAACGCGTCGAGCTGGCTGGCGCCCATCATGGACTGGCGGCGCCCGGTGGCGAGGATGTCGAAGATGCGCCGGAACGGAGCCCAGCCCTCGACCGCCGGTGCCGAGGCGTCAGCCAGGCCGGGAGTCGGTGGTCCGCTCAGCAGGAAGGCCTCGCCATCGGTGAGCACGATGTCCGGTGCGCTGGTCAGCTTCGCCAGTCGAGCGCCGAGGGTCGGGATCACGCCGACGGCGTGGGCGAGGATCTCGCCGGAGTCGAGGTAGGTGTCTGCGCACGCCGCGATGCAGATCTCGGCGAGGGTGGCGTCGGTGGTCATGCGTCTCCTTCGGGAGCATGGAACTGGGCGACGGCGCGGTGGTATCCCGCCTCGTCGGTCTGGAGGAAGGTGCGATCGAAGAGCTGCCAGGCATCCGGGTCCTTGGCGCTGGTCGCATAGTGGCGCTGGAAGGCCTCATCGCGCCCGTAATCGGGTTCGCAGGTGGTGAAGTGCGCGCCACGGGGGGCCTCGACCACGGTCGAGACGTACATGCGGCTGAACAGCAGCGTGTGGAATGAGCCCTCTGACAGCAGGTCCTCCGTGGGCACCACCTGCTCGGCCGACACGATCGTGCGCTGCGCCGCCATCGCGAACAGGTCGTCGAAGTAGGGGTCCGGGCCCAGGAACTGCGCGTTGCCGCTCTGGTCTGCCCGGTTCATGTGCACGAGCGCGACGTCGAGGGGGAGGGCGGGCATGGCCACGTACTCCGCGTCGGAGTAGGGCGAGCGCACGGTGCGCAGGTGCGGGTTCGCCGGCAGCACGTCGGAGCCGAGGCCCGCGCGGATGGGGAGGAAGTCCAGCCGCGCCGCCGCCGCGCGCAGGCCCGTGACGAACATGCCCTCGTCGTACTCCTCGATCTCCAGCAGTCCCTGCTCGCGGGCGCGGGTGAACAGCGGATCGAGCGGGATGCTGTCGAGGGAGACGAAGCCGTAGACGAGGCGTCGGATCCGACCGGCGGCCGCGAGCAGACCGACGTCGGGGCCGCCGAATGCGACGACGGTGAGGTCGGTGAGGTCGTCGCGGCGGAGCATCTCGCGCACGAGCGCCATCGGCTTGCGCCGTGACCCCCATCCGCCGATGCCGATCGTCATCCCGCTCTCCAGCGAGGCGACGGCCTCCTCGATACTCGACCGTTTGTCCGACATCCGGCTTTCCTTTCGCGACGCTGCGAAGCGCTGTAAACCTAGCGCTTGTTTGGGAATCACAGTAGCATGTCGGAAAGGCCCATCGTCGAGGAGGACAGCTGTGGGTGAACCGATCCCTGCGGAGCTTGCCCTGCGGCCTCTGGGTGATCTTCAGGTGTCCGCGATCGGCATGGGGGCGATGACGCTGACGCAGGTGCCCGATGCGGACACGGCGCGAGGCGTGCGCGCCGTGCACGCCGCACTCGACGCCGGAGTGACGCTGTTCGACACGGCCGACTCGTACGGCCCCACCGAGGAGATGGGGGTCAACGAGCGCGCGCTCATCGCCGCGCTGCGAACGCATCCGGGTGACCTCAGCCGCGTCGTGGTGGCCACCAAAGGCGGCCACACCCGCGGGCCGAATGCCACATGGTGGATCGACGGGAGCCCCGCGCACCTCGCCCGAGCCGCCCGCGCATCGCTGCGTCGGCTCGGTCTGGACGCCCTGCCGCTGTATCAGCACCACCGGCCGGACCCGAGGGTGCCCTTTGCGGATTCGATGGGGGCGCTGCGAGCGCTCGTCGACGACGGGATCGCGCAGCGCGTCGGGGTGTCCAATGTCGACTCCGCGCAGCTGTCGGAGGCCATCGAGATCGTCGGGCCGGCTCTGGTCAGCGTGCAGAACGAACTGTCGCCGCTCGCGCCGCCGGCGGCGGATGTGCTGCGCCAGTGCGAGGCGCACGGGCTGACGCTGCTGGCCTGGGGGCCGCTGGGCGGCATGCGCGAAGCCAAGGCTCTCGGCGATCGGGCGCGCGCCATCGCCGCGGTGGCACGCGCCCGCGCCGTGTCCCCGCAGCGCATCGCGCTGGCATGGCTGCTGCGGCTGTCTCCGGTGATCATCCCCATTCCCGGCGCGAGCCGTCCGGAGAGCATCGTCGATTCGGCCGCCGCCGCCGGCGTCGTGCTCGACGACGACGAGATGCGCGTGCTGGGCGGTGCGGTTCAGTGAGGTTCTTGCAGCAGCTCGACGCGCACGCTATCGGGTCCGAGCACGTACACGTAGCGGTAGCCCTCCATCGGACCCTGGGTCGCCGTCATCGTCGCGGAGAGTGGCGAGTAGCCGAGGACGGCGACGCGCGCCAGCGCGGCTTCCAGGTCGTCGACGACGATCGCCGGGTGCGCGGCAGCCACATGTGCGGTGTCGGGGTCGATGGCGCGGGCGGGGGCGTGGCGATACTCCGCCAGCTCGATGAAGACCCCGTCCTGGCCCTCCACGAACGTGAGCACCACCTCGACCCCGGGATGGCCGACCGCGGCCTCGACGGCCGGACCGCTCTTGACGAGCGGGCCGATCACGGTGCCCTCGGTCGCGGCCGCATAGAACGCGGCCGCCCGGCCGGCGTCGCTGACGGTGATCCCCACGTGATGCAGACGTGTCATCTCACTCCAAACAAGTGCTTGTTAGGCAGTCAAACAGAGGAGCATTCATGAGCGCAACGCAGATCATCGATCTCAGCGGCAAGGTCGTCGTCATCACCGGGGCCGCCGGCGGACAGGGCAGGTCGCACGCCCGTCTCCTGCACGAGGTCGGAGCGCGGCTGGTGCTCACCGACCTCGACCCCGACGCCGTCCGCGAGGCCGCAGCGGAGTTCGGCGACGACGCCGTCGGGCTGCGGCACGACGTCACGTCGCACGGCGATTGGAGCGCCGTGGTCGAAGCGGCCGCTGAGCGCTTCGGGCGCATCGATGTCCTGGTCAACAATGCGGGCTTCTGCCCGGTCGGACCGCTGGAGGAGGCGGACGAGCGCACGATCCGGCTCACGCTGGACGTCAACCTGATCGGTCCCATGCTCGGCATCCGGGCGGTGCTACCGCTGATGAAGGCCACCGGGGGGTCGATCATCAACATCTCCTCGACGGCAGGCGTCGCCGGCTATGAGAACCGGGTGGCCTACTCGGCCTCGAAGTGGGGGCTGCGCGGAGTGTCCCGCTCGGCGGCGCGCGAGCTGGCACCCCACGGCATCCGCGTCAACACGATCTGCCCCGGGGCGGTGGACACTCCGATGATCTCGGAGGACACCCGTGAAGGCAGGGGCTTCATCTCGCGCATCCCCATCCCTCGGGCGGGGCGGCCGGAGGAGGTCTCGCGGCTGGTGGCCTTCCTCGCGGGCGATGCCAGCAGCTACTGCACGGGGCAGGACTTCATCATCGACGGCGGCCAGGTGGCCTGATGCCCGTCTATGCGTTCGACGGCGTCGTGCCGGTCGTGGATCCCACGGCCTTCGTCCACGAGACGGCGAGCCTCATCGGCGACGTCATCGTCGGGCCGGGATGCTACGTGGGTCCGTTCGCGAGCGCGCGCGGGGATTTCGGGCGCATCGTGATCGGCGATGGCTCGAACGTGCAGGATGGCTGCGTGCTCCACGCGTTCCCCGGCGTGGACGCCGTCCTCGAGCCCAACAGCCACGTCGGCCACGGCGCGACGCTGCACGGTTGCCGGATCGGGTCCTACGCGCTCATCGGCATCGGCGCCGTGGTCCTGGACGGTGCGGTGGTCGGCGAGAACGCCCTGGTGGGGGCCGGAGCGGTCGTCACGGCCGGGCAGGTGATCCCCGCCCGCAGCATGGCGCTGGGGTGCCCGGCCAAGGTGACGGGCGGCCTGGACGACGACGCGGTGGAATGGAAGCGCAACGGCGTGCGGCTGTATCAGGAGCTCGCTCGGCGCAGCCGGCTGACGCTCCATCGGGCCGACCCGCTCGCGCAGGTCGAGCCCGACCGGACCCGCGTCCAGTGGAGCGCGGATGCCGCGCACCCGCTGCACATCGCTCGCTCAGGACACCGCTAGCAGCGCGTCGGCCAGGCGGGCGCGCTGCTCCTGCGCGGTGCCGAACAGCTGACCGAGAGCGTGCGAGCGCTTGAACACCAGGTGCGCGTCGTGCTCCCAGGTGATGGCGATGCCGCCGTGCAGCTGCACCGTCTCGGACGCGATCAGCTCGAGCGCGTCCGAGCACGTCGCCTTGGCTGTCGCGGCGAGCTCATGCCGCTGCCCGTCGCCGTCGGCGAGCGCTCGCGCGGCCGCGCGGGCCGCGGTGCGTGCCGTCTCTGCCCGCACATGCATGTCGGCCAGGCGGTGCTTGATGGCCTGGAACGAGCCGATCGGGCGGCCGAACTGCACGCGCTGCTTCGCGTACTCCACCGTCATATCCAGCGCGCGGCGCGCGGTTCCGGCCTGCACCGCCGCCACCGCGGTGAGAGCGACCGCGTGCAGCTCGTCGAGCACCGACGAGCCGCCGTGCCCGAGCGGGCGGGCGGCGGCGTCGCGCAGATGCAGCGTCGCGACGCGCAGGGTCAGGTCCATCGCGGGCGTGGCGGTGCGTGGCACGGCGGCGGCATCGAGCACCTCGAACAGCCGCGGCCCCTCGGGCGTGCGGGCGATGACGACGAGGATGCCTGCTGTCTCCCCCTCGAGCACCAGCGGAACGTCACCGTTCAGCCGCCAGGTATCGCCGGGCGTGGCGTCGACCGACGCACTCGACGGGTTCCACCGGCCGACGGCATCGGCCCAGCCGAGCGCCGCGATGGTCGTCCCGTCGGCGATCGCCGGCAGGAGTCTCGCCGCGGCATCCTCGTCGCCGCTGAGCAGGATCGCCTGGGCGCAGATGCTCACCGAGCCGAGGAACGGCGAGGGTGCGAGGGAGTAGCCCAGCTCCTCCAGCACGAGCTGCGTCTCCTCGACGGTGTACCCGGCGCCGCCGTACTGCTCGGGGATGGCCAACGAGGCGACCCCGATCTCGCCGCACAGCAGCGTCCAGAGTTCCTCGTCGAAGCCGTGGCCGCTGTCGAGGACCCGTCGTGTCGCGGCGCTGTCCGCGCGCTGGGCAAGCACGTCCTGCAGGAGGCTGATGAGCTCCTGCTGCTCGTCGCTGAGGTGAAGTGCCACGGTGGCTCCCGGATCAGATCGTGTCGGAGGAGAGGAGGGTGCGGGCGATGCGGGCCCGGTGGGCCGCGGGGGTCCCCCAGACGCCGGCGAGGGCGGGCGCGAGGCCCAGCCAGATCCGCAGATGGTGCTCCGCGGTGTAGCCGATCGCGCCGTGCACCTGCAGCGCGATGCGGGCGGCGAGGCGTGCGGCGTCGGACGCGGCCACCTTCGCGGCCGAGACCGCGCGGTCGCCGTCGCCGTCCGCTGCCTCCAGCGCGGCGTTCCACAGCAGCGGGCGTGCGAAGGTCAAGGCGACGCGCACGTCCGCCAGCTGATGCTTGAGTGCCTGGAACTCGCCTATGGGGCGGCCGAACTGCTCGCGCAGCCCCGCGTAGGCGACCGCTTCGCGCAGCAGGCGCTCGCCGCTGCCGAGGAGGAGCGCGGCCGCGGCCAGGCTCGCCTCGTTGAGTGCGCGGTGTCGCATCCCGGCCGGGAGGTCGCGCGTCTCACCCTCGGGAGCGAGGAGGGACAGCCGGCGCGTGGGGGCGAGCGAGTCGACGCTCCGCGCGATCGTCGCGCGACGGATCGTGTCGCCATCGAGGGCGAACAGGTGCGTCGCGACGTCGGCGTCGAGCGCCGCCGGGGCGATGCCCGCCACGCTCGCGGTGCCGATGGCGCCGCCGGCGAGGTCCCGCCGCGTCTCGGGGTCGACGAGGGCGGGAAGCAGGGAGACCGACTCCAGGTACGGGCCGGGGGCTCCGTGGTACCCCAACCGCTCGAAGACGACGACGAGATCGCCGAGCGACCCCCCGAACCCGCCGTCCGCCTCGCTGACGCGCAGGCCGGTGAGTCCCATCTCCGCGAACGTGCGCCAGAGGCTCAGGCCGGCGGCGCTGTCGCCGGCCGCCCACTGCTGGGCGATGTCGGCGCCGCCGTGGTCGGTGACGATCTCATCGATCGCCTCGCCGAAGGCGACTTGCTCGTCTGTGGGCAGGAACCGCATCAGGCTCGCCTTCCGTCCGCGCCGCGCGGGAGTCCCAGGATGCGCTCGGCGATGATGTTGCGCTGCACCTCGTTGGTGCCCGCGTAGATGGGGCCGGCGAGGGAGAAGAGGTAGTCCTCCGCCCAGCGGCCGTCGTCCACGGCGCCTGCGCCGCGCAGTTCGGCGTCGGCGCCGAGCAGCCGCAGGGCCGACTCGTGGATCTGCAGGTCCAGCTCGGACCAGAACACCTTGTTGATGCTGCCCTCCGCGCCGACCTCGTGGCCTTGCTGCACGGCGCTGACGGTCTGCCAGGTGAACAGCCGGTAGGCCTCCGCGCCGATCCAGGCATCCACGACCGCGTCGACCTCCCGGACATCGGGCCGGGCGTCGTGCAGGTCGAGCAGGCGCTGGGCAGCCGCGAGGAACCGGCCGGGAGCGCGCAGGGACAGCCCGCGCTCGTTGCCGGCGGTGCTCATCGCGACGCGCCAGCCATCGCCGGGCGCCCCGAGGACGTCCTCATCGGGTACGAAGACGTCATCGAAGAAGATCTCGGCGAATCCCGTCGTCCCATCCAGCTGGGCGATCGGCCGCACTGTGATGCCCTCGGCATCGAGGGGGAAGAGGTAATAGGTGAGCCCTCGGTGGCGCTGCGCCTCGGGATCGGAGCGGAACAGGCCGAAGCCGCGGTCCGCCCACACGGCGCGCGAGCTCCAGATCTTCTGCCCGTTGAGCACCCATCCGCCGCGGGCGTCGTCGCGACGGGCGGTGCTGCGGATGGCCGCCAGATCGCTCCCCGCGCCCGGCTCGGACCAGGCCTGTGCCCAGATGAGCGATCCGTCCGTCATCGAGCGCAGGTACCGCTCCTGCTGCTGCGGGGTGCCGTGCTGGAAGAGGATGGGCGCCAGCAGGGAGATGCCGTTCTGAGCCACCCTGGTGGGTGCGCCGGCGCGGTAGTACTCCTCCTCGAAGAGCACCCACTCCACCAGGTCCGCATCCCGCCCGCCGTACTGTTCGGGCCAGGAGACGACCGACCAGCGGCCGTCGGCGAGCGTCGCCTCCCATTCCCGGTGCGCGGCGAACCCGGCCTCGGTGTCCATGGAGGGCAGGGGTGTGGCCGGAACGTTCTCCTCCAGCCACTGCCGCACCTCTGCGGCGAACTGCTGCTGCTGCGGTGTCAGATCGAGGTTCACGCCTTGGCCTCGTCTCGGATCGCCTTCACGCCGACGCCGCCGAGCGAGTCGCCGCCGACCTCCGCGTTGTGCGCGTGTGCGGCGTGATGCAGGCCGAACACCGAATCCATGCCCGCCCGCATGCCCTGCAGGTCCTCGGCCTGATTCACGGCCTTCTTCGCCAGGGCGAGACCCAGGCGCGGCATGCGCGAGATGCGCTCTGCGAGCTCGAGGGTGCGCTCCTCGAGCTCGGCGCGCGGCACGACGTGGTTGACCATTCCCAGCTCGCGGGCACGGGCCGCGGGGACGCGGTCTCCCGTGAAGAGCATCTCCTTCGCGGCGCGCGGATTCGTCACCCAGGGGTGCGCGAAGTACTCGACGCCGGGGATCCCCATCGTCACGACCGGGTCCTGGAAGAAGGCGTCGTCCGCGGCGACGATGAAGTCGCAGGACCACGCGAGCATGAGCCCGCCGGCGATGCACGCGCCCTGCACCATCGCGATGACCGGTTTGGGGATCTCGCGCCATCGCCGGCACATGCCGAGGTAGACCTCGGACTCACGGGCGAGGCGTCCGTCCACGCCGGGGGCTCCGACGTGATCCCACCAGATGACGGCTTTGCGTGCGAAGCTCTCGTCGATGTCGCGCTCGGGCGTGCCGATGTCGTGGCCCGCGCAGAAGTGGTCGCCGTGCCCGCCCAGTACGATGACCGCCACAGCGGGATCGTCCACGGCGCGCACGAACGCGGCGTCCAGCGCGTAGGTGACCTTCGAGTTCTGCGCGTTGCGGTACCGGGGCCGGTTCAGCCGGATGATCGCCGTGGACCCGTGCAGCTCATAGGTGACCACCTCGGCGGTGGGATCGCTGGTCATGGCGTTCCTCTCTGAACTCGCAATCAACCAAACAATCGCTTGGTTTAGGCGATACTATACGTGAACCGGATCTCGGTGACCACGATCTCGACGAGGAGGACAGATGGGCGCGACTCAGACCGTAGCCGACGAGGATTTCCGTGCGGAGATCCGTCGGTGGCTCGAGCTCAACCTCGTCGGGCGCTTCGCCCACCTGCGCGGCAAAGGCGGCTCCGGAAAAGAGCATGAGGAGTTCGAGGCGCGCCGGGACTGGAACCGCCATATGGCGGACGCCGGCTGGACATGCGTCGCGTGGCCGGAGGAGTTCGGCGGCCGTGGGCTGAGCCTGGCTCAGCAGGTCATCTTCCATGAGGAGTACGCCAGGGCCGACGCGCCGGCCCGCGTGAACCACCTCGGCGAGGAGCTGCTCGGCCCCACGCTCATCGCACACGGCACCCCGGAGCAGCGGGCGCGATTCCTGCCGAAGATCCTCGCCGTCGAGGAACTCTGGTGCCAGGGGTACTCGGAGCCCGGGGCGGGATCGGACCTCGCGAACGTCGCGACGAAGGCCCTGCGCGAGGGGGACGAGTGGGTCGTCAACGGCCAGAAGGTGTGGACGTCCCTCGCGCAGCAAGCGCAGTGGTGCTTCGTGATCGCGCGCACCGTGCCGGGGTCCGTCCGCCATGCCGGCCTGTCCTACCTGCTCGTGCCGATGGACCAGCCGGGCGTCGAAGTGCGCCCCATCGTGCAGCTGACCGGGACGAGCGAGTTCAACGAGGTCTTCTTCGACGACGCCCGCACGGATGCCGACATGGTCGTCGGCGCGGAGGGCGACGGGTTCCGCGTCGCCATGGCGACGCTGGGCTTCGAGCGCGGCGTGTCCACCCTCGCCCAGCAGATCGCCTTCCGCCGCGAGCTCGATGCCGTCATCGCGACCGCCCGCCGCACGGGCGCGGCCGAAGACCCTGTGCTACGGGACCGCCTGGCGAAAGCGCACATGGAGCTGGAGGTGATCCGCCAGCACGCACTGCGCACGCTCGGCGGAGAGCAGGGCCACCAGGCGTCGGTGGCGAAGCTGCTGTGGTCGCAATGGCACCGCTCGCTGGGTGAACTGGCGATGGCCGTGTCGGGGCCGGAGGGCCTCACAGTCGGCGACGGCTACGGGTTGACCGACCTGCAGACCCTCTACCTCTTCAGCCGCGCGGACACGCTCTACGGCGGCTCCGACGAGATCCAGCGCAACATCATCGCCGAGCGCGTGCTCGGCCTACCCCGAGAGGCACGTCCATGAGCGCGAGCGCACCCCCTCCCTACGTCCCCGGTCACGAGCTCCTCGCGGGCAAGCGGATCGTCGTCACGGCGGCGGCCGGCGCCGGAATCGGCTCGGCCACGGTCGTGCGCTGCCTCGAGGAGGGGGCGGAGCTGGTCGTCCTCGGCGACACGCACGCGGGCCGGCTCGCACAGGCGCAGGAGGAGCTGGGTGCGCGTTTCGGTGAGAACCGGGTGCGCACGCGCGTCTGCGACGTGACGAAGGAGGACGACGTCGCCGCCCTGCTCGACCTCGGCGAGGACGGCGGGCCCATCGACGCGATGATCAACAACGCCGGGCTGGGCGGTTCGGCCTCGATCCTGGAGATGACCGACGAGCAGTGGGACACGGTACTCGCGGTGACGCTCACGGGCACCTTCCGCTGCGTGCGGGCGGCCGGTCGCCGCATGGTCGCGGCCGGCGGCGGCGGGGTGATCGTCAACAACGCCTCCGTCATCGGCTGGCGGGCCCAGCGCGATCAGGCGCACTACGCCGCGGCGAAGGCGGGTGTGATGGCGCTCACGCGCAGCGCCGCGATGGATCTCGCCGCGCACGGCATCCGCGTCAACGCCGTGTCACCGAGCCTCGCGATGCATCCGTTCCTCGAGAAGGTCACCTCGCCCGAGCTGCTCGAGCAGCTGAAGGCGCGGGAGGCGTTCGGGCGGGCTGCCGAGCCGTGGGAGGTCGCGAACGTCATCGTCTTCCTCGCCAGCGGCTATTCGTCCTACATGACGGGCGAAGTCGTCTCCGTCAGCAGCCAGCACGCGTGAGCCCCGAGGAGATCTGAGATGACAACCGCCTACATCGTCGAGGCCGTCCGCACTCCCGTCGGGAAGCGCGGCGGCTCCCTCGCCGGCATCCACTCCGCCGATCTCGCCGCGCACTCGCTGCGTGCGCTCGTGGAACGTGCGGGCATCGACCCGGGGGCCGTCGACGACGTCATCCTCGGCTGCACTGACACCCTCGGCTCGCAGGCGGGCAACATCGCGCGCACGGCGTGGCTCGTCGCCGGGTTCCCGGAGCACGTCCCCGGCGTCACGATCGACCGGCAGTGCGGGTCGAGCCAGCAGGCGGTGCACTTCGCGGCGCAGGCCGTGATGAGCGGCACCAACGACCTCGTGATCGCGGGCGGCGTGCAGAACATGTCCGCCATCCCGATCTCGGCCGCGATGGTCGCGGGGGCGGAGTACGGGTTCACCACGCCCTTCGCCGAGTCGCCCGGGTGGCTGGCGCGCTACGGCGATCAGGAGATCTCCCAGTTCCGCGCGGCCGAGATGATCGCCGCGCGCTGGGGCATCGGCCGTGAGCAGATGGAGCAGTTCGCGCTGGAGAGTCACCGACGTGCCGCCGCCGCAGCCGACGAGGGACGGTTCGCCCGGGAGATCGCGCCGATCGCGGGCCTCGCCGCTGACGAAGGCCCGCGCCGCGACACGTCGCTGGAGCGGATGGCCGGCCTGCCCGTGCTGGTGGAGGGAGGGCGGATCACCGCCGCCGTCGCCTCGCAGCTTTCCGATGCCTCCAGCGCGGTGCTGGTTGCCTCGGAGCGGGCGGTGCAGGCGCACGGGCTGACCCCGCGTGCCCGCGTGCATCATCTTTCGGTGCGCGGCGCGGATCCGGCGTGGATGCTCACCGCTCCCATCCCGGCCACCGCCCACGCCCTGGACAAGGCGGGGATGACCGTCGACGACATCGACCTGTTCGAGGTGAACGAGGCGTTCGCGTCGGTCGTGCTGGCGTGGATGCAGGAGACCGGCGTCGAGCGCGAGCGGGTGAACGTCAACGGGGGTGGGATCGCCCTGGGTCACCCCATCGGAGCGACCGGGACGCGCCTGATGACGACGATGCTGCACGAGCTGGAGCGCACCGGAGGCCGCTACGGACTGCAGACGATGTGCGAGGGCGGCGGCGTCGCGAACGTCACCATCATCGAGCGGCTCTGACGCCGCCGCGGCTCACGCGATGACGCGAGCCGCGGCCGCGCGCAGGTGGTGGACCGCGTCGCGCACGATGCGGTCCACCAGCTCCTCGCAGCTGGGCAGGTCGTCGATGAGCCCCACGACCTGGCCGGCGGCGAGCATGCCGGCGCGGGTGTCGCCGTCCACGAGGCCGGCCTTGAGCAGCATGGGGGTGTTGGCGGCCTGGGCCATCTGGGTCCAGCTGCGCTCGCCCGCCTTGCGCATCGCCAGTCCGTCACCGATCAGCGCGCGCCAGGTGAGTCCCGACATGCGCTTGAACGCGAGCGAGCGCTTCAGAGTCGGCAGCAGCCGACCCACAGCTCCACGGCTCTCGAGCTGCTCGATGTACTCCGTGCGCAGGAGGCGATGCGGCATCCCGTCGGCCTTCGTGGTCACCACCGTGCCGTCGAGCCCGAAGCCGAGATAGCGCTGCTTGATGGCATCGGGGACGGAGCTGTCGCTGGTGAGCAGGAAGCGCGTGCCCATGCCCACGCCCACCGCGCCGTACGCGAGCGCTGCCGCGAGTCCGCGGCCGTCGTGGAACCCGCCGGCGGCGATCACCGGGATGTCCACGGCCGACACCACCGAGGGGAGCAGGATCGACGTCGGCACGGCGCCGGTGTGGCCGCCGCCTTCGCCGCCCTGGACCATCACCGCATCGGCACCCCAGGAGGCCACCTTCTCGGCGTGGCGCACGGCCCCGATCGAGGGGATGACGACGATGCCGTTGTCCTTGAGCCGGTCGATCAGCTCCCGCCTGGGCGCCAGCGCGAAGCTCGCGACCTTCACCTGGTGGCGGATGAGCAGCTCCACGCGCTCGGCGGCGTCGCCGGCGTCGGCGCGCAGATTCACACCGAAAGGCCGGGAGGTGCGCTCCTTGACCTCGATGATCTGGGCCTCCAGCTCCTGCGCGGTCATGGTGGCCGACGCCAGGATGCCGAGCGCGCCGGCCTCGGCGGATGCCGACACCAGGCGTGCGCCGGCGACCCAGCCCATTCCCGTCTGGACGATCGGGTGATCGACCCCCGTCAGTTCGGTGAGCGCCGTGGAGATCATCGGGGTGGTCGTCATGCGGGTACCTCTCGGTATCGAAGGCCGCGGGGGTCGATCCGGGTGCGGATCAGGTCGCGCTCTTCGCGGGTGGGAAGACGGGTGTCGGGGATGTCGGCGGGCAGGTGAAGCGCGAATCCGGTCGCCGCGACGACCTCGTCGACGGTCACGCCCGGGTGGGTGCTGACGAGCGCCATCGTGCCGCCGGCGCCCGACAGGTCGAGGACGGCGAGGTTCGTGACCACGCGGCGCAGGTCCTGGTGGCGGGACGCCCCGGTCGCCGCCGCGCGCGCGGGCCCGACCCCGGTGACGACGTCGACCTGCTCGACGAAGACCCGCGTGCTGTGCCGCGCCACCCAGTAGCTCGTGGCGTGGTTCACGGTGTTCGTCGCTGCGGCGCGCGCGCCCAGCAGCTGACGAGTCGGGCGGTCGCGGTCGCCGATCGCCGAGAGGTTCTGATTGCCGTGGCGATCGAGCTGCGCCGCGCCCATGACGACGTGGCGGCGTCCTCGCGCGATGAGCTCGAACAGCTCCCGGTACGGGAAGAGGCACTCCAGCTCCCGGAAGGGCTCGTCCACGGCGGGCGTGTCGGCGTAGAGCCCGGCCTCACCGTCGCTGAGCAGCAGGTCGGGAGCGTGCGTGAGGCGCGCCAGCCGCGCCCCGATCGACGGGATCACGCCGATGGGGCTGGCCAGGATCGTGCCGCTGTTTCGGAAGAGGTCGCTGCAGGCCGTCGCGGCCACCTCGGCCCGGGTCGTCGGCGCGGTCACCGCGCTTCCTCCCGGTGGAAGGCGCTCACCGCGAGCCGGTAGGCGTCGTCGTCGACGTCGATGAAGCGCTCCCGGAACGCCCGCCAGTGTTCAGGGGAGGCTGCGGCGTCCGCATACGCGCGCTGCAGGCGCTCGTCGCGGGGCGCATGCGGGGGATGGGCGGTGAACCCGGCACCGCCGGGCAGCTCGACGACGACGTCCGTGAGGGTGCGGTTGAGCATGGCCGTGGTCGGAGGGGCGTCCCACAGCAGGTCCGCCGTGGGCACGATGCGCTCCGCGCTCACGATCGTCTTCGCCGCCGCGCCGGCGAACAGGTCGTCGAAGAAGAGGTCCGGTCCGGTGCACACCGCGTTGCCCGCCGTGTCGGCGCGGTCCAGGTGCAGCAGTGCCACGTCGAGCGTGATCGCGGGCATCGCCACCAGCTCCTCGCCGTCGGCGTACGGGGAGACGACGGTGCGGATCCCGCGGTTGCGCGTCACGGCATCCGACCCTGCGCCCGCCCGGGTCACCTCGAACGGCAGGCGACGCGCCGCGGCGCGGAGCCCGGCGACGAGCATCGCCTCGTCGAGCTCCACGGTGCGGATGCGCCCCGCCTCGCGGGCGGCAGCGAAATGCGGATCGATGCCGATCGAGTCGAGGCTGACGAAGCCGTGCACCACCGTCGACACCTGTCCCGTCGCGCACAGCATGCCCACGTCCGGGCCGCCGAAGCTGACCACCGTGAGGTCGCGGGCGCCGGAGCGCACCACCGCCCGCACCAGGCCGAGGGGCTTGCGTCGGGAGCCCCAGCCGCCGATGCCGATGGTGGCGCCGTCGTCGATGTGAGCGGCGACCTCGGCGGCGCGGGCGAGCGCGCTCATGCGGTCGGCGATCCCCCCGATGCGACGAACTCGTCGCGGTGCGCGTCGGCGACGCCCGCCAGGTTGAGCTCGAACGTGTACCCCTGCTCGTGGCGGTAGCTGCGGTTGACGTCGATCGGGTCGATGCCGTTGAGCGCCTCCTTCGCCGCTCGGATGACGCGCGGGTCCTTCGCCGCGATCTCGGCGGCGAACGCGACGGCGGCGTCGGTCAGCTCGGCGGCCGGGACCACCGCGGTGACCGAGCCGAATTCCGCCAGTCGCTGCGCCGTGACGGTGCGGCTGGTGTAGTACATGGACCGCAGCATGTGGTGGGGCACGAGGCGGGAGAGGTGCGTGGCGGCGCCGAGGGCGCCGCGGTCGACCTCGGGCACGCCGAAGTAGGCGTCGTCGGCGGCGATGATGACATCGCTGTTGCCCACCAGGCCCACTCCGCCTCCGAGGCAGAAGCCGTTGACGGCGGAGACGACCGGCGCGGCGCACTCGTAAATGGCCTTGAACGCCTCATAGCATCCGCGGTTGGCGCCGAGGATCCCGGAGAACCCCTCGATGCGCTGCATCTCCTTGATGTCCACGCCGGCGTTGAAGCCGCGCCCTTCCGCCCTCAGGACCACGGCTCGCGTGGCATCGTCGGCGGATGCCTCGCGCATCGCCGCGGCCACGTCGAACCAGCCTTGCACCGGCAGGGCGTTCACCGGAGGGTAGGACATCGTGATGACGCGCACGCCGTCGGGCCGCACCTCGGAACTCAGGGACATCGTCGCCACCTAACCTAACGTTTGCTCTGCACCCTAACACTTGCTTGGTTGTCTGTGAAGAGTTTACCTAGCAATTGCTTGGTTGGTATGGTGGTGTCTGCATTGTGCTGTCTCAAAGGAGAGTCGAATGACCGGAATACTCGAGGGCCGGGTCGCCATCGTCACGGGCGCCGGGCGCGGGCTCGGGCGCGAGCACGCGCTGGAGCTGGCACGGCAGGGAGCGCGGGTCGTGGTCAACGACCTCGGAACGTCGCTCGACGGCGACGGCGTCTCCACCGGTCCCGCCCAGGACGTCGTCGACGTCATCCGCTCGGAGGGCGGCGTCGCCATCGCGAACGGGTCCGACATCGCGGACTACGCCCAGGCGGGCGAGCTCGTGGCGCAGGCGATCGCCGAGTTCGGCCGGCTCGACATCCTCGTCAACAACGCCGGATTCGTCCGCGATCGCATGATCGTGAACGCGGAGGAGGACGAGTGGGATGCCGTCATCCGCGTGCACCTCAAGGGTCACTTCGCCCCGCTTCGGCACGCGAGCGCGTACTGGCGCGCAGAGGCGAAGGACGGGCGGATGCCGTCCGCGCGCGTCATCAACACCTCCTCCGGCGCCGGGCTGCAGGGGAGCGTCGGACAGGCCGCGTACTCGGCGGCGAAGGGCGGAATCGCCTCGCTCACGCTCGTCGCGGCACAGGAGCTCGCCCGGTACGGGGTGTCGGTCAACGCCATCGCGCCGTCCGCGCGCACGCGCATGACCGAGGGAGTCTTCGCGGCGGAGATGGCCGCGCCGGAGGACGGCTTCGACCGCATGGATCCCGCGAACGTCTCGCCCGTGGTGGCGTGGCTGGCCAGCGCCGATTGCTCCATCACGGGCCGTGTGCTCGAGATCGAGGGCGGACGCATCTGCCTCGAGGAAGGCTGGCGCCACGGGCCGGTTCGCGACGTCGACCGACGCTGGCGTGCCGCCGAGGTCGGCGACGCCGTGCGGGCGATGGTGGCCGAGGCCGCTGCGCCAGAGCCGGTGTACGGCGCATGAGCGCCGCTGAGTGGGCGGGGCGGGAGCTGGGCACCCGCACCGTGGGCTACGACGCGGACGACGCGATCCTCTACGCGCTCGCCGTCGGCGCCTCCGCGGACGACCTCGACCTGGTATTCGAGGACCGGCTGCGGGTTCTCCCCACGTTCGGACTGACCCTGGCGCAGTGGGCGCCCGACGTGCTGGCGGATGCCGGGGCATTCGACGATCGTGCCCTGCACGGGACGCAGACGCTGGTGGTGCACCGTCCCCTTCCGGCCGCCGGCGAGCTGCGGCTGGCGGCGCGGGTCGGCGAGGTGTGGGACAAGGGCAGCGCCGCCGTCTTCGAGGTGATCGTGGAATGCGCGGAGTTCACGGCGACCTGGGCCCTGTTCGCGCCCGGGTTCGGGGGCTTCGGTGGCGAGCGCGGGCCTTCACGGGCCGCGGCCGATGCCGCCGGGGAACCGCGGCGGAGCCTGCTGCGCACGTTCCCGGCTCAGGCCGCGTTGTACCGGCTGACGGGGGACAAGCACCACATCCACATCGACCCTGCGGCATCCGCCCGCATCGGCCAGCCGAAGCCGATCCTGCAGGGACTGTGCACCCTCGCTGCCGCGACACTCGAGGTCGCTCGGCTGCGCGACGCCCACCCTGCCGACCTGGTGCGGCTCGAGGGACGGTTCAGCGGAGCGGTCGTTCCCGGGGACGTGCTCGACGTGCGCCTGTGGGACGACGGCCGGTTCCAGCTGGACCACGACGGTCGCGCGGTGCTGACCGACGCGCGGGCGGACTTCGCGTGACCGGCCGCATCCTCGTCGTGGGCGCGACCGGCATGATCGGCAGCCGTATCGCCGCCGACCTGGCCGCCGCCGGCGCGCACGTGACGGCGCAGTCCCGCCGCCCCGCGAGCGAGACCGACCCGCCTGCGGTGGTGGGGATGCCGCGGCTGGTGGCGGACTACAGCTCTCCGAGCCTGTCGCCTCGCGACCTCGAGGGGTTCGACGCGATCGTCTTCGCCGCAGGGAACGACATTCGCCACGTGCGGGCCGAGGACGAGGACCCGGAGTTCTGGGACAGGGTGCAGAGCGTCGGCGTGCCGCGCTTCGCGGCCCTGGCCAAGGAGGCAGGCGTGGGCCGGTTCGTGCAGATCGGAAGCTATTACCATCACCTGCATCCGGAGTGGGCGCATCGTCTGCCCTACGTCGCGGCACGTAGGAACGCCGACGACCGCAGCCGCGCGCTGAGCGATGCCGGATTCGCGGCCATCACGCTGAACCCGCCATCCATCGTGGGTGTCTCCGATGCCCGGGCGCTGCGCCGATTCGCTCGCCTGGTCTCCTGGGTCCGCGGCGAGATCGAGGAGCCGGAACTGTGGGCGCCCACCGGCGGCACGAACTACATGTCGGTGCGGTCGCTGTCGCAGGCTGTGCTGGGCGCGCTGGCCGCGGGAGAGTCGGGGCGCGCGTACCTCGTAGGCGACCGGAACTTCACCTACCGCGAGTACTTCCAGCTGCTGGCGGACGTCGCAGGCAGCACGCGGGTCGTCGAGGAGCGCGACGAGGACCATCCGTACCAGCCGGATCGGTTCATCGTCCAGGGGCGAGGGGCAGTGATCCGCTATGAGCCGGACGAGGCGGAGGTGCGGCTGCTGGGCTACGCACGCGACGATGTCGAGCGCGAGCTGAGCGAGATCGTCGCGGCCGTGGACCGGAGCCGCTGAGTCTCGCTGAGCCGGTCACCGCGGGGCCGCGGCTACCCGTTCGTCAGAAGACGCCAGAGCTCCGCCACGGTGTCGCTGGTGCCGGGGGTGTCGCCGCTGCCGCTGTCGGTGCGGATGACGATGTCGGCGATCGCGACGCGGTCCGCCTCGTCCCCCTGCGCGGCGACTCTGCGACGCGCGTCGGCGGCGGACAGTCCGCGACTGTCTTGCAGTCGGCGGATGCGCAGGTCCGCGTCGGCTTCGACGGTGACGATCACGTCGTAGGTCCAAGGCACGGGCGGGCTGTGGCGCGTCAGCAACGGGTATTCGTGAACGACGACGCCGGGGCCCCGGCGGCGCTCGCGATCGATGGTCCGGCCTATCTCCCGGCGAAGTGCCGGGTGCACGATCGCGTTGTACCTGCGCCGGAGATCGTCGTCTCCGAAGACGATCGACGCCACCCGGTCCCGGTCCAGGGCGCCCTCAGCGGTGAGGGATGTCCGGCCGAGCAGCGCGGCGATGTCCTCCAGCAGCGTGCGTCCCTCCGGAAGGTCGGGATCGACGATCCAGCGCGCGATCGCGTCTGCGTCGATGATCCGCGCGCCACGCTCTGCGAGGGCGCGCGCGATGGTGCTCTTTCCGGCCGCGATCCCACCGGTGAGCCCGACGAGCACCGCCGCGTCATCCGCGCGTGGGTGGGGGATGTGCATGCACAGACTGTAGGACGGTGCATGCCCGCTTCGCCGCCGAAGTGGCGCTTATGCATACACAGAAGCCGTCGATGGGCGCGAAGCCCGCGCTCATCGGGCTGATTGGGTACATAGTGCGCCGCACGCCTAGACTGCGAGGGCAGGCGTGAGGAGAGTCGATGAAGATTGTCGTGCTGGTCAAAGAGGTGCCAGACACCTACGGTGACCGCAAGCTGAGTCTCGAAACGGGCTTGGCGGACCGTGACGCGAGTGAGCGGGTGCTGGACGAGATCGGCGAGCGTTCGCTCGAGGTCGCGCTGAGCTACGCCGACAAGAACCCGGGTACCGAGGTGGTCGTGCTGTCGATGGCGCCGGAGGCGTCTGCGGCCACGATCCGCAAGGGACTCGCGATGGGTGCGGCATCCGCCGTGCAGGTCGTCGACGAGGCCCTCGCCGGTGCCGACCTGGGTCTGACCGCCGAAGTGCTGGCAGCTGCGGTGAAGCGCACCGGGTTCGACCTGGTCATCACGGGCAACCAGTCCACCGACGGCTCCGGCGGTGTCATCGGCGCGATGATCGCCGAGCACCTGAACGTGCCGCACGCCACAGCGCTGGGCTCGGTCGAGATCTCCGAGGGATCCGTCTCCGGCACCCGCATCACCGATGCCGGCAGTGCACGCGTGACGGCGCAGCTTCCCGCCGTCATCTCCGTGACGGAGGCGCTGCCTGACGCGCGGTTCCCGAACTTCAAGGGCATCATGGCGGCGAAGAAGAAGCCGTTCGAGACGATTTCCCTCGCCGACCTCGACGTGGATGCCGGTGTCGACACCGTCGCCCGCTCGATCATGACCGCGGTCAGCGAGAAACCGCCGCGTTCGGCGGGTGTGAAGATCACCGACGAGGGCGATGCGGGCGAGAAGCTCGCCGCGTTCCTCATCGAGAACCGGCTGGCGTGAGGGGTATCGGCACCATGAGTGACTTCGCTGCAGATTCGATCCTCGTCCACCTCGACGTGCTGCCGAGCGGTGAGCTCGCCAAGTCGGCGGCCGGCCTGCTCGGAGCGGCCGCGTCGGTGGGGACCCCCGTCGCACTGATCGTCGCGGGCGCCGAGCGCCACGACGAGCTCGCCGCTGCCGCCGGCGCCCTGGGCGCGCAGGCGGTGCTCGTGGCCGACCTCGGCGGCGCCGACACCGCGCTGACCGTGCCGCTCGTCGACGCCCTCACCGCGGCCGCCGACCTCGTGCAGCCCGATGCGGTGCTCATCTCCAACTCCATCGAGGGTCGCGATATCGCGGGTCGCTTCGCCGCCCGCACGCGGCGTGCGCTGTCGGTCGACGCGGTGGGCGTCTCCCGCGACGACGAGGGCGTGCTGGCTCAGCACTCCGTCTACGGCGGCGCGTACAACGTCACGTCGGCGCCGACATTCGGTGCGTACGTCGTCACGGTTCGCCAGGGCGCCGTCGACGCCCGCGCCGAGGCTGTGGGCTCACCCGCCGTCACGGCTCTCGAGGTCACGGCATCCGGAGCCCCCGCCGCGACGATCGAGTCCTTCGAGGAAGCGGCTGTGACGTCGACCCGTCCCGAACTGCGCGGCGCCGGCAAGGTCGTCTCCGGCGGCCGCGGTCTCGGCTCGCAGGAGAAGTTCGCTCTCGTCGAGCAGCTCGCCGACGTGCTCGGCGCTGCCATCGGCGCGTCGCGTGCCGCGGTGGATGCCGGCTACGTGCCGTACTCCTACCAGGTCGGTCAGACCGGAGTCTCCGTGTCGCCGCAGTTGTATGTCGCTCTGGGCATCTCCGGCGCGATCCAGCACAAGGCGGGCATGCAGACGGCGAAGACGATCGTCGCGATCAACAAGGACGGCGACGCCCCGATCTTCGAGATCGCCGACTTCGGCGTGGTGGGCGACCTGTTCCAGGTCGTGCCGCAGCTGATCGCGGCGCTCGAGGCGAACAAGGCCAAGTAGGTATGGCGACGTACGGGCGGACGCTGCGCCGGGGACTTCCCCGTGTGACCGGTGGCGAGCCGTGGCCGCCGGCCGGCGAGGTTCCCGCGGCGCTCGCGGCCGCAGCCCCGGAGGCTGGGGCGGGCGCTCCTGGTGCCCCCGCTGCTGCCGCTCCTGCTCCCGCCGCTGCGGCGCCCGCTCCCGCTGCCGCCGCGGCCCCCGCTGCCCCCGCTCCGGACGCCGCCGAGCCCGCGCCCGCCGAACCCGCGCCCGCCGGCGCGGCTCCGGTGTCGCAAACGGTGGGTGCGGATGCCGCGGACCGTGCGGAAGCGACACTCGAGCAGTCCATGGCCACGCATTCGCTGCGCCGTGGACTCCCGCGCGTACCGGGGGGTGAGCCCTGGCCGCCCGCCGGCGCCGCACCCGCCGGCGCCGCACCCGCGCCCGCGACCCGCGCGCCCGCGCCCGCCGGCGCGGCTCCGGTGTCGCAAACGGTGGGTGCGGATGCCGCGGACCGTGCGGAAGCGACACTCGAGCAGCCCCGCACCGCGACCGCGACCGCGACCGCGGGCCCAGCGGCCACCGCAGCCGCGCAGGCCGCTGCCGCCACCGGAGACGGCGACGCCGTCGCGCTGCGTCGCGGGCTGCCGCGCGTCGTCGGGGGCGAGCCCTGGCCGCCCGCCGGATTCGCGCACCCCCGAGCGACCGGCGCCGCCGCGGCCGCCGAGCCGGCGACCCCGGCCGAAACCGCCCTGAACGAGCCGGCCCCGGCCGAGCCCACCCCGGTCGAACCCGCCGTCGCGCCGGCAGCGGCCACCCCCGCAGCCCCGGCCGCGCCCAGCGCACCGGCCGCAGCCCCGGCCGCGCCCAGCGCACCGGCCGCAGCCCCGGCCGCGGCATCCGCCGCCGCCCCGGTGGCCACGGCCACCCCCGCCGCCGCGGCATCCACCGCCGTCGCGGCCGGGCCGCGCCCGCCGCTCACCGTGCCCCGCACGGTGTGGCCCGGCGTCGCGGCCACCGTCCGCCCGGCGCCGAAGCCCGAGCCGCGCCGCATCGGCCCGTTCACCCGCGGCCAGTGGGCGGGTGTCGTGATCGTCGGCGGTGGCGGGCTGCTCGTCGCCGCCGCGCTGGCGGTGTTCTTCGTGCGGTGGTTCCTGAGCCTGGACTTCATGCAGGACTTCCTCGTCACCTACCCCGGCGAGTACCACCTGCCCGACACCGCGCCCGTCGGCTTCCCGGCATGGCTCGGCTGGCAGCACTTCTTCAACGCCTTCCTGATGGTGCTGATCATCCGCACCGGCCTGCAGGTGCGCACCGAGAAGCGCCCGACGGTGTTCTGGACCCCGCGCGGCGACAAGAAGGGCAAGACCAGCCTCACCATCTGGCTGCACCAGGCCCTCGACGTGCTGTGGCTGGCCAACGGTGTGATCTTCGTGGTGCTGCTGTTCGTTTCCGGTCAGTGGATGCGCATCGTCCCCACCAGCTGGGAAGTCTTCCCCAACGCGCTGTCGGCGGTGCTGCAGTACATATCGCTGGACTGGCCCACCGAGAACGGCTGGGTCAACTACAACTCGATCCAGCAGCTGGCCTACTTCGCGACGGTGTTCATCGCGGCCCCGCTCGCCGCCCTCACCGGGTGGCGCATGGGCGCGCTCTGGCCGAAGAACGCCACGGCGCTGAACAAGGCCTACCCGGTCGAGTGGGCGCGCACGCTGCACTTCCCGGTGATGATCTACTTCGTCGCGTTCATCGCCGTGCACGTCGCGCTGGTGATGTCCACGGGCGCGCTGCGCAACCTCAACCACATGTATGCCGCGCAGGGCTCGGTCGACCCGAACGCCTACGCCGACAA
This sequence comes from Microbacterium sp. zg-Y1090, assembly GCF_030246945.1. Classification (NCBI taxonomy): domain Bacteria; kingdom Bacillati; phylum Actinomycetota; class Actinomycetes; order Micrococcales; family Microbacteriaceae; genus Microbacterium; species Microbacterium wangruii. The sequence continues at coordinate 357,040 of NZ_CP126742.1, forward strand.
CTGGACGGGCTTCTGGCTGTTCATCGCGTCGATCGTCGTCACAGCGGGGGCGTGGATCGCCGCGCGGCCCCTCGTGGTCGCGCCGGTCGCGCGCCTGTTCGGCACGGTCAGCGGACGATAGCGGGGCGGATGCCGTGACCGAGCGCTGGACCAGGAACGTCACCCGGATCCTCGCTCCCAACGCGGGACCGATGACGCTCGACGGCACCAACACGCTCGTGGTCGCTGCACCGCAGAGTCGCACGGTCGTCGTGGTGGATCCCGGCCCCGATGACGCCGGCCACCTCGGCGCCGTGACGGCGGCGGGCGAGGTCGCGCTGATCCTCCTCACGCACCACCACATCGACCACGTCGAGGCGGCCCCGCGCCTCGCCCGGCTCACCGGTGCGCCCGTGCGGGCGCTCGACCCGGCGCTGTGCATCGACGCGCCGCCGCTCAGCGACGGCGAGCGCATCGAGGCGGCGGGCGTGGTCATCGACGTCGTGGCCACGCCGGGGCACACCGCCGATTCCGTCTCGTTCCATCTGCCCGGCGATGCGGCGCCGGCAGCGGATGCCGCTGCGAACGCGGACGCGGCATCCCCCACCGGCGTCATGCTCACCGGTGACACCATCCTGGGGCGGGGGACGACGATCATCGCCGCACCCGACGGCTCGCTGCGCGCCTACCTGGCCAGCCTCGACAGGCTGCGCGGCTTCGGCCCGATACCGGTGCTGCCCGCGCACGGCCCTATGCTCGACGACCTCGTGGCCGTGTGTGACGCGTACGCGGAGCACCGCCGTGGCCGCCTGGCCGAGGTGAGGCACGTCCTCTCGCGCCTCGGGCGCGAGCTGGCGACGAATGCCGACCTCGTCGCGGCCGTCGCCGACGCCGTGTACGCCGACGTCGACCCTGCGGTGCGGTTCGCCGCCGAAGCCTCCGTGCGCGCGCAGCTCGCGTACCTCGCCGACGCCCGCTGACTCGCAGCGGTACGCGCGCGCCCGCCGGAGCGGCACGCTCGCACCTGCCCCCGGTACCGGGCCTCCGCCCCCGCCCCCGCCCCCGCCACGGCACCGGCCACGGCACCGGCCCCGTCGCCGACGGCATCCGTCGCGCTCCACCGTGCCGTGCCGGGCCCCGGCCCCCGTCGCCCACGGCATCCCTCGTGCCGGCACCGCACCCGTGCCGCTGCGGGACGCCGGACTACACTGTTCGCACCGCTCACAACCCGCCTCGGCCACAAGCCTGAACAGGATGGAACGACGATGACGTCGACGATGACCTCGACCACGCCCGCGCTCACCGATGACGAGCGGGAGGCGATCCTCGAAGCCGTCCGCGAGTACACCGCGGCCGAGCTCGCCCCCTACGCGCTGGAGCGCGACGAGCGGGGCGAATTCCCGCGTGAGTCGCTGCGGCGCGGCGGCGAACTGGGGCTGGGCGGCATCTGCATCCGCGAGGATGTCGGCGGGGCGGGCCTGCGCCGAGCCGACGCCGCCGCGATCTACGAGGCCCTCGCCGAAGGCGACCCGGCGATCGCCGCGTACGTGTCGATCCACAACATGGTGGCCGGGATCATCGACGCCCACGGCACACCCGAGCAGCGGGCGCAGTGGCTCCCGGGACTCGTGTCGATGACCGACTTCGGCTCCTACTGCCTCACCGAGCCCGGCGTCGGCTCGGACGCGGCAGCGCTGACCACGACGGCGGTGCGCGACGGCGACGACTACGTGCTCACCGGCGTGAAGCAGTTCATCTCGGGCGCCGGCGAGGCGGGCGTGTACATCGTCATGGCTCGCACCGGTGACGCGGGCGACCCTGCGCAGGCGGGCGCCCGCGGTGTCACGGCGTTCCTGGTGCCCGCCGGGGTTCCCGGCCTGTCATTCGGCGCCGAGGAGCACAAGATGGGCTGGCGTGCGCAGCCCACCCGTCAGGTCGTGCTCGACGGGGTGCGCGTGCCGGCATCCGGCCGCATCGGCGCCGAAGGAGAGGGGTTCCGCATCGCGCTGGGCGCACTCGACGGCGGCCGCCTCGGCATCGCCGCGTGCTCCCTCGGCGGCGCGCAGTGGGCGCTCGAGCGCACCGTGGCGTACGTGCAGCAACGCGAGGCGTTCGGCGAGCAGCTGGCGCAGAAGCAGTCGATCGTGTTCACCCTCGCCGACATGGCCACCGAGCTGCACGCCGCCCGCACCCTTGTGCGCGACGCCGCGGCGGCCCTCGACGCCGGTGCGTCGGATGCCACGGCGCGGAGCGCCATGGCCAAGCGCTTCGCCACCGACGCCGGCTTCCGCGTCGCCAACGACGCCCTGCAGCTGCACGGCGGCTACGGCTACCTGCGGGAGTACGGCATCGAGAAGGTGGTGCGCGACCTGCGGGTGCACCAGATCCTCGAGGGCACGAACGAGATCATGCGCGTCATCATCGGGCGCGAGCTGCTGCGTCATCGCGGCATGGCACGATGAACCCATGACCCCCTACGAGACCCTCATCGTCGAGACCCGTGGCCGCGTCGGCTGGATCACCCTCCACCGCCCCGATGCCCTCAACGCCCTCAACTCCCGCCTGGCGGCGGAACTGGCCGAAGCGGCATCCGCCTTCGATGCCGACGACGAGATCGGCTGCATCGTGCTGACCGGCAGCGAGCGGGCATTCGCCGCGGGCGCGGACATCAAGGAGATGGCCGACAAGTCGTCGCACGAGATGGCGATGCGCAACCCCTTCGCGGGCCTCGAGGAGTTCGCTCGCCTGCGCACCCCCGTCGTCGCCGCGGTCGCCGGGTTCGCTCTCGGCGGCGGATGCGAGCTGGCGATGATGTGCGACGTCATCCTCGCCGCCGACACCGCGCGCTTCGGCCAGCCGGAGATCAACCTCGGCGTCATCCCCGGCATCGGCGGCACGCAGCGTCTGACCCGCGCGATCGGCGCGTACAAGGCCGCCGAGCTCGTGCTCACCGGGCGCATGATGGATGCCGCGGAGGCGGAGCGCTCCGGTCTGGTGTCACGTGTCGTGCCGGCATCCGACCTGCTCGACGAGGCCGCGAAGACCGCGGAGGCGATCGCCGCCAAGTCGCTGCCGGTGGTCTACGCGGCCAAGCAGACCCTGCGGGCAGCCCAGGAGACGCCGCTGGCGGAGGGGCTGCGGCTCGAGAAGGCGGTGTTCACCTCGCTGTTCGCGCTGGAGGATCAGAAAGAGGGGATGGCGGCGTTCCGTGACAAGCGCGCGCCGCGATTCCAGCACCGCTGATCCGGGAGCCGCCCTATGATGCCCCCGTGGGCCTCGGATCCGGGAGCGGCAGAGCGCAGGGCGTGATGGGTCGCGCCGCGGCGGCGGATGCCGCGCTGACGCCCATCGACTGGAGCCGGTTCCCACCGGGGGCGGAGCGCGATCGCGTGCTGGCGCCGAGCGGATCGCTCGCGCGGGTGTCGATGGGGCCGAGCGGCGGCCAGCGGGTCGTGCTCGTTCCCGGGGTCACCGGGTCGAAGGAGGACTTCGTCCGCATGATGCCGCTGCTCGCGGCGGCCGGCTATCGTGCGGAGTCCTACGACATGGCGGGGCAGTACGAGTCGTGCGCGGCCGGGCCGGAGAACCTCGAACCGCCGCAGCGCCACTACACGCTCGACCTGTTCGTCGACGACCTGGTTGCGGTGCTGCGCTCCGCCGCCACGCCGGCGCATGTGCTCGGCTACTCGTTCGCCGGCACCGTCGCCTCGGTCGCCGCAGCGCGCTACCCGGAGCTGTTCGCCAGCCTGACGCTGCTTTCCTCTCCTCCGGTGGCCGGGCAGGCGCTGCGGTCCTTCCGGATCCTCGGCCCCATCACCGGCCTGGTGCCCGCTTCGGTCGAGGCGCGGCTGATGATGTGGGCGGTGCGCAACAACGTGCACCGCGCGCCGCGTGACCGCGCCGTCTTCGTGAGGGCGCGGTTCGCCCTCACCCGGCGTGCGAGCGTCGAGGACATCTTCGGGCTCATGAAGCACACGCCGGCCGTGGCCGACGCGCTGCGGGCGACCGGACTGCCCGTGCTGGTGGTCGCCGGGAGCGGCGACGTCTGGCCGGTCGAAGCCCACGACGAGTTCGCCCGGCGGCTGGGAGCGACGCTGCTCGTGATCCACACCGGGCACAGCCCGTGCGAATCGGCGCCGAATCAGGTCACCGAAGCGATGCTGGCGATGATCTCCGCGTGACGGACTGCGACGCCCGGCGCGGGTCGCGCTGCAGGCGCCGCCGTTCCCGTCGCCCCGCGGCGCACCGCCACTGACGCTCAGCGATGCTCTCCTCGGACAGGTTGACCGCGAGGCCGTGGAACGCCCAGTTGACGCGTCGGCGGAAGCCCGCCATCGAATCGAACGGGCGGGCGGAGACCCCGACTCGCAGCTCGCGGTCGAACTCCACGCCCATGTCGGGCTGCAGCGCGAAGCTGATCTCGAGGTCGTCGTGCATCCTCGGGTCGTCCATGTGCAGGTGGGGGCGCAGCGTCTGCCACGCCTCGCGCCGCAGCGCGAAGTTCGACCCGAACACCGGCACGTGCCCCATCACCAGCCGCATCGACCAGAAGTAGCCGCCCAGGTAGGCGTATCGGCCGAGCACGCGCCGCGGCCAGGTGCCGCCGTAGAACCGGCCGGTGCCCGTGATGCCGGTGAGCGTCGGGTCGTCGTCGAACCGCTGCTCCAGGCGCGCGATCCACTCGCGGGACGGGATGGAGTCGGCATCCAGTCGCCCGATGATGTCGCCCTCGGCCGCGTCGAATCCGGCGGCCGTTGCGCGCAGCACGCCGGGGCGCGGCTCGTCGACCACGCGGGCACCGGCGGCGCGGGCGACCGCCGCGGTGTCATCGCTGGAGCCGTTGTCGACGACGATGACCTCGTCGGGCTTGCGGGTCTGCACAGCGAGTGCGGCGAGGCAGTGCCGCAGCATGCGCGCATCATCGCGGGAGGGGATCACGACGCTGATGGTGCTCATGGCGCGTCAGCCTAGGGGTTCGCGGCCGCGTGGGGGAGGGGCTGGCGCCCCGACGCGCGGGTCCGGGCCGCGGGGGCGCCGGGGGTTTGGGTCGCGTGTCGGTTCCCGAACCCGGCTGCGACGGGGTTTGGGTCGCGTATCGGTTCCCGAACGGGGTGTGGCGGGGTTTGGGTCGCGTATCGGTTCCCGAACCCGGTGCCGCGCGGGCAGGCGGGGTTTGGGTCGCGTATCGGTTCCCGAACCCGGTGCCGCGGGCGCTCGCGGCGCTTCGGGTCGCGTATCGGTTCCCGAACCCGGTGCCGCGGGCGCTCGCGGCGCTTCGGGTCGCGTATCGGTTCCCGAACGGGGGTGTGGCGGGGTTTGGGTCGCGTATCGGTTCCCGAACCCGGTGCCGCGCGGGCAGGCGGGGTTTGGGTCGCGTATCGGTTCCCGAACGGGGGTGCGGCGGGGTTTGGGTCGCGTATCGGCTCCCGAAACGGAGTCAGGCGGATACGGAGTCAGGCGGGTACGGAGTCAAGCGGGTTCGGCGCTCGGTGGGACAGCGGCGGGGTCGGGCTCTGGTGCTCAGCGCGCGGCGGTGCCCGCCGCGAAGCCCGCGGCGTAGCCCTGCGCGTGGGCCTCGTCGGCGCCCAGGTGGAAGAAGTCGCGCTCGGCGGGGCGCACGATCGACCGCGCTCCCGGAAGATCCAGCGCACCGACGAGGTCGGCGCGCCCCCGCACCACCGCCACGGGACGCCGTGATGCCTTGCCTTTCACGAGGTCGGCGGCCGCGGCCAGTTCGTCGGCGACGCAGGGCATCGTCACGACGAGCGGACGGCCCTCGGCATCGGTCTGCCCGCGGAGGTCCTCCATCACCGTGACGCCGGCGGCGCCGATCGCATGGTCGGTCTGCCCCTCCCGCCACGCGCGGCCGAGGGTGTCGGAGACGATGATTCCCACGTGCGCGCCCAGTCGTTCGCGGAGTCCTGCCGCGATAGCGCGGGCCGAGGCGTCGGGATCCACCGGCAGCAGCAGCACCGTGCCGTGCGGGGTGTTCGAGGCATCGACGCCGGCGGCGGCGGAGACGATGCCGAGCCGGTTCTCGACGATGCGGGTGACATGACCGGATGCCGAGGTGCGCGAGGCCACCAGCCGCACCGTCTCGGCGGTGATCGCGTCCTCTCGGTCGTCGGCGCGGATCATGCGTCCTTCTGCCTTGGACACGATCTTGGAGGTGACCACGAGGATGTCGCCGTCGGCGAGGTCGCCGGCCGCGGCATCCGCGATGAGGGAGACGAGGTCATCCCCCGCGGCGACCTCGGGGATGCCGTCGAGGGCCCAGACCTGCAGCACGGCGCTCAGCGGACGAAGCGGACTTCGGTCAGCATCTCGCCGAGGAAGGGCTCGGTGTGGCTCGCGCCGTCGAGGGTGAAGCCATTGCGCTCGTAGAAACGGTGCGCGCGCGGGTTGTCCTCGGCGACCCACAGGTAGGCCTGCTCGTCGGGGTGGATGGCTGCGTCGAACAGCCGCTGGCCCGTGCCGGTGCCGTGCCACGCGTCGAGAAGGTAGATGAAGTACAGCTCGCGGTTGCGTGGCGCGTCGCGGTCACGCGCAGGCCCGGAGCCGACGAAGCCGACGATCTCGCCGTCGGCGAGCGCGGCGTGCATGCGGAAGTCGGGGCCCTGCTCGGCCCAGTGGGTCCACAGCTCGGCGAGGCGGCGGGGAGAGACGTTCTCGAGGGCGGCCTTGCTGATGAGGTGGTCGTAGGTCTCGTGCCAGCAGGCGGCGTGCACTCGCCCGAGGGCCTCGGCGTCCACGTCGCGGACCGGACGGACGACGATGTCGGTCTGGGTCTCTGCATCCATGCGGGCACTCTACGCGGGGCGCGGGCCCCCGCGAAATCCGCGCGACGGCCGGTGTCGGGGCGTGACGGCGAGACGGGTTCGCGCGGTCGGCCGCCCCGGCAGCGCCGCGCGATCGCTGATGTCGTTGTGGGTTGCCCTGCACCGATTGCGACGTGGGCTGCCAGGCGCACTACCATCGCGCTTCGTGAACGTATGGTGGCGGACCCTTCTGACGATCCTGCGCGCGAAGCGGGCACTGCGCCGCAAGGGGCGGATCGATCCGACCGCGGTCGGACGCGTGCGGCTGCGCACCCTGCCCACCGACATCGACCTGCTCGGTCACATGAACAACGGCCGCTACGCGTCGCTGTTCGACCTCGGCCGGTTCGACCTGCTCATCCGCACCGGAGTGTGGGATCTGGTGAACAAGCAGGGCTGGTACGCCGTGGTCGCCAGCGAGACCATCTCATTCCGCAAGTCGCTCGGGCTGTGGCAGCGCTTCACGGTCGAGTCGCGCCTGCACGGTCACGATGACAAGGCGGTGTACATGGTGCACCGCGCCGTCGTCGACGGGGAGATCTACGCCGAGATGCTGGTGCGCGCCCGCTTCCTGAAGCGCGGGGGAGGGCTCGTGCCGATGGAGGAGCTGTTCGAGGCTCTGCACCGCCCCGACAATCTGCCGCCTCTCGAACCGTGGGTCGTCGACTGGGCCGCGGCATCCGCTCTGCCGTCGACGAAGAGCCCCGCCCCCAGCGTCTGGTCCTGACCGCCGCGACGCGGCTCGGCAACCGCCCCGCGACGGCAGCGCGGACCTAGGCTGGGCGCATGTCGCAGACCTACGAGGACCGGCAGCGCTCGGACATCCACCCCTTGGCCGAGGAAGCAGTGGAGCTCGCCCAGCGCTGGGTGCGCGAAGCCGCCGCCGCCGATGTCGATCCCGCCGCCGCACGACTGGCCGGTGTGCTGAAGGACCCGCAGGGGCTGCCGTTCACGATCGGCTTCGTCGACGGGGTGATGCGGCCGGAAAGCCTGTCCGCCGCGGCATCGCAGCTGGGGCGCATCGCTCCCCTGGTTCCGCAGTTCCTCCCGTGGTATCTGCGCACGGCGGTGCGGGCAGGCGGCGCGGTCGCGCCGGTGCTGCCGAGCCCCGTCGTCCCCATCGCCCGGCGCGTGCTGCGCGAGATGGTGGGGCACCTGGTCGTCGACGCGCGTCCCGACAAGCTCGGCAAAGCCATCGCCCGCATCCGCGAGAGCGGGGCGCGACTGAACCTGAACCTGCTCGGCGAGGCCGTACTCGGCGAGGGCGAGGCGGGCCGCCGGCGCGACGGCATCCACGAGCTGATCCGCCGGGACGACGTCGACTACGTCTCGGTGAAGGTCTCGGCGATCACCCCGCGCATCTCGATGTGGGCCTTCGAGCAGACCGTCGAGACGGTCGTCGAGCGTCTGCTGCCGCTGTACCTCTCCGCGGCCGAGGACGGCACGTTCATCAACCTCGATATGGAGGAGTACCGCGACCTCGACCTGACCATCGCGGTGTTCACCCGCCTGCTCGAGGACGAGCGGCTGCAGGGGCTCGAAGCCGGCATCGTGCTGCAGGCGTACCTGCCCGATGCGCTCCCCGCGCTGCAGGAGCTCACGGCGTGGGCGCGCGAGCGGGTGGGAGCGGGTGGCGCCCGCATCAAGGTGCGCCTGGTCAAGGGGGCGAACCTCGCGATGGAGCGGGTGGATGCCACGATGCACGACTGGCCGCTCGCCACGTACGACAGCAAGCTCGACACCGACGCCAACTACCTGCGCTGCCTCGACTGGGCCCTGCACCCGGACCGCACGGCTGCGGTGCGCCTGGGAGTGGCCGGGCACAACCTCTTCGACATCGCCTATGCGTGGCTGCTCGCCGGTGAGCGGGGGGTGCGCGCCGACGTCGACGTCGAGATGCTGCTGGGCATGGCGCAGGGCCAGGTGCAGGCCGTCGCCCGCGAGGTCGGACCCGTGCTGCTCTACGTGCCGGTCGTACGGCCCGACGAGTTCGATGTGGCCATCAGCTATCTCGTGCGCCGGCTGGAGGAGAACGCCTCGAGCGAGAACTTCCTCTCCGCCGCGTTCGAGCTCGCCGACGACGCATCGCTGTTCGACCGGGAGCGCGATCGGTTCCTGGACTCCCTCGACCGCAGCGCGGACCCCACCCTCGACATCGGGCCGCACCGGGTGCAGGACCGCACCGTGGATCCCGTGCCGCGCCTGCGCAGCATCCTGCGCGATGCCCCCGGCCGCGATGGCGCCGAAGAGGGAGGACTGACCCAAGCAGTGCTCGGCATCGCCCGCGGCGGCGGGCCGGACGAGACCACCCCGATGGAGCCGATCGCCGAGGCGCTGCGGTTCGGCGGGGAGGAGTTCGTCGAGACGGCGGTGTTCGCCCCGCGCGAGACCCGCCGGGCACTCGGGGCGCCCGGCTTCCGCAACGCCGCCGACACCGACCCGGCCGTCGCGGTCAACCGCGCGTGGGCGAGCTCGGTGCTGGAGCGCATCGAGGTCAGCGCCGCGGGAGATGCCACGCTCGACGCCGCCCGCCTCACCGACGTCGGCTCGCTGGAGCGCGTGATGGCGACGGTCGCCGAGGCGGCCGGACCGTGGGGGGCGCTCGCCGCCGCCGATCGCGCCGCCGTGCTCATCGCCGCAGGACGTGCGCTCGAGGCCCGCCGTGCGGAGCTCATCGAGGTCGCCGCCTCGGAGACCGGCAAGGTGTTCGCCGAGGCCGACGTCGAGGTGAGCGAGGCCGTGGACTTCGCGCATTACTACGCGGCGACGGCCCGCGAACTCGACCGCGTGAGCGGCGCCGTGTTCGAGCCGACTCGGGTGACCGTCGTCGCCCCGCCCTGGAACTTCCCGGTCGCCATCCCCGCCGGCGGGGTGCTGGCGGCGCTCGCCGCCGGATCCGGCGTCGTGTTCAAGCCGGCGCCGCAGGCGCGCCGCTGCGCCGCGGTGGTCGTCGAGGCGCTGTGGGCGGCGGGCGTTCCGCGAGACGTCCTCGCTCTCGTCGACGTCGAGGAGGGCGAGCTCGGCCGCCAGCTCATCTCCCACCCCGCCGTGGACCGCGTCATCCTCACCGGATCATGGGAGACCGCGGCGCTGTTCCGCTCCTGGCGCCCTGCGCTTCCGCTGCTGGCCGAGACCAGCGGCAAGAACGCCATGATCATCACGCCCAGCGCCGATCTCGACCTCGCGGTCGCCGATCTGGTGCGCAGCGCGTTCGGCCACGCCGGGCAGAAGTGCTCTGCGGCCTCGCTCGCGATCCTCGTCGGTCCGGTGGGGCGCTCGCAGCGGTTCGCCCGCCAACTGGTGGATGCCACGCGCTCGCTGCGTGTGGGGCCGCCCACCGATCCGCGCGCCGAGGTCGGGCCGCTCGTGCAGGCCCCCGAGGGCAAGCTCGCGTGGGCGCTGACGACCCTCGAGGAGGGGGAGAAGTGGCTCGTCGAGCCGCGCCGCCTCGACGACGTGGCGCCCGAGTACGCCGGACGGCTGTGGACGCCCGGCATCCGCGTGGGCGTGCAGCCGGGCTCGCGCACGCACCTGGAGGAGTTCTTCGGGCCGGTGCTCGGCGTGATGCACGCCTCGTCGCTGACGCAGGCCATCGAGCTGCAGAACGCGGTGGCGTACGGCCTCACCGCCGGGCTGTACACGCAGGCGCCGGGAGACCTCGCGCTGTGGCTCGACCGGGTGCAGGCGGGAAACCTCTACGTCAACCGCGGCATCACCGGCGCCATCGTGCAGCGCCAGCCGTTCGGCGGCTGGAAGCGCTCGTCCGTCGGGGCGGGCGCAAAGGCCGGTGGGCCCAACTACCTCATCGGCCTCGGCAGCTGGCGGCCGTCGTCGGGCAGCGCGCAGTCGTCGACACTGCACCTGCGCGGCCTGGATTCACGCATTACGACCCTCATCGAGGCTTCCCAGCCGACGCTCGATTACGAGGGTTTCGACTGGCTGCGCCGTGCGGCGCTGTCGGATGCGATCGCGTGGGACCGCGAGTTCGGCCACGTCCGCGACGTCTCGGAACTGGGGGTGGAGCGCAATCTCTTCCGCTACCGCCCGGTCGACGGCGTCGCGGTGCGGGCGGCGGCGGACGCCACCTGGCAGGCGGTGCTGCGGGTGGTGATCGCCGGCATCCGCGCGGGTACCCCGATGACGCTGAGCGCGCCGGTGGGACTGCCCGCCGCGGTGAGACGCACGCTCGGCGATCTGCGGGTGCCGGTGTTCCTCGAGACCGACGAGCAGTGGCTGCAGCGCATGACCGGAGTCGGCCAGTCGACGCCCGACGACCCGATCGAGGGTGAGATCGTCGCCCGCCCCTCGCGCGCGCGTCTGGTCGGCCCTCGCGAGTCGATCGCGACACTGCACCGCGCGCTGGGAGCGGCCGTGGACGGCGACCCCGACCTGGCCGTCTACGACAACGAGGTCACCACGGCCGGGCGGCTCGAGATGCTCCCGTTCCTGCAGGAGCAGTCGATCACCATCACGGCCCACCGGTTCGGCAACCCCGACCCCTGGAGCGAAGCGGTCATCTGACGGCGGCGGCCGAGGGCGGGGCGGTCGCCGGCGCGGATCGCCGAGCAGCGCGGCATCCGTCGTGTGACAATGGTCGCGGCGTGTCCGGATCGCCCCTCGCCCTCGCCGCACCGTCGCGGCGGAGCCTGGGCCACCGGACCAGGAGGACAGCGTCCGCCACCTTCGCGAAGGAGCACAATGTCCACGCAGCCCACTACCCTCGCCACGGATGCCGGCGCGCAGCCGGGCGCGCAGCCCGCCGCGCCGGAGCGCATCGCCCAGCACCGCCGCTACCTCATGTGCCGGCCGGAGTACTTCACCGTGAGCTACCGGATCAACCCCTGGATGGAACCGGGGCGACCCACCGACACCGCGCGCGCGCTGTCGCAGTGGCAGGACCTGTACGACACGTACGTGCGGCTCGGGCACGACGTCGAGCTGATCGACCCGGTGCCGGGCCTTCCCGACATGGTCTACACGGCCAACGGCGGCTTCGTCGTCGGAGGTCGCGCGCTGGGCGTGCGGTTCCGCGTGGCCGAACGGCGCGGCGAGGAGCGCGCGTTCATGGACTGGTTCGCCGCCAACGGGTTCGAGGTCATCGAGCCGGTCGAGGTGCAGGAGGGGGAGGGTGACTTCCTGCTCGTGGGCGACACCGTGCTCGCCGGTACGGGCTTCCGTTCCGACGGAGCCAGCCACCGCGAGGTCGCCGACGTGTTCGGTCGTGAGGTGGTGAGCCTGACACTCGTCGACCCGCGCTTTTACCACCTCGACACCGCCCTGGCAGTGCTCGACCCGGTGGAGGGCGAGGGAGGCGTTCCGCGCGCGAACATCGCCTACCTGCCGACGGCGTTCGACGACGCTTCGCGGGCCGTGCTCGCCGAGCGCTACCCCGACGCGATCCTCGTGGACGACGCCGACGGGGCGGTGTTCGGCCTCAACACCGCCAGCGACGGCCGCAACGTCATCGTCTCGCCGCGAGCCCACGGGTTCATCGCCCAGCTGCGGGAGCGCGGCTACACGCCGGTGACCGTCGACCTGTCCGAGCTGCTGCTGGGTGGCGGCGGCATCAAGTGCTGCACCCTCGAGCTGAGGAGCTGACATGACCGACGCACCCGCTTCGCCCCTCCACACCGAGCCCACCGCGGCACGGATCATCGCCGCCGAGGACGCCCACGTCGCCCACACCTACCACCCCCTCCCGGTCGTCGTGGCCGAGGGCGAGGGATCGTGGGTCACCGACACCGAGGGCAAGCGCTACCTCGACCTGCTCTCGGCCTACTCCGCGCTGAACTTCGGCCACCGGCATCCCGACCTCGTCGCTGCCGCCACCGCTCAGCTCGGCCGACTGACCCTCACCAGCCGCGCCTTCCACAACGACCAGCTCGGACCGTTCGCCGAGGCGCTCGCCGCTCTGTGCGGCAAGGATCTGGTGCTGCCGATGAACACCGGCGCCGAGGCCGTCGAGACCGGCATCAAGGTGGCCCGTGCGTGGGCGTACCGGGTCAAGGGCGTGCCGGCCGACAGCGCCACCGTCATCGTCGCCGACGGCAACTTCCACGGCCGCACGACCACGATCGTCGGATTCAGCGACGACCCCGTCGCCCACGACGACTTCGGGCCCTACGCCCCCGGTTTCGTCTCGGTGCCCTACGGGGATGCCGCGGCGATCGAAGCGGCGATCGACGACACCACGGCGGCGGTTCTGCTGGAGCCGATCCAGGGCGAAGCCGGGGTCATCGTGCCGCCGGCGGGCTACCTGGCGGCGGTGCGGGAGATCTGCACCCGGCGCGGCGTGCTGTTCATCGCCGATGAGATCCAGTCCGGCCTCGGCCGCGCCGGCACCACGTTCGCCTGCGACCGCGAAGACGTCGTGCCCGACCTGTACCTGCTGGGCAAGGCGCTCGGCGGCGGCATCGTGCCGGTGTCTGCCGTCGTGGGAGACCGCGGCGTGCTGGGAGTGCTGCGCCCCGGCGAGCACGGGTCGACCTTCGGGGGCAACCCGCTGGCGGCGGCGGTCGGCCGCCGGGTGGTGGAGCTTCTCGCGACCGGCAGGCTGCAGCAGCGGGCAGCGGCGCTCGGCGAGCACCTGGAGGCCGCGCTCACGCCGTTGATCGGCCACGGGGTGACCGCCGTGCGCGTCGCCGGGCTCTGGGCGGGTGTCGACATCGACCCCGCGCACGGCACCGGCAGGGAGGTCGCCGAGCGGTTGCTCCTGCGCGGCGTGCTGGCCAAGGACACGCACGGGCAGACCATCCGCCTGGCGCCGCCACTGGTGATCCGCGCGACCGAGCTGGACTGGGCGGTCGAGCAGCTCAAGGTCGCCCTGGGCTGACTCGCGGCGCACCGGCATCCGGCCGGAGAAACGGGCCCGAGTGGTCGGATGCCGCCTGCGTGTCAAGGTCGGCAACCCGGAAACATGGCGGCAACCCGGCGCGGATAGGGTGAATCCCATGGGTGATCTGTTCGACGGCTACGGCTCCATCTTGGCGCCACGCAAGACGCCGTCGGGCGTCCCGGCGTTCGACGAGATGTTCGGCCACCCAGACGGATCCGGTGCCCCGGTCGCCTCGCGGCGCGCCTATCGCGAGCTCTATCAGGCGCTGGCGCAGATGACCCAGGAAGAGCTGCGCGGACGCACCGATTCGCTCGCCAGCTCGTACCTCGCCCAGGGTGTCACGTTCGACTTCGCCGGCGAGGAGCGGCCGTTCCCGCTCGACGCGGTGCCGCGCATCATCGACTACGACGAGTGGTCGCGCATCGAGGCGGGCGTCAAGCAGCGTGTGCTCGCACTCGAGGCGTTCCTCGACGACACCTACGGGCACCAGCACTGCGTGCGCGACGGCGTGCTGCCGGCGGGCCTCATCGCCTCGTCGCAGTACTTCTACCGCCAGGCCGCCGGCATCCACGCCGCCAACGGTGTGCGCATCCACGTGTCGGGCATCGACCTCATCCGCGACGAGCACGGCGAGATGCGCGTGCTCGAGGACAACGTGCGTGTGCCCTCCGGTGTCAGCTACGTCATCTCCAACCGCCGGGTCATGGCCCAGACGCTGCCCGAGCTGTTCGTCTCGATGCGCGTGCGGCCCGTCGGCGACTACCCGAACAAGCTGCTCGCGGCACTGCGCGCGTCGGCCCCGCCCGGTGTCGAAGACCCCAACGTCGTGGTGCTCACTCCCGGCGTCTACAACTCGGCGTACTTCGAGCACACCCTGCTCGCCCGCCTCATGGGCGTGGAGCTCGTGGAGGGACGGGACCTCGTGTGCACCGGCGGCAAGGTGTTCATGCGCACCACCCGCGGACCGCAGCGCGTGGACGTCATCTACCGCCGCGTGGACGACGACTACCTCGACCCGCTGCAGTTCCGTGCCGATTCGATGCTCGGGGCCCCCGGCCTGATGCTCGCCGCGCGCCTGGGCAACGTGACGATCGCGAACGCCGTGGGCAACGGCGTCGCCGACGACAAGCTGCTCTACACGTACGTCCCCGACCTCATCCGCTACTACCTCGCCGAAGAGCCGATCCTCAAGAACGTCGACACCTGGCGCCTCGAGGATCCCGGCGCCCTCGAGGAGGTGCTGGACCGCCTCGACGAGCTGGTGGTCAAGCCCGTCGACGGCTCGGGCGGCAAGGGGCTGGTGGTGGGCCCGGATGCGTCACCGGCAGAGCTGGACAAACTGCGCGCCCGGCTCCGTGCCGACCCCCGCGGGTGGATCGCTCAGCCCGTCGTGATGCTCTCGACCATCCCGACCCTCGTCGAGGACGGCATGCGACCGCGGCACGCGGACCTGCGGCCCTTCGCCGTCCACGACGGCGACGACGTGTGGGTGCTCCCCGGTGGGCTCACACGCGTGGCGCTTCCGGAGGGACAGCTCGTGGTCAACTCCAGCCAGGGCGGCGGTTCCAAGGACACCTGGATCGTGGGAGGGGCGGCGCCCCGCGACGTCGAGTACGGACACGGCCGCGGTGGCGGCATGGCCGACCTCGTCGCCGATCAGGCCACGACCGAGGCGATCCCGGTGGTCTACGACGAGCAGGCCGCGCCCGTGCACTCGCCGCAGGACGCGCCGCGTGCGCGCGCCGAGCAGCAGGAACAGCAGCAACAGCAGCAGCAGACCGCGGTGCCGACGACCGGGGGGTGCCAGTCATGCTGAGCCGCATCGCAGAGAGCCTGTTCTGGATCGGGCGCTACATCGAGCGGGCGGACGGCACCGCTCGCATCCTCGACGTGCATCTGCAGCTGCTGCTGGAGGACCCCTGGATCGACGAGGACACCGCGTGCCGGTCGCTGCTCAGCGTCATGGGATCGATGCCGCCGGACGACGCCCTCGAGAAGGTCGAGCGGCAGGACGTCCTGGCGCGCCTGGCGGTGGACCGCGGCAACTCCTCGAGCATCGCGTACTCGCTGCACGCCGCACGCGAGAACGCCCGGCGGGCGCGCGAGATCGTCTCCACGGAGCTCTGGGAGACCCTCAACACGACCAATTCGCGGATGCCGCGTCGGCTGCAGTCCGAGAAGGTGCACGAGTTCTTCCAGTGGGTGCGCGAGCGCTCCGCGCTGGCCGTCGGCATCGTCGACTCGTCGACCAGTCGCGACGAGGCGTGGCAGTTCTTCACGCTCGGTCGCAGCATCGAACGCGCCGACATGACGGCACGCATGCTGGCGACACGGTCGCTGACAGAGGCATCCGGCCCGTCGTGGACGACCATCCTGCGGTCGTGCGGCGCCTACGAGGCGTATGTGCGCACCTACCGGGGCATGCCGAGCTCGCGCAACGCCGCCGAGTTCCTGCTGCTGGACCGGCTGTTCCCGCGGTCGATCATCTACTCGATCCAGCGCGCCGAGGAGTGCATGAGCGCCATCGATCCGCGCGCCGACCGGGTCGGGCACTCCAACGCCGTGCTCCGCGCCCTCGGTCGCATCCGCAACGATCTCGAGTACAGCCCCATCACCGACATCCTCGGGGAGCTGCCCGAGCATATGGAACGGGTGCAGACGGTGACGCGCGAAGCGTCGGAGGCGATCCGGCAGCGCTTCTTCCCCACCCAGGCCGAGCCCAGCTGGATCGGAGAGATCTCATGATGCGGCTGCGCGTCGAGCACACCACCGGCTTCGTCTACCCCGGGGAGGTGTCCGCGTCGTACAACGAGGCACGCATGCTGCCGGTGTCGACCGAGAACCAGTTCGTGCTGAGCTCCTCGCTGGACATCGAGCCGTCGACGAGCGTCAACCAGTACGTCGACTACTTCGGCACCCGGGTGGCGTCGTTCGACGTGCTGTCGGCGCACACCGCCCTGAACATCACGGCGCGCTCGCTCGTGGAGGTGCGGCCGCGTCCGCTGGAGCATCCCGAGATCTCGTGGGAGGACCTGGCCCGCGAGGCGCAGGGCGCGATCAGCACGGTCGAGATGCTCGCGCAGACGCCGCACACCGCCCCGCACGAGGAGGTGGCCCGCCTGGCGCGTTCGATCGCCGCCGAGCACGACGGCCCCGGCCACGCCGCGCACGCGATCGCCGTCGCCGTGGGCGACGCCGTCGAGTACGTCTACGGCAGCACCGGCGTGCACTCCACCGCCGCGGAGGCGTGGGAGAAGCGGTCGGGAGTCTGCCAGGACATGGCCCACATCACCCTCGGCGCCCTGCGCGAGGTGGGCATCCCCGCCCGGTACGTCTCGGGATACCTGCACCCCGACCCCGATGCCGAGGTGGGCGTGGCCGTCGTGGGCGAGTCGCACGCCTGGGTGGAGTGGTTCGCGGGCGACTGGCACGGCTTCGACCCGACGAACAACGTCGAGATCGGCGAGCGGCACGTGCTGGTCGGGCGCGGGCGGGATTACAGCGACGTGCCGCCGCTGCGCGGCGTGTACGGCGGCGCCACCAAGAGCGACCTGCACGTGCAGGTGACGATCACCCGCGAGGCCTGACCGCGCCGACGGCGATTCCGGCCGCCTCAGGCGGGCGGGCTGTCGGGGTCGAGCGTCTTGAGCGTCTCCTCCTCAGCCGGGTTGTCGGCTTCGAGCTGGTCCTGTGTGCCCTCGTCACCACCGAGCGGGGCTTCCTCGTCGTCGGCGGCTGGAGCGTTGTCGCGGTCCTGGTCCATGACGACACGGTAGGGGTCACCGCGCTCGGCCGCACCGGGCTTGCGCTGACCCCGGCGAGGTGCCACGGCGGATACCGCTCGGCGCTGCTCCGGTGTCGCAAAGGAGCGTGGAACGAGCGCCGCACTGTGCGGACGCGACACTCGAGCGGCTCTTCGCGACACCGGCGATCGCGGCGGGCGCCCGTAGGATCGGCCGGGAGCGGGGCCCGAGGCGCGGAGCGCCGACGATCGTCGGCTGCGCCTCTCGGCTCCGTCCTGATCTTCTCCGCTCGAAAGGCGACTCGTATGACCCGCACCCTCGGCACCACCGGCATTCCCGTCGGTGACATCACCCTCGGCACCTCGTCGCTCGGTGACGGCACCGCTCCCGGTTCGGCGGAAGAGGCCGCAGCCGTCGCGGCGGCGGTGGACCTGCTCACCGGTCCCTTCCCGCTCGTCGACACCTCGAACAACTACGGCGACGGCCGGTCCGAGGAGGTGCTCGGCCTCGCCCTCGCGCAGCTGGGGGGCCGCGCCGCCGCCCGCATCGCCACCAAGGTCGACCGTGACCCGGAGGCCGGCGCGTTCGACCGCGACCGGGTGCTGCGCTCCTACGAGGAGAGCCTCGCGCGGCTCGGCGTCGACCGCGTCGGCATCCTCCACTTCCACGACCCCTTCAGCGTCACCTTCGAGGAAGCCACCGCGCCCGGCGGGGGACTGGAGGGGATGCGTGAGCTGCGGGACTCGGGCGCCGTCGACGCGATCGGCATCGCGGCGGGGCCGATCCCGCTGATGACCCGGTACGTCGAGACCGGTCTGTTCGATCTGGTGCTGTCGCACAATCGCTTCACGCTCGTCGATCGCAGCGCCGAGGCGCTGTTCGCGGACGCGCGCCGCCGCGGCATGGGGGTCTTCAACGCGGCGCCGTTCGGTGCCGGCATCCTCGCGAAGGGGTCGGCGTCGCGGGCATCGTACGGCTACACCGAGGCCTCGCCCGGACTCGTCACCTGGATCCAGCGCGCCGAGGCGGTGTGCGCCGACCACGGTGTGCCGCTGGCCGCGGCGGCGCTGCACTTCTCGCTGCGCTCGGACCTCGTCGACTCCACGATCGTCGGCATCTCCTCGACGCGGCGGCTGCAGCAGCTGATTGCGCTGCGCGACACCTCGGTGCCCGACGCGCTCTGGGGAGACCTCGACGCGCTCGGGCCGGCGCCGACCCCGCTGGCGGCGCAGGACGCGGCGGCCGCGCTGTGAGCCGCCCCGCGATCGGCGTCATGCTGCCCCGCGACCTCGACGCGCACCAGGTGCAGACGTTCGTCCGCCGCGCCGAGGAGCTCGGGTTCGATGACCTGTGGATCGTCGAGGACCTCGGATTCCGCGGCGGCATCGCGCAGGCCGGTGCCGTGCTGGCGTGGACCGAGCGGATGCGCGTCGGGATCGGCATCCTCCCCGCCGGCGCCCGCAACGCCGCGTTCGCCGCGATGGAGCTGGCCACGCTCGCGCAGCTGTTCCCCGGGCGGATCGACGCCGGGATCGGGCACGGGATGCCGGACTGGATGCGCGCGGTCGGGGCATGGCCGTCCCGCCCGCTGGGGGCGCTCGAGGCCCACGTGACGGCGGTGCGGACCCTGCTCGCCGGGGGTGCGCTCGACAGCGACGTGCACCTGGACTCGACAGCGGTGCCGAGCGAGCGGCCCCCGCTGCTGCTGGGCGTGCGCGGCCCGAAGTCCCTCGCGCTGTCGGGGCGCATCGCCGACGGCACCGTGCTGGCCGAGCCGGTGACCCCGGAGTACGCGCGGGCGGCGGTGGCGCGGATCGACGCGGCATCCCCGCATCGGCTCGTCGCCTACAACGTCGGCGTCGTCGACGCGGATGCCGCGGCGGCCCTGGCGACGGCGCGCCCCGGGCTGGCCGCGATCGGCGAACCGGACTGGGCTCCGCACATCGAGCCGCTGCCGTTCGCGGCCGAGTTCGCAGCCCTGCGCGCACGGTGCGCCGACGGGGCGGAGTTCGCGCGCACGATGCCGGACGAGTGGGTGCGGCAGCTGGCGCTCGTCGGGACAGCCGCGCAGGTGCGTGCGCGCATCGACGAGCTCGCCGGCGCCGGTGTGCACAGTTCGGTGTTCATCCCCGTCGGCGACAGCCTCGCCGCCCTGGAGTCCCTGGCCGCCGTCCTCGACTGAGGATTCGTCCCGTCGAACCAGCGCGAGGCAGCACGTGGCAGCAGGTGGCAGCACGTGGGCGCGGATACTCGCCCAGACGACCACGGCTCACCCGGCTCGGGTTATGTTGTGGGGAACGCGAAAAGGCGAGGGGGCGGCATGCCGCAGCAGAACTGGGCAGGGAACTACACCTACCGGGCGCCGCGCATCGCGGTGGCCGAGACGATCGACGACGTCCGCCGGGTCGTCGCGGCGGGCGGCCCGGTCCGCGCGCTCGGCACCCGGCACTCCTTCACCGACCTCCCCGACACCGACGGCACGCTCATCGACGTCACCGGCATCGAGCCCGCCTTTGCGCTCGACGAGGCGGCGCAGACCATCACCGTCGGTGCGGGCACCCGCTACGGCGACCTCGCCCTCTGGCTCGAGGAGCGCGGCTGGGCCCTGGGCAACCTCGGCTCGCTGCCCCACATCAACGTCGGCGGCGCGATCGCGACCGGCACCCACGGATCCGGCAACGGCAACCGCGTGCTCTCGGCTGCCGTGCGGTCGCTGCGCTATGTCGGCGCCGACGGTGACGTGCACGAGGTGCGCCGCGGCGACCCCGACTTCCCCGCGCTCGCGGTGGGGCTCGGCGCCGCCGGCATCACCGTCACGGTCACCCTCGACGTGCAGCCCACCTTCCGCGTGCGGCAGGACATCTACACCGGCGTCACCTGGGATGCCGCGCTCGCCCGCTACGACGAGCTCACCTCCGCCGGCTACAGCGTTTCGGTGTTCTCCCGCTGGGAGGGTGACACCCTCGGCCATGTGTGGGTGAAGACCCGGCTGGATGCCGACGACGACCCGATCGGCGACACCCTGCTCGACGGCGAGCGCGAGCTCACCGGGCTGTCCCCCCTCGAGGGCATGACGAACGTCACGGAGCTCGCCGGCGTGCCCGGTCCCTGGCTGCTGCGGCTGCCGCACTTCCGCCTGGACATGCAGCCGTCGTTCGGCAACGAGATCCAGACGGAGTACTTCGTCGACCGCGCCGACGCCCCCGGCGCGCTCGCTGCCGTGAGGGGCCTCGGCGACGGCATCCGCCCGCATCTCATCGTGACCGAGCTGCGCACCGCCGCCGCCGACGACCTCTGGCTGAGCCCCGCCTACGAGCGGGATGCCGCGATCATCCACTTCACGTGGGAGAACCACCCCGATGAGGTCGCCGCGCTGCTGCCCGGCATCGAGGACGCGCTGGCCCCCTTCGCGGCGCGCCCGCACTGGGGCAAGGCGCACGCGTTCGACCGCGCCGCGATCGAGCGGGTGCACCCGCGCCTCGCCGACGCCCGCGGCGTGTTCGAGCGACTCGACCCGGACGGTCGCTTCGTCAACGCGCACCTGGTGCGCGTGGGCGTGCGCGACCCGCGCTGACGCCCGCCTGCGACGGTGTCAGCGCTGTTCGCAGAGACCGGTCAGCCCGCGAAGCGCTCCCGAGCCTCGCGCGCGGCCCGGGCGTCCCGCTCGCGGTCGTCCGGTAGCCGGATCGGCGTGGTGCCCGCGATCTCGTCGGAGAACGCCTCAGGCGGCACGATGGCCACAGGACGGGTCTCGCCGAGCGTGACGCCGAACCGCCGTGTCTCAGAGCGGCGGACACGGCCGGACACGAGCATCCAGGTGGCGCCGATCGCGAACGCCACGAACGCCGCGACGGCACCGAGGAGGATCGCCGCGCGCGGGCCGAACTCCGCTGCCACCCAGCCGACGATGGGGGCCCCGAGGGGAGTGCCGCCCATGAGGATCGCCATGTACAGCGCCAGCACGCGGCCGCGCAGGGCGGGGTCGGTCGTGGTCTGCACGTAGCCGTTCGCGGTGGTGAGGGTCGTCACGACGGCGAAGCCGGTGAGCATGAGGGTCAGCGCGTACAGCCAGTAGTTGGGCATGAACGCCGAGACGGTGATGGCGACGGCGAACATCAGCGTGCCGAGGATGACCACGCGGATGCGGGCACGGTCGCGGCGGGCGGCCAAGAGCGCGCCGATGAGCGACCCGACGGCCAGGATCGAGCTGAGCAGGCCGTAGCCGTCGGCCTCCTGGCCGAACTCCAGGGCCATCGTCGAGGCGAAGATGGGGAAGTTCATGCCGAAGGCGCCGAGCAGGAACACCATCGCGAAGGCGACCATCAGATCGGGGCGCTTGCCGACGTAGCGGAACCCGTCGGCGAGCCGCGAGGCGCCCGGCGCCTTCACGCGCGGGATGAGCTCGTCCGTCCGGATCAGCATGAGGGCGCCGATCATCGCGAGGAAGGTCACCGCGTTGACGAAGAACACCCAGCCGGTTCCCACCGCGACGATGACGACGCCGGCGACGGCGGGGCCGATCATGCGGGCGCCGTTGAAGGATGCCGCGTTGAGCGCGACGGCGTTGGAGGCGTTCTCACGGGAGACGAGGTCCGAGACGAACGCCTGGCGCGACGGGTTGTCGAACGCCGAGATGACGCCCAGCAGCAGCGCGAACCCGTACATCAGGCCGAGCGTCATGACGTCGGCCAGCAGCAGCGCGCCGATGACGAGCCCGACCAGCAGCAGCAGGCTCTGGGTGAGCATGAGCAGCTTGCGCCGGTCGAAGCGGTCTGCCACCCATCCGGTGACGCCCACCAGCAGCAGCGGCGGGGCGAACTGCAGCGCCATCGTGATGCCCATGGCGCCGGCGTCGTTGTCGGTGAGGGCGGTGAGCACGACCCAGCTGAGCGCGGTCGCCTGCATCCACGCGCCGATGTTCGACACGAGCGCGCCGATGAACCAGACGCGGTAGTTGAAGATGGAGAAGGAGCGGAACATCGCACTCATCGCGAGGCCACCTCCCGCATGATGTCGGCGGCCTGCGCGAGCACGTCGCGGTCGGCGTCGCTCAGCGACGCCAGGGCGGCCTCGAGCCACGAGTCCCGCCGGCGCGTGGTCTCCTCGACCACGGCGCGGCCGGCGTCGGTGAGCGAGATCGTGACCTTGCGGCGGTCCTGCTCGTCGGGGGTGCGCGCGACGTAGCCGGACTCCTCGAGGCAGTTGACGGTGCGGTTCATCGACGGCGCCGACACGCGCTCGCGGTCGGCCAGTTCACCGAGGGCATGCGGGCCGTGCACGGTGAGAGCGGCGAGCACCGCGAACTGGCCGTCGCTCATCTCGTCGACCGCGCGCTGGGCGCGCAGGCGTCGTGCGAGACGGAAGGTCGCCATGCGCAGGTCGGATGCCGCGGCGGCGAGATCGGCGGTGGGGGAGGGCGGAGCGGAGGCGTCTGTCGTTGTCATGCGGTTCATTAGCATAGCTCATTAGTGTTGCTAAGTAAACCGGGGAGGCGGCCGTGCAGCGCCCGCGGGGCTTGTCAATCCGGTGTGGGGCGCCCTCTCATCGGCGCCGTGGAAGCGCGAACCACCAGGTGAGGCTGCACCGTGAGCTCTCCGGGCGGATCGTCGCGCCCTTCGAGTTGCGCGGTGACGTAACCCACGGCTGCGCGAGCCAGCTCTGCGAACGGCTGCGCGACGGTGGTCAGCGCAGGAGAGCAGAAGGCCGCGAGTCGGATGTTATCGACGCCGACAACGGAGACGTCCGCGGGAACGCGACGGCCGGCTTCGTTGAGCCCGCGGATGAGCCCGAATGCCATTTCATCGTTCGCCACGAACACTGCCGTGACGTCGGTACGGGCACCCAGGGAGCGCCCCGCCGCGTACCCCGATTCCGGGCTCCAGTCGCCATGGATGATGTCCGGTACCGGTCGCGCCGCCTCGTCCAGCGACGCGCGCCACCCGGCAGATCGCTCCGCGGCATCCACCCAGTCCTCCGGTCCGGACACGTGCCACACCGTTTCGTGCCCCAGCGACAGCAGATGGTCGGTGGCCAGTTGTGCCAGCTCTCGCTGGTCAACGGCGAGCGAGCGCGCCCTGCGCACGGGAGACCCGCCGATCGTCGCCGTGGGCAGTCGGTCAGTGATCTCCTCGATCCGATTGTCGTGAGTGCGCAGAGGTACGGCGAGGATGATCGCTTCGGAACCGAGTCGCTCCAGTCGGCGCAGCGCCGCGCTGATCGCGCTCGCATCGAGCGAGGAGATTTGAGTGCCCACGACGCTGTATCCGAGTTCGTCGGCGGCACGCTCCAGACTCGCTTGAGTCATCGACCCGGCATACGACTCGGTTGCCATGGCAACGACGCCGATCGTCCGTGTGCGTCCGGAAGACAGTGCCTGGGCGGCGGTGTTCATCCGGTAACCCAGCCGTTCCACGGCAGCCAGCACTCGCCTGCGCTTGTCCGCGGTCACGTAGGGGTGGTCGCGCATGACGCGTGACACGGTCTGAGCAGAGACGCCGGCCTCGCGCGCGACATCGATCATGGCGGGAGGCTTGCTCTCGCGCCCCTCGCTCGGAGCCTTCCCCACTCGCGCCTCGCTTCGTCGTCCGGCAGGGCTGATGGCGCCCCGTTCCACCGTTGACAGAGCATAGCAACGTCCCATATGTTATCGATGCCATAGGTCGCACAGCATGGTGCGACCGGACAATGACCGTCCGAGAAAGTAGGTCTCAGTGAAGTCACCGACCGAGCGCCGCAGTCGAAGGCTGCCCACCGTGCTCACGGCAACCATGACCGCCGTTGCATTCGCGTTGAGCTCGCTCGTCGCGACCGCCCCCGCTGTCGCTTCCGCCCTGGACCCCGGACCCGTGGAGCTTCCCTCCGTGATCCCGTCGATCGAGCAGTGGCAGCAATCGGGCGGCTCCTTCGGCGCCGCCGACGACCTCGCGGTCGTTGTCGCCACCGAGAGCGAGCGCCTCGAGTCGATCGCAGGCATCCTGCGCGAAGAACTCGCCGTGGATTACGCCGGGGTGAGCGTGACGGCCGGGCCGGGTGCAGCGGGTGACATCGTGCTTCGGCTGGATGAGGGCCGCACGGACCTCGAGACCGAGGGGTACGAACTCAAGGTCGGCGATCGCATCGAGATCGTCGCGGCGGACCCGGCCGGCGTCTTCTACGGCACCCGCACCGTCGTGCAGATGCTCATGCAGCAGGACACCCTGCCGCAGGGCTCTCTCATCGACGTGCCGGAATACGAGGAGCGCGGCGTCACCGTCTGCGCCTGCGTGATCAACATCTCCACGGAATTCATGGACCGTCTCATCGAGGAGATGGCCTTCCTCAAGCTCAACACGATGCTCGTGGAGTTGAAGGTCAAGGTCGACGCCTATCCAGAGACCAACACCTGGTCGTACTACACCAAGGACGACATCACCGCCCTCGTGGCGAAGGCCGGCGCCTACGGCATCGACGTCATCCCGGAGATCAACTCTCCCGGTCATATGGAAATCTGGCTGGAGAACAAGCCGGAATTGCAGTTGACCAATGAGCGGACCGGGGCCAAGGACGAGGTCCGCATGGACATCACCAAGCCCGAGTCGTTCGAGTTCTACGCCGACTTGATCGATGAGTACTTCGACGTCTTCACGACCGAGTACTGGCACATGGGCGTCGACGAGTACATGCTCGGCAGCGGCTACGCCAACTTCCCCCAGGTCAAACGCTTCGCGGAGGCGGAGTTCGGTGCCGGTGCTACGGAGAACGACGTCGTCGCGTGGTACGTCAACAAGGTCAACGACTACGTCAAGTCCAAAGACAAGAAGCTGCGCATCTGGAATGACGGTGTCATCACCGACAACCAGTTCGTCGACTTCGACACCGACATCATCGTCGAGCATTGGAACCCGGCGGCATCCACCGTCAAGCCTCAGCAGTTCATCGATTGGGGGCACCAGGTCGCCAACATCTCCAACTCGCTCTACATGGTGCGTGGCGGCTACGGGGTCAACTCGCAGCGTCTCTACGAGCAGGGCTGGACCCCGGAGGTCTTCTACGACCAGACCGTCACCCGTGGTACCGATCAGATCCTGGGCGCGCGGATGAGTATCTGGCCCGACGGTGGTACGCCGAGCGAGGCGGAGAACACCACCGAGGCACGCATGTTCGAACCGTTGCGTTTCGTCGCGCAGGCGACCTGGTCCGCCTCGCGGCCTTGGGCGACCTTCGCGGAATTCCGTGCCGACATGGACACCATCGGCCGTGCGCCGCTCTGGGACGAGGTGCAGCGCCAGCCGCTGCCGGACGGCACGTTCACGCTGACGGGTGCAGCCGGTGAGGGTGCTCTTGCAGCGGGTGAGGACGGAGGGCTCGTTCTGTCGGATGCCGGTGCGCCGTTGGCCTTCACTCGCACCGCCGACGGTTACTACACCATCCGCTCCACCGACGGTCTCTGCCTCGATCTGGCGCGCGACGGCACCATGCGCCTGGATGTGCCGGTCGAGATCGGTGCCGACATCCGCTTGAGCACCTGTGCGACCACGACTCTGCAGAAGTGGCAGCTGCGCAAGGTCGACGGTGGCTACACGATCGTCAACGCCGCGAGCCAGCAGTTCGTGTCCGTTTCCCGCAGCCTGGTCGACGTGCCGGTGGCCCGCGAGGGGTTCAAGACCGTCGCCGACGGTCGTGTCGTGCAGACGCCCGGCGACTGGGGTAAGACGGTGTGGAAGGTGGTGGGTGACGTCGCGATGACGGCGACGCCGACTGCGCTGTCCGCCGTTCCCGGCACCAGCGGTGACGTCGCCGTCACTGTGACGAACATGGCCGGCTCCGTGCTGGAAGGCGCGACGGTGCGCGTCGCCTCGGCAGCCGCCGGATGGACAGCGCTGCCGGCATCGGTGCCGCTGGAGCCGCTGGCGCCCGGGGAGATGGGGGAAGCGGCCTTTGTCCTGCACAACGTCAACTCGGCCTCCGGAACGGGCACGTTCGTGTTCGAGCTGGTGGGGGCCGATGGGACCGTCCTCACGCAGACCGCGGTCTCGACCGTCGGGGTGTGCTCGGCGGAAACGGTACGCCCCTCGGCCGCTGTGGCATCCTCCGAGCAGAGCAGCGGGGAACCGAGGCCGAGTGGTCCCGCCAGCGCGGTGATCGACGGTGACCCGGCGACCTACTGGCACTCCCAGTACTCACCGGTCGAGCCGCGACATCCGCACTCGGTCGTCATCGACCTGGGCGCCGATGAGTCCGTGTGCGGTCTGTGGTACACGGCGCGGTCCGGCGGAGCCGGCACCGGTGCGGCGAACGGGCGCATCGACGAGTACGACGTGTATGTGTCGAGCACTGTGGCAACGGTGAACGGTGACTGGGGGGAGCCTGTCGTCAGCGGTGCCTTCCAGAACACCGCAGACGCACAGCTGGCGGCCTTCCCTGCCCAGGAGGCGCGCTACATCAAGCTCGTCTCCCGGAGCGCGATCAACGGCCAGCCGTGGGCGACCATCGGCGAGTTGGCGGCCGCGGGTCCTGCCGCGGCGATCCCGGTGTTCGATGAGGCGGAGATCGATCTGAGCGCGGCGAGCGTTCAGGCCGGCGGTGAGGTCGCCGTCTCGGGCACCGGGTTCGCCCCCGGTGAAGCGGTGAGCTTCACGCTGGGGCAGCCGGTGGCCACGATGAGCCGTGCGGCCGCGGCGGCCAGCCTGCTGGAGTTGTCTGCGGATGCCGGTGGTGCCTTCAGCGGCGTGGTGGTCATCCCGCCGGCCACGGCAGCGGGCACGTACGTGCTCGCGGCGGTCGGAGCGGTGTCAGCCGCCCAGGCAAGCGGGACCCTGGCGGTCACCGCGGCGCCAGCCCGACCTGGCGACGTCCCCGCGGCGCCGGTGCAGCCCGGCGACCTCCCGGCGGTGCCGGGTGCCGGGGGAGGTGGGGGTGCGGAAGCCACCGACCCCGAGTCGGCTGGCTCGCTGGCCAACACCGGTGGTGAGCTGGCGGTTGCCGGCGGTATCGCCACGGGCGTGCTGCTGCTGATCATCGGCATCGGGCTGGCGCTCCTGAGGCGCCGCAGGGCGGTTCAGGCGTCCTGACCCGCCGCGCGCAGAGGGCTCCGCCTGTGGGCGGGGTCCTCTGCGCACGGGTCACCCTAGACTCATCGGCATGCCCGAGTTCATCGATGCGCACGGCATCGCGATCGTCTACGACGTCCACCCCGCCCGTACCGAGCCGCGCGGCATCGTGCAGGTGCTGCACGGCGTCGGCGAGCACGCCGGGCGCTATAACGCGCTCATCGAGACCCTCACTGACGCCGGGTACACCGTGTACGCCGACGACCACCGGGGCCACGGCCGCACCGGCATGCGCCAGCACGGCGGCGATGCGTCAAAGCTCGGCCGGCTCGGAAAAGGCGGGCTGCGGGCGGCGAAGGAAGCCATCTGGCAGCTGACCCGGATCATCCACGACGACGAGGACCCCGGCCTGCCCCTCATCCTCTTCGGGCACTCGTGGGGGTCGTTCCTCGCGCAGATGCTGGTGGACGAGCATCCCTTCGCCTACGACGCGCTCGTGCTGTCGGGTTCGGCGCTGCGGTGGCCGGGGTCACTCAACCCCGGCGACCTCAACGCCCCCTGGAAGACCGAGGAGGCGACGGGCGCTGAGTGGCTGTCGTCCGACGCCGCGATCGGTCAGGCCTTCCTCGACGACCCGCTCACCACGAGCGTGCCCCTGCTGAAGCTCTTCGGCCCGCTCGACGCCCTGCGCCTGTACGGGCGCCCGCGGCGCAACCCCGGCGTGGATCTGCCGGTGCTGCTGCAAGTGGGCCGTGACGACACGGTGGGCGGACCGCGCAGCGTGCATCGGCTGGCCGACGCGTACCGGCGCCGCAGCGGGTTCAGCGACGTCACGACGCTCGTCTATCCCGACGCGCGCCACGAGATCTACAACGAGGTGGAGCAGGCGCAGGTGCGCGCCGATCTCATCGCGTGGCTCGACGCGCGCTTCCCGCCGCGCCCCCACGTGACCGACCCCGAGGCCGTTCCCGCCCCGTGAGCCCGCCCGCCGGCCGCCCCAGCCGGTGAAACGACAACTGACGGCCGAGACCATGGGTATCACCCACTGTCTCGGCCGTCAGATGCAGTCTCAGCGCCGGTTTGGCCTCAGCGCCGCGGTCAAGCGACCGCGCGGGTCAGCCGTGTGCGCGACGCGAGCCGCGACCGCGGCCGGTGCCGGCGTTGGCGCGGATGTCGGCGACGGTGGCGCCGGTGGTCGGGCGGGCCGGGCGTGACGACCGGCTGGATGCCGCGGCGGGCGCGCTCGCGGTGCGTGCGGCACCCGAGCCCTGACCGTCGCGTCCGCGACCGGTACCGGCACCGCGGCCGGAGCCACCGGAGCGACCACCCGAGGCGGAACCGCCCGAACGTCCACCGCCGTTGCCGGCGCCGCGGCCGGAGCCGCCGTTGCGGCCGCCGCCACCCGAGCGCTGCGGCGCTGCGGTGACGGGGGCGGGCGTGACGTGCGCGGCGGGCTCGCCGACCAGCACCGAAACGGCGGAGGCACCTGCGGCCACGGGCTCGAGAGCCGCGGAGACCTTCGCCTTGCGCAGCAGATCCTTGACCTCGCCGCGCTGCGCGTCGAGCGCAACGGTCACGACGACGCCCTCGGCGCCGGCACGGGCGGTGCGGCCCGAGCGGTGCAGGTATGCCTTGTGCTCGACGGGCGGGTCGACGTGGACGACGAGCTCGACGTCGTCGACGTGAACGCCGCGCGCGGCGACGTCGGTCGCCACGAGCACGCGCACGCCGCCCTTGGCGGTGTCGGCGCCGAACGAGGCGAGGTTGCGGTCACGGGCGCCCTGCGACAGGTTGCCGTGCAGATCGACGGCCGGGATGCCGGAAGCGGTCAGCTGCTTCGCAAGCTTCTTGGCCTGGTGCTTGGTGCGGGTGAAGAGGATGCGGCGCCCCTGGCCCGACGCGAGCTGGCGCACGAGCGCGGTCTTCTCATCGGCGCCGGGCACCACGAAGACGCGGTGGGTCATGACGCCCTGCGGGACGCTGGACTCGTCGACCTCGTGACGCACCTCGTCGCGCAGGAACTTGCGCACGAGGGTGTCGACGCCGCGGTCGAGCGTGGCGCTGAACAGCATGCGCTGGCCGCCCGCGGGGGTGGCGGAGAGGATGCGGGTGACGCCCGGCAGGAAGCCGAGGTCGGCCATGTGGTCGGCCTCGTCGAGCACGACGATCTCGACGAAGCTGAGGTCGACGACCTTCTGCTTCATCAGGTCCTCGAGGCGACCGGGGCACGCCACGACGATGTCCACGCCGCGGGCGAACGCCTGCTCCTGCCCGCGCTGGCTCACGCCGCCGAAGACGGTGGTGACGTTGAGCCCGACGGCAGCAGCCAGAGGGGAGATGGTCGCAGCGATCTGCGTCGCGAGCTCGCGGGTCGGGGCGAGCACCAGGCCGCGGGGGCGGCCGGGACGCCGCGCGGCGGCTCCGGCGCCGGACAGACGCGCCACGAGCGGCAGCGAGAAGGCGATGGTCTTGCCGCTGCCGGTGCGGCCGCGGCCGAGCACGTCACGGCCGGCGAGGGAGTCGGGGAGCGTGTCGCGCTGAATGGCGAACGCGTCGGTCTTGCCCTCGGCGGCGAGGACGGCAGCGAGCTTCTCGGGCACGCCGAGGGAAAGGAAGGAAGAAGACATGTGTGCTTTCGGGCAGGCACACGCAGATCATGGGAGGATCGCGGTGCGGAGGAGGCGACGGCGCGGATTCGCGCATCGGTTCGCCGTTCGAAAAGATGCCGCGATCGGGATCGGGGAGTCGTGACGACGACGTAGTGGCACTGAGGCCACACGACCACCCTACCAGCGCAGCGCCGTAGGCTTGACCCATGCACGGTGAGTACAAGGTCCCTGGCGGCAAACTGGTCGTCGTCGACCTCGAGGTGGACGAGGGACTGATCACCGATTTCCACCTGGCCGGCGACTTCTTCCTGGAACCCGATGACGCCCTCGCGGACATCGACGCAGCGGTGACGGGGCTTCCCGTCGAGTCCGACGTCGCCACCATCGCCGCCGCCGTCCGCGCCGCGCTGCCGGAGGGCGCGCAGCTGCTGGGCTTCACCCCCGAGGCGGTCGGCACCGCGGTGCGCCGCGCGCTGGTGACCGCTCCCGGATGGCGCGACTTCGAGTGGGAGATCGTGCACGACCGGCCGCTCTCGCCGAACATGAACCTGGCCCTCGACGAGGTGCTGACCACCCGCGTCGGAGATGGCCGCCGCAAGCCCACCATGCGCATCTGGACGTGGGACGCCTCAGCCGTCGTCATCGGCTCGTTCCAGTCGTATCGCAACGAGGTCGATCCGGAAGGGGCCGCGCGGCACGGCTTCGAGGTGGTCCGGCGCATCTCCGGCGGCGGCGCCATGCTCATCTCCGCGGAATGGATCATCACGTACTCCCTGTACGTGCCGGCATCCCTCGTCGCCGGCATGACGTTCGCCGATTCGTATGCGTTCCTCGACGACTGGGCGCTGCAGGCGCTGCGCTCCCTCGGCATCGACGCCACCTACAAGCCCCTCAACGACATCTCCTCCCCGGAGGGCAAGATCGGCGGGGCTGCGCAGAAGCGCCTGGCCAACGGCGGCGTGCTGCACCACGCCAGCCTGAGCTACGACATGGACGGGCAGGTGCTCACCGAGGTGCTGCGCATCGGCCGCGAGAAGCTCAGCGACAAGGGCACGGCGTCGGCCGCCAAACGGGTGGATCCGCTGCGCAGCCAGACCGGGTTGCCGCGCGAGGAGATCATCGAGCGCTTCAAGACCACCTTCGCGACCCTCTACGGCGCGACGGAGGGGTCGATCAGCGACGAGGAGTACGCCGAGGCCGAGGCGCTCGTACAGTCGAAGTTCGCCACCGACGCGTGGCTGCACCGCGTTCCGTGACCGGCGAACCCGGCGACCCCGGCGACCCCGGCGACGCACCCGGTCGCGTCGACATCCATGCCGGGGACAACCTGGCCGTCGCGCGCACCCTGCCCGACGGGGCATTCACCCTCATCTACCTCGATCCGCCGTTCAACACCGGCCGTCGCCGAGAACGCGCCGTCGAGTCCGTCGTCGACGTGACCGCCGCACCCGACGATGCGGTCGGACTCGGGCCGGCGTCGAAGACCACGGTGTCCGGCCCCGTGAAGGCCGGGTTCCGCGGGCGGGAGTACGCCCGGCTGCGCGGCGACCTCAGCCGATACGACGACCGGTTCGAGGACTACTGGGACTTCCTCGAGCCGCGCCTGGCCGAGGCATGGCGCCTGCTCGCCGACGACGGCACCCTCTACCTGCACCTGGACTACCGCGAGGCGCACTACGCCAAGGTGCTGCTGGACGCCCTCGTCGGCCGTGAGCGCTTCCTCAACGAGCTGATCTGGGCGTACGACTACGGCGCGAAGAGCCGTCGCCGCTGGCCCACCAAGCACGACACGATCCTGGTCTATGTGAAGGACCCGGCCGCGTACCACTTCGACTCCACGGCCGTGGACCGCGAGCCCTACATGGCACCGGGCCTGGTCACCCCCGAGAAGGCGGCGCGCGGAAAGCTCCCCACCGACGTCTGGTGGCACACGATCGTGCCGACGTCGGGGCGGGAGAAGACCGGCTACCCGACGCAGAAGCCCGAGGGGATCCTGCGCCGCATCGTGCAGGCGTCCAGCCGTCCCGGCGACCGCGTGCTCGACCTCTTCGCGGGCAGCGGCACGACGGGCGCCGTCGCCTCGGCCCTGGGCCGGCACGCCGTGCTCGTCGATGCCAATCCCGAGGCCGTCGCGATCATGCATCAGCGGATGCCGCACGCCACCGTGCACGGCGAAATCGAGGGGTGCCCCGGCGGCGCGGCATCCGTAGGCTGAGCGCATGCGCTTCGGAACCTTCATCCCCCAGGGCTGGCGACACGATCTCGTCGACATCGCCCCCGCCGACCAGTGGACCCTCATGCGCGACCTCGCGCAGCGTGCCGACGCCGGCCCGTGGGAGTCGCTGTGGGTCTACGACCACTTCCACACCGTGCCCGTTCCGAGCCAGGAGGCCACGCACGAGGCGTGGACGCTGATGTCGGCGTTCGCCGCGTCGACGAGCCGCATCCGGCTCGGCCAGATGTGCACCTGCATGGGATACCGCAACCCCGCCTACCTGGCGAAGGTCGCCGCGACCGTCGACCACGTCTCGGCGGGCCGGGTCGAGATGGGGATCGGCGCCGGCTGGTACGAGCACGAGTGGCGGGCCTACGGCTACGGCTTCCCCCGCATCGGCGACCGTCTCGCGATGCTCGCCGAGGGCGTCGAGATCATGCGGCAGGCCTGGGAGACCGGCCAGGCGACGCTCGACGGCGCGCACTACCAGGTGGACGGCGCCATCGTGCAGCCCCAGCCGGTGCAGCAGGGCGGCATCCCGATGTGGATCGCCGGCGGCGGCGAGAAGAAGACGCTGCGCATCGCCGCGCAGTACGCCTCGTACACCAACTGGTCGAGCGACCCCGAGGAGTTCAGCCACAAGAAGCAGGTCTTCGAGGCGCACTGCGCCGACCTCGGCCGCGACCCGGGCGAGGTCGTGCTGTCGACGAACTTCAACACCGTGGTGGGCGCGACCGAGGCAGAGGTGGCCGACCGTCTCGACGCCATCGAGGTGCGCGTGCGCCCCCACCTGGGTGACGCGACCGACGGCTTCATGGCCGAGTACCGCGGCGGCCGCGGTCTGGTCGGAACACCGGCCCAGGTGATCGAGCGCCTGCAGGCCATGCGCGAGCGGGGCCTGGGGTACGCCATCCACTACTTCCCCGAGCTGGCCTACGACCGCTCCGGCGTCGAGCTGTTCGAGTCCGAGGTGATCCCCGCGCTCAGCTGAGCAGAGGGCGGGCGTCGTCGTAGCCGTTGCCGATGACGTCCGGGGTGGCCGTCGTGCCGCCGAAGACGCGGGTCGTGCCGGGCCGGGCCGACCACGGCCGCCACCCCGGGTCGCCGTCGCGCACGAACGCCGTGGCCGCACCGTGCATCGCGGCGGCGAGCGAGCGCGGCGGGTCGTCGCCGGCGATCGAGGCCACCGCCGGAGCGTCCAGGCAGTCGAACCAGAACGGCACGTCCAGGCAGTGCAGCGCCCAGCGTCGCACGGGGGACTGCCACGCGAAGCGGTAGACCCACGTGGGGGCCGCCGCGTCGGTGCCCACCACGCCTGCCGCACGGGTGCGCGCCTCGGCGACCCTCACGACCAGCGTGCGGAACACCTGGTCGGTGGCGTAGCGGCCGAGGACGGCCGCCGTGCCGAGGCGTCGCTGGCGGCGGTTCGCGGCGAGCCAGCCGCGGATCGTCGCCCGCCGGCCGGGCATGACCACGCGCAGGGCGAGCGATGCCGGCAGCAGCCGGAGAGCCGCGGCCAGCTTGTCGGTGACCATCGTGAACTCGTCGTCGGTCGCCCCGAGCAGCAGCGGCTTGTCGGCGCCGACGCCGGCGGCGATCGCGGCGACAGTCGGCTGCGGCACCAGGTCGCCGTCGACCACCGGCCCCCAGGGTGGTCCTTCGCCGAGCAGTTCCCGCAGCGGCTCCAGCCGGTCGCGGCTGCGGGGCAGCCCGGCGGTGTCCTGCAGGGCGATGATGCGCTCCTCCGGGACGGTGCTGAACCCCTCGAGCGTCGGCGGGACGCCGAGGAGGACGCCCAGCCGCTGCGACGTCGCGGCGGCGCGTTCGGGGCGCACCGCGGCGATCGCGCTGGAGAACGCCATCGCACGATGGAAGAGGTGCTGGGCCGCGGGCATGCCGAGCAGCGTCAGCACGGCGCCCCCGCCGGCGGACTGCCCCGCGATGGTGACGCGGCCCGGATCGCCGCCGAACGCCGCGATGTTCTCCTGCACCCATTCGAGGGCCGCCAGCCAGTCGTGCACGCCCCGGTTGGGCGGCACCCCTTCGATGAGACCGAAGCCGTCGAAGCCCAGCCGGTACGACACCGTGACCGTGACGACCCCGTCCCGGTTGAAGGCGCGGCCGTCGTACCACGGGCTGGCCGGAGAGCCCGTCGTGAAGCCGCCGCCGTGGATGTACACCAGCACCGGCAGCAGGTCGGAGCCGCCGGGGGACGGGGTGAAGACGTTGACGTTGAGGATGTCCTCGCCCGGGATCGATGGCTCGGGGATGAGGGTCATGCCTTCGTCGGAGCGGTGCGGCGTCGCGCCGTGGGCGGTGGCGTCCCGCACCCCCTCCCACGGGGTCGCGGGCACCGGCTCGGCGAAGCGCAGCGCGCCCACCGGCGGGGCGGCGAAGGGGATGCCGAGGAAAGCCGCCGACCGCGCCCCGTCGCTCTCGCGCCAGAACCCCCGCACCCGGCCGGCGGAGGTGGTGACGAGCGGATCTTCGGTCATGGATGAAGCGTAATCCGCGGGTGTCCGACGCGGGGGTCCGCGGATATCGTGAGGCCATGACAGCGCAGCGCGTGCCGGCCGTGTCCGACCTCACCCTCGACGAGAAGACCGGCATCACCAGCGGCGCGGACTTCTGGACAACCAAGGCGGTGCCGCGTGTCGGGTTGCCGGCGATCATGCTCACCGACGGTCCGCACGGCCTGCGCAAGCAGACCGGAGCCGCCGACCATCTGGGGCTCGCCGCCAGCGTGCCGGCCACCTGCTTTCCGCCTGCTGCCGGGCTCGGCACGTCGTGGGACGCCGAGCTCGTCCAGCGGGTGGGCGCGGCGATCGGGCGTGAGGCGGCGATCGAGGACGTGGCCGTGGTGCTGGGGCCCGGCGTCAACATCAAGCGCTCGCCGCTGTGCGGACGCAACTTCGAGTACTACTCGGAGGACCCGCTGCTCTCCGGGGTGCTGGGGGCGGCGGCGGTGCGCGGCATCCAGTCGCAGGGGGTCGGTGCGTCGCTGAAGCACTTCGCGGCGAACAACCAGGAGACCGACCGGCTGCGGGTCAGCGCCGATGTCGACCCGCGGCCCCTGCGGGAGATCTACCTGCGGGCGTTCCAGCGGGTCGTGACCGAGGCGCGACCGTGGACGGTGATGTGCGCGTACAACCGCATCAACGGCGTCTACGCCTCGCAGGACCCGTGGCTGCTCACCCGTGTGCTGCGCGAGGAGTGGGGGTTCGAAGGCCTCGTCGTGTCGGACTGGGGCGCCGTCGACGACCGTGTCGCCGCGCTCGCGGCGGGCCTCGACCTCGAGATGCCCTCCAGCGGCGGCCGCACCGATGCGCAACTGGTGGCGGCGGTCGAGGCCGGGACGCTCGGCGAAGGTGTCGTGGACACCGCCGCGCAGCGCGTCATCGACCTGGTGCGCCGGGCGGGGGACCGGCCCGCGGCATCCGCGCCCCTCGACGTCGAGGCCCATCACGCGCTGGCGCGCGAGGCGGCGGGCCGCTCGATCGTGCTGCTGAAGAACGACGGCGCCCTGCTGCCGCTGCCCCGCGGGGCGCGGATCGCGGTGATCGGCGCGTTCGCGGCCGAGCCGCGCTACCAGGGCGCCGGGTCGTCGCTGATCAACCCCACCCGGCTCGACACCGCGCTGGCCGAGATGCGGGCGCTCTGCGAGGGCGGCGTGGTCTCCGCGGTCGGATTCGACCTGGCGGGGGACGGCGGCCAGGGTGGGGAGCCGGATGCCGAGGCGCTCGTGGCAGAAGCGGTCGCCGCCGCGCGCGACGCCGAGACGGCCGTGGTGTTCCTCGGACTGCCGGCGGCAGCCGAATCCGAGGGCTTCGACCGCGAGCACATCGACCTTCCGGCCGACCAGCTCGTGCTGCTCGACGCGGTGATCGCCGCCAATCCCCGCACGGTCGTCGTGCTGTCGCACGGCGGCGTCGTGGCGCTGCCCTTCCGCGACCGCGTCCCCGCGATCGTCGACGGGTCACTGCTCGGGCAGGCCGGCGGCGGCGCCACCGCCGACGTGCTGTTCGGCGTGGTGAACCCGTCGGCGAAGCTCACCGAGACCGTGCCGCTGCGCCTGGCCGACACCCCCTCGTTCGGGAACTTCCCCGGGGAGGCCGGGCACGTCCGCTACGGCGAGGGCGTGCTCGTGGGCTACCGCGGCTACGACGCCCGCGCGCTGGATGTGGCCTACCCGTTCGGCCACGGGCTGTCGTACACGACGTTCGCCTACGGCGAGCCGTCGGCATCCGTCACCGCGGACGGCGACCTGCGGGTGCACGTCCGCATCGCCAACACCGGTTCCCGCGCCGGTCGTGAGGTCGTACAGGTCTACGCGGCGCCGACGTCGTCCGCCGTTGCCCGCCCGCCACGGGAGCTGAAGGGGTTCGCGGGAGTGACGCTGGATGCCGGGGAGGAGCGGACCGTCGAGATCGTCGTGCCGCGGGCGGAGCTGGCCTACTGGGACGTGCGGGTCGACCGGTGGGTCGTCGAGGGCGGGGCGTACCGGCTGGAGGTCGGCGCGTCCAGCCGTGACGTCCGCGGTGCGGCGACGGTCGATGTCGCCGGTGACGACGTGGCGCTGCCGCTGACCATGTCGTCGTCGGTGGGGGAGCTGCTGGCGCATCCCGTGGCCGGGCCGCTCGTGCAGCAGGCGATGGCGGCGATGCTCGGGGGCGCAGCGCCGGACGAAGGGATGCAGAAGATGATGGCATCCTTCCCGCTCGGGCGCCTGGCCGGGTTCCCGGGGGTGCCGGTGAGCTACGAGCAGGTGGAGCAGCTCGTGGCGATGGCCAACGCGACCGCCCCCGTGCGGGGCTGAGTCGCACGGATATGACAGAGGCCCCGGGGCGCGATGCGCTCCCGGGGTCTTCTGCCCGCAGCCCGTTCGGGTCAGGCTGCCGACCAGCCTCCGTCGCTGGCGAGGGTGACACCGTTGATGTTCACGCCGTCGTCGCTGAGGAGGAAGGTGATGGATGCCGCCAGGGCGTCGGCCTCGACGGGGTCGGGGAGAATCGCCATCGCGCCGCGCACGCGCTCGGCGCCCAGCGGCGAGGCGAACTTCGCCTCGATGTTGGTGATCGTGGCGCCCGGCGCGACGGCGTTGCAGCGGATCCCGCTCGGGCCGTACATGAACGCCGTCGACTTCGTCAGGCCCACGACCGCGTGCTTCGACGCGGTGTAGGCCGCACCCGCGGCCGATCCGCGCAGCGCCGCCTCGGAGGCGGTGTTGACGATGGAGCCCCCGCCCTGGGCGAGCATGGCGGGGATCACCGCCCGGGTGAGCTTCATGGTGCCGGTGACGTTGATGGCCATGACACGGTCCCAGACGGCGTCGGTCACCTCGCCGATCGGCGTCATGTCGTCCATGATCCCGGCCACGTTGGCCAAGGCGTCGATGGTGTCGCCGGCGGCTGCGACGATGCGGGCGATGCCGGCGTCGTCGGTGATGTCGGCGACGATCGTGACGATGTCCGACTGGGGGTGCTCCGCGGCGAATTCGGCCAGGCGCTCCTCGCTGACGTCGACGGCCACGACACGGCCGCCTTCACGGGCGACGCGCGACGCCGTGGCGCGTCCGATGCCGGAGCCCGCCCCCGTCACGATGACGGTCTTGCCGGTGAACCGGCCCTGGTCGATGCGCTCGGTCCATTCGCGCAACGGCACTGCCGGGGCCCCCGCGTCTTCGGCTTCGGGAGCCTGCGCGGGCGCGGCGGGGGCGCCGGCGGGCACCTCTCCCGCAGCGGCGCGGCGCACGAGGTCATCGAGCATGTCCTGGGTGAAAGAGCCGCGGCTCAATTTGACGAGTCGTTTGATGGCGAGGCGACGCACGGGCTTGAAGACCTCGGGGGTCTGTCCGCCGGCGGCCAGCATCTCGGTGAGGATGGCGTTGCCGGCCGGGTCGGCCAGCCAGTCGGCGATGGCGGAGTCGCCGGAGAGAGCGGTGGTGCCCATGGTGTGATCCCTTCTACCGGACACGATTGTCCGGTACTAGGTTATACCCGTGGGATCTGACGTGGAAGACCGGCGAAAGGCCAACCGGGGACCGGCAGCCGGCCCGGGCAACAGGCAGGCGCTGCTGCGTGCCGCGCGCGAGGTGTTCGCCGAGTCGGGCGTCGCCGCGCCCTTCTCCGCGGTGGCCAGGCGCGCCGGGGTCGGGCAGGGCAGTCTCTACCGCCACTTCCCCGATCGCACCGCGCTCGCCGCGGCCCTGTTCGAGGAGAACGTCGAGCGTATCGAGGAGCACACCGCCGGCGACGACCGCACGCTCGACGACCTGTTCGACATCGTGATCAGCCAGGCCGTCGTCTCCACGGCCCTGATCGACCTCACGTCCGGCCACCGCGACGACCCGCACGTGCAGGCGCTGGGGCAGCGCTTCCGCAGTGTGGTCGACCGGGTGCTCTCACGCGAGCGCGCGGCCGGGCACGTGGGTGCGCACGTCGACACCGATGATGTGGCGCTGGCCGCCGGCATGCTCGCGGGAGAACTCGCCCGTACCGCCGACGCCGACCGTGCCGCCGCCGCCGACCGTGCACGGCGGATGCTGCATCGGGCGTTCGCGCCCTGACCCGGGTGCGATTCAGTGCGTGCCGACGAAGGCCAGCAGCGCGTCGTTGACCTCGTCGGCATGCGTCCACAGCAGCCCGTGCGGGGCTCCGTCGATCTCGATGTAGGTCGCCGACGGCAGCAGTTCGCGGAAGCGTCGCGCCGTGGCGTCGATCGGCAGGATGTTGTCGGCGGTGCCGTGCACGATGAGCGCGGGAACCGAGATCTGCGGGATGTCCTCGCGGAAATCGGTGGGCCAGGTCAGCGGCGCCGCGGTGATGGCGGCGTTGCCGGCGAGGTTCGCCACGGCGATGCTCGCATCGACCGCCTCCTGGGAGATCCGGTCCCCCAGCAGGTCGTCGAGGTTGTAGAAGTCGTGGAAGAACCCGGTGAGGAAGGCGAAGCGGTCGGCGCGCACGGCATCCGCCGTCTGCTGGAAGAACTCCGCGGGCGCGGCGCCGTCGGGGTTGTCACCCGTGATCGCGAGATACGGCTCGAGGGAGCCGAGGAACGCCGCCTGCGCCACCCGCCCCGAGCCGTACCGGGAGAGGTAGCGGGCGACTTCGCCGGTGCCCATCGAGAAGCCCACCAGAGTGGCGTCCTCGAGTTCCAGCTCCTCCATGAGCGCGTGGAGGTCGGCGGCGAAGGTGTCGTAGTCGAAGCCGGTCGCCGTCTTGCTCGACGCGCCGAAGCCGCGGCGGTCGTAGGCGATGACGCGATAGCCGGCATCGAGCAGCGCCGCCTGCTGCTTGCCCCAGGACTCGCCGTTGAGCGGGAACCCGTGGATCAGCACGACCGGCCGGCCGCTGCCCTGATCTGTGTAGTAGAGGTCGACATCGGCCGAGTTCTCGGTCGCCACGGTGATGAACGCCACGATTGCTCCTCACGTCGAGGGGGACGGATGCCTCGACATCGTCTCGACGCTAGGGCCTTCGCGGCGGTCGCCGCCAGGGGTTGCCGGGGGTCAGGCGTCGCGCTCGGCGCCCGCCGAGGGCACGACGGTGAACACGTGCGGTGCGGTGAAGCCGCGCTCGGCGAAGGCGGCCGTCACGGCATCCGTCACCGCGCCGACCTTGTCGTGGTCGACCAGCGCGATGGCCGCGCCGCCGAACCCG
Organism: Microbacterium sp. zg-Y1090; assembly: GCF_030246945.1. NCBI lineage: Bacteria > Bacillati > Actinomycetota > Actinomycetes > Micrococcales > Microbacteriaceae > Microbacterium > Microbacterium wangruii. The sequence continues at coordinate 396,925 of NZ_CP126742.1, forward strand.
CCGCCGGTCATGCGGGCGCCGATCGCTCCGGCGGCCACAGCGGTCTCGACCGCCGTGTCGAGCTCGGGGACAGAGATCTCGAAGTCGTCGCGCATCGAGGCGTGCGAGGCGTCGAGCAGGCCGCCGATCGCGCGCGGGCCCTCGCTGTCGAGCGTCGCGACGGTGTCGAGCACCCGCTGGTTCTCGGTGACGACGTGGCGCACGCGGCGGAACGTCACATCGTCCATCAGCGCCTGGGCCCGGTCGAGGTCGGCGACCGCGACGTCGCGCAGCGACGGCACGCCCATGATCTCGGCGCCGCGCTCGCACGCCGCACGCCGCTCGCCGTAGCCGCCGGTGGAGTGGGCGTGCTTCACGCGGGTGTCGATGACGACGAGTTCGAGGCCGGCCGCGGCGAAGCCGAGATCGACGATGCGGGTCTCGAGCGTACGGCAGTCGAGGAAGGTGGCGGCATCTGTCTGTCCGAGCATGGACGCCATCTGGTCCATGATCCCGGTGGGGGCGCCGACGGCCTCGTTCTCGGCGCGGCGGCCGATCTGGGCCAGGGTCACCCGATCGAGCGGCGTGCCCCAGGTGTCGGCGAGCGCCGTGGCGGTGGCCCCCTCGATGGCGGCGGACGATGAGAGACCGGCGCCCACGGGGACGTCGGAGGCGAACGCGAGGTCGACGCCGGTGACGTCGCCGGCGCTCAGGCCCGCCGCGTGCAGCAGCGCCCACGCCACCCCGAGGGGATACGCCGACCACTCCGGCACGCGCAGGGCGCCTTCGCTCGGGAAGAGGGCGTCGAGGTCGGCCAGCGGAACCTCGACGGGGACCGGGTCGAACGTCGAGACCACGCGGATGCGGCCGTCGTCGCGCGTGCCCAGCGCCACATGGGTGCGGTGGGGCGTGGCGAAGGGCAGCACGAAGCCGTCGTTGTAGTCGGTGTGCTCGCCGATGAGGTTCACGCGACCGGGTGCCGACCAGGTGCCGATCGGCTCGTGGCCGGTGAGCGTGGCGAACAGGTCGCGCGCGGCGGCGGCGGTCGCGGCGGAGCCGGGAGCGGCGGGGGTGGTCACAGGGTCACTCCTTCGACGGCGGCGCGCAGCCGTTCGGCGGCGGCCTCGGGGGTCACATCGCCGATCCAGGCGCCCATGGCGGCCTCGCTGCCGGCGAGGAACTTGAGCTTGTCGGCGGCGCGGCGGGGGCTGGTGAGCTGCAGGTTCAGGCGCACGGTGTCGCGCCCGTGGCGCACCGGAGCCTGGTGCCAGGCGGCGATGTAGGGGGTGGGCGAGTCGTAGAGCGCGTCGACGCCGCGCAGCAGGCGCAGGTAGAGGGGTGCGAGCTCGTCGCGCTCGGCATCGGTCGTCTCGGCGAAGTCGGCGACCTGGCGGTGGGGGAGCAGGTGCACCTCGATCGGCCAGCGCGCCGCGAAGGGCACGAAGGCCGTCCAGTGCTCGCCGGAGAGGATGACGCGCGGGCCGGAGCGCTCGAAGTCGAGGATGCGCTCGAACAGGTCGGGGGCGGTGCGATCGATCGAGTCCAGCAGGCGGGTCGTGCGGGGTGTGATGTACGGGTAGGCGTAGATCTGGCCGTGCGGATGCGGCAGGGTGACGCCGATGGCCTCGCCCCGGTTCTCGAACGGGAAGACCTGCTCCACGCCCGGCAGCGCCGAGAGAGCGGCGGTGCGGTCGGCCCACGCCTCGATGACGGTGCGGGCGCGGGTGACGCTCAGCGTGCCGAACGACCCGGCGTGCTCGGGGCTGAAGCAGACCACCTCGCAGCGGCCGACCGAGGTGCGTGTGCGGCCGAGGCCCAGGTGCTCGAGGTCTTCGACGCCGCGGGGCGGGTCGCCGGCGGCAGGCGCATCACCGAAGGCCTCGGCGAGGGCGGGACCGAACGAGGGCGACTTGTTCTCGAAGACCGCGACGTCGTAGCGCGACGGGATCTCCGACGGGTTGGTGGGCGTCTGCGGCGCGAGCGGGTCGAGCTCCGCCGGCGGCAGGAAGGCGCGGTTCTGCCGCGCTGCCGCGATGGAGATCCAGTCGCCGGTCAGCACGTCCTGCCGCATCGTGGCCGTCGCGGGGCGAGGGTCGAGCGTGCGCGCGTCGACGGCGCGCTCCGCGCCGAGCGTCGTGTCGGGGTCGTCGAAGTAGAACAGCTCGCGGCCGTCGGCCAGGCGTGTGGAGCGCTTCACGACGCCGGCGCCGAGGGTGACGGGTTCGGGGGTTTCGGGTGTACCGAACTCAGCAATGTTCACGTCAACATGGTACGGCCGTGCTGTGTTATCGTCAACACGGCCGCCGGGATGAGGAGGAAGCGGATGGCTCGCGACCCCATGAACCACCTCGACCGGCTCGAGCGCGGCGGCGCCTCCGACTCCCCCGCCGAGGCGGACGCTCGCGCTGCCCCGGCCCCTGCCCCTGCCCCTGCCCCGGCCCCTGCCCCTGGGGCGAAGCGTGTGTCGATGCTCGACGTCGCCGCCCGCGCCGGGGTCTCCGGGCAGACGGTGTCGCGCGTGGTCAACGGCAGCCCGCGGGTCGACCCGGTCACGCGCGCACGGGTCGAAGAGGCGATGGCGCAGCTCGGCTATCGCCCCCACCGCGCGGCCCGCGCGTTGCGCACCGGACGCACCCACACGATCGGACTCGTCGCCACGACGCTGGCCACCATCGGCAACTCCCGCATGCTGCAGGCCGTCGTCGATGCGGCCACCGTCCGCGGCTACGCCGTGGTGGTGGTGACGCTGGATGCGGCATCCGGCATCGCCGACGCCTTCGCCCGGCTGCGCGACCAGGGGGTGGACGGCGCCATCGTGCTGAACGAGGCGACGGCGGTGGTGCGTGACGCCGTCGCGCCGGCCGGTCTCGCGCTCGTCGTGGTGGACTCGCCCCCCGACGAGCGCTTCGCCGTCGTGCAGACCGACCACGCCGCGGGTGCCCGCGCGGCGACCGAGCACCTGCTGGGCCTCGGTCACGCCGCCGTCTGGCACCTCGCCGGTCCCGAGGGCTCGTTCGCCGCCGCAGAGCGTGAGCGTGGGTGGCGCGCCGCGCTGGTCGAGGCGGGGCGGCAGGTGCCGGCACCCGTGCGCGGCGACTGGACCGCGGCATCCGGTCACGCGCTCGCCGGTGCCCTGCCGAGCGAGGCGACGGCCGTGTTCGCCGCGAACGACCAGATGGCCCTGGGCGCTCTGCGCGCCCTCGCCGACGCCGGTCGGCGGGTGCCCGAGGACGTCAGCGTGGTCGGCTTCGACGACGTGACGGATGCCGCCGACTACCGGCCTCCGCTGACCACCGTGCGGCAGGACTTCGATGCGCTGGGAGCCGCGGCCCTCGCCGCGCTCGTCGCCGCGATCGAGGGTGATGACCAGCGGCCCGTGCTGCTGCCGGCGCCGCTGGTCATGCGCGCCAGCACCGGGCCTGCCCCGCGCGCGTAGCCCGACGGCGGAGCACCCCCGCCGTCCGTTGCGCGCTGCCCGTTGCGTGCTGCCCTTGCCCGCTGCGCGGGTCAGCCCGCGGCGCGGCGGGCCTCCCACCCGGTGCGCACCATCTCGTCGACGCTGTAGCGGTTCTCCCACTGCAGGTCGCGGGCGGCGAGTTCGCCGGTCGCCACGATGCGGTCGGGGTCGCCGGCGCGGCGCGGTCCGATCTCGGGCGTGAAGTCGACGCCGGTGACGCGGGCCATGGCATCCATGATCTGCCGCACCGACAGGCCGTTCTGGGAACCGAGGTTGTATGCCGGCTCCACGGGCTCGCCGGCGGTCAGCCGCTGCGCGGCCACGACGTGGGCCGCGGCGATGTCCGCCACGTGCACGTAGTCGCGCACGTTGGTGCCGTCGGGGGTGGCGTAGTCGTCGCCGTTGATGCGGGGCGTCCGGCCCTCGATGAGCGCCTCGAACACCAGCGGGAACAGGTTGTGCGGGCTGCTGTCGTACACGGCGAGGTCGCCCGACCCCACGACGTTGAAGTACCGCAGCGACGTGTGGCGCAGCGGCGCCGCGGCGTCGGCCGTCGCGACCGCCTGGTCGCGGATCAGCCACTCGCCGATCAGCTTGGACTCGCCATAGGGCGACGCCGGGCGCTTGGGGAGATCCTCGGTGACGAGCTCGACGTCGGGGGTGCCGTACACGGCGGCCGACGAGGAGAAGACCAGCTTGTCCACACCGGCATCCGCCATCGCCTGCAGCACCACGCGGGTGCCCTCGACGTTCTGCTCGTACGTGTGCAGGGGCCGCGTCACCGACACCCCGGCGTACTTGAAGCCGGCGACGTGGATGACGCCCTCCACGGCGTGCTCGCGCAGCGTCTGCTCCACCAGTGCGCGGTCCAGGATCGTCCCCTGCACGAAGGGCACCCCCTCGGGCACGAACGACGCATGGCCGCTGGAGAGGTCGTCGATCACGACGGGGCTGAGCCCCGCGGAGCCGAGTGCGCGGACGATGTGGGCGCCGATGTAGCCGGCGCCGCCGGTGACAAGCCAGGACATGTCTCCATCCTGCCTGATGCGCGATGGTGAGCCGACGGGGGCAGGCCTCGTGCCCGCATCCTCAGGGCAGGCGGTCGCCTGACGGAGCGGTCAGGCGCGACGGGGCGCCGCCGTGCGCCGCGGCGGCAGCGGCACGAGCATGGACGTGCGCCGCTGGTAGTCGGCGTAGGCGGGATACTTCGACGAGCTGATCGACTCGGTGAAGATCGTGGAGCCGATGAACAGCACCGTCAGCAGCACGGCGCCCACGATCGTCGGGTTGATCAGGCCGCCCCAGAAGCCGAGACCCGCCGAGACCGCGGCGACGGCGCCGATGAAGTAGAACACCCACCACTGGGCTTGCTCGAAGAAGAAGTTCGGATGCCGGCTGAGGCGGAACAGCCCCGTCATGGCGAAGCCCGGCTCGAGCGTGCCGCCGGCACGCTTCTTGGCCTGGTGGAAGTCCCACTGCTCCTGGTCGGCGACGGTCTCCCCGACGAGGAACGCCAGGAACAGGGCGGCCAGAGCGATGTCCCAGCCGGTGAGCGGTGTGGGGTGCTCCCACGCCATGAGGGCAGGCAGGCTGATGAGCACGAGCAGGGCGTTCTGGTACAGCACGATGAAGAACAGGTTGAATAGCTGGAACTGCACGGGACTCATCCGCCTGCGCAGGATCGCCCAGCGGTAGTCCTCCATGCCCGAGTAGCCGCCCTTGCGGGCGAAGTTGAAGGTCAGACGCGCGCCCCAGAGCGTGACGAGCGCCGCCATCAGTACGGAGCGCGCGGCGTCACCGCCGGAGGTGATCACGGCGATCGCGAAGATCCAGGTGTAGGCGATGGGCACGATCGACCAGATCCGGTCGACCCACGAGGTGTCCTTCGTGACGAGCGAGAGGATCCAGCAGGCCGCGGATGTCACGGCCGCCAGCAGCAGGACGAGCAGCACGGGGTCCATGGGGCTCAGGTTAGCGAGGTGACAGCCGCTGTCCAGGGGGTGATCGGCGTGCCCGGCGCCGACGGCGGGTCGAACGGCCGGCCCGCCTAGACTCTGGATCGTGACCGGAGCCAACGAAGGCCGGCTGTCCCTCGCGGGTGCACCCGCGAGTGCGCACGCCGCCGGCGACATGACCGTCGTCGTCGCGCTCGACAGCTTCAAAGGCTCGATCGGCGCCGCCGACGCCGCACGGGCGCTCGCCGCGGGGTGGCGCGACGCCGACCCGGGGGCTGCGGTCGAGCTTCGCCCCATGGCCGATGGCGGGGAAGGCACCCTCGAGGCGTTCGCCGCCGCGGTCGCGGGAGCCGCGAGGATGCCGGTGCAGGTGACCGGGCCCGACGGCGCCGCGGTCGATGCGTCGTGGCTGCTGCTGCCGCCGACCTCCGACGCGCCCGACGGCACGGGGGTGGTCGAGCTGGCCTCCACCTCGGGGATCGAGCTGCTCGGCGACCGCCGGCTGCCGTGGGACGCCGACACCACGGGGTTCGGCCAGGCCATCGCCGCGGCGCTCGATCACGGCGTCTCGCGCCTCGTGCTCGGCATCGGATCCAGCGCCTCCACCGACGGCGGGGTGGGGATGCTCCGCGCGCTCGGCGCGGTGGTCACCGATATCGCCGGGCTGCCGATCGCCGCGGGGGCCCGGGGGCTGGCCGCGGCCGTTGGTATCGACCTCTCGCGGCTTCGGCCGCCGCCGCCGGCGGGCGCCCTCGTGCTGACCGATGTCACGAATCCGCTTCTCGGCCCCACCGGGGCCGCAGCCGTCTTCGGCCCGCAGAAGGGGTTGGATGCCGCCGGCGTCGTGAGCGCCGATGCCGGACTTGCGTGCCTGGCCGCGCTGGTCGACGCCGATCCCACCACGTCGGGCACGGGGGCTGCGGGCGGCACCGGCTTCGGTCTCGTCGTCTGGGGCGCGCACCTCGTGCCCGGGGCGCCGGAGGTGGCCGAGCTGATCGGGCTGCGCGAAGCGATCGCCGCCGCCGATCTCGTCGTGACCGGGGAGGGCTCGTTCGACGGGCAGTCCGCCGCCGGCAAGGTGCCCACGTTCGTCTCGGCGGTCGCCGCGGAGGCGGGCGTGCCGGTGGCGCTGGTCGCCGGCCGGATCGCTGCCGACGCCGACGCCGGCGCGTTCGCGGCATCCGTCTCGCTCACCGATCTCGCGGGGAGCCCGGAGGCCTCCTTTGCCGAGCCTGCCCGCTGGCTGCGTGCTGCCGGCGCTGCGCTCGCCCGCCGCAGCGCGCCCTAGGGGCGCGCGGTGGTCACATCCAGCGCCGGGATTTGAAGACGAGGTACAGCACGCCGGAGGTCGCCGCCATCGCGAGCAGTGCGAGCGGGTAGCCCCACTGCCATTCCAGTTCCGGCATATAGCGGAAGTTCATTCCATAGATGGTGCCGACCAGGGTCGGCCCGAACAGGATCGCCGCCCAGCCGGAGATCTTCTTGACCTGCTCGCTCTGCTCGAGCGCGGCGTCGGTCTGGCGGTGGGTGACGAGGGTGGCGTTGACGGTGAGTGCGTTCTCGAGGATGGCGCGCAGCGCCGCGATCTTCTCCGTCATGCGGATGACGTGGTCCTGCACATTGCGCAGCTCGCGCTGCAGCTCGATGTCCACGCCGTACTTCCCGGCGCCCCGCAGCACGGCGTCGAGCATCTCGGTCAACGGCTCCGTGGCCCGCTGGAAGAGGATGACCTCGCGGGAAAGCTCGTAGATGCGGCGGGACAGTTCAGAGCCGCTCTCGCTGAACAGCGCGTCCTCGATCTCGTCCACGTCGTTCTGCAGGCCGGCGGTGACGGGCGCGTAGTCGTCCACGACCTCATCGAGGATGGCGGCGAGCACGACGTGGGGACCCTTCGCCAGCGTGGCCGGCTGCTGCTCGAGGCGGCGACGGACCACCGCGAGGTCGGGGACGTCGGCGTGGCGGATCGTGACGACGAAGTCGGGTCCGACGAACACGTGCAGTTCGCCGAACTCCACCGTCTCGGTCCCGTCGTTGTAGCGGGCCGGGCGCAGCACGGTGAACAGGATCTCGCCGTAGCGTTCGATCTTCGGCCGCTGGTGCCCGGTGAAGGCGTCTTCGACGGCCAGCGGATGCAGCGAGAACTCGGCCGCCACCTGCTGCAACTCCTCGGGGGTCGGCCGCAGCAGCCCGATCCAGGCCATCCCGTGGTTGTCCTTCATGTGCTCGAAGGTCTGCTGAAGGGTGGCGGGGTCGCGGATCCGCTCCCCCTCCACGTACACGGCGTTGTCGATGATCGGCATCCCGCCAGTCTGCCCGTCCGCTCCGCCCGCCGCGCCGCCGCGCCGCCGCGCCGCCGAAACCGGCGGCGTCAGCGGCGGGCGTGCGCAAACGTCAGCGCAGCGAGAGCGCGGTCCAGGACACCGGCGGCAGTGTCACCGAGAGGATGCCGTCGGCGATCGTCGCCGAGTCGTTCGGACGCACCCCCACCCGCTCCGGGTTCTCGAGCGTGTTCGCGGCGTGCATGTCCTCGTCGTGCAGGAGGTGCGATTCCGCCACGACGACTGCGCCGAGGTGGGCGACATCGATCTCTACCGAGATCGGCTCGGTGAGGCTGCGATTGACCAGGAACACCGCGGTGCCGCCGGTGGCCGCGTCGTGCGTCGCGACGGCGTCGACGACGGGCACCGCGCCGAAGCGCTCGGTGTCGTACGTGGGCGACTCGACGGCGACCTCCAGGGCGACACCCTGCGCCAGGCGCGAGGTGATCGAGAACGGGAAGAACGTCGTCTGCCGCCAGGCGATGCCGCCGGGCTCGGTCATGATCGGCGCGATGACGTTGACCAGCTGGGCCAGGCTCGCGGCGGTCACCCGGTCGGCGTGGCGCAGCAGCGAGATCATGAGGCTGCCGAAGACGACGGCATCCACCACCGTGTATGCGTCCTCCAGCAGGCGCGGCGCGACCGGCCACACCTCGGGGTCGGTGATCTTGTCCACCTCGTTGTAGCGGGTCTGGTACCAGACGTTCCACTCGTCGAACGAGATCATCATCGTCTTGTCGCTGCGTCGCAGCGCCTTGACGTGGTCGGCCGTCGCGGCGACCGAATCGATGAACCGGTCCATGTCCACCGCCGAGGCGAGGAACCCGGCGTAGTCGTCGCCGTCGGGCTCGTAGTACGCATGGCACGAGATGAAGTCGACGTGGTCGTACGTCTCCGAGAGCACGACCCGCTCCCACTCGCCGAAGGTGGGCATGCCTGCCCCCGAGCTGCCGCAGACCACCAGCTCCAGGTCGGGGTCGACCTGCCGCATCGCGCTGGCGGTCTTGCGGGCCAGGCGGGCGTACTCGTCGGCGGTGCCGTGCCCGAGCTGCCAGGGGCCGTCCATCTCGTTGCCCAGGCACCACATGCGGATGCCGTGGGGCTCGGGGCTGCCGTTGGCCACGCGTGCGTCGGACAGTGCGGTGCCCGAGCGGTGGTTGGCGTACTCCAGCACGTCGAGCGCCTCCAGCACGCCGCGCGTGCCGAGGTTGACCGCGTACATCAGCTCTGCGCCCACCTCGCGCGACCAGTGGGCGAACTCGTCCAGTCCCACCTCGTTGGTCTCGGTGGAGTGCCAGGCCAGATCCAGCCGCCGCGGACGCTCCTCCCGCGGCCCGACGCCGTCTTCCCACCGATAGCCGGAGACGAAGTTGCCCCCGGGGTAGCGGATCGTGCTGACCCCGAGCTCGGTCACCAGGGCGGCGACGTCGCGACGGAACCCGTGCTCGTCGGCATCCGCGTGCGAGGGCTCGTAGATGCCGTCGTACACGCACCGGCCGAGGTGCTCCACGAAGGAGCCGAACAGGCGGCGGTGAACCGGGCCGATGGCCAGGCGGGGGTCGATGGTCAAGCGTGCGTTACTCATGGTCCTTCTCGGGTAGGCGTGCGGGTGGGGGAGGGGGCGGATGAGGGTCAGGTCACTTCAGGCTTCCGATCGAGAGTCCACCCTGCCAGTACCGCTGCAGGGTGAGGAAGGCGATCACCAGCGGGATCACGGAGACCAGGGAGCCGAGGATGATGATGCTCCACAGTGACGTGCCGCCGGCGTTGTTGGCCGATGCGATGCCCTGCCACAGGCCGATCCCCACCGTCACGGGGAAGAGCCGGTTGTCGGAGAGCATCGCCAGGGGCAGGAAGTAGTTGTTCCACGACGCGACGATCGACAGCAACAGCACCGTGACGATCGCCGGACGCAGCATCGGCAGCGCCACCTGCACGAAGATGCGGAACTCGCTCGCCCCGTCCACGCGCCCCGCGTCGAGCAGCTCGTCCGGAACGGCGTCCCGCGCGTACACGTGCATGAGGTACACGCCGAAGGGGTTGAGCAGTGTGGGGAGGATGACCGCCCAGATCGTGTTCGTGATGCCGAGCTCGGCGAACAGGATGAAGGTCGGGATCACCAGCGCCGTGGTGGGCACCATGACCGAGCCGAGCAGGATCGCGAAGCTCAGCTGGCGCCCGGCGAAGCGGTACTTCGCGAACCCGTAGCCGGCGGCGACGGCGAGGACGGTGGCGCCGAGCCCGCCGACGAAGGCGTACAGCGCGGAGTTGCCCAGCCACCGCAGGTAGATGCCGTCCTGGAACGTGAACAGCTGTGAGAAGTTGCCCACGTAGTCGACGACGTCGGCGAACCACAGTGCGCTGCCGCCGCCGAACAGTCCCGCAGCGGTCTTCGAGCTGTTGACGATGACCCACCAGAACGGGATGAGGAAGTAGACGACGAGGAAGCCGAGCAGGATCTGCATCGGCAGATACCGGCGCCGTGCGGCCGCGCGACGGGACCGGTCGAGGGCGACGGTCATGACAGGAAGCTCCCTCGCTTGCGCGTGATGAACAGGAAGATGTAGACGCACACGAAGACCACCGCGCCGAGGGCGAACGAGATCGCGCTGCCGTAGTTGTAGTTGGCCAGCGCGAAAGCCTGCTGATACGCGTACATGTTCGGTGTGAAGTCCGCCGGGATGGCGCCCGCGGCGAGATATCGCAGGATCTGGGGTTCGTTGAAGAACTGCAGGGTGCCGATCAGGGCGAACACGAGGATCAGCACGAGGGCCGGGGCGATGAGGGGGATCTTGATGCGCAGCACGATCTGCCACTGGCTCGCACCGTCGATGCGCGCCGCTTCGTACAGCGTCGGATCGATGCCCTGCAGCGCCGCGTACAGGATGATCATGTAGTACCCGGCCCACTGCCACGTCACGATGTTGAGCAGGCCGAAGAAGATCAGGTTGCGGCTGAGGAAGTCGGGCCCGACCAACCCGAACATCCCGAACAGCTCGGCGACGGGGCCGAAGCTCTTGCTGTACAGGAACCCCCACATGAGCGCCCCGATGACGGCGGGGATCGCATAGGGCAGGAAGATCATCAGCCGGGAGAAGCGCGCGAAGGCGCCGGTGACGACGTCGAGGATGAGCGCCACGGTGAGCGAGACGGCCATCTGCAGCGGGATCAGCACCAGCGAGAACCGCAGGACGAACCAGATTCCATCGAGGAAGTTGGGGTCGGTGAACGCCTTGGCGTAGTTGGCGATGCCGACGAAGCGGGTGCCGCCGATCAGCTGGTTCTGGAACAGGCTCAGGTACAGCGCGAACAGCAGCGGCGCGACGAGGAACGCCAGGAAGACGACGGCGAACGGGGCGACGAACCCCCAGCCCACGAGGCTCTGGCGGCGAGGGCTGCGGCGACGGCGGGGCGGGGGCGCGGCGGCGACGGCCGGGGCGCTCTGGGCGAGGTCAACGGTCATGGAATCCTCCGAGGAACGGGCGACGGATGCCGGGGAGCGTGGGCCGGTCCCCCCGGACCGGCCCACGCGGCGGGATTCACTCGACGGTGAAGCCCTGCTCCTCGGCGTAGGCGACCACGTCCGCCTGCAGTCGCTCGGCCGCCTCGGAGCCCGTGACCGAGCCCTCGTTGATGGCCGCCAGCTGCTCGGTGAAGGCATCGAAGTAGTACTGCCCGAACGGGGTGTAGGTCATGCCGGTGTAGGCGTTGGCCGCCGGGACGTACACCTCTTTGTTGGCCTGCTGCCCACCGAAGAACGGCACCTCGTAGTCGACGAAGTCCGTCGAGTTCAAGGCGGTGAGGTTCAGCGGGAAGATGACCTGGTTCTGCCAGCCGTCCAGCAGCGACGCGTCATCGGCGTACACGCCGAATGCGACCTTCGCGGCCAGCTCGGGATCGCTCGCCTGGCTCGTGACCGAGAACGCCGAGCCGCCCCAGTTGACCGACACGGGGTTCGCGGCATCCCACTGCGGCAGCGGGGCGACCTTCCACACTCCCGCGTCATCACCCTCGCCCACGCCGGCGCCGGTCAGATATCCCGGTGCCCACGCGGCGGAGATGTAGGTGGCGTAGTCGCCGCCGATGACGCCGGAGATGTACTCGGGGGTGAACTGGTCCTGCGTGCCCACGAGGCCCTTCTCCACCAGGCCCGCCCAGTAGTCGAGCACCTCCTTCGAAGCATTGTCGTCGAGCGCGATGCCGATCGACTCGGGGGTCGCCGAGTCGTAGGTGAAGGGCTGTGCGCCGTTCTGGTACTGCAGCGCCATCATGACCGCCGGCACGTTGGCGCCGAGGTCGCCGAACAGCGGCCCGCCCGCATCCTTCACCGTCTGGGCGGCCGTCTCGTACTCCGCCCAGGTGGTGGGCGGGGTGATCCCGTACTGCTCGAAGACGTCCGCGCGGTAGATCATGCCCATCGGGCCGCCGTCGACGGGAGCGCCGTACACGCCGTCTCCGACCGAGACGTCCTTCCACGCGCCCTCGCTGTAGTCGTCCTTGACGTCCTCGTAGCCGTAGTCGCTGATGTCGACGATCGCCTCCTGGATCTGGAAGGTCGGGATGCGGTCGGCCTCGATCATGATGACGTCGGGGGCGCCGGTGCCCGCGGTGATCGCCGTCTGGAACTTGTCGTACTCGTCGCCGCCCTGACCGACGTTGGTCCAGCACACCTGCACGTCGTCGCTCTGCTCGTTGAAGTTGTCGACGACCAGCTCCATGTTCGGGTACCAGGCCCACATGGTCACCACGGGCAGATCGGTCTTGGGGATGGTGTTGGTGCAGTTGGTGGCGTCGTTGCCTCCGGAGGCGGTGCCTCCCTGCTGCTCCGAGCACGACACGAGGGTGCCGGCCAGGACGATGGTCGCTGCCGCGGCCAAGACTTTCGTGGTCTTCACGGGGGTCTTCCTTTCGGTGCGGGACGGCTGTGTCGAATCGGCACCGCGGCGGGATTCCGCCGCACGATCCGCTGCTCATCATTGAGTCGTCGGGATGGGTGTACAACGTTGTATATCAACGTGTGGAAAGTAGCTTCCCAGCGCACTCCGGTGATGTCAACAGTCGGTTGGCCCGGCGCTAGAGTTGCGTGGCGGGCGGTGCGAGAACGGGGCAGGCGATGGGTTCGACGATGCACGACGTTGCCCGGCTCGCGGGGGTGTCGATCAAGACCGTCTCCAACGTCATCAACGATTATCCGCACGTGCGACCCGAGACCCGATCCCGCGTGCAGGCGGCGATCGACGAGCTCGACTATCACCCGAACCTGTCGGCGCGTGGACTGCGGTCGGGCAAGACCGGGGTCATCGGACTGGCGGTGCCGGCGCTGCGAGAGAACTACTTCGCCGAGCTCGCCGACGCCATCATCCGCGCGGCGGAGAAGCGCGGCCTGGGGGTCGTCGTGGAGCAGACCAGCGGCGACCGCGACACCGAGCTCGCCGCCGTTTCCGGTCGCCGCCAGCGGTTCATGGACGGGCTGTTGTTCAGCCCCGTCGCCCTCGGCCAGCAGGACGCGCACGTGCTCGACGCACCATTCCCGCTCGTGCTGCTGGGCGAGCGCATCTTCGGCGGTCCCACCGACCACGTCGCGATGCACAACGTCTCGGCAGCCGAGGCTGCGGTTGCGCATCTCATCGACACCGGGCGGCGCCGCATCGCCGTGGTGGGCGCGGCGGCCGAGGACGAGGACGGCGAGGCGAGTTCAGCGAGCCTGCGGCTGCGCGGCTACCGCCGGGCGCTCGAGGCGGCCGGCATCCCGTTCGACCGTCGGCTCGTGCGCCCGGCCGAGGGGTGGAACCGGCAGTCCGGAGCGGCGGCGCTGCACGGTCTCGTGGCCGACGGGGTGGCGTTCGACGCCGTGTTCGCGCTGAACGACACGCTCGGGCTGGGGGTGTTGCGGGCGCTCGGTGAGGAGCACATCGCCGTACCCGAGCACGTCGCCGTCATCGGATTCGACGACATCGACGAGGCGCGGTTCTCGGTGCCGTCGCTGTCGAGCGTCGAGACGGGCCGCGAGCAGATCGCCGAGATCGCGGTGCGGCTGCTCGTCGAGCGGATCGCCGAGAAGGACGACCGCCTGCCGCCCCGCACGATCAAGCCCGACTTCACGGTCGTTCGTCGCGAGTCGTCCTGACGCGGGTCGCGCGTCCCGTCGGTGTCCTTCCGCTGCAACCGCACCTGACCGCTGCGACCTCACCTCACGGCCGAGACCGCAGCTGACGGCCGAGACCGCAGCTGACGGTGAGACCTCATCTGAGGGCCGAGACCGTGGGTGAAATCCGCTGTCTCGGCCGCCGGCTGTCGTCTCACGGGCGGGGCGGGGCGGCGGCGGGCTCGGTGTCGGCAGCGACGTGCGCGGTGTCGGTGGCGGCGGCCGGCGCCGCATCGGCGTCCGCAGCCGGTGGGGCCGGCGTGCCCTCGGTGGCCTTCGCCGCGGCGACGGCGGCGTCGATGCGGGCCTGCACGCGCGCGGCAGACCGGGCCCGCAATGCGCGGATGGCGAAGAAACCGCCCACCAGCAGGGCGAGGAGCGCGAGCTGCGACCACGGGATGGTCCAGACGGTGAACTCCGCGGTGGTCGCGGCCAGCGCGGCATCCACCTCGTCTTCTCCGACGACCAGCGGGGTGGCCGTGACGGTGCCCCAGCTGAAGAACGTCGGCCACACCGGCACCTCCACCGTGGTGGACTGGGCCTGGCCGGGGAGGATCTCGCGGCTCTCGGTCGCAGCAGACGCGGCCAGGATGCCGAAGGGGCCGCTCACCGCGGTGTCGGTCTCGGCACCCAGCCGCACGTTGCCGTCGTTGGACAGCGCATAGGTCACCGTCACGGTGCCCGGAGCGAAGGGGTTCCAGGAGGGCGTGTAGGTGGCTGTCGTTCCGTCGGGAACGACGGATGCCACGATGTCGCCGCTGACCCGGAGGTGAGCGCGCACCCCCACCCGGGAGGCCAGCTGCACCGCGTCGGAGTCGGCGGGGACGAGTTCGGCCACGATACCGGCCGGGTGGTCGCCCGGGGTGGCGTTGGCGGGCACCTCGACGCGCACCGGGATCGTCACGGTGGTCTCGGCGGGGACCTCGAGCACGATGCCGCCACCGTCGCGCGCTGTCGCGCCGTCGACGCTTCCCACGGTGATCCAGGCGCCTCCGCCGGTCGCCGGCTCGTCGGCGGGAGCGAGGTCGAAATTGCCGTCGGCGCTGACGGTGCCGTCGCCTGGGTAGACGGCGTAGGTTGCCGGCTGCGGGCCGAAGTTGGTCAGCGCGACGAGGTCGTCCACGGCCGCCCCGCCGTCGATGGTGTGCCGCAGCGACACCCGGCCGTCGGGGCCTTCCGCGCCGGCGGGCTGCAGCGCCCACGTCGTGCCGGTCTCGCCGGTGGTGTCGTCTGCGGCCGCCGTGGCGACGGCGGCGGCGACCCCGGCCGTGCCAGTCGTCCCGGCGGATGTCACGGCGGTCGCCGCAGCCGCAGTGGGGGCGGCGACGAGGGCAGCGGCCACGGCGAGGGCGAGGGGCAGTCGGGAGGTCATGTGTCTCCTGAGGGTGGCGCGGCCGGCCGGTGTGTGTCGGCCGGCCGCGCCCGGGTCGGTCCTCGTCTCAGTCGACGGGGAACAGCGAGATGGTGAGTGTTCCGGTGTAGGTGCCGGGCTGGGTGTCCACGGGGACTTCCAGCACGAGTCCTGCGCCGAGTATGGCCGAACCGAACCGTCCTTCGGCAGTGGCCGAGGCCAGTTCACCGGGAGTGTCCAGGCCCGGGCCGCCGGCGAGCACGGTGGCGACGGGGTCGCCGGCGCTGAGCCCGGGGCGGGGGGTGAGCACGCGGGGTGTCCATCCGAAGTGGTCGGCGGTGACCGTTTGGCCGGCGGAGGTGAACGCGTCGGCGTGGCCGGAGACGGCCCAGCCTCCGACGCCTGCCTGCTGCGCGGTGCGGGAGTCGGTGACGGTCACCTCGGGCAGTTCGCCGGTGAACCGCAGGCGGTTTCCGGCGTTGTCCGGGCCGGCCAAGGCGATGCCGTCGCCGTAGTCGGCGACCGTCAGGGCCAGGGAGCCGTTCTCGCCTTCCGGGACGACAGCGGTGACGGGGATGCCATCACTGGTGTCCGCAGCGAACAGACGCGGCAGGAAATCGATCAGCGACTTCTGCCATACATCCCAGCTGTGCGGGCCAGGAATCAGGGGCGCGAACTCGTGCGCGATTCCCCGATCCTCCAGCGCGGCGATGAGGCCCAACGTCGGCTGGTAGGTGAAGTCCTGGATGTCGCCGCTGTAGATGCGCAGCAGCTTGGTCCCCGCGTTGATGGCTTCGACATCCGCGCTGGCGGGCGGCGCGCTGAACGCCGAGAACGCTCCGATATAGCCGAACTCGCCGGGGTGGGCGTAGAGCGTGCTCAACGCGTGCCCCGAACCCATCGAGAGACCTGCCAGTGCCCGCTGGTCGGGCTCGGCGCTGACGTTGTACTGCTCCTCGGCCGTCGGCGCGATGCGCTGGAGCATCTCGTTGGGGAAGTTCACCCCGTTGCCGTTGGCCATCACCACCACCATCGGCACGATCGTCCCGCGCAGGTAATGGTTGTCGAGGATCTGCGCGGCCCGACCGACCTCGATCCAGTCCGACCAGGTCTGCCCGCCGCCGTGCTGCAGATACAGCACGGGGTAGGCCTCCGCGCGCTCGGCGTCGAACCCCGGCGGGGTCCACACGTACGCGGAGCGGTCGGCTTCGCCGGCCGTGCTGCGGTAGGTCATCGTCGTGACGGCACCGCGATCCGCCTCGGGGACATCGCCGGTGTACTCGGCGCGCAGCCCCTCGCCGGCCACGTAGAACGTGCTCCAGTTCGGTTCGATCGTCACCTTCGTGGGGTTGCTGAGGTCCTTGTGGTCCACGCCGTCGACGACGAACTTGTAGTAGTACGAGCCGCCGTCGAGGGGCCCGACCGTCACCCGCCAGCGATCGCCCACCTTCGTCATCGGAAGGCGCGGCCAACTGCCGCCGGCGCCCCAGTTGCCCCAGACCGTCACGTTCTTCGCGTCGGCGAACTGGGTGCCGGTCTCGAAGGTGATGATGCCGTTGTCGTCGATCCAGGGGGTGGGGGTGGTGCCGGGTGCGGGCAGGGAGTGCGGTCCCTCGACGGGGAGGTGCCCGTTGCTCGGCCCGCCGTCGGTGGTGTCTTGGAACACGCGGGAGGCGAAGTCGCGCAGGTTCTCCTGCCAGCTCTCCCAGGTGCCGCCGCTGTCGGGGTTGGCGCCGTCCATCTCGTATTCGACGCCGGCCGCGCTCAACTTGTCCGCGAGGCTCACGGTCTGGTTGTACGCGCGGTCGGTGGTGTTGCCGACGTACAGGCGCACCAGGTCGGTGCCCGCGTTGATCTGCGCCGCCTTCGCGGCGCTGACCGATGCGGTCAGGCGCCCGGAGAACGACCCGACCTGGGAGAACTCCCCGGGGTCGGTGACCATGAGGGTCAGCGCCTGCGACGCGCCGCGGCCGATGCCGGCGATGGCCTGGTCGGCGGGGTCGGACGACACGTTGAAGCCGTCCCGGGCGGCGGGCAGGAGGTTGTCGAGTACCTCGGTGCGCGCTTCGGACGAGTCGCCATCACCCATGACGACCACCATCGGCTCCAGGTCGCCTTCGACGGCGAGGTTGTCGAGGATCTGCGCGGCGCGCCCAAGTTCGCTCCACTCGGCAGGGCTCTGCCCGGCATCCTGCAGCAGGTAGAGCACCGGGTACGGCTCGGCGCGGTCGGCGTCGTAGCCGGGCGGCGTCCACACGTACGCGGAGCGTTCCTCCTCGGCGACCGTGCTGTCGTAGGTCAGGGTCTCGATCTGCCCACCTGCGGGCACATCGGCCATCCAGGCGACCTCGTCACCGGGGACGAAGAACGTGTTCCACGCCGGCTTGGACGTCACCGCCTGCGGGCTGTCGGGGTTGCGGAACCCGACCTTTTCGCCGGAGGCCAGCGTCGCCGTGTACTGGTAGTAGTACAGACCGGGCTCCAGCGGGCCGATCGTCGAGGTCCAGCTGCCGCCGGAGAGTCCGGAGTTCAGCTGCGCCCACTGCTTGTTCTGCGCGAGGTTCCCCTCCACCGCGATCGCGGCGGGGGTGGCGCCCACGGCGGCATCCGCTGCGGCCGCCGGAACCGTGAAGCGATGCACGCCGTCCGCGGGCATCGAGAGCCACGGGTCTTCGCCCGGGGCGGCCATCGCGGGCTGCGCCACCAGCGCGCCGCCCAGTCCCACGGCCGCAGCGGTGCCGAGTGCGATCCACCTGCGGTGGCTTCGCTCGGCACCTCCCCGGCCTCTGATCGTCTTGCCTGACATCATCGTCGTCTCCGATCGCCGAGCGCACGGCAGCGTGCGCGGATGAGGCTCGAGGAACCAGCTGTCCAGCAGTGATCGGGGCGAGCCGTCGCGGAGCCCGATCACCCGTACGCCGCGCGCCCGGATGGGGTTTTACAACGTAGTAAAGCCTCCGCACGGATATGTTGTCGATCCCCCCAAGCCCTGTCAATACCCCGCGTGTTCCCGCGCCCCACTCGCCGCGGCATCCGCCGCTCCCTCGACGCTGAAACGAATGCCGACAGCCGAGACCATGGGGAATACCCACTGTCTCGGCGGTCAGGATTCGTCTCAGCGCTGACGCGGCGCCGACGCGGCGGCGCGGCGCGCGCCGGCGGCGGCGCCGGCGGCGGGCAGCGGCGCGCGCCGGTCAGTCGCCGAGAGCGGCGGCGACCACGGCGCGGGCCTCGGCCTGCACCTCGCGCAAGTGGTCCGGGCCGCGCAAAGACTCGGCGTAGAGCTTGTACACGTCTTCGGTGCCGGAGGGGCGGGCGGCGAACCACGCGTGCTCGGTCTGCACCTTCAGCCCGCCGATGGCGGCGCCGTTGCCCGGCGCATGCGACAGCTTCGCGGTGATGGGTTCGCCGGCCAGCTCGGTGGCCGTGACGGCCTCGGGCGACAGCTTGGCCAGCGTCGCCTTCTGCGCGGGCGTCGCGGGGGCGTCGACGCGCTCGTACGCCGACGCGCCGAACTCGGCCTCGAGCTCCGCATAGCGCTGCGACGGCGTCTTGCCCGTGACGGCCAGGATCTCGGCGGCCAGCAGGCACAGCAGGATGCCGTCCTTGTCGGTGGTCCAGACGGTGCCGTCCTTGCGCAGGAACGACGCCCCGGCCGACTCCTCGCCGCCGAAGGCGACCGACCCGTCGAGCAGCCCGGGGACGAACCACTTGAATCCGACCGGCACCTCCAGCAGACGCCGGCCCAGGGACTCGGCGACGCGGTCGATGATCATCGACGACACCAGCGTCTTGCCCACGGCGGCATCCGCCGGCCACCCCTCACGGTTGCGGAAGAGGTAGTCGATCGCGACGGCGAGGTAGTGGTTGGGGTTCATCAGCCCGGCGTCGGGGGTGACGATGCCGTGGCGGTCGGCGTCGGCGTCGTTGCCGGTGAGGATGTCGTACTGGTCGCGCCGGGCCACGAGCGAAGCCATCGCCGACGGCGACGACGGGTCCATGCGGATCTTCTCGTCCCAGTCGAGCGTCATGAAGCGCCAGGTCGGGTCGACGTCGGGGTTCACGACGGTGAGGTCGAGACCGTACACCTCGGCGATGAGCGCCCAGTATTCCACCGAGGCCCCGCCGAGCGGGTCGGCGCCGATGCGCACACCGGCGGAGCGGATCGCGTCGATGTCGATGATGCTCGCGAGGTCGCGCACATACGCGTCGCGGAAGTCGTAGCTGCCCAGCGCGTCGGCGTCGATGTCGGCGAACCGGGTGCGGCGCACCCCGTCGAGGCCCGCGGCGATGAGGGCGTTGGCGCGCTCGGCGATCCACCCGGTCGCATCGGTGTCGGCGGGTCCGCCGTGGGGCGGGTTGTACTTGAAGCCGCCGTCGCGCGGCGGGTTGTGCGAGGGCGTGACGACGATGCCGTCGGCGCGGCCGGGGTCACCGGCATCCCTGCCCCGGTTGTGGGTGAGGATCGCCAGGCTCAGCGCCGGCGTCGGCACCCAGGCGTCACGGGAGTCCACCCGCACGTCCACGCCGTTGCCGACGAGCACCTCGATGGCGCTGCGTTCGGCCGGGCGCGAGAGGCCGTGGGTGTCGCGGCCGAGGAAGAGCGGACCGGTGATGCCCTGCGCGGCGCGGTAATCGACGATCGCCTGCGTGGTGGCGAGGATGTGGTCTTCGTTGAAGCTCGTCGACAGCGACGAGCCTCGATGGCCGCTCGTGCCGAACGCGACGCGCTGCTCGGGGATCGAGGCGTCGGGCTTGCGGTCGTAGTAGGCGTTGACCAGTTCGTCGATGTCGACGAGGTCGGAGGCTTCGGCGGGCTGTCCTGCGCGGCTCATTCGCTCAGTCTGTCACTTGATCCGCCCGCGTGCCCAGGCATCGGGACGCGGCGGGACACGCGACTAGGCTTGCTCCCCGTGACCACCGATCCGTCCACCACCCGCCGCACCTACAGCTATCTGGGTCCGGCAGGCACCTTCACCGAGGCGGCGCTGGCGCAGGTGCCCGAGGCCCGTGACCAGGTGTGGCGCCCGGTGCGCAACGTCGGCGAGGCGCTCTCCGACGTCGTCGACGGGCGCTCGGATGCCGCGATGATCGCGATCGAGAACTCCGTCGACGGCGGTGTCTCCACCGCGCAGGACGCCCTGGCCACCATGCCGGGCCTGCGCATCGTGGGCGAATACCTCGTGCCGGTGAACTTCGTGCTCGTCGGCCGCCCCGGCACCCGGATCGAGGACGTCTCCCTGGTCGCCGCCCACCCCGTCGCCTACGCCCAGTGCCTGCGGTGGCTCTCGGGGGCGCTCCCGGCGCACGCGCACCTGCCGGCCGCCAGCAACGTCGCCGCGGCGGTGGACATGCTCGACGGCACCAGTCGAGCCGATGCCGCCATCGCCCCTCCCGGCATCCTGGAGCACCACGATCTCGAGCTGCTCGCCGAGTCGATCGGAGACAACCCCAACGCCGTGACGCGGTTCGTGCTGGTGAGCCGGCCGGGCACGCCGCCCACCCCGACCGGCGCCGACAAGACTTCGCTGGTCGCCGAGCTGCCCGAGGACCACCCCGGGGCGCTGCTGGAGCTGCTGGAGCAGTTCTCGACCCGGGGGATCAATCTGTCGCTCATCGAATCGCGCCCGATCGGCGACGCGCTGGGCCGCTACCGTTTCGTCATCGACGCCGACGGCCACATCCAGGACGAGCGCATGGCCGACGCCCTCATGGGGCTGCGCCGCTTCAGCCCGCGCGTCATCTTCCTCGGCTCGTACCCCCGGGCCGATCGCGCCATCGTGCGCTACCCCGACCGCTACTCCGACGAGGTGTTCGTCGAGGCGCGCGACTGGCTGCGGGGGCTGCTGTCGGGCGAGCCCGCCGACTGACCGCCGCCTCCCCGCGGGCGCGGCCGGTCAGCCGGCGATGGCGGCGGCCAGCAGCTCCAGCGTGCGGTCGCGACCGGTGGGGGCATCCATCGGCTCGTCCTCGCGGGCGGCCGCGATGGGGGAGACCATGATCTCGTCGACGTCGTGGGTGCGTGCGAGGGTGCGCAGGTCGGATGCCGCCTGCTCGCCCGTGCCGATGATCCAGCGTTCCCGCATCGCCTGGATGAGCGGCGTCATCGCGTCATCGGGCGCGGCCGCGAGTGCCGCCTCGACCGTCTCCATCGGTCCCATCGGGCGGTTCAGCCGAAGGCGGGCCATCGCCCGCAGCTGGGGGAGTGCGCGCGCCTCGGCCTCGTCGGCGGTGTCGGCGGCGACGACGTTGGCGGTGAGGAATGTCACCGGCTCCGGGTGCGCCTCGCTCGGGCGGTACTGCCCGCGGTACAGCCCCAGCGCCCGCTCGAGCCCTTCGCCGGAGAAGTGGTTCGCGAAGACGTAGGGCAGGCCGAGGGATGCCGCCAGCTGCGCCGAGTAGTCGCTCGACCCCAGCAGCCACACCTGCGGCGTGCCGGTGGCCGCGGGCGTCGCGTGCACGTCGTAGGTGCCGCCCGAGGTGAACTGCAGCGTCGCCCCCTCGGGGGAGACGAGCGCGAGGATGTCCTGCACGTGCTGCGGGAAGCGCTCGACGTCGCTGGAGGTGCCCGACATGCGCAGCAGCTGCGTGATGACGGGGTCGCTGCCGGGCGCACGGCCAATGCCCAGGTCGACGCGGCCCGGTGCCAGCGCTTCGAGCGCGGCGAACTGCTCGGCCACGACGAGCGGGGAGTGGTTGGGGAGCATCACGCCGCCGGAGCCGACGCGGATGCGGGACGTGCGTGCTGCGGCGGCGGCGATGAGCACGGGGGGAGTGGTCGAGCCCACCGACGGCATGTTGTGGTGCTCGGCGAACCAGTACCGCCGCAGTCCCAGTCGGTCGGCGGTCTCGGCCAGCGACAGCGCTGCTGCGACGGCTTGGGCGCTGCTCTGCCCGGTGCGGACCGGGACGAGGTCGAGGACGGAGAGGGCCGGGGCGGGGGTGGGGGTGCTCATCACTTCGTGCAACCGGACGCGGGCTCCAGGCATTCCAGCCGACGGCTACGCCGAATCGCGCCAGACGATCGGGCACTCCAGCAGCTGCCGACCGCCATCGCCCTCGCCGCGCAGCTGGCGCAGCACGGCCTCGGCGGCGGCGCGGCCGAGTTCCGTGGCGGGCTGGTGCACGGTCGACAGCGGCGGGTCGCACCGCAGCGCCCACGAGCTGTCGTCGAAGCCGACGACCCCGACGTCGCCGGGAACGGAGCGTCCGGCCGCCTGCAGAACGTCGAGGGCGCCGGCGGCGACGGCGTCGCTCGAGGCGAACACACCGTCGATGTCGGGGTGGCGCTCCAGCAGGGCCCGCATGCCGTCCTGGCCGCACGAGAACGAGTAGAGCGGGACGCTCTGCACGAGCTGCGGGTCGAACCGGTGCCCGAGTGCGTCGACGAAGCCCGCGAGGCGGTCCGATCCGGAGTCGCGGTCCAGCGCCGCCGCGATCATCCCGATGCGACGGCGCCCCGTCGCGGCCAGCCGAGTGGTGATCTCGCGGGCAGCGGCCCGGTTGTCGATCGCGACGTAGGCGGCATCGCCGATGTCGCGCGGGTGCCCCACGAACGCCGCCGGCAGCTGCAATTGCGCCACGGCGCGCGTGATGGGGTCGCCGACCCGCGCGGAGACGATGATGACGCCGTCGATGAGTCCGGCGCCCAGGTAGTGCGACAGGCGCTCGATGTCGCGGGGGGAGTCGGCGATGAGGCAGGCCATCTGGTAGTCCGCCTCGGAGAGGGCGGCATTGGCGCCCAGCAGGATCGACCCGATGTTGGGGTCCTCCACGAACAGTGAATGCGGCTCGTGCACGATGAGCCCGATCGCCTGGGAGCTCTGGACCACGAGGCTGCGCGCGGCTCGATTCGGCACGAATCCGACTTTCGTGATGGCGGCGTCGATCGCCGCACGCGCCTCGGCGGAGACGTAGGGCTGACCGTTGAGCACGCGGCTGACCGTGCCGCGGGACACCCCGGCCTCGAGTGCCACGTCCTTGACCGTTGCCCGGCGTCGTCGCCCCGTCGCTTCCACGCTCACATCGTATGTGCACGCGCACACCCCGGGGTGCACGTGTTGACAGCGATGGGTGCCGCTCATAATGTGTTCACGTTCACAGGTTCTCAATGCGGAGAAAAGTCGCATCGGGCTGTGCACGTTCACAGATCCGAGGAGACAATGACGCCCCCCGCCCGCCGACCCTTCGCGCACGACGGCATCGCGTTCGGCTGCGATTACAACCCCGAGCAATGGACGCCCGACGTCTGGGACGAGGACATCGCCCTCATGGCCGAGGCGAAGGTCGATCTCGTCGCGATCAACATCTTCGGCTGGTCGCACATCGAGCCGCGCGCGGGGGAGTACGACTTCACCCGCCTCGACGACATCGTCGCGCGGCTGCACGCCGCCGGCATCCGCATCAACCTCGGCACCGGCACCGCGTCGCCGCCCGCCTGGCTCACCCGCAGCCACCCCGAGATGCTGCCGATGGCCGCGGACGGCACGCGCCGGTACCCGGGCGGCCGGCAGGCGTTCTGCCCGAGCTCGCCTGTCTTCCGCGAGGCCGCCGTGCGCCTGACGACCGAGGTCGCGCGCCGCTACGGCGACCACCCCGCGGTGGCCCTGTGGCACGTGTCGAACGAGCTGGGATGCCACAACGCGCTGTGCTACTGCGACGTCAGCGCCGGCGCCTTCCGCCGCTGGCTGCGCGAGCGCTACGCCACGATCGACGCGCTCAACACCGCGTGGGGCACCGCGTTCTGGAGCCAGAGCTACCGCGACTGGGACGAGATCCTGCCGCCGCGCACGACCCTCTCGACGGGCAACCCGTCGCAGATGCTCGATTTCCACCGCTTCAGCTCCGACGAGCTGCGCGGGCTGTACCGGGCCGAGGCCGATGCCATCCGGGCCCTCAGCGACCGGTCCGTCACCACGAACTTCATGGTCACGGCCCACATCGAGAACATGGACTACTGGTCGTGGGCCGCCGACATGGACGTGATCGCGAACGACCACTACCTGGACGGACGGCTGGCCGACCCGGTCTCGGAGCTCGCCTTCGCCGCCGACCTCTCACGGGGCCTCGGCGACGGGGCGCCGTGGCTGCTGATGGAGCACTCCACCGGCGCGGTCAACTGGCAGCCGCTGAACACCCCGAAGGCGCCCGGCCAGATCATCCGCAATTCGCTCACCCATGTCGCCCGCGGCGCGGACGGCGTGTGCTTCTTCCAGTGGCGCGCCTCAGTGCAGGGCAGCGAGAAGTTCCACTCCGCGATGCTGCCGCACGCGGGCACCGACTCCGCGCTGTGGCGCGAGGTGACCGAGCTGGGCGGGATCGTCGAGCGCATCTCCGAGGTCGCCGGATCCCGCGTGGTCGCCGATGTCGCGGTGGTGTTCTCGTGGGAGGCGTGGTGGGCGACGCAGACGGAGTCCCGACCCAGCCAGGCGCTCGGCTACCTCGACCAGGTGCACGCCGCCTACGGGGCGGCCCATGCCCTCGGCCTCACCGTCGACGTCGTGCGGCCGGGGGCCGACCTATCGGGTCACCGGCTGGTCATCGTGCCCGGTCTGCACCTCGTGCGTGCCGACGAGGCCGCCGCGATCACCGACTGGGTGGCGGCGGGCGGCACTGCGCTGGTCACGTTCAACAGCGGCATCGTCGACGCCGAGGACCGGGTGTGGACGGGCGGCTACACCGGCCCCTTCCGTGAGGCGCTGGGCGTGCGCATCGAGGAGTTCGCTCCTGTCGCCGCCGACGACGTCATGCATCTCACCGACGGCACGACGGCACGGCTGTGGAGCGAGCGGGGACAGGCCGACACGGCCGAGGTCGTGGCATCCTTCGCCGCCGGGCCCGCCGCCGGGCACCCCGCGCTCACCCGCAACGCCTGGGGCGACGGTGTCGCCTGGTATCTGGCGACGCTGCCCGACGAGGCCGCCTACCGGGACCTCATCGCGCGCCTCGCCGCCGACGCGGGCGTGCGCCCGCCCGCGCACGTGCACGGCGATCTCGCCCAGCTCGAACTGGTGCGCCGCCGGGGGCCGCAGGCGTCGTATCTGTTCATCGTCAACCACGCGACGGATGCCGCGAGCGTCGAGGCCGACGGCGTCGAACTCATCACGGGCGACCCGGTGCGCGGTCGCGTCGACGTTCCCGGCGGTGCGGTGCGCATCGTCAGAGAGGAGGCGGCAGCATGACCGCCACAGAGGCCATCACCCGCGCCCCCGACGCCGCACGCCGCTCCCGGCCGCGTCGCGGCGAGCGCCGCAAGGTGCAGCACAAGGGCGCGATCGCGATCTTCACCGGCCCGTTCGGGGTGCTGTTCCTGCTGTTCTACCTGATCCCCATCGGCTACGCGGTGTGGAAGTCGCTCCAGGTGGTCCAGCGCGAGGGCACGTACGGGGCGCCGCAGGAGGTCTTCGGAGGGCTGACGCAGTATGCGCTGGTGTTCCAGAACGGCCCTTTCTGGGAGTCCGTCGGCCGCGTGCTGCTGTTCGGCGTGGTGCAGGTGCCGATCATGCTCGGGCTGGCGCTGCTGTTCGCGCTGCTGCTGGATTCGCCCGCGTTGAAGGGCAAGCGGTTCTTCCGCCTCGCCTTCTTCGCCCCCTATGCCGTCCCCGGTGTCATCGCTGCGATCATGTGGGGCTTCCTCTACTCCCCGAACCTGTCGCCGTTCACCGATGTGACGCGCACGATCAACTTCCTCTCGCCCGAGATGGTGCTGTGGTCCATCGCGAACGTCGTGACCTGGGTGTTCGTCGGCTACAACATGCTCATCATCTACTCGGCCCTGCTGGCGATCCCGTCGGAGGTGTACGAGGCGGCGCGCCTGGACGGCGCCGGGCAGATCCGCATCGCGTGGTCGATCAAGATCCCGATGGTCGCCCCGGCGATCGTGCTCACGGCGGTCTTCTCCATCATCGGCACGCTGCAGCTGCTGGCAGAGCCTCAGGTGTTCCGCTCCTTCAGCTCCGCGGTCTCGTCCGGGTTCACCCCGAACATGCTCATCTACGCCACCAGCTCCGTCCCCAACACCCAGCTGGCGGCGGCGTTCTCGGTCGTGCTCGCGCTGGCGACGTTCGCCCTGTCGTTCACGTTCCTCAAGTCCACCCAGCGGAAGGCAGCGCAATGAGCATGCTCACCCGTACCCGCGGAGCCACCGCGGACGATCTCGCCCCCGCCCGTTCGCGCGGTGCGCGCGAGAGCATCTTCTCCCGGGGCGCGGCACTGCTGGTGATGGGGGTCTTCACCCTCTACTTCCTGGTGCCCATCTGGTGGCTGTTCATCGCATCCACCAAGGACCGCGGCGACCTGCTCACCACGCCCGCCCTCTGGTTCGCGGAGTGGAACTTCTTCACCAACGTCGGCGACCTCATCTCCTACGGCGACGGGATCTACTTCCGCTGGCTGCTCAACAGCATCGGCTACGCCGTCGTCGGCGCGCTGCTGGCGACCGTGTTCGCGGGCATGTGCGGCTACGCGCTGGCCAAGTACCGCTTCCCCGGCAGGGAGCTGTTCTTCAACGTGGTGCTCGGCGGCGTGCTGGTGCCGGCGACCGCGCTCGCGCTGCCGCTGTTCCTGCTGTTCAGCCAGGTGAACCTGACCAACACCTACTGGGCCGTGCTGCTGCCGAGCATCGTGAGCCCGTTCGGCGTCTACCTGAGTCGCATCTACGCCGCGTCGTCGGTGCCCGACGAGCTCATCGAAGCCGGGCGCATCGACGGGGCCGGCGAGGTGCGCACTTTCTTCACCGTGTCGGTGCGACTGATGACCCCGGCGCTGGTGACGGTGTTCCTGTTCCAGTTCGTGTCGATCTGGAACAACTTCTTCCTGCCGCTGATCATGCTGCGCAGCGCGGAGCTGTTCCCGATCACGTACGGGCTCTACTCCTGGAACACCCAGCTCAATCAGATCCCCGAACTGCGCACCTACGTGCTCACCGGCTCGTTCCTGTCGATCGTGCCGCTCATCGTCGCTTTCCTGCTGCTCCAGCGGTTCTGGCGCAACGGACTGGGCAGCGGCTCGGTCAAATGACCTCCGGAGGGCTGCGGCCCTCCGGTTCCCTGTAACACCACCACCGAGTAAGGAAGATCATGCAGCACAACAAGAGGGCAGTCGCCACCGGCGTCGCACTGCTCAGCGCGATCGCGCTGGCCGGATGCTCCGCGGGAGGCACCACTGACAGCGGCACGGATGCCGCCGCCTGCGCGCCGTCGGAGGGTGACGTCACGCTGGAGTTCACGTCGTGGATCCCGGGCATCGAAGACGTCGTCGACATGTGGAACGAGGAGAACCCCGACATCCAGGTCGCGGTGCAGACCGGGCCCAACGGCAACTCCGGCACGTACAAGAGCTTCTTCAGCCAGCTCGAGGCGGGCAACGCCCCCGACCTCGGTCAGATCGAGTACGACGCGCTGTCGAGCTTCCGCGTGCAGGACGGCCTCGAGAACCTCGCCGCGTGCGAGGACGTCGTCGCCGCCGAGGCCGACTTCATCCCGTGGACCTGGGGTCAGGTGACGCTGGGCACGTCCGACGGCGTCTTCGGCATTCCGCAGGACTCCGGGCCCATGGCGCTGTTCTACCGCTCCGACCTGTTCGAGCAGAACGGCATCGAGGTTCCGACCACGTGGGAGGAGTTCAAGGAGGCCGCGGTGAAGGTGCGCGAGGCCGGCGGCTACATCACCAACTTCTCCACCGGTGACATCAACCAGTTCGCGGGCTTCGTGTGGCAGGCCAACGGCGACTGGTTCACCAATGACGGCGATGCCTGGACGGTCGACCTCACCGCAGGCCCGTCGACGCAGGTCGCCGACTACTGGCAGGAGCTGCTCGACGAGGATCTCGTCTCGACCTACCCGGCGTGGACCGAGGAGTGGAACAACGCCTACAACTCCGGCGCGGTGTGGGGATGGAACTCCGCGGTCTGGGGTGCCAACTCCATCTCGAGCGGCGCCCCTGACACGGCCGGCAAGTGGTCGGTCGCGCCCGCCCCGCAGTGGGAGGCCGGCGGGCAGAGCTCGGGCAACTGGGGCGGCTCGTCGATCGCGGTGTTCAAGGGCACCGACCACCTCTACGAGGCGACGAAGTTCGCCCTGTGGCTGAACACCTCGGAAGAGGCGCTGACGGCGCTGAACACGTCGGCGAACATCTACCCGGCCACGACCGAGGGGCTGTCGCTGCCGTCGCTGCAGGAGGGCGTGGAGTTCTACGGCGGGCAGAAGATCTACGACGTGTTCGCCGAGGCGGCCGAGCAGGTCAACCCCGACTTCGTGTGGGGGCCGACCATGACGCAGACCTACGCCGACGTCTCCGACGGCTTCCAGAAAGCCGTGACCGGTCAGGGCACCCTGCTCGAGGCGCTCGAGAAGGCGCAGGCGTCGACCATCTCCACGCTCGAGGCTCAGGGCATCCCCGTCGCCGAATGATGACCGCGGCGTGAGCCGCCGTGACCCCGTGCGCTGCGTGCGCGCGGGGTCACGCGCGTTTCACGGACTCGAAGGCGTCGAGCGCCGCCTGGCGCGACAGCTTGAGATCGACCAGCGGCTCGCGGGCACCGGCATCCGGCGCCCATCGGCCGGAGTAGGTGCCGTCGGGGTCGAACTTCTCGCGCTGCAGCTCGGGGTTGAAGATGCGGAAGTACGGCGCCGCGTCGGCGCCGGAGCCGGCGACCCACTGCCAGTTGAACGGATTGCTGGCGTCGTCGGCGTCGACGAGGGTGTCCCAGAACCACTGCTCGCCGTGCCGCCAGTCGATGAGCAGGTTCTTCACCAGGAACGACGCCGTCACCATGCGCACGCGGTTGTGCATGTACCCGGTGCGCCACAGTTCCATCATTCCGGCGTCGACGAGGGGGATGCCGGTGCGCCCGCGCTGCCACGCCTGCAGGTGCGCCCCGTTCAGCCGGGGCCAGGGGAAGGCGTCGAACTGGGGGCGCAGGTTCTTCGTGGCGAGGTCGGGGAAGTGGAACAGGGTGTGCCAGGCGAACTCGCGCCAGCCCAGCTCGGAGAGGAATCTGCCGGCGCCGGACGTCTGCGTGGCCGCGTGCCACACCATGAACGGGCTGATCTCACCCCACCGCAGCCGCGGCGACAGTCGAGAGGTCGCCCCCGCCGCGGGGGAGTCGCGGGCGCGGTCGTAGCGCCCGAGATCGTCGGCGAGGAACTCCCGCAGCCGCGCGCGGGCTCCCGGCTCGCCCGGCTCCCACGTCTCGCGCAGACCGCCCGCCCAGTCCGGCCGGGTGGGCAGCAGGTCCCAGTCGCCGAGCGCGTCGGATGCCGCGGCGCGCTTGGCGGCGGTGAGCCTGCGCGGTTCGGGGAGCGGCGCGCGGGGAGCGGGGAGCGAGAGGCACGCCCGCCAGAACGGTGAGAACACCGAGAACGGGGTGCCGCCGCCGGTCCGCACCGTCCACGGCTCGAACAGCAGCGACCCCGCGAACGAGGCCACCTCCACGCCGTCGGCGCGCAGCGCGGTCTTCAGCTGCGCATCCACCTCCCGCGCCGCGCCACCGTAGCGGCGGTTCCAGAACACCGCCCCGGCGCCGACATCGCTCACCGCCTCGCGCACGACACGGTCTGCCGGTCCTCGGCGCAGCAGCAGGGTGCCGCCGCGCTCGGCGAGGCGTTCGGACAGCGAGGCGAGGCTGTGATGCAGCCACCAGCGGGCGGCGCCGCCGTGGGGGCGCAGCCCCGGCGACTCCTCGTCGAGCACGTACAGCGCGATGACCGGCTCGTCGCGGTCCACCGCCGCGCGCAGCGCCGGATTGTCCGCCAGACGGAGGTCGTCGCGCAACCAGACCAGCGAGGGTGAGCCCATCACCCCATGCTGAAGGCGCGGTCGCCGCCCCGCGCGGGCTTGACAGCAGGCATCCGCCGCCGGCGTCAGCCCCGCGTCCGCCGCCGCGGCGGCGGCGGGGTGAGGGTGTGGCCCGTCGGCACCGCCACCAGCAGCGACCCCTTCTCGACGCGGGCGCGCACGTGCACCGCCTCGCCGAACTCGTCGCCGTCCAGCTGCACCGGCTGCGGGCCGGCCGGGGCCAGCTCCAGTGCAGGGCCGCGGGCGTAGCGCACCGCGGTGTCCGGGGTGCGCAGGGCCAGCACGTCGCGGCCGGCGCGGAACCGGCGCAGCACGCTGTTGTCCCACGCGACCCGCCGCCACACGAACAGCCACCCGAACGGTCCCTTGGGCTGGAAGACGACGATGTCCAGCAGCCCGTCGGCCACCGACGCCTCGGGGATCAGCTCCAACCCGGCCGGCAGCGAGCCGCAGTTGGCGAACAGCACGCTGTGCGCCCGAGCCGAATGCATGCGGTGTCCGGCCACCTGGTAGACCACGCGGTACGGCTTGGCGCCCACGAGGGAGCGTGCGGCCCCGTCGACGTAGGCGATCCAGCCCACCGATCGCTTCAGCTGGGGGCTGGTCCGCGCGATCATCGCAGCATCCAGCCCCATGCCGCCCATCACGACGAACGCGTGCTCATCGACGTCGCCCTCCGGGCGGCGCAGCTGCACGAAGCCGACGTCGATTGCGTGCCGCTCGCCGGTGAAGGTGGCGCGGATCATGGCCTCGGGGTCGGTCAGCGGCAGGCGCAGATTGCGCGCCAGCAGGTTGCCCGTGCCGACGGGGACGATCGTCAGCGGCACGCCGCTGCCGCTGACCGCGCCGGCGACGGCGCGCACGGTGCCGTCGCCGCCGGCCACGAGCACGGCGTCGACCCCCAGTCCCAGCGCCTCGCGGGCGGCCACGTCGCCCAGGTCGTCGAGGGTGGTGCCGAACAGCAGCGGCTCGTCCCACCCCGCCTCCGCCGACAGTCGCTGCACGGCCGTGCGCAGCGCGGCGGCATCGGTCTTGATGGGGTTGTAGACCAGGGCGGCGCGCGGCGCGGCGGACGAGGTCATGCCCTCACGATAGCCGGGGCCCGGTGGTGGCTCCTGTGCGAGGATTGTGGGGTGATCGATCCCTCCCTCCTTCGCGACCAGCCCGACCTGGTGAAGCGCTCGCAGCAGGCCCGCGGCGAGTCGCCCGAGACGGTCGACGCCGCCGTCGCGGCCGACCGCGATCGGCGCGCCGCGATCACCGCGTTCGAGGAGCTGCGCGCCGCGCAGAACGCCCACGGAAAGCGGGTCGCGCAGGCGCCCAAGGAGGAGAAGGCCGAGCTCGTCGCGCAGGCCAAGCAGCTCAGCGAGCAGGTCAAGGCCGCCCAGCGCGCCGTCGTCGAGTCCGAAGCCGCCGCCGAGGCCGCGTTCGCCCGGCTCGAGAACATCGTGCTCGACGGTGTGCCCGCCGGCGGCGAGGAGAACTTCGTCACCCTGCGCACGAACGGCGAGATCCCGACCTTCGATTTCGAGCCCCGCGACCACCTCGCCCTCGGCGAGATGCTCGGAGCCATCGACATGGAGCGCGGCACCAAGGTGTCCGGTGCCCGGTTCTACTTCCTCACCGGCATCGGCGCCCGGCTCGAGCTGGCGCTCATGACGCTGGGACTCGACCGCGCGCTGCAGGCCGGGTTCACCCCGATCATCCCCCCGACCCTCGTGCGTCCCGAGGTCATGCGCGGCACCGGATTCCTCGGCCAGCACGCCGACGAGGTCTACCACCTCGCCGAGGAGGACCTCTACCTCGTCGGCACCAGCGAGGTGCCGCTGGCCGGCTACCACATGGACGAGATCCTCGATCTCTCCGCCGGCCCCAAGCGCTACGCCGGCTGGTCCACGTGCTACCGCAGCGAGGCGGGCTCGCACGGCAAGGACACCCGCGGCATCATCCGCGTGCACCAGTTCAACAAGCTGGAGATGTTCGTCTACACGACCCCCGAGGACTCCGAGCGCGAGCACGAGCGGCTCGTGGAGATGCAGGAGGGGATGCTGCGCGAACTGGGCCTGAGCTATCGCGTCATCGACGTCGCCGCCGGCGACCTGGGATCCTCCGCCGCGCGCAAGTACGACATCGAGGCGTGGGTGCCCACGCAGGACGCCTATCGCGAGCTCACCAGCACGAGCAACTGCACGACCTATCAGGCGCGGCGACTGAACATCCGTCACCGCCCGGACGGCGGCAAGACCACACCCGTGGCGACCCTCAACGGCACGCTGGCGACCACCCGCTGGATCGTCGCGCTGCTGGAGACCCACCAGCGCGCCGACGGTTCGGTGGCGGTGCCCGAGGTGCTGCGGCCGTACCTCGGCGGGCTCGAGATCCTGGAGCCGATCGCGTGAGCCGTGCCCATCTGCCCCCCGCCGGAGAGGTGGAGGTCACCGACCCCGCCGACGCCGCCGAGATCGTCGAGGACATCGCAGCGGATGCCGAGAACCCCGCGGTCCGCACTGAACGTCTGCTGATCGTGCTCGACATCGACGGCACCATCCTGCTCGAGGACGAATCGCTCAGCCCCGGCGTGGTCGAGGCCGTCGCCCACGCGCAGCAGGCCGGGCATGAGGTCATGCTCGCGACCGGACGCAGCTGGGAGAGCACGAGGGGCATCCTGCGCGTGCTGGAGATCTCCCCGACGTATGTGGTGTGCTCCAACGGCGCCGTCATCATGAAGCGGGTCAAGGGCGATGAGGTGCGCTACGAGCGCTTCCACACCGAGACGTTCGACCCCGCCGAGGTGCTGACGCTGCTGCGCGAGCACCTGCCGAACGCCCGCTACATGGTCGAGCTTCCCGACGGCCGACGGCTGTACACCGAGGAGCTCGACGACTGGAACCTGCAGGGTGCCCGCCGGGTGTCGTTCGAGGAGCTCTCGGCCCAGCCGGCCTCCCGCGTCGTCGTGGTCTCCCCCGACGAGACCGAGCAGGACTTCGTCGACCTCGTCGCGCGCATCGGCCTGAATGAGGTGTCGTACGCGGTCGGATGGACCGCCTGGCTCGACATCGCCCCCCGCGGCGTCGACAAGTCCAGTGCGCTGGCGCTGGTCTGCGACTGGCTCGGCGTCGAGCCGTCGCATGTGATCGTCATCGGCGACGGACGCAATGACATCGGAATGTTCCGGTGGGCGCGGGAGAACGGCGGTCGCGCGGTCGCGATGGCACAGGGCGTCGACGAAGTGCGCTCGGTGGCCGGCGAGACCACGGGCTCGGTGCAGGCCGGCGGTGTCGCCGAGGTGCTGCGGGCCCTCTGACACACCCGCCGTCGCCGGTCATCACGGTGCTGCGCGCCGTACAGCGGCTGCCCAGCCGTCCCGGCGAGAATGGGCACTGGCGCCGTCGACTAGACTCGGGGCCTGTTCGACGGATGCCGTGAGGCGTTCGCCGGGAGGGTTGTCCGAGCGGCCGATGGACCTGGTCTTGAAAACCAGTGGGCAGCAATGTCCCGTGGGTTCGAATCCCACACCCTCCGCAGACGCGTCCCGGGTGTGGCGGCACGGCCCGCCCCACCGAGAGGACACCCGTGACCGACGCACCCGAACCCGGCCGCGCGCCCACCGCGCGCTCCGGTCGGCGTCCGCTGGCGCGCCACGGCGTGCAATCATCGCCCGGTCCCGTCGCGCAGCTGATGAAGGCGGTCGCGATCGTGCTGGCCGTCGTGCTCGTGTCGGGGGTCGGTGTCGCGGCCTACACCTGGTTCACGCTGGCGTCCACGTTCGCCGACGGCTCGGTCGATCTCGATGGGCAGGAATCGGTGCCGCCGGACATCGGCGCGATCGAGGGCGGAGTGAACCTGCTGCTGGCGGGCACCGACGCCTGCGAGCCCGAGTACGCGCAGTATTTCGGCGACCGGTGCACCGGAGCGGATGCCGAGGCCGAGCTCAACGACGTCAACATGCTCGTGCACATCTCGGATGAGCCCCGGCGCGTCACCGTCATCTCCTTCCCGCGCGACCTGATGGTCCCGATCCCGTCGTGCACGCACTCCGACGGCACGGTGACCTCCGCGATGAGCAAGCGCCCGCTGAACTCCGCCTACACGAACGGCGGCGACGCCGGCCTGGCCTGCGTCGTCTCGACGATCGCCGCGCTCACCGGCCAGGACATCCCGTTCGCCGCCAAAGTGACGTGGGGCGGGGTGATCGAGGTGACCAACGCCGTGGGCGGCGTGGAGGTGTGCATCGCCAACGGCATCCGCGACCACCACACCGGAATCGACTGGGAGGCGGGCAACCGCACCATCGCCGGGCTCGAGGCCTTGCAGTTCCTGCGCACCCGCCACGGCGTCGGCAACGGCGGCGACCTCGGGCGTATCTCCAACCAGCAGCAGTACATGTCGCGGCTGGCCCGCAAGCTCATCAGCGACGAGGTGCTGACCAACCCGGCGACCCTGTACTCGCTGGCGTCGACCGCGGTCGAGAACGTCACGCCCAGCAAGAGCCTCACGAACCCCCTGACGCTCATGCAGATCGCTCTGGCGGTGAAGGACGTTCCCTTCGAGGAGATCGTGTTCCTGCAGTACCCCGTGGTGGAGGACCCCGACGACCCGAACAAGGTCGTCCCCGACGAGGCGGCCGCGGCGGCGCTGTGGGCGGCTCTCGAGGCGAACCAGCCGATCATGCTGAGCGGCGAGGCCAGCCAGGGCGACGGCGTGGTCGTTGTCGAGCCGGAGACCCCGCAGGAGGCCACGCCCGAGGAGCCGGCGACCCCGGCGGACCCCGGCGAGACCGCCGCGCCGGGGGAGACCCCGGGCACCGTGACGACGCTGCCGGAATCGATCACCGGGCAGACCGCTGCGCAGGAGACCTGCTCGAACGGTAACCTCGGAGGATGACCTCGCGCGGCACCCGGACGCACGGGCGACGCCTTCCGGTGGCACGCCACGGAAAACTGCGTTCCCCGCACCCCCTCACCCAGGCCCTGACCGTCCTCGGCGTCATCGTGGCGGTCGTCGCGGTGTCGGGCGCGACGGTCGCCGGCTACGCCGCCGTCGGCCTCGTCTCGGACTTCGCCCAGAACTCGGTCGCACTCGATGACGCCCCGGCGCAGCCGCCCAGCCTCGGCCCGCTCGACGGTCCGATCACGATGGTGGTGACGGGCACCGACGAGTGCGAGGCAGAGATCGCGGAGTGGTTCGGCGATCGTTGCACGGGCAAGGATGCCGGTGGCCAGCTGAACGACGTCAACATGCTGCTGCACATCTCCGACGCCCCCCGTCGGGTCACGGTCGTGTCGTTCCCGCGCGACCTGATGGTGCCGATCCCTTCGTGCACGGGCGAGGACGGCCGCCAGACGTGGGCCATGAGCAAGCAGCCCCTGAACTCGGCGTACTCCTACGGGGGCCTCGGCTGCGTCGTGAACACGCTGTCGGATCTCAGCGGCATGAGCGTGCCCTACGCCGCGAAGGTCAGCTTCGGCAACGTCATCAACATCACCGACGCGATCGGCGGCGTGGAGGTCTGCATCGCCGGCGGCATCCGCGACCCCTACACCGGCATCGACTGGCCGGCCGGCACGCGCACCGTCGCGGGCTACGACGCGCTGCAGTTCCTGCGCACCCGGCACGGCGTCGGCGACGGCTCGGACCTCGGGCGCATCAGCAACCAGCAGCAGTACATGTCGCGTCTCGTGAAGAAGCTCGTCAGCGAAGAGGTGCTCACCGACGTCGGCACGCTGGGCTCGCTCGCGGGCACCGCGGTGAAGAACGTCACGCCCAGCGAGTCGCTCACCAACCCGATGCGCATGGTGCAGATCGCCCTCGCGGCCAAGGATGTCGCGTTCGAGGACATCACCTTCCTGCAGTACCCGACCCTCACCGACCCGTACGACGTCAACAAGGTCGTCCCCGACCACGCTGCAGCCGACCTGATGTGGGACGCGCTGCGCGCGAACCAGCCGCTCGAGCTGAGCGGCGAGGCCGGCAAGAACGACGCCGTCGTCGTTGTCGAGCCGCCGGCGGATGCCGCGCCGGCCGATCCCGCGGCGCCGGCCGCGCCGCCCGTGGGCGAGGGGGAGGGCCCTGCGGAGACCGAGGCCCCGGTCGAAGACGCCACCGTCTCCGACGGCACCGTGGTGCTGCCGCGGTCGATCACGGGCTCCACCGCCGCCCAGGAGACCTGCTCGGTCGGCAACGTCCGCGGGTGAGCGTGTTCTTCGGAGGGCCCGCGACCAGGTTATGATGGCTGAGCGCATCCGTCGCTCGTCGTCGGATGCCTGGAGACGTCGCATAGTCAGGCCTAGTGCACCACCCTGCTAAGGTGGAGTCCCCTTATGGGGACCGAGGGTTCAAATCCCTCCGTCTCCGCTCCAATAATGACTCGATCAGACGTGCAGTCGGGTCTTCAATCCGCAGATCTGCGTCCGACCACGCGTGCGCATGGAGCATTGCCGGAACGCACGGTCAGAGGAGACCGCGCACGTGGGCTTCGCTGAGGAAGTCGTCGCGGCTGGTCGCACGGAACTTGCGGTAGATGCTCGAGATCTGCGTCTTGACGGTGTTCTCCGAGACGAACAGGCGCTGCGCGATGTCGCGGCGGGGCAGGCCCTCCAAGAGCAGCGGGAGCAGCTCGCGTTCGCGCGCGGTCAGCGCGCCGGCCTGCGCGAGGACAGGCCAATCGGCGACCATCGCGCCCGCGGATGCGGCGGGGCCGACAGGCGCGGCTACCGCGAGGTCGAACGCCGGAAGGCCGTGCGCGAGCGCATGGGCGCGGTCTCCGGCGCGCTGCGCGGCCTCGGGTTCGTCGAGCGCGCGGTGCGCGAGGGCGAGGAGCGTGAGGCGCCACATCTCCGCTTGACGCAGCCCCGCAGTGTGCGGTGCGAGGCGCAGCGCGATCGTGCGGGCGCGTCCGGGCTCGCCTGCGGCGAGCGCGAGCGCAACCGCGAGGAGGCGGTTGAGCGGTGCCTGGGCGTCCGCGGTCGGCAGGGTGTCGCGCGGGACCGCGACGTGTCCGCGCGAGAGCGCGAGGGCGGCCTCGGCCAGATCGAACACCGCGCCGGGCAGGCCGTCGCCGTCCGCGCCGGGTGGGTCGGCCGCGCGCAGGTTCGCGAGGAGGCCGTCGATCCCCGCCGACGGGTCGGCGAGCGCGATGCGCGTGAGCGCGAGGACGTAGAACGGCCACATCTCGCCGATGTCCGGCCGTGGGATCGCGCGCACGCGCTCGAGGCGTGTGGTGGCATCGGTGTCGTCGACGAGCGCCGCGGCGATGCCCGCGGACGCGTCGACGACGTGCTCGGCCCAGCTCGCGGTGCGCTCGACGGCTGCGGCATCCGCGAGTTCGCGGCGTGCGTCTTCGGGATCTCCCAGGACGGCATGGATGATGGCCGACTTCACGTGCGCGTCACGCACGAGGAAGCGCAGCTCGGCGGGCGGGCGGGTCCACTTGGCGCGCTCGAAGTCGGCGAGCGCGGCGCGGTACCGGCCCGCGAGCATGCGCGTGATGCCGGCCTGCACGGCCAGGAAGATCCCGGAGACGGAGGCCGCGTCCGCGAAGAGGTTGCGCGCACCCGCCCGGGAGCCGCCGCCGGACAGCAGTGCGAGCGCGGTGCGGTGCTGCCCCGTGACGCGCGCGCCGAGCACCGCGAGCGCGAGCGTGGCGGGGTCGCGGCGCAGTGCCTCGGCGCCTGCGCTCGCGCGATCGACGTCATCCATGAGCGGGACGTGCTCGCCGCGCAAGAACGCGAGCACGTGCGTCGACACGACCGATGAGCGCAGCGCGTCGTCGGGCGCGGCCTCGAGGATCTCGCGGACCTCGGCGGGGGGCAGCCCGAACCACGCTTCGATCGCGGAGTCAGCGAACACCGCGGGGATCTGCTCGCGCGGACCGGCGCTCCGCAACGTCCGCAGCCGATCGACGACACTCATGGCGCGCGCACTTCCGATCTGGCGAAGGCGTTGCACTCGGGTGGGTGCGCGGGGTCGCGTCGCCAGTCCCAGCCCCGCGGATCACTGTCCAGGATACCCGCGGCCCGCCCCGATCCCCGCCGCGGAGGCGGCACGGGTGAACCGGCGGGTGAAATCGCCCGCAAACAGCCGGGCGCGCCGAGTCGCGTGAAGAAGAGTGGTGCATGCGGCGCGAGCCGCCCCGCAGCTGTGCTTGCACTGCGTCCCCTCAGCGTCCACCCGAAGGACCGACGGGCGCGCGTGCGCACGCGCGTCCGTGGAACCAGGGGGGAACCATGCCCGAAACCCGTGTCGCCGATACGCGCCGATCCCGGCGCGTCGCCCGTCGCCGCATCCGTTCGCGCGTGGTCGCGTTCGTCCTGGCTCCCGCGCTCGCGCTCGGCGCCGTCGGCGCGGGTGCGCTGACCGTGACCAGCGCGTCGGCGGCCGCCCTGCCGGCCCCCACAGCCGGCATCGCGCTGCGCGACACGGGCGGCGCGCACGGCGACGCCGACGCCAAGCCGTTCATCCTCGCGGGTGAGGACGCCGTGCTCGACGTGTCGCTGACCAACAGCGCGCCCGCCGACGGATTCAACATCGCGTTCTCGCTCGCGCTGCCCGAGGGCATCGCTTTCGTCTCGAGCGGTCTGGGGACCCCCGTGCGCTACGGGCCGGGGGAGACGCTGCCCAACAGCGCCAAGACCCCGCCCGCAGCGGCCGTCCCGGCGGGCATGCAGCTGTGGGTGTTCGAGGACGTCGCCGACCTCCCCGGTG
Source organism: Microbacterium sp. zg-Y1090 (assembly GCF_030246945.1). NCBI lineage: Bacteria > Bacillati > Actinomycetota > Actinomycetes > Micrococcales > Microbacteriaceae > Microbacterium > Microbacterium wangruii. The sequence continues at coordinate 435,629 of NZ_CP126742.1, forward strand.
GCGCGACGTACGACGCGAGCATCATCGTGCGGCCCGACGCCGCCGTGTTCCCCGTGGGTGCATCCCCCGACTTCGCCGTCGCCGGGCACGTGTCGTCGGCTGCCCCGTTGCGCCCGATGTTCGACGGGTCGACCGGTGTGGGCGGCGCCGAGGCGCTGCGGCACTCCTCTTCGGGCACGGACGTGCAGAGCGTGCCGGTGCAGGCACTGCGCCTCACGAAGCACGAGCCGAGCCCCGAGGAAGAACTCCTGCGCGGCGTGCACGACAACCACACGACGTACACCGTCACGATCGAGAACACGCCGCAGGGCACGACCGACGACGTCGTCGTCGTCGACTACCTGCCGGCGGGCCTGGAGTTCCTCGCGTGCGCCGACACCGACAACACGCAGGCCTCCCCGCTACTGTATGACGGCGTCGGTGCGCTCGGTGGCACGCGCGAATACCCCGGCGCCGGCCCGATCACCTCGACGGCGCCCGCCGACTGCGTGCAGCCGGTGCGCGTCGAGACGGTCGACTCCGACCTGCCTGCCGGCCTGCCTGCGGGCGTCTATACGAAGGTCACATGGGAGCTGCCCGCGCTGTCGGGTGCGACCGCGCAGGCGTTCCCGGACACCGCGGGAACGCCGGGCGTCACCACCCTGCGCTACCGCGCCGCGGTGCCGCTGTTCGAGAACACGATGACGTTCACGACGGCCGTCGGCGACGCGACGCCCGATGCGCAGACGGTCGCGCAGGCCGCGAATCTCAACAACAACACCGGCGCGTCGACGCGTCACGGCCTCGGCTCGGGTCACGACGACGGGCGGCAGTTCCGCAACGCGGCGACCGTGAGCGGCACCTACACGTCAGCGACTCCCGCATCCGCGCCGGTGCCGGCGAGCGACAGCGACACCGAGCGCATCATCGCGATGGACCTGCGCATCCTGAAGTCCGTCGCGACGAGCGCCGGCACCGACTTCGTCACGGGCGAACTCGCGACCTTCACGCTTGACCTGGCGACGAGCGAATACGCGGGCGCCGACCGGATGCGGATCACCGACGTCCTGCCGAACGGTCTGTGCCCCGCGCTGCCCGCGTCGACCGCCGTACTGACCGGCGACCCGTGGCCGGGACACTGCGCGCATCCGTCCACCGCGCCCGGCGCACAGGTCACGGGGGCCGACGTCGCCGGCATCTCCTACGACCAGGGCTTGGGCGAATTCACGGTGACGTTCGAGCCGGATCCCGACGCCCTCGCGGCGAAGCAGACGCACCAGATCGTCTACACCGCGCTCATGCGTCCGTCGTACACCGACCACCATCCGTTCGTGGGCAGCACGACCTCGGGCGATCGGCTCGTCAACGAGGTCGAGATCGAAGGCGTCACGCTCTCCATCGACGCGCTCGACGGTGTCGCCTCAGTCGCGGGCGCGCCGGCCTTCGGGGAGCAGGACGTGTGGGACGACTCGTCCGCATCGCTCGGCTCCCAGTTCTCCGCGATCGGCAAGCGCGTCCTCGCGCGCGACGCGGTCATCGAAACCGCACCCGCGGCGCCGACCGCCGCGACCGCGTGCCCGGTGGATGCCACGAACGCCGCATGGGCGGACGACGTGACGGGCCCCACCCACGTGCCCTTCGTGCCCGGTGACGTGGTCTGCTACGAGCTGACCGTCCGCTTCGCGAACCAGCTGGACGTGCGCAACGCGCGCGTGACCGACTTCCTCCCCGCGGGCGTCGCGTACGTCGATTCCGCGGTCGCGGCCGGTACGACGCCCGGGCTCGAGGTGTCGGCGCCGTCGCGCGACGGTCAGCGCGTCGACTGGCGCGTGGGCACCGAGGGCGCCGACGGCGCTCGCTTCGTGCCGCTCGGCTCCACGCTCGTGCTGCACGTACTGGGCGCCGTCACGTCGTGGACCCCCAACGATGCGGCCGACCTCGACAAGCCCGCGAATCTCATGAAGTACCGCCAGGAGAACGTGCACGGCGACGTCTTCTTCCTGCGCGACGAAGCTGTGATCGCGACCGGGCGCGGTCCCGCGCTGATCAAGGGCGTCCACTCGGTCGACGGCGACCCCCGCCGCACGGCGCGCACGCAGCGCGACGGTGACGGCGACACGTTCGCGTCGAACCGCGACGGCATCCACGTGCGCCAGGGTGAGATCGTGCGCTACCGCATCGACCTCACCGGCGGCACGAATGCGGTCACCGACCTGCACGTGTGGGATGCGCTGCCTCCCGGCGTACGCGCCGTGGACGTGGACGTGGACGTGGACGTCGACCCGAGCTGGGCGCACGGCACGGTGCTCGATCCCGGTGCCCCCGGCTATCCCACGTCACTCCCGGCCGCGCTCGCCGACCGCTCGGTGATCGTGTGGGACGGCATCGGCCTCGCGGCGGGAGCAGAGCGCACGCTCATGTACGAGATCACGGTGCCCGACGGCACGCTCGTGAACACGACGCTGCCCAACACCGCCGCGATCCCGCGATACGACCTTCCGCTGAACACCGGCGGCACCGCGACCGTGTACCCGACGGGTTCCCTCGATGAGACGCCGCGCGATCCGGTGGTCACCGTGCCGGGCGCGGGCACGCGCGACGACTCCGCGGTGCACACACCGCCCGCGGCCGTGCGCAAAGACCTCGTCGGCTCCGAGATCAGTCCCGCGACCGCCGACCGCGACCCTGCGGACGGCCCCGCCGACGTCGTGCAGGGCGAGATCATGACGTTCAGCTATGCGGTCACCGTTCCCGCCGGCACGTCCGTGCGCGACGGTGTCCTCGCCGATCGGGGCACCCTCACTCCCGGCGCCGTGCCGTTCATCGTGACGGGCGGATCGTGGGCGGCCTCCGCGCTCACGGGTGCGACGGCATCCGACTTCACGTTCGCCGAGACGCCGCCGGCCGGCACCCAGCGCGGGGTGCTGACCTTCCCGACGACCTACACGAACAGCTCGGCCGTCGACCAGGTGTTCACGGTGACCCTGACAGGTTACGTGGGGGACGCGGGCGCGAACGGCACGACGCTGAGCAACCGCGCGTCGTTCACCTCGGCGTCGTGGAACGGCACGGACGACGCACGCGTGACGTACCGCGAGCCGGCGCCGGAGATCGACAAGACCGCGTCGAAGACGACCGACGTGAGCAGCAGCGACGTCATCACGTACACGCTCACGGTCGGCAACGCGTCCGGCCGCGTGCACAGCTACGACAACGTTGTGACCGACACGGTTCCCGCGGGCCTGCGCGTGGACGTCGCAGGGATCACGCCGCAGCCGGTGTCGGTGGATGCCGGCGTGAGCACGGGCGTGGGCGGCGACATCGTGTGGCATCTGGCGACGCTGTCGCCGACCGCGACGATCACGTACAGCGCGCGCATCGACCCGAGCACGGGTGCGGGCGGCGCGTTCACCAACGTCGCCGACGTGCGCGGCTATACGCTGCCCGCGACCCTCGCCCCGGACGCGGACGACCGCCGTGGCGAACGCGCCGCCGACGACGACGCGACCGTGACGGCGGTCACCGCCGATCTCGCCAAGGGTGTGCGCATCGCCGGCACGACGGCCGCGTTCGCGGAAAGCGCGAGCGCGCCCATCGGCCAGACCGTCGAGTACGAGATCGTCGCGACGCTGCACGCCGACATCAACTACTACGGCGCGCGCATCCAGGACGACCTGCCCGCCGGCGCGCAGCTCATCGAGTCGTCGATCTCCGGACCGGCCGTGGCACCGCTGGCGCTTCCCGGAGCGTGGACGCGCACGCACGACGCCGCGACGAACACGTGGACGTGGGCGTACGGCGACATTCCGTCGGCGGGCGTCGACCGGACGCTCACGCTGCGTTACCGCGTGCTGCTCTCCGACGACATCGCGAACTCGATCGCGTCGCTGCCGAACACCGCGGCGCTGTCGTGGACGACGGCCGCGGGCGACGAGTCCACGCGGACGCCGGTCGACGACACGGCGACCGTCACCGTGCTCGACCCGCGCCCCGCGATCACCAAGACCGTGGACGACACGACCCCCGCACCCGGGCAGCGCTTCACATACACGCTCGAGGTCACGAACGCCGGCGCGACCCCCGGGTACCGCCTCATCGTGACCGACACGGTGCCCGACGGCGTCGTCGTCGACCCCGCGTCGATCTCGACGGGTGGCGCGCTCTCCGGCGCGACCGCGACCGGTGGCGGGGTCATCACGTGGGATGCCGCGGACCTGCCCGGCCCGCTGCATCCGTCGGCCTCGTCCGCGTCGCCGACCGCGATCACGCTCACATACGACGCGGTCCTCGCGGCGTCCGCGACCATCGGTGACGATGACGAGTTCGAGAACACCGCACGCGTCACGAGTGTGGAGTCCTTCCCGGACGGCGGCCGTGCGCTCACGCCCGCCGACGTGCAGGACACCGCGATCGTCGACCCCGCGTTCCCGCACGTCGTGCTCCACAAGACCGCCGCCAATGGCACGACTGCGTACGCCGGCGAGCCGTTCGCGTGGACGCTGACCTTGCGCAACACCGGCGACGGCGACGCGACCACGATCGCGGTGACCGACGTGCTGCCGCAGCACTGGAGCTACGACATGGGATCCGCGACGATCCGCGTCGGCACGGACGCGCCGCGCGCGCTCGCCGACCCGAGCGTCGCCGCGGCAGGCGACGTGCAGACGCTCGTCTGGAACGCCGCCGCGATTTCCGCCGCCGCGCCCGCGCTGCCCGGAACCGCGAGCGGCGCGTACGAGGCCGCACGCACGATCGTGATCGGGTTCACGGCGACCCCCGCGGTCGCCGCGCTCACCGCCGCGGGCGCCACGACCGACTCGGGCGTGCGCGTGCCGCACACCAACACCCTCTCGGCGACGACGACCGACCCCACCGGCGCGACCGGCAACGCCGATGGTCCGTACACGGCCGCCGACGACACCGCCGACGCGTACCTGCACGCCGCCGACCTGCGCCTCGACAAGGTCGCGGGCCCGGGCCTGGTCGCGGGCGCCGCGCCCGCCGTCGCGTGGACGATCACGGTGCGCAACACCGGACCCGACACCGCGGTCGGACCGTTCACCGTGACCGACGAGTGGGGCACGCTGCCGGACGGGTTCACCGTGACCGGTGTCGCGGGCGACGGCTGGACGTGCGACGCGCCGACCGCCGTCGGCGTCACGTGCACGCGCAGCGACGCCACCGAGACGCTCGCGAAGGACGCGGCGTTCCCGGCGCTGTCGATCACCGCCGCCGCGGCCTCGAGCTTCGACCTCGCCGACGCGCCCGTTTCGAACAGCGCGACCGTCACGGCGCGCACGTTCGACCCGGATGCGGACGACAACACCGACTCCGCCGAGGTGCCGGTCACGGCATCCGCCGACCTCGCCGTGGGCAAGACCGGACCGGCCACGCCCCCCAACGCGGGCGATGCGCTCACGTGGACGATCACCGTCACCAACTCCGGGCCCAGCGACTCGGTGAGCACGACCGCGAAGCCGATCACCGTCGCCGACACGATTCCCGCGGGGATCGAGGGCGTGGTGCTCGGCGCGTTGCCGGCGGGATGGAGCGCGAACACCGCGGCGGCTCTGGACGCCGGCGATGAGCTCACGCTCACGCTCGCGGACGGCGCACGGCTCGTGAGCGGTGCGGCCGTGACGTTCACGCTGACCGGTACTGTGTCGCCGTCGCTCGCGCCGGGCACCACGATCGCGAACACCGCGACCGTCACTCCGGGTGCGACCGACGACCCCGTGCTGGCCAACAACACGAGCACGACCACGACGATGCCGGCGACGGACACGACGATCGGGGTCAGCAAGACGCGGCAGGTGCTCGAGGGCGGGACGTGGCGTGACGCGACCGCCGACGACGCGCCGGTCGCCGGTGCACCTGTGTCGTACCTCGTCGCCGTCGCGAACACGGGAACCGCGGATGCGCGCGGCGTGAGCGTCACCGACGCCGTCGCGGACTATCTCACGTACGCGTCGTTCGTGAGCGTCGAGGGAAGCTGGACGCGCACGTCGACCACCGCGACCGCGGGCGACGACCAGGCCTTCGCACTCGCGGGTGCCCTCGTCCCGGGTGCGACCGCCGCGTTGCGGCTCACGTTCGATCTCGCGGCGGGCCACACCGGCGACGTGGTGAACGCCGTCGTGGCCGGCGCGGAGAACGCACCCGACGCGAGCGACGACGACGGACACGGCGCGGCGCGCTTTGCGAACCTGTCGATCGCGAAGACGCACACGGGGGACGCCGTGGCCGGCGAGAGCATGCCGTACACGCTCACCGTCACCAACCACGGGCCTTCCGACGCCTCCGGGCCGCTCGTGGTCACCGACACGCTGCCCGCAGGGTTCGCGTACGCCGCGGGCTCCGCGACCGTGCGGGTCGACGGTGGCGCGGCTGCCGCGCTCGAACCGACGGCGCGGGACGGCGTGCTGACGTGGACGATCGGCACCGCCGCATCCACCTTCGCCGTGGGCAGCACCGTGACCGTCGCGTTCACGGCCGATGTCGACGCAGACGTGACCGCCGGCACGTACACGAATGTCGCGACCGTAGACGGTCCGCACGACACGGATCCCAGTGACGACGTCGCGCACGACCCCACGATCGTCACGACCTCGGCCGACCTCTCGGTCGTCAAGACCGCCGCGGCCGGATCGCACGTCGCCGGCACCGACGTCGCGTTCACGCTGCGCGTCACGAACGCGGGCCCCTCGGTCGCGCGCGACGTCGCCGTGATCGACGCCGTGCCGTCCGGCATGACCGTGACCGCACTGAGCGGGGCGGGCTTCACGTGCGACGTCGCGAGCGCGACGTGCGTCCGTGCGATCCTGCCCGTCGGCACGTTCGACATCGCCGTGACCGCGCGCGTCGCATCCGCCGTCGCGGACGCGACCGACCTCACGAACACCGTGACCGTCACGAGCTCGACGCCCGACCCGGACGGCCCGGCTACCGACGACGAGACGGTGCGCGTGAACGCGCTCGCGGATCTCGCCCTCACGAAGACGGCCGTAGACGACGCGCTTGTGCCGCGCACGACCGCGGACGCGGGGGCGACCGTGCGCTACCTGCTCGAGGTCACGAACGAGGGCGCATCCGATGCCGTGGGGCCGCTGCGCATCACCGACACGCTGCCCGCGGGCATGACGTTCATCGCGGTCGCGGACGGCGGCGCCGCGTGGACGTGTGCCGCGGACGCCGGTGCACCCCGCCTCGTCGAGTGCGTGCACGCGGGCGGGCTGCCTGCCGGCGCACACGCGAGCGCCCTCGTGATCCATGTTTCGCTGGATCCGGGAATGCCGACCGGTCCCGCCGTCAACGTCGCGAGCGTGTCGTCGGCGACGCCGGATCCCGAGCCCGCGAACGACACCGACGACGCGCTCGTCGAGGTCACGCACGCGACCGACCTGTCGATCACGAAGACGCACGACCCGGCATCCGTGCGGATCGGCGATGCGCTCACGTTCGGTCTCGTCGTGCGCAACGACGGGCCGTCCGTCGCGACCGGCATCGAGGTCGTCGACACGCTGCCGGCGGGCCTGGAGTACCTCGACGCGGGCGCGACGGCCCCGGAGTGGTCCGTCACCGCGGTGCCCGCGGCCGACGGCACGACGGTGCTCACCGCTGCGCTCGCGACGGCCCTCGCGCCGGGTGCGTCCGCTCCGGTGCTCGAGGTGGCCGCGCGCGTGCACGCCGCTGCGTATCCCGCTGTCGTCAACGTCGCGCAGGTGAGCGGCGCGCAGCCCGATCGGGACCCCTCCGACAACATCGCCGAAGACCCCGTCGATGTGCCCGCGCAGGCCGCCCTGGTGCTCGAGAAGCTCGCGCACGGCGCGTTCGAGGTCGGGGGGACGGGCAGCTATACGGTCACGCTCACCAACCGCGGTCCCACCGAGGATCCGGGTCCGGTGGTCATCACCGACGACCTGCCCGCGGGCCTCGACGTCCGTGGCGTGACCGGGCACGGCATGACGTGCGCCGACGCGTCCGGGACGGTGACGTGCACGGTGAACGGGCCGCTCGCGGTCGGAGCATCCGCGACCGCGCGCGTGAGCGTCGCGATCGGCGTCGCCGCGTTCCCCGAGGTGGTCAACACGGCCGTGGTCGACTCGCCCACCGAGCAGACGCCGGACGCGCGGCTGAGCGCGTCGGCGACGACGTCCGTGTCCGCGCAGCCGCTGCCTGCGACCGGGGGCACGCCGTCGCTGTGGCTCGGCGCCACCGCTCTGCTGCTCGCACTCGCGGGTGCCGCGCTGCTGATCGTGCGGCGCCGCGGCGCCGTGCGCCGGGCGTGAGTCGCCCTCCGGGACGGAACTGCGCGCGGTGCCGCGAGTTCCGTCCCGGAGAGTGAGCATCGCGCACGCGAGCATCCCCAGTCAGGCCTCGTGCACCACCCTGCTAGGGTGGGGTCCCCTGAGGGGGCCGAGGTTCGATTCCTCCGTCTCCGCCATTTCTTCTCGCCTCTCGCCCTTCTCGGCAGCGAGGCCCGGGCCCGGCGCTCGTCAGAGCACCGTCGGAGGTGAGGTGTCATGAACACGATCCTCGTCACGGGAGCCTCCGGGGGCATCGGTGCCGCCGTGGCGCGACGGTTCGCCGCCGCGGGCTCCCGCGTCGCCGTGCATTACGCCACCGACCGGGCCGGCGCGGAGGAGACCCTTCGCTCCCTCGACGGCACCGGGCACGCGATCGTGACCGGCGACCTGGGAGCTGCAGAGGGGGGACTGCGCACCGTCGAGTCGGCGCTCGAGGCGGTCGGACCGCTTGACGTGCTCGTCTGCAACGCGGCCGTCGCTCCGGTCGCCTCCCGCCGGCATGTGATCGGCGAGACCTCCTATGAGGACTGGAACGCCGTCTTCCAGCAGATGGTGAGCGTCAACCTGGTGGGTGCCGCGAATCTCGCGTGGGCGTTCGCCGACCACCTCATCGGTCGCGGTGCACCCGGCGCCATCGTCAACGTCGGGTCGCGCGGCGCGTTCCGCGGCGAACCCGACTTCCCCGCATACGCGGCCAGCAAAGCCGGCCTCCACGCCCTCGGTCAGTCGCTCGCGGTGGCTCTGGCCCCCCACGGCATCTCCGTCACCTCCGTCGCGCCCGGGTTCGTCGCGACGCCGCGCCAGCTGTCGAAGCTCGACGGCGCCGAGGGCGACGCGCTGAGAGCCCAGAGCCCATTCGGCCGGGTCGGCACGCCGGAGGAGATCGCCGCGGCGGTCTTCTGGCTCGCCTCGCCCGAGGCGGCCTGGTCGTCGGGGACGATCCTCGACGCCAACGGCGCGTCCTATCTCCGGCCGTAGCAGCGCCGGTCGCGCCCCGCGCGTGCCCGGTCTCCTCCCGTCACGCGCGTCCCTTGAGGATCATGTGCCAATAGACCCACGGCAGCACGTAGCGGTCCATGATCCAGGTCAGCCGATTCTCGCGCATCGACCCCTTCCACCACGGCAGCGTCGGCTCCGGGCGCCCGAGCCGGTCGAACTCGGCGAAGACCACGGTGTGCCGCGAGACGGTGAACGGGCACACCGAGTACCCGTCGTAACGCGCCGCGGGTGCCTCGCCGTCGAGGGCGGCGAGCAGGTTCTGCACCAGCACCTTGCTTTGCGTGCGGATCGCGCCTCCTGAACGCGGCGTCTGCGTCTCGGCGACGTCCCCGAGCGACCACACCGACGGCACCCGGCGGTGGCGCAGCGTCTCCGGGTCGATCTCGACGTAGCCCCGCGCATCGGTGAGCCCGGAGGAGGCGAGCCACTCGGCCGGCGCCTGCGGCGGCTCGGCGTGCAGCAGATCGTAGGCCAGCGCCTCCTCGCCGCCCTCGCGGCCGAGGGTGATGGTGCGGGCGTCGGCATCCACCGCCCGCAGTTCGGTGGCGCGGCGCACCTCGATGCCGTACTCGGCGACCTTGCGCCGCAGCTCGGCATCGACCTCGGCCACGTGGAAGAGCGCCGGCTCCGGAGTGACGAAGACGACGCGGATGCCGGGGAGCACGCCGCGCGCCCGCCACCAGTCGCACGCGAGGTACATCGGCTTCTGCGCGGCTGCGGCGCAGGATGCCGGGCTGGGCGACTGCACGAAGACCACCGTGCCTCCCGTGACATCGCGCAATGCCGGCGACGCCTTGCGGGCCAGGTCGAGATCGTAGTTCGACACCCCTGCCTCGGTCGACATCGCCTCGGCGAGGCCGGGCACGGCGTCCCAGCGCATGCGGATGCCGGGGCAGATGACGAGGTCGTCGTACGGCATCTGCGCGCCCGATGTCACGGTCACGATGCGCCGGTCGGGATCGATCCCGGTGGCGGCATCCTGCACCCAGGTCACGCCCGGCGGGGTGACCTTCTGCTGCGGCCGCACGGCGTCGGCCACCCGCGCCCGACCGCCGGCGATGTGTGACTGCAGTGGGGCGAACACGTGGGTCGTTCGCGGTTCGATCACGGTGACATCGCGCACCCCCGCCCGGCGCAGGCGTCCGGCGACGCTCAGGCCGGCGTTGCCGCCGCCGATCACCACCACCCGATGTGCTGCTCTGGTTCTGCGCGCTGCGGTCGTCATCGCCCCAGTAGCCCTCACCCGGCGCGGCCGGGCAAGGTCTTGTCCTGTCGCAGATGATCGCCTAGGCGGTCGCTGGGGCGTCCCCCGTCGCGGGGCCGGTCAGCAGGCGCTGCAGGCTGGCGCCGTAGAGCGCCAGGACACGGTCGGCTTCGACCGTCTGCAAGAACCGGTCGTCGTAGACCTCGAGGGCGCACAGGATTCCGACGAGCTGGGCGGCGAACAGGTGCGCCCTCACCTCGGCATCCGGCAGTGTGATGCGCGCCTTCAGCGGATCGACGAAGATGTCGGCCACGATTCCGGCCAGGTGTGCACGCACGTCCGTCCGCCCCGATGCGCGCACCGTCGCCGCGAAGATCCGCTGGCCCGGTCGACCGCGCTCCTGCATGACCACGCGCACCACCTCGTGGCCGAGCCGATCCAGCGGTCCGTTCAGAAGGTGGGTCAGCGACTCCGCGGCATCCACCGAGGTGAGGAACAGGCGCTCCTTCGACTCGAAGTGCCGGATGACGATGGCCGGATTCACGGCGGCGTCGGCGGCGATGTCACGGATGCCCGTGCTGTCGAAGCCGCGCTCGGTGAACAGCTCCCGCGCCGACCGGAGGATCGCCTGCTTGACGTCGTGTGAGCGGTCGGCGCCGGGGGTGGGGGTCATGTCTGCGCTCTCCTCGGGTTCGGTGCCGCCGGATTCCTGCTTGTAAACGCCGTTTACTCTCGATAGGTTTCGGACAACAGTCGATCGGGGCCGCTGGCCCCAACCATGTCAGGAGAATCATGTCATTGGATGGAAGAGTCGCCGTCGTCACGGGTGGCGGCCGCGGTATCGGCCGCGCGATAGCGACGGTGCTGGCCGGCAAGGGTGCCGCCGTAGCCGTGTGGGACCTCGATGCAGAGGGTGCAGAAGCGACGGCCGACAGCATCCGAGCGGCAGGCGGAACCGCGATCGCGTGCGCCGGCGATGCCGCGGACGCCGAGGCTGTCGCAGCGGCGGCGGCGCGGACCAGGGAAGAACTCGGTCCGGTCGGCATCCTCGTCAACAATGCGGGCATCAGCGCTTTCGAGCCGTTCCTCGCGATCACCGAGGACTCCTGGGAGCGCGTCATGCGCATCAACCTCAAGGGACCGTTCCTCTGCACGCAGTCGCTGCTGCCCGACATGCTCACCGCAGGCTGGGGGCGCATCGTCAACATCTCGTCGTCGTCGGCGCAGACCGGTGCTCCGGCGATGGGGCACTATGCGGCGTCGAAGGGCGGCGTCATCGGCTTCACGAAGGCGCTCGCGGTCGAGTTCGCCTCCCAGGGGATCACGGTCAACAACGTCCCGCCCGGGTTCGTGGACACCCCGATGCTGCGGGAGTCGCCGGTCGACGTCGACCAGCACGCGCGCGAGACGATGATGGGTCGCGCGGGGACTCCCGACGACATCGCGTACGCAGTCGCCTACCTGGCCTCGGACGAGGCGGGATACGTCACTGGCCAGACCCTCAGCGTCAACGGCGGCCGCTACCTGGTCTGACGCTCAGTCCGCCCCCGGCTCCGCGCCGCCGGGGGCGGATACCCCCACCGGCTGAGCGGGCCGCTCCCCGAGCAGCGAGTGCGCGAGCATGGTCGAGCCCACGACCGCGGCCGGCATGACCGCGACCGCACCGAGCGGGACGAGGAAGCACAGCTGCGTCGCCACGCCGAACCCGAGCGATCGGCCGCGACTGCGCCGCAGCAGCCGCCGCCTCTCCGCTGCGCCGATCCCGCGCGCGGCGAGCGCACGTGCGGTGAGTTCTTCGGCCAGCAGCCATCCGGTCAGCAACACGCCGACGACGGCGCCGAGTGCGCCGCCGACGAGCGGCACGAGCCCCAGCAGCGCCGCAAGCGCCGCGATGACGGCACCGCGGGCGAGAAGCGCCAGCGCGTCGCGCACCGACCGCCAGAACCCGTAGTCCGCCTCGGCCCGTCCGTGGCCGGTCTCCGTCTCGGCGGCCTTCCAGATGCGGTCGTAGAACGGCTCGCCGACCACGAGCGTGAGCGCAGTGAACGACACCGCGGCGACGACGAGCGCTGCTCCGAGCACGGCCGTGCCGACGGCGAGGCGCACCACCGTCGCCCACATCACCGGCCACGCGTCGGCGAAGGGGGTGAGGGAGTCGGCGATGTCGGGGAGGAAGGTGCCGAGCGTCACCAGCCCCGCAAGCAGCAGACCGGCCACGATCGCGGCCGGCAGCAGGCCCAGGGCCATGAGGCCGGGGCGCCGCGACCAGAACGCGAAGCCCCGCACCAGCAGCCGCATACCCCGGAAGAACTCGCGCATGGGATCCGAGCCTAGATCCTGGCGCGCCTCCGGCGACGCAGAGCACATGCCGGCGGCCTTGGCAACCGCCTGCGCGGCGGCGCCGCTTCTTCGGATACTGGCTTGTCGATGACCCACCCCGGGGCGATCCGCACGGCAGAGGACGATGACGATGAGTCAGCAGCAGAACACCAGCACCAACCCGCCGCACCCCGAGCAGCCCGGCAAGCCGGACGCGCCCACCCAGATCAGCAAGAGGTCGTGGAAGTACGTCCTCGGCAAGACCGTGCGGGAGTTCACCGCCGACGGCTGCGTGGATGCCGCGGCGGGCCTGACCTACTACGCCGTGCTGGCGATCTTCCCGGCGCTCATCGCGATCTTCTCGCTGCTCGGCGTCGTCGGTCAGAGCGGCGCCGCCGCCGACGCGGTGCTGGGAATCGTCGAAGACGTCGCCCCCGGCGACACCGCTGACGCGCTGAGCGGTCCGATCGAGCAACTCTCGCAGGCTCCTGGCGCCGGCCTCGCACTGATCACCGGCATTCTGCTGGCGCTGTGGTCGGCGTCCGGCTACGTCGGCGCCTTCAGCCGCGCCATGAACCGCATCTATGAGATCGAGGAAGGGCGGCCCTTCTGGAAGCTGCGGCCGATGCAGCTGATCGTCACGATCATCGCCGTGGTGTCGCTGGCCGTCGTCGCGGTCGGCCTGGTCGTGTCGGGCGATGTCGCCGACGCGGTGGGCGGCGCACTCGGGGTGGGCGAGGGCGTGCGGCTGGCCTGGGAGATCGCCAAATGGCCGGTGCTGCTGCTGATCGTCGTCTTCCTCGTGGCGGTGCTCTACTACGCCACCCCGAACGCCAAACAGCCGAAGTTCCGCTGGATCAGCGTCGGCGCCCTGCTGGCGATCGTCGTGCTGGCGCTGGGAACGCTCGGGTTCGGCCTGTACGTGGCGAACTTCTCCAACTACGACCGCACCTACGGGTCGCTGGCCGGCGTCATCGTCTTCCTGCTGTGGCTCTGGATCGCCAACCTCGCCCTGCTGTTCGGCGCGGAGTTCGACGCCGAACTCGAGCGTGGCCGCCAGCTGCAGGGAGGGATGGCGGCGGAGCAGGACATCCAGCTGCCCGCCCGCGACACACGCAAGAGCGACAAGCGTGCGAAGAAGGAGCGCGAGGACATCATCGAGGGGCGCCGCATCCGGGTGGAGGCCGCCGCGCACAGCGACGCGTCAGAGGGCGACACGGACACGCGCTGACGCTGGATCTTCCAGTCCGTAGAGGATCTTGTCGTGCAGCTCTTCGGCGAGCTTCATCTCCGCCCGCCCGAACCAGATCGGCAGCGGGATGCTACGCGCAGGCGGCGGGCATGCTCGAGGAAGGACATGGGCCACACATACGGCCGGGCGGGCGCGCCGCCTCCGAGGCTGCATCCGCCTCCGCGACCTGAACTGCACATGAGCAACTCCTCACGTGGCAGGGAGGTTTCACGGCTCTTGCACAGTCTGCGGCGTCGTAGTGTGAGAGACCAGGTCCCGCAGACGACGCTCAGTCATCGTCCCCGCAGCAACCCGAATCGCTCGTAGCAGTCCTTCTCTTTGAACACTCTCCGCGACCTGGTCCCGCTAGGCAAAGGAGAGCGCCATGGGCACGTTGTATTACGGATCCGCCACCTCACCCATTCACATCCAGGATGAGATGCTGGCCCACCTCAAGGTCGTGATGGCCACCAAGCTGCGTCGCGGCGAGAGCTTCACCGTCACGTGGCGCCACGACGAGAACAGCCCCGCCGGGCGCACGACGCTGTGGATCGAGCCGAGCATCCCGCTGCGGTTCACTTTCGACTCGGCCGACCCGGCCGTGCTCGATCCCGCGCTGCTGCGGGAGTTGGCCGACGAGGTCAGCCGCGGCGGAAGTCTCACCCTCCCGCCCCTGTGGACACCGTCCGCCGACGCCGCCCGCACCGGAAGGCACCTCGCTGGCCCTCGGCGCTCGCGGGTGCCCGTCGCCGTCGATCTGGCGGCCGAGACCGCCTGACGGGGTCAGAACCCGTCGGCATAGGGCGCACCGTCCGGGTCCTGCGGATCGGGCGCGCCCGAGGTCTGCGGGGCGGGGCTGCGTTCGTCGCGCACCCGTGCCGCCAGCATGTTCAGCCGCTCGACCAGCTCGGCATCGACGATCTCGTCGTGAGGGGAGCCCTCCGAATCGGAGATCAGCTGACTCGCCGGTCCGATCAGCACCTCAGAGCGCCCCCGGGTGCCGTCGTCTCGGAGGGTCGGGATCGACACGGTCGCCGACGACTCCGCCTCCGCCAGCGCCTGGGCGTAGCCGAGCAGAGCGTGCGCGATGTCGGTGCCGGTGACGATCGAGTTGCCGGCGTAGTGCAGTCGGTCCATCAGGCCTGTCTATCCGCGCCGTCCGCGGGCGGATAGGGGCTTCCGCCCGCGGGGCAGGTGGGCGAGGATGAAGCGTCGGCCGTGTCGGCGGGGGGAAGTGGAGAGGTGCCACGATGGGCAAGTTCATCTTCGAAGGCCAGCTGAAAGCGGACTTCGAGGACCGGCTGCTCTCACACCTGCAGCTGGTCATCGGGAACAAGCTCCGCCGCGGCGAGTCCTTCCACTTCACCTGGCGCGACGACGCGAGCGTCGGCG
The DNA here is from genome assembly GCF_030246945.1 of Microbacterium sp. zg-Y1090. Lineage (NCBI taxonomy): Bacteria > Bacillati > Actinomycetota > Actinomycetes > Micrococcales > Microbacteriaceae > Microbacterium > Microbacterium wangruii. Next base: position 451,059 of record NZ_CP126742.1, read on the forward strand.
ACGGACGCACCTCCATCTGGGTGCACCCTCGCAGCGTGATCGTCTACAAGTACTACGGCAGCCGTCGCGCCGCGCTGAATCCGGCGTGGCTGGGAGCGCTCGCCTACACAGCCAACTCCCCACAGGGGCTGTACGTGGTGCCCGAACCCGCCCCCGACACCGCGACTGCGAGCTTCGATGAAGCGGATTGACATCGCCTACGGCGCCAACTCCTACTCGGTCGGCGGTCGCGACCTCGATGAGCTGCGCGCGCAGATCATGGCGAGCGTCGAGGGGGCCGCGCCGCCGTTCTGGCTCGAGGTCAACCACGGCGAAGGCCAGCCCCGGCCGACGTCGCTCCTGATCAGCCCCGCCACCCAGCTCGCGCTGACACCCATTCCGGGAGATGACGAGCTGCTCTGACGCCCCGGCCGCGGACGTGTCAGCGGTCGTCGCCCGCGGCGCCCGCCCAGGGCACCTCGGGGACGCGCGCGTAGCGGATGCCGGCGGCATCCCATGCCGGCCCGAGGGCGGCGACACGAGCGACGAAGTCCTCCGCGTCGCGCTCGCCGGCCGGCGACCAGCCGATCTCGGCCAGCGCCGCGACGCGGGGGAAGACCAGGTACTCGACGTCGGCCATCGTGTGGGTGGTCTCCGCCCAGAGGGGTCCCTCGACGCCCAGGATGTCGGCCTCGGAGATGCCGTCGACGATCGCCGTCGGCTCCCAGCCGTATGCCTGTGCCAGTGAGGTCGCGCCGTCGGCCCAGTCGAGCCCCAGCGGGCGGCCGCCGGGGGTGGCGGGCGGCTCGGGGTAGGCCATGTCGAGGTAGGCCGCATCCGCGGGCGACATGATCACCTGTCCGCCCTGGGCGACGACGGCCCGCACGTTGTCGGCAGAGTCGCCGACCGGACTCACGTAGCTCCAGTACTGCGCGACCGTCCCCGCGGGCAGGTCTTCGGACGCGCCGATCTCATGCCACCCGATGACGCGCTTGCCGGTGGCCGCCGCCGTCGCGGTGATGCGCCGCACCAGGTCGCGATAGTCCTCGGCAGGTGTCGACCACGACTCATCCCCACCGATGTGCAGCCACGGTCCCGGAGTCAGCGCGGCGACCTCCCCCAGCACATCCCGCAGGAACCGGTCGGTGGCCTCGGCGCGCTCCGGAGCGGCGCTGAGGGACGAGAAGCCGACCTCGACGCCGTGGTAGGGCTCGCGGGCGACGCCGTCGGCGTTGAGCTCCGGGTAGGCGGAGAGGGCGGCGTTCGTGTGGCCGGGCAGGTCGATCTCGGGCACGACCGTGATGTATCGCTCCGCCGCGTAGGCGATGATGCGGCGGAGGTCGTCCTTCGTGTAGAAGCCGCCGGGAGCATCGTCGACCGCCCCGCGGGCGCCCACGCTCGTCAGACGCGGCCACGAGTCGATCTCGATGCGCCACCCCTGGTCGTCGGTGAGGTGGAGATGCAGGTGGTTGATCTTCAGGAGGGCGAGCGCGTCGATGAGGCCGAGCACCTCATCGACGGCGAAGAAGTGCCGCACGACGTCGAGCATCACGCCGCGGTAGGCGAACCGGGGGGAATCCTCGACATGCACCGCGTCGACCGCCACCGCACCGGAGAGGTCCGGCGGCAGCAGCTGCAGCAGGGTCTGTGAGCCGCGGAAGAGGCCGGCGGGAGTCGGAGCGGTCAGCTCCACCCCGGCCGAGGTCACGTCGAGGGTGTACGCCTCCTCCGGCGCCGAGGTCGCGGTCGCACTCGGCTCGGCGGGCTGCTGACGCAGCGCGATGCGGGTCGCCGGGCCGTCGACCTCCGTGGTCGTGACGCGCCGGCCGCGCGCGCGGAGAGACGCCGCCAGCAGCTCGGCGACCGCGGCGGCACCGGGTTCGGCCTCGATGCGCAGAGTCTCGGACAGGTGCAGCGGAGTCTCCCCGGCCGGTGCCTGCTGCACGCGGGGGAGCGGGACGATCGATGTCATGTTCTCTCCTCTGGGCACCGCTGCGCCGCGCCGCCGGAGGCCGGTGTTCGCGGTGAGCAAGTGATGTCGGTGGGACGTGCTTGCGACTTGAGCATACGCGGAGTCGCGGTATTGTGAACGCAAACATCCATCTCATCGACGAAGATGGCGAACGCACAGCTCGCAGAAGTCGCCGATGGGCAAAACGCCGCGCGACATCGTTGCGGCATCCTCGAAGGGGAGCGATCACATGACAACGAAGTTCCGCGCCGGACGTCCCGCCGCCGTCACAGCCCTGGCGGCTTTTTCCGCGGTCGCGTTGGCGGCATGCAGCACCGGGGGAACCGGTACCGAGCCGGCGGCATCCTCGGATGATGTCGTGGAACTCAGCTATGTCCACCGCCTTCCCGACGGCGAGGGCATGACGGCGGTCTCCGACATCGTCGACCGCTGGAACGCGGACAACCCCGGCATCCAGGTCACCGCCACCAAGTTCGACGGCGCGGCCAGCGACCTGATCCTGAAGCTCGAGACCGACGTCAAGGCCGGCAACGGCCCGTGCCTGGCGCAGGTGGGGTACTCCGAGGTGCCGCAGCTGTTCGTCAAGGGTCTGCTGCAGGATGTCGCCGAGCACGCCGGCGACTACAAGGGCGACTTCGGCGCCGGAGCCTACGCGATGATGACCGTGGGCGACGCCGTCGTCGGTCTGCCCCAGGACACCGGCCCGCTGGTCTACTACTACAACGCGGCCGAGTTCGAGAAGCTGGGCCTCACCGTCCCCGCCACGGTGGAGGAGCTGGCCGCCGGTGCGGCGATCGCCGCGGATGCCGGCAAGTACGTCGCCGCGTTCACCCCGGATGAGGCCCTCAACTGGCTGTCCGCGCAGTCCGCCGCCGCGGGCGACGCCTGGTTCGACACCTCCGGCGACGCGTGGAGCGTCCAGGCGGAAGGGCCCGGAAGCCAGAAGGTCGCTGCGTTCTGGCAGGGACTGATCGACGGTCAGGACGCACTGGTCACCGAGCGCTGGGGCGAGGGCTTCACGCAGGCGGTCAACTCCAGCTCCCTCATCGGCCACATCGGCGCCGCCTGGGAGGCGGGCTTCATGCTCGACTCGCTGGACGGCACTCCCGCCGAGGGTCAGTGGCGCGTGGCGCAGCTGCCCGACTTCGGCGCCGGTGAGCTCTCCGGCCCCGACGGCGGCTCGGGCGTGGCCGTGCTCGACGGTTGCGAGTACCCGGCCGAGGCCATGGCCTTCAACGGCTGGTTCAACACGCAGATCGACGACCTGGCCTCCCAGGGCCTCGTCGTGGCCGCCAACGGCACCCCGGAGACCAGTGAGAAGATGCTGCGCCAGTTCGGCGGACAGGACGTGCTGGCCGAGCTCGCCACCGCTTCCGCTCGCATGAACCCGGAGTTCGTCTACGCGCCGGGCTTCGCCTCGCTCACCACGATGAACGAGACCGCTTCCGGCGTCGGCGCGGGCAAGACCACGGTCGCCGACATCTTCACCACGGCTCAGAACGACGCCGTCGCCTCGCTGACGGATCTCGGTCTTCCCGTCGCGGACTGACGCGCTTCGCTGACTCCCGCTGAGCCGGCGGAGCGCAAGGGACCCGCCCCTGTGCTCCGCCGGCTCCTGCCCGTGAAAGACGAGAAATGACACTCACCACGCCCACCGTGGCCGCAGCCGCAGCGACGGCCCCCGCCACCCCGCCCTCGCGACAGCGCCGCGGCCGACGCGGCGGCAGCCGTCGCGAAGCGCTGACGGGGCTGCTGTTCCTCACCCCCTTCGCCCTGCTGTTCATCGTCGTCTTCGTCGTGCCGATCATCGTCTCGATCCGGGCATCGCTGTTCGCCGAGCTGCCCTCCGGCGAGGGCCTCTACGGCGGCGGCGGCCTCGTGGAGACCTTCGTCGGGTTCGACAACTTCGCCCTCGCGCTCGGCAATGCCACGTTCTGGGCGGGCATGGGCAGGGTGGTGCTGTACGGCCTCGTGCAGATCCCGGTCATGATCATCGCGGCGCTCGGACTCGCACTGCTGCTGGACTCGTTCATCGTGCGGCGCCCCGGCTTCTTCCGCCTGGCCTTCTTCCTCCCCTATGCGATCCCCGGGGTCATCGCCGCGATGATGTGGCTGTACCTGTACACCCCCGAGGTCTCGCCGTTCATGCAGTACCTCCCCGAGGGGACGAACTTCATGGCTCCGGGCACGATCCTCTTCTCGATGGGGAACATGACGACCTGGACCTACACCGGCTACAACATGCTGATCTTCCTCGCGGCGCTGCAGGCGGCGCCGCGCGAGCTCTACGAGGCGGCGCGCATCGACGGCGCCACCGGCTGGCAGATCGCGGTCAAGATCAAGGTGCCGCTCGTGCGGGGCGCCGCGCTGCTGGCCGTGCTGCTGTCGATCATCGGGACCATCCAGCTCTTCAACGAGCCGACCGTGATGGAGAGCCAGAACCCGTGGATGGGCAAGGGCTACACGCCCATGATGCTCACCTACAACTCGCTGCTGGGCGCGGTCTCGCCTTCGGGCACCGGCGTCGCCTCGGCTTACTCGCTGCTCATGGCCGTGATCGCCGGCATCCTCGCGATCATCTATGCGCTCGTGCAGCGCCGTAAGGGAGGAATCTCATGACCACGGCACTCCTGCGCACCGTGACGCGCCGTGCGCCCAAGGTCGACTACGACCTTCCCCCCAAGAACGCCCTGCCGTCGCTGCGCGGCAAGATCGGCGGCATCGCCGCACTGGTCGTCGCCGCGGTGTACTTCCTCGGCCCGGTCTACTGGCTGCTCATCGCCGCGACGAAGAACAACCGCGATCTCACGTCGACCTTCGGGTTCTGGTTCGCCGAGTGGAACCTGGGCGCCAACTACGACAGCCTCATGTCCTGGACCCAGGGCATGTTCTGGCGGTGGGTGGGCAACTCCATCTTCTACTCGGTCACCGCTGGTGTCGTCGGCACACTGTTCGCTGTGATGGCGGGATACGCCATCGCGAAGTTCTCCTTCCCCGGCAAGAAGATCGTCGTCGGCGTGATCATGGCCGGCCTCCTGATGCCGGTGGCACTGCTGACGGTGCCGCTCTATCTGGAGTTCCACGCGCTCGGCCTGGTCGACACGGCGTGGGCGATCATCATCCCGTCGGCCGTCTCGCCGTTCGGCGTGTTCCTGGGCATGGTCTACGCCAGCTCGGTGCCGACCGAGCTTCTCGAAGCCGCGCGCATCGACGGCGCCGGCGAGGTGCGGATCTTCTTCACGATCGTGATGCGCCTGCTCGCCCCGGCGATGGTGACGATCTTCCTGTTCGTGTTCGTCGCCACCTGGAACAACTTCCTGCTGCCGCTGCTGATGGTCTCGTCGCAGGAACTGAAGCCGGTCACCCTCGGGCTGTTCGGGATGATGAGCTACTTCTCGCCCAACAAGGGCGCGGTGATGCTCGGCGCGCTCCTCGGCGTGCTGCCCCTGATCGTGCTGTTCTTCACGCTGCAGCGCTACCTGCGCTCGGGCCTCGCCGCGGGGGCCGTCAAGGGCTGAGTCCACCGCGCGAACGAGAAGGCCCCCAGCGCCGTGGCGCCGGGGGCCTTCTCGTCGCCGCGGCGACTCAGGAGCCGATGAATTCCTCGCGCTCGCCCAGCGACGGGCGGTCGCGGATGTCGAGGGTTCGGGGCAGCTGCTCCAGGTCCAGCACGCGCACCTCGTTGCTCCCCTCGCGCCACAGCGGCGCGGGAGCGTAGAGCGTCTCCTGAGGACCGACGCTCCAGTAGCGCCCGAGCAGGAAGCCGTTGAGCCAGATCAGTCCCTTGCTGCCGCCGGGCACCGCCAGCCAGGCGTCGGCCTGCTCGGTGACCTCGACGGTGGCGACGGCGAAGCCGTCGGCGGTCGCTTCGCCGCCTGCGCCGCGGAGCGACCCATCGAGCGGGACCACGCGGTGGGTCCATCCGTGCACGTAGCGACGGCCGAGCAGCACGCCGCCGAGGATGCCCTTGTGCTCGCCGATGCGAGGACCGTAGTTGATGCGACCGAGGCTCTCCACGACGAGCGTGAGCCGGTGCTTCCCCGTCACGCCATCGAGCGCGACAGTGGTGGCGCCGTCGCGCTCGAGGGTGGCGATGCGCCGGCCGTCGAGCAGGACGGCGGCGCGGTCGTGCAGTCCCATGATCGACAGCGTGGCGTCGGATCCGATGTCCACCTGCGTCTCGTAGGCGACGATGCCGTCGGCGACTCCCAGCTCCTCGAAGCTGGCGGGGTTGGAGCGGACGCTGCCGGCGGGGAGCGCCTGCAGTGCGGCGTCGAGCGTGCCCTCGGGGGTGAAGGGGACCGCGTGGGGCGGCAGGAAGACAGGCTCGGGGGGAAGCGAGGGAAGAGGGCCGTCGTGGAACGGGGCGAACGCCTCCCGCAGCGCGGCGAACTTGTCGCCGAGGCGTCCGTCCTCGGCGATGGGGGCGTCGGAGTCGTAGCTGGTGACCGTGGGTTGCAGCACGCCGTCGAAGTTCGCGCCCGCCCACAGCCCGAAGTTGGTGCCGCCGTGTGCCATGTACAGGCTCACCGAACCGCCGGCGGCGAGGAGAGCGTCGACGGTGCCGATCATGCTCTGCGCGCTGCGGACGTGGTGCCGCTCGCCCCAGTGGTCGAACCACCCGCCCCACATCTCGCTGCACAGCAGCGGTGTGGCCTCCGGCAGCAGCTCGCAGGCCGTCTCGACACCGGTGCCGAAGGTGAAGCTCGGCATGGCGCCCTCCACCGATCCGTGGCGCTGCATGTCAGGCGTGATGCCGTCGGCGGTGGTGAGCAGCTCCACGATGCCGTGGGCGCGCAGCAGCTCGCGCTGGTGCTCGAGGTATGCCCGGTCGGAGCCGAACGAGCCGTACTCGTTCTCGACCTGCACGGCCACGATCGGCCCGCCGTGCACGGTCTGCAGCGGCGCGAGACGGGGCAGGAGCTGCGCGTACCACTCCTCGACGGCGCGGAGATAGGCGGGGTCGCTGCTGCGCACGTGGCGGATGCGCCCCGTGAGCCAGGCGGGGAGCCCGCCGTTGGACCACTCGGCGCAGATGTACGGGCTCGGCCGCACGTAGACGTCGAGACCCACCTCCGCCGCGATGCGCAGATAGCGCTCTATGTCGCGCCACCCGTCGAAGCGCGCGTCGCCCTCGGTCTGCTCGTGGAAGTTCCACGGGATGTAGGTGTCCACCGTGTTGGCGCCCATGGCGGCCAGCCGGCGCAGGCGGTCCTCCCACTGGTCGGGGTGCACACGGAAGTAGTGCACGGCCCCGGCGAGCATGCGGTGCGGCCGTCCATGACGCAGCAGCGTGCTGTCGGCGTATGTGAGCGCCGCTACTGACGGTCGCACGGTGGCGGCCGAGCTCGGATCCATCCTCAGTCGTCCTCTCGGATTACGGGACCGATCGGTCCGCACGCGGTGATGTTTGCGTTCACATCACCTAACATCCTGCCCTATTCGGCCCGATGATGGCTCGTGCGCCGCACGCCTCACTACGATGAGGGGATGCCGCGCCGCTCCTCCGGGGACAAAGCCCCCAGCCAGGTCGACGTCGCGCGCGTGGCGGGAGTGTCCACCCAGACCGTGTCTCGGGTGATCGCAGGTCACGTCAATGTGCGCCCCGAGACCGCGCAGCGGGTGATGGCTGCCGTCGAGGCGACCGGATACCGGCTTCACGCCGCCGCCGCTTCGCTGGCGTCCGGGCGCACCCGCATGCTCGGGGTCATCACCATCTCGACGGGCCGCTACTCCACGGGCGCGATCCTCCTCGGCGTGGAGGCGGTCGCCGCGGAAGAGGGCTACGCCGTGACCACGGCGAGCGTGCCCCATCATTCCGGCCCCGCCGCCTTCGTCGAAGCGTTCGACCGGCTGGAGCGACAGGGCGCGGAGGGGATCGTCATGCTCGCGCCGGTGGGATTCCTCGCCGACGCGCTGGGCGCGCGCACCGCGCGCACCCCCACGGTGGGGCACCGTCAGGACGACGGCCACGGCGTGGATGAGCTCATCGATCAGCGTGCGATCGCCCGAGTGGCGACGGAGCATCTGCTGGACCTCGGCCACGAGAACGTCTGGCACGTCTCCGGCGACGAGTTCTGGCAGGAGTCGCTGGCGCGGCGGGAGGAGTGGGAGAGCGTGCTGCGCGAGCGCGGCATCGCCCCGCCGCCGGTGATCCCCGGGGACTGGTCCCCCGAATCGGGATACCGGGCCGGGCGCACCATCGCGGCGATCCCCGGCGTCACCGCGGTCTTCGTCTCGAGCGATGAAATGGCTTTCGGTGTGACCCGCGCCCTGCACGAGGCCGGTCGCGCGGTCCCCGGTGATGTGTCCGTCGTGAGCGTCGACGACATCGCGCTGTCCGCCTACGCCGCACCGGCGCTGACGACGGTGCGCCAGCCGTTCGAGCAGGTGGGCCGCACGGTCGCCGCCCGGGTGATCGCGATGGTCGAGGGTGGCGAGCCGCCCGCCGTCGAGCCCATCGTGCCGGAACTCATCGTGCGCGCCTCGACCGCAGCCCCCGCCGTCGTCTCCGTGTGATCGGGGCCACCGGAAGGCAGCGATTCGTGCTGCCTGCGAATGAGCAGTAACCTGATCGGAACGCACGTCTTGCAATCAGAAACGATCAAACAGGGATCAATGTGAGCGGCGGGAGAGGCACGGCGATGACCATCACGTCCACGCACATGGAGGCCGAGCTTCGCTCGCAGCCGCAGACCTGGGCCCAGGCGGCCGAGATCGCACGGGAGACGACCGCCCTGCCGCCGGTGGGTGCGCGCGTCGCCGTGGTCGGCTGCGGCACGTCGTGGTTCATCGCCCAGGCCTACGCCACCCTGCGCGAGCGCAGCGGCGCGGGCGTCACCGACGCCTTCGCGGCATCCGAGATGCCCGATCGCGACTACGACGCCGTCGTCGCGCTCACCCGTTCGGGAACCACGACGGAGGTGCTGCAGCTCGCGCGGCGCCTGCGCGGGCGCACCCCGCTCATCGGCGTGGTCGGCGACCCCACCTCCCCGCTCATGGACCTCGTGGACTCCGTGGTCACGCTGCCCTTCGCCGACGAGAAGTCGGTCGTGCAGACACGCTTCGCCACGACGGCGCTGGCCCTGTTCCGGGCATCGCTCGGAGAGGACCTCTCCGGCGCGATCGCCGACGCCGAGCGCGCGATCGACGAGGACCTCGACCCCGAGCTGGTCGACGCCGAGCAGTACACCTTCATCGGCAGCGGCTGGTCGATCGGTCTCACGCACGAGGCTGCGCTCAAGATGCGCGAGGCCTCCCAGTCGTGGACCGAGTCCTACCCCGCCATGGACTACCGTCACGGCCCGATCGCCATCGCGGCGCCCGGGCGCGTCACCTGGGCGTTCGGCGACATGCCCGACGGCCTCGCCGACGACGTGCGCCGCACCGGCGCACGCTTCGAGGACGCGGGCCTCGATCCCATGGCCGAGCTCGTGCGCGCGCAGCGCGTGGCCCTCGCGCGGGCGGTGGCGCGCGGCCTGAACCCCGATGAGCCGCGCAACCTCACGCGGTCGGTCATCCTCGACGCATGAGTGCGCCGGTGATCGGCGACGGTCCGGTCGTCCTGTCGTTCGACGTCGGGGGGACGGCCACCAAGTCCGCTCTGGTCGACGCGTCGGGCCGCATCGTCGACCTGCGCCGCACCCCCACGCCCCGCTCGGCCGGCGACCCGGCGGGGGCCATCGCCGGGCACCTCGCCGGCCTCGCGGCGTCGTATCGTGCCGCCCACCGCGGGCTGGTGCCCGTGGCCGCCGGGGTGAGCGTCCCCGGGCTCGTGGACGAGGACGCCGGAGTGGCGGTGTTCTCCGGCAACCTCGGCTGGCGCGACGCCCCGATCCGGGAGCTCGCCGCACAGGCGCTCGGGATGCCGGTCGCCTTCGGTCACGACGTGCGCGCCGCCGGGCTGGCGGAGCACCGATGGGGCGCCGCGGCCGGCCATCGCGATGCGGTGGTGGTCGTCATCGGCACCGGGATCGCCTCGGCGATCCTCATCGACGGGACGCCTCTGGTCGGCGGCGGCTTCGCCGGCGAGATCGGTCACGTCGTCGCGGACCCCGAGGGCGACCCGTGCCCCTGCGGCGGGGTCGGGTGCCTCGAGACGGTCGCCTCCGCCGGGGCGATCGCGCGGCGGTACGCCCGCGCCGCCGGGGCGCCGGTCGACGGTGCTCGGGAGGTGCTGCACGCGCTGCGGGCCGGTGACCCGCGGGCGCAGAAGGTGTGGGACGAGGCGGTGGAGGCCCTCGCGCGGGAGATCGTGCGGCAGATCACCGTGCTCGCGCCCGGCGTCGTGGTGATCGGCGGCGGGCTCGCCGAGGCGGGAGACGACCTGTTCCTGCCGCTGCGCGGGCGCGTCGCCGCACTGCTGACCTTCCAGCGGCGGTGCGAGATCGTGCGGGCCGGACTCGGAGAGGATGCCGGTCTCATCGGCACCGCGCTGCGCGCGCGCCTGCTGGCCGGGGAACGCGGCGCATGATCCTGACTGTCACGCCCAACCCCGCCCTCGACGGCACCTGGCACGTCGACGGTCTCGCCGCGGGGGAGTCCCACCGCGTCGCCACCGGCGCGCAGCGGGCCGGCGGCAAGGGCGTCAACGTCGCACGGGTCCTCGCCGCCGCGGGCGACGAGGTGCTCGCGCTCATGACCGCCGGCGGTGCGAGCGGCCACGCCCTGGGCGACGACCTCCGCGCGGCAGGCATCGCGCATCGTCTGGTCCCGGTGGCTGCGCCCACGCGGCGCAGCATCGCCGTGGTCGACGACACCACGGGTGAGGCGACGCTGCTGAACGAGCGCGGTGCGGCGCTGTCGCCCGAGGAGGCCGCGGCCTTCCGGGACGAGGCGTGCAGCCTGGCGACGCGCGCGGCGGCGGTGGTCGTGTCGGGAAGTCTGCCGCCAGGGCTGGCTGCGGGCGATGTGGCCGCGATCGTGGCGGCGCCGGTCGCCTCGGGCATCGTCACCATCGCCGACGTGACCGGCGCGGCGCTGTGGGCAGCGGCCGAGGCCGGCGCGCACGTGCTCAAGCCCAACGCCGCCGAACTGCGTGAGACCACCGGCACCGACGACGTCATGGCCGGCGCGCAGGCGCTGCTGCAGTGCGGCGCGGGCCTGGTGGTGGTCTCCCTCGGCGCCGAGGGGATGCTGCTCGTGCGCCGCACCCACCCGAGCCGAGGACTGCGTGCGCGGCTCCCGCGCGTGCTGCAGGGAAACCCGACAGGGGCGGGGGATGCCGCCGTCGCCGCCCTCGCGCACCTGCTGGCGGCGCGGGGGACTGCCGAGGACCTGGGCGACGAGGAGCTGGCGCAGCTCGCGCGCACCGCCGTCGGCTGGTCGGCCTCGGCGGTGCTCATGCCGCTCGCCGGCGATCTCTCCTCCGAACGCGACGCCCTCACCGCCGCCGTGATCTTCGACACCGATTCCAGGAACCAGACATGACTCTCACTTCCACCGCCGTCATCCTCGACGAGGCCCGCCGGGCGGGTACCGCCGCCGGAGCCTTCAACGTGATCCATCTGGAGACCGCCGAGGCGCTGGTGCGCGCCGCAGAGGAGACCGGTCTCCCGGTGATCCTGCAGCTCTCCGAGAACTGCCTGCGCTACCACGGCGCCCTCGAGCCGCTCGCGCGCGCCACTCTCGAGATGGCGGCCGCCTCCCGCGCCGCCATCGCGGTGCACCTCGACCACGCCGAAGACCCCGAGCTGGCGCTGCGCGCGATCGAGCTCGGGTTCACGTCGGTGATGTACGACGGGGCGAAGCTGGACTTCGCGGAGAACGTCGCGACCACCCGCAGGGTCGTCGCCGCCGGAGACGCCGCGGGCGTGCTCGTCGAGGCGGAGCTCGGCGAGATCGGCGGCAAGGACGGTGCGCACGCACCGGGCGTGCGCACCGATCCCGACGAGGCGGCGACATTCGTGGCCGAGACGGGCGTCGGCGCGCTGGCGGTGGCGGTCGGCTCCTCACACGCGATGGCCGAGCGCACGGCGGTGCTCGACCTCGAGCTCATCGCGCGCCTGCGGGACGCCGTCCCGGTCCCGCTCGTGCTGCACGGATCGTCGGGCGTGCCCGACGACACGATCGTCGCCGGCATCGACGCCGGGCTGACGAAGATCAACGTCTCCACCCACCTGAACGCGTTCTTCACCCGCGCGGTGCGTGCGCACCTGGACGACCACCCCACCGTCGTAGACTCGCGCCGATACATCGACGCGGGGAGGTCCGCCGTGGTGACCGAGACCATGCGGCTGATGCAGCTGTTCGCTTCGCCGCGGAGCAACGGGTGAACCGAGCCGAAAGACTGAGCGCGGTGCTCGACCTGCTCGCCGAGTCGGGCAGGCTGCAGGTCGAGGAGATCGTTGAGCGCCTGGGCGTCTCGCCCGCCACCGCACGCCGGGACCTCGACGCCCTCGCCGAGCAGCAGCTGCTCGGGCGCACCCGTGGGGGCGCGGTGTCGCACTCGGTCGCCTACGACCTGCCGTTGCGCTACAAGAACCAGCAGCGACGCGAAGCCAAGCATGCGATCGCACGGACGGCCAGCGCGCTCGTCCCGCGCGGAGCGATCGTGGGGCTGTCGGGAGGGACCACGGCCACGGCGATCGCCGATGAGCTGATGACCCGGGGCGACGTCATGGAGCACGCCGAGGACCCCGGCCTGACCGTCGTCACCAATGCCGTCAACATCGCGGTGCAGCTCGCGATGCGGCCCCAGATCAAGACGGTGGTGGTGGGCGGCGTGCTGCACCCGCGCTCGTACGAGCTGGTCGGCCCGCACGCCGAGGAGACGCTCGGGCGGGTCAACCTCGACATCGCGTTCATCGGCGCGAACGCCCTGCACCCCGATCACGGAGCGACGACGCACGACGAGCGGGAGGCCGCCGTCAACGCGGCCATGGCGCGGCGGGCCGAGCGACCGGTGCTGGTCGTGGACTCCGCGAAGCTCGACAAGCGCGTCTTCGCCGTCATCGGCCCGGAGCGGCTGTTCCACACGGTCATCACCGATTCCGGCATCACCGACGAGCAGCGCACGCGCCTGGAGGACCGCGGCTACGACGTGATCGTGGCGGAGGACCCCGGCATCCCGTCCGCGCCGGACGGCGTCACGGCCGCGCCGCGCTGAGCGGGCGTCCGCGGATGCGACGGGCGAGGTCGGCGGCCGCGGCCGAGACCTGAGCCACGATCGCCGCCACGGCCTGGTCGGACCGGCCGGAGTCGAACGTCACCGCGATGCTCGCCGCCGGCCACCCGGTGTGGTCGCGCACGGCCACGGCGACCGACGCCAGGCCGGGGGTGATCTCGCCGTCCTCGGTCGCGTGCCCCTGTGCGCGGACCTCCGCGAGCAGGCGGCTGAGGGCGGAGTACCTCGAGATGCGGTCGTCGGTGCGCTGGGCGAACGCGTTGCGGTCGGGGAAGAGGGCACGCACCTGTCCCTTGGGCAGCGTCGCCAGCAGCGCCCGCCCGCTGGCCGTGAGGTGACTGGGCAGGCGCACGCCGACGTCGGTGACGAGGGAGGGCCGCCGCGGCGCCCGCTCCTCGATGAGGTAGATGACATCGCGTCCGTGCAGCACCGCGAGGTGGCCGCTCTCCCCGACGCGGTCGACGAGCGTGGCGAGGACCGGACCGCCCAGGCGGGTGAGCGGCTGCTGCCGGGCGAACCCCGAACTGATCTCGAACGCCGCCAGGCCGATGCCGTAGCGCCGTTCCTCGGGGAAGTGCAGCGCGAACCCGTGTTCCTCGAGCACCCCGAGCAGCCGGTACACCGTCGAACGGGGCAGCGAGAGGGATGCCGCGATGCTCGCCGCGGTCACCGGTCCACGCTGCGCCGCGAGATGCTGCAGCACCGCGAGGGTCTGTCGGGCGGCGGGAGCCGTGGGCGTGGTGGCGGCGATGATCGTGTCCTTCCCGGCACCACTGTCTCACGGGTGAGACGGATTCTGCGATTGCGCATCCCGGGGGAGCCGAGCGATGCCGTGGGATGTGAACATGAAGCCCGTCGCCTCGCGCCCCGCCCCCGTCGTCGTCGGGACCGGCCCCGTCACCGTCGACGAGGTGGTCGCCGTCGCGCGTCACGGCGCCCCGATCGTCGTCTCCGACGAGGCCATCGCCGCCGTCCGCGCCGGACGCGAGACGATCGACCGGCTCGTGGCCGACCCGCAGCCGCACTACGGCATCTCGACCGGTTTCGGCGCCCTCGCCACCACGTTCATCCCCACCGCCGACCGCACCCGCCTGCAGCAGAGCCTGGTGCGCTCGCACGCCGCGGGATCCGGCGCGGAGGTGGAGCGCGAGACCGTCCGGGCGCTCATGCTGCTGCGGCTGTCGACCCTGCTCACCGGCCGCACGGGCGTGCGGCCGATCACGGCCGAGACCTATGCCGCCGTGCTGGACGCGGGGATCACCCCCGTGGTGCACGAGTACGGATCGCTGGGGTGCTCGGGAGACCTCGCCCCGCTCGCGCACTGCGCGCTCGCCGTCATGGGCGAGGGGACGGTGCGCGACGCGTCCGGCCGGCTGCAGCCGGCCGCCGAGGCGCTCGCCGCCGCCGGCATCACCCCCGTCGTGCTCGCCGAGAAGGAGGGGCTGGCGCTCATCAACGGCACCGACGGGATGCTCGGCATGCTCGCCCTCGCCATCGACGACCTCCGCCTGCTGCTGAGCACCGCCGACATCACCGCGGCGATGAGCGTGGAGGCGCTGCTCGGCACCGACGCGGCGTTCGCCGACGATCTCCAGGCGCTGCGGCCCCAGGACGGGCAGCGCCTCGCCGCAGCGAACATGCGCCGCATGCTCGCCGACTCGCCGATCGTGGCCAGTCATCGTGGCCCGGAGTGCACCCGCGTGCAGGACGCGTACTCGCTGCGCTGCGCCCCGCAGGTGCACGGTGCGGCGCGCGACACCCTCGACCACGCCGCACAGGTGGCCGAACGTGAGCTGGCCGCCGCCGTGGACAACCCGGTGGTCACCGCCGACGGGCGCGTGGAGTCCAACGGGAACTTCCACGGCGCGCCGGTCGGCTACGTGCTGGACTTCCTCGCCATCGCGGTCGCCGACGTCGCCAGCATGTCGGAGCGCCGCACCGACCGGATGCTGGATCCGGCCCGCAGCCATGGACTCCCCGCCTTCCTCGCGCACGACGCGGGCGTCGACTCCGGGCTCATGATCGCCCAGTACACCGCTGCGGGAATCGTCTCCGAGCTGAAGCGCCTCGCCGTGCCGGCGTCCGTGGACTCGATCCCCTCATCGGCCATGCAGGAGGATCACGTGTCGATGGGGTGGGCGGCGGCGCGCAAGCTGCGCACCGCCGTCGACGGGCTCACGCGGGTGCTCGCGATCGAGGCCATGACCGCTGCGCGCGCCCTCGACCTGCGTGCCCCGCTGACGCCCGCCCCGGCCACCGGCGCCGTGGTCGCGCACCTGCGCACCGGCATCCCCGGTCCCGGTCCCGACCGTCATCTGTCTCCCGAGATCGAGCAGGCCGTCGCCGCGGTGCGCTCGGGCTCGCTGCGCGACGCCGCCCTGGCCCGCACCCTCGAACTCCACTGACGCTCCACCCGCCCCCGGAAGGAACCCCCGTGACCGACCACCAGCCCCGTCCTGTCCGCGCCGCCCGCGGCACCGCCCTCACCGCGAAGGGATGGCAGACCGAAGCGGCGCTGCGCATGCTGATGAACAACCTCGACCCCGAGGTCGCCGAGCGACCCGATGATCTCGTCGTGTACGGCGGCACCGGCCGGGCGGCGCGCAGCTGGGCGGCGTTCGACGCGATCGTGCGCACCCTCGAGACGCTCGAGGACGATGAGACCCTGCTGGTGCAGTCGGGCAAGCCCGTGGGGGTCTTCCGCACGCACGAGTGGGCGCCGCGGGTGCTGATCGCCAACTCGAACCTCGTGGGCGACTGGGCGACCTGGCCGGAATTCCGCCGGCTCGAGGCCGAGGGGCTCACGATGTACGGGCAGATGACCGCCGGATCGTGGATCTACATCGGAACGCAGGGCATCCTGCAGGGAACGTACGAGACCTTCGCGGCCGTCGCGGACAAGCGCTTCGGGGGGACCCTCGCCGGCACTCTCACCCTCACCGGCGGCGCCGGGGGCATGGGCGGCGCGCAGCCGCTGGCCGTCACGATGAACGACGGCGTCGTGCTCATCGTGGATGTCGACCCTGCGCGCCTGCAGCGCCGCGTCGACCACGGCTACCTCGACGAGATGACCGACGACCTCGAGGAGGCGCTGCGCCGGGTGCTGGCAGCCAAGGCCGAGCGCCGCCCGCTGTCGGTCGGCCTCGTCGGCAACGCCGCGACCGTGTTCCCGCAGCTGGTGCAGCGGGGCGTGCCGGTGGACATCGTCACCGATCAGACGTCCGCCCACGATCCCCTCAGCTACCTGCCCGAGGGTGTGCCGCTGGGCGAGTGGCACGAGCGGGCGGCGACGGACCCGGAAGCGTTCACCGAGGCATCCCGCCGGTCGA
The DNA here is from genome assembly GCF_030246945.1 of Microbacterium sp. zg-Y1090. Classification (NCBI taxonomy): domain Bacteria; kingdom Bacillati; phylum Actinomycetota; class Actinomycetes; order Micrococcales; family Microbacteriaceae; genus Microbacterium; species Microbacterium wangruii. The sequence continues at coordinate 467,464 of NZ_CP126742.1, forward strand.
TGGCCGCGCAGGTGCAGGCGATGGTGGATTTCCAGGATGCCGGTGCCGAGGTGTTCGACTACGGCAACTCGATCCGCGCCGAAGCGCAGCTGGGCGGGTGCGAGCGGGCGTTCGAGTTCCCCGGTTTCGTCCCCGCCTACATCCGCCCGCTGTTCGCCGAGGGCAAGGGGCCTTTCCGCTGGGCGGCGCTGTCGGGGGATCCCGCCGACATCGCCGCGACCGACCGGGCGATCCTGGAGCTGTTCCCCCACGATGAGAAGCTGCGGCGGTGGATCACCCGCGCCGGTGAGAAGGTGCACTTCGAGGGCCTCCCCGCCCGCATCTGCTGGCTCGGCTACAAGGAGCGCCACCTGGCGGGCCTGAGGTTCAACGAGATGGTGGCCTCCGGTGAGCTGAGCGCCCCGATCGTGATCGGCCGGGATCACCTGGATTCCGGCTCGGTCGCGTCGCCCTATCGTGAGACCGAGGCGATGAAGGACGGCTCCGACGCCATCGCCGACTGGCCCCTGCTCAACGCCCTGCTCAACACCGCGTCGGGCGCGACGTGGGTGTCGCTGCACCACGGCGGCGGCGTCGGCATCGGCCGGTCGATCCACGCCGGTCAGGTGGTGGTCGCCGACGGCACGGCGCTGGCCGCGCAGAAGATCGAGCGCGTGCTCGTCAACGACCCCGGCACCGGCGTCATGCGTCATGTGGATGCCGGCTACGAGCGTGCCATCGAGGTCGCCGCCGAGCGGGGCCTGCGCGTGCCGATGGCCGAGCGATGACGCCCACCGTCGCGGTCACCGCCGGTCGCCTCACAGGGCTGCACGAGATCGTCGACGTCGGGCGGGATTCCCGTCGCGGCGGCTACTCGCGGCATGTCTTTCAGCCGGCCGAGCTCGAGCTGCGGGCGTGGTTCGCCGAGCGGGCCGGTCGCCTGGGGCTGCACGTCGAAACCGACCGCAACGGCAACATGTGGGCGTGGTGGGGGGAGCCGGGACCCGATGCGGTGGTGCTCGGGAGCCACCTCGACTCGGTGCCGGGAGGCGGGGAGTTCGACGGCCCGCTCGGTGTGGTCAGCGCCCTCGACGCGATCGCGCTGCTGCGCGCCGACGGCTTCGCGCCGTCGCGGCCCTGCGCCGTGGTCGTCTTCGCGGAGGAGGAGGGATCGCGCTTCGGCGTCGCGTGCCTCGGCTCGCGGCTGATGACGGGAGCGATCGCCCCCGATCGCGCCGGCGCCCTCGTCGATGCCGACGGCATCGCGTTCGCCGACGCCGCGGCGGCCCACGGCATCCCGCCCCGCCACCTCGGCCGCGACGACGCCGCGCTCGGGCGCATCGGACTGTTCCTGGAGCTGCATGTCGAGCAGGGCCGCGGACTGATCGACCTCGACGCGCCCCTCGCCGTCGCCTCGAGCATCCTCGCCCACGGCCGGTGGCGCATCGACGTCGCGGGCGAGGGCAACCATGCCGGCGTGACCCGCATGGCCGACCGCCGCGACCCCATGGTCGCCGCCGCCCGCGGCATCATCGCGGTGCGCGCCGCTGCCGCCGCGCGCGGGGACGCCAGGGCGACGGTGGGGCGCATCTCCGCCGTGCCGGGCGGGACCAACGTGATCCCGTCGGTCGTCACCGCCTGGCTCGACGCCCGCAGCGCCGGCGACGACGACACCCGTGAGCTCGTGGCCGACATCGCCGCGCGGGTGACCGCGGAGGCCGCGGACGAGGGCTGCACCGCCACCGTCACCGAGGAGTCGTGGAGCGGCGCGGTGCAGTTCGACCCCGTCCTGCGCGAGGCGCTGGCTTCGCGCCTGGGCGGCATCCCCGCGCTGCCCACGGGTGCCGGGCACGATGCGGGGGTGCTGGCCGCGCACGTCCCGACGGCCATGCTGTTCGTCCGCAACCCCAGCGGGGTGTCGCATTCGCCCGAGGAGCACGCCACCCTCGACGACACCGTCGCGGGCGTGGTCGCGCTCGAGCAGGTGCTGCGAGGCCTGCTGTGATCATCCACTGCCAGACCGCGCTCATCGACGGCGTCCCGGTGCGCTCCGTGCGGCTGCACGTCGACCCGTCGGGGAGCATCGCCCGCATCGAGCCGGGTGTCGCGCCCGGGGAGGGCGATCTGCGGCTGGGCATGGTGCTCCCCGGCGCGGGCAACGCCCACTCGCACGCGTTCCACCGGGTGCTGCGCGGGCGCACCCACGACGGCGGCGGGGATTTCTGGCGGTGGCGCGAGCGCATGTACGCCGCCGCGGCGCGACTGGACCCCGCCCTCTACCACGACCTCGCCCGCGCCGTCTTCGGCGAGATGCTCGCGGCCGGGTACACCGCTGTCGCGGAGTTCCACTACGTGCACCACCGTCCCGACGGCACCGCCTACGATCCGGCGCACGCCATGGAGCGCGCGCTGGCCGAGGCGGCCGCCGACACCGGCATCCGGCTCACTCTGCTGGACACCTGCTACCTCGCGGGCGGGATCGGTGCGCCGCTCACCCTCGCGCAGCTGCGGTTCGGCGACGGCACCGCCGCAGGCTGGCTGCGCCGCTGGCACGCGCTGCGCGACGCCCTCGGTCCGTCGGTGGTGCTGGGCGCCGCGGTGCATTCCGTGCGCGCGGTGACCCCCGAGGACATCGGGGCGATCGTCGCCGGGCTTCCGGACGACGTTCCGCTGCACGTCCACCTCTCGGAGCAGCCGCAGGAGAACGCCGACTGCCTGGCGGCCTACGGCCGCACGCCGACGCAGGTGCTCGCCGACGCCGGGGCCCTCGCACCCCGGCTGAGCGCCGTGCACGCGACGCATCTCACCGCCGACGACGTGCGGATGCTGGGGGATGCCGGGGTCACGGCGGTGTTCTGCCCCACGACCGAGGCCGACCTCGGCGACGGCATCGGCCCGGCGCGGGAGCTCGCCGACGCGGGGGCGCGCATCGCCCTCGGGTCGGACCAGAACGCCGTGGTCGACCCCTTTCTCGAGGTGCGCGGCCTCGAAGCCGGCGAGCGTCTGGCCTCGGGTCGCCGCGGCCGGTTCAGCACGGTGGAACTGGCCGCGGCGCTCGCCGACAACGGCTACGCCGCCTGCGGTCTGACCGGCGGCATCCGCGTCGGCGCGCCCTGCGACCTCGTCGAGCTGGATGCCGCGACCGTGCGCACGGTCGGCGCAGAGCCCGCGCAACTGGTGCTCGCCGCCACCGCCTCCGACGTCCGCCGTGTCATCGTGGGAGGGCGGCTGCGGGCAGCCGCCGGCGTGCTCCGAGGCCGCGACGGCGGGGCGGGCGTCGACCCCGCCGCGCTGCTTGCGGCGGCCCTGCGACCCTTCGACACGTCCGAGGAGGACTGATATGGCGACCCTGCTGACCGACATCGGCGAGCTCACGACCCACGCCCCCGGCGAACCCCGCCTCCAGGACGCCGCGGTGGTGATCGAGGGAGACCGCATCGCGTGGATCGGCGGCGCCGCCGATGCACCCGCCGCCGATGAGGCCGTGACGCTGGGTGGCCGCGCCGTGCTCCCCGGCTGGGTGGACGCCCACACGCACCTCGTGTTCGCCGGCGACCGGTCCGCCGAGTTCGAGGCGCGGATGGCGGGGCAGGCGTACGCCGCGGGCGGGATCGCGACGACGGTGACGGCGACCCGCGCGGCGAGCGAGGGGGACCTCGCCGCCAACCTGCGGCGGCTGCGTCTGGAGGCGCTGCGCCAGGGGACGACCGTGCTGGAGACGAAGACCGGGTACGGCCTGGACGTCGCCTCCGAGGCGCAGAGCGCCCGCATCGCGGCAGCCGAGGCCGATGTCGTCACGTTCCTCGGCGCGCACATCGTGCCCGAAGGTGCGGACCCGCGCACCTATCTGGATCTCGTCACCGGCCCGATGCTCGACGCGGTGCGCCCGTGGGTGCAGTTCATCGACGTCTTCTGCGAGCGGGGGGCGTTCGACGTCGAACAGTCCCGCGAGGTGCTGCAGGCCGGAGTGCGGGCGGGGCTCGGCCTGCGCGTGCACGGAAACCAACTCGGTCACGGCGGGGGCGTGGCGCTCGCGGTGGAGATGGGGGCTGCCAGCGTCGACCACTGCAACGCACTCACCGACCACGACATCGATCTGCTGGCCGGGTCCGACACCGTCGCCACGGTGCTGCCCGCATGCGACCTCTCCACCCGCCAGCCGCTCGCGCCGGCGCGCCGGCTGTGGGATGCCGGAGCCACGGTGGCCATCGCGACCAACGCCAACCCGGGCACCTCGTACACGACGTCGATGCCGTACTGCGTCGCGACCGCCGTGCTGCAGATGGGCCTCTCCATCGAGGAGGCGGTGTGGTCGGCCACCCGCGGCGGAGCCGTGGCGCTCTCGCTGGTGGACCACCCCGATGCGGTGGGGATGATCGCCGTCGGCGGCCGCGCGGATCTCCAGGCGCTCGACGCGCCCTCCGTGTCGCACCTGGCCTACCGGCCCGGCGTCCCGCTGACGGCCGCCGTCTGGCGCGCGGGGGAGCGGGTCGCCCTCTAAGCGGCGAGGGGCTGCCGCGCCGCCGGCGCGATGGTCGCGAGGGGCTCATCGGCCCACGCCAGGGAGAGCCCGGCGGAGGAGTTGGCCATGGCGGCGAGGTCGCGCAGCAGCTCGGGGTCGAGAGTCTCGGGCTCGGGGCTTTCGAAGACGAAGCGCAGCGGGATCGACGGCTGCATCCACAGGGTCGTGCGGCCTCGCTCGTCGCCGTCGGGGTGACGCCACGAGAGGGTGAAACTCTCGCTGCGCCGCAGCTTGGTGGCGGTGACCACCTTCACGTGCGCGAGGAGCCGGTCCGGGATCTCGGCCGGGGTCTTGTCCGCTCCGTAGTAGAGAAGTCCCACTTCTGTCCCTTTCGCTTGCGGTGCGCTCGTGGCGTCGCCGTGTGTCGGCTGACTACTTCTCTACCGGAGATCTTCACTCGATGTCAATCACACTGAGTATGTAATACAGATGGTGTGTAATCGGATGGACCGGATCCCGGTTTTCGCTTTACACTGAGGAGACGACATGACCGTGATGCTCGACGCAGCGCCCACTCTCGAGGAACGCCAGGCCGCCGCCTGGTTCCCCGTGGAGACGGGTTTCTGGGTCGCCAACACGGGAGGTCGCTACTTGGGGGCGGTCGAACGACTGCGCTCGGGTGAGTTCAGTGCCCGCGACGCCACCGGCGCCGAGGTGGGGTGCTTCGGCACTCTCGCCGAGGCACGGGACGCGGTCACAAGCGAAGCCTGGTAGGAAGCGGGAGAAGACATGCCCCAGACGGTCGTGCGCCACGAGAACGAGCACCTGTACGCCGACCCGCCCGAGCGCGAGGCAGGCCGTGCACTCAGTGACGCCATCCTGCGGCTGCGCCGCGCCGAGCGCGGCCAGGAGCGCCGCGCCACGGCCCGCTCCACGCTCTCCGGCCTCGACCTCACGGCGCTGCGCTATCTCGTGCAGGGTGCCCGCGACGAGCGCGATCTCAGCCCCAAGGACCTGCTGACGATGCTCTCCACCTCCAGCGCCACCATCACGAACGTCGTCGAGCGACTCGTCTGCCGCGGTCTCGTCGAGCGCGTCCAGCACCCCCGCGACCGCCGTGCGCACTATCTCGTCCCCACCCCTGCTGCCTTCCGCCTCGTCGACGAGGCCTACGCCTCGCATCACAGCGCGATCGTCGAGGTGATCGACGGGCTGACGGATCAGCAGGCCGACGCCGCCGCCCTCGTCATCGCTCGTCTGGCCGAGCGGCTCGACCTGCTGGAGCGCGAGGAGCGGATCGCGGACGCCGAGGCCGGGCTGCGCTGAAGCCCGGTCAGTCCCACCCCAGGGGGACCGCGGTGATCGAATCCAGCCCGGTCACCGTGATCCAGCCCTCGGCGAGGTGCGCGGCATCCGTTCCCGGTTCGGGGACGTTCGGCAGGTCCTCGACAGCCAGACGGATGTGATGCTCCTCCCGCTCGCTGAGCGTGGTCTGGACGATGCCGAACGGTGCCAGGCTCGCCTCGCGCACGCCGCGCGGCTCGGCGGTGTTGGGCGCATTGACGTTGAGGACGGTCCCCGGGCTGCGCGCGAGCAGATCCGGCAGCAGGCGCAGCACCGCCTGAGCCGCAGCCTCCCAGTGGAACTCGGTCGGCCGCATGCCGACGTCGAGCGATACCGCCAGAGCGCGCGCACCGTTGAGGCCGGCCGTCAGAGCGGCTCCCACCGTGCCGGAGTGCAGGATCGCCCTCCCCACGTTGGCGCCGTGATTCACCCCCGACAGCACGAGCTCCGGGGGCGGGCCGAACGCGCCGTGCGTCGCGATCATGGCGATCAGACCGGGGCCGCCGTGCACCGCGAACGCCGGGATCTCCTCGAGCCCGCCGATGTCCCGGCGCTCCACGGCGATGCGGCCATCGTGGTCCTCCGCCATGATCGACGCGCTCGCGCCGCTGGACTGCGACGCCGGAGCCGCGATCACCACATCGAGCCCGGCCGACAGCGCCGCCGCCGCGAGGGCATGAAGGCCGGGCGCGTCGATGCCGTCATCGTTGGTGACGAGCGTGCGGGTCATGCCCGCCGCTCCTCCGGTTCGGCCAGGGCGGCCAGCCCGTCGCGGCTCACCCGCCCCGTGACCGGCTGATCCGGCAGGGCGGCGTCGCCGGCGGCGTCGCGCACGACCACCGCTCTGCGCAGCGCCGCGATCGCCGCGGCATCCCCTGTTCCGAGGCCGTGGCGTGTGACGTTGAGGGCACCTGCCGCAGCCCCCAGGGTCACCGCCGTCCGCGCCGTCTCGCCCGCGGCGATGGCCGCTGCGACCCCGGCCGTGAGCGAGTCGCCGGCGCCGGCGGTGTCGACCACCTGCATCCGGGGGGAGGCCACCTCGAGGAAGCCGCGCTCATCCAGCAGCAGCAGCGGCTCGGCGGCGCGGGAGACGATGACGGTGCACGCGCCGTGCTCGTGCAGCCGCCGCATCGCGGCGCGGATGGCACCCACCGAGCGGTCGCGGATGAGCATGTCGGCGTGCAGTTCCTCGTCGCTCACCTTCAGTACCGCGACCCCACCCGCCACCGCGGCCGCAAGGCGACGGCCGGCGAGGTCCACCAGCACCGGGATGCCGCTCGCGCGCAGGTCGGCCGCCAGTCGGCGGTAGGTGTCCGGCGGCAGGGTGTCGTCGCCCGCCGGACCGCTGAGGATCACCAGCCGGGACTGCAGTCCTGCCGCGAGGGTGCCGCTGTACAGCTCGTCGAGGTCGTGGCGCCCGATCGGGTCGCCGCGGTGCTCGGCGACGATCGTGCGCCGTCCGTCGCGACGGTCGTGCACGTACGCGGACCCGTGGCCCTGACGCAGCACGGGCACGACGGTGATGCCCTCGTCCTGCAGGAGGCGGTGCACGACGCGCCCGGTCTCGCCGGTCAGCGCGCAGCACATCGTGACGCTTCGGCCCAGACGCAGCAGCATGCGGGCCTGCCAGACGCCCTGCCCGCCGGCATGCACATGGATCTCGTTGTCGGAGGGGTGGTCCTCGACGGTGATGGTCAGGGTCGGGGACGGCGCGAAGATCGTCACATCGCTCATGGCCGTGACCCTACGGCCGCCGGCCCCCCGGCGCACCCCCTCGAGTGGGGGAGGTGTCAGCCCTGGAGGCCGAGTCCGCGGCGCGCGGTCGTCGCCATGGGGCAGTCGAACGGATCGCGGGCGGCGAGTCCGACCCGGTTGAGGTACTCGATCACGATCGCGTAGGAGGTGATGAGGCTGGTCTCCGTGTAGGGCACATTCAGCTCTCGGCACGCTTCCATGACGATCGGGCGCGCCTTGGCCAGGTGCGGCCGGGGCATGTTCGGGAACAGGTGGTGCTCGATCTGGTAGTTGAGCCCACCCATCAGCCACGTCGCCCACCATCCGCCGCGGATGTTGCGGGAGGTGCGCACCTGCTTGCTGAAGAAGTCGAGCTTGGCGTCCTTGTCGATGACGGGCATGCCCTTGTGGTTCGGCGCGAACGAGGCGCCCATGTACACGCCGAAGACGGCGACCTGCACGGCGAAGAACGCGAACGCCATGCCGAGCGGCAGGAAGAGGAAGATGGGGACGAAGACCGCCGTGTGGCGCACGGCCAGCAGAACGAGTTCGTAGGCGCGGCCCTTGACCGGCTGGCGGCTGAAAAGGTGACGCAGCGCGATGGCGTACAGGTTCAGGCCCTCGAGCGTGAGGAGGGGGAAGAACAGCCAGCCCTGACGCTTGGTGATGGCGCGCCGGATTCCGCGGGCGGAGGCGGCATCCTCGTCGAGGAACGAGATGGTGTCGATCTCGATGTCGGGGTCCTTGCCGACCCGGTTCGGGTTGGCGTGGTGACGCGTGTGCTTCGTCGTCCACCAGGACACGCTCATCCCGACGATGGCGGGGCCGATGAACCGGGCCAGGCGATCGTTGGCGGGGCCGGATGCGAAGATCTGGCGGTGGGCGGCCTCGTGCGCGAGGAAGGCCACCTGCGTGAAGAGGATGCCGGAGACGGCAGCGACGATCAGCTGCAGCCAGCTGTCGCCCAGCATGAAGAATGCGACGATGCAGGCGGCGAAGCCGACGAGGATCGCGGCTCCGACGGCGGCGTAGAACCCGGGGGTGCGGGTGAGCAGCCCCTTCTCCTTCACCGCGGCGGACACATCGGTGTACGCGCGCGTGATGGGAGGGAATTCCTTGGTGCTCGCGTAGGTCTGACGGATCGGACCGAGCGTGGCTTCCATAACAGTGGCAGACATAGCCTCACCTGTTTCCTCGGGGACCTTGAGGCCCGTGGGCTGACGGCGGGTGCCACCTGCTGTCTTCGACAGTACGCGTCCGTCTATGCGGCTTGCGGAATGCGATACGGAGTCTGGAATGCACGAAGGCCGGCACGCGAGTCGCGTGCCGGCCTTCGTGGGAAACTCAGAGTGCGCGGATGTTCGCAGCCTGCATGCCCTTGGGGCCCTGCTCTGCGTCGTACTCCACCTTCTGCGTCTCGCGCAGTTCCTTGAAGCCGTTGCCGGCGATCGCGCTGTAGTGCGCGAACAGGTCGGCAGAGCCGTCATCCGGCGCGATGAAGCCGTAGCCCTTTTCGGAGTTGAACCATTTCACGGTGCCAGTGGCCATCGTGTCTTTCCTTCTACTTTTCGGGCCGCGAGTGCGACCGATGGTGCCGAGCCGACGAATGCGACGCGGACGGATGGACCGCGAGGGACTCGCGGAGATCGAGGGGGCGCCGTTTCGCGGGACGAGGACGGCGTGCTGCGCGTCCTCGAGCGTGGCGTGGACGCCGAGGTGCTGGCCCTGGGGGCCATGAGCGGTGAAGCCGACGAGTGCACGTGCGGCATGCCCGGCGTAGTCGCCGTCACGGGTGGCGACGAAGACGTCGGCATCGGCCTGACGCCAATCGAGCGGGCGCTGCACGACAGTGTCGCAGCAGAGAACAGGTGACAAAAACAAACTTTCAGATGGTGTGCCGGGCGTCTGGTGTGACGCGGACCTGGCACGCGGTGACAAGGCTGCGAATCTGCAGCCGGTCCGGCCGTGAAACGCCCTCCAACTCTGGAGAACGTCGATACAGCGGACCTTCCCCGAACTGGGGTTCCCCCACTGTAGCACGTTCTGAGCGGGACGCCGTCATCGGCAACAGCGATGCCCACTCACGGCCGATCTGCGGGCCTGCTGTCGTCGAGCACATCGCCGCCGGGGCGCACGGGGGCGTCGTCGCGCACATCGATGCGGGTGACCCCGTCGCGCTTGGTGACATCGATGCGTGCAGCCGCATCCGCTTCGACAGCCCCCGGTGCGGCCAGGAGCTGATCGCGGCGCTTCTCCTCATCGGTCATCTCGTGGTCTTCCATCCCTCCACGGTAGGGATCCGCTGCCCGCGGCGGGCGGGGTTTACAGGGCGGCCGCGCTGCGCTACCACACGCGCGGCCGCCCAGGGTGTCTGCAGGGGCGCGCTCCTACACTGGGGCAACCGACGTCGCAGATCTGCAGAGAGGAAACCATGTCCGAGCAGACGACCGCGCTGCGCGCCGCACGGAGTGTGGAGATGCTGAGGCTGGCCGAGGCACGTCTGGCCCGCCGGCGGCAGACGGACTGCGGGCCGAGCGAGACCGCCCGCGCGGCGATGCGCTACATCCTGGAGTGCGACGACGCCGGGCAGCAGGTGACACCGACGGCCATCGCCGAGCACCTCGGAGTGTCGACCGCGTCGGTGACCGGCATGCTCAACAGCTTGCGGGCCGGAGGGCTGATCGGCTTCCGGGCCAACCCCGACGACGGCCGCAGCAAGTTCGTCGTGCCCATCGACCGCACGTCGGAGGTGGCGGACGTCGATCCGCTCACCGCTCACATCCGCGATATGGCCGAGCAGCTGACGGAGAACGAAGCGCGGCACATCGCCGACTTCCTCGAGCTGGTGCGGGCGGCCGTCGACCGCGAGTGCGCCTGATCAGCCGAGCGCGTCGGCCGTCACCGTTCCTGGAGCAGGCTCGGGAAGCATCCGCAGCCCGTTGGCGCTGCTGGCCTCCTGCATGAGCACCTCGATCCACTCGCGGTTCATCGACGGCGGACGGCTGCCGTGGAACTGGAAGACGATCGGCACGGCGGGATGGATCCAGATGCTGCAGCTGACGTGGGGCTCGGCATGGTGGAACATGAACGGCTCGCCTCGGCGAAGCTTGTTCATGAACACGACGCGCAGGTGCGCAAGAGGGCGGTCTTCGATGTCGAAGGACCTGTTGCCGCTGCCGTAAACCAGTTTTCCCACGATTCGACCGTATCGGCTGTGGCGCACGCAGCCAATCCGGCGAGGCTGCCTAATCAGTTGACGGACTGTTGCGACGGACTCAGCGGGGGATGGTGCGCGATGGGGATGGGCTTGGTGCGCCGCGACACCGCAGGCGGGGAGAACAGGTCGTGCGCCACGCGGACGACTTCCTCCAGCGTCTCATGACGGCTGGTGCCGGTGCGGGCCGCGACCCACACCGCCTCGTACGGCCCTTCGACGGTGAGCTCCACGTACGCGAGGAGAGCCTGCGCCGCGTTGTCGGCCGCCTTGTCCAGCAGCCGCCATGCGTTGTGGCCCATCGGCTCCACCCGGACGCGTCTGGTCGAGTGGTCCATCGCGTTACTCGAATCGTGCGGCGGGGCGCACACGGTCCCGCGTGAGGCGGTGGCCGGGGCGGGCGCGCCGGGGGTCCGTGCCCGGCGGTGCCTCGGCTGCGCGAGAGGAGAGGATGCCGTCCCGTCCTCGAATCTGCTGGCGGGGACTGTGGGGTCGTGCGGCGGAATCCATGGTCGAACCTCCACCCTCGAGGGTGCCCACGGCTCCTGTCGGTGGGGAGGGGATTGACAGTGCCGCCGGCCTCGGTTAGCCGGGTGCAGACCACCCGGGCGCCCGCGTCGGGCGCGTCGTGAGACACGTCACATTTCGCCATACGGCGGCCAGGTCGCCACCCCCTCCGCGCCGCGGTAGCGCAGCCGGCGACACAGGCCGACACATTCGGCATCCCGCCGCGACGGCCGGTGCTCGAGCCTGCCTACGCTGACCCCACCCGCCGGGCCGGCTCCCGGTCAGGGCTGCACAGCACTGAGAGAAAGCGGCACACCATGTCCTCGTATCTTCCGCTCCGTCCGGCCGCGGCCACCCTCGCGGCCCTGGCGCTGATCACCCTCACCGCCTGCGCCGCCCCCGCTGCCGGGCCCGGCGGCTCCTCCTCCGGTGAGCCGGTCGAGGGCGGCACGCTGGTGTACCTCGAGCACCAGGCGCACACGACGCTCTACCCGCCGTCGGCCGGGTTCTACCCGAACGGGGGCATCGTCAACAACGTGCTGGACCGCCTGGTCTGGCAGGACCCCGAGACGCGCGAGCTGAAGCCGTGGATCGCCACCGACTGGGAGGTGAACGCCGACGCCACCCAATACACCTTCAACCTGCGCGACGACGTCACCTTCTCCGACGGCACAGCGCTGGACGCGGCGGTCGTGGCGAAGAACTTCGACCTGTATGGACTGGGCGATCCCGACCGCGGGCTGACCGTCTCGGAGGCCATCAACAACTACGAGCGCAGCGAGGTCATCGACGACGACACCGTCGTGTTCCACTTCTCCGCCCCGTCGCCGGGGTTCCTGCAGGCGACGTCGACCAACAACTCCGGGCTGCTGTCTGCGGAGACCCTCGACTTCACCCTCGAGCAGTTCGCCCCGGGCAACTCGGCCGAGGTGATCGGCTCCGGCCCCTTCACCATCACCGAGGAGACCATCGGCTCGACCCTGACGCTCACCGCGCGCGACGACTACGACTGGGCGCCGCCGGACCGCGCGCACCAGGGCCGGGCCCACCTGGAGGCCGTGAAGATCACGGTGACGCCAGAGGACAGCGTGCGCGTGGGCGCCCTGCTCTCGGGCCAGGCCGACTACGTGCGCTACGTCGAGGCGCAGGACGAGGCGCAGGTCGAGGCGGCGGGCTTCACCGTGTACGCACCGCAGACCGGCGGCGTCACCAACCACCTGAGCCTGCGCCCGCGCGGCGAGATCCTCTCCGACATCCGCGTGCGCCAGGCGATCATCGCGGGGGTGGACCGCGCCGAGGTCGTGGACACGATCTACACCGAGAAGTACCCGCTGGCCACCTCCATCCTCGCCCGCACCGCGCCGGGCTACGTCGATACCGACGAGGCGTTCGGCTACGACCCGCAGCGCGCCGCCACGCTGCTCGACGAGGCGGGCTGGGCGGAGGGCTCCGACGGCATCCGCCAGAAGAACGGACGGCCGCTGACCCTCGTCGTGAACGAAGCCGCCCCGCAGCCGCGCTCGTTCGAGGCGCTGACGCTCATCAGTCAGCAGCTGAAGAAGATCGGCGTGGACCTGAAGATCCTGAAGGCGGACGCCGGTTCGGCCGCCGAGGCCGTGCGCGACGTGGACCAGGTGCAGATCTACCACTCGATGGTGGCCCGCGCCGACCTCGACGTCATCAAGAGCCAGTTCCACTCGCAGAACCGCAACGCCCTGCTCAACCTCGACTACGGCGACGGCTCGATCGGCGACCCGCAGCTGGAGGACCTGCTGCAGGCGGTGGCCTCCGAGGCGGACCCGCAGGCGCGTCTGGCGGACAGTGCCGAGGCGCAGCGCTACCTCGCCGACGAGGCCTACGTGCTGCCGCTGTTCGAGGAGCCGCAGGTCTACGGAGCCTCCGACCGCGTGCACGGCGTCACGTTCGAGTCCGTCGCCCGCCCGAGCTTCTACGAGATCTGGCTGGACGACTGATGCGCTATCTCGCCCGGCGCACCGGCCAGGCGGTCATCGTTCTGCTGGCCGCGTTCACGGGGGCGTTCCTGCTGCTGCAGGCCCTCCCCGGCGACGCGATCATGATCAGATACGAGAACCCGGAACTGGGACTGTCGCCCCAGCAGATCGCCGAGGTGCGCGAGAGATTCGGCGTGGACACCCCGCTGCCGGTGCAGTACGTGCACACCCTGCTCGGGTTCTTCGCCGGCGACTTCGGCTACTCGCTGCAGACCGGCACCCCGGTGCGGCAGCTGCTGGGCGAGGCGCTGCCGCACACCCTCACCCTGGGTGGCATCGCCCTGGTCGTGGCGGTGCTGCTCGCCGGACTGATCGCGTTCGGATCGAGCCTGCCGCGCCTGCGGTGGCTGCGCGATGTGCTGCGCTCGCTGCCGCCGCTGGTCGTCTCGATTCCCACCTTCTGGCTCGGCATCATGCTCGTGCAGGTGGTGAGCTTCCAGCTCGGGTGGGTCTCGGTGATCGCCCCCGGTCCGGTCGAAGGGCTCATCCTCCCCGTGATCACGCTCGCGGTGCCGCTGTCGGCGCCGCTCGCGCAGATCCTGGTGCGCAGCATCGACGATGTGTCGGCGCAGCCGTTCGTCGCCGTCGTGCGCGCTCGGGGCGCATCGCCGGCCTGGATCCTCGGCCGCAACGTCGCCAAGAACGCGATCCTGCCGACCCTCACCATGGCCGGGCTGCTGCTGGGCGACCTCATCGGCGGCGCGGTGCTGACCGAGACCGTCTTCGGCCGCCCCGGCATCGGGCGCATCACCGAGCAGGCGGTGGGGCTGCAGGACATCCCGGTGCTGCTGGCGGTCGTCGTGCTGGCGGCGGCGTCCTTCGTCGTGGTGAACCTCATCGTCGACCTGCTGTACCCGGTGCTCGACCCGCGATTGGCCGCGCGCACCCGAGAAGGAGTCCCCGCATGAGCACGCAGACCCTCGCCGCGCTCGGTGATCTCGTCGACGACGCGGCGTCCACCCACGCCCGCCCCGCCACCTCGGCCCCGCCCTCGCGCCGCGCCCGCGGTCGCGCCCGGCTGCGGCGACTCCGCCCCGGCGTCATCCTGGCGTGGGGCGTGCTGGCGGTCGTGGTGGCGTGGGCGGTCGCCCCCGGGCTCTTCACCCCGCTCGATCCGATCGCGGGCGACGCCGCCGCGGCGCTGCAGGCGCCCAGCGCGCTGCATCCCTTCGGGACGGATGCCACCGGGCGCGACATGTTCGCCCGGGTCGTGCACGGCGCCGTGCAGACGCTCTCCGGAGCGCTGGTGGCCGTCGCCGTCGGGCTGGTCGGCGGCACCCTGCTCGGAGTGGTGGCCGGTTCCGTGGGCGGGTTCGTCGACGACGTGCTCATGCGGGTCGTCGACGTGCTGCTGGCCATTCCGGGACTGCTGCTGGCCCTGAGCTTCATCATCATCCTGGGCTTCGGCACGGTGCAGGCCGCGATCGCGGTGGGCATCGGCTCGATCGCCAGCTTCGCCCGACTCAGCCGATCGGAGGTGCTGCGGGTGCGCGGCACCGACTACGTCGAGGCCGCGTTCGCCAGCGGCGGCGGATTCTGGACCGTGCTGCGCCGCCACATCCTCCCGAACTCACTCACCCCTGTGCTGGCGCTCGCCGCCCTGAACTTCGGCGCGGCGATCCTGGCGATCTCGGCGCTGGGCTTCCTCGGGTACGGCGCGCCGCCGCCCACGCCGGAATGGGGGCTGATGATCGCGGAAGGACGCAACTACATCGCCACCGCGTGGTGGTTGACGACCCTCCCCGGCCTCGTCGTGGTGATCGTCGTGCTCAGCGCCAACCGGCTCAGCGCCGCGGCGGCCGAACGGGGGAGGCGCTGATGGCCCGCGAGGTGCTGCAGGTGTCGGGGCTCGACGTCTCCTACGACGTGGCCGGTGACGCGGTCACCGTGCTGCGGGGCGTCGACGTCGCACTCGGCCCCGGCGAGGTGCTGGCCGTGGTCGGCGAATCCGGCTCGGGCAAGACGACGCTGGCGCAGGCGGCGACCGGCCTCCTCGCCGCCAACGGGCGCGTCACCGCGGGACGGGTCACCCTCGGCGACCTCGACGTCACGGGATGGACCGACCGGCAGTTCCGCAGCGTGCGCGGCACCCGCATCGGCTGGATCCCGCAGGACCCGCACAGTTCACTCAACCCGGTCGCACGCATCGGCGACAGTGTCGCGGAGGTGCTGCGCGTGCACCGCTGGAAGGACGAAGCGGCCCGCCGCCGTCGTGTCGTGGAGCTGCTCGACCGCGTCGGCATCCCCGAGCCCGACCTGCGGGCGCGGCAGTACCCGCATGAGCTGTCGGGAGGGATGAAGCAGCGCGCCCTCATCGCCGCAGCCATCGCGCTGCAGCCGGCGCTGCTCATCGCCGACGAAGCCACCAGCGCGCTCGACGTGACGGTGCAGAAGACGATCCTCGACCTCATCGACGACCTGCGGCGCGAGCACGGCACCGCGGTGCTCATGGTGACGCATGATCTCGCCGTCGCCGCCGACCGCTCGCACCGCATCGCGGTGCTGCAGGGCGGGCGGCTGCAGGAGGCCGGGGACACCGCCCGGGTGCTGCAGGATCCGCAGAGCGCGTACACCCGGCGTCTGCTCGCCGACGCGCCGTCGTTCGACACCGCGGTGCGACCGGCGCGCGAGCGGGTGGACGGCGCGGTCGGCGCGGTGGGCGCAGCGGAGGCCCGGATGGAGACCGAAGCGCCGGCGATCACCGTCACCGGGCTCTCGCAGCACTTCCCCCGCGGGCGGCGGCGCGAGCCGCTGCGGGCGGTGGACGACGTGTCGTTCACGGTGGCGCGGGGCACCACCCACGCGATCGTGGGGGAATCCGGCTCGGGCAAGACCACCCTGGCGCGCATCGTGATGGGCTTCCAGCGGCCGACCGCCGGCAGCGCCGTCGTCGCCGGGCACGAGGTGGCGCGGCTGCGCCGGGCGGATGCCGCAGCGTTCCGCCGCGACGTGCAGATGGTGTACCAGAACCCCTTCGCCTCGCTCGACCCACGCCAGAGCGTCGGTGCGATCGTCGCCGAACCGCTGCGGAACTACGGCGTCGGCGACCGCGCCGAGCGCGCGCGTCGCGTCGCCGACATGCTCGAGCGCGTGGCGCTCCCGCCCGACCTGGCCGCCCGCCGCCCGCGGGAGCTCTCCGGCGGCCAGCGGCAGCGCGTGGCGATCGCCCGCGCCCTGGTGCTCGAGCCCCGGGTGGTCGTGCTCGACGAAGCCGTGTCGGCGCTGGACGTGACGGTGCAGGCGCAGATCCTGCGGCTGCTCGACGAACTGCAGCAGGACCTGGGCGTCACCTACCTGTTCATCTCGCACGACCTGGCCGTCGTCCGCCGCATCAGCGACACCGTCTCGGTGCTGCGCGCCGGCCGGATCGTGGAGAGCGGCACCACCGAGCGGATCTTCACCGATCCGCAGACCGAAGACACCGCACGGCTGCTGGCCGCCATCCCCGGCGGCATCCGGCAGCCCGCGCCGCCACCGGCGGCCGTGCCCAGAGAAGGAGTACCGGCATGACCCTGCGTCTGGCCCTGTTCACCCGTCTGCTCGACGACGCCGGCCCCGGCGAACGATTCCGTCTCGCTCTGGAGCAGATCCAGCAGGCGGAGCGGTTCGGCATCGGCCGCGCCTGGGTGGCGCAGCACCACTTCCGCGGCGCGGAAGGCGGCCTGCCGTCACCCTTCGTCTTCCTCTCCCACGTCGCCGCGCGCACCGAGGCGATCCGCCTCGCCACCGGTGTGGTGACGCTGCCGCTGGAAGACCCGGTGCGCGTCGCCGAGGATGCCGTGGTCGCCGACCTGCTCTCGCAGGGCCGCATCGACATCGGACTCGGCAGCGGCGGCACCCCGTCGTCGTTCACGCCGTTCGGCCTCGATGCGAAGGACAAGGCCGCGCTGTTCGATGACAAGCTGGCGACGCTCCAGACGGCCCTCGACGGCGGCGACCTCGCCGGTGGCGCGCGGCTGTACCCGCCGGCGGGCACGCTCGCCCGCCGCATCTGGCAGGCCACCTTCTCCGCTGCCGGCGGCACGCGCGCCGGCGTCAGCGGGCACGGATTGATGCTCTCGCGCACCCAGCCGCGTCCGGCCGATCGGCTGGATGCCGCGCTCGCCGAGGTGCAGCTGCCGATCATCGACGCCTACCTCGCGGCGCTGCCCGCCGGTCACCCTCCCCGCATCACCGCGTCGCGCACCGTGTTCGTCGCCGACGACCGTGACGAGGCCCGTCGCCACGCCGAGGTGGGGCTGCGCCGCGGCGCCGAGGGACTGCGCCGCAGCGGGCAGGTGATCCCCGACGGCGACCTCGATGAGCTCATCCGGGCGACCGACACCCACATCGGGACGCCCGACGAGGTCGCGGCGTCGCTGGCAGCCGACCCGGTGCTCGGCCAGGTCGACGAGGTCGCGTTCCAGGTGCACTCCGTCGACGCGCCGCACGAGCTGGTGCTGCGCTCGATCGAACTGTTCGCCACCGAGGTCGCGCCCGCCCTGGGCTGGACGGCCCCGGCATCCGCCCCCGCCCGTCACGAATGGAGCACCGTATGACCGCCTTCCCGATCGACGTGATCGACGAACTCGCCGGCGTCGCGCCCGGCTCCGCGCTCGACACACTGCGCCGGCGGCGCCCCGTCACCCGGGACCAGGCGCAGGAGAGCTTCGCCGCGCTGTTCGTCCCGCGCGATGACAGCGAGCTGCCGCTGGCCGACCGCCTGCTGATCGCCGCGTTCGCCACGCGCCTCACCGGCGACGACGCCACCGCCGCGTTCTACGCCGCGCACGCCGCGCAGGCCGACCCCGAACGTGCGGAGGTCGTGGCGGACGCCGCCGCGCAGGCGATCGCCCCCGGCCCGTTCGGCCGGTACCGCGAGCCGGGGCTGCAGGCCGAGAGCACCGAGGGGCTGCGGTGGCGGGCATCCGCGGAGCAGCGCGCGGCCGTCGGAGACAGGCTGACCGCCGCCCTCGAGCACGCGCACCTTCTGGTGCTGCGCCCGCGCGAAGCGGATGCCGCGGCGCTGGCCGCGCTGACGGATGCCGACTGGTCGGTCGACGCCGTCGTCACCCTGTCGCAGCTGGTGGCGTTCCTCGCCTTCCAGCAGCGGGTCGTCACCGGCCTGCAGACCATCGCCGAGGAGGCCGCAGCATGAGCATCGACACCCCCATCGACACGGCCGACGAGGCCGTCGACACCGCCGTGCCCGCCGTGACCGCCGTGCCCGCCGTGCCGGATCGCTTCACGCGTGACCAGGTCGGCTGGACCCCGCACCTCGAGCCGAAGCCCCTCGCCGACCTCGACGAGCGCGATCACGCGGGTCTGGTCGATCGCGGCCGGGCGTCGAGCGACTACTTCCGGCTGCTGGTGCGCGATCCGGAGATCCTCGGCGCCCGCACCCGCGTCGACAAGGACATCTTCTACAACACCGCCGGCGGCCTGCCGCGTGCCGAGCGGGAACTCGCCGCCACGGCGGCATCCCGCCTCAACGGCTGCGTCTTCTGCGCGTCGGTGCACTCCCGCTTCGCCGCGCACCACTCCGGTCGCCCCGACGACGTCGACCGCCTGCTCCGCGAGGGCGTCGACGCCGACCTCGGCGAGCGGTGGAACGCGATCGCCGCCGCCGCCGTCGCCCTGACCCGCACGCCGTCGGCGCTGACCGTCGACCACGTGCGCCGGCTGCGGGACGCCGGCCTCGACGACCTCGCGATCGCCGACGTCGTCCACGGTGCCGCCTTCTTCAACTGGGCGAACCGGCTGATGCTGTCGCTCGGCGACCCCGTCGCCCCCGCCTGACCCCCGCCCGCCTCGCCCCGCCGCCCCGCCGCCCCGCTGGGCGGGGCGGGCCGAGCAGCTCGAGTGTCGCTTCCGCACGGTGGCGCGGGGCGGCATCCGCCATTCGTGACACTCGAGCGGCGCTCTGCGGGCGGCGGCGCTGCGAGCGCTCCTCGGGTGTCGCGTCCGCACGATGGCGCGGGGCGGCGCCCACCATTCGTGACACTCGAGCGGCGGCGCACCGCAGGGCGGCGCGGGCGCGCGGCAGCGCGCTGCGGCGCGGGCGGATGCTCGAGTGTCGCTTCCGCGCGGTGGGGCGTGGTGGCACCCGCCATTCGTGACACTCGAGCAGCGCCCGCGGTGCGCACGGGGCGGGCGGGACGTTCCAGTGTCGCTTCCGCACGGTGGGGCGTGGTGGCACCCGCCATTCGTGACACTCGAGCAGCCCCAGCCCCCGCCCCAGCCCCAGCCCAGCCCGCCCCAGCCGCGGGCCCGGCGGCCCCGCGACCGCGCGGGCGGACGCGGCGGTCAGGCGACGGGGAAGTTGTCGCGGAAGAGGGGCTCGGGGTCGTAGCGGCGCTTCACCTCGCGCAGGCGCGCCAGGGTGGCGGGTGGGAAGGCCTGGGCGACGAGCGCCGGATCGGTGCGCGACTCGAAGCTGAGGTAGAGGCCGTCGAAGTGCGTCGCGAGGGCATCCCACAGCTGGTCGAAGACCGGGCCGCGGCCGATCGCGGTGACGGAGAACCCGGCATCCCGATGCGCGTACGCGGTCGCGTCGGGGGCGACGTCGGCCACCGCGCCGCCGACTGAGCGGATCTGGAACCACGGGGTGGCCCCCGAGGCGATCAGCGCCGCGATCGCGTCGGCGGCGTCGTCGAGAGTGCGCAGCAGCCCGGAGCGGAACCGCGGCTCGCCCTGCCCGTCGTGCGTGGCGTCCGTCGCATTCGCCATGACCGCAGCGTAGGTGGACAGCTGCACCGACTGCCCGACCAGCGGGGCCAGCTGCGCGAACGGCTGGAGCCGCTCGATGATCGTGTCGGGGTCGGGCTGGTCGACGACGCCGTACACCTGGGCGAGGGGCGGCTGCCCGCCGCGGCCGGCGGCGAGGATCGCGAACAGGGTGACGTCGCGCGGGGACGCCTGCATCGTCGCGCCGAACCCGCGCACGAAGTCCGCCATGTCGGTGGCGTCGAAGGCCAGCTGCACCCAGCCGAGCTCGCCCACCGGCATCGCCTCGAACTCGAACGCCGTGACGACCCCGATATTGGCGCCGGCGCCGCGCACCGCCCAGAACAGGTCGGGGTTCTCTTCCGCGCTGGCACGCACGACGGTGCCGTCGGCGAGCAGCACGTCGGCGGCGACCATGCGGTCGATCGTGAGGCCGTGCTCGCGAGTGAGGAACCCGATGCCGCCCGCCGTGGCGAGGCCGCCCACGCCGACGCCGCCGTAGTCGCCGCTGGAGATCACCCAGCCGTGGGGCTCGAGGGCGCGGGCGACCTCGCCCCAGCGCGCACCGGGCTCGATGCGCACCCGCCGGGTCGCCTCGTCGAGCACCTCGATCCGCGACAGCGCGCCGAGGTCGATCACGATGCCGCCGTCGTTGGTGCTGCGGCCGCTGATGCCGTGACCGGCGCTGCGGATGCCGAGGGGGAGGTGCCGATGCCGGCGGGCGAAGGCGAGGGCCTCTGCCACCTCGCCGACATCTCGCGGGCGCAGCACGAGGCCCGGGGCGCCGCCGCGCATATAGGTGGAGCGCACCGTGCGGTAGCCGAAGTCGCCCGGTTCGACCGCGGTCTCCCGCAGCGACGCGGGCAGGTCGTCGTAGGCGATGCCGTCGCGTCGCTGCGCCAGCGCGCGGGCGCTGCGGCCGGGTGCGGTGTGGCCCGTGCGGGTGCGCTCGGCGGCCACGGCCTCGCGGACGACCGGGATCGTCTCCGCCGCGAACCGCTCCAGCATCGCGGGATCGTCGCTGCTGACGATGAACGCCGACATCCCGTCGCCGAGGGCCAGTTCCACGAGCTGCTCGGCGGACTCCCCGCCGGAGATGTTCAGCAGGCGCCGCACCTCGCCGGGGTGACGCCCGGCGGCAGCGGCCGCGTCATCGATGCGGGCGTTTCCGGCGGCGAGGTCGCCGGGCTGCATGTACGACAGCGACGGCAGCCAGCCGTCGGCCTTGCGACCGGTGAGGCGCAGCATGCGCGGCTTGTAGGCGCCGAGCCAGATGGGCACCTCGTGCGCGGGGGCGGGGCCGCGCTTGGCGCCGTGCACGGGGTAGTGGTCGCCGCCGTGCACCGCACCGCGCTCGCCGACCGCCCAGAGCTCCCGGATGAGGTCGATGGCTTCGCTCAGGGCTTCGACGGACTCGCCCGCGGTCAGCCGCGGCACGCCCATCGCTTCGATCGCATCCCAGAACGCCCCCGCTCCCAGCCCCAGATTGAGCCGTCCGCCGGAGAGGAGATCGAGGGATGCCGCGGCGCGCGCCAGCACCGGCGCCGGGCGCAGCGGCAGGTTCGTGACGTTGGGGGCGAGCTGGATCGTCGAGGTGGCGGCGGCCGCGTACGACATCAGGGTCCACGTGTCGAGGAACCGCGGCTGGTACGGATGGTCTTGGAAGGTGGCCAGGTCGTACCCGAGCTGCTCGCTCAGCTGGGTCAGCTGCACCACCTGCCGCGGGTTCGCCGCGGAGGGGGTCAGGAAGGTGCCGAAGAGCAGGTCATGTCCGTAGTCCACACCCGCCGCAACACCTGAGCGCCGCGATTGCTTCCCGCGCCCGCGCGCGGGCGGCTAAGCCTGGCGCAGTGATGCCACCGCCCACGGCTGCAGGTGCAGGTCGAGGTCGAGGGCGCCGTCGGCGTCCGCCGTGAGGGTGAAGCGCCGCAGACCCTCCGCGACCTCGCGCAGCGACGCCGTCTGGGCGGGGGAGAGGTTGAGCGGCTCTCCCATGCGGTGCCACGCCTCGGCCACGTCGCCGTGGTCGAGGTCGACCACCTCCACGAGGAACGCCGTGCCCGGGACCAGACCGCGGACGCGGTGGCGGATGCGGCGGGACGGACCCCGCTCCCGCAGCTCCCGCGTCGCCGCGTAGGACGTGCGCGACCCCACGGACTGCAGCCCCATCTCGTCCGGGTAGTTGAAGAACACCCCCGACACCGCCCCGGAGCTGCTGTCGCCGGTGAGCACGCCGTGCTCGGTCGACAGCAGCCGGCGGTCGCCCAGGCGCGCGAGCGCGGCGAACGCGTGGAAGGTGGGTTTGCGGATGCCCTGCTCGTTGACGACGCCGAACCCGCCGTGGAACGGCCCGATGCCTGCACCGCCCTCCTCGAACACATCGGTGAAGGTCCAGTAGGAGATGGACTCGGCCAGGTCGGTGCACTGCAGGTAGGCGCGGGTGATGTAGGTGGCCGCGAACACCGTGTCGTGGATGCTGTCGCGGCTCGACGGTGTGGTGGACCACTCGGTGATGTGCACCTCGGCATGCGGATACGGCCCCGCCGCGACCAGCCGTCGCAGCAGTGCGAGGTCGTCGCGCGTGGCGTCGGCGTACCGGCTGATGAGCGTGGCCTTGCCGCTCACGGCGTACGCGTAGTCGGTGGGATAGACGTGCGTGGTGACGAAGTCCACCGGCAGGTCGCGCGCGGCGCACCACTCCAGGAACTCCTCGATCCACACCGGCCGCCACTCCAGCGCGTCGACGTCCGTCGCGGCCGCGGTGGCGTGCTGCACGTCGCGGTCCTCGGTCTCGCCGTCGTAGCGGGAATCGGGCACGAACACGCTCGTCGACGGGCCGCCGACCTGCAGGTCGGGGTGGATGGCCTTGATCGCGCGGGCGGTCGCGGCGTAGAGCTCGAAGTACTGCGTCTTGGTGCCCGTCCAGAAGTGGGGGACGAGGTTCGGCTCGTTCCACACCTCGAATTTCCACCGGCGCACCTCGTCGAGTCCGTAGCGCCCGATCCAGTGCTCGACGGTGGCGGCCACCAGGCGCACCCACGCAGCCATGTCGTTCGGCGGGCTCGCGTGGGCGCCCCACCAGAACACCGTGGCGTGGTCGGTCGCGAGCTCGCGTGGCATGAATCCGAGCTCGACGAACGGGCGGGCGCCGGAGGCGAGGATGAAGTCGAAGACCTTGTCGACGTAGCTGAAGGTGTGGCGCTCGCGTTCGAGGGCGCTGTCGGGGCCGAAGCCGCCGCCGTCGCGCACGCGGTACACGAACATGTCGTCGTGGAAGAGCCCGTGGAAGCGCACCGACCGCATCCCGAGGGTCTGCACCGCCTCGGTGAAGTGCTCCCGCCAATCGGCACGCAGCGCCTCATTTGCCCGCCCCGCGCCGACGCACTCGTTCCACACGTGCGTCAGGGCGCGGTCCTCTGCGGCGTGACCGTCGATCTCGATCGCGGCGAGCGGGCGGTGCCGGCGAGCGGAGTCGACGTCGAGGTCGATGATCGCGCGGGCGGTCGAGGTCACCGGCTGCTCCAGAGGGTCGGGACGAGGGTGGCGTCGGTGTGCAGCTCCTGCCGCCCGGGGGCGCTGCGCGCGGCCCAGAGGAGGCCGCGCTCGATGATCGTGCGCACGCTGGCGTCGCGCAGCACCGCGAGGCTGTGGCCGGCGGTGGTGACGAAGACCCGTCCGCGGTCCCACCGCCGCGTCCACACCGCGGGTGACGGCGCCGACCAGCGCGCCGGCCCCTCGAGCAGACCGGGCTGGCCGGTCGTGGCGAGGACCTCGCCCGGATCGTCGGCGACCAGGCGCGGACGGTCGGTGCGCAGGGTGAAGTCTTCGAGCCCCGCGGTGATCGCATGGCGTCGCCCCGCGGAGGTGAGATCGACCGTGTGGCACCGCAGGGCGTCGCCGTCCGCCGTCGCCGCCACGACGGCTGGGGAGACGAACGCCCCGCCCACCAGCTCCCGATAGGCGCGTGACCCGGGACAGGTGTCCAGGATGCCGGCGTGCCATCCCGCCAGCCCGGTGCCCCGCTGCACGGCGCGGCGCAGCCCGGATACGGCGTCATCCGAGACGGGCGAATCCGTCAGGCATTGCAGCACCAGGTCGGTGGCCGACATGGCGTCGTCGTCGGTGTAGACGTCGGCGGATGCCTCGATGCGCACCGTGAAGCCGGCGGCTTCGAGGAAGGGCAGGAACATCTCGGTCGCGTCGACCGGACGGTATCCCGCCCCACCGCCTCGGACGATCAGCGCATGGCGTGCGGTCATGGTGGGCCTCCTCCGCGTCGGTGGGGAATGGGCAACAGCCCGCTCACGATGACATCGGGGCATTGCGCCGCGCCCGCTATTTGCGCAAAAATGCCCGGCATGACATCGACGCCCCGGGCCACGCTCGCCGATGTGGCCGCGGAGGCCGGGGTGAGCGTGTCGACCGCGTCCCGTGCGCTGCGCGGTCGCGGGGAGATGGCGCCCGAGACGCGCATGCGCGTGCGCGACGTCGCCGCGGCGCTGGGGTACGCGCGCGCCGCCGAGCCCCGGGGGAGGCCGCGCAGTGGGACCTCGCGGGTGTTCGACCTCGTGCTCGGGCACTTCCACGACCCGTACACCGACGAGGTCACCGCCGGGGCGCGCACGGCGGCGGCGCGGCTGGGCTATGACCTCGTGCTCACCGCCGAACGTGACGACCCGGCCGACGACTGGCCGGTGCGCGTGCGGTCGCGGGGCTCGGCGGGCGTCATCCTCGGCCTGATCCTGCCGACGGCGGGACAGGTGGCGACGCTGCGTGCCGCCGGCATCCCCATCGTGCTGCTGGAGCCCCCGGGCGAAGGTGCGGAGTCCTTGCCTCGGGTGCGCACCACCGATCGCGCCGGGGGAGGCGCCGCGGCCGAGCATCTGGTCGCCCGGGGAGCGCGGCGGTTCCTCGTGATCGGGGGATCGCCGTCCTACCGCTACGGACGGGCGCGCGTGGAGGGATTCGTCGCCGCGCTGGGGCGGGCGGCGCCCGGAGCGGTCTGCGTGCGGACCCGCGCCGACTGGAGCGCGTGGGATGCCCGGAGGGCATGCGCCACCGGGCTCGCCGAGCTGGGCGGCGACGGCCCCATCGGCGTCTTCGCCTGCTCGGACGAGATGGCCGCCGGCGCCTACCGTGCCATCGCCGACGCCGGGCTGAGCGTGCCGCGGGACGTCCTCGTCGTCGGGTTCGACGACGTGCGCGGCGCCCGCTGGCTGCACCCGCCGCTGACCACGGTCCGCCAGCCCATCCGCGAGATGGCCGCCGCCGCGGTGCAGACGCTGGCCGAGACGGTGGCGGGACGCCCGACGGGGCATCGCGTGGTGGAGTTCGCGACCGAACTCGTCGCGCGCGGCTCCACTGCTGTGGTGGCCCCTTCCGTGTCAGAGCTCTGACGCGGCACCGTTTTCGGTCTTTTCGTCGCCGACGGCGGCGAAGTCTGTACCATTCGTGGGATCTCTTGCCAGGACGGGCCCATGGCCCGCCGGTGCCGCGTTGCGAAGGAGCAGTCGCCGATCATGCCGCCGTTGATGACCCGCACCACCGCCCCCAGCTGGGAGGACGGGATGATCGTCGGCAGCGGCCGGGTGGGCGCCGTGGTCTACGGCGAGGCGGGCACGCAGACGGTCTCGCTCGCCCACGAGCGCTTCTTCATCCCCGCCCACCCGCGACCCGGCGCCCCCGGGCTCGCCGCGTCGCTGCAGACGCTGCGGGAGGCGGTGCTCGCGGGGAGGAGCGCCGATGCCGGGGCGGCGATGATGGCGGCCGCCGTCGCCGCCGGATCGCCGGAGGATCTCGTCTGGACCGACCCGCTCGGCATCTGCGCCACCCTGACGCTGTCGGTCGGCGGCGCGGGACCCACGTCGCGACGCACGATGGACCCCGTGCACGGCGAGGTCGCTGTGCACTGGGATGTGCCGGCTGTCACGCTGCACGCCGGCGCGCCGCGGGGCGGGCAGCAGGTGTGGCTGGTCGTGCGGGCTCGCGCGGCGACGACGGTCGACCTCGAGCTGCGCCTCGGGGCGTGCGCGCGGCCGGAGACCGGCGCCACCGGGTACGCGCGCTTCCTGCGCCCTGTGGTGACGGCCGGCGACACCGGGTCGCTCGTGGCATCCACCGGCGATCCCGACCGATCCGCGACGGTCGTCGTGCGCACGGGCACGCCCTGGACCGCGTCGGAGTCGGGTGGGGCGGTGCGCACGCGCCTCCATGTGCCCCCCGCGGGGGAGGCGCTCATCCGCATCGACGTGTGGGTCGGTGCCGCGGCCGACGGGCCGGGGGTGGATGACGGCGCCCCCGATGGCGGGGAGGCGCTCCGGGCGCGCACCGCGGCGCACGCCGCGCTGGTGCGGCGGTCCGCGTTGCGGCTCGGAGGCGTGGGCGGCGAGGAAGAGGTGCGCCGCGACGAGTCGACCGACGAGGAATCGACCGAGGACCTGTGGCGCCGCGCTCGGGCCGGTGATGCGGCCGCCCGCCGTCGGGTGGTGGCGACGGCCTACCTGGCCGGTCGCGCGCACGCGATCGCGGGGACGGGCGAGCTGCCGCCGACGCTGCAGGGGGTGTGGCAGGGCAGCTGGGCGCCGGCCTGGTCGGCCGACTACACGCTGAACGGCAACGTGCAGAACGGCGCCATGGCGGGGCTCATCCCGACCGGCACTCCCGAGCTCGCGCGGTCGCTGCTGAACCTCGTGCTGCCGCACCTGCAGGATTACCGTCGCAATGCCCGCCGCATCCTCGGGACCGAGGGCATGCTGCTGCCCGCCCGCATGTCGACCCATGGCGAGGCCAGCCACTTCTCGGCGGAGTTCCCCCACGTGTTCTGGACGGGGTGCGGCGGGTGGGTGCTGCGGACGGCGGCGGACATCGTGGCCACCACCGGCGACCGGTCCATCGTCGACGACCGGCTGTGGGAGCTCGTCGAGGGCGTGCTGGTGCTGGCAGAGCAGGCGACGGTCGGCGCGGACGGGCGGCGGCATCTCGTGCCGAGCTATTCGCCGGAGAACAGCCCTCCCGGCGGCGCGCCCCTCGTCGCCGACGCGACGATGGACATCGCCATCCTGCGCGACGCGGCCCGCGCGGCCGCCGTCCTCGCGCGGGCGCGCGGCGACCACAGCCTCGACGAGCGCTGGCAGCGGCTGGTCGAGAGCCTTCCGCCGTACCGCGTCGCCGCGGACGGCACGCTGGCGGAGTGGATCGCCGACCTCTGGCCGGAGAACCACGCCCACCGTCACACGTCGCAGCTGTACCCGCTCTGGTACGAGGCGGACGAGGCGTTCCTGGGTGACAGCCACGGGGCCGACGCGCTGCGCCGGGCCGCGGAGGCGACGATCGACGCGCGCATCGCGTGGCGGGCGGGCGACCCCACCGCGCCACCCGGGCGCATGGAGATGGCTTTCGGGCTCGTGCAGCTGGGTCTGGCTGCGGCGGCCCTCGGGCGCGCCGACGCCGCGTTGACGTGCGTGGAATGGCTGGCGCTGGAGCACTGGACGCCCGCCCTGACCACCACCCACGACGCCGGCCGCCTGTTCAACCTGGATGCCGCAGGCGGGCTGCCCGCCGTGGTGGCGGCGATGCTCGTCGCGTCGACGCAGGACGAGATCATGCTGCTGCCTGCCTTGCCGGCGGAGTGGCCGTCGGGCTCGGTGACGGGACTGCGTGCCCGCGGCGGCATCGTCGTCGACCACCTCGCCTGGGATGCCGATGCCTGCACCGTCACGCTGCGCCGTCTGCCGGAGGCAGCGTGGCTGCGGGCGGACGGACGCGCCGGCCTGCGCGTGGGGCGGGCGCCGGTGCTCGCCGGAGCCGTCGGCGACGCGCGGCACGAGGTCACCATCGGTGTGGAGCCGACGACGTGGCGCTTCGCGCGCGCGACGGCGGGGGCCGCGGCATGAGGGCGTCGGCGGCCCGGGCGCTGCCGCTCGGGAGCGTGCAGCTGACAGGCGGCGAGTTCGACCGTCGCCGCGCGGTGAACCGCGACTACCTGCTGTCGCTGACGACGGCGAACCTGCTGCAGAACCACGATCTCGAGGCGGGGTTCTGGGATCGCTCCTGGCAGCTGCAGCCCTCGTCGGACGACCCTGCAACGCGCGGGGTGGGACGTCACGCCGGCTGGGAGTTCCCCACCGGCCAGCTGCGGGGCCACTTCGTGGGGCACTGGCTCTCGGCCGCCGCCCGCGAGGCGGCGGTCACCGGCGACGCCGTGCTGTCGGCACGGGTCGGGGAGGTGCTCGACGGCCTCGAGCGCTGCCAGGCGGCCAACGGCGGGGAGTGGGTCTTCGGCATCCCGCCGCGCTACCTCGACCTGCTGGCGGCGGGCCGAGAGGTCTGGGCGCCGCAGTACACGATGCACAAGACCTTCATGGGACTGGTCGACGTCGCCCGTGACCTCGGCGACCCCCGGGCCGTGCGCATCGCGCAGCGCGCCGCGCAGTGGGTCGCCCGGTGGTCCGCGACGTTCGCCCCCGAGCAGTGGGACGACATCCTCGACGTCGAGACCGGCGGGATGCTGGAGGTGTGGGCCGACCTGCTCGACCTGACCGGCGATGGGATGTTCGCGGACCTGCTGCACCGGTACGACCACCGGCGCCTGTTCGATCCGCTCCTGGCCGGCGAGGACGTTCTGACCAACCGGCACGCCAACACCACCATCCCGGAGGTGCTGGGCGCCGCCCGCGCCTACGAGGTGACCGGTGAGGAGCGGTGGGCCGAGATCGTGCGGGCGTACTGGCGGTGCGCGGTCACCGATCGCGGCACGTTCTGCACGGGCGGTCAGACATCGGGGGAGATCTGGACCCCGCCGCACGCCTTCGCCGCCCGCCGCGGCGACAAGACGCAGGAGCACTGCACCGTCTACAACATGATCCGTCTCGCCGACGTGCTCTACCGCTGGGACGGCGACTCGGCGTACCTCGACTACATCGAGCGGAACCTGCACAACGGCATCCTCGCCCAGCAGCATCCGGGCACCGGGATGGTCACCTACTTCCTGCCGCTGCACCCCGGCGCCCGCAAGGCCTGGGGATCGCCGCTGGAGGACTTCTGGTGCTGTCACGGCACCCTGGTGCAGGCCCACACGCGGCACAGCGCCCTGGCCTTCTACGCGCAGGACGACGCGCTCGTGCTGGCGCAGTACCTCCCGGCGCGGGTCGAGGTGCCGCACGCCGGCGGCACGCTGCGGGTGCAGCTGGCCGGCAGCGAGACGGCCGCGCGCGTCGGACCCGACGCCAACGGCGGCGACGCGGGAGCCCGCCACCGTCCGGATTCGTGGGGCTTCTCGCTGACGGTCGAGTCGCCCCCCGGGGCCGTCGCGACCGTGCGGCTGCGCCGCCCCGACTGGTGCGACGGCGACCCGGTGGTCGTCGGCGAAGACGGGCGGGATGCCGACGTCGTCACCGGCCCCGGCGGGCACCTCGAGCTGGCGCACCGGGGCGGGCGCGCCGTGTACGAGATCACCCTGCCGATGCGGCTGCGCACCCTCGCCATCCCGGACGAGCCGGGAACCGTCGCGTTCGCGCGGGGCCCCGTGGTGCTCGCCGGCCTCGTCGACCACGACGTGCGGCTGCACGGCGATGCGCAGCGCCCCGACACGCTGCTGGCCGCCGACAACGAGCGCCAGTGGACGCAATGGCTGAGCGGCTACCGCACCGTCGGCCAGGAGCGTTCCATCCGCTTCCTGCCGCTGTCCGAGATCGTGGACCAGCCCTACACCGTGTACTTCCCGCTTCACCCCGACTGACCGAGCACGAGGATGCCGATGCCCACCTCCCCTCTGATCCATCTCTCCGCCGCCGGCGTCTCGCTGGTCGTGGCCGCGGAGCGCGACCGCCTGCCCGCGATCCTGCACTGGGGGGCTGCGATCGTCGCCGCCGACGCCGATCTGCAGGCGTTCGCGCTCGCTGAGCGCCGCCGCGGGATCGACGACGTCTCCGACGTGCCGTACCGGCCGAGCATCCTCCCGGAGCACGCCGCCGGGTGGTTCGGGCGACCGGGACTGAGCGTGCACACGGCGGGCGCCGGCTGGGCGCCGCAGCTGCGCGTGCGGAGGGTGCGCGTCGATGAGCGGGAGCCGGACAGCGAGGTCACGCAGACCGGAGCGGGGCGCATCACCGTCGACGCCGGCGACCCGGGCGCCGGGATCGACGTGCGGATCGAGCTGGAGCTGGCCCCGGCCGGGCTGGTGCGCACGCGGGTGAGGGTGCGCAACGCCGCGGCGGACGGCGAGCCGCTCGAGGTGCAGTCCGTCGCGCCGGCACTGCCGGTGCCCACGCGCGCGACCGACGTGCTCGACTTCGCCGGGCGGTGGGCGCACGAGCGCATCCCGCAGCGGCATGCCGTCGTCCGTGGCACGCACGCCCGCACCTCGCGGCGCGGTCGCACCGGGCTGGATGCCACGACCGTTCTCGCCGCCGGCGTGCCGGGGTTCTCCTCCGACGCCGGCGAAGTGTGGCTGTCGCACGTGGGGTTCAGTGGCGACCACGAGCACGCGCTGGACCGCGACGATGCGAGTCTGGCCTTCCGCGGCAGCGAGGTGCTGCTGCCCGGCGAGGTGCGGCTGCGGGGCGGTGAGGAGTACGAGACGCCGTGGATCCACGGCAGCTACGGCGTCGGCCTGGATGCCGCCGCTGCGCGGTTCCACGCGCACCTGCGGGGGATCTCGCGGTCATCGCGCCGCGACCGGCCGGTGACCCTCAACGTCTGGGAGGCGGTCTACTTCGACCACGACCCGGCGGTGCTCGCCGACCTCGCCGTGCAGGCCGCGGCACTGGGTGTCGAACGCTTCGTGCTCGACGACGGCTGGTTCCGCGGCCGCCGCGACGACCGTGCGGGCCTCGGGGACTGGGAGCCGGACCCCACGGTCTGGCCCGACGGGCTGCGTCCTCTCGCCGATGAGGTGCGACGACAGGGGATGGAGTTCGGGCTGTGGGTGGAGCCGGAGATGATCAACGAGGACTCCGACCTCGCCCGCGCCCACCCCGACTGGATGCTGCGCGCCGGCCCGGAGCTGCCCGCCCGCTACCGGTTCCAGCAGGTGCTGGACCTCACGAACCCCGACGCGTTCGCCCACATCCTCGGCACGCTCGACGGACTGATCACCGACATCGGCGTCGCCTACCTCAAGTGGGATCACAACCGGGACCTCGTCGCGGCCGGCCACCCGGCCACCGGCGCCCCCGCGGTGCACGATCAGACCCTCGCGCTGTACCGGATGCTCGACGAGCTGCGCGCCCGGCACCCGCAGCTCGAGATCGAGAGCTGCGCCTCGGGCGGAGGCCGCGTCGACCTCGGCATCCTCGCGCGCGCCGACCGCGTGCACCCCTCGGACAGCCACGACCCGATCGACCGCTTCCACATCCTGCGCTGGACCGGCCTGCTCGTGCCGCCGGAGATGATGGGGTCGCACGTGGCCTCACCGGTGTCGAGCGTGACGGGCCGCACCCACGATCTGCACTACCGCTGCGCGGTGGCCTTCCTCGGGCACTTCGGCATCGAATGGGACATCCGGGAGCTGGCAGCGGACGACCGTGCCGCGCTGCAGCGGTGGATCGCGGACTACCGCCGCTTCCGCGGGCTCATCCAGACCGGCGCCGCCGTCGGTGGTGGCGAGCTCGACCCCGCCGGTCCGGCGCTGCGGGGCGTGGTCGCCCCCGACCGGGGCGAGGGTCTCTTCACGATCGTGACGCCCGCCACCACGCCCGACACGCTCTCCCGCGTGCGGCTGCCGGGCTTGGCCGACGAGCGACGCTACCGGGTCACCTCGACCGCGCCGGAGTCGCTCGGCCCGCCGTGGCAGGTGCCCGACTGGCTGCGGCTGACCCCGGGGCTGGGTCGCGCGGGAGACGCCCCGGTGCTCTCGGGCTCGATGCTGCGCACGGTGGGACTCGAATTCCCCACGTTCCACCCCGAGCGCGCCGCGGTCGTGCACGTCGCGGCGGTGGACTGACCTAGCGCGCCGCGCCCACCTGCGCCCTGGCCGCGCCGAACACCGCGGCCAGGCTCACCGGCGTGCCCATGGTCGACGACGCGACCGCCGCCTCGACCATCGCCAGACTCCACACGTTCGCCGCGATCTCACCCGAGGGTGCGGGTCCGCCGTCGAGGGCGCCGACGAACTCCGCCAGTGCGGCATCCAGGCCTTCGGCGGCCTCGTCGAGCGGCTGCACGGTCGGCGGGGCGTCGCCGGACTGCGCGACCACGTGGTCTTCGCCGTCCCACTCGGCTGCACCCCCTGCCGCGTCGCCGCGCCAGTGGCCGTTCCACGATGTCGTCAGGCCGTCGGCGCACCAGCTGCCGGAGTAGGCGAAGCGGGCGCCGTCGTTGAAGCGGAACACCGCGTGCGCGGCGGCCGCGCCCCGGTACCAGCTCCACGACGGGGAGTACTCCTCGCACCAGACCGTCACGGGCTCGCTGCCCAGCAGGTACCGCGCCTGGTCGAAGGTGTGCACGGCCATGTCGAGGAGCAGAGGCGATGCCATCCGGTCGCGGAAGCCGCCGAAACGCGGGTTCTGACGGAACCGGGCGTCGAGCTGCTCCGCGCCGCCCAGCGTGTCGAGGGCGTCGCGCAGGGCACGGATGCCGCGGGCATGCCGGCGCGACTGGCTGGTCGCCAGCAGCGTGCCGGTGTCGTCGCTGATCGCGGCGAGATGCAGCGCGCCGGCCAGGGTGGGGGCGACGGGCTTCTCGCTGAGCACGGGCACCCCGGCGCGCAGGGCCGCGCTGCTGACCTCGACATGCGCCTCGGGCACCGTGACGTTGAGCAGCATCCCGGCATCCACCGCCCGCAGGGCCTCGGAGACCGTCGCCGTGCAGGGGATGTCCCAGCCGCGTTCCCGCACCGCCGCCTGCGCCGCGTCGGGAACGATGTCGACGACGGCCGCCACCCACAGGTCGTCCCGACGGGCCACCGCGTCCATCCATGCCCGGCCCATGCCGCCGGCACCCACGATGACGACCTGTCTCATGCGCCGCCTGCCTCCGTCGGGGCCGGCGCCGCCGCGAACTCGTCGAGCGGGCGCATCGTCAGCCGGGGCGCCTCTCGGGGACGGTCCTGAGCGGCCCAGAGCGCCGCATTGCAGAGCACCCGCCGGATGCCGGGGTGGTGGTACACGGGGTAGTCCTGGTCGCCGGGCGAGAAGTAGAACACGCGGCCGTGGCCGCGGGCGAACGTCATCCCCGAGCGGAACACCTCACCCCCGCTGAAGCCCGAGACGAAGACGAGATCGTCCGGCTGCGGCACGTCGAAGAACTCGCCGTACATCTCCTGGCGGGGGATGACGATGGGCTGCGGCACGCCGTGCGCCAGCGGATGCGTGGGGGCGACCGTCCACACCAGTTCGCGGTCGTCGGCCTGCCGCCAGCGCAGCGTGCAGGTGGTGCCCATCAGGCGCGTGAAGATCTTCGACAGATGCGCCGAGTGCAGGGCGACCAGCCCCATGCCGGCGAGCACGTGGTGGTGCACGCGCTCGACGACCTCGTCCGCGACGGCGTCGTGCCGCACGTGACCCCACCAGTACAGGACGTCGGTGGCGGCCAGGCGCTCCTCGGACAGCCCGTGCGCGTCGTCGTCGAGCGTCGCGGTGTCGACGACGACCTCGTGGCCGAGACCGTCGCGCAGCGCGGCGGCGATGGTGCCGTGGATGGTGTCCGGGTAGAGGCGCCGGGTGAGGGCGTCGTTCTTCTCGTGGTGGTTCTCGCCCCACACCAGAGCGCGGACGGTTCGTGTGCGCGTCACCCCTTGAAAGCCCCGTCCATGATGCCGGCGACCATGCGGCGTCCGACGAAGAAGAAGACGATGAGCAGGGGGAGCGTCGCCATGAACGATCCGCCCATCGTGAGGGCGAGGTCGATGGTGCGGTTCGCCTGCAGCTGCTTCAGCACGATCTGCACGGTGAACAGCTCCGGCGACTTCAGCACGATGAACGGCCACATGAAGTCGTTCCACACCGACGTGAACGTGATGAGGCCCAGCACGAAGGCGGCGGGCCGCACGACGGGGAAGCCGATGCGCCAGAAGATCTGCCAGCTGTTGGCTCCGTCGATGCGCGCGGCCTGCATCAGCTCGTCGTTGAGGGTCGTGGACATGTGCTGACGCATCCAGAAGATGCCGAACGCGCTCGCGAGCCCCGGCACGATGATCGCCTGCAGGGTGTCGACCCAGTCCAGCCAGGAGATGATCAGGTACTGCGGGATCACGCTCAGCTGCGCCGGAACGGTCATCGTCAGCAGGACGATGAGGAACAGCGCATTGCGGCCGGGGAACTGCAGCTTCGCGAACGCGAAGCCGGCGAGGGCGCACAGGATCGCGGTGATGACCGCGACCGTCAGCGACACGATGACGCTGTTGAGCAGCGACTGGAAGAACGGCACCGTCTCGAAGACCTTCGCGGCGATGTCGGCGAAGTTGAAACCCGGGTACAGCCGCGGCGGGATCGACGTGACCGCGCTCGCTCCCACCGAGGCGATGACGAACATGTAATAGAGCGGGAAGACGCTGATGAAGACCGCGCCGATGAGCAGCGCGTAGACGGGCCAGCCCACCTTGCCCACCCGCCCGCCGTGGCGGCGCCGGTTCAGCTGGGGGCGGACCAGGGCTTCCTGCGGTGATTGCGGGACCGCCTGATCGATCACGTCGGACATCAGCGCGCCTTCCGGGTGCGGGTGGTGAGGAAGAAGTTGATGAGGGAGACCACGACGACGATGACGAAGAGTGCGACGCCGACCGCAGAGCCGTAGCCGAACTCGAACTGGCCGAAGCCCTGCTCGTAGAGGAACAGCGCGAGCGTCTGGCACTGCCGGCCACCGCCGCAGGTGAGCCCTGATTCCGGGGCGACCAGCAACGGCTCGGTGAAGATCTGCAGTCCGCCGATCGTCGACATGATCACGGTGAAGATGATGATGGGCCGCAGCGACGGGATGGTCAGGTGGATGAACTGCTGCCACCCCGACGCCCCGTCGACGGAGGCGGCTTCGTACATCTCGCGGGGCAGGGCCTGCAGGCCCGCCAGGTACAGCAGGGTGTTGTAGCCGAACCACCGCCACATCACCATCGACGAGATCACGATCCACGAGCCGACCTGCGACGACAGGAAGTTCACGGCCGGGATGCCGAAGATGTCGAGCATCCAGTTGATGAGGCCGAAGTTCTTGTCGAAGATCTGGGCGAACACCAGGGCGGTCGCGGCGACCGACGTGATGTAGGGGACCAGCAGCGCCATGCGGAAGAAGTTGGCCATCTTGAGCGTCGCGTGGTTCAGCAGGTGCGCGAGTCCCAGGGCGAGCATCAGCTGCGGGATGGTCGAGATGAGGAAGATGCCGAAGGTGTTGACGAAGGCGTTCCAGAAACGCTGGTCTGCGAAGAGCCGCTCGAAGTTGGCCAGCCCCACGAAGGTCTGCTCGCCGATCGGGTTCCAATCGAACAGGGCGACGTAGAACGTGAACAGCAGCGGGAAGAGGCCGAAGATCGCGAAGATCACGAAGAACGGCGCGATGTAGAGGTACGGCGCCACGCGCTCGGCCAGCGGCTGGCGGATCACCTGGCGGGGCGGCCGATCGCTGCGACGGGCCTTCTTCTGGACGGGGATGGCGGTCGCCGTCGCGGTCATGATTGCTCCCTCGATCGTCGGGGGTGGGGCCCGGCCGCACGCCGGGCCCCACCGATGGGTGACGGCTCAGCCGCCGAGCGCGGCCTTGGCGCTCGAGACGCCGGTCGACCAGGCCTCGCGCGGCGCGACGTTGCCGGCTTCCATGTCGACCAGGGTGTTCAGCAGCGCGGCGCCGATGGCGCTGGTGTCCGGCCCGTTGAGGAAGGAGTTGAACTGCAGCACGGACTCGCTGATGACCTCGCCGATCTGGGAGTCCCCGTAGAACGGGTCGGTGTAGCTGAGCACCTCCTCGCTCTCGAGTGCGGACTTGGCGGCAGGGAACGTGCCCGTCTCGGCGAAGTGCTCGGTCTGCGCCTCGGGGGTCAGCATGGTCTGGATGTACTGCCAGGCCGCTTCGGGGTTCTTCGCCCGGGCGGGGATGGCGATGACGCTGCCGCCCCAGTTGCCGCCGACGCCCGGGACCGCGGCGACGCGCCACAGGCCCTCGGTGTCGGGGGCGTCGGTCTTGTAGCCCGAGAGCATCCACGACGGCGCCGTCGACACGGCGAACGCCGCGTTGGCGCGACCCGGCGCCCAGCCCGACGACCAGGCGGCGATCCCCGCGCTGATGCCGGCTTCGTAGGCGCGGACGGCGACGTCGAACGCTTCCTCCACCTCGCCGTTGGTGTCGAAGGTGACCTCGCCCTCGGGCGAGTAGTACTTCTCGCTCACCTGGTTCACGGCGGCGAAGAACACCGTCGTCTCGACGTTGTCGACGAAGGGCTGCCCGGTGGCGGCGGTGTACTTCTCGCCCATCTCGATGAACGAATCCCAGTCCGACCACATGGCGGCGACCTCGTCCGGGTCGCTGGGGAGCCCCGCGGCCTCGAAGAGGTCGGCGCGGTAGGCGAAGCCCAGACCGCCGACGTCGGTGGGGATGCCGATGATGGATCCGTCCTCGGCGGTGGCCTCGCCGATCGCCCAGTCGAGGTAGTCCTCGCCCAGGTCGTCGCCGCCGAGCGTGCGCAGGTCGATGAAGTTGCTCGGGTTCTCGATGAACTTCGGCAGCTCGTCGTTCTGGATCATGACGAGGTCCGGCACGCGGCCGCCGGCCAGCGCCGCGGTCAGCGCGGTGGCGGTCTCGGCGGTGCTTCCCACCTCCGACAGCTTCACCTTGGCGTCGGGGTTCTTCTCGAGGTAGCGCTCGACCGAGTCCTTCTGGCCGATGCCGGTGAAGGACCAGAACTCGAACTCGGCGTTCGGGTCGCCCGAACTCTCGCCCGAACCTCCCGAGGTGCATCCGGACATCAGCAGTGCGAGAGTGCCGACCGCTGCGATGGGCAGGGCCAGTTTGCGACGGTTCACAACAGCTCCTCTTCTTCGGGGACATGTGTCTGCGGAGGCCGCCATGGCCTCGGGCGAGAGATCGATCTCTCGTTCGGGACACAGTAGGCCCGGCCGACGGATGCTGGCAAGACATCTGCCGAGAAATCCCTCCAACGATGTAAGAGCCGCTGCGCTGCGACGATTCGTTCCGATGAGATGAATGCCGGTGGGTCGACGTGCAATGATCGGGGACCAGAGAACGATCTCACCGCTGCGGCCGCTCAGGAGGAGCCATGTCACGCCCCACGCTCGTCGACGTCGCCCATGCGGCGGGTGTCTCCCGGGCCACGGCCGCCCGCGTCCTCGCCGGCGCGACCAACGTCGACCCGGCGATGTCGGTCGCCGTCGAGCGGGAGGCGCGGCGGCTGGGGTACGAGACCAACTTCGCCGCACGGGTGCTGCGGGGCGGCCGCTCGGGGGCGATCGGCATCGTCATCGCCCTCAACGAGCTCGACAGCGTCGGGGGGTCCTTCTTCACCGCGGTGCTGAAGGGGGCGGCCAAAGGGCTGTCCGCCGGTGAGGCGCAGCCCGTGCTGCTGCCGGCAGAGGATGAGGACCGGGATCGCATTCCCCGGTTCCTGCGCTCCGGCGCCCTCGACGGCGTCATCGTGATCCTGCAGCACGAGATCACCCACCTGGTGGCACAGCTGGCCCAGTCGCCCGTTCCCATCGCCTGGGTGGGTCGCCCTGCGGAGGACGTCGGCAGCGACGCCGTCGTCATCGACTGCGACAACTACGGCGGTGGGGTGCTCGCTGCCCAGGCGCTCGTGGATGCCGGCCGGCGCACGATCGGCATCATCGCCGGCCCGCCCGACATGGCGCAGGCGCAGGAGCGCCTGCAGGGATGCAAGGACGAGCTCGCTCGCCACGGCGTGGTCGCGGGCCCGGTCGTGCACGGTGACTTCACTGCCGACAGCGGGTCCGCCGCGATGGCTCGTCTCCTGCAGCGCGCGCCCGGGTTGGACGGGGTGTTCGCGTGCTCGGATCTCATGGCATCCGGTGGGCTGCGCGTGCTGCAGGCGGCCGGCCGCCGCGTGCCCGACGAGGTGTCGCTGGTGGGGTTCGACGATGTCGTCGTCGCCGTGACATCGGACCCGCCGCTGACGACCGTGCGTCAGCCCCTGGAGGAGATGGGGCGCGCAGCGGCCGAGGCGCTGCTGGCGCGTATCGAGGGCAGAGCCGAGGGGGGAAGCATCGTGCTGCCCACGACGCTGGTGCGCCGCGAGACGCTCATCTGACCGACACGCAGCGTCACACGGCGAAAGCCATCGACACACATCGGCGTGACGCGTGACGGGAGGCCGGGACTTTCCTAATCTGGGCGCACCGCCCCCTCGCGCTCGCCGTGGGCCGCCCCTCCGGGAGAACCATGTCCCTCATCACCCCCGAAGCGCTCGCCGCGCTCATCGCCGGCCCTCACTCCGTGCGCGTGCTCGACGTGCGGTGGCGTCTGGACCGACCCGACGGCCGGGCGGAGTACCTCGCCGGGCACGTG
The DNA here is from genome assembly GCF_030246945.1 of Microbacterium sp. zg-Y1090. NCBI lineage: Bacteria > Bacillati > Actinomycetota > Actinomycetes > Micrococcales > Microbacteriaceae > Microbacterium > Microbacterium wangruii. Next base: position 505,880 of record NZ_CP126742.1, read on the forward strand.
CCCGGCGCCGTCTACGTCGACCTCGAGCGCGAGCTGTCTGCGCACGGCGCACCGACCGAGGGGCGGCACCCGCTGCCCTCCACGGCGCAGCTGGGGGAGGCGGCGCGGCGGTGGGGGCTCGACGACGGCGACACCGTCGTCGTCTACGACGACCTGTCGTCGCTCGCCGCCGCGCGCGCCTGGTGGCTGCTCGTCGATGCGGGGGTGGCGGACGTGCGCATCCTCGACGGCGCCCTGCGCGGGTGGATCGCCGCCGGGCTGCCGCTGGAACAGGGCGCGGTGGTTCCCAGCCCCGGCTCGGTCACGCTCGGTCGCGGACTCCTCCCGCGGCTGACGATGGGAGCAGCGGCGGCGCTGGCGCAGACCGGCGTGCTGCTGGACGTGCGCGCCGAGGAGCGCTATCGCGGCGAGACGGAGCCGATCGACCCGCGCGCCGGTCACATCCCGGGCGCCCTCAGCGCCCCGACCACCGCCAACGTGGATGCCGACGGTCGCTTCCTCGATCCCGCCGCGCTGCGCGAGCGGTTCACTGCTCTGGGGGTGACCGAGGGCGAGCCCGTCGGGGTGTACTGCGGGTCGGGCATCACGGCATCCCACGCGGCCTTCGCCCTCACCCTCGCCGGCTTCGCCCCGCGGCTGTACCCGGGCTCATGGAGCCAGTGGTCGCAGCACCCCGACCGCCCGGTGGCCACCGGCGCCGAGCCCGGGGGTGGCGGGTGAGCCGCTACCTCGTCATCGGCGCCGGCGCAGTGGGAGGGCTGCTGGCCGCGCAGTGGGCCGCTGCGCAGGTGCCGGTGGTGCTGATCGCACGCGAGCCGACGCGCGCCGCCATCGCACGCGACGGGGTGAGGGTGCGCCGGCCGGGCGGCGACGACGTCGTGGCGGTGGAGGTCGCCGGCTCGCTGGCGGTCGCCCGCCCGACGGCGGCCGACACCGTCGTGCTGGCGGTCAAGGCGCCGGATGTCGAAGAAGCGGTCGCCGCGATCGCGTGGACTCCGCTGGCCGACGGCCGCGGGGTCGTCGCCGACCTTCCGATCCTCACGCTGCAGGGTGGACTGGCGGCCGAGCGCATCGCGCTGCGCCGGTTCGCGACGGTGATCGGGGTGTCGCTGGGGGCGCCCGTCGGCCTGATCGCGCCCGGCGTGATCGCCGCGGCGGCGCACCCGATCGTGGGCGCGGCGTGGTTGGGGGGCTACCCCCACTCCCTTCCCGCGGAGGAGGAGCGCCACCGCCTGGCGCTGGCCGCGGCGGGCTTCGCCGCCTCGGTCGAGCCCGACATCGCCGCCGCCAAGAGACGCAAGCTCATCGCCAGCCTCGCCGGTGCGGTCGAGGTCTTCGATGCGCCGCAGGAGCAGCTCGAGCGCGCCGCCGACGCGGTCGAGGCCGAGGCGCGCGCCGTCTTCGCCGCTGCCGGGTTGGCCGTCGCCCCGCCACGGCCGGGCGCGCGGCTGGAGGTCGGCGAGGTGCCCGGATTCGCGACGGGTCGCGGGTCGGTGTGGCAGGGGTTCGCGCGAGGGGCCGCGAGCGAGGCCGACCACCTCAGCGGCGAGGTCGCGCTCGTCGCCCGGCAGACCGGTGTCGACGCTCCGCTGAACACGGCGGTCGCGCGCGCGCTGGGAGCACTCGCCCACCGCCGGGGGCGGCCGGGTGAGCTGCCGCTGCCCGCCGAGTTCGGCTCCGCCCTCTTCGGCGGAGTATCCGCGCGGACGCGACGGTGAGCGTCGACGTCGGCGTGGGCGCTGCCGCGCCGCTGCGGGTGGTCGGCGTGTCCGGCTCGCTGCACGCCCCGAGCAAGACCACGGTGCTCGTCGAGGCCATCGTCTCCGCCCTCGCCGCCCGGGTGCCCGTGGCATCCACGATCATCGACATCGCCGACCTCGGCGGCTCGTTCGCCGGGGCGCTGACCCGGGCGGAGCTCGGTGCGCCGGCCCGGCAGGCGCTGCACGACATCGAGACGGCCGACCTGCTCGTGGTGGCGAGCCCGGTCTACCGTGCGTCGTTCACGGGCCTGTTCAAGCACCTGTTCGACTTCGTCGAGCAGTACGCACTGGTGGGCACGCCCGTGATCGTCGCGGCGACCGGCGGCGGTGATCGGCACGCGCTCATCCTCGAGCACCAGCTGCGCCCGCTGTTCGGGTTCTTCCAGGCGCTCACGCTGCCGGTGGGGGTATACGCCAGCGCCGCCGACTTCGACGGCTACGCGCTGACGTCGCCCGCGGTGCGGGCGCGCATCGACCAGGCCGTCGACGGCGGTCTGCCGCTCATCCGCAAGGCGGTCGCGCAGGAGGTGTCGCGGTACGTGTCGACCTGGTGAGGCGGATGCCGCGGCATCCGCCCGCGCTCAGCGCTTCTTCGCGGGGGCGGCGGCGACGTCGAGCTTGTCGTGGCCGCCGAGCGACGACCAGGCGCTGGCGACGCCCTTCGCGGCGTGCTCCGCCGCGCGCACGGCGCGTTCGTCGGCCCATTCGTTGAGCACGTGGCCGCGGTGGCCGCGCACGTGCTCGAGCACGACGTCGGGAAGGCCCGCCGCCCGGCGGGCGTCGCGGGCGACGATGAGCTGCTCGAGCAGGTCGCGGTTCTTGGTGGGGGAGCCCGTGGAGGTCTTCCAGCCGCGACGGCGGTGGCCGTCCATCCACGACTGGTAGGTGTCGATGGCGTACTTCGAGTCGGCCTGGATGTGCAGGTTCGCCACGTCCGGGTGGTCGGTGATCGCCTTCAGCAGCCCCATCAGCTCGCCGATGTTGTTCGTGCCCTGCGGAATGGCGCCCGCGGCCCAGTGTCCGTCCGCCGCGACCCACGCCCATCCGGTCGGTCCCGGGTTGCCCTTGCAGGCGCCGTCGGTGGCCACGATGTAGGGGGATTCGGGGGAGGTCATCACCACAGAACGCTACCCGCCCGTGGCGGGTGCACCGTCATCGCGGTGCCCGCGGCGGCGCCACCGCGGGCGTCTGGGCGGGTGCGCCGAGGCGGCAGCGGACGCGGCGGCCTGCCGGTCGCGACGACGCTCGTGCCAGGCGGCGACCTCGTCGTCGACGTCGTGGAGCGGGGTGACGACGGGCGGTCCTCCCTGCAGCTGCCGGCGCGCTTCGATCACCCGCCGGTTGAAGTCCGTCACATATTCCCGCACGTCCTCCTCGCGGGAGAGTGCGTCGGCGCGCGCAGCGAACTCCGCATGCTCCGTCCGCAGCATGAGTGAGGGCGGTCCGAGGCCGGTGAGCTTCTCGGTCTGGATCTTGCGGCGGATCCACCAGTCCGGGTCGTGCGCGACGCCCAGCCCCTCGATGGGCTTGCCGGCGCCGGGCAGGTCGTCGAACTCGCCGGCGCGGATCGCCTGCTGGATCGCCGTCTCGATGTAGGCGGCGCGATCGGTCGACATCGAGCTGCCGGGGCTGGAGCGCACGTGGTCTGCGTCGGGTTCGCGTGCAGGCTCGGTGCCGGGCTCCTGGGACTCCGCCGGGGCGTCGTCGTCCCACTTGCGCTGCAGCTTCTCGACGCGGTACCGCGCCGCGTGCAGCCGGGGATCCTCGGTCATCGCGCACCTCCCTGGCTTTCCACGGTAACGCCGCACTGGCACGGCGAGGCGATACTGCGTATGTATATACTCAGAAATCACATACGCGGTATGCATTGATGGGAGACACGGATGTCTGTGCGACAGAGCCTGCTGGCGATCCTCGACCAGGGGCCGTGCTACGGCTACCAGCTGCGGGCGGAGTTCGACCGCCGCACCGGGTCGACCTGGCCGCTGAATGTGGGCCAGATCTACAACACCCTCGACCGCCTCGAGCGCGACGGCCTCGTCGAGAAGGGCGACGTCGACGAGCAGGGGCACGTGTACTGGCAGATCACGGATGCCGGTCGGGCCGAGGTGCGCGCCTGGCTCGCCGCCTCGGTGGAACGCGGCCAGGGCACCCGAGACGAGCTGGCGATCAAGCTCGCCGTCGCCGCGACCCTCCCCGGCGTCGACGTCGGTGAGGTGATCCAGACGCAGCGCCGCGCGTCGCTCCTGCAGCTGCAGGAGCTGCAGCGCGCGAAGTACGCCGGTGCCGATCCGAACGGGCCGGAGGAATTGGCCTGGTCGCTCGTGGTCGACGCGATGATCTTCACCGCCGAGGCCGAGGTGCGCTGGCTCGACCACACCGAGCAGCGCCTGGCGTTGCATCCGCGCCACGCGATGGCGCTGGAGCTGTCGACCGAGAAGCCCAAGCGGGGTCGCCCCGCCAAGGCCGCCACCACGGCGGAGACGGCGCGATGACCGCCGCGACGGCCGGGCCGGTGCTGCGCCTGGTCGGCGTCACGCAGCAGTACGGCGTGGGGGAGACCGCGATCAGCGCGCTGGCGGGTGTCGACCTCGAGGTCGCCCGCGGCGAGCTGGTCGCCGTGATGGGCGCATCGGGCTCGGGCAAGTCGACGCTGCTGTCGATCGCCGGCGGCCTGCAGCGCCCGACGACGGGCGAGGTGATCGTCGAGGGCACCTACCTGTCCACGGCATCCGCACGCGAACTCGCGCGGCTGCGACGGCAGTCGCTCGGCTTCGTCTTCCAGGACTTCAATCTGATCCCGACCCTCACCGCCATGGAGAACGTCACGCTGCCGCTCGAGCTTGATGGCTTCCGGGCCCGGGTGGCACGCCGGGCCGGCAAGGATGCGCTGCAGTCGGTGGGCCTGGACGACAAGCTCGATGCCTACCCCGACGACCTCTCCGGTGGGCAGCAGCAGCGCGTCGCCATCGCCCGCGCCGTGGTCGGCGGACGCCGGCTGATCCTCGCCGACGAGCCCACCGGCGCCCTGGATTCGGTGACGGGCGAGGCGGTGATGCGGATGCTGCGCACACGAGTGGATGCCGGTGCCGTCGGCATCCTCGTCACGCACGAGCCCCGCCACGCGGCGTGGGCCGACCGCATCGTGTTCCTGCGCGATGGCCGGGTCGTCGACGAATCGCGCCGCACCGGCGCCGAGTCGCTGCTGAGTGACGCGCGATGACCGTCACCGCCCCGGCCCCCGATCTCGCGGGGCCGCCGTCCGACGATCCCACCGATCGTCCGCCCGCCGAGCGCCGCTCGATCTGGCCCCGCCTGCGCGCCGACCTGCGACTCGCCTCGCGCCAGGTGCGTCGCGGCTGGGCGTCGAGCCTGCTCGTGGTGACCCTTGTCGCCCTGCCGATGACGCTCGTGGCCGGCGGCATCGTGTTCGCCGTGAGCCATGTGCCCACGACCGAGGAGACGCTCACCGCGGAGCTGGGCCAGGCCGACAGCTGGGTCGCCGTCGTGTATGGTCCCGACCCATCGCTGCGGCAGTACCTCGACGACCCGTCGTGGTGGGAGATCGACCGCGACGACATGACCGGCATCCCGGCGAACGCGGAGCAGCCGATGCCGGAGAGCGCCGCGCCGCTGCTGCCGGCGGGGCTCGACCTGATGGAGATCGGCTTCGCCGCCGTCACCGCTGAGACCGCGGGCGGCACCGGCTCGCTCGCCGCCGTCATCGGCGAGGCCTGGGACCCCGCGCTCGACGGGCGCTTCGAACTGCACGACGGCCGCGCGCCGCGGGGCTCTGGCGAGGCGATGGTCTCGCCCGGTGCCCTCGAACGCCTCGGCGCGACGATCGGCGACGACCTGGTGCTCACCGAGCCCGCGGCATCTTTCACGATCACGGGAGTCATGACGCAGGCCGAGGACCCGGATGCCGCCGAGGTCGTCTTCCTGCCGGCGACCGCGTCACTCCGGGCCCTGCAGGTGGACGTGACGTCCACGCGCTGGTTCCTCCCGGAGTGGAGTCCCACCGCCGACGACATGGCAGAGCTCAACAGCGAAGGCCTCGTCGTGCTCGACCGGCAGCTGTACGCCAACCCGGGGGCCGGTGCGGCGCCGGGCTCGTCCGCCGCCTCGGTCTGGTCGATCGTGGCGATCGTGGCTGCTGCCGCAGCGTTCAGCGGCTACCTCGTGGTGCTGCTGGCGGGTGCCGCGTTCTCCGTCAGCGCCCGGCGACAGCAGCGCGCGCTCGCTGTCGCCGCGAGCGTCGGCGCCGGTCGCGGAGACGTGTTCCGTATCGTGCTGCTGCAGGGCACCGTGCTGGGTCTGGTCGGCGGCGTCATCGGCTCCGGACTCGGCATCGGGCTCGGCATCCTGTTCCTGCACCTGCTCGACGACGGTTCGGCTGCCGCGTTCTGGGGGCTGCACGTCCCGTGGCCGGCGCTCGTCGGTGTCGTCGCGTTCGCCGCGATCGTCGGCACGCTCGCCGCGCTGATGCCGGCGCGCGCCGCCACCCGCGGCGAGGTCATCGCTGCGCTGCGCGGCGCGCGGCGCCCGGTGCGCGTGCGCACCGACCGGCCGCTGTGGGGCTCGCTGCTGCTGGCGATCGGCATCGGCGTCACCGCGGCATCGGGGACCGTGCTCGCCACGGTCGAACCGATCGAAGGGGGCTCCCCGCATCCGCTGTGGGTCGCCGGCATCATCGGGATCATCGCCGGCCCGCTGCTGCTGCAGGTGGGCGTCATCCTCGCCGGTCACTGGCTGCTGACATTGCTTGCCCTCGTGTTGTCGCGGCTGGGCCTGGCCCCGCGCATTGCGGCCCGCGACGCCGCGGCCAATCCGGGCCGCATCGTTCCGGCCTTCGCCGCCATCGCCGCCGTTGCGTTCCTGTCGTCGGCTGCGCTCGGTGGGGTCGCTGTGGGCTTCGGTGCCGCGGAGCGTGGCTGGTTCTACCAGGCGCCGCTGGGCAGCGTCGCCCTCATGGCATCGCTCGGGGAGGCGGACGACCGGGGAGCGCAGCTCACGGCCGGCGAGGAGCGAGCGCGGGCGTTGCTCGCCCGCACCGACCCCGCCGCGGTGGCGCTCGTGCGTACCCAAGGCTGGCCCGGAACCTACGACGAGTCCGGGCTGCTGCGCAATCCCGACGTCACCGTGATCTCCCCGGCGCTGCAGGACTACGTCGACTGCGCGGATGCAGCGGTGGGAAACGCGAACTGCGTCCCCGCCGGCGCTGCGGCCGCCGGATACCACCACGCCCTTGCCGTGGTCGACGACGCCGACCTCGCTGCCGCGCTCGGGGTCGCCGTGCCCAGCTCCGCCCGCGCCGCCTTCCGCGACGGGGCGGCCATCGTCACCGACACCCGGTTCCTCACCGACGACGGGCTCGTGGAGGTGGCCACCGTGACCGCCGAGCAGGTAGACGGGTCTTGGGACGCGGCCACGGTACAGACGCGCGGCGACCGTTCGCTCGAGGTCGTCGATCTGCAGACGCCCGTGGCCTTGCCCTGGGGCGTGATCGTCTCGCCGCAGACAGCAGAGCGCCTCGGCGTAGGCTACGGCGGCTTCACCCTCGTCGCCGCCTACGACCAGCCGCTGTCCGTCACCGCACTGGACCGGCTGCGCGCCGAGGCCGAGGCCGCGTCGCGAATGAACCCCGACGTCTACATATGGCCCCAGCTCGAGAGCGGCCCGTCGGCCCCGGCCGGCTGGCTGTGGCTCATCCTCGGCGCGACGAGTGTCCTCGTGGTCGCCGCCAGCGCCGTCGCGCTCGGCCTGGCGCGGGTCGAGCGCCGTCCCGACGACGCGACGCTCGCCGCCGTGGGTGGCAGCAGGCGCCTGCGCCGCGGCATCGCGCTGTGGCAGGCGCTGGTGATCACCGGGCTGGGCACCGTGACGGGCGCCGTCGCCGGCATCCTGCCGGTGTGGGGCGTCGTGCTCGCCAGCGGGAACAGCTACAACCCGCCGCAGCTCACCGACCTGCCGTGGGCCTGGCTCGCACTGCTGGCCGTCGGCCTGCCGCTGGCGATCGCGATCGTGTCGTGGCTCGTGCCCCCGCGGCATCCGGATCTCACGCGCCGCACCGCCATCGCCTGATCAGTCGCGTCGCCGGGTCGACTCCCGCACGACCAGATGGGTCGGCAGCGGGGTCGACTCGGTGACGGCGTCGGGCTCCTCGACCGCCAGCAGCACCTTCTGCGCGCGGAGGGGCTTGCGGCCCTCGCTGTTAACGGTAACACTGTGCGCAAGGTCGCGACCGGCGGCCGATGAGAGATACGAAGGGGTATCTGATCATGGATCAATCGCGACCTTCCGCCGTGCCTCACCGACGGCGCCTGGCCGGTCTGCTCACCGTCGCCGCCCTGTGTCTCGGCGGCGCCGTGGCGACGCCCGCGCTCGCGGCAGCGCCCGAGGGCGACATCACCGACGGGCTCGTGCACCGCTTCGTGCTGGATGAGACGTCGGGCACCGTGCTCGCCAACACCGGGTCGGCGGGAGCGGCCGCGAACGCCACGCTCGTGAACCCCGAACGCGTGGCGCTCACCGGCTCGGGCGTGCGGTTCAACCCCGACGACTACGCCTACTCCCTCGAGGGCGGCTACGCGCAGCTGCCGGCTGATCTCACCGCCGGCATGTCCTCGGTCACCGTCGACTACGACATCTGGATCGACCCTGCCAACGTGGGCGAGCATCAGATCTGGGGCATCGGCGCGAAGGCGTCGTGCGACGACGCCGCGGGCCAGCAGGGCCAGCTCTTGTCCTCCAACACCCAGCGGCTGCGGGTGGCTGTCGGCACGGTCAACGTGCAGCAGAACCGCGTGCGCCTGGCCGAAGGAGTCTGGAAGCACGTCACCTACACGCAGGCACAGAATCCCGACGGCACCACGTGGACGGGCACGCTCTACGTCGACGGAGTGCAGCACGCGCAGGCCGCCGACATCACCACCTCCCCGGCGGTGAACGCTGCGGGGACGAACTGCAACTACCTCGCCCGGTCGCAGAACCCGGGTCACTACGCATTCCGCGGAACCCTGTCGGACTTCCGTGTCTACGATCGGGCGCTCAGCGCCGACGAGGCCGCCACGCGGGCGCACGCCGGAAACGAGGACGGCGTCGCGGCCGATGCCGACGCGATCGATCTCGGCCTGACGTCCGCGGTCGTGACCGACCTCGAGCTCCCGCACCTCGGCGACGTCGCGGGGTCGACGATCTCCTGGGAATCCTCCGACGACACCGTCATCGACGTCGTCACCCCGCCCGCGGTCAACAGCGCGCGCAAGGTCCCGATCCGCGGGGTGATCACCCGTCCGCCGCTCGGCGCTTCCGACGCGCAGGCGGTGCTCACGGCGACTGTGCGCAAGGGGCCCGACTCCGTCACGCAGCGGGAGATCCCCATCACGGTCAAGGCCGAGTTCGACAGCGCCCAGTCCGTCGAGCGGGACACCCTCGAGCTCGAGCTGTACGCGACCGATGACGTCCGTGGCCACATCGATCTGCCTGCCGAGGGCGACTGGGGTTCCGTCATCACCTGGGAGTCCAGCGACGCGGCGATCTCCCCCACCGGCGAGGTGACGCGGCCCGCCTACGGTCAACCGGAGCATCGGGCGACCCTGATCGCCACCGTCTCGGGGGACGGTGTCTCCCAGCAGAAGAGCTTCGACGTCGTCGTGAAGCCCCTGCCCCGAGACGAGGAGTACGAGCGGTACTTCCTCGGGTACTTCAAGGGCGAAGGTCAGGCCGACGGGGAGCAGATCATGTTCGCCACCTCGAACGGCAACACCGCCCTCGACTGGACGGGGCTGACCGGGGGGATGCCGTCGCTCGTGTCCCAGCTGGGCGATCAGGGACTGCGCGACCCGCACATCGTGCGCTCGCCCGACGGCGACACGTTCTACATGATCGCGACCGACCTAAACTGGTACGACCAGGGCGGCTATGCGATCAACGACACGCAGTACATCGAGGTGTTCGAGTCGAACGACCTCGTCAACTGGACGCCGCAGCGCCACGTGAAGGTCGCCCCGGACGATGCGGGCAATGCCTTCGCACCGGAGTCGCTGTGGGTGGACGAGATCGGCGCCTACGCGGTCTTCTGGGCCCAGTCCCTGTGGAGCGACCCCGTCAACCGCACCGGACAGGGGAACGCGCAGATGTGGTACAACACCACCCGCGACTTCCAGACCTTCTCGGAGCCGCAGGTCTGGCAGAACCCCGCTCCCCAGTCGCGTATCGACACGACCGCCATCAAGGTCGATGACACCTACTATCGGGTGACCAAGAACGAGGCGGGCAACGCCGGGTCGGACATCTTCTCGGAGAAGAACGCGGACTTCCTCGACAGCGACATCTCCGCGTGGGAGCTGGTGGCCCCCGCGCTGGGACGCACGACCTGGCAGCCGGACGCCGGCTACGAGGGTCCGGTGATCTTCGAGGCGAACCCCGGTGACACGGCGTGCCCCGGCCAGTTCTACCTGTGGGGTGACCGCTACACCAACGGCGGCGGATACCAGGCGGCGTGCGAGGCGGACATCGAGGCGCAGACCTGGAACCCCAAGACCATCACGATGACCAACGCGGGCGTGCCGCGGCCGCGGCACGGGACGGTCATCCCGCTGACGCTGCGCGAGTGGAACAACATCCGAGGCATCGCGAACGAAGACGTCGACACGACGACGGAACTGGTCGTGGCGGATGCCGTCGAGGGGGAGGCCGCGGTCGCCACCGCGACGGTCACCGCGTCGGACGGCTTCCAGACCGGAGGTCAGGTGCGGTTCTCGGTGGGCGACTGGTCCGCAGAGGCGTACCTCGAGGACGGCAGCGCGTCGGTGACGCTCCCGGCCGACCTCGCCGCCGGCGCCTCCGAGGTGACGGCGCAGTTCCTCGGCCATGAGATCCTGCGTGCGTCACAGGCGCAGGTGGACTTCGAGGTCACTCCGGCGGTGCCGGCGGCGGTGACCGTCAGCGAGCGCTGCGCGGCGGGGAAGCTGCTGCTCACCGTTCGCGTCGAGAACGCCGGGGAGCAGGAGATGTCGGCGCGTGTCGAATCCGACTTCGGCGCGAAGACCTTCGCGTCGGTGGCGGCAGGCGCGGGCGCGACGCACGCCTTCACCACGCGGCAGGCTGCGGTGCCGGCGGGCGCGGTCACGGTGACCGTCACCGCGGAGACCTCGGGCGGGCCGCGGGAGTCGGTGTACGAGACCGAATACGGGGCACTGTCCTGCGGGCGGTGATGCCCACGGGTGGGGGCTGTCCTCCGGCCCCCACCCGCTCGGCCCGTCCGACCGGACGAGCCCCCCGAACGTCTCGCGGTGATCGACCGCTCGACACGGCGAAGGAGCCGACATGTCCCACGACGCAGCCGCCGATGCGCGCGGCGCAGCCTCCCGGCGCACGGGGGTCCGCAACGGGAGGACCGCTCTCACGGCGCTGCTCACGGTGTGCGCCGTGATCGGCGTGGTCCTCGCTCCGTCGGGGGAGAAGGCCCAGGCCGCCCCCGAGTGGGAGCCGGATCCCTCCTACACCTCCACGGACGACGGCGACGGCACCTACCGCGTGCCCCTGCTCAACTCCGACGTCCCCGACGTGTCGGTCGAGCGCCTCCCCGCCGATCAGAACGCGGAGGGGCGTGACATCTACTACATGATCAGCACCACGATGCACCTGAGCCCCGGCGCACCCATCATGAAGTCGTACGACCTGGTGAACTGGGAGATCGTCAACTACGTCTTCGACCGCGCCGACATCAGCGACTCCTTCTCGCTGCGCAACGGCGAGACCTCGTACGGCCAGGGTCAGTGGGCGTCGTCGCTGCGCCACCACGACGGCAAATGGTACGTCGCGTTCAACACGAACAACCTCGGCGGGTCGTATCTCTACGTCACCGAGGACATCGACGCGGGGCGGTGGGAGCGCATTCCGCTCGGCCGCTCGTACCACGACCCGTCGCTGTTCTTCGATGTGGACGGCACGCCGTACATCTTCTACGGCTCGGGGTCGACCAGCGCGGTCAAGCTCAGCGCGGACTTCTCCGAGGTGCTCGGCGAGTATCCGCAGATCATCCGGCCCGGCGACTACCCCGGTGCCCCCGTCGGCGGGCTGTTCGAAGGGGCGCAGGTCACCTTCATCGACGGGCAGTACTACATCGTGATCATCACCTGGCCGCCCGGGCAGGGCCGGCAGGTGGTGCTGTTCCGCTCCGACGAGCTGCTGGGCCGCTACGCGACCGAGGACGGCAGCAACCCGTACGAGGCGCGCGGCGTCCTCAACTCCAACGGCTTCGCGCAGGGCAGCCTCGTCCCCATCGAGCAGGACGGCGACCTGACCTACTGGGGCATGTTCTTCCGTGACACCTTCCCCATCGGCCGCATCCCGGCGCTCATCCCGGCCACCTGGGGTGCGGACGGATGGCCGACCTTCGGCAACGCCGGCAGCGTCCCGGTGAACGGGTCGTTCGCCAAGCCCATCCGGTTGAGCGAGGCGGAGGAGCGGCTGGAGCGGCAGAAGAGCATCGTGGCATCCGACGACTTCGCCAACGACGCCCCGCACCGCGCATACATGGACGAGGAATGGGCCATCCCGCCCGAGGCGGACTCCGCGCCCGATCGCGAGTATCCGCACCCGGACGAGGTCGCACCGAACGGGTCGCGACTGGCGATGCAGTGGCAGTGGAACCACGCCCCCGACAACCGGTACTGGTCGCTCACCGAACGCGAGGGCTGGCTCACGCTCACCAACGGCCGAGTCGTCACGGGGGAGTTCCGGCACACCAAGCTCGCCGCAGACGACGAGCTGGCCTGGCTCGAGGAGGCGCGCAACACCCTGACCCAGCGCACGTTCGGACCGAGCCAGTCGGCCGAGACGAAGCTCGACATCTCCGGGATGAAGGACGGCGACGTGGCGGGTCTCGCCGCCTTCGGCCGCAACTTCTCCTACGTGGGCGTCAAGCGTGAAAGCGGCGCGACCACGGTCGGAGTGGTCAACCGCGTCGCCCCTTTCACCGCCGACATCGACCAGCGCGCGGTGGAGGAGTTCCTGCCCGGTACCACGGTGGACCTCGGCGACGCCACGGAGATCCACCTCAAGGCGGACCTCGACTTCGCCGCCCCCGCCGGTCAGCTCTGGACGAGCTTCCTCTACAGCTTCGACGGCGTGGAGTGGAACGAGCTCGGCGGTCGCGTCGGCCCCCAGACGCTCGACGGAACGCTCACGCACTTCATGGGTCACCGGATCGGCCTGTTCACCTACGCGACGCAGCAAGCGGGCGGCCGGGTCGACGTCGACCACTTCCTGCTCAGCGACGTGCGGACCGCCCAGAACCTCCCCCTCGACACCGGCCAGCTCGACGCGGCGATCAGCCACGCGCGCACGCTCTCCGAGGCGGCCTACCCCGCGGATGCCTGGACTGCCATGCAGGCGGCGCTGGCATCGGCCGAAGCCGCTCGAGCTGGGAGCCTCGGCACCCAGAACCAGATCGACGCCCCCGCTCGCGCACTCGGTCTCGAGCTTGCGCGGCTGGGTGTGATCGAGGCCGGGCAGCCGCAACTCGCCGTCACGGTCTCGGCGTCGTGGCGGTGCCTGGCAGGAAAGGCCCTGCTGACGGTGCGCGTCGACAACCGCGAGGACGTCCCCGTGACCGTCGCGCTGTCGTCGGACTACGCGGACAAGACGCTCACCGTGGCACCCGGCGGCTCCGCCGCGCACGCCTTCTCGACGCGTGAGGCATCGCCCCCGGCGGGCTCCCTCATCGCGAACACGACCGCGATCGTCGACGGAGAGGAGGTGTCGACGCGGGCCGTCACACCCTACGCCGGCCATTCGTGCCGGTGAGCAGCCCGCCGCGCGGGCATCGGATCAACACGACAGACAAAGGAGAGGTCTTTGCGTACACGCAGTGACAGGCGATCACCGATGAGGGTGATCGCGATGACAGCGGCCGGAGTGCTGCTGGCAGCCGGACTCGCCGTCGGCAGCCCGGTGCACGCCGCCGACGAGGAGCTCATCGTCAACGGTGGCTTCGAGGACGGTCTGCAGGGGTGGTTCGCGAACAACGGCAATGCCGCCGACGGGGCCACGCTCACCCTCACCGACGATGCATCCACCGGCGCACAGGCCGTTCGGGTCACCGACAGGACGACGACGGGCTCGGGTCCCATGCAGGATCTGTCCGGCAAGCTGCAGGCCGGGGAGACCTACACCGTCACGGCGCGGGTGAAGTACGACGATCCCGCCAGCCCCGCGACGAAGCAGTTCTTCATCACGATGCACTACGGCGGCGGCAGCTACACCAACCTCGGCACCACCACCCCCGCACGGGGCGAGTGGGGCTCGATCAACGCCACCTTCACGATCCCCGCAGATCAGAACGCCTCGACGGCACGGATCTTCGTGGAGACCCCCTGGACGCAGGACCCGCAGTCGGCGCCCGATGTGCACCTCATGGACTTCACCGTCGACGACGTCTCGCTGGTCGGCAGCGCGCCGCCCCCGCCGGCATCCAAGACGATCGAGGTCGTCGGCAAGCTTCCCGGCGACCACAACCCGCTGATCGGCCACAAGTTCGGCGCCGACGGCTACGGGTTCGCCCACGACGGGCGTGTGTACATGTACATGACCAACGACACGCAGGGGTACGCCCCCGACCCCGTGACGGGGGTGTCGCGTCAGATCAACTACGGCGACATCAACCAGATCACGCTGATCTCGACCACCGACATGGTCAACTGGGTCGACCACGGTGAGATCCCCGTCGCCGGCCCCAACGGCGTGGCGCCCTATACGGGCAACTCCTGGGCTCCCGGCATGGCGAGCAACGTCGTCGACGGCGAGGAGAAGTTCTTCCTTTACTACGCCAACGGCGGCGGGTCGAGCAACGTGATCGTGGGCGACTCGCCTTTCGGCCCGTGGTCCAACGAGCGCACGAGCCCGCTGATCACCTCGGCGACGCCGGGTGCGGCCGGCGTGAGCTGGCTCTTCGACCCGGCTCCGCTGGTGGACGACGACGGGCGATCGTATCTGTACTTCGGCGGCGGCCCGGCTTCGACGGCCTTCCCGCCCGCAGAGCGGTACAACAACCCGAAGAACCTGCGCGTCATCGAGCTGGGCGACGACATGGTCTCCACCCAGGGCACCGCCGCAGTGGTGGATGCCCCGGTGGCGTTCGAGGCTGCCCAGGTGTTCAAGCGCGGGGACACCTACTACCTGTCCTACTCGTCGCACTTCGGCGGCAACGACTTCGGCGGCAACCAGACGCCGCTCCCGGGCTACCCGGGTGGCGGACAGATCGGCTACATGATGTCGGACGACCCGATGTCGTGGCCGAAGGAGACGTACGCCGGGGTCATGTTCCCGAACCAGTCCCAGTTCTTCGGCGCCGGCACCGGTGGCAACAACCACCAGTCGGTCTTCGAATACGAGGGCAAGTTCTACTTCACCTATCACGCGCCGACCCTCAACAAGCGGATCACCGGCGACACCACCCAGGGCTACCGCAGCCCTCACATCCAGGAGCTCACCTTCCGTGAGGACGGCACCGTGAACCAGGTCGTCGGCACCTATGCCGGCGCCGAGCAGGTGCGCGACTTCGATCCGTACCGCACGTTCGAGGCCGAGACGCTGGGGTGGAGCAAGGGCATCGCCACCGCGAAGATCGCGGACGGATCGAGCGAGTTCGGCGAGACGGCCCCCAACCTGGCCGTCACCGACATCGACGACGGTGACTGGACGGCGCTGTCTTCGGTGGCGTTCGGTGACGAGGGAGCCCGGTCGGTCACGGTCGGCGTCAAGCCGCTGCAGGACGGCGGCCGGATCGACGTGCGCGCCGGCGGTGCGGACGGCGAGATCCTCGGCACCATCCCGGTCGACGGGCCTCTGGGCGAGTGGACGCAGCTGACCGCGGAGCTCGACGCGGCGGTGGGAACGCATGACGTGTTCTTCACGTATGCCGGCCCCGAGGGTGACCTGTTCGAACTGGACTCCTGGTCGTTCGAACAGGCAGGGGCTGCCCCCGCGCTCGACGTGACGGCCGTCGCCTCGGTCCGCTGCGTCGCCGGCAAGGCCGCGGTGACGGTGCAGGTGGTGAACGAAGACGAGGTCCCGGTGGCCGTGCGTCTGGACTCGGACTTCGCGTCGAAGTCCTTCGCTGCGGTCGCCCCGGGCGCCTCGGTGGCCCACACGTTCACCACCCGCCAGGGTTCGGTGCCCGACGGGGAGGTGACCGCCGCCGCCACGGCGACGGTCGATGGGGAGGCGGTGGCCGCCGACCTCCGCGTGCCTTACTCCGCTCGCTCCTGCCAGTGAGCACGTGGCCCCCGGGGAGCGCTTCCCCGGGGGCCCGCCGACTCCGGAATCTTCCTTGTCAGCGATCTGCGTCATCGGTAACGTCGCAACGCATCCACCGCGAGGATTCCGAAGTCTCTGAGAACGACAACCGGAACGCCCGGGTGTTTTTGGGGCCGGCCGACGTGGACGTCGACCGGAGAATGGAGAAAGCAATGAAGTTTTCCACAGGAATGACCGCGCGGCTCGCGGTCGCCGCCGTCGGTGGCCTCGTGCTCGCCGGCACCGCCGGCGCCGCGTTCGCGGTCGACGCGTACGGTGATGAAGAGGTCGAGGTCAGTGTCTCGATCGCGCCCGCGACGGGATCGGGCTCACTCAGCCTGTCGGTGGCCGGCACGTCGTCCTCCCTCACCGAAGTGGCCTCGGGTGAGCCGGAGGTGCGTCGGTTCGACGGCGGGCTGCCAGAAGTCACCGTCACGGACACGCGCGAGGCGGCGGAGATCGGAGCCGATCGCTGGTGGTACGTCGTCGGTCAAGCCACCGACTTCGCCGGCGACAGCGGCCAGCCCGCCATCAGCGCCGGCAACCTCGGCTGGGCACCCGACGTCATCGACGAGGGAGACGGCCTGGTCATGGAGGGCGACCAGGTGGACACGATCGTCGATGACGGGCCGGATGCGGTGGGGCTGGTCGGCCAGGAGCTGCTGTACGCAGCCTTCGATTCGGCCACCCTGGCCGAGTCGGGGGAGACGTCGTGGTCCGCCACGGCCGCGCTCTTCCTGAAGACCGGCGCGGACGTCGCCCCGGGCGACTACTCGTCCACGGTGACGCTGTCGCTGTTCGAGGACGTGCTCTGACGAGGAGGGTCCGCCGTCGCCTCGGATGAGGCGTATCCGGATCGAAGGCGCCATCGGGGGAATCGGGGCTGTCCTGGCCACGATTCCCCCGATGATCGCGCGAAGGGGGAGGGTCATGAGCACCAGTGTGAAGACCGGCGCCGGGTTGCTGGGACGGGCGGCGCTTGTCCTCGGCGTCGTCGCGGCGCTGTGCGTGGCGGCTCCCGTCGCGCATGCCGACGACGGGACGATCACGTGGGCGGTGACCCCGGCCACCGAGTCCGGCCCCGACGGCCGCGGCATCATCGAGCAGGAACTCGATCCGGGCGCTTCTACCCAGGATCACTTCGCGGTGCGAAACCTCAGCACCGTCACCGTCACGTTCCGACTGACCGCGGCGGACGGCTACTACACCGCGAACGGTCGCTTCGACATGCTGCCCTCCTCGGAGGAGTCGGTGGATGCCGGCACCTGGATCGACCTGCCCCCGAGCGTGACGGTCGAACCGAACGCGACGGCAGTTGTGCCGTTCACCACGACCGTTCCCGATGACGCGATGCCGGGAGATCACGCCGCGGGCATCGCGGCCTCGGTGCTCTCCGCCGGCACGGATGCCGCGGGATCCGAGGTCGGCGTGGAGAGCCGCATCGGGTTCCGGCTCATGACCCGCGTCACGGGAGAGATCACGCCGGCCGTCGAGATCACCGAAGCCGGGGGCGCGTACGACCTCTCCTGGAATCCGTTCCGGCCGGGGTCCGCCACGGTCGACTTCACGGTGCGCAACACCGGGAACACGAGCGTGGCGCTGGCCGGGGCGGTGACCGCCGGCACCGGCTCGACCGCGTTCCCCGCGGCCGGCCAGCCGCAGTACCCGCTGCTCCCCGGCGCCGAGCGCTCCTTCTCGCTGCCCGTGAGCGACGTCTGGCCGCTGCTGCTGGTGCCCACGGCCATCTCGCTCACCCCCTCCGCCTACGACTTCGGCGGCGACTCCGTCCCGATCTCCGCGGTGACCGCCGACCTCGCGCTCTGGGCGATCCCCGCACCCCAGCTCGGCCTCGTCATCGGCGTCGCGCTGATCCTCACGGCTCTGTTCTGGGGGAGGCGCCGGTCCGCCCGCAATCTGGCCTCGGCCCTGGCGGCCGCGCGGGAAGAGGGCCGTGCCGCCGCGGCCGGGCAGGCGGCATCCGCTGATCGGC
Source organism: Microbacterium sp. zg-Y1090 (assembly GCF_030246945.1). NCBI lineage: Bacteria > Bacillati > Actinomycetota > Actinomycetes > Micrococcales > Microbacteriaceae > Microbacterium > Microbacterium wangruii. Next base: position 523,934 of record NZ_CP126742.1, read on the forward strand.
CCCGTTCAGACGGTCTCCCCACGCCCTGAGGGGCGAGCCGTCGATGAGATCGCCCGGTCGCACCGCCGCCGACGACGCCGAGGCGGTGGTCGCACGGGAACTCGGGTCGGCCGCGAAGTGGCGGTCGACTCCAGCACCCACCATGCTTGTGCTGCTGGAGGCATAAGTGAACGACCCGAATCGCGGCTGGCAGCGGCCGAGCATCTACGACGTGGCCAAGCAGGCAGGCGTCTCGCACATGACCGTCTCGCGCGTCCTGAACGGCCACCCCAACATCCGCGAGTCGACGCGCCTGCGCGTGCTGCAGGCCATCGATGAGATGAACTACACGCGCAGCTCGATCGCGCGGGCGCTGGCCACCCGCCGTGCGATGCGCATCGGCGTGCTCGTGGACGGACCGCTGCAGTACGGGCCGAATAGCACGCTGCGGGCGCTCGAGAGTGCCGCGCGACGCGTCGGGTACGCCATCAGCGCCTTCTCCATCTCCGAAGACGAGCAGTCCCAGATCAACGACGGCGTCGTCGAATTGGTCACGCAGGGCGTGGATGCGCTGTGCGTCATCGCCCCGCGCGCGTCGTCGCTGGACATCCTCCGGCAGCAGAGCACCGGGCTTCCCACCATCGTGGTGAAGGCCGAGCAGGACGACGTCTGGCACTCGGTGGCCGTGGATCAGCGCGGGGGCGCAACGCTGGCCGTGACCCACCTCATCGAGCGGGGTCATCGCTCGATCCTCCATCTGTCCGGACCGCTGGACTGGTATGACGCCCGCGAACGCGACGGCGGGTGGCGAGATGCGCTCGCGCTCGCCGGGTTGCCGATCCCGAAGTCGATCTCGGGTGACTGGACCTCCGATTTCGGCTACGCGATCGGGCGCGACTTCGAGCCCGACGGCGTGACCGCCGTCTTCGCGGCCAACGACCAGATGGCGCTGGGCTTCGTGCACGGCCTGTGGGAGCAGGGATTGCGCGTTCCGCACGACATCAGCGTCGTGGGGTTCGACGACCTGCCGGACGCTCGTCATTTCCTGCCGCCCCTGACGACGGTGCGACAGGATTTCGCCGCGCTCGGCGAGCTGGCGCTGCAGCAGATCATCGCCGCCATCGGCGGAGAGGCCCGCGTGCAGCACGACATGATCGAGCCGAAGCTGATCGTGCGGGGCTCGACGGGGCGTCCGCCTGCGTGAGACCGACCCGGGCGGGCGCCTCGGGGCAGCGGTAACGAGAGGGTAACGAATCGGAATCGCACGCTTGCCATTTGGGATGTTAGCGCGCACAGTTGACTCGCACATACCCGAGCGTGCTGGCAAGCACGCCTTTCACTTCGACGAATGAACGCCGAAGTTCTCAAGGAGGAGAAATGGCACAGAAGAAGCGGATGCGCGGCCTGCTGGGGTTCATCGGGGCGGGAGCCCTCGCCCTGGGGTTGGCCGGCTGCGCGAGCGGCGGCGGCGGCGGGGGAGACTCCGACGCCGGCGGTGACGGCGACCTGATCACCGTCGGCTTCGTGGCGGTCGGCCCCGAGGGTGCCTGGCGTGAAGCCAACGAGAAGAACATCCAGTCGACCTTCACCGAGGACGCCGGGTACGAGCTCAAGTACGCACCGGCGACGAACCTCGACCAGAAGTCCCAGATCGACGCGTTCACGTCGTTCGTGGATGAAGGCGTCGACGTCATTCTGCTCTCGGCAACGGAGGCATCAGGCTGGGAGGACTCGCTCAAGCGCGCTCAGGAGGCCGAGATCCCGGTCGTGCTGCTGGACCGGGGCATCGAGCCCGACGACACGAGCCTGTACGTGACCCGCATCGCCCCGGACAACATCGTCGTCGCAGAGGCGGTCGGCGACTGGGCGGTGTCGCAGTTCCCCGACGGCGGCAACTACATCGTGCTGGAAGGCCCGGCCGGCGTCGGCGTCGTCAACGAGCGCAACGAGGGCTGGGATGCCGCCGTCGACGGCTCCGCGCTCGTGAAGGTCGCGGCGCAGACCGCCAACTGGTCGGCTGAGGAGGGCAAGAGCGTCACCGAGACCCTTCTGAAGGCCAACGGCAACGACATCCAGCTGATCTTCGCCCAGAACGACGAGATGGGACTCGGTGCGGCGCAGGCCGTCGAAGAGGCCGGCCTGACGCCGGGTGTCGACGTGAAGATCGCCACCATCGACGGCACGCGCGCAGCGATGGAAGCGCTCGCCGAAGGCCAGTTGAGCTTCGTGCACGAGTACAACCCGCTGTTCGGCGAGACCGCGATGGAGGTCGTCGAGAAGGCGCTCAACGGTGACGAGGTGGAGTCGTACATCATCGTCCCCAGCACCGCCTTCGACTCGCCTGAGGCAGCCGACAGCGTCCTCGCCGACCGCCAGTACTGAGGGTCGGGCGCTCCGGCGCCCGCCTCGGAGTCATCGACCAGCGGTGCGGGGTCCGACGCGGCCCCGCACCGCGGTCGACAGCCTGGTCGTCACTGCGGCCGATCACAGGATGCGAAGCAATGAGCGAAGAACTGCCGGTCGTGCAGATGCGCGACATCTCCATCGCGTTCCCTGGCGTGAAAGCGCTGGACGGGGTGGACTTCCGCCTCTTCCCCGGTGAAGTCCACGCGCTGATGGGGGAGAACGGCGCCGGGAAGTCGACCCTCATCAAGGCGCTGACGGGCGTCTACCGGATCGACTCGGGGTCGATCATGGTCAGCGGGCAGGAACGACAGCTCCACGGCACCAGCGATGCTCAGGCGGCCGGCATCTCCACGGTCTACCAGGAGGTCAATCTCGTGACCAACCTGTCGATCGGGGAGAACGTGATGCTGGGGCACGAAGTGCGCGGGCCGTTCGGAATCAACTGGCGGGCCACGCACCGTGCGGCGACCGAGGCGCTGGAGAAGCTCGGACTGGGTGACCTCGACACGCACCGGCCGCTGTCCACCCTCTCCATCGCGGTGCAGCAGCTCGTCGCCATCAGCCGGGCCATGGCCATCAAGGCGAAGGTCCTCATCCTGGACGAACCGACGTCGAGCCTGGATGCCGCGGAGGTCGAGAGCCTGTTCCGGGTGATCCGGGCGCTGCGGGACCAGGGCGTGGCCATCCTGTTCGTCTCCCACTTCCTCGACCAGGTCTACGCGATCAGCGACCGCATGACGATCCTGCGCAACGGGCGGTACGAGGGGGAGTACGCGACCCGCGAACTCGATCGCCGCTCACTGATCTCGAAGATGATCGGCAAAGACCTCGACACGCTCAACTCCCTCGGCGGAAACCGGCGCGTCGAACTGCGCGATCACGCCGCGGAGGAGCCGGTGCTGACCGCGCGAGGCCTCGGCAGGCGCGGGGCGATCGAGCCGACCGACCTGACCGTCCATCGCGGCGAGGTCGTCGGTTTCGCCGGCCTGCTCGGCTCGGGCCGCACGGAGCTCGCACGACTGCTCTTCGGGGCCGACCGAGCCGATCAGGGCGAGATCACCGTGCATGGTCGCCGCGTCGACCTGAAGAACCCGGCGGACGGACTGGCCAACCGCATCGCCTTCTCCACCGAGAACCGTCGCGACGAGGGCATCATCGCCGAACTCACCGTGCGGGAGAACATCATCCTGGCGGTGCAGGCGGAGCGGGGGTGGGCTCGACCCCTCTCGCGACGCGAGAAGGACGAGATCGTCCAGAAGTACATAACCGCCCTGAACGTGCGGCCGGCCGACCCGAACCGGCTCATCAGGAATCTGTCGGGCGGCAACCAGCAGAAGGTGCTGCTGGGCCGCTGGCTGGCCACGAACCCCGAGGTGCTGATCCTCGACGAGCCCACACGCGGCATCGACGTCGGCGCGAAGGCGGAGATCCAGGAGGCGGTGGCCGAGCTCGCCGAAAGCGGGGTCTCGGTGGTGTTCATCTCCTCCGAGCTCGAAGAAGTCGTGCGTCTGAGCGAGAGGATCGTGGTGCTCAAGGACCATCAGAAGATCGGCGAGATCGCCAACGGACCGGAGGTGACCGCCGAACGCGTCGTGGACGTCATCGCCGCACACGGCGTCGCAGCGGCCGCCGATCGTGGCCTGGTCGACGCCGAGCCGGGGCTCGACGCCGTGAATCCGGGCGATGCGTCCGAGCCGGGGGTCCGGTCATGACCGCCGCCGTCCGCTCCGCGGCGCTCCGCGACACCCTGCGCAAGCCCTTCGTCTGGGGCATCGTCGCCATCCTCGCCCTGCTGCTGCTGAACGTTCTGAAGGACCCGGGCTACCTCGCCCTGTCGATCAACCCCACCAACGGCAACCTGGTGGGCAACCTCATCGACATCCTGCGCTCCGCAGCGCCGATCCTCATGATCGCCGTCGGGATGTCCCTCGTCATCGCCACCGGTGGCATCGACCTCTCCGTCGGCTCGGTCATGGCCGTCGCGGGCGCCGTGTCGATGGAGTTCATGAAGGCGGCGGACGACTCGGGATCGGTCGGCGTCGCCCTGGCGGCGGTCGGTCTGGCGCTCCTGGTGAGCGCCGTGCTCGGAGCCGTGAACGGGGTGCTCGTGGCCTACGTGGGCCTGCAGCCGTTCATCAGCACCCTCATCCTCATGCTCGCGGGCCGAGGGCTGGCGAAGGTGATCACGTCGGGGCAGAACACATCGGCATCCAGCGCGCCCTTCCGGTGGATCGCCAACGGCTACCTCATCGGGCTCCCCGTCGTCTTCTTCCTCGCGGTCGCCCTCGTCGTCATCGTCGCCCTCATCGTTCGGCGCAGTGCACTCGGACTCATGATCGAGGCGATCGGCATCAACCCGAGGGCGAGCCGGATGGCGGGGATCAAGCCCAGAGGGCTGCTGCTCACGGTCTACGTCTCCAGCGGCGTGCTGGCGGGAATCGCCGGCGTCATGTCCGTGGGAACGGTCATGACGGTGGACGTCAGCCGCACCGGCTATCAGCTGGAGCTCGATGCCATCCTCGCGGTCGTCATCGGCGGCACCTCGCTGGCGGGGGGCAAGTTCTCGATCGGCGGCGCCGCGGTGGGCGCGCTGCTGATCGCGACACTGGACAAGACCGTGCTGTTCCTCGGGATCTCGTCCTCGGCGACGCCGGCGTTCAAGGCGATCGTGATCGTGGTGCTCTGCCTCCTGCAGTCCGAGCGCGTGCGCGGCTGGTTCGTGCAGCGCAGACGCCCGCCCACGGCTGCCTCGCCGAGCGCGGCGCGCACCGAGCAGGAGGTGGCGGCATGACCGCCCTGGACACCCGCCCGGCCGGCACGCCGCCCGGATCCTCGGGCGTCGCCCGGTTCGCCGCAGCGGTCCGCCGCGTCGTCACCTCGAACCCCTCGGTGCTGCCGACCGTGGCCGCGATCACGATCTTCCTCGGCATGGTCGTCTTCGGAGAGCTCTCCTACGGACGCATCGTGCAGTACAGCACGCTGTCGAACCTGCTGATCAACAACGCCCACCTGATCATCATCGCCGTGGGCATGACGTTCGTGATCCTCACCGGAGGCATCGACCTGTCGGTCGGCGCCGTCATCGCGCTGTCCAGCGTGGCCGGCGTGATGCTGTCCAATGCGGGATGGAACCCCGCGATGGTCATCCTGCTGATGGTGCTCATCGGCACGCTGTCGGGCCTCGTCAGCGGCACCCTGGTGCAGTACTTCAACGTGCAGCCGTTCATCGCGACGCTCGCGATGATGTTCCTCGGCCGCGGCCTCGCGTCGCTGCTGAGCACCGTTCCCGAGCGACTCGCCGACGATTCGCCCATCCGCGCACTCGGAACCCAGATCAAGGTGATCGACGGACCCAAGGTCAACGACCTCGTCATCTCCCCCGGAGTGATCGTCGCGCTCGTCGTCGTGCTCGCCGCCTTCTTCGTGCTGCACCGCACCCGCACCGGACGCACCGTCTACGCGATCGGAGGATCCGAGAACTCTTCGACCCTCATGGGCCTGCCCGTGCCCAGGACCAAGCTGCTCGTGTACGTCATCAGCGGCTCGCTGTCGGGGGTGGCGGCCGTGGTGTACACGTCGCGCCTCGGCATCGCGCAGAACATCACCGGCATCGGCTGGGAGCTCGACGCGATCGCGGCCACCGTGATCGGCGGCACCCTGCTGACGGGCGGCTTCGGCTATGTCCTCGGTTCGGTGGTGGGCGCACTCGTCCTGGGGCTCATGAACGTGCTGATCACCCGCGACGGCAGCATCCGGCCCGAGATGACGACCATCATCACCGGCGGCATCCTGCTCGTCTTCGTGCTGCTGCAGCGGGCGGTGAGCAAGAAGCGCGAGTAGGCCCCACCCGGTTGCGCGGGCGTCGCAGCGGCGCCTTTACCGGTAACATCGCGGCGGGGGATTGTCCGTAGAAGAGGGTGGAGACCAGACGCTCATGAGCGAGCCGACCATCGCCGACGCCATCCGCGCCGGCCGAACGTCCCTGGGGATCGAGCTCGGCTCGACACGCATCAAGGCCTGCCTCGTCGGGGAGAATCCGGCCGACGTGCTCGCGGTCGGCAGTCACGACTGGGAGAACCGCTTCGAGGGGCGGCTGTGGACATACTCCCTGGACGACGTCTGGTCGGGGCTGCAGGCGGCCTACGCCGACCTCGTCGCCGACGTGAAGATGCGCTACGGCGTCGTGCCCGACACCTTCGGTGCGATCGGCGTCTCGGCGATGATGCACGGCTACCTGGCCTTCGACGCCGCCGGTGAGCTGCTGGTGCCGTTCCGCACCTGGCGCAACACGAACACCGGCCCGGCCGTGGCAGCGCTGACCGAGCTGTTCGAGGTCAACATCCCGCACCGCTGGTCGATCGCGCATCTCTACCAGGCTGTGCTCGACGACGAGCCCCACGTGCCGCGCATCGACTTCTTCACGACGCTGGCCGGCTACGTGCACTGGCGTCTCACCGGCCGCCGCGTGCTGGGCGTCGGCGATGCCTCGGGCATGTTCCCCATCGCCGCGGCGACGCGCGGATACGACCCCGAGCTGCTCGCACGCTTCGCCGGTCTCGGCACCGGCCTCGACCTGGCGGCGCTCCTTCCCGAGGTGCTCATGGCGGGCACGCCCGCCGGGGACCTCACCGCCGAGGGGGCGGCCCTGCTCGATCCCACGGGTGCCCTGCGTCCCGGCATCCCCCTCTGCCCGCCCGAGGGCGACGCCGGCACCGGGATGGTCGCCACCAACGCCGTCGCGCCGCGCACCGGCAACGTCAGCGCCGGCACGAGCATCTTCGCGATGGTCGTGCTCGAGCGGCCGCTGGCGCGCGCGCACCACGAGCTGGACCTCGTCACGACGCCCGCCGGCGACCCCGTCGCCATGGTGCACTGCAACAACGGCGCGAGCGAGCTGGCGGCGTGGGCGGCGATGTTCGCCCGCTTCGCCGAAGCGTCAGGCACGCCGCTCGACGCGGATGCCGTGTACGAGACGCTCTTCCGCGAGGCGCTGACCGGCGACCCGGATGCCGGTGGCCTCCTGGCCTACAACCACCTCGCGGGCGAGCCGATCGCGGGGCTCGACGAGGGCCGCCCGCTGTTCGTCCGCACCCCCGACAGCACGTTCACCCTCGCCAACGCGATGCGGGCCCAGCTCTACGGCGTCTTCGGCACGCTGGCCCTCGGCATGCGGGTGCTCGACGAGGAGGGCGTGGCGCTGGATCGCATGTTCGCCCACGGGGGCATGTTCCGCACCGCCGGGGTCGCCCAGCGCTTCCTCGCCGGCGCCCTGGGCGCGCCCGTCGCCGTCGGCGACACGGCGGCCGAAGGCGGCGCGTGGGGCATCGCCGTGCTGGCGTCGTACCTCTCCCACGCCGCCGACACCGACCTCTCCGCCTACCTCGACCGCGCGGTCTTCGCCGGCGCCGACGTCACCGTCGCCGACCCCGACCCCGCCGATGTCGCGGGTTTCGCCGCCTACCTCGATCGTTACCGCGCGGGCCTCGCCATCGAAGCCGCCGCCGTCGCCGCCCTCTGACCCGACACCGAAGGAACACCATGGCCCTCTCCACCTCCCTCGACGCCTACGAGGTCTGGTTCGTCACCGGCAGCCAGAACCTGTACGGCGAAGAGACGCTCCGCCAGGTCGCCGACCAGTCGCAGGCCGTCGTCGCCGGACTCTCGGATCTCCCGGTCCGCGTGGTCTGGAAGCCCGTGCTGAAGGACTCCGACAGCATCCGCCGCCTGGCCCTCGAGGTCAACGGACGCGACGACGTCATCGGCGTCATCGCGTGGATGCACACCTTCAGCCCCGCCAAGATGTGGATCGCCGGCCTCGATGCCCTGCAGAAGCCGCTGCTGCACCTGCACACGCAGGCCAACGTCGAGCTGCCGTGGGCCGACATCGACTTCGACTTCATGAACCTCAACCAGGCCGCCCACGGCGACCGCGAGTTCGGGTACATCCAGACGCGGCTGAACGTCGCGCGCAAGACGGTCGTCGGGCACGTGTCGAACCCCGTCGTGCGCGAGCAGATCGAGCAGTGGCAGCGCGCCGCCGCCGGCTGGCAGGCCGCCCGCACCCTCAAGCTCGCCCGCTTCGGCGACAACATGCGCTACGTCGCGGTCACCGAAGGGGACAAGACCGAGGCGGAGCTGCGCTTCGGCGTTCAGGTGAACACGTGGGGCGTGAACGAACTGTCGGATGCCGTCGCCGCGGCATCCGACGAGCAGGTCGACGCCCTCGTGGCCGAGTACCTCGAGCTCTACGACGTCGCCGACGAGCTGCGGCCCGGCGCCGAGCGTCACCAGTCGCTGCGCGACGGCGCGGCCATCGAGGTCGGGTTGCGGACGTTCCTCGAGGCGGGGGGCTTCGGCGCGTTCACCACGTCGTTCGAGGACCTGGGCGCGCTGAAGCAGCTCCCCGGTCTCGCCGTGCAGCGCCTCATGGCCGAGGGCTACGGCTTCGGCGCCGAGGGCGACTGGAAGACGGCCATCCTGGTGCGGGTCGCCAACGTGATGGGTGCGGGCCTGCCCGGCGGGGCGAGCCTGATGGAGGACTACACCTACGACCTCGTGGCGGGCGACGAGAAGATCCTCGGCGCGCACATGCTCGAGGTCTCGCCGTCGCTGACGAGCGCCAAGCCGCGGCTCGAGGTGCACGCGCTCGGCATCGGCGGCAAGGACGACCCGGTGCGCCTGGTCTTCACCGCCGACCCCGGTCCTGCCGTGGTCGTGGCGATGAGTGACATGCGTGACCGGTTCCGCCTGGTGGCGAACGTGGTCGAGAACGTGGAGGCGCCCGACCTGCCGAACCTCCCCGTGGGACGCGCGGTCTGGAAGCCGGCGCCCGACTTCGCCACGAGCGCGGGCTGCTGGCTGGCCGCGGGCGCCGCCCACCACACCGTGATGAGCACGGCCGTGGGCATCGAGGTGTTCCGCGACTTCGCCGAGATCGCCGGCACCGAGCTGCTGGTCATCGACGAGGACACCACGGTGCGCGGCTTCCAGAAGGAGCTGCGCTGGAACGCGGCGTACTACCGCCTGGCGCAGGGGATCTGATCATGGCGCACCTTCCCGCCAGTGGCACGCAGCACACCCTCCGCCGCGGCGCGTGCGAGGTCGTCGTCGCGAGCGTCGGCGCCTCGCTGCGCTCGTTCACGCACAGCGGCCGCGACCTCGTGGTCCCCTTCGACGCCGACGAGGTGCGCCCGGCGTACCGCGGGGCCACCCTCGCCCCCTGGCCGAACCGCGTCGTCGACGGCCGGTACGCGTTCGGCGGCACCGAGCAGCAGCTGCCCCTCACCGAGCCGGAGCGCGGGCACGCGCTGCACGGCCTGGCGGCCTGGCTCGACTTCGAGCCGGTCGACAAGGGACCCGATCACGTCACCCTCGCCGCGACCGTCGAGCCGCAGACGGGGTACCCCTGGCGCGTGCGCGTGCAGACCACCTTCGCCCTCGGCGACGACGGCCTGACGCAGACGGTGCGCGCGCAGAACCTCTCGGCCGGACCCGTCCCGTTCGGCACGGGTCCGCACCCCTACCTCGTCGCGGGGGAGGGCACGGTCGACGACTGGACCCTCGAGCTGCCGGCATCCGAGGTGCTCTCGGTCACGCCCGACCGGCTGGTGCCCACGACCCTCGGTCCCGTCGATGAGGCCTTCGACTTCCGTGCGCCGCGGGCGATCGGCGCGACCGAGATCGACCACGCCTTCACCGGACTCGCCCCCGGTGACGACGGTGTCACGACCGTGCGCGTCACGGCCGCCGACGGCCGCGGCGCGGGGATCGCGTGGGATGCCGCCTGCTCCTGGGTGCAGGTGCACACCGCCGATCGGCCCGATGGCGCGGCCGATCCCAGTCACCGCATCGGGCTGGCGGTCGAGCCGATGACCTGCGCCCCCGACGCGTTCAACGCGCCGCGCTACGGCTTCGACACCGGCCTGCTCGTCATCGAGCCGGGCGCGACAGCCGAGGCGAGCTGGCGGATCTTCGCCATCTGACCTCGGTTCCGCCGTCGGACAGGCGGAAGGCCCCCGGCATCGCTTCCGGGGGCCTTCCGCTGAGGTTGCTCAGCCTGTCGCTCAGTCGTCGCCGCGGAGCTTCTCCTTGACCTCGTTGCGCGTCTGCACGGAGTCGCGCTCCGCTTCGGCCTTGTTCACGTCGGATTCGGCCTTGCGCTCGTCGACCTTGTCCTTGATGCGGTCGGCGGTGTCTTCGAACGCTTCCTTGGCCTTGCGGCCTGCCGTCTCAGCGGCGTTCTTCGCGTCGTCCAGAAAACCCATCTCTCGCTCCTCTCCTGAGGCGGGCCGGGGTCACCCGTCGGTCCGTCGTGGCCCCGACCCTAGCCCTGCAACGACGCCCTTGCGAGAGGTTGAGCCGGCGCGACGGGAGTGATATCCCGGCGGGGCACCGCGTCGTCAGGGGCGGGTTCCGCCCGGCCCCACCATCCCGTCGCCGGGGCCGCCCATGCCGCCCGCACGCTGCTGACCCGCGACAGCGGTCGACAGCGTCCGGCCATCGGAGGTCAGGGTGTAGGTCTCGCCGTTGACGAGTTCGGGCGCGGAGAAGACGACGTTCTGCACCTGCTTGGCAGAGATGACCGTGCCCAGCTGCTCGCCCTCGGCAGAGACCACGGTCAGCTCGGTGCCCTCGGGAACTCCGGTGACGGTGAACTGCACGCTGGCCTGCGCGGAGTCGGCCGAGGGGGCCTGGGCCATGCCGGCGGAGCCCAGCGCGAACAGCGTGCCCGCCTCGATGGTGATGCCGGCGTCCGCGTCGAGCGCGCCCTCGCCGCCGCTGGTCGGCCCCTGCACGATCGTCGACCCGCCCGTGATCACGATCGACCCGTTGGCGTCCAATCCGTCGCCGTCGGCGTCGACGCGCAGGTCGCCTCCCGAGATGACGAGGGTGAGCTCGGCGGTGCCGGCATCCGGCTCCGAGACATTGATGCCGTCATCGCCGGCGGTGATCTCGATCGACCCGTCGGTGATGGTGATCTGGCCGGCCTCGAGGCCTTCGACCGAGCGGGGGACGGTGACCTCGCCCCCCGACACGACCAGCTGAAGCTCGGCGTGCGCGCCGTCGTCGCCCGAGGCGAGGGTCGCGACGGTGCCCGCAAGGTGCACGTACGCGTCGGTGTCGACGGCGTCGTCGGCTGCATCGATCGTCAGTGTGCCGCCCTCGAGCACGGCGATCGTGCCGGCGACCACCCCCTTGGCGCCCGACTCGGGGTCGCCGGCCGCTCCGCCTCCGGCGGTGATGTCGACGCTCCCGCCGGTGAGCACCACATCGGTGGACGCGTCGATGCCGTCGTCGCCCGACGACACCGTGACGGTGCCGCCGGCGATGTCGACGTACCCGCGCTCGGCGTGCTCCTCGTCGTCGGACGTGAGCCCGTCGTCCCCGGCGGTGATGTCGAGCACCCCGTCGCGGACGACGAGGTGGTCGGTCCCGCGGATGCCGTCGCCCACGGCGTCGACCGTGATCTCGCCGGAGCGGATGACCAGGCCGCCGGCCGAGGCGATGCCGTCGCCGCCGTTCCCCGCGACGGCGAGGGAACCCTCGCCCGTGATCGTGAGGTCGGCCGCGCTGTGCAGGGCGGCGTGCGCGTCGGCGTCGTCCGGATAGGTGCGCGCATCGCTCAGCACGTTCGAGGATCCGCCCGCGAGCACGACGGCCGCCTGGCCGGCCGAGCGGATGTCGATGGCCGCGCCGTCGGAGTTGGCCACGTCGACGTCGTCGAGCACGAGGGTCACCGCGGCGTCTTCCGCGGCGGCCACGACGATCTGCCCGTCGAGCTCGCCGGAGAGGCGGTAGGTGCCTGCGGCGGAGATCGTCACGGTGGAGCCGTCGATCGTGACGGCGCCGGACGGCGAGGCGGTCGCCGTCGAGCCGGCGAGGTCGATGGTGACGGCATCCGCGAGGGCCACGTCCGCCGAGTCGGCGGAGTCGTCGGGCTGCTCGTTGCCGGCGCGCACATCGGCGGCGGTGGAGAAGCCGTCGAGGGTGGCGTCCACGGCGGGCGCGGACGACTCAGGCTGAGGCGTCGCGGCGCCGGCGCCGGTGCCGGCCGTCGAAGCATCGGTGGCGCACCCGGCGAGGGTCAGCGCCAGGGCGGTGGGGGCGGCCACCAGCCAGCGCCGGCGGCGGGAGGGGCGGGCGTCGTCGCGCGGTGTCATGGATGCTCCTTTCCAGCGGAGAAGTGGCGCACCCGGGCACGGTGCGACACCATCCATTGAGCTCCTCACTGCTATGGGGAACCTATGGCGCTCCCATGTCCTGGGTGCGAATCCGGGGTGCCACTCGTGGTGGGCGGAGTCGTCGTGTCGACGGCGTCGCGCAGCGGCCGGCGCATGACGCTCCAGTAGTGGGCCGGGGTGGCGCGGGTCAGCAGGTCGACGACCCGGGCCTGGCCGCCGATGAAGGTGCGGGCACGGCGCTGCACGGTGGCGGCCACAATCCGCCGGGCGGCATCCTCAGGCTCGGTCCGGTACATGGCCGCCTGCGCGGCGGCGGCGCGCCGGGCGACGGCGGGATCCAGTGCTGCGGCATACCGGCCGCGCAGCACGATCCCCGTCTTCACCCCCGCCGGGTACACCGCCCCGACCGTGACGGGGGAGCCGGCGAGCTCATGGCGCAGAGCCTCGCTGAACCCGCGCACGGCGAACTTGCTCATGGCATAGGGGACGCGCCCGGCGGGGGCGGCGAGGGCGTAGACCGAGGCGAGGTGGGTGATGTGGGCGGCGGGGGCGCGCCGCAGCGCCGGGAGCAGCGCCTGGGTGATGTTCACCGTGCCCCACAGGTTCACGTCCATGAGCCACCGCATCTCGGCCATCGTGAGCTGCTCGATCGAGCCGAGCATGGATGACCCGGCGCACGTGATGAGCGTCTGCAGCTGCGGGTGGGATGCCGCGATCGCCGCGGCCGCCGCGGTGACGGCATCGTCGTCGGTGAGGTCCACGACGTGGACGGTGTGACCCGTGCCGGGAAGCGACGCCCGCACGGCATCCATCCCCACCTCGTCGCGGTCGACCAGGGCGATGCGGGCGCCGGCCGCGGCCAGCTGCCTGGCCGTCTCCGCGCCCATCCCGGCCGCTGCCCCCGTGATGACGCTCGTGGCTCCGTGCACCCGCAGTGGTCGCATCGCCCGCCCCCTTCGCCGCCGGCTCCCGTGGGTTCGATTCTGGCGCACCCCCCGCCGTAGGATCGATCAAGGGGGGATGCCGTGACCCAGCGCAAGAAGCCGAAGCAGGACGACATCGTCGCCGAGGGGCTCTACATCGCGTCCGCCGCGACCCGGCTGACGCTGAAGAACCGCATTCTGGTGGACCTCCTCACCGGCGCCGAGGGGTTCGAGGTCGCCCGGTTCCTCCCCGATGCCCGCGAGACGCTGCTGAACCTCGCGGCCGAGGCGCAGGCCGACGCGGAGCGCGCCGAGCGGGACCGCAAGGCCGCCCGAGGCCGCCACACCGACTCCGACGGCACGCACGACTACCGCAGTCGCGACGTGCGCAACCTCCGCAAACGCCGCAAGCAGTCGGAGAAGATCGCGAAGGAACTGCGCGAGCGCGCGGAGGATCCCGAGGAGCTCACCAGGCTCGTCGACGACGCCCGCGACGCGGCGTGGGCGGAAGTGGCCAAGAACATCGACCGCAACCTGCGCATCGAGGCAGCCCGCCCCGACCTGGACCCGGATTACCAGACCATGCGTCAGGCGCGCATGCAGGCGCTGCGCATGGTGGACCTGCCCAGGCTGCGCGCCCACCGCCGCGCGGTGGACCAGGCGGCGGCGGAGCGCGCGGACGCCGCCGAGACCCGCTGACACGCCCGGCTCGCGCAGCCCGATTCGCGCACTGCGCCCGCGTCGGGTAGGCTTTACGACGGCCCGCACGACAGTTCGGACCATGCGCCCGTAGCTCAATGGATAGAGCATCTGACTACGGATCAGAAGGTTAGGGGTTCGAGTCCCTTCGGGCGCACACTGTGTTGAGACAGTAACGAAAGGCCCCGGTTCGCCGGGGCCTTTCGTGTTTCTCAGGCGCCCCGCCACGGCAGGCCGGCGCCGCTCCTGCGCACCCCTTGCAGTCTCCGCGACGAGTGCTAGTCTATTCGCGCAGTTGAGTCGAGACGACTCAACTTTTGAGACTGCACAAGGATGCCGGGCGTCCGGCACTGCTCAAGAGGAGACGAGAATGGCGAACTACGACCCGCTCCGTGACCTGGAGCGTTTCGCGAACACCCTGATGGACCCCGCCCGCCGCGGCCCGCGGCAGATGCCGATGGACCTCTACCGGGAGGGTGACCACTACGTGCTCGAGGCCGATCTGCCCGGCATCGACCCGGGGTCGGTCGACATCGACGTCGACGGTCAGCTTCTGACCATCCGCGCGGAGCGCACGATCAACGTGGGTGAGGGCGTGAAGTGGATCACCCGCGAGCGCGAAGCCGGCAGTTTCCTGCGCCAGCTGAGCCTCGGGCAGGGCCTCGACACCGAGCGCATCGCCGCGACCTACCGCAACGGTGTGCTGAGTGTGAAGATCCCCGTCAGCGAGAAGGCCAAGCCCCGCAAGGTCGAGGTGACGACCGAGGACTCGAACCCTTCGATGCAGGTGAGCGAGTCGCCGCAGGCGTGACCATCGCCTGATCGGCGGAAGCCCCGGACCGGCCAGGTCCGGGGCTTCTGTCGTAGGCTCGAGGTGTGAGCGCGTACGTTTCGGCGTTCGAGCTGTTCTCCATCGGCGTTGGACCCTCGAGCTCCCATACCGTCGGTCCCATGCGGGCCGGCCGTGACTTCGCCGACCGCCTGCGCGCGTCGGGGCGGCTCTCCCACGTCGCCCGCGTCACCTGCGCGCTCTACGGATCGCTCGGCGCGACCGGCATCGGCCACGGCACGCCCGACGCCGTCGTGGCGGGGCTGCAGGGCGCCGCCCCCGAGACGGTCGACCCCGAGGACGTCCGCCACGCCTGGACCCACTGGCCCGAGGGCGCGCCGCTGCAGCTCGCCGGCACCCACCCCGTTCCCTTCGCCAAGGCCGACGTGGTCTTCGCTCCGCGTACCCGGCTGCCCGGCCACCCCAACGCCATGACGGTGACGGCGACGGATGCCGACGGCGCCACGGTCGCCGAGGAGACGTACTACTCCGTCGGGGGCGGGTTCATCCGCCGCGACGGCGAACCCGCGCGGGTCGCCGCCCACCCCTTCCCGCTCGCCTATGAGAGCGCCGACCAGCTGCTGGCGCTGTGTGACGAGCGCGGCATCACCATCGCCGAGGCGGCCCGCCTCAACGAGCAGGCGCTACGCAGCGAGGAGGAGGTCGCCGCCGGGCTCGACGCGATCTGGGACGCGATGGCCGCCTGCGTCGAGGCAGGGCTCGCCGCCGACGGCGTGCTGCCGGGCATGCTGAAGGTCAAGCGCCGCGCCGGGGTGATCCGCGGCCAGCTCGAGGAGGCCGAGGCCGACGGCCGGCGCGAGCTGCCGGGCGAGTGGCTCGGCGCCTTCGCCCTCGCCGTGAACGAGGAGAACGCCTCCGGCGGCCGGGTCGTGACGGCTCCCACGAACGGGGCGGCCGGCATCCTCCCCGCCGTCGGCATGTACTGGTGGCGCTTCCTCGCCGACTCCGGGCTCGGGTCGGGCAATGCCGTCACCCCGTACGGCGAGCTCGTCGGCAGTGCGCTGCTCGGGTTCCATCCGGCGTCTCCGGCCCTCGGCGGAGAGGCCGACGCTCCCGACCCCGACGCCCCGGCGCTCGCCGACGCGAACCGCCGCCGCGGCATCCGCCGTTTCCTGCTGACCGCGACGGCCCTCGGGTCGCTGTTCAAGGCGAACGCGTCGATCTCCGGCGCCGAAGGCGGATGCCAGGCCGAGGTCGGCTCGGCGTGCGCCATGGCCGCCGCCGGGCTCACCGCGGTGATGGGCGGCACCAACCGGCAGATCGAGAATGCCGCCGAGATCGCGATGGAGCACCACCTCGGGCTCACGTGCGACCCGGTCGGCGGGCTCGTGCAGATCCCCTGCATCGAGCGCAACGCGATCGCGGCCTCCACGGCGGTGACCGCGTCACGTCTCGCACTGCGGGGGGACGGCACGCACTACGTGTCGCTCGACGCGGTCGTCGAGACGATGCGGCAGACCGGCATCGACATGTCGACGAAGTACAAGGAGACCAGCGAGGGCGGGCTCGCCGTCAACGTCATCGAGTGCTGACCTCGCGCCGCTCTGCCGAGTAGGATCGAGCCACCCGAATCCCGGTCCGTCAGCAAGGATGCCGATGTCCGCCACTCCTGCCACCGCTCCCACCCGCGCCCGCCTGCCGCGCGTCGCCGGACGCACGTGGTGGGTCGTCGTGCTCGTCGGCTTCGTGGGGCAGCTGGCGTGGACCGTCGAGAACATGTACCTCAACGTGTTCGTCTACGACACGATCACCACCGACCCCACCGTCATCGCGGTTCTGGTGGCCGCATCCGCCGTCGCGGCGACGCTGTCGACCATGGTCGTGGGCGCCTGGTCCGACCGGGTGCGCCGGCGTCGGCCGTTCATCGCGATCGGCTACATCCTGTGGGGACTGACCACGGCGACCTTCGGCTTCGTGCAGCCGTCGGCCGGCGCCCAGGCCGCTCAGGTCGTGGGCACCGCCGTGGTCGCCATCATCCTGCTGGACTGCGTGATGTCGGTGTTCGGCTCGGGGGCGAATGACGCCGCGTTCAACGCGTGGGTGACCGACGCCACGAAGCCCGCCGACCGTGGCCGGGTGGACTCGGTGCTCTCGGTGCTGCCGCTGATGTCGATGCTGCTGGTGTTCGGCCTGCTCGACGGGCTCACCCAGGCGGGCGAATGGAAGCTGTTCTTCGGCATCATCGGCCTCGCCACGGCGGCGGTGGGCGTGCTGGCCTGGTTCCTGGTGCGCGATGCCCCCGGCATCCGCGCGACGCCGGACGGCTACCGCCGCGCCGTCGTGCACGGCCTGCGGCTCGCGACGATGCGCGCCCATCCGCGGCTCTACACGCTGCTGGTGGCCTGGGCGATCATCGGCATCAGCTCGCAGGTGTTCTTCCCGTACCTCATCATCTACATCCAGCGGTATCTGCGGATCGACGGCTACCCGATCGTGCTGGCGAGCGTGCTGACCCTCGCCGCCGTCATCAGCGTGGTGGGCGGGCGGCTGGTGGACCGCGTCGGCAAGACCCGGGCGATCCTGCCGGCCGTGCTGTTCATGATCGTCGGGCTCGTCGGCATGTTCGTGGTGCGGGACATGCTCAGTGTGATCGTCTTCGGCACCGTCATGATGGGCGGGTTCCTGCTGTCCACCGCGTCGCTGTCGGCGAGCGTGCGCGACGCGACGCCGTCCGACCGCATCGGCATGGTGCAGGGGCTGCGCATGATCTTCGTCGTGCTCATCCCCATGGTCATCGGCCCCTTCATCGGGTCGGCGGTCATCATCGGGGCGAATGAGACCTACGTCGACCTGGGCGTGGTCAAGCAGGTCCCCACGCCGTGGATCTTCCCCGCCGCCGCCGTCGTGGCCCTCTTCGTCGTGGTGCCGCTCATGGCGCTGCGCCGCCTGCCGCAGCCGGTGGATGCCGCATGAGTGCTCCCATGCTGACCCCCTGGGGGGAAGGGCTCGACCGCGAAGCCCCGCTGCCGGAGTACCCGCGCCCGCAGTTGGTGCGGGAGGGCTGGACCAATCTCAACGGCGTCTGGGCCTATGCCATCACCCCGTTCGCGGCGTCCGACGCGGCTGCGGCATCCGACCCGCTCGCGGTCGCCGACCCGCTGGCGGCACCGGCCGCCTGGGACGGCGAGATCGTGGTTCCCTTCTCGCCCGAGACCCCGCTGTCGGGCGTCGGCCGAGCGGTCGGGGCGGGCGAGACCCTCTGGTACCGGCGCACCTTCACGCTGCCCAGGGCGGTGCACGCCGATGAGCGCGTGCTGCTGCACTTCGGCGCGGTCGACCAGTCGTGCCGCGTCGCGGTGGACGGCGTCGAGGTGGGCGGCCACACCGGCGGCTACCTGCCCTTCACGCTCGACGTGACCGGTGCCCTGGGCGACGGCGCCGCGCACGAGGTCACGGTGTCGGTGCGCGATGTGACGGATGCCGCGTGGCTCGCCCGCGGCAAGCAATCCAGTCGGCGCGGGGGCATCTGGTACACGCCGCAGTCGGGCATCTGGCAGACGGTGTGGCTCGAGATCGTGCCGCGCAGGGCGGTGGACCGGCTGGTGCTGACCCCCGACCTCGCCGGTGCCGCGGTCGAGGTCACGGTCGAG
Organism: Microbacterium sp. zg-Y1090; assembly: GCF_030246945.1. Taxonomy (NCBI): domain Bacteria; kingdom Bacillati; phylum Actinomycetota; class Actinomycetes; order Micrococcales; family Microbacteriaceae; genus Microbacterium; species Microbacterium wangruii. The sequence continues at coordinate 542,562 of NZ_CP126742.1, forward strand.
AGCAGCCACGGCGCGGGCGCCGAGGCCGACGTCGAGATCCGCGCGGCCGGCCAGGTGGTGGCCGCCGCCACCGTGCCCGTGGGCGAGGCCACGCGCATCGACCTCCCCGCCCCGGTGCGGCCCTGGTCGCCCGAGGATCCCTTTCTCTACGACGTGACCGTCGCCCTGGGCGAGGACCGCGTCGACAGCTACGTCGGGATGCGCTCGTTCGGCGTCGGTGTGGACGACCGCGGCCACGCGCGACTGCTGCTCAACGGAAAGCCGCATCTGCCGGTGGGACTCCTCGACCAGGGGTACTGGCCCGACGGCGGGTACACCGCCCCGAGCGACGCCGCGCTGCGGTACGACATCCGCCTCGCGAAGCGCCTCGGCTACACGATGCTGCGCAAGCACATCAAGGTCGAGCCGCTGCGCTGGTACCACCACTGCGACCGGCTCGGCATGCTGGTGTGGCAGGACGCCGTGAACGGCGGCGGGCGCTACCGCCCCGCCGTGATCACCGCTCCCGTCCTCGGCGCACCCGCCCTCGACGACACCCGCTACGGCCGGTTCGCCCGGTCGGATGCCACAGGCCGGGAGCGCTTCGAGGCGGAGCTGGTGGAGATGATCGAGCACCTGCGCAGCGTCGTCTCGCTGTCGCTGTGGGTGCCGTTCAACGAGGGGTGGGGCCAGTTCGACGCGGCGCGGATCGCGGGTGCCGTCGCCGCCCTCGATCCCACCCGTCCCGTTGACCACGCCAGCGGGTGGCACGACCAGGGGGCCGGCGACCTGCGCAGCAGGCACGTCTACTTCCGGCCGGTGCGCCTGCCGCGGCGACGTGATGCGCACGGTCGCGTGGAGGCGGTGACCGAGTACGGCGGCTACAGCCTGGCGGTGCCGCAGCACACCTGGGCTGCAGAGGTCTTCGGGTACCGGCGCTACCGCTCGCGGGCGACGCTGCAACGGGCCCTGGAGCGGCTGCACGACCGCGAGATCGTCCCGGCCATCGAGCGCGGCCTCGCGGCGACCGTCTACACCCAACTGTCCGATGTCGAAGACGAGGTCAACGGCATGGTGACCTACGACCGGCGCTTCGTGAAGGTGGACGAAGTCGCCGTGCGAGAGATGAATGAACGGCTGCAGCAGGCGGCATCCCGCCTGGGCGGCCCTCGAGAGGAGCATGCGTGACGCTGCGCGAACTGACAGAGAACATCTCCCTCACCGCCGGCGACGGCCGGGTGCTCAACGCCGACGCCGTCGGCTGGGCGCGGCAGCCCGTGGTTGACGCGTCGCGCGTGCACTCCCGTTCGTGGGGCCGCAACAAGCGCTGGGAGTACTGGAACGTCATCACGCCCTCGCACATCCTGGCGCTGACGGTGTCGTCCATCGACTACGCCGCGGTGCTGGGCGTCTGGATCTTCGACAGGGCGACCGAGCGCACGTGGCAGGCCGACGCGACGGTGATCCCGCCGCGCGGGGTGGAGCTCGCCTCGCGGCTGGAACACGGCTCGTCCCGGGCTCGGGCGAAGGGGCTCGAGATCGATATCGACGAGGTCGCCGAGGGGACGCGCCTGCGGGCACGGATCGCCGATGCCTCGTTCGACGTGGTGGCGCAGCTGCCACCGGGGCATGAGCGGCTCGCCGTCGTCGTCCCGTGGAGCCCGCACCTGTTCCAGTACACCGTCAAGGACGTCGCGCGGCCGGCGGTCGGCAGCGTCACCGTCGACGGCGTGCGGTCGGACGTCACCCCGGGCGAGTCATGGGCGGTGCTCGACCACGGCCGGGGCCGGTGGCCGTACGACGTGCAGTGGAACTGGGGCGCCGGATCGGGGCGGGATGCCGCCGGGCGGGTGTTCGGCATCCAGGTCGGCGCCCGGTGGACCGACGGCACCGGGTCGACCGAGAACGCGATGCTCGTCGACGGGCGGCTGCACAAGATCCACGAGGAGCTCGCCTGGGATTACGACATCGCGATGTGGCGGCGACCGTGGCGGGTCACCGGCGGTGGGCTGGATGCCACCTTCGCCCCGTTCTACGACAAGGTGAGCCGCACGAACCTCGGCGTGCTCTCCTCCCGCACCGACCAGTGCTTCGGCCATTGGTCGGGCACGTTCACCACCGAGGACGGGGAGCGGGTCGAGTTCCGCGACATCCTGGGCTTCGCCGAAGAGGTGCACAACCGCTGGTGACGAGGCCCGGCGTCAGTTCTGGCGCAGCTTGCCCGCGAGATCGCGCAGCAGGCGCAGCTCGTCGTCGTCGAGCACCGACATGCGGCGGGCGATCGACTGCCCGTGGCGACCGGCGAGGCGGCGGAACACCTCCGCCCCCTCGGTGGTGGCCTGCAGGATCGAGCCGCGACCGTCGGAAGGGTCGGCGCACTTCGTGAGCAGTCCGCGGGTGACCATGCGGTCGACCAGGCGCGACACGCTCGGCTGACTGATCAGCATGTTGGCGGTCACGTCGCGCAGGCGTGCGGTGTGGTCGGGCAAGCGGGTGACCGTCAGCAGCACGTCGTACTCGGCCTGGGTCAGCTCGGCCCCGTCGAAGTCGCCGCGGATCTCCTCGAACACCTCGTGCTGTGCCCGGAACAGCGCCTCCCAGGCATCCACGGCGAGGCGGCGGTCGGTCATGGGGACAACTGTAGACCCGGGGCGGCCACGGCCGGGCAGCGCCGGACAGCGCGGGGGGCGTGCACGCCCCTAGGCTGAGCGCATGGTGCAGGTGCTCAGAAGGATCGCTCTGACGTTCGCCCTGATGCTTCTCGGACTCGCCGCGTCCGCGGGCGCGCTCGGCCCGGTCGCGACCGATGTGGACGACTTCACGTTCGACAGCCTCGACGCCGACTACACCCTCACGCGCGCCGAGGACGGCACGAGCCGGCTGCGCGTGGTCGAGACGTTCGTTGCGGTCTTCCCCGACGCCGACCAGAACCGCGGCATCCGCCGGCTGCTGCCGACGTCGTACAACGGGCAGCCCCTGCACCCGCAGCTGGTGTCGGTCACCGATGAGAACGGCGCCGCGCGTCCGGTGGAGACCGAGGACGACGGCGACGCGTTCTCGATCACCTCGCGGTCGGACTCGTACCTGCGGGGGGAACAGACCTTCGTGATCACCTACGACCTCGAGAACGTCACCTGGACGTTCGAGGGCGGCGGGCAGGAGTTCTACTGGGACGTCAACGGCGTCGACTGGGCGCAGCCCTTCGGCGAGGTGACGGCGCGGGTGCACATCGACGCCGCGCTCGCCGCCGACCTCACGGGGCGGCAGGCCTGCTACGCCGGGGAGCAGGACACGACCGACCCCTGCCCGATCACCGCGACCGAGGAGCCCGACGGCGCGGTGACCGTGGCGGCGGAGGCAGTGGGCCTCGGGCCGCACGAGACGATGACGATCGCCGTCGGGTTCGCGCCCGACACGTTCGTGCTGTTCGACTCGTCGTACCTGGCGTCGGGATGGGGCTGGGCGCAGTCGGCGTCGGCTCTCGTGCTGGCAGGGGCCGTGGGCGGCGCGGTGTGGACGCGGCGCCGGTTCCTGCGCGACGCCCCCGGCCGGTCGACGATCATCGCGGAGTACACGCCGCCGCCGGGGGTGGATGCGCTCGAGAGCGCAGTCATGCTCGGCAAGACCTCGAAGGCGATCCCGGCGGAGGTGCTCGAGCAGGCCATCGTGGGGTCGATCCGCATTGTGGAGGGATCGAAGCGGGTCTTCGGCGGCACACGGCTGCAGGTGGAACTGATCGACCCGTCGCGGGCCGACCGCGATGGCCGCATGCTGCTCGACGGGCTCTTCGGCAAGGGCGCGCAACCGGGGGCGATCTACGAGTTCGGCAAGCAGGACACACGGCTGTCGCGCGTGGCGTCGAAGATCCTCAAGGAGGCCGGCGAGGAGCTCGAGAGCCGCGGCGTGCGCCGCTCGGTTCCGGCGCGCGTGCGCACCTGGCCAGCGGTCGCTCTATTCGTCGCGACCGTGCTGGTGATCGTGTTCGGTGGCCTGGCCCTGTCGGCATCCGTCAACGAGGCGGTGCCGCTGGTGCTGATGGTGGCGTCGGGCATCGCGCTGGCCGTCGGCCTCGGGATGGTGTTCCACCGGCCGCTGACGGATGCCGGCGCTGAACTGCGCGACCACCTGGCGGGGCTGAAGGTCTTCATCGACTGGGCGGAGAAGGACCGCATCCGCATGCTGCAGTCGCCGCAGGGCGCCGAGCGGCGGCCGGTGGACGTGAACGACCCGCGGCAGATGATCCACCTGTACGAGACGCTGCTGCCGTACGCGGTCGTCTTCGGCCAGGAGAAGAAGTGGGCCGACGAGCTCATGGTCTACTACGGCGACGCGGGGTACACCCCGAGCTGGTACTACGGCGCCGCCGCGTTCAACGCCGCCGCGTTCTCCTCGAGCATCGCGTCGCTGTCGAGCGCGGCGATGTCGTCGTCGTCGACCACCGGCGGATCCACGGGTGGCGGATCCGCCGGCGGTGGCGGCGGTGGCGGAGGCGGCGGCGGGGTCTGACGCTCACCGCGGCCGCGGTGGGCGTGTGGCAGTCAGCTGCTGCGGCGCATCGCGCGGATGCCGACGGCGAGCCCGACCGCCGCGAGCGCCAGGGCGGCGACCCACCCCCACATCACCGGGGTGCTGCCGATGTCACCCGCGAGCAGTGCCCGCTCGGCCTGCACGACCCCGCTGATCGGGTTCACGGCGGCGACGGCGCGCATCCATCCCGGCGCTGCCTCGAGGGGCAGCAGCATGCCCGACAGGATCAGCAGCGGGAAGATGAGCGTCTGCTGCACGCCCCAGAAGAGCCATTCGCGGTCGCGCGTCGCGAGCGCCAGCGCATACGACAGCGACCCCAGCCCGACGCCGAACACCGCGAGCAGCGCGAGCCCGACCATGAGCCCGAGCGGGTGGATCGAGAAGCCGAACGGCCAGGCGATCAGCACGATGAGAAGGGCCTGCACGAGGATCGGCACGACCTCTTTGAGGGCGCGGCCGACGAGCAGCGACGAGCGCACCAGCGGGGCGACGAGCGTGCGCTCGTGCGAGCCGGTCATCATCTCGTACTGCAGGTTCGAGCCCGTGGCGCCCGTGCCGAACAGCACGATCATCACCAGCACCCCGGGCACGAACCACTGGAGCGTCTCGGATGCCGGCGCGCCGGACGTGCCGATCAGCAGCGGCGCGAACAGCCCGAGGAAGACCAGCGGCTGCACGAGGCTGAAGATGAGGGTGAACGGGTCGCGCACCACAGGGCGCATTTCGCGCGTGAGCACGTGCCAGGTGTCGCGCGCGGCGTGAGGGCGCACGGACGTGTCGCGGCGGGCGACGTCGGGGCGGGCGGTGGCGGTCATCGGGCGACTCCTGTCGGCTGGGCAGCGGCGGGTGCCGCGTCGGTCGTGTCGATCTCGGCTGCTGCCGCGCCCTCGCCGGCGTCGCGCAGGGTGCGTCCGGTCAGCGCCAGGAACACGTCGTCGAGGGTGGGCGGCACGCCGGTGGCACGGGTGACGGCGATGCCGGCCTCGTCCAGCGCGCGGATCGCGGCCGGCAGCAGCCGGTCGCCGTCGGGCACGGTGAGGGTGAGGGATGCCGCGTCCTCGCGCCGGACATCGCTCTCGGTGAGGCGGCGGACCACGGGAAGTGCGGCATCCGCGTCTGCCGGATGATCGAAGCCGAGCGTGAGCAGGTCGCCGGCGAGTTCCGCTTTCATGCGGGCGGCGGTGTCGTCGGCGATCACGCGGCCGCGGTCCATCACCATCACCCGCTCGGCGTACCGATCGGCTTCCTCGAGGTAGTGCGTGGTGAGGAACACCGTCGTGCCGTGCGTGGCACGCAGATCGAGGATGTGCTGCCACAGGTTCGCCCGGCTCTGGGGGTCGAGGCCGGTGGAGGGTTCGTCGAGGAACAGCAGCGGCGGTGCGTGCATGAGGCCGAGCGCGATGTCGAGGCGCCGCTTCTGGCCGCCCGACAGCTGCTGGACCGCCCGTGTCGCGAACGGCGCGAGGTCGAGCGATTCGATGAGCTCGTCGGCGCGCGTGACGGAGGCGGCGCGCGAGAGCCCGTAGAAGGCGCCCTGGCTCAGCAGCTCGTCGCGCACACGCTGCGAGAAGCTGCCGCTGGTGAGCTGCCCGACGTAGCCGATGCGGGCGCGCACGCCCGCAGGGTCGCGCAGCACGTCGTGCCCGACGACGCGCGCCGTGCCGTCGGTGGGAGGCAGCAGAGTCGTGAGCATGCGCAGGCTCGTGGACTTGCCGGCGCCGTTGGGACCGAGGAAGGCGACCAGCTCGCCGGCGGCGACCTGGAAGGTGAGATCGGTGACCGCTTCGACGGTCTTCTTCTTGACGGTGAAGCGCTTGGTGAGTCCCCGCGCTTCGAGGATGGGTTCGTTCGACATGCGCCGACCGTACGCACTATCGCGGACACATCAGGTCCGCATCGTGCGGCAGACTCTCGATCATGTCCGACACCACCTCTCGTGCTCTGACACTGCTGAACCTGCTCCAGACCCATCGGCACTGGCCCGGGTCGGAACTCGCCCAGCGCCTCGGCGTGACCGAGCGGACGGTGCGCCGCGATGTCGAGCGGCTGCGGGAGCTCGGCTACCGCATCGAGTCGTCGCCGGGCGCGGCCGGCGGATACCGGCTCGAGGCGGGGAGCGCGGTGCCGCCGCTGCTGCTCAACGATGACGAGGCCGTCGCGATGGCGATCGGCCTGCGCATCGCCGCGACGCAGCGCTTGATCGGTGGTGCCGAGACGGCGCTGACAGCGCTGGCCAAGCTCGAGCAGGTGCTCCCTGCGGCGCTGCGGCGGCGGGTCATGGCGCTCGCGGACACCGTGCATCCCGTCCGCGTCGGCGGGGGAGAGGCGGCCTCGACGGCGGTGCTCGGTGAGCTCGCGCTCGCGTGCCGCGACTCCGAGCGGGTGCGCTTCAGCTACACGTCGGCGGCGGGGGAGATGACGCGCCGTCGGGTCGAGCCGCACTACCTGGCTCCCGCCGACCGGCACTGGTACCTGCTGTGCTGGGATCTGGAGCGCGACGACTGGCGCACCTTCCGTGTGGACCGGCTGTCGGATGTGGAGCACACGCGCGTGCTGTTCGAGCCGCGCCCGCTCACCCCGGAGGAGGTCGACGAGTTCATCACGGTCGCCCGATCGTGGGTGCGTCAGCCGGTGGAGACGGACGTCGTGATGGACCTGCCGCTGGACACCATGCGCGCGTCGTTCGGGCAGTGGGGTCAGGGGGCGACCGCGGAGGATGCCGACCGCACGCGGTGGCCCGTCGGCGGCGCGGACTGGCGCGAGACGATGTATGGCATGTCGTGGATCCCCGACGGCGTGCCGTTCACCACAGATCTCGCCGAACCCCACCGCGCCGAGATGCGTGAGGCCCTCGTACGGATGCTGGCTGCCCTCGACGCCCCACCGCCGCCGCGCGCCTGACCGGCGTCATCGCGGGTTGGTCGTCGGGCCGAGCGAGGAGGGGTCACGGTTCAGAACGGTGGCGGTGCGCCGCTCTGCGTCGCGGCGTGGAACTCAAGAGCGCGCTGCGGGACGTCCGAATACACGCGGCCCGTCGGACTGGTCCACATGAGAACCCCATCGGGCCTCTGGCGCACGGACCACGCGGTGTGGTGCTTGAGGGTGTGATGCCGTTTGCAGAGATGGGCGAGGTTGCACGCCTGGGTGGGTCCGCCGTGGGCGAAGTCGATCGTGTGATCGATGTCGCAGACCCACACGGCCGCACGGCACCCGGGGAAGCGGCAGTGCTCGTCGCGGCCGCGCAGCAGCCGCCGCTGGGCGCGGGACGGCCGGTACCGGTCGGCATCCTGAACATTGCCGGTCGCGGGGTCGATGAACAGCCGGTCCCACCCCGCAGCGGTGGAGGCATAGTGTCGGGCGGAACGTGCGTCGATGGGGCCATGGCTCTGGAGGGCCGCGGGGGCATCCGCTCCGGTGAGGGCCGCAACCGGTACGGTCACCTGGATGCGTGCCACGATCGCGTCGGTCTCGCAGATCGCGCCGTCGGATTCCGCGGCACTGGCGTGGCCGGTCAGCAGCAGGTCGCTGAAGGCGTCTGCGCGACGCTGGTCCATCGTGCGGGCCGGCAGCGCGCCCGAGTCATGCTCGTCGGCGTCGCCGTCGCCGTCGCCGACGTTCGACTGATCGACGAGAATGCGCGCGTACTGCGTGAGGCGATCCCGGATGCCGTGCGCCAGCGGCGCCGGGAGCAGCGCCACCACTTCTGCCATGCCGTCCTCGAGGTCCCGCACCCAGACGCGCCGTCCGGCGGCCGCCGTCGCGTGGCGCTCAGTGGAGGGAACGGGGTCGATGCGATGGGCGAGCATCGTGATGATCGGCTTGGCGCGCCCGGCGGTCTCCCGCTCTGCGACCGCGAGCGCCGCCTGCTCAAAGAGCGCTCGTGCGTCCGGGTCGGCGATGCGAGTTCCCACGTCACCGATCACCCGCAGATGCGCGATGTCGATGCGGCCATCCTGCAGCGACTGCACGGTGCTCGGGAACTGCCGCAGCATGGTGGTCGCCTCGTGGATGCGGTTCTGCATGCCGCGGTCCGATCGCCGCAGCGCCGCAGCGAGCTCCGCGGCGATCGATCGCAAGGGCATCTCCCGCTCGCGCTGAGCGCTGATCGGGATGCGGGCGGTCTGCTCGGCCGCGATCGCGCCGGCTCGTCCGAGCAGCGACAGCTGTCGGGCCTGCAAAGCCGCGATCTGCCGGTCGGTGTCGAGCATCTCCGCCACGACGTCGGACGCCGCGAGCGCGGCATCCGATGCGACGGGGGAGGTGTTCATGCCGCTATTCTCGCGCCAACCTCCGACATTGATCCCGGGGAAAGCCCAGGTCACACAAGGTTGTGAAAAGTCGGCATCCGCTCTCGTTGGGGAGGAGACGCATCGCCGTGGGCAAAAGTAAGGGCCGATCGGAGAGGCGTCCGACCGGCCCTTGTCCCTTTGCACCAAGAGTGTCCTGCAATCACATGCCGGTAGCTGCCACAGCAAAACAACTACCGTGCGAGCACTCTATAACGGAAAGATAACGAGGCACAAGCGTTTTCCGTTACCTTTTCGTGACCGCCTTTGGGGGCCGTTTTTCGACGGCCGGTCGCAACGTCGCCGGCTCGGATCAGGCTCGTCCGACCGGGGGCAGCGTCTCGCGCCGGGATGCGGCATGCTCGACGGATGGCAGGCGCACCGAACGGCTTCGAGTTCACGGTGAGGGGCGACCGTGTGGAGATCCGCCACCATGGACGGCTGGCGGCGACGCTGCGCAAGGCCTCTGCGATGAAGTTCCTCGACGATGTCGAGCGGGACGATCCGCAGCAGGTGATGGCGCGCATCACGGGGAACTACAAGCGCGGGAACGAACGGGCCGGCACGCACCGGCCGTGACGCCCGGTGGCGAGCGGAAGAGGGCGTGGACTGAGCCCTGAGTTCTGCGAGGTGTTCGACGACGGGCAACTCAGGCGGCAACGCGTTGCGTTGATCCGGTGAGCGCCGCGAAAAACCCCGGCTGGGTGCGAAAGTGGGCCGGCAGAGCCGATGGCGTCGCACGTCGTGCGTCGATTCTGCGAGATGCATTGCGCACAACTCAATCCCGTGCGATGCTTCCCCGATGACCGAGCCGCAGCACACGGACGAGCGCGCCATCGACGGGATGCTGTGCTTCTCGCTGTATGCCGCCAGCCGTGCGACGACGCAGGTGTACCGCCGGCTGCTGAAGCCGTCGGGGCTGACCTACCCGCAGTACCTCGTGCTGCTCGAGCTCTGGGAGCATGAGCCGCTCACCGTCAGCGACCTCGGTCGCGACCTGGCGCTGGATTCCGGCACGCTGTCGCCGCTGCTGTCCCGCCTCGAGAACCTCGGCCACGTCGCCCGCACCCGGTCGACGGCCGATGCGCGGGTGGTCACGATCGCCCTCACCGCATCCGGCCGCGCGCTGCGCGCAGAGCTCGCCCACGTGCCGGGCGAGGTCTTCCGCTGCATGGCGGTGTCGCCGGCCACCGCGCGGGCCATGCTCGCAAACCTCCGTGCCTATACCGACGCCGTGGAGGCGTCGAACATCGCGGCATCCGTCTGACCGACCCCATTTCCGCCACCGGAACACACACCCAGGAAGGTTCACCATGGAAACCATCTACACCGCCGAGGCCCTCGCCACGGGAGAAGGCCGCAACGGCCACGTGGTCACGGCCGACGGGATGCTCGACGTCGACGTGCGCGTGCCGAAGGAGATGGGCGGCGCGGGAGGCGCCCTCAACCCGGAGCTGCTGTTCGCCGCGGGCTACGCGGCGTGCTTCCACAGTGCCCTGCTGAGCGTCGCCCGCCGCGAGAAGGTCGCCCTGCACGACACGAGCGTCGGTGCGCGCGTGGGTATCGGCTCGAACGGCGAGGGTGGCTTCGGTCTGGCCGTCGAGCTCGAGGTCGTCATCCCCGACCTGCCCGCCGAGCAGGCTCAGGCGCTGGCGGATGCCGCGCATCTGGTCTGCCCCTACTCCAACGCCACGCGGGGGAACATCGACGTCGTCGTGCGGGTCGTCGAGGACTGAGCCGGCGGTTCTCTCGGTCGTGACCGGCCCTGTCGGGGCGGAAAGGTAGTCCCTGATGCGCCCGAGGGGCAAGGGGAACCACGGTATTGGTCACGAAAGCTCAGGTGCCGCTTAGCTGTACCGGTCACTACAGGCGCCGCGCACACCGGCCGGCGCCCTCCCGACGAAAGAGAGAAAACCCATGCTCTGGACCATCCTCGGACTCCTGCTCGTCGGCCTCATCGCCGGCTTCATCGCTCGCGCCATCATCCCCGGCAAGCAGAGCATGAGCATCGTGATGACCATCGTCCTCGGTGTCGTGGGCTCCTTCGTGGGAGGCTTCCTCGGCTTCCTGCTCTTCGGAGCCGACCCCGAAGGCGGCTTCCTGCAGCCCGCCGGCATCATCGGCTCCATCCTCGGCGCGATCCTCGTGCTCGCGATCTACGTCTTCGCCACGCGCCGCAGCGGCGTTCGCACCCGCTGATCGGCTGAGGGCTGCGGAGAGTCGTACTCGACCGCTGAGACTGCCCGACGGGGGCTGCGCGACATGGCGCAGCCCCCGTCGTCGTTCTCGCCGCCCGGCCGGTGAGCCCGCGCCCCGCCGTCGCCGCGCAACCGTTCCGGTGCGTGTGTACTCTCGGAGCGTGCGCCGCGGTCACCCGAACCGCCGCGCTTTCTGCTCCCCGTGAAAGGCCCATCGGCACGCCGTGTACTCCCTGCTCCTCACGATCATCTACGTCGCCTTCGTCAGCCTCGGCCTGCCCGACTCGCTCATCGGCGCCGGCTGGCCGGTGATGCACCGGGACCTCGGTGTGCCGCTGTCCCTCGCCGGCATCATCACGATGGTGATCGCGGGCGGCACGATCCTGTCGAGCCTGGCCTCCGAGCGGGTCACGCGACGCTTCGGCGCCGGACTCGTCACGGCCGTCAGCGTGGGGATGACCGCCGCCGCCCTCGTCGGCTTCTCCTTCTCGGACTCGTTCTGGATGCTGTGCCTCTGGGCCATCCCCTACGGGCTCGGCGCCGGTGCGGTGGATGCAGCGCTCAACAACTACGTGGCGCTGCACTACGCGGCGCGGCACATGAACTGGCTGCACAGCTTCTGGGGCCTCGGCGCCTCGATCAGCCCGTTCATCATGAGCTTCGCGCTCACCTCGGGCATGGGCTGGTCCAGCGCCTATCTCATCGTCGGCCTCATCCAGGTGGCGCTCACCTTCGTACTGCTGGTGAGCCTGCCGCTGTGGGGCAGGGTGAACGCGGTCGTGCCGCCGGGGAGCAGCACCGAACGCGACGACGTTCACCCGGATGCCGTTGACGCGCCCGGCCACGGACGCACCCACGTCCCGCTCGCCCAGGCCCTGCGCATCCCCGGCGTCGCGCTGATCCTGACGGCGTTCTTCGCCTACTGCGCGCTGGAGTCGACCGCGCTCCTGTGGGCGTCCACGTGGCTCGTCACCGACCGCGACGTCCCCGAGGCCACCGCCGCGGCCTTCGCCTCACTGTTCCTCCTCGGCATCACCGGCGGACGCTTCCTCGCGGGATTCTTCGCCGACCGTCTGGGGGACCGGGCGCTCATCCGAGGCGGATTCGCCACGGTCGGTCTCGGCGCCGTGCTGCTCGCGCTGCCTCTCGAGACCGACGCGGTCGCCCTCGCCGGCCTCGTGCTCACCGGCCTCGGCGCCGCGCCGATCTATCCCGCCATCATCCACTCGACCCCGGTCAACTTCGGACGGCGCAACTCGCAGGCCATCATCGGCATCCAGATGGCGGCCGCCTACACCGGCTCGACCTTCGCACCGCCGCTGTTCGGCCTGCTCTCGGCGTGGTTCGGCCTGTGGCTGTTCCCGCTGTTCATCGGCATCCTCGCGATCATGGGCGTCGTCATGTCGGAGCGACTCAACCGGCTCATCGACCGACGCAGGCGCGTCGGGCGGCCCGCGGGCTGATCCCCGGTCCGTCCGCTGCGCAGGACCCGCGCCGTGCGGCGTGTGACTTCCCGTTCACCTGATCCCCGCCGTCGCACCGCGCGCACGCCCGCGACGCAGCGGCTCACTCCGCGACGCCGGCGTTCAGCCGCTCTCCGCTGTCGACGTCGAAGACGTGGATGCGCCCGGGCTTCGGGGTGGCCGAGACCGTGTCCCCGACGGCCGGGTGGACCCGGCCATCGACCCGGGCGATGATCGGGATGCGCTCGCCGTCGATGTCGGCGTGTCCGTAGAGGTATCCGTCGGCGCCGAGTTCTTCGACGAGGTCCACGGTGATGGCCAACCCTGCGTCGGAAGCGCTCCCGATGGCGATGTCCTCCGGTCGGACGCCGATGGTGACGCGAGGTCCGGCGGACGCGGCGACGTCGCGCTCGATCGGAACGGTGGCGCTGCCGAACCGCATGCCGTCCTCGGTCACGTGCGTGGAGAACAGGTTCATCGCGGGGGAGCCGATGAAGCCGGCGACGAACACGTTGACGGGGTGCTCGTACAGATCGCGCGGTGTGCCCAGCTGCTGCAGTGCACCGTCGGCCAGCACGGCGATGCGGTCGCCCATGGTCAGCGCTTCCACCTGATCGTGCGTGACATAGACGGTGGTGACGCCCAGGCGTCGCTGCAGTGAGGAGATCTGCGTACGGGTCTGCACGCGGAGCTTGGCGTCGAGGTTCGACAGCGGCTCGTCCATGAGGAAGACCTGGGGCTGGCGCACGATGGCACGACCCATCGCGACACGCTGACGCTGCCCGCCCGAGAGGGCCTTCGGCTTGCGGGTCAGGTACTCCTCGAGGTCGAGCAGCTTGGCGGCCTCGAGCACGCGGGCGGCGCGCTCTTGCGTGCCGACGCCGGCGATCTTCAGGGCGAAGCCCATGTTCTCGGCGACGGTCATGTGCGGGTACAGCGCGTAGTTCTGGAACACCATCGCGATGTCGCGGTCCTTCGGCGGGACGTCGGTGACGTCGCGGTCGCCGATCAGGATGCGGCCCGCGTTCACCTCTTCGAGGCCGGCCAGCATGCGCAGCGAGGTGGACTTGCCGGAGCCCGACGGCCCGACCAGCACCAGGAACTCGCCGTCGGCGATGTCGAGATCCAGCTTGTCGACCGCGGGGCGACGCACGCCGGAATACGCGCGCGTCGCCTGGTCGAAGGTCACTGTCGCCATTGTCTCTTTCCTTTCGCCGGCGGTACGCGCCGGTAGATCCGTGGTGAGGGAGTTGCGGGGCCGAGGTCAGGCGGCCGCGTCGGCACGTTGCGGCTGCCGCACGTCGTGGAGGGCTTCGGACCAGGCGACGAGCTGGTCGAACAGGATGCCGAGGTGGGCGGACTGCTGGGGCCCGGGGGTGAAAGTGGCGAAGTTCTCGAACTCGGTCATGAGGGAGAGGGTCAGGGTCTGGCGCACGGTGGCGACTTGGAGCTCGGCGAGCACGAGCCGCAGGTGCTCGATCGCGCGTGCTCCGCCGACCCCGCCGTATCCCACGAGCGCGGCCGCCTTGTTGTTCCACTCGCTGTACAGGTAGTCGATCGCGTTCTTGAGCACGCCGGATGTGGAGTGGTTGTACTCGGGCGTGACGAAGATGTACCCATCGAACTGGGCGATCTTCTCGGACCACCGCCGCGTGTGGTCGTTGCTGTACTGACCCGACATCGCCGACATCGGCTCATCGAGGTGGGGGAGCACGTAGTCGGCGAGGTCGACGAGCTCGAAGTCGGCGTCGTCGCGCGGGGCGGCCTGCGCGAGCACCCAGTCCGCGACCTGCTTTCCGTTGCGGCCGGGACGGGTGCTTCCGAGGATGATGGCGATCTTGGTCATTGCTGCACTGCTCCTTCTGTGTGTCGTTCGTGTTCATCGATCAGCAGACGCAGGTCCGCCGCCGGGAGATGGGCGCCGAAGGCCGGATGGCCCGGCTGCAGCACGACGCCCGCAGCGAGGGGACCGACGATGACGGGGTCGAACCCGAGGGCGTCGACGAAGTCCGCCACGCGCGCGAGGTCGGTGGCGCGGTCTCCCGCGATCGCGATCGCTTTGCGGCCCATCGCGCCGGTGGGTCGTGCCTCTTCCTCGAGGTCGTGGTAGCCCATGTGGTTCAGCGCCTTCACGACGCGCGAGTCCGCAAGGAAGCCCTGGACGATCTCGCTCGTGGAAGTGCGCGGGTCGTCCAGGTCGTCGCGGATGCCGTCGGTCTCCCACCAGTAGTTCATCGCGTCGACGACGAGCTTGCCGTCCAGTTGCGTGAGGGGGAGGCGGCGGTGCTGGCCCAGAGGCAGGGCGAGCACGACGATGTCCGCCTCGCCCGCCGCCTGTTCTGCACGCACAGCGGTCGCCCCGGGTGCGAGCACGTCGATCGTGAGAGCGATCCGCTCGCGATCCCCGGAACCGGCGACCAGGACGCGGTAGCCAGCGGCCAGGGCGAGGCGCGCGAGAACCGTGCCCACTTTGCCGGCACCGAGGATGCCGACGGTCGTCGTGCTGCGGCTGGTGATGTCCATGTGGTCGTTCTCCTTCACCGCCGGAACGCTGCACCGGTCATCGCCCGACGGCCAGGGGCCTCGGCGAGCATCTCGCGGACCATCGGGATCACCTTCGTGCCGTACAGCTCGACGGCACGGAGGCGGGCACTCGCGGCGAGGGCCCCGCCGGCGGCGTAGGTGAGATCGAACCGACCGACGTCGAGCGTCGAGATGGCATCCGCCATCTTGCGGGCGACGGTCTCGGGCGAACCGACGTACAGCGAGCCCCGCCCGACGTCGGCCTCGAACTGCGACCGCTGCACGGGCGCCCAGCCGCGCAGCGCCCCGATGCGGTCGTGCATGACCTTGTAGCCCGGGTAGAAGAGCTCCTTGGCTTCGGCATCCGTCTCGGCGATGAATCCGGGGGAGTGCATGCCCACGGGGTAGGCGGTCGTACCGAGCTGCTCCGTCGCCCGTCGATACAGGTCGACATACGGCGCGAAGCGAACGGGTGGGCCGCCGATGATGCCGAGCATGAGCCGGAATCCGTAGTGAGCCGTGCGCAGCACCGACTGAGGGGTGCCGCCGACCCCGACCCACGTGCGCAGCCGGCCGGAGTCGGTCTTCGGGAAGACGTCGGCTTCGTGCAGGGGCGCGCGCGTCGTTCCTTCCCACGTGACCGGCTTCTCGTCGAGGAGCGCATGGAAGAGGTTGATCTTCTCGTCGAACAGCACCTCGTAATCCGAGAGGTCGTAGCCGAAGAGCGGGAAGGACTCGGTGAAGGATCCGCGGCCCAGGATGACCTCGGCGCGCCCGTTCGAGAGAGCGTCGACGGTGGCGAAGCGCTGGAACACCCTCACCGGGTCATCGGAGGACAAGACGGTGACGCCGGAACCCAGTCGGATCCGTTCGGTCGCGGTGGCGATGCCCGCCAGCACGGTCTCGGGCGACGAGATCGCGTACTCGGGCCGGTGGTGCTCGCCGACGGTCATGGCATCGATGCCGATGTCGTCGGCGAGCACGGCCTCGGCCAGGGTGGCGCGGATCGCTTCCGCGTAGGAGACGACGGCACCACGGTCGTTGCGTGGCAGATCGCCGAAGGTGTCGATGCCGAACTCCAGCTCGGTCGTCATGGTCCCATCCCTCCCGTCGCCGGTCCCTCCGGATTGACGTGTCAACGCCCCAACCGTAGGATTGACGTATCAATTCCCGGGGAGGCGGAATGGGCGAGAAGCACCGGTCGATGCCCACACCGGAGCAGCTGCGCATATGGCGGGAGTACATCGAGACGGCAGAGGCGCTGCGCACGCGCCTCGCGAACCGACTGCAGACCGACTCGGGCCTGTCAGCGGGCGACTACCAGGTGCTGATCGCTCTCACGGAGGCCCCGGAACACACGCTCCGCTCGTCGGAGCTCGCGACGGTGATCGGGTGGGAGCGCAGTCGCCTGTCGCATCATCTGGGACGGATGGAGAAGCGGCAGCTCATCGGCAGGGCGCCCTGCGCCGACGACGTGCACGGGGTGGACGTGACGGCGACGACGCACGGCCGCGAGGCGTTCCGCGCGGCATCCGTCCCGCACCTTCGCGCCGTGCGGGAGCTGTTCCTCGACGCGCTCACCCCCGAGATGCTCGCCCATGTCGACGAGATCGCCACCGCTCTGAGCCGGCACCTCGCGCCGGGTGCGGTGTCAGGGGTTCCCGTGGCGAGCCGATGATCCCCCTCATCAGAGGGTGATGAGCAGCCCGCCGAGCGCGTCGCGGTCAGCCGATCTCGCCGCCGGCGACCGTTTCGGCGAGCGCGTGCACGCGGGGGAGGTGGTGGGCGCCGTAGAAGTCCGCCGACGTCAGGCGAGCGGCATCCGCTTCGGACGGGACCCCGCGCCCGAGCACCGCGACGGCGGCGAGGGCGTGCATCCAGCCGCCCGAAAGCGTGCCCAGCAGCATCAGGTAGGGCACGCTGACGGCGTACGCGTCGCGCGGCGACCCGGCGAACCCGAGCAGGTCGTCGGTCGCGCGGCGGGATGCCGCGAGAGCCCGTTCGAGCCGGTCGGCGGTGCGGGCGGCGACGGGGTGGTCGAAGCCGCGCAGGCGTGCCACGGTCTCGTCGATCCGGCCGAACAGCTCCGACACGGTCGCGCCGCCGTCGCGCAGCACCTTGCGGCCGACGAGGTCGTTGGACTGGATCGCCGTGGTGCCCTCGTAGATCGTGGTGATGCGCACGTCGCGGTAGTGCTGCGCCGCGCCGGTCTCCTCGATGAAGCCCATGCCGCCCTGCACCTGGATGGCATCGCTCGTGACGGTGATGGCATCCTCGGTCGTCCAGCCCTTGAGGATCGGCACGAAGAACTCGGCCAGCTTCACCAGGGAGCCGTCGGTGTCGGCACGATCGAGCAGGTCGCCGACATAGACGCCGAGCGCGCGCATCGCGAAGATCTTGCTCGACATCGACAGCAGCAGGCGGCGCACATCGGGGTGCTCGGCGATCGGCGTGCCGGCCGGGCGCTCCAGCACGCCGCCCTGCAGGCGGTCCGCCGCATACGCCGCGGCCTGCTGATAGGCACGGTCGGCGATGCCCGTCGCCTGGAAGCCCATGCCCGCGCGGGCGGAGTTCATCATGACGAACATGCCCGCCAGGCCCCCGCCGACCTCGCCGACGAGGTAGCCGGTGGCGTCCTCATAGGCGAGCACGCAGGTCGGGCTGCCGTGGATGCCGAGCTTGTGCTCGATCGCGACGGTGGTGATGGTGTTGCGGTCGCCGAGCGACCCGTCGTCGTTCACGAGCACCTTGGGGGCGACGAACAGCGAGAGTCCCTTCGCGCCGTCGGGGGCGCCGGGGGTGCGGGCGAGCACCAGGTGCACGATGTTCTCCGCGACGTCGTGGTCGCCCCAGGTGATGAAGATCTTCTGGCCGCGGATCGCCCAGCTGCCGTCGCCCTGCGGCGTGGCCATCGTGCGGATCGCGCCGAGGTCCGTGCCGGCATCGGGCTCGGTGAGGTTCATCGTGCCGGTCCACTCGCCCGAGACGAGCTTCGACAGGTACGTCTCGCGGATCTCATCGGATGCCGCAGCGTCGAGGGCGTGCACCTGGCCTGCCGTCAGCAGCCAGCAGAGGGCGAACGCCGCGTTCGAGGCGTTCCAGATCTCGCCGAGTCCTGCGCGCACGGCGCCGGGGAGGCCGTCGCCGCCGGCGGAGACGGGAGCCTCGGCCGTGACCCAGCCCGCCTCGACGAACGCGCGGTACGCCGCGGCGAACCCGTCGGGCAGACGCACCTGGCCGTCTTCGAGGCGCGCGCCGACGCGGTCGCCGATGGCCTCGAGCGGCGCGATGACCGAGGCGGCGAACTCGCCTGCGCCCGCGATGATGTCCGTCGCGTCTTCCGCGGTGAGCTCACCGGCTGTGGCGCGCGCGACGAGGTCCTGACCGAAGGCGTCGGTGAAGAGGAACGCATAGTCCTCGACGGGCGGCGTGTATGCGGACGCGTCAGCCATGACGTACTCCTGTGCTCGAGAAAGTGGTACTGAGGCTCAGTCTACGCGGGACCCGGTGCCACGAGGCGTGCGGCGAAGCGGGCCCACGGGCGCGGCGGCGGGCGTCACGGCCCGCCCATCCAGTGCTCGATGCGATGGGTGTCGGGGGTGAATCCATGGCGCACGCCCCACAGCACCGCCTGGGTGCGGCTGGACGCGCCGATCTTCCGGTAGACCGATCGGATGTAGGACTTCACCGTGTTCGGGCTGAGGTAGGTGAGACGGGCGACCTCGGCGTTGCTCTTGCCCTGGGTGATGAGGGCGAGGATCTCCGACTCCCGATCGGTGATGCCCTCCAGCCGGCCCGGCCACTCGAGACCCGGCGCGCTCGGGGCCCGGCGACCCTGCTCGCTGATCACGACCTCACCGGAGTGGACCGCCTCGATCGCGTCGACCAGCTGGGCCGCGGTCAAGGTCTTCGAGAGATACCCGTGCACCCCTTGCCGTCGAGCCGACGCGATGAGCTCCGGGTGGAAGTTCCACGTGTACATCACCACGCGCCGGGCACGCGGGTTCTTGATGAGCTCGGAGATCTCCTGGTGGTCGGACTCAGGCTGCGCGAAGGAGTCGTACAGCACGACGTCCACCTGGTCGCTCACGCCCTGGTTCGCGTCGATCTCCGCGATCACGACGCGGTCGCGGTGGTCGTCGAACAGATGCGCCAGCCCCTTCAGCACCACGTCGTAATCGTCGACGAGGGCGACCGTGATGGGGGACGGGTTCGAGCGCGAGGACACGTCCTGAGCTTTTCACCCCCAGGGGTGTGCCGCCACACCCTGAGGGGTGGTCGACTGAACGTGTTGTCGCGCACTGCGGCATCCCGAGCACCGAACGGTGCCCGACCCGACACGTCTCCGGGCGTTTCAACAAGAGGAGCAATCATGCTCGGTCTCATCATCAGCATCATCGTGATCGGCCTCATCGCCGGTTTCATCGCCCGCGCCGTCGTGCCGGGCAAGCAGGACATGAGCCTGCTCATGACCATCGTCCTCGGGATCGTCGGCTCGTTCGTCGGCGGCTTCCTCGGCTTCCTGCTCTTCGGGCAGGACGCGGCCGACGGCTTCTTCCAGCCGGCCGGCATCATCGGCTCCATCCTCGGTGCGATCGTCGCGCTGCTCGTGTACGTGATGGTCACGGGCCGCAGCACCACGCGCCGTCGCTCCTGACGTGACGCCCGCGCGTGCAGGTCGCCCGTGAACCGCGTGAAGCGCCCCGAGTCCCTGAGGACGCGGGGCGCTTCGGCGTTCGGCCGTGTCAGGGTGGGGGCATGAGCCGTCATCGCGACCCCCGCAGCTACGACCTCGACCGCTTGCGCGCGGAGATGCTGGATCACGACGGCGGAGAGGTGAATGACAGCATCCCGCAGCTCGCCTCGGCCGACCCGACCTTCTGCGCCATCGCCATGGCGCTGCCGGACGGCACGGTGCGCTCCACCGCGCAGGCCGATGTGGCCTTCAGTGTGCAGTCCGCCGTCAAGCCGTTCCTCTTCGCGCTGGCGCTGCTCGACACCGACGGGCAGGCGCTGGAGCGGATCGGCATCGAGCCCACCGGCGAGGCGTTCGACGCGATCAAGCTCGAAAGCGACACCGGCCGGCCCCCGAACCCGATGGTCAACGCGGGGGCGCTGCTGACGGCGAGCATCGTCGACGGCGATGATGTGGCGGCACGCGACGCCCGCATCCTCACCGGCCTGTCGGCCTTCGCCGGGCGCCCGCTCGAGGTCGACGAGGAGGTGGCCCGCGACGAGCATCTGCTGGGCGACAGGAACCACGCCCTCGCCCATCTGATGCGCGCAGAGGGCACGCTGCGGGTGAGCGCCGACGACGCCGTCGCCGTGTACGCGCGCGCCTGCGCCGTGCTGGTGGATGCCGAGGTGCTCGCGGTGATGGGAGCGACGCTCGCCTTCGGCGGGCGCAACCCCCTCACCGGCGAGCAGGTCGTGCCGCCGGAGGTGGCCAGGGACGTCGTGTCGGTGATGGCCACCTGCGGCGTCTACGACGGCTCCGGTCGCTGGATGCGCTCGGTGGGCGTGCCCGCGAAGTCGAGCGTGTCGGGCGCGATCGTGATGTCCGCGCCGCAGCGGCTCGGCGCGGCGGTGATCAGCCCTCCGCTGGATGAGTACGGCACGAGTGTGCGGGGGCATGCGGCGAGCAAGCGGCTGAGCGACGAACTGGGGCTGCACGTCTTCGGCTCGGCCCCCGGCGTCGACTGAACGGGGTCGCGAGCGGCGGACGGAAGCCGTCCCGCGCTACACCAGCGTGATCAGCAGCCCGCCCACCGCGCCCACGAGGACGACCGCCCACGGCGGCATCCGCCAGGCGACGAGCAGCACGAAGCAGACCGCAGCCAGCGCGAACGACGGCGCATCGACGACCGCCGTGACGAACACCGGGTCGTAGAGCGCGGCGGCGAGGATGCCGAGGACCGCCGCGTTCGCGCCGCGCAGGAGGGCGCGGGCAGCGGGTCGGGTGCGCACGGCGCTCCAGAACGGCAGCACCCCCACCATCACCAGCATGCCGGGGAGGAAGACGGCCACGAGGGCGACGGCCGCGCCGAGCAGCCCTGCGGCGCCCGGTGCCGACAGGGCGCCGAGATACGCCGCGAACGTGAACAGCGGACCCGGCACGGCCTGCGCGGCGCCGTACCCGGCGAGGAACTGCTCAGGGCTGACCCAGCCGGCGGCGACCACTTCGGCCTGCAGCAGGGGCAGCATCACGTGGCCGCCGCCGAAGACGAGCGCACCGGCGCGGTAGAACCCGTCGGCGATGTCCGCCAGGCGCGTGCCGGCGGCCGCAGCGACCATCGGCAGGATCATCAGCAGCGCGGCGAACGTCCCCAGCGCGATGGCGCCCGCGCGCCGGGACACCGCCACGACCAGCGCGTCACCCCCGCCGCCGACGGCAGCGCCGCCGAGGTCGCCGGCATCCGGTTCGCGGCACAGCAGCAGCCCGGCCAGCGCGCCGAGCGCGATGGCGGCGACCTGCCCGAGCGAGCCGGCGGCGAGCAGTGCGACGACCACGGCGACGACCGCGATCGAGCCGCGCCGGGCATCGGGCGCCAGCGTGCGCGCCATGCCCCACACGGCCTGGGCGACGATGGCGACGGCGACGATCTTGAGCCCGGTCACGATGCCGTCGCCGACGGGGCTGTCCAGCGCTGCGGCGGCGTAGGCGAACCCCACCAGGAGCATCGCTGACGGCAGCGTGAACGCGAGCCAGGCGACGACGGCGCCCAGGGGGCCCGCCCGCAGCAGTCCCAGCGCGAACCCCACCTGGCTCGACGCCGGCCCGGGCAGGAACTGTGCGAGCGCGACCAGCTCGCCGTACCGGCTGTCGTCCAGCCACCGCCGGCGGGTCACGAGCTCGTCGCGGAAGTAGCCCAGGTGGGCGGTCGGCCCGCCGAACGACGTGAGCCCCAGACGCAGGAATGCCAGGAACACCTCGCCGACGCTCCCGCGTGCGGGCGCCGCGGCCGGTGCCGGCTCTCGGGTCACGTTCGCCTCCCGGAGACCATTCAAGCGGATGCCGCGGGCAGGGTGCGCCCTGTCGTGCCGGGCATGCGTGCGCCCCCGGGTCCGCCTTCCTAGGATGGGCGGTCAGCGGAGGGAGCGGCGATGGCCGGGCGGGTGCGGGTGGGGATCTCAGGGTGGCGCTACCCGAGCTGGCGCGGCGACTTCTACCCGCGCGGTCTCGCTCAGGCGCGGGAGCTGCAGTACGTCGGCGAGACCATGTCGACATTGGAGCTGAACGGGTCGTTCTACTCGCTCCAGCGCCCGAGCAGCTACCGCAGATGGCGTGAGGCCGTCCCCGCCGGATTCGTGTTCGCGGTCAAGGGCTCCCGCTACATCACCCACATGCTGCGGCTGCGCGGGATCGAGGTGGCGCTGGCGAACTTCTTCGCCTCGGGCGTGCTGGCACTCGGCGCTCAGCTGGGGCCGGTGCTGTGGCAGCTGCCGGAGCGGGAGGAGTTCGACCCCGACGTGCTCGAGGCGTTCCTGGCATCGCTGCCGCGCACGACCGGCGCAGCCCTCGAGATCGCCCGCCGCCACGACGCGCGCCTGGACGGGCGGGCCTGGCTCGAGATCGAGCGCGACGCCCCGATCCGGTACGCGCTGGAGCCCCGGTCGGCCACCTTCGAACATGCCGCCCTCGCGCCGCTGCTGCGCGCCCACGACGTCGCGCTCGTGGTGGCGGACACGGCGGGACGTTTCCCCGCGTTCGGCGAGGCGACGGCGTCGTTCGTCTACGTGCGCCTGCACGGCGCGGAGGACCTCTACACCAGCGGCTACACCGACACCCAGCTGGATGCCTGGGCCGCCCGCGTCCGCGACTGGCGCGACGGCACGACCTCCGGCGGCGACGGCAAGCCGCGCGACGTCTACGTCTACTTCGACAACGACGCCCGGGGTCACGCCCCGCACGACGCGGTCGCGCTCGCCCGCCGTCTCGGCGACGGCCCGGCGTCGTAGGCCCGTCGCCTCCCGGCATCCGCCTCAGCCCACGTCGCGCGCGCCGATCGGCCGCACGAGAACCCGGCGCCGGTCGCGCACCCACCGCACGCGGTCGCGGCGGAACTCCGCATGGGTGGCGAAGCGGTAGCGGTAGGACACCACACGCACCCAGCGGGGGCGGTCGCCCGCGAACGGGTCCACGCGCAGCAGCGCAAGCGTCGCGGCATCCGCCTCGAGCAGCCGCCCCAGCAGCGCCGCGAACCAGCCCTCGAGCGACCGCCCCAGCGGCAGGAACCACATGAGCCAGTCCAGCCGCAGGTGGTAGGGCGCCCACTGCCGGGGGATGCGGCGCACATCGCCGGGCTTTCCGCGGAACCCGTACTCCCGCCATGTCGCCGTTTCGGGGTCGGGGTCGGTCGTGCCCTCGATGATGTACTCGACGCGCTCGCGGGTGACCGTGCCGAACGCGCCGTAGGCGTTGGCCAGCTGCCAGCGGTTGAAGCTGGCGTTCATCAGCTGCCGCCGCGCGGCGAGGTTGCGCAGCGCCGGCCAGCTGATCACGACGTACAGCAGCCCCACACCGCTCGTGATCACGAGCCAGTACAGTGGCAGGCCGTCGACGACCCACGGCGGGTCGGATGCCGGCGGGGCGCCGGAGCCGGGCACCGACACCGCCGCGAAGCCCAGCACGATCGTCGCCCAGTTCAGCCAGGCGAAGTTGCCCGTGAGCACGAGCCACAGCTGGGTGACGATGACGATGCCACCGGCGACCGTGCCGACGATCGACGGGACGGGGCCGGGCACCCAGAGGCCGAGCAGGGGTGCGAACAGGAACCACGGCACCACGAGCTGCGAGAAGTGGTTGCCCACCACTTCCAGACGGTGGAACCATCGCGGCAGCAGGTGTGCCTGCCGGCTGAGCGGCCCCGGCATCGGCTGCGTCTCGTGGTGGAACATCAGTGCCGTGAGGTCGCGCCACTCCCGCCCGCCGCGGATCTTGATCATGCCGGCGCCGAACTCCAGCCGGAACAGCAGCCACCACAGCAGCACGATCACCACGGTGGGCGGCGGCTGATCGTCCGACCCGAGGAAGGCCGCCACGAAGCCCGCCTCCAGCAGCAGCATCTCCCACCCGAACCCGTAGAAGGTCTGCCCGATGCTGACCACCGACATGTAGCCGAGCCACAGCAGCAGAAAGCACACCATCGGCACCCACGGCGGCCCGAGCTGGGGGGTGCCCGCGACGAGCGCCGCGCCCACGGTCATCCCCGCCACGCAGAGGGCGCGCAGGCGCCGGTCGCTGTAGCGCACGCGGCGGAAGAGCGTCGGCCCCACCATCCGCGCCCGGCGCGGTGAGGCCGTGGCCCACGCCAGCAGCTCCGGCGCGGGCAGCAGCCCCCGCTCGCCCAGCAGGGCGCGGAACTGGTGGAACGTCGACAGGAACGCCACGATGTACAGCGCCGCGATCCCGCGCTGCAGCACCTGCCGCGCCGCCTCGAAATCCACCGCCGCGAAGCCGTCCATGACGGAACGCTAGAGCCGCGCGGCGCCGAAGCGAAGGGGGTGGCGTGATCGGCGCGCGGGCCGACCGCGACTCAGAGCAGTTCGCCCACGAGCTGCTCGATGCGCGCGCGGATGTCGTCGCGGATGGGGCGGACGGCATCGATGCCCTGACCGGCGGGGTCGTCGAGCGTCCAATCCTCGTAGCGCTTGCCGGGGAAGATGGGGCACGCGTCGCCGCATCCCATCGTGATGACCACGTCGGATGCCTGCACGGCCTCGGTCGTGAGCACCTTGGGCTGCTCTGCGGTGATGTCGATGCCGATCTCGGCCATGGCGTCGACGGCGACGGGGTTGATCCGCTCCGCCGGCAGGGAGCCGGCCGAGCGCACCTCGATGCGGTCGCCGGCGATGTCGCGCAGGAATCCGGCGGCCATCTGGGAGCGGCCGGCATTGTGCACGCAGACGAACAGGACGGAGGGCTTGGCGGGGGTCATGGTGTCTCCGGTCGGGTGGCAGGGGGATCGGTGCGGAACCACGCGCGTGCCGCCCACAGCGACACGTAGACGAGACCGACGAGCACGGGCACCTCGATGAGCGGCCCGACCACGCCGGCCAGGGCTTGCCCGGAGGTGGCGCCGAAGGTGGCGATGGCGACGGCGATGGCCAGCTCGAAGTTGTTGCCCGCTGCGGTGAACGCCAGCGTCGCCGACCGCGCGTACCCGAGGCCGAGCGCCTTGCCGGTGAAGAGCCCGACGAACCACATCACGGCGAAGTAGACCAGCAGGGGCAGCGCGATGCGCCCCACATCCCAGGGGCGCGAGGTGACCTGTTCGCCCTGCAGGGCGAACAGCAGCGCGATCGTGAAGAGCAATCCATACAGCGCCCACGGCCCCACCCTCGGCAGGAAGCGCTCCTCGTACCAGGTGCGGCCACGGCGGCGCTCGCCGATGAAGCGGGAGGCGAAGCCGGCCAGCAGCGGGATGCCGAGGAAGATTGCGACGTTCAGGGCGATCTGCCCGATCGACACGTCCACCCCCTGGCTGTCGAGCCCGAGCCAGCCGGGGAGCACGGTGAGGTAGAACCAGCCCAGCAGCGAGAAGGCGACGACCTGGAAGACGGAGTTGATCGCCACGAGCACGGCGGCCGCCTCGCGGTCGCCGCAGGCCAGGTCGTTCCAGATCACGACCATCGCGATGCATCGCGCCAGCCCCACGATGATGAGCCCGGTGCGGTACTCCGGCAGGTCGGGCAGGAACACCCACGCCAGCGCGAACATGAGGGCGGGTCCGGCGACCCAGTTCAGCGCCAGGGAGGCGACCAGCAGCTTCGTGTCGCCGGCCACCGCGCCGACGCGGTCGTAGCGCACCTTCGCGAGAAC
The DNA here is from genome assembly GCF_030246945.1 of Microbacterium sp. zg-Y1090. Taxonomy (NCBI): domain Bacteria; kingdom Bacillati; phylum Actinomycetota; class Actinomycetes; order Micrococcales; family Microbacteriaceae; genus Microbacterium; species Microbacterium wangruii. The sequence goes on from NZ_CP126742.1 coordinate 568,360, forward strand.
CGGGTACATCATCACCAGCAGGCCGAGGGCGATGGGCACCGAGATGCCCCCGAGCTCGAGGCTCGCGAGCAGGGTGGACACCCCGGGGACGAACCGGCCGATCAGCAGCCCGGCGGCCATCGCCAGCGCGATCCACGCGGGCAGCCAGCGGTCCAGCGGCGACAGGCGCGGCCCAGCGGCCGTCGTCGGCCGGGCGGCGGTGGAGGCCCTCATGCGGACCGCAGGGCTGCCGCGGCCGACTCCAGTGCGTCGCCGGCCACCGCGAAGTACGCCCACTTCCCGCGCTGCTCGCGGGTCACCAGTCCGGCGTCGGCGAGCAGCTTCATGTGGTGGGAGACCGTGCCCTGGGAGAGCCCGATCGGATCGGTGAGATCGCAGATGCATGCCTCTCCGTCCGCGCCGGCGGCGATGAGCGACAGCAGCTTCACCCGCGCGGGGTCACCCAGCGCCTTGAACACCTTCGCCAGGCTCCGCGCCTCGTCGTCGCTCAAGGTCGAGGTGATGCGCGGACCGCAGCACGCGGCCCCGGCATCGATCGTCGCGGGAAGACTCATGCCCCGATCCTCTCACGTATCGACGTTCATCGATAGGTGAGAGGGGCTGCGGGTGCGGGGCGGGACGGCGTGCGCGACGCGGGAGGATAACGCGCCGCCGCAGGAAGGGGAACCGGCTGAACCGGATCGCGGCGGTGCGGCACGCTCGTTGCACCGGGACACGTCCCGGACCCGACGACGAGAGGAGTTCGGCATGGCCGACCACGACGACCAGAACGCCCAGGGTGGCAGCACCAGCGCCCAGGAGACCGACACGCTCGCCGGTGGCGAGTACTCCGAGGAGCTCGGCGCGGCGACGCAGGACGCTGACGCGGAGGTCACCGAGCCCGACGACCGGTTCGCCGGTGGCGTCGACGACGGGCCCGGCACGGCCGCGCAGGCCGACGAGCGGTTCGGCGACCCCGGGCCGCAGGCGGCGGCTGCGGCAGCCGCCGATGACGTCGGCGCTCCCGCGGTGCTGCAGCCCGAGACCCAGGGGGAGGACCCCGTCGTCGCCGAGCTCGGCGAGGACGGCGAGGGCGATCTCAGCCCTGAAGACCTCTGACCTCGCCCGACGACGACGGCGCCGCACCCCCGCAGGGGCCGGCGCCGTCGTGGTGCGGGTGAGGGGATGACGTCGGGGGTCCGCTCAAGCCTCGCCGAGGATGCTGCGCATGACCTCCACCGAGATCTCGCTGCGCTCGCCGTCGACGCTCTCGTGCAACAAGAAGGGCACGCCGTTGTCCGTGAGGAACGCGACCGCCTTCTCCAACCGGGGCACGGCATGGATGTGGTCGGCGCCGAAGAGACCGCAGGTGTACAGCGGCTCGCCCGCCCCCGCAGCCAGGCGCATCTCGACCGTGGAGCGGCCGGTGATGCGGTACAGCGCCTGCAGGGCGGGCGGGGAGAGCACGCTCACGCCGTCGAGGGTGATCGAGATCGACACGGGGGAATCGGTCATGCTCTCATCGAACCACGTCGGTCGACCGGCTCACGCCGCGCTGCGGCGCACCGCCCGTGCCAGCGGCTCGGTGGCGCGCATCGCAAGGCTCACCGCGGCGAAGCCAGCCACGAAGGTGAGCACCACCACGAGGATGGGAACGGGCGCGATGATCCCTGTCGCCCCCACGATCGGCAGGCTGAGTGCGGTGCCGGCGGCGGCTCCGCCCAGCGCCGCCCAGCGCAGTGGCACCATGACCACGAGACTCCGCGAGCGGCGCAGCTGCTCCTCGGGCATGCCGAGCCGGTCCAGCCCGACGATGAGCTCACGGTCTTCGAGCACCGATGCCGCCTGCGTCACGCCCACCGAGCAGGCCAGCAGCACGAACGCCGCACCGAGCGTCACCAGCACACCGACGCGGATGTCGGACAGCAGCGTGCCCTGCTCGTTCTCGCCGACCGCTTCGAGCAGGCCGATGCCCCCACCGGCCACGACGGCGATGAACGCGATCATCGCGATGCCCGCGACCCGGCGCCATGCCTGCGGTGCGTGTGCGGCGAGTTCGCGACCGGCGATGAGGTTCGCCGCCGATGTCGCGCGGCGCGCCATGATGCGGCCGCTCAGCGCCACCAGCGGCGCCCCGATGAGGTTGACCAGCCCCATCGCGCCGGCGAACATGCCGATGAGGATCATGACCCCGAGGGTGTCGGCGAGCGAGCCGAAGCTGCCCGCCACCACGATGAGGGCGATGAGGAGGACCAGCCCGACGACCAGCAGCACGGTGCGGCGCGGTGCGGCATCCGTGCGTCGGCGCACCCCGAGGGGGCCGAGACGCACCGCGCGCAGGCTGAGCGCGGCGCTGATGGTCGCGAGGGCGGTCACGCCGATGACCGCCCAGAAGACCGCGGGAAGCCCGGCCCACACCGCGCCCATGCCCACCGGCCCGCCGAAGAACGGCAGCAGACCCACGAGCGGCAGCAGCACCAGGTAGAGCACCACGCCCCCGACGGCACCGGCCAGTGCCGTCAGCGCCGCCTCGGCGACCGTCATCGCCGAGACCTCGCCGCTGGTGGCCCCGAGCAGCCGCAGGGTGGCCAGGCGGTCGTTGCGACGGCGGCTCGACAGCCGCGCCGCCGCGGCGCCGAGGGTGAACACCGGCACCGCCAGCAGCACCAGGGCGAGCATGCTCAGCATGGGATAGACCGGGTCGCCTGCCACGCGCGGGTCGGTGTGGAACATCACCGTGCCGCCCACGACCACCAGCAGCAGGGCCGTAGTGACGGCGAAGGCGACGACCGGCAGCAGCAGGGCAGCCCGCCCCTGGCGGGACGGTCGTGACAGCAGCGTGGTGAGGGTGACGATGCGGCGGGCCGAGCCGGCCGTGCCACGGGGTGGGGACTGCGGAGCGCGCAGCACGGCGGTGGCGGCGCTCATCGGGCGGCCCCGTTCGCGTCGGCGCGCGCGGCGGTGCCTGCGGTCTCGCCGACGATGCGGCCGTCGCGCATGTGCAGCACGCGGTCGCAGCGTGCCGCGACGTCGGAGTCGTGCGTGACGACGACGAGGCTGCGGCTCTGGCCGGTGGTGGCCTGCAGCAGCGCCGTCATCACCTCGGTCGAGGTCGCCGAATCGAGGGCGCCGGTCGGCTCGTCGGCGAACACGACGGGTGCGCCCGTGGCCTGGGCGCGCGCGATCGCGACGCGCTGGGCCTGACCTCCCGACAGCTGGCCGATGCGTCGGTCCTCCATGCCCGCGAGCCCCAGAGCGGCCAGCCAGCCGGCGGCGTGCGCCTCTGCCTGGCGCCGGGCCACGCCCGTGACGATCAGCGGCAGCGCGGCGTTCTCGACGGCGGTGAGCTCGGGCAGCAGCAGGTGCTCCTGGAAGACGAACCCCACGTGCGAACGGCGCACCGCCGAGCGCTCCGACTCGGTCATGCCCACGAGCTCCAGCGGGGCGCCGCCGTCGACGGCGAGACGCACGGAGCCGCCGTCGGGGGCCAGCACCGCGGCGAGGCAGTGCAGCAGGGTCGTCTTGCCCGAGCCCGAGGCGCCCATCACCGCGACCGACTGCCCCCGCTCGATCGTGACATCGACGCCGGCGAGGGCGGTGAGGGGGCCGTAGCGCTTGACGAGGCCGGTGGCGGCCAGGGCGGGGGAGATCGGAGAGACGTTCATGGCTCCAGTCTTCGCGCCGGTCGTGCACGTGTCGTCGCCCCCGCGGGGGACACGGGTCCGTCGCGAGGATGATCCGCGCCCCATCGCGACCACCCGAGGTTCTCAGCCGCGCGCGAAGCGCGCGGCGTGATCGGCCCAGCCCCCCTCGGTCGGAAGCGCGCGCAGGCCGCGGCTGGCGACGGCCATCGCGGTGGCCACCCCGCACAGGGCGGCGCAGACGAGCAGGGTGCCCTCGCGCCCGACCCACGTCAGGCCGAAGCCCGCGATCAGCGGCCCGAGCGGCATCGCTCCGATCGCCAGCACGGTGCTGACGCTGTTCACCCGCCCGAGCAGCTCGCTCGGAACGGCGACCATCGTGTACCCCATCAATGCGGCGTTGAGCGCGGGAAGCAGCAGCACGGAGGCCGCGAGCACACCGACGATCGCCCACACCGTCTCCAGCTGGGACAGCGCCAGCACCCCGGCTGTCGCCACGCCGAGCCCCGCGATCGCGATCACCCCGGCCTTCACCCGGGGAATCAGTGCGGGCGCGGCGACCGCTCCGACGAGCATCGCCACGCCCGCCCCCGCCGACAGCCAGCCGATGACGGCGGGAGAGTGGCCCGCCTGCTGCATCGCGTAGAGCACGGTCGTGAGGCCGGCGTTGAACCCGAGGTTGATGATCGTGGCGATGAACAGCACCGCGCGCAGATCGTCGCGGGCCCACAGCCAGAGGAAGGCCGTGCGCATCTCGCCGGCTGCGCTGCTCTTCGTCCGCGCGGTCGGGGCGTCGGACGTCGCCGCCGGCGCCGGCGCGCTCTCGGTCGCGCCGGATCCTCCGCCCCGCAGCAGCCACGCCGAGACCGCGGCGATCAGCTGGGCGAGCGTCATCGCGGCGCCGATCAGCCAGCCGCCGACGGCCAGCAGCGCCCCGCCGAGCGGTCCGCCGGCCAGCTGCAGCGCGGCATCCCTGGCCTGGTTCGCCGCCTGCGCGCGCCCCATCGCCGCGTCGGGCACGACCTGCTTGATCGCGCTCTCGCCGGCCACGTCGAACAGACCGGCACGCGCCCCCAGCAGCAGCGTCAGCACCAGCAGTCCGGCGAAGGTGAGGGAGCCGCCGAACGCCAGCACGGTGAATCCCAGCGACAGCACCACGCCGATGGTGGAGCCGAGGATCATGAGCCCGATGCGCGGATGCCGGTCGGCGAGCACCCCGCCGTAGAGCGTCGTGACCGCGAGCACCGCGCCGCCCACCGCGCCGACGATCCCGGCCTGAGCGGGGTCGTCTGTGACGATCAGCGTCAGCAGCGGCAGGGCGAAGGCATACAGCCCGTCGGCCAGACCCCTGCTCGTGTCGCTGACGAGCCAGGTGAGGTAGCGGCGGTTACGCCAGAGCCGGTGCGGCGCAGAAGTCGTCGTGGTCATGCCGCCAGACTAGATGCACAGGAACTATTGCGCAATAACCATTGCGCAACGTCTCCTGCGGAACAGCATGGATACACTCGGACCATGGTCGACGGCGGTGAGGCTAAGCGCAGCGGGGTGATGACGTCCGCGATGCTCAAGGCGATGTCGCATCCCCTGCGGCGCCGCATCATGCGGATCCTCGCCTCGCGCGACTTCGCCCGGGCCGCGGACATCGCCGCCGAGCTCGACGTGCCGGCGAACAGCGTGAGCTTCCACCTGCGGTCGCTCGCCGATGCCGGGCTCGTGGTCGAGGCTCCCGAGCAGGCACGCGACCGCCGAGACCGGGTGTGGACGGCCGTGGAGGGAGGCTTCGACCTCGGCAGCCCCGATCACCCCGTCGAGGATGAAGCGCTGGGCGGGACGCTTCTCGCCGCGCTGGCCCAGGAGCACACCGACATGCTGCGACGCGTGGTCGTCTGGGCGCCGGAGTACACCGCCGGTCGCAGCCCGGGAGTTCACGGCACGTTCGCCCGCACCATGATCCGGCTGAGCGAGCCGGAGTTCGTCGACCTCATGGAGCGGATCGGCGCGGTGATCGATCAGGCGCGCGAGGCACACGACGCGACCGTCGCCGAGGCACGGGTCTGGGAGCTCGACATCGTCGCGGCAGACGACGTCATCTGAGCCGGCGCCGCGAAGGGCCTGCGATCAGCCGGCGGCGGCGGCGTCCACGGCCTCGCGGAGGCGTGCGGCATCCGAGCCGTCGCCGCGCAGCTCGAACGTCTCGCCGTTGACGACGAGCAGGGGCACGTGGTCGACGGGGGTCTCCGAGCCGACGACCTCGCCGATCCAGTGGTCGTTGCTCTCCTGCACCCACTCGGCCATCGTCAGGTTCTCGACACCGGCGGTGAGGTCTGCGGCGACGCCCGCCTCGGTGGCGTAGGCCAGCAGGTCGGCGTCGGTCGGTGCGCCGTCGGCATCGACCTGGTTCTCCTGCAGCAGGGCGTACAGCGGCAGGACGGCATCGGTCTCGCCCGCGTCGGCGACCAGGCCCAGCAGGTTGGCCGCGCGCGTGGAGTAGTCGGTGGTGTCGCCGCGCTTCTCGCTCACGTAGTTCATCGGGTGCAGCGACAGCGTGATCGTGCCGTCGGCGACCCACTGCTCCAGGTCGCTTCCCGTGGCCTCCTCGAGGACGGCGCAGTATGGGCATGACAGGTCGGTCCACAGCTCCACGGCGACCGGACCGTCGCCGACGACGATGCCGTCGGCTGCCGACAGCGACGTGGTCGCCGCGGAGGGCTCGGGGCTGGTGGCGGGTGCCGCATCCGTGTCGGAGGCGGTGCAGCCGGTGAGTGCGACCAGGGTGGCCGCGAGGACGGCGAGAGGGAGGAGTCGCTGACGGGTCATCCTTCCGTACTACCGCGCGGGCGACGCCCGCGCACATCCGTCGTAGGCCGTCCACGAATCCCTCGGGCATTGTGGTCAGACCACGTGTGGAATCCCTACGAACGGCCATCGAGCGGAGCGGCGGCGATAGCGTGGAGCGCATGCCCACGACACCCTTCCACTCGCTCGACGACTACATCGCCCTCGCCCGCACGGAAGGGCTGACCCTCTCACCGGACGGCACGCGGGTCGTGCTGACCGTCGCGACGCCGACGAAGGATGCCACGGGCTACGAGCGCTCGCTCTGGCAGGTGCCGGCCCACGGCGATGGTGCCCCGCGCCGGCTCACGCGCTCGGCCAAGGGCGAGGCGGGGGCGGCGTTCCTCCCCGGTGGCGACCTGCTGTTCGTCTCGGCGCGGCCCGACACCGAAGCCGCCGACGGCGAGGAGGCGGGTCAGCTGTGGCTCCTGCCCGCCGAGGGCGGGGAGGCCCGCCCGGTGACGCGGCTGCCCGGCGGCGTCTCGGGCATCGCCGCCGTCGCCGGAGCCGCGGAGCGCCTCGTGCTCGCCGCCGGACTGCTGCCGTCGGCCGACACCCTCGAGGACGAGGCGCGGCTGCGGGCCGAGCGCACGAAGCGCAAAGTGTCGGCGATCCTGCACGACACCTATCCGGTGCGCCACTGGGACCACGACCTCGGCCCCGACGAGCCGCACCTGCTCTCGCTCGACCTCGACGGCCTCGTCGACACCCTGGCTGCCGTCGTCGACGAAGAGGCCGCCGAGGCGGACGCCGCCAACGCCGCCGCGGATGCCGACCGGCCGCAGCCCTACCCGGCCTCGCTCCCGCGGCCGCGCGATCTCACCCCCCGGCCCGGGCGCACCGGAGAGAGCGCCGGTGCCGCCCTCACCCCCGACGGCGCGACCCTGATCGCCTCGCTGCTCGTGCCCACGGGCCTCGACGGCCGCTACCGCCTCGTGTCGATCGACGTCGCCACCGGCGCGCACACCCTGCTGCGCGACGAGCCGGGCGTCGACAGCACCGGCCCGGCGATCAGCCACGACGGCCGCACGCTCGCCTACGTGCGCTCGGTCAAGTCCACGCCCGCGGGCCCCACCGAACAGGAACTGTGGATCAGCGGCGTCGACGGCTCATCGCCCCGGCGCATCGCCGCCGAGTGGGATCGCTGGCCGAGCAGCATCCAGTTCGACCACGACGACCGTGCGCTGATCGTGACCGCCGACTCCGACGGGCGCGGCCCCGTCTTCCGCATCGGCCTGGACGGCGGCGCGGTGACGCAGGTCACCGGTGACGACTTCACCTACACCGACGTGCACGTCGACCGGGGCACCGGCGACCTCGTCGCCCTGCGCTCGTCGTGGGTGGCCCCCGCCCACCCCGTGCGCATCGCGCGCGACGGCACGGTCACGGTGCTCGCCACCCCCGCCGCGGCGCCCGAGGTGCCCGGCACGATCACCGAGGTCGAGACCACCGCGGCCGATGGCGCGCGCGTGCGCGGGTGGCTGCTGCTGCCCGAGGGCGCGTCGGCCGAGAAGCCGGCGCCGCTGCTGCTGTGGATCCACGGCGGCCCCCTCAACAGCTGGAACGCATGGAGCTGGCGCTGGAACCCGAACCTCGCGGTCGCCCGCGGTTACGCCGTGCTGCTGCCCGACCCTGCGCTGTCGACGGGCTACGGCCTCGACTTCATCGCGCGCGGCTGGAACAGCTGGGGTGAGGCGCCCTTCACCGACCTCATGTCGATCACGGATGCCGTCGAGGCGCGCCCCGACATCGACGAGACCCGCACAGCGGCGATGGGCGGGTCGTTCGGCGGATACATGGCCAACTGGGTCGCCGGTCACACCGACCGGTTCCGGGCGATCGTGACGCACGCGAGCCTGTGGGCGCTGGACCAGTTCGCCGGCACGACCGACCACGCCGGGTACTGGCAGAGCATCTTCACCCCGGAGGCGATGCTCGAGAACTCGCCGCACCTGTCGGTCGCCGAGATCCGCACCCCGCTGCTGGTCATCCACGGCGACCGTGACTACCGCGTGCCGATCGGCGAGAGCCTGCGGCTGTGGGCCGAGCTCATGGAGCACCACGGCAACGACGACGGCACGACCGTGCACCGGTTCCTGTACTTCCCGGACGAGAACCACTGGGTGCTCAAGCCCCAGCACGCCGTGGTCTGGTACGAGACGGTGTTCGCGTTCCTCGCCGAGCACCTGCGGGGCGAGGCACCCACCCGGCCCGCCGGCCTCGGCTGACCGGCCGGCCGGCCGGGCGCGCGCCGCAGGTCAGCTGCGGCGGTGCGCCCGGTAGTACTCCAGGAGCCCGCGCGTCGAGGCATCCTGCGCCTCGAGCGCGTCCTGGTCGCCTTCCAGCGCCGGCGCGATCTGCAGGGCGAGCTGCTTGCCCAGCTCCACACCCCACTGGTCGAACGAGTTGATGCCCCAGATCACGCCCTGGGTGAAGGTGATGTGCTCGTAGAGCGCGATCAGCTGGCCGAGCACCGCGGGGGTGAGGGCGGGCGCGAAGATCGACGTCGTCGGGCGGTTGCCGGGGAACGTGCGCGCCGCCACGAGCGGGCCGGTGGTGCCCTCGGCCTCGACCTCCGCGGCGGTCTTGCCGAAGGCCAGCGCCTTGGTCTGCGCGAGGAAGTTCGCCAGGAACAGCCCGTGCACGTCGCGCCCGTCGTCCGCGAGCGGATATGCCGGGTTGGCGAACGCGATGAAGTCCGCCGGGATCAACCGGGTGCCCTGGTGGATCAGCTGGTAGAACGCGTGCTGTCCGTTCGTCCCCGGCTCGCCCCAGAAGATCTCTCCGGTGCCCGTCGTGACCGGCGTGCCGTCCCAGCGCACCGACTTGCCGTTGGATTCCATCGTCAGCTGCTGGAGGTACGCCGCGAACCGGTTCAGCTGCTGCGCGTAGGGGAGCACCGCGTGCGACTGGGCGTCGAGGAAGTTCGTGTACCAGACGTTCAGCAGCCCCATCAGCACCGGGACGTTGCGCTCGAGCGGCGTCGTGCGCACGTGCTCGTCGACCGCGTGGAACCCGGCGAGGAACTCGCGGAAGGCATCGGGGCCGAGCTCGATCGCCAGCGACAGCCCGATCGCGGAGTCCACCGAGTAGCGGCCGCCGACCCAGTCCCAGAAGCCGAACGCGTTGGCGGGGTCGATGCCGAACGCGGCGACCTTGTCCAGCGCGGTCGAGACGGCCACGAAGTGGTGCGCGACGGCATCCGTGCGGGCCTCGTCGGTGCCGTCGATCGCGCCCGCCTTCTCCAGCGCAGTCCACAGCCAGTCGCGCGCGAGCCGGGCGTTGGTGAGGGTCTCGAGCGTGGTGAACGTCTTGGATGCCACGATGAACAGCGTCGTCTCGGGGTCGAGGTCGGCGGTGTTCTGTGCGATGTCGGTGGGGTCGATGTTCGACACGAACCGGGCGGAGATGCCGGCGTCGGCATAGGGCGCCAGCGCCTGGGAGACCATGACGGGGCCGAGGTCGGACCCGCCGATGCCGATGTTGACGACCGTCTCGACCTTCTTGCCGGTGACGCCGACCCACTCGCCCGAGCGCACGCGATCGGCGAACGCCGACATGGCCGTGAGCACCTCCTGCACGTCGTGGTCGACCTGCTGCCCGTCGACGACGAGTGCGGGGGACGCGCCGGCGGGGCGACGCAGGGCGGTGTGGAGCACCGCGCGGTCCTCGGTGGTGTTGATGTGCTCGCCGGCCAGCATGGCGGCGTACCGCTCGGCGACGCCGGTCTGCTCGGCCAGCCGCACGAGCGTGGCGAGGATCTCGTCGGTGACGAGGTTCTTCGACAGGTCGACGTGCAGGTCGGCCAGCGGCAGGCTCAGCCGCTCGGCCCGCCGCGGGTCGTCGGCGAACCAGCCGCGCAGGTCGGGGGTGAATCCGTCGCGGAGGGCGACGAGGTCGTTCCAGGCGGACGTGGTCGTGGCGTCGATCGGGGCAGTCACGCCGTCAACGGTAGCCCGCCGAGACGGAGAGCGTCCACGGGAGGAGCCGTGACTACGCGCCGCACGCACGGCGAAGGGCCGGTCGGATTCCTCCGACCGGCCCCGACCCGTGCGCCGGGGTCAGCGACCCGAGCGCAGCGTGACGTCTCCGGCGGAGACGCTGACGGTGATCACACGGGATGCCGACGACGACGTCTCCAGGCGGTTGTCGACACCGCCCGCCGATACGTCGGTGTCGACGCGGTACGCCCCGCTCGGCACGCTCAGATCGAGCGAGCCGGCGCTGACATCGATCGTGACGTCGTCGGGGGCGTCACCGGTGAAGACCGCCTTCAGCCCGCCCGCGCTGACATCCAGGTCGGCGGTGACGACGTCGGCGAGGTCGAGATCGGCGCGGCCGGCGCTCACGGTGGCGGCGACCTGCGCGGCGCCGCCGCCCAGGGTGAGCTCGCCCGCACTGACGTCGAGGTCGAGCACGCCGAAGTCGCCCTCCACATCGAGTGAGCCTGCCGACAGCGACAGTTGCGCGTTCAGGGCCTCGCCCTGCAGCGACTGCGGCAGCTCGAGCACGACCCGGGTCGGCCCGTCGTAGAACCACCAGCCGAAGAACCAGCGCTGCGGGGACCGCACCACCAGCTCGTCGCCCTCGCGCGTCAGGCTCCAGCGGCCGGCGCCGGCTTCGGCCGTGACGTCGAGCACGGCCTCGTCGGTGTCGGTGAACCGCACCCGCACGTCGCCGGCGGACGCTTCGACGTCGAGGCTCTCGACACCGGCGGCATCCACCACGATCCGCTCGTCCGAGACGCCGCCGGCGCGGACCAGCGAGCCGATGACGCCGAAGGCCACGGTCGACAGCAGCAGCAGGCCCCCGAGCACGATCGCGATGATCGCGATCACGCGTCCCGTCGACCGCGACGGCGGCGGCGGAGCGGTGGGAGGGGGCGGCGCCTGGCCCGAAGGGGGCAGCGGCGGCGGGGGGCTGACCGGGGGAGTGAGTGACGTGCTCATCGTGAGGCTCCTGTCTGCGGCTCCTGGCCGCCGTGATCGAGATGGGCGAGGGCTGCGAGCACCCGCCGGTTGCCGTCCTCGTCCTGTTCGAGGCCCAGCTTCTGGAAGAGGGAGGTGATGTACTTCTCGACGCTCGCCTCGCTGACGTGCAGCGTGCGGGCGATGGCCTGGTTGGACTTGCCCTCGGCGATCAGGGCGAGCACGGTGCGCTCCCGGTCGGTCAGCCGCGCCATCCGATCGTCGCGGGTGCGCCGAGTGAGCAGCTGCGAGACGACCTCCGGGTCGAACACCGTGCCACCGGCGCCGATCTGGGCGACGGTGTCGATGAAGTCGGCGACGTCGGCCACCCGGTCCTTCAGCAGGTACCCGAGGGCCCCGCCCCGGCCGGCGATCAGCTCGGAGGCGTAGCGCTCCTCGACGTACTGGCTGAGCACCAGCACCGGGAGGGCCGGGTTCGCGGCCCGCAGCGTGAGTGCGGCGCGGATGCCCTCGTCGGTGAACGTGGGAGGCAGCCGCACGTCGAGGATGCAGAGGTCGGGATCGGTGTCGGCCACCACCTCGTCGAGGTGGTGGGCGTCGGGGAGCGCGGCGACGACGGTGTGTCCGGCGTCTTCGAGCAGGCGCACGAGGCCCTCCCGCAGCAGCGCGGAGTCTTCGCAGATCAGGATGCGCACGGGACACTCACCTCCAGGGAGGTCGGCCCGCCGGCAGGGCTGTCGAGCCGAGCCGTGCCGCGGGCGGCGAGGATGCGGTTGGTGATGCCGTCGAGTCCGCCCCCGGGGATCACGCGGGCGCCACCGGTGCCGTTGTCCTCCACGCGGGCCCAGAGGGTCCCGTCGTCGCGGCGCCGCACGATCACCCGGCAGTCGCCGGCGTGGGAGTGCTTGGCGGCGTTGGTGAGGGACTCTGCGATGGCGAAGTAGACGGCGGCCTCGGCCTCGCGGGTGCACCGGCCGTCGACCCGCACGTCCAGGTGGACGGGAACATGGGACCGGGCGGCGAGGGCAGACAGTGCGGCGTCGAGGCCGCGGTCGTCCAGGACGGACGCGTGGATGCCGCGCGCCAGCTGCCGCAGCTCGGTGATGGCGGCCTTCGTGGAGGTGTGCGCCTCGGTGATGAGTTCGCGCGCAGCCTCGGGGTCGGTGTCGATCTTCTGCCGCGCCAGGCCCAGCGTCATCCCCACCGACACCAGGCGGGGCTGCACACCGTCGTGGAGGTCGCGCTCGATGCGGGTGCGCTCCACCTCGCTGGCACGCACGGCGCCGGCGCGCTGCACGTCGGAGGTGGCGGCCTGCTGGGCCAGCACGGCTTCACGGGAGGGCACCAGGATGGCGCGGGTGAGCACACCGTCGAGCAGGCCGATGCCGAACAGCAGTGCGGCGCTGAGCAGCACGGCGATGCCGCCCGCGACGGCCGCCCAGCCCGGGTCGAGCATGAGGCCGAACCAGGGGGAGGGGATCGTCTCGCCGCCGAAGAAGGGCGAGAACAGCAGTCCCACGCCGGTGGCGACCATCGAGGCGAGGAAGATCACGGCCGACCCGAGCAGAGTGGCGAGGGCCGCGCTGGCGACCCCGCGCCACTGCGGGCCGTCGGTGAACTGCTGCCACACCATGTGCAGCCACCCGCCGAATCCGGGCCGCTGACGGCGCCGCAGTCGCAGCGACGGCAGGCCGTAGCCATAGAGGCCGTCGGCCCGGGCGTACTCGAGCCAGGCGGTGGCGAACAGCAGGTAGACGAAGGCGAGGAGGAACGGGATGCCGAGGCCGATGACGAGCAGCAGGCTCACCCCGAGGCTCAGCAGCACACTGAGGGTCGAGAACAGGAAGGTCCCGGCGACGGCCATGGCCGCCAGCTGCGCGAGTGCGCCGAGGAGGCGCAGCGCGGACGGGCGCGCCGCGGTCGGGGCCGCGGCGGCAGGGGCGGGGGTTGAGGTCATGGCTCCACGCTAGGGGTGGCGGAAGACCCGGCGCCGCCCCGGCATCCGGAGTCTTTTCTTCGGGATATCCCGACGGGGCCGGCTCCCGCTCGGCGGCGGGTGGGGGAGGCGCCCAGATGCGCCTGGGAGGATGGCGGGATGGCTGCTCCCGACATCCGCCTCATCGCCGTCGACATGGATGGCACGCTGCTCGACCCCGCCGGACGCATCCCCGACGGGCTCTGGCCGCTGCTGGACAGGCTGCGCGAGCGCGGCATCGCCTTCGCCCCGGCGAGCGGCCGGCAGCTGGCGACGCTGCAGCGATCGTTCGGCGCGGCGGGGCGCGATCTCGACTACATCGCCGAGAACGGCGCGTACGTCGTGCGGGAGGGGACGGAGGTCAGCTCCGACGCCCTCGACCCCGTCTTCGTGCGGGACGTGATCCTGCGGCTGCGCGGGCACGTCGCCGCGGGTGACCTGCGCATCGGGATCGTGGTGTGCGGCAAGGAATCGGCGTACATCGAGGGCTCCGACCCGGTATTCCGGGCCGAGGTGGAGAAGTACTACGCGCGACTCACCGTCGTCGATGACCTGCGGGCCGTCGACGACCAGGTGCTCAAGCTCGCCGTCTTCGACCACGACGGCGGCGAGGCGCACACCGCGCCGCTGCTGACCGACGTCGCCGCCACGCACCAGGTGGTCGTGTCGGGCCCCCACTGGGTCGACATCATGAACGCCGGGGTGAACAAGGGCGTCGCGCTGCGGAACCTGCAGCAGGCGCTCGGCGTCGACCGCGCGCAGACGGCCGCGTTCGGCGACTACCTCAACGACATCGAGCTGCTGCAGGTCGCCGACTGGAGCTATGCCATGGCCGACGCCCACCCCGACGTCGTCGCCGTCGCGAACCACCGGGCGCCGTCCAACGCCGAGCACGGAGTCATCACCACGATCGAGGCGCTGCTGGGCTGAGACGTGAGGGCTGCCGGCGCAAGCCCCGATCCGTGACCGCCCCCGCGGCGTAGCGTGGGCGCATGATCACGATTCCCACGGTGACGCTCAACGACGGCATGGACTTCCCCGAGCTCGGACTCGGCACATACAACCTGCGCGGCGACGACGGCGTCGACGCGATGCTGGCGGCCATCGACACCGGCTACCGGCTGCTGGACTCGGCGGTGAACTACCAGAACGAGACCGAGGTGGGCGAGGCGGTGCGCCGCAGCGGCATCCGCGAAGAGCTGCTCATCACCACCAAGCTGCCCGGACGCGATCACGGATACGAGCAGACCCTCGCCAGTGCCGCGGGCTCGCTGGAGCGGCTGGGCCTGGACCGCATCGACCTGTACCTGATCCACTGGCCCAACCCGTCGGTCGACGAGTACGTCGAGTCCTGGCGGGCGATGATCGAGCTGCGTGAGCGGGGGGCGGTCCGCAGCATCGGGGTGTCGAACTTCACCGAGACGATGCTCATGCGCCTGGTCGACGAGACCGGCATCCTCCCGGCCGTGAACCAGGTGGAGATGCACCCGTACTTCCCGCAGACCGAGCTGCGCGCGTTCCATGAGGCCCGCGAGATCCGCACCGAGAGCTGGAGCCCGCTGGCCCGGCGCACGGAGCTGCTCTCCGAGCCGGTCATCACCGACATCGCCACCGCGCACGGGGTGACCCCCACGCAGGTCGTGCTGCGCTGGCACACCCAGCTCGGGTCGACGCCGATCCCCAAGTCGGCCAGCCCTGAGCGGCAGCGTGAGAACGCCGACGTGTTCGGCTTCACCCTCACCGACGACGAGGTCGCCGCCGTCAGCGGGCTCGAGCGGGGCCGGCTGTGGGACGGCGACCCCGACACGCACGAAGAGATGTAGCGAGCGGATGCCGGCGCTTCCGGCATCCCCTCACCGGGTCGCGAGCCACTGCGCGAAGGTGACCGTGCCGTGGTCGGCATCGGGGCCGGGCAGCAGTATGCCGTCGCGCTGCGCGCGGCCGAGCGGGCCGGGAAGCGGGACGGCGGGGATCCAGCCGCGGTGACCGGTCGCGCGCGCGTAGGCGCGGATCATCTCGACGAGCGACTCCTCCCGGGGCCCCGCGAGATCGCGAGCCCGCCCCACGGGTGGCGCTTCGGCGAGGTCGACCAGTCGCGTCGCGACCTCGTCGAGGGACACCGGCTGGGTGCGCATCCGCGGCGCCAGGTGAACGGGGCCGACGCGCGCCGAGGCGAACAGCTGCGCCGCGAAGTCGTGGAACTGCGTCGTGCGCAGGATCGTCCACGGCACCTCGCCGGCGGTGATGAGGGACTCCTGCGCCACCTTGCCGGCGTAGTAGCCGTGCGGAGCCCGGTCGCATTCCGGGTCAGCATGAGGGGTCCTCTCGCATCGGCTCCGGATGCGGGTGATCCAGGATTCAGCTGATCCACAGTATTCAGCCGGCGGGCCGCGGCGAGCAAGCGCTGCGTCGTGCTCCCGCCTGCGGGGCTGCGGGGACGGTGGCGGAGGAAGACGAAACGCCTGATCCGAGGGCATCTCCCCTCCCATGGATCCCTCAGCGGCGGCGGAGGGTTCGTCCAGATGCGGGGACGAGAGTGGGAGGACGCCCGACCCGAGGGCGTGCGCCGTCGTGCCGGCGCACCCGACCCGAGCACGTTCACGCATGCAGACCGATCCTCACCCTGCCCTCCTTCGCCGCACCCTGCGTGCCGAGCGCCGCCGCCGTCACCGCACTCGCCTCACGGCCACCCTGGCCGTCGCGTCGGGGGTCGTCCTCGGCGGACTGCTGACCTCCGGCGCGGCCGCCGCGGCCGCGGAGCTTCCCATCGCGGCGGACACCTCCGTCGCTCCCGCGCTGCAGGAGGTGGCCGACGAGGCCCAGGCGGCGGTGGATGCCGCGCAGACGGCGTTGACCGACGCCGACGCCCTCGTCGACGAGGTGGCGCAGTCGGGCCTCGACGTCGGCGGGGATGCCGAGGTCGACACTGCCCTGCTGAGTGCCAGCCTGCAGGAGCTCGACGACGCCGAGGGTGTGCAGCTGCTGCGGCGTACGGAGGTGGTCGAGGCCATCGACGACCACGCCGACGACGTGACAGCCGAAACCGCCCACCTGCGCAGCCGGTTCGGCGAGGCGCAGCAGAAGAAGGCCGAAGCCGACGCCGCTGCCGCGGCAGCACGGGCCGAGGCCGAAGCGGCCGCGGCACTGGCGGCGGGCAACACCGTCGAGGGGGCGAAGTCGACTGCCGCCCATCTGGCCGCGACGCAGTACGGCTGGGGCGGCGACCAGTTCCAGTGCCTCGACTCCCTGTGGCAGAAGGAGTCCGACTGGAACTACCAGGCGGTCAACCCGTCGAGCGGAGCCACCGGCATCCCGCAGTCGCTTCCCGGCGACAAGATGGCGGCGGCCGGACCGGACTGGCAGACCAACGCCACCACCCAGATCCGCTGGGGGCTGGACTACATCTCCCGTGCGTACGGCACGCCCTGCGCGGCGTGGGCCCACTCGCAGGCGACCGACTGGTACTGATCGGCGGCGTCCGCCGCCGACGGTGCGGAGTCAGTGAGGGGCGTGGTACTCGGTCTCGCCGCGCTTCCAGTACCCCTTCGCGACGAACCCGTCGGCGGGCAGCGCCCACCGCTCCTGCAGCAGCGCGCGGGCCGGCTTGACGATCGCCTGCTCGGCGGCCACGAACGCGAACACATCGCCGGCGGGGCGGTCGGCGGCGGTGAGCGCGTCCAGCGTCTGCGCGAGGGCTGCACCGGCCCGATCGGCGCCGCGGTGCACGAACGACACCGCCACCCCCGACGGCGCCGCGATCGACAGCTCGTGCGCCACGTCGGCCACCTCGACGATGATGCGGCCCTGAGCATCGGCATCCATCAGCGCTGCGTACCGGCGCATCGCCGGTACGGCGGTCTCGTCGCCGGCCAGCAGCCAGGAATCGGGCCTGCCGCTGAGCACGAGCGAGCCACGAGGGCCACCGACACCGGCCACGGCCCCGAGCTCGGCGGTCGCCGCCCACTGCGACGCGACGCCGTCGCCGTGGATCGCGAACTCCAGGTCGAGCCGGCCGGCCTCGGCGTCCCAGTCCAGCGGGGTGTACTCGCGGCTCGGCGCCGAGCGCAGCTGCTCGACCGACGCGGGAGGGGCGCCGGGGAAGAAGACGCGGATGTGGTCGTCCGAGCCCAGCGATGAGAAGCCGATCAGGTCCTCGCCCACCAGCCGCAGGCGCACGTAGTGGGGCGTGAGCCACTGTCGCTCCGCCAGCCGCGCCATGCGGAAGCGAAGGTCGAGCGGCTGGCGCTCGAGGCGGAAGGATGCCGGGCTGGTCGACGCGATCACACAGGTTAGGCTAACCTACATTCGCGGCCGTCCTCCGCCTCCGCGGCGGATGCGGGCGGCCCGCTCCCACCCTACCGACGGCGCAGCGAGCCTCGTCTGCCGCGCCCGATGCCGCGCGACCGCGCAGCACCCAGGAGAAGACATGACGCTCACCTCGTCCCGGCCGCTGCTCGCGGCATCCCTCGCCCTCGCGACCGCCGTCGCGCTCACCGGCTGCGCCACCGCCGACGCCGATGCCGATGCCGCGGCCGCCGCCGACCCGGCCGACACCGTCACGTACTCGTGGGACCGCAACACCGCCGGCGAGGATGAGGATCCGCAGTTCGAAGCCACCACGGTCGAGGTGCCCAAGAACCCCGAGACGATCGTCGTGTTCGACATGGCGAGCCTCGACACCATCGGCGCCCTCGGCGGCGAGGTCGCCGGCGCCCCGCTGGACTCGGTCCCCGACTACCTGCAGGACCACCTGGCGGCCGACGCGTTCAACGCCGGCACGCTCTTCGAAGCCGACCTGGTCGCCATCGAGGCGGAGCAGCCTGATCTCATCATCATCGGCGGCCGCTCGACGGCCCTGTACGACGACCTCAGCGAGATCGCCCCGACCGTGGACCTCAGCATCGCCGGCTCCTTCCAGGAGACCCTCGAGCGCAACACGACGTTCCTCGGTGAGGTCCTCGGAGCCGAGGACGCCGCAGCGGAGGCGCTCGCCGAGCTCGAGGCGGGGATCGAAGAGGCACAGGCCGCCACCGCCGGCGCCGGAACGGGCCTGGGGCTCATGGTCTCCGGTGGCCGGCTCAGCGCGATGGCACCCTCGGAGGGCAACGCCACCGGCCGCAACGCCCGCGGCGGGCTGATCTACGACGTCTTCGGCGTCGAGCCCGTCGTCGAGGACGTCAAGGCGGCCACCCACGGCGAGCCGGTCTCGTTCGAGTTCCTCCTCGAGCACAACCCCGACTTCCTCTGGGTCGTCGATCGCGACGCCGCCACCGGCGAGGAGAATGCGCAGGCCGCGGCCGCCGTACTCGACAACGACATCATCAAGCAGACCACCGCATACCAGGAAGACCAGATCGTCTACCTCGACCCCACCGCCTGGTACATCGTCTTCGGCGGGATCGACACCACCCGCATCATGATCGAGGACGTCCTGCAGATCGCCGAATAGGCGCTCGATCAGAGAGATCCGGCACTGAGGTGACTGCGACAGCCGTCGCGACGACGAGCACCCCCGCCCCTGCCCGCCCCCGGCGGACGTGGGTGGGGGTGCTCATCGGCGTGCTCCTGGTGGTGCTCGGCATCGTGAGCCTGTTCGTGGGGGTCTCCGACGTCTCGGTCGCCACCCTGCTCGAGGGCGGTGCCGACGGCACGGCGGCGTTCCTCCTCGTCGCGAGCAGGATGCCGCGCACGGTCGCCGTCGTGCTCGTCGGGGCATCGCTGGGCATCGCCGGGCTCATCCTGCAGATGCTCGTGCGCAACAAGTTTGTCGAGCCGGGCACGACAGGGGTGAGCGAGTTCGCCACCCTCGGCATGCTGGTGACCATCGTGCTGTGGCCGGGCATGGCGATCATGGGCAAGATGGCCGTCGCCGCGGTGTTCGGTCTCATCGGCACCTGGGTGTTCCTGCGGGTGATCCGGGCGGTCCCGGTGCGCCAGCTCGTGCTGGTTCCGCTGGTCGGCATCATGCTGGGCGGCATCGTCGGCGCGGTCACGGCGTTCTTCGCCTATCGGCTCGACCTGCTGCAGTCCCTGGGGCAGTGGTCGCAGGGCAGCTTCGCCTCGGTCATGCAGGGGCGCTACGAGTACGTCTGGGTCGCCGCCGTCATGGTGCTGGTGGCGTGGGTGGCCGCCGATCGGTTCAGCGTCATCGGGCTCGGCGAGGACTTCGCGACCAACCTCGGGCTGAACTACCGGCGCGTGGTCGCCGTCGGCATGGTCGTCGTCGCCGTCATCACCGCCTCGGTGCTCGTGACAGCCGGCATGATCCCGTTCCTCGGTCTCGTCGTTCCCAACATCGTCAGCCTCATCATCGGCGACAACGTGCGCCGCTCGATCCCGTGGGTGGCCGGCCTCGGCGCGACCTTCGTGCTCGCGTGCGACCTCATCGCGCGCACCGTGCGCTTCCCCTACGAGATCCCGCTCTCGGTGGTCGTCGGCATCGTCGGTGCGGGGCTGTTCCTCTGGCTGCTGCTGCGGAAGGGGAGCCGTGCGCACTGACACCGCCCCCGCCCCTGCCGCTGTCGCCGGTGTGCGCCCGCCGTCGCGCCTGGCATCCGCATGGTCGCGACCCGGCGTGCGGCTCGCCGTGCTCGCCGCCGCCGTGCTCGTGCTGGCCGCCCTCTACCTCTTCACGGCGGTGCCCGGCTCGCTCGGCTACGCGGTGAAGATCCGCAGCGTCAGCGTCGCGGGCATGGTCGTCGTCGCCGTGGCGGTCGGGGTGTCGACGGTGGTGTTCCACACCATCACGCAGAACCGCATCCTGACGCCGTCGATCATGGGCTTCGACGCGTTCTTCATGCTCATCTCGACGGTCATCGTGTTCGGCCTCGGCGCGACGACCTTCCTGCGCGCCGACCCGGTGGTGCTGTGGCTCGTGCAGGTGGCCGTCATGACGGCGTTCAGCGTGTTCCTGTTCACCTGGCTGTTCGGCGGCAAGCGTCGGTCGATCCACCTCATGCTGCTGGTCGGCATCGTGCTGGGCACGTTCTTCCGCAGTCTCACCGAGTGGATGCAGCGGATGCTGGACCCGCTGGATTTCCAGGTGCTCACCGACACCGGGTTCGCCTCGCTGACCCGGCCGAACGAGACGCTGCTGCTGCTCACCGGCATCCTCGTCGCCCTCGGGTGCCTGGGGGTCGTGCCGCTCCTGCGCACCCTCGACGTGCTGACCCTCGGCGAACCGACGGCGGTGGGACTCGGGGTGGATCACCGCCGGGTCGTCATGGCCCTGTTCGCGATCGTCTCGGTGATGGTCGCGGCCTCCACCGCCCTCGTCGGCCCGATCCTCTTCTTCGGCCTCATCGTCGCCAACCTGGCCTACAGCTACGCCGGCACCTTCCGCCACCGGTTCACCCTGCCGGCCGCCGCCCTGCTGGGCGTGGTGTGCCTGCTCGGCGGACAGCTGCTGCTTGAGCGGGTGCTCGGGTTCGGCGGGAGTCTGTCGATGGTGATCGAGTTCGCCGGCGGACTGTTCTTCCTCTTCCTCGTGCTGCGAAAGGGGGCGCGATGATCGCGCTCGACGGTGTGACCAAGCGCTACCGCGGACAGGCGGTGCTCGACGACGTCACGCTCACCCTGGGGGATGCCGGGGTGACCGCCCTGATCGGCCCGAACGGTGCGGGCAAGTCGACGCTCTTCGGGTTGATCGGCCGTCTCATCCCCGCCGACGGCGGCACGGTCACTGTCGACGGCGTCGACGTGCGCACCGCCGCCTCGGCCGACCTCGCGAAGGTGCTCGCGGTGCTGCGGCAGGACAACCACATCGCCGCGCGGCTGACGGTGCAGGACCTCGTGGAGTTCGGGCGCTACCCGCATTCGAAGGGCCGGATGAGCGCCGACGACCGCGCGCACGTGGACCGCGCCCTCGCCTATCTCGACCTCGACGCGTTCCGCGGGCGCTTCCTCGACGAGCTGTCGGGCGGGCAGCGGCAGCGCGCGTTCATCGCCATGGTGCTGGCGCAGGACACCAAGTACGTGCTGCTGGACGAGCCGCTGAACAACCTCGATGTGCGGCACATGGGCGAGATCATGAAGCTCGTGCGCCGCATGGCCGACGAACTCGGCAAGATCGTGGTGGTCGTGCTGCACGACATCAACTTCGCCGCCGCCTACGCCGACCGCATTGTGGCGATGCGCGACGGCCGGGTCGTCGCCGACGCCGCGGTCGCCGAGATCATGCGGCCCGAGGTGC
This sequence comes from Microbacterium sp. zg-Y1090, assembly GCF_030246945.1. NCBI lineage: Bacteria > Bacillati > Actinomycetota > Actinomycetes > Micrococcales > Microbacteriaceae > Microbacterium > Microbacterium wangruii. Next base: position 589,909 of record NZ_CP126742.1, read on the forward strand.
TGGCCGAGGTGTACGAGACGCCGGTGGACGTGCGGCAGATCGACGGGCGTCCGGTGGCGCTGTACTACCGCTGACTACAGCTGAGCGCCGTCGTCGTCGCGGTCGTAGATGCCGCTGTTGCGCCCGCGCGACGACTCGTAGGCGATGAGCCAGCCGATCGACACCGCGCCGGCCAGCACCACGCCGAGCCACACATTGCTCATGATGAGGCCGAACAGCACGCCGACCACGAGCAGCAGGGCGGTGCCGGCGATCCAGCCGATGCGACCGCGCGGCCACCCCGGGCCGGTGCGAGAGTCCGTCATGCCGCCAGCCTACGGGCGACGCGGGCGGCCGGCATCGACGGGCAGCCGCGGCGAGGTCAGGACGGCGCGTTCAGCGCCACCATCCAGGGGACGTCGAACCGATCGGTGAGCATGCCGAAGCGACCGCCCCACGGCGGCGGGTCGAACGGCAGGGTGACGGTGCCGCCGCCGGTCAGGGCATCCCAGAACCGCTGCAGCTGCGCCTCGTCGTCCCCGCTGAGGGACACCGCGATGCCCGCGGGGGCGACGTAGGGCAGCGCGCCCGGTGTGTCGGAGCCCATGAGCACGAAGCCGTCGGGGGTGGTGAGCTGGGAGTGCATGACGAGCTCGCGCTCGCTGGGATCCTGCGCCATGCCCTCGAACTCGCCGAAGGTGGAGATCTGCAGGTCGCCCCCGAACACCCCCTGGTAGAAGGTCATGGCGGCGCGCGCCTGAGCGCGGAACGACAGGTAGGGGTTGAGAGCGGCCATCTCGCTTCTTCTCGTGACGGTGGATGCCGCGCCGGCGCGCGACGGGTCCAGTGTGAACCGCGCCGCGACGGCTCACAAGGGCGCCCGTCAGCGGTCGCGGTGGTCCTCGGGGTGCAGTCGAGGACCCCGCCGCTGCTCGCGCACGCCACCGGCGTAGATCAGTCGGATCACCCTCTGGCGGTGACCGGCCCACGGCTCCAGCAGCTCCAGCATCCCGTCGTCGTCGACGCGGTGGCCGGTCAGGGCGTTGCCGACCTCGTGGGCCAGGTGGTAGTCGGCGACGCTCACCGCGTCGGGGTCGCCGAGGGCACGGATGCGCGTCTCAGCGGAGGTCCAGATGCCGATGCCGCGCAGGCTCATCAGCACGCGGTCGACGGCCTCGCCGGCGCCCGCATCCATCACCGCCGCGACGACCGACGCGCCGCGACGTGCTGTCTCGACGATCGTGCGCGCCTGCGGCGGCTCCACGCCGGCGCGATGCCACGCCCAGCTGGGGATGTGCCGCCAGCCGTCGATCGACGGCGGCGCGAACATGGCCTTCGGAGTGGGGCCGGGAGCGCGCTCGCCGAAGCGGGTCACGAGCACCCGCCACGCGCCGAACGCCTGCAGGCCGGTGACCTTCTGCTCGATCACGGCGCTCGCGAGGGCCTCGAAGACGAGGTCGGTGCGGCCGATGCGCAGGTCGGGATGGCGTCGGTGCACCTCGGCGATGAGCGGATGCCGCCCGGCGTCGAACCCGGCCGGGTCGTCGAGGCCGCCGCACAGCGCGGGCAGCTGGTGCAGGGCCCACTCGGCTCCGGGTCCCCACGCCGCCGCCCTGATGCGGCTGCGGTCGGGGCGGATGGCCAGGGTCGCGACGCCTTCGGGGGTGCGGCTTGCGCGCCACAGCACCGATCCGTCGACCGCGAAGGCGGGGTCGTTCGCGCCGTGGCGCTGGTACCGGATGGCCCGCGCGGCGTCGATGGGGACCCGCGGCCGGTACTCGGTCTCGAGTGGGCGCGCGGCCCCGGGCGCGGGGGCGTGTGCGGTTGCGACCGCGGGGGTGTGTGCCGGTGGCGTCGCGGTCGCGGTGGTGCGTGCGGCTGCTGCCGCGGCCGCGGTGGCCGGGGCGAGTGCTGCCGTGCGCGGCATCCTTCCCGCCTGCACCGTGCTCATGCCGCCACCCTACGCTCACCCCGCCGACATCCCGCTGGACGCGGGCGCCGGGGCCGGCGTGCGCAACGCCGCGGATGGTGCGAGTGCGGGTGAGGGTGCGCCGGCCTGCAACGGGCTGGGGGTGTGCACAACGTCGCTGATCCGCGCATCGGGGCGCCCACATCGCGCGTCGGGGCCCCGTCGGCAGGCGGGAAGGCGGCGTGATGCACGCGGTGCGGGTACAGCTCGCCTGCCGGCGCCGCCTCGCAGCGGCGGTGCGGCGTGCACAACGTCGCGGATCCGGCCCGTGCGGACGTCCACGCCGCCCGCCGGCATCTCCCGCGGGACGGGAAGGCGTCGTTGTGCACGCGGCCGCCGGCGCACCGCGCGCGGCTGCCACCGTACGGGGAGGATGCGGGTCAGAAGCGGTCGGGCGAAGGGCTGCCGTGGCCGTAGCGGATCACGACGTCGGCGTGGCGGTCGAACCGGTAGCCGACGCCGCGCACGGTGCGCACGATGTCCTCGTACCGGCCGAGCTTCGCCCGCAGGCGCCGCACGTGCACGTCGATGGTGCGCTCACCCGGCGCCTCGTCGTCGCCGGTGCCCTGCCAGAGCGACGAGACCAGCTCGGCGCGCTCGATCGTGCGTCCCTCCCGCAGCACCAGGTACTGCAGCAGCTCGAACTCCTTGAAGGTGAACGCCGCCGAGGCGCCGTCGATCAGCACGCGCTTGCGCGAGATGTCGACGGTGACGCCGCCGGGGACGGCATCCTCGTCGGGTTCGTCCTCCTGGGTGCGGGCGACGGCGCTCGGCTCGTGCAGAGCGAGTCGCACGACGTCGACGTCGCGGCCGCCGGCGCCGGCCGGAGCCAGCGCCACGGTGGCGTAGGTCTCGGCCTGCGGCGCGAGATCGGCGAGCGTGCGGCGCAGCGCGGCGACGAGCACGGAGAGCGAGACGCCGTCCTGCGCTGCCTTCACCTCGTCGATGCCGACGTACAGGGCGAAGCCGCGGGGGGCGGTGCCTGCCGGCACCGGGCGGGGGGATGCCGGGCGGGCCTCCGCCTCAACGGGTGCGGCGGCGCGTGCAGCGGGAGCGGTGGGCGCGACGTCTTCGACGGCGCGGAGGTGGCGGGCGGTGGCCGGGCGATCGAGGATGGCGATGTTCGACATGGGAGTTGACGTCCTTGCAGGTGGAACCCGGGCGATGCGCCGGAACGGGTTCAGGGTGTGCTGCGAAAGCCCGAGAGTGGGCGATGTGTCGGAGCAGCGGTTGCGCGTTGTGGGCGCATGCCGCAATGCTCGGGGGCCGGCCGCGGCGCTCAGATCAAAGGCGCGGCTCGAGCCCGGCGTGGGGTCGTGGTGTCAACGACACATTCGGCAACACATGACAGCGCGGCCGGGCATCATCATGCCGGCAGTCCCGTTCGCCTCCCAGGCGGACAGAGAGCGTGCGTTGTCAGTCATGAGGCCGATTATGACCCACCGAGTCGGAAAGCGTCAAACCGCTCGGACGCCCCGCCCTGCAGATGACGAAATGTGACAGATTGCTCAGCGTCCGCGCACCGGCGACATCTGGCTGGAGTCGGCCGGTGCCGATAGCCCGCCCGCCCCGCCGCATCCGGGTGCTCGTGACGTCCGGCTCCGGCACGTCGCGACGGGCCGCGCAGCTCTCGGCCGAGCTCGGGCTGCCGCGGCCGCCCGCGCGGCGGAAGGGTGGTCGATCGTGCACCTCCGCGGTCAGCGCGCCGTCGACCGCCGGCTCGCCGACGTCGTCGCGGCATCCCGGCCGCGCTGACGCTTCCCGAACCGCCCCCGGCCTCGGCCCCCGGCCTGTCACACGGGCGTAGCCTGGCGGCATGAAGGACCTGCGCTTCGAGAATCAGACCGACGCGTCCCGATGGGCCCTGCTGCGCGGCGATGAGCTGCTCAGCGTGCTGGACTACCGCGACGACGGCAGCACCATCGCCATGACCCGCGCCTACACGGTGCCCCCGCACCGCGGCCACGGCTACGCGGGCGAGGTCGTCTCGCGCGCCGTCGCCGAGCTGGAGGCCCGCGGCGACCGCACGGTCATCCCGGTCTGCTGGTACGTCGCGGACTGGTTCGACGAGAACCCGGCGCACCGCGGCATCCTGCGCACGCCCCACCCCGCCTGAGCCTCCCGCGCTCCCTACGCGCGGCGGACGCGTTCGTCAAGCCCGCGACGGCCCCCGACCTGACGCCGCAGAGTGGGGGGCAGACGAGAGGAGCGCATCATGACCGACAACCCGGATCGCACGTTGCCCGAGGGAGTGATCGACGCCGACCCGCCCGGTGGCTGGGAGGGCATCGATGACATCGAGTCCCGTGAGCGCAACGCGGATGCCGTCGGCTCGCCCAATCTGACCGACGCGCCCGTCGACGTGGGCGATGTCGAGTCGCCCGAGCCGTCCCGCGGCGCCGACCCCGACCTGGGAGTGGAGGAATCATGACCGAGCGCGAGAACGAGTTCGAGAACACCGGGGGCAACCACCCCGATCAGGGCGGAGCGGATGCCGAGGCGATGCAGCGCACAGCCGCAGCCAGCCCGGCCGACCGCGACCCCGCCAACCCGGTGACCGGTCCCGAGGGCGACTCCACGGCCGCTGCGCCGTCGCAGGGCACCGTCACCGACGCCGAGCGCGAGGCTGAGCCGGTCGACGGCTCGGCGGCTCCTGCCGCGGACCCCACGCACGAGGCGGTCGGCATCGGCGTGCCCGACGTGCCCGACCACCACGGTCAGGACGAGGGGCGCGACACCCTCACGGCCAGCCAATCCCAGCGTGATCTCTCCGGCGCGCAGGAGCAGCGCCTGCCGGCGATGGCGCAGAACAACGCCTCCGAGGTCGACAAGGTCGCGGGCATCGTGGCGCAGACGCGCAACGACCTCGGCACCGAGCCCCACGATCGCATCGTCGAGGTGCTGCACCAGCGCCTCGAGCAGTCCGGCATCCAACTGCCCGACAACGAGGTCTCGGAGCTGGCACGTCAGGTCTCGACGGGCTGAATCCCCACGTTGGCGAGGATCTCGCGGGAGGCCGGCGCCGCGTCGCGGATCATCGTCTCGTGCCCGTGACCGGGCACCTCGACCAGTCGTGCGCGCAACGCCGTCGCCACCTGACGACACCAGGCGCGCGGGCACACGACGTCCTTCTCGCCGCGGATGACGAGGGCCGGCACGTCGATGCGCGGGTACGCCAGCTCCGGGCGGTGCGTGAGCATCGCCCGGGTCTTGCGGCGGAGGTTCGGACCCGCGCGCACATACTCCCGCGCGCCCAGCGCGAGCACCTTGGGGCTCTCGATCACCAGGTCCAGGGCGAGCCGGCCGAGCTGCGGCAGCGCGCCCCGCGCGGCGGGATCCACCGTGGGCGCCACCAGCACGATGCGGTCGACCTGATCGGGATGCCGCGCCGCCAATTCCGCGACGACCTGCGTGCCCATGGAGTGGCCGATCGCGATCGTCTCTCCCGGCGTCACGTCGTAGGCCCGCAGGTAGGCGGCGAGCAGGTCGGCGAGGCGTTCGATCGAGGGCACCCGGGGCGGCTCCGCGGCGGCGCCGTACCCCGGCAGGTCCACCGCGAGCACGCGGCCGTGCGGCTCGAGCCGGCCGACGAGGTCGACGAAGACACGTCGGCCCATGCCGATGCCATGCACCAGCAGGAACGTGCGCGGACCCGAGCCGGTCTCCTCGACGACGAGTTCTGCACCGTCATGGGTGAAGCGTGTGAGGGCGTCGCCGGGGTCGTCGGATGCGGTGTCCACCGTCCGAGACTAGGGTCTGGCCAGGGCGGCATCCTGAGCGTACGGTGACCGCATGTGCCGCAACATCCACACGCTCCACAACTTCGAGCCCGCCGCCACCGACGATGAGGTGCGCGCTGCGGCGCTGCAGTACGTGCGCAAGATCTCGGGCGTCACCAAGCCTTCCCGGGCCAATGCGGCGGCGTTCGACCGGGCCGTGGACGAGATCGAGCACGCCACGCGCCACCTGCTGGCGGACCTCGTCGCCGTGGCGCCCCCGAAGAACCGCGAGGAGGAGGCGGCGAAGGCTCGCGCCCGTGCCGAGAAGTCCGGGCGCTACTCGCCCCGCGTCGCCTGAGGCCGCCGCCGGCGCGGCCGCGGCGCGTCGAGGCCGATGTGGATGCGGGTGCGCTTGCGCTCGACGACGATGAACGCCGTCCCGACGATCCACAGCGGAACCTGCACGAGGAACGCCAGACGGAAAGCGTCGAGCGTGTAGGTCGCGGGCGTGCCCGCGCCCTGCAGGTCGAGTGCCACGCCGATGAGGAAGATCGCGATCAGCGACGCGAGGAAGCCGCCGGAGTTCGTGATCCCGGTCGCCGTGCTGAGCCGGTGCGAGGGGTTGTGGGTGCGGGCGTGGTCGAAGGCGACCATCGATGCCGGTCCGCCCATCGCGAGCGCCACCGCCAGTGCGAGCAGCAGCCACAGGGGTGAGGCGCCGGGCTGTGCGATGACGACGAGCCACACCAGCGCCTGCACGGCGATCGACGGCAGCACGAGGGCGCGCGAGCGCAGCGTCGGCACGCGGCTCGACAGCGACCCCATGACGGGGCCGATGAGGATGCCGGACAGCACGTACACCGTCGTCACGACGGCCGCCTCGCCCTGCGTCAGCCCCTCACCGGCGGTGAGGAAGGGGAAGCCCCAGAGCATGACGAAGGCCGATCCGGCGAACGGCGTGGTGAAGTGCGACCAGAACGCCAGCCGGGTGCCGGGGTGCGACCAGGCGGCACGGATGCCGACGCGGTTGTCCACGGCGGAGGTGACCACCCGGATCGATCCGGTGTCGGTGTCGACGGTGACGTCGGAGTCGAGGTCGGGTGGGTGGTTGCGGATCACCGCGAAGACGAGCACCGCGAAAAGGACGCCGAGCCCGGCGACGCTGCCGAAGGCCACCGACCAGCTCGTGGCGTGCAGGAGCGCCGCCAGCGGCACGACCGCCACGATCTGCCCCAGCTGACCGACGATCCCGGTGACCTGCACCATCACGGGTCCACGCTGCGCGGGGAACCACGTGGCGATGAGCCGCAGCACGCTCGGGAAGATCGCGGCATCCCCTGCGCCCAGCAGCATGCGCGCCGCGATCGCGATGCCCACGTTGGGTGACAGCGCCATCACGAGCTGCCCGACGGCCATGAGCACCATGCCCGCCGTGATGAGGGGTCGGGCGCCGTACCGGTCGAGCATCAGTCCCACGGGGATCTGCATCGCGCCGTACACGCCGAGCTGGATGACGGCGAACATCGACAGGGTCGAGGCGTCGATGTCGAAGCGGTGCGCGGTGTCGACGCCCACCGCCGACAGCGACGTGCGGTTGACCACCGACAGGATGTAGGCCGCGACGCCGACGGCCCAGATCGTCCAGCTGCGCCACGAGGGGGCGGAGGCGGGGAGCACGGCGGTCACGGCGGAACCAGCCTACGCGGGCGATCCTCCAGGAGGATGTCGGAAGCGCCGATTACCGTGAAGGCATGCGCATCCTGCACACCTCCGACTGGCATATCGGGCGCACCTTCCACGGGCACGCGACCCTCGATGCCCTGCGCGTCGTGCTCGACGCGATGGTGACGCAGGTGCGCCAGAACGACGTCGACGTCGTGATCGTCGCCGGCGACGTGTTCGACTCGGCCACCCCGGCCGCCGCCTGCTACGCACTGCTCACCGACACCCTCGTCGCGCTGGCCGACGCCGGCGCTCAGGTCGTCGTGACCAGCGGCAACCACGACTCCGCCGCCCGGCTCGGCTTCCAGTCGGCGCTGCTGCGCGAGGGCATCCACGTCGTCACCGACCCGCAGACCGCCGGCACGCCGCTCACCTTCACCGACGCGCACGGTGCCGTCCACGTCTACGCGCTGCCGTTCCTCGAGCCTGCGCTGCTGCGGCATGTGTGGCCGGGTGTTCGGTCGCAGGCCGATGTCATGACCCACGCGATGCACCTGGTGCGGACTGATCTCGCCGAGCGCGGCGGGCGCTCGGTCGCGGTGGCGCACTGCTTCGCCGCCGGCGTCGAGCCGACGCCGCACCTCGAGCGCGACATCCAGCAGGGCGGGCTCGACGTCGTGCCGCTGTCGGCGTTCGACGGCGTGGACTACATGGCCCTCGGCCACATCCACGGGCGCCAGCGCCTGTCCGATGCGGTCCGCTACGCCGGCGCCCCGCTGCACTACAGCTTCGGCGAGGGCGACAAGCCGCGGGGGTCGTGGCTGGTCGAACTCGGCGCCGCCGGTCTCACCGAGGTCACCTGGCTCGAGCTGCCCGTGCCCCGCCGGCTGGTCACGCTCACCGGTCCTCTCGACGAACTGCTCGCCGACGAGCGCTTCGCCGTGCACGAGGATGCCTGGGTGTCGGTGGAGTACACCGACCCGCTGCCGCAGCGCGATCCGATGCGCCGGCTGCAGCAGCGCTTCGCCCACTGCGCGTGCGTCGCCCACCGACCCGCCGAGACGATGCCCGACGACGGCCGCAGCTACTCGCAGCGGGTGCGCGCCGCGCGCAGCGACCGCGAGCTGCTCGACGTGTTCCTGCGGCACGTGCGGGAGGGGGAGGGCGCGAACGACCGCGAGAGTGCGCTCATCGACGACCTGCTCGACGACCGCACCCTCGCCGAGGCGGCGACGTGAAGCTGCACCGGCTGGAACTGACGGGCTTCGGGCCGTTCCTGGCCACCCAGACGGTCGACTTCGACGCGTTCGACCGTGACGGCATCTTCCTCATCTCGGGTCGCACCGGCGCGGGAAAATCCAGCATCCTCGACGGGGTGAGCTTCGCCCTGTACGGCAGCGTGCCGCGCTACGACTCCGGCGACAAGCGCCTGCGCAGCGATCACTGCACCCCTGACGACCCCACCGAGGTGCGGCTGGAGTTCACGGTCGCCGGCCGTCGGTGGCGGGTCACCAGGGCGCCGGAGTACCAGCGGCCGGCGCGGCGTGGTGGGGGACTGACCACCGAGCCGACCCGCGCGACGCTCGAGGAGCAGGTCGCGGGGGAGTGGGTCGGGCGCGCCGCGAAGCCGCGCGATGTCGGGCTCGCCCTCGACGAGATCCTGGGCCTGAACGCCCAGCAGTTCCAGCAGGTGATCCTGCTGGCGCAGAACAAGTTCTCGCGCTTCCTCCTCGCCTCGGGAGCCGAGCGCCAGCCGCTGCTGCGCACGCTCTTCGGCACCCGGCGATACGAGGAGTACGTGCGCGTCCTCGCCGAGCGCAGCAAGGAGGCCGCGAGGAGTCTCGACACGCTCGGGGAGCACGCCCGCACGCTGCTCGACCAGGCCGAGCGCCTCATCGCCGAGCACGCGCTCGCCGGTGAAGGCGGGGTGCCGACCGATCTCGCCGGGCGCCGCAACGCCGCAGAGCGGGCCGTCCAGCGTGCCGACTACCGGCAGGAGACCCTCACACGCGCGCGGGCGGATGCCGACGCCGCGTTCGCTGCGGCGACGGCGGCTCATGCCGAGCGCGTGGCCCTGGCCAAGGCGCACGCCGACCTCGCGCAGGCCCGCGACCGGCTGGCATCCCTCGAGGGCGATGCGGAGAGCATCGCCTCCGACCGCATCACGATGGAGCGCGCCCGCGCAGCCGAAGCCCTGCGCTCGGTGCTCGACATGGCGACCCGCACGGCGCAGGCCGCTGCCGAGGCGACGTCCGCGGCGACCCAGGCCGACGAGGCATGGGCCCTCCTGGCCTCCGACCCCGAGGCAGACCTCGCCGTCGTCGAGGAACAGCTCACCGGCGACCTGGCGGTGTGGGCCGCCGCCGCGGCCCAGGAGTCCGCGCTCGCCGACCGCGAGGCCGAGCGTGCCGCTGCCCGAAGCCGGGTCGCCGTGCTCGAGCACGAACTCGCGACGCTCGACGAGCAACGTGCTCAGATCCCCGCCGAGCTGACGCGGCTGCGCGACCAGCTCGCCGATGCGCGCACGCGCGCCGCCGTTCTCGCGGGCGCGACCGCTCACCGTGACGGCCTCGCGGCTCGCGTCGCCGCGGCCAGGGAGACAGAGACGCTCGGGGTCGTGCTGCGCGAGGCCGATGCCGCCCATCGCGACGCCGCCGCGCTGTCGGCCGCCGCGGCTGCCGGTGTGGCGGTGCTGCTGCAGCGACGACTCGACGGCTACGCCGGAGAGCTTGCGGCCGCGTTGATCGACGGCGAGCCGTGCGCCGTGTGCGGTGCCACGGCGCACCCGGCCCCCGCCGCGCGCGGCGACGAGCCGGTGACGGATGAGCTGCTGGCCGAAGCAGAAGCGCAGCGCGATGCCGCACTGGCAGCCGAGCGCGCCGCGTCGGACGCTGCGCGCGCCGCGCGTGACGCGCACGCTCACGCGGCCGCGCGAGCCGGCGGCGAGGGCGTCGAGTCCCTCGAGACACAGCTGGCGGCCGCCGAGGCCGCTGTGGGCGCCGCCGCTGCCGCTGCCGGTGAGGGTGACCGCCTCGACGCGCAGTGCCGGCAGCTCGAAGAGCTCGAAGCCGTCTCGCTCACGGCGCGCGACGGCCTGGCCGCCGACCTGAACTCGGCACGTGAAACCGCCGCAGCGCTGGACGCGACCGTGACGGCCATGGGTGAGACCATCGCGGCCGCACGGGGGGACCACCCCACCGTGGCCGACCGTGTCGCCGTGGCCACGGCGCAGCGAGACGCCGCCCGCGCGTGCCGTGCTGCCCGCGCCACCGCTGCTCGCGCCGTGGAAGACCGTGACGCGGCGGTCGCCGAGCGAGACGCCCGCCTCGCGGCATCCGTGTTCACCGACGCCGACGACGCCGCGGCGGCGCTGCGCGACGATCGTGTGGTGCGGGAGCTCGTCGACCGCATCGGCGCTCACGACGCAGCTCTGGCCGCCACGCGCCAGCGCGCCCTCGAACTCGAACTGGAACTGGCCGGGGCGCCCGATGAACCGGTGGATCTCGCGGCGTCTCAGGCCACGGTCGACGCGGCCGACGCCACTCGTTCGACCGCCATCGCCGCCGAGCGCGACGCGCAGAACGTCGCCGCGCGGCTGCGCGACCTGCTCGTGCAGGCCGACGACGCCTATGCCGCCGTCGCCGCCCACGCAGAGGAGGCCGAAGCGGTGCGCCGGCTCGCCGACACGGTGGCCGGGCGTGCGCCGAACACGATGAAGATGGACCTCGAGACGTTCGTGCTCGCCGCCGAGCTCGAGGAGATCGTGGCAGCGGCCAACGTGCGGCTCGGGGAGATGTCGGCGGGGCGCTACACCCTGCACCACACCGACGCCCGCGCGGCCCGGGGTGCCGCGTCCGGGCTGGGCATCGAGGTGCTCGACGCGCACACCGGCCGCCTGCGCCCGCCGCAGTCGCTGTCGGGGGGCGAGACGTTCCTGGCCTCCCTGGCCCTGGCGCTGGGCCTGGCCGAGGTCGTCACCGCGCGCGCCGGGGGACTGCGGTTGGACACGCTGTTCATCGATGAGGGATTCGGCTCACTCGATGCCGACACGCTCGAGCTGGCGATGCGCACCCTCGACGAACTGCGCGCCGGTGGCCGTACCGTCGGCGTCATCAGTCACGTCGAGGCGATGAAGGAGCAGCTGCCCGCTCAGCTGCTCGTCGAAGCGACCCCCCGAGGCCCCAGCGTGATCACCCAGGACGCGCCCGTCCCGGCGGCCTCGTAAGCTGGGGGGATGAACAAGAGCACACTGTGGACCGTCGTCGGTGTCATCGTCGCTGTCGTGATCGCCTGGGTGCTCGTGGAGGTGCTGGGCGCCTTCCTCGTGTTCGCGTTCAAGCTGGCCATCGTCGCCGTCGTCGCGGTGATCGTCTTCCTCGTGCTGCGCGTGGCCTTCTCCGGCTCGCGGCGCTGAGCGGAGGTCCGCGGTGAGTTCGGTCGACCCTGAGAAGAACAAGCCCTCTCCGGCCCGTATCGGCGTCTGGCTCGTCGTGGGCACCATCGGCGTGTACATGCTCACCTCGGGGGTCATCGGGATCCTCTCCGGCGGCAGCTGAGCCGGCGGTATTCACGGCCCGGCCCCGTGGCCCCGGGGCGGGACCTGGGCGAAGATGGTGGACGGCTTCGGCCGGAGAAGAGGAATGACATGGAATCCGTCCTGCTCGAGACGCCTGAGGCGATCACTGCCCGGCTGGGCTGGGACCCCGCCGTCAGCGTGCACGATCGACGGCGCATCCTGACGCGCGAGATCGTCGCGAAGCTGCAGAAGTGCGAGCCCCACGAGATCCGCGTCGAACGCGAGCCCCCGCGAGGCTACGGCTACCACACCCGCCTCATCGCCTCCCGCGACGGCGTCGAGCTGCCGTACGAGGTCAAGACCGCCAGCTATCGCTCCGCCACGGTCGTCGCCGTCGCCGATCCGGCGCTGCCGCTGGGACTGGACGTGCGGGACATGCACCCGGATGCCGCTGACATCCACATGATGCAGAAGCACTCGCACCTGTTCAACGAGGACGACATCCCAGCGCTCCTGGACCACTGGACGAAGGTGCAGGCCGTGCTCGAGGCCGACGGGCGCGGCGTGCGCGTGGCGGCGGAGCGGGTGAAGCTCGACGCGGCCAGGCGCAAGGGATGGCTTCCTGACCGCAAGCTCGGCTACCACCTGCTCGACGCCTCCCGCGATGGGTGGATCATCACCATCGCCTACGGCGCAATGCCCGTCTGACCCTCCCTCACCGCCACGCACCTCGCGGCGCCGCAACGCACCCGGCGGCGCCGGCCGGCGGTGCCGGCCGACCGCTGACTACCTGTCGGTCAGCGCGGCGTCGAGTTCCGCGAGCCAGGCCCGCGCGTTGCCGTCGCTGGGCGCCCGCCAGTCGCCGCGGGGCGAGAGCGAGCCTGCCGCGGCGACCTTGGGGCCGTTCGGGATCGCCGACCGCTTGAACTGCGCGAAGCCGAAGTACCGCTGCAGGAAGACCCGCAGCCACCGCACGATCGTCTCGCGGTCGTAGCCGTACCGCTCTTCGGCGGGGAACCCGGGCGGCCAGGAGCCGGCATCCGGGTCGGCCCACGCGTGCTCGGCGAGGAACGCGATCTTCGAGGGGCGCAAGCCGTAGCGCAGCACGTACGCGAGGGTGAAGTCGTGCAGCGCGTACGGGCCGATCGTGTCCTGCGTCGACTGCACCTTGCCGTCTTCGCCTGCGGGCACCAGCTCGGGGCTGATCTCGGTGTCGAGCACGGAGCGCAGCACGGCGACCGCATCGTCGGACAGCCGGGTCGCAGCGTCGTCGGCGGTGCCGCCGCTGCCGGGCCGGTGCGCGATCACCCAGCGGATGATGTGCTGGATCAGCGTCTTCGGCACACCCGCGTTGACGGCGTAGTGGCTCATGTGGTCGCCGACGCCGTAGGTCGCCCAGCCGAGCGCGAGCTCGGACAGGTCGGACGTGCCGATGACGATGCCGTTCTCGCGGTTGGCGATGCGGAAGAGGAAGTCGGTGCGGACGCCGGCCTGCACGTTCTCGAAGGTGACGTCGTACACCGGCTCGCCGGAGGCGTAGGGGTGCCCGATGCCCTTCAGCAGCTCGTTCGCCGCGGGACGGATGTCGATCGTCTGGATGCTGGCGCCGATCGCCTCGGCGAGGGCGATCGCGTTGGTCTTGGTGTGCTCGCTCGTCGCGAACCCCGGCATCGTGTAGGCGAGGATGTCGCTGCGCGGCCGGCCCATGCGGTCCATCGCGCGCGCGACGACCAGCAGGGCATGGGTGGAGTCCAGCCCGCCGCTCACGCCGATGACAGGGCGCGGCCCGCCGATCGCGCGCAGGCGCTGCTCCAGGCCCGACACCTGGATGTTGAACGCCTCGTAGCAGTCCTGGTCGAGGCGGGCCGGGTCGTCGGGCACGAACGGGAAGCGGTCCAGGGGCCGGCGAAGTCCCACATCGGTCGCCGGCGGGTCGAGGAACAGCTCCACCGTGAGGAACTCGCCGCCGTCGGCGAGACGGTTGTCGTCGAACGTCCCCTGCCGCAGGCGCTCCTGTCGCAGCCGGTCGAGGTCGACGTCGACGACGGTGCGGCGCGGCCCTTCGGGGAAACGCTCGGTCTCCCCCAGCAGCGCGCCTGCCTCGTAGACCATGGTCTGGCCGTCCCACGACACGTCGTTCGTGGACTCGCCCATGCCGGCGGCGGCATACGCGTACGCGGCGAGGCAGCGCAGCGACTGGGACTGGCAGAGGATCTTGCGATCGTCGGCCCGGCCGATCGTGATCGGACTGCCCGAGAGGTTGGCCAGCACCGTCGCGCCGGCCAGCGCGGCCCGTGACGACGGCGGGATGGGCACCCAGACGTCTTCGCAGACCTCGGCGTGCAGCACGAGCCCCGGCACATCGCGCACCTCGAACAGCAGGTTGTTGCCGAACACGGCTTCATGGATGCCGATGCGGATCGGCTCGCCCGACCATGCCTCTCCCGCCGCGTACCAGCGGCGCTCGTAGAACTCCCGGTACGTCGGCAGGTACGACTTCGGCGCGACCCCGACGACCTCGCCGCGGTGGATGACGACGGCGCAGTTGTAGAGGCGGTTGCGATGGCGCAGCGGCGCCCCGACGACGAGCACGGGGAAGAGGTCGACGGATGCCGCGACGAGGCGCTCGATCGCGCGCTCCACGGCATCCAGCACGGCGTCCTGCATCACGAGGTCCTCGATGGCGTACCCGGTGAGGCAGAGCTCGGGGAAGACGGCGACGGCGACGGTGTCGTCGTGGCACCCCCGCCACGACTGCAGCACCGACTCGGCGTTGGTGGCCGGGTCGGCCACAGCCAGGGGGATCGTGCACGCGGCGATGCGGGTGAACCCGTGACGGTAGACGCTCTCGAAGGGGAGGCTCATGGCTCCAGTCTGGCAGGGTGCACGCGCGGTGCACGGAGAGGGTTGCGCGTCGCTGCCGGAGGCGGGCTCGCCGGGATCGTTCGCGACCGCTCCTCAGGCGGCCCGGGGCGCCGCGCTCGGTGTCCGAACCCGCGGCTAGGGTCGAAGGCGAAAGGGGAACATGCGATACATCGAGGACGAAGCCCGAATCGTCTGGAGCGCGAGCGACCTGAAAGCGGCCGCGGAATGCGAGTTCGCCTGGCTGCGCGCCATCGACGCGAAGCTGGGACGCATCGCCGCCGTGGACGAGGTGGAAGACCTCACGCTCGAGCGCGCCGGCCGTCTCGGCATCGCGCACGAGCTGCGCGTGCTCGACGACTACCGCCGCGCGTTCCCCGGCAGGGTCATCGAGATCCCCGAGGCGCGGTCGAGCGATGCCGCGGCGCTCGCCGATGCGGTCGCGCTCACCCGAGAGGCGCTGCGCTCCGACGCCGCCGTCATCTACCAGGCCGCGTTCGCCGCACCCGATTTCGTGGGCTTCGCGGACTTCCTCGTGCGCGACCCCGCCACAGCGGACGCCGACGGCCACGGCCGCTGGGTCGTTCAGGACACCAAGCTCGCCCGGCACGCCCGGGTCACGGCGCTGATGCAGCTCGCGGCCTACGTCGTGCAGCTCGACGCGCTGGGGGTCGCGCGGGCCGACCACGTCGAGCTGCTGCTCGGCGACGGCACCACGTCGCGTCACGCGGTGCGGGACCTGCTGCCGACGTTCCGCCTGCGCCGCGCCCGGCTGCTCGCGCTCATCGCCGACCGCGACGTCGCCGCCGGCGCGGCGGGTGCGCCGATCGCCTGGGGAGACCCGCGTGGTGAGCTGGGCGTCATCGCCTGCGGGCGCTGCGCCACCTGCGACCTGGAGGTCATCGCCCACCGGGATCTGCTGCTCGTGGCCGGCATGCGGCCGGTGCAGCGCGACCGGCTGCGGGCCGCGGGCGTGACCACGATCGACGCGCTCGCCGCCGCCGACGAGGCTCCGCCGCGCATGTCGTGGGACACCTTCGCCAGCCTGCGCACCCAAGCCCGGCTGCAGCTGGAGAGCCCTGCCGGTGTGCCGGACACCGTCGCGGTCATCGAGCGGGCGGAGCGAGACGAGACACCGGTGCCCGCGCCGCTGCCGACCTTCGAGGTCGTCTTCCCGCAGGCGCTGGGCGCCCTGCCGCTTCCCGACGCCGGCGACCTCTTCTTCGACTTCGAGGGCGACCCGCTGTACACGGAGGGCGCAGGCACCACCTGGGGCATCGACTACCTCTTCGGCTGGGTCGATGTGCGGGAGCAGTACAGCGCCCTCTGGGCGCACAGCTTCGCCGAGGAGCGCGCCGCGTTCGAGCGCTTCCTCGATCTCGTCGCGCTGCGCCGCCGCGAGCGCCCCGGCATGCACATCTACCACTACGCGCCCTACGAGCCGACCCACCTGCTGCAGATGGCCGCTCGCTACGGCGTGCGCGAGGGCGAGGTCGACCGGCTGCTGCGCGACGGCGTCTTCGTCGACCTCTACCCGATCGTGCGCCGGGCGCTGCGGGTGGGGTCGCGGTCCTACTCGATCAAGAAGCTCGAACCGCTGTACATGGGCGCTGAGGTGCGCACCAGCGACGTGCAGCGCGGCGACGACTCCATCGTGAAGTACGTGCAGGCGCGGGCCGCTGCCGCCGACGGCGACGCCGCGGCATCCGAGGCCGTGCTCGCCGACCTCGCCGACTACAACCGCTACGACTGCGTCTCCACGCGGCGCCTCCGGGACTGGCTGGTCGAGCGTGCGAAGGACGCCGGCATGCGACCCTCGGTCGAGCCCGACCCCGTCGACGCCGGGTACGAGCCGTCGCCGCGCGCCGAGGCGCTGGGACGCCTCGCCGAAGGGCAGGCGGAGTCCGACGCGCAGGCGCTGCGCCTGGCCGCCGCCGCCATCGACTACTACCCTCGCGAGCGCAAGACGTTCTGGGCGACGCACTTCCTGCGGCTGCGCGAGCCGGTGTCGGTGTGGGCAGACAGTCGCGACGTCGTCGTGTTCGACGCCGAGCGCTCTCGCGTCGTGCAGGACTGGCACCGTCCCGAGGGCGGCCGCGTCGACCGCCGCCTGGTGGAGCTGCGGGGCGAGCTCGCCCCGGGCACGCGCCTGAAGGAGCGCGGCCGGCCCTTCGTCGTCTACGAGCGCCCCGCGCCCTTCCCCGTCGATGCCGGACCCCGCGCCCTGCATGCGGCACGCTCAGCGGAGATCGTCGAGGTGCTCGACGACGGCGTCGTCGTGAGCGAAACGCCCGTCGACGGGTTCACCTGGTCGGAGCTCCCGGTCGCGCTCACTCCCGAGGGGCCGCCCGCCGCCGGCAGCCAGCAGGGCGCCATCGACGAATGGGCCGATGCCGTCATCGCCGCCGCGCCCGCTCTGCCCGCCGATGCCGCGACCGACCTGCTGCGACGAGTGCCGCCGCGCAGCCGGTCGGGCGCGCTCGTCCGCGGCACGGGTGACATCGTGGCGGACATCACCGCCTCGATCGCCGACCTCGACCGCAGCTACCTCGCCGTGCAGGGGCCCCCCGGCACCGGAAAGACCTATGTCGGGTCTCACGTGATCGCGCGCCTCGTCGCCGAGCGCGGCTACCGCGTCGGAGTCGTCGCGCAGTCGCACGCCGTCGTGGAGAACATGCTCGACCGCGTCGTCGCCGCCGGGGTGCCGAAGGCGCAGGTCGCCAAGGCGCTGAAGGATGCGCCGACGGGGGAGGAGTCCTTCACCGTCATCGCGAAGAACGGCGTGCAGGCGTTCACCGCAGAGCAGACGGCCGGGTACGTCATCGGGGGCACCGCCTGGGACTTCTGCCACCCGACCCGGGTGCCACGGCAGAGCCTCGACCTGCTCGTCATCGACGAGGCCGGGCAGTTTTCCCTGGCATCCACCATCGCCGTGTCCGTCGCGGCTTCTCGGCTTCTGCTGCTGGGCGATCCGCAGCAGCTGCCGCAGGTGAGCCAGGGCACGCATCCCGAGCCGGTGGACACCTCCGCCCTCGGCTGGGTGATGGACGGCGCCGAGGTGATCGACGCGGCCCACGGATACTTCCTGGCCCAGACCTGGCGCATGCATCCCGCCGTCGCAGGACCCGTCTCGCAGCTGGCGTACGCCGGCGAGCTGGCATCGCACCCGTCTGCCGCCGAGCGATTGGTCGGCGGCATCGAGCCGGGCGTGCACCCGATCCCCGTGCGCCACCACGGCAATGCCACCCAGTCACCCGAAGAAGCAGACGAGGTCGTGCGGATCGTCCGCGACGTCGTCGGGCGCGCCTGGACCGACGGCGCCGGTGCGCCGCCGAGGCCGCTCACCGCCCGCGACGTCATCGTGGTGACGCCCTACAACGCCCAGCAGGTGGTCGTGGAGGAGGCCCTCGCCGCGGCGGGCTTCGGCGAGGTGCCCGTCGGCACCGTCGACCGGTTCCAAGGGCAGGAGGCGGCGATCGCGATCGTCTCGCTCGCGGCATCCAGCGGACGCGATGCGCCGCGCGGGCTGGAGTTCCTGCTGCTGCAGAACCGCCTCAACGTCGCCGTCTCACGGGCGAAGTACGCCGCCTACATCGTGTACGCGCCCGGCGTGCTCGACGACCTGCCGCGTACACCCGAGGGGGTGGCCCGGCTCAGCGCGTTCGCGCGCCTGGTCGGCGCCTGAGGCCCCGCGCAGCGCCGTCGGCGCATCGCACCGCGCGGCGGGGTCTCAGACGGTGCCGTAGAGGCGGTCGCCGGCGTCGCCGAGACCGGGCACGATGTACCCCTTCTCGTCGAGCCGCTCGTCCAGCGCACCCAGCACCAGGGTCACATCGCGGTCGCCGACCTGGCGCTCGATGGCAGCGACACCCTCGGGTGCGCCCAGGATGCAGATGGCGGTGACGTCCTGCGCGCCGCGCGCGAAGAGGAAGTCGATCGCCGCACCCAGCGAGCCGCCGGTGGCGAGCATGGGGTCCAGCACGAAGCACTGCCGGTCGCTGAGGTCGTCGGGCAGGCGCTCGGCGTAGGTGGCCGGCTGCAGCGTCACCTCGTCGCGGAGCATTCCCAGGAAGCCCACCTCGGCGGTCGGCATGAGCCGGACCATGCCCTCGAGCATGCCGAGACCGGCGCGCAGGATCGGCACGACGAGGGGGCGGGGCTCGCTGAGCTTCACGCCGGTGGTCTCGGTCACGGGCGTGCGGATCGACACCGGGTCCACCCGCACCTGGCGGGTCGCCTCGTAGGCGAGCAGGGTGACGAGTTCCTCCACCAGCTGTCGGAACATCGGCGACGGTGTGCGCTCGTCGCGCAGCACGGTCAGCTTGTGGGTGATGAGGGGGTGGTTGGCCACGTGCACACGCATGAGTCCAGCCTACGCGGTGGGGTCGTCCGCCACCGTCGTCGGCCGCGAGAGCCTGCGCGAGACGCTCGGATCCGACGTCGTCGGCTGCGGCGATGGGCGCAGCTCCCTCTTCGCACGGGTGCGGGGCAATAGCCTGGAGCGCGTGACCCTGCCTGCCCGAGACGCCGACCTGGCGGCGATGGACCGTGCGCTGGCGCTCGCCGCCGAGGCCGCCGCGCACGGCGACATCCCCGTCGGCGCCGTGGTGACCGATGCGACCGGCGCCGTCATCGGCGAGGGCCGCAACCTGCGCGAGGCCACCGGTGACCCGCTGGCGCACGCCGAGGTGGTGGCGATGCGCGCCGCCGCCCAGACGCTCGGCTCGTGGAATCTCTCCCGATGCACCCTCGTGGTGACGCTGGAGCCGTGCCTGATGTGCGCGGGTGCGCTCCTCCAGGCCCACGTGGACCGTCTCGTGTACGGCGCGTGGGACGACAAGGCGGGAGCGGCGGGGTCGATGTACGACGTCGTGCGCGACCGGCGCCTGCCGCACCGCGCCGAGGTCGTCGCCGGGGTGCGCGAGGCGCAGTCGGTGGCGCTGCTGCGCGCCTTCTTCGGCGCCCGTCGCGAATTCTGAACCTGGTCGGCCGGCGGGCGGGGTCCGCCTCGCGACCCTCGGTCCGCGAGGCGGACCCCGCCCGATGGCGTCAGTCCGAGGAGGCGATGACGATCGCCTCGGTGGGCGGTGCGGGGTCGGCGCGACGGCCGATGTAGCCGATGTTCGCCAGCAGAGCCTGGCGGAACTCCGCCGGGCGCTCGAGGTGGGGGGAGTGGCCGACGCCCTCGAGGGCGACCTCGACCACGTCGCCACCGCCCTGGGCATAGGCGCCCAGCACATCGCGGGTCTGCGTGACCATCGCCTGCGCCGGCGCCGCGTCGACGCCCGGCCAGTCCGGCACGATCCCCAGCTGTCCCAGCTGGTTGTAGTCGAAGAACGACGCGTCGGACACGATCGCGTCGGAGGTGCCGTGCACCCAGAGGATCGGCGGCTTCGGGTCGAGGTCGACGACGCCCGACACATCGAAGTAGCGCGGCGCGAGGGCGTTGAGCACGCCGGTGGTCCCCGGGGCGAAGCCCGGCCAGTTGTCACTGTGGGCGGTGTCGCCGGGATAGTTGCCCGACGCGGTGGACGTGGTGAGCATCGAGGCGACCCACAGGTCCTCGTGCTCGGTGCGGTAGCCCGCGGCGACGTAGGAGTTGCGGAAGACGTTGCGCGGCGAGGTGGATGCCTCGTCGCCGGTGTCCCGGTCGTTGAGACGCTGCACGAAGTCGGGGTTGGCCGCTCCCGCCCCGCATCCCGCGTCGTCATCGGTGAGCCTGCTGCCGTCGCGGCGCGTGCCGCCGAAGCCGTAGGGGGAGATGGGGGACTCCAGGGTCAGCGACCGTGCGCCGTGGTCGAGGGCGTACTGCATCACGACCCCGGCCCCCAGCGACCAGCCCACGAGGTGCACGGCGCTCAGCCCCAGGGCATCCAGGGTGGCGTGCAGGTCGTCGCTGAAGTCGCGCACGCCGCGGGTGGCGTCGACGGGGGCGTGGTCGGTGCCGCCGAACCCGCGCAGGTCCACCGCGAGGGCGCGCAGCTCTCCGGGGAGGTCCTGCATGATCTCCTGCCAGAACAGGCTCGACGAGACGTTCCCGTGCACGAACACCACGGTGCGGTCCTCCGGGGTGGCCGGGTCGTCCGCGGCGCGCTCGAGGATGTTCACCGTCAGCCGCGGCGTCTCGATGAGGCGCGACTGGATCCCGTCGAGGAGGGTCTGCATGATGCGTCCTGCGTCCTTCGTCTGCTCGATGCAAGCGGGTGCGGGCCGCGCCCGTGCTCGTCACTATAGCCGCGCGCCCGTTGCGCCGACGGGGCCGGGCATGCGCCGGTGAGTCCCGCCGGTCGTCTGCGAGGATGGCCCCATGACCTCCGCTCTGCCCCCCATCGCGATCCTCGGCGCCGGCTCCATGGGGGGTGCGGTGCTGCACGGTCTCGTGCGCTCGGCATCCGCGCCGCAGGTCACCGTGACCAACCGCACCGGGGCCAAGGCCGCGGCGCTGGAAGGGCTTCCCGGCGTGCGCAGCATCGCCCTCGAGCGGGATCCGCAGGGCAACGTGCGCGCGGCGGAATCCGCCGACATCGTGCTCATCGGGGTGAAGCCCGCCTTGGTGCCCGATCTGCTGCGCGAGATCGCTCCGGCCGTGCGGCCGGGCACGGTCGTGGTGAGCCTGGCGGCCGGCGTCACCGTCGCCACATTCGAGTCGATCCTGGGTCCTCGGGTGCCGGTGCTGCGGTCCATGCCCAACACCCCCGCCCTCGTCGGCAAGGGCGTCACGGGGCTCGCTCCCGGCACCACCGCCGACGCGGACCACGTCGCGCTGGTGCGTCGGCTGTTCGAGACGGTCGGCGCCGTCGTCGAGGTGCCCGAAGAGCAGATCGACGCCCTGTCCACCATCTCGGGCTCGGGCCCCGCCTACGTCTTCCTCCTCATCGAGGAGCTCACCGCCGCCGCCCGGGGCAAGGGCTTCGCCGACGCCGACGCGCGCCTCATGGTGCAGCAGACCTTCCTCGGCGCGACCGCGCTGCTGGAGTCATCCGGTGAGGATCCCGCAGAGCTGCGGCGTCAGGTGACGAGCCCGAAGGGCACCACCGAGCGGGCCGTCGCGGTGCTGCAGCACGCCGATCTGGCGGGACTGTTCGCCCGCGCCACGGATGCCGCGCTCGCACGTGCCCGGGAGCTGGCAGCCGGCGACTGAAGCTTGCGCGGCCTCAGCGGTCGAGGCCGGCGAACCTCTCGATGTCGGAGTTCGTGCCCGACACGATGATGAGGTCGTGGTTGGTGACGACCGTGTTCGCCTCGGCATACCGGAAGGGCTTGCCGGGACTCTTCACCCCGACGACGGTCACCCGGTACTTCGTGCGCACGCCGGATTCGTTCAGCCCGACGCCGCGGATGAACTTCGGCGGATACATCTTCGCCAGCACGAAGTCGTCGTCGAAGCGGATGAAGTCCAGCATGCGGCCGCTGACGAGGTGCGCCACGCGCTCGCCGGCCTCACGCTCGGGGTAGACGACGTGGTTCGCCCCGACGCGGGCCAGGATCTTGCCGTGCGACTGCGAGACGGCCTTCGCCCAGATCTGCGGCACCTTCAGGTCCACGAGGTTCGCGGTGATGAGCACCGACGCCTCGATCGACGAGCCGGTCGCGACGATGGCCACCTGGAAGTCCTGTGCGCCCACCTGCTTGAGGGCGTCGATGTTGCGCGCGTCGGCCTGCACCGTGTGGGTGACGCGCTCGGACCACTTCTGCACGAGCTCGAGGTTCGCGTCGATCGCGAGCACGTCGCGGTCGAGGCGGTCGAGTTCCCCCGCGCAGGCGGCGCCGAAGCGACCGAGTCCGATGACGAGGACGGGAGCGTCTCCCCGGATCTGCTCAACCAACGATCGGCCTTTCCACCGGCATCGAGTACAGCTGCGAACGCGCTGTCGCGGCGATGGCCGCGGCGAGAGTCACTGTACCAACGCGGCCCATGAACATCGTCGCGGCCATGACGTAGATGCCCGAGTCGGGCAGCTCCGCGGTGAGTCCCGTCGACAGCCCGACGGTGGCGAACCCGGAGATCACGTCGAACAGCACGAATTCGATGGGCGCCTTGGTGATCTGCGCGATCGTGATGGTCGACAGCGCGACGATGGTCGCTCCCCACGCCACGACCGAGAGCGCGACGCGCTGCACGTCGCTGGGGATGCGGCGTCCGAAGGCTTCGACCTGCTGGCGCCCCTTGGCCTCCGACCACACCGCCAGCGCCAGCACCGCCAGCGTCGTCACCTTGATGCCGCCCGCCGTGGAAGCCGAGCCGCCGCCGACGAACATGAGCATCGAGCCGACCACGAGCGAGGAGCCGTTGAGTTCTCCGATGTCGATGAGCGAGAAGCCGCCGGACCGGGTCATCGCCGAGAGGAACAGCGATTGGAACGCGGTGTCCCAGGCATCCATCGCCCCGAAGGTCTTCGGATTGGCGTATTCCAGGCTGACCACCGCCACGGCCCCCGCGAAGAAGAGCACCACGGTGGTGATGAGGGTCAGTTTGGTGTGCAGCGACCAGCGGCGCACGTGCCAGGTGTGTCGCCACAGGGTGAAGATCACCGGGAAGCCGATGGAGCCCAGGAAGACGCCGATCATCAGCACGGTCAGGAAGTAGTAGTCGTCGGCGAAGGGAGCCAGACCTTCGGCGTTCGGGACGAATCCGGTATTCGTGAAGGACATCGCCGCGTAGTAGGGGGCCTCCCACAGGGCGCTGAGGGGATCGATGCCGGCTGCGAGCAGGGCGGGATAGATGAGCACCGCGAGCGCGGCCTCGATGATGAGGGTCGACAGCGCCACGGTCGAGAGCATCTGGCCGACTTCACCCAGCCGCACCGTCTGCCCTTCGTTGACGGGCCCGCCGTGGGCGCGCAGCGGATTGGTGTCGCCGGCGGCGATGAGCTTCGCGCGCAGGCCGAGCCGTTTGGAGATCACCAGCCCCAGGATCGAGGCGAGGGTCAGCACGCCCAGTGCCCCGACGTTCACGCCGATGTAGGTGATGACATGGCCCAGCGGCGACCAGTGCGCGTACATGTCGACCGTGGAAAGTCCGGTCACGCAGATCGTGGAGACGGCCGTGAACAGGGCATCCGCCAGCGGGGTCGCCCGACCGTCCGCCGCGGCGGCGGGAAGCGAGTACAGCGCCGTGAACACGAGGATGAGTACGACGAAGACCATCACCGCGAATCGTGCGGGAGAGGAGGTCGTCAAATCGCGGAAGGTGTCGCGGATGCGATTCATTCGCGCGAGGGCGCGGCTACGCAGCCGGGTGCCGACGGTTCGCCCCGTCATGCGGGGTCCTCCTCGCTCTCGGATCCGTGTCATGGTACTCCCGCAGGGGCGCGGCTAACCTATACCCCATGGCGGATATCTTCGACGTGATCGCCGACGGCACCCGTCGGGAGATCCTGCAGCTCCTTCTCGCGCGCACGTCGGGCGGTGAGCACGGTGGCACGAGCGTGTCCCGCATCGTGGCGGATCTCGGTGTCAGTCAGCCGACGGTGTCCAAGCATCTCAAGGTCCTGCGCGAGGCAGGGCTCGTCTCCGTGCGCGAGGAAGGGCAGCATCGCTACTACAGCCTCTCCACGGCGCCGCTGGACATCGTGGACGACTGGCTCATGCCGTTCATGCTGGAAGAGGAGCAGGAGGAGCTCCCCGCCCTCCCCGGATCCGCCGCGCAGGCGGCGGAGGCTGTCGGGCGCGCCGCGGCATCCGCGAAGCATGCCCTCTCGAGCGTGTTCAGCAGGATGCCGGGGCGCTGAGCCCTACACCACAGCCGTCCCAGTGGTCACACCGGTTTACAGCCGTCGCATGCGGACCCTAGAGTGTGGTCATCACGAGGGGGAACCATGGCTGAACTGCCGGATATGCGATTCTTGACGGTCGCCGAGGTCGCCGAGCTCATGCGCGTCTCCAAGATGACGGTCTACCGCCTCGTGCATGCCGGCGAGCTCCCCGCCGTGCGCTTCGGCCGCAGCTACCGCGTGCCCGAGAGTGCCGTCGTGGATGCCTTGCAACGTCCTATCGCCGACGTCGGCTAGACTGATCCGAGGCATTTTTCCGTTTGCCCGATCCCGGGTGTGGTTCCACCACTCCCAGACCCCTGACATAGTGAGGTTTTCCGTGGGTTCAGTCATCAAGAAGCGCCGCAAGCGCATGGCGAAGAAGAAGCACCGCAAGCTGCTTCGCAAGACTCGCCACCAGCGCCGCAACAAGAAGTAAGCGGCATCCCACACAAGCGCCCCCGACCGGTTCACCGCGTCGCAGGGGGCGCTTCGTGTTCTGAAGGCCGGGTGTGAAAGGACCGTCATGAAGTCGATCACCGTCCAGCAGCTGCGCGAGCGCCAGGGCACTCCGCTCATCGATGTGCGCGAAGAGCACGAGTTCGCCGCCGGCCACGTGCCCGGTGCGGTGAACCTGCCGATGTCGCAGCTGGGCGACCTGCTCGATCGTCTGCCCGACGAGCCGTTCGACGTCATCTGCCAGGCCGGCGGCCGCTCCGCGCAGGTGGTGACCGCGCTCGAGCAGCGCGGCTACGACGCCACCAATGTGGCGGGCGGCACCGGGGAGTGGATCGCTTCAGGCTTTCCCGTCGAGCACTGACGTGACCAGGCTCACCCTCATCTCCAAGCCCGACTGCCACCTCTGCGACGTGGCGCGGGAGGTCGTCGAGACCGTCGTCGCCGAGTTGCCCGAAGAGAGCGTCACCGTCGACGAGCTGTCGATCCAGGACGACCAGGCTCTCCACGACCTGTGGTGGGAGAAGATCCCGGTCGTCCTCGTCGACGGTCGGCTGCACGCCCACTGGCGCGTCTCGCCCGACCGGCTGCGCGCCGCACTGACCGAGGAGGTCTCCCGATGATCCGTCACGTCGCGGCGTTCAAGCTCGCCGATGCTGACCCCGCCGTGCGCTCGGCGCAGGCTGCCGAGGCCGCGCGCCGGCTCACCGCGCTCGTGGGCGTGGTGCCGTCGCTGCGCGCCATGAGCGCCGGCGCCGAGGCACTGCACCTTCCCGGCAACTGGGACCTCGTGCTGGTGGCGGACTTCGACGACGCCGCCGGTCTCGACGCCTACCAGGTGCATCCCGCGCACGAAGAGGTCGCGGCCTTCATCGGCGGCCTGCGCTCCGACCGCGCCGCCGTGGACTTCGAGGTCTGAGCCGCCTCAGCCGCGCAGGCGCGCGTTCAGCCCCGCCGATTCGTCCTCGCTGAGTCCCCCGGCACGCAGATACGCTTCCGATCCGCCGCGCTCGTCGACCCAGGCCAGTGCCGCCTCGATGGCGGATGCCGGTGCGCCGGCGATCAGCGTGGTCAGGGCCGGTGTCAGCGGCACGCCCATGCCGGTGACGAGGGAGAACATCTGGTCCGCCCACGCGCCGGACAGGTTGCGCTCGGAGGCGGTGTAGTCCGCCACGATCGCGTCACGCTCCACGCCGACCGTGTCGAGGATGAGGGCCATGGCGACGCCGGTGCGGTCCTTGCCCGCCGTGCAGTGCAGGAGCACCCCCGAGGATTGCTCGACGGGAGCCGCCACCGTGCGGGCGGCCTCGGCGAATGCGGTGGCGCCGTGCTCGAGCATCCGCGCGTAGATCTCCTCCAGGGTGGGGAGCTGCTCCAGGGCGTCGGCGATCGCCTGCTCCGCAGCACCCCGGTCGCCCGATTGCCGTCCCATCTGCATCGCCTGCTGGGCGAGCCCGGTGAGGGCGCCCTCCAGCAGCGGCAGCCGGACGGTGTGGAAGGCGCGGCTGGCGGGCAGCCGGTCGGGAGCCATCTGCTGCTCGAAGGGGGTGCGGAAGTCGACGATCACCTCGATGTCGCTTTCGGCGAGCTGCCCGAGGCCGTCGGCGGTGAGTCCGCCCAGCGCGTCGGAGCGGAACAGGACGCCCGCCGCCGTCGAGCCTCCGCCCCGCAGCGGCATCCCGCCGGCATCGCGGAAGTTGACGGTGCCTTCGAGCCTGTCGATCATGGGCCGAGCCTAACGCGGCGCGCGGGCCCACGCCCTGGCCGCCCCCGGGGAGGAGGCTGCCCGGGGGTCGGTCTAGCGGTGTGCGTCGGCCGTCGGGCCGTCGATGCTCAGGCGGTCGGTCCGGCGATTGCGTACGAAGACGATCGCGATCACGGCCGCCGCCATCATCCCGATCGCAGCGGCGACGAACGTCGCACTGTAGCCTTCGACGAGCACAGCGGGGGAGGGCAGGCCCGACCCGTGGGGTCCCACGACCGAGGCGTACACCGCCGTGAACACCGACAGCCCGATGGAACCGCCGATCTGCATGGCCGAGTTGGCCGTCGCGGACGCGACGCCGGCATCGTGCGCGGGAACGCCGGCGAGTGCCAGGTTCTGCAGGGGCACGAAGATGAACGCCATCCCGACCCCCATCACGATCAGCGCGGGGAGCACCTCCAGCGCGTACGAGCCTCCGGTGATACGGGAGAGCAGCAGCAGGCTCCCAGCCACGACGACGGGACCCGTGATCATGAGCGGCCGCGGGCCGATGCGCCCCAGCAGCGAGGTCACCAGTGGCGCAGTGAGCATCGTCGCGAGGGGCAGGGGCAGGCTCGCCATGCCCGCCGTCAGTGCCGTCATGCCGAGGACGAGCTGCAGGTGGAAGGTGAGATACAGCGTCGCCCCGATCATGACGCTGCCGGCGACGGCCTGGATGAGGAAGGCGCCGGCACGCACACGGTCGGTGACGACGTGCAGCGGCAGCAGGGGGTTGGCGGCGCGCGTCTCGATCCACACGAACAGGGCGATCAGCGCGACACCGGTGACGAGGAAGCCGACGGTCGCCGGATTGCCCCAGCCGAACTCCGCCAGGCTGAAGCCGTAGACGAGCGAGCCGAGCCCCAGGGTCACCGTCACTGCGCCCCGGATATCGTACCGGTTCTCGCCCTCCGCCTTGGACTCGCGCAGGAACAGTGCCGCGCCCACGAGGCCGACGACGACGAAGACGAGGTTCACCAGCAGGCACCAGCGCCAGCTGAAGAACTCCGTGAGCAGGCCGCCGAGCGCGAGCCCGACAGCCGCGCCCGCGCCGGCGACTGTGCCGAACACGGCGAAGGCGGTGTTGCGGTCCCGTCCCGTCGGGAACGTCACCGTCAGCAGGGCCAGGGCCGCCGGCGCCAGAAGTGCGGCGAACACGCCCTGCAGGCCGCGGGCGAGGATCAGCTCGGCGCCGGTCTGGGCCAGCCCGCCCCACAGCGAGGCGATGCCGAAGCCCACCATGCCCACCATGAAGGTGCGCTTGCGGCCCCAGTAGTCGGCGATGCGGCCGCCCAGAAACAGCAGCGCTCCGAACGCGAGGGCGTAGGCGGTGACGACCCACTGGCGTGCGCTGTCGGTGAGGTCGAGGGCGGCCTGGGCCTGGGGCAGCGCGATGTTCACGATCGTGCCGTCGAGGACGACCACGAGCTGTGTGAGCGACAGCACGGCGAGGGCCCACCAGCGGGTGCGCGGGGACAGGGGTGAAGACATGGAAAAACCTCCGGGTGTCTGGGTGAGAGATGCCGGAGGTTTCGAGCCTCGGACCGCAGCGGAAGAGTCGTGCGACCACCTCGCGC
Source organism: Microbacterium sp. zg-Y1090 (assembly GCF_030246945.1). Lineage (NCBI taxonomy): Bacteria > Bacillati > Actinomycetota > Actinomycetes > Micrococcales > Microbacteriaceae > Microbacterium > Microbacterium wangruii. The sequence goes on from NZ_CP126742.1 coordinate 618,145, forward strand.
AGGGGGCGAGCGAACCTCCAGTTTACCCTCCGCCGGCACCGGCAGGCCGCCACCGACCCCCCTAGTCGCGGTGTCGGGGCGTCACTATGCTCACCGCCATGACGGTCAGAGAGCATGCCACAGACAGCAGACCGCACCACCCCACGCCCGCGTTCGCGCAGCCCAAGCTCATCGCCTTCGTCTTCTTGGGGGGCATGGTCGGGGTGGCCGCACGACTCGGGCTCACCGTCGCGATCCCCGAGCAGCGCGGGGATGAGTGGGCGGTGCTCACAGCCAACCTGCTCGGTCCCTTCCTCCTCGGATTCCTCCTCACGGCGCTGGCCTCCCGCAAGCCCGAGACACCCGGCAGGCGCGATTTCCGCCTCTTCGCCGGCACCGGCATCATGGGCGGCTTCACCACCTACAGCTCGCTGGCGACCAACAGCGCGCTGCTCGTGGAGACCGACGGCTTCATCGGCGTCGCCTATGCGCTCGGCACGCTCATCGGCGGCATCCTGACCGCCTGGCTCGGAGTGTGGCTGGCCGGGGTGGCCTTCCCCGCCAGACCCGCCCCCGCGACGAAGGGTGGCGCGTCATGACCGTCGGAGTCTTCCTCCTCGCGGTCGTCGGCGGTGGCCTGGGAGCGGCCCTGCGGTTCGTCACCGATGGGCTGATCATGCGCCGCGTGTCCTCCGGCTACCCGTGGGGCACCTTCGTCATCAACTCCGTCGGCTCGCTGCTGCTCGGGTTCCTCACCGGTCTGTCGGACTCCTCGGTGCTGGATGCCGCATGGCTCACGATCCTCGGCGGCGGGGTGATGGGCGGGTTCACCACCTTCAGCACCGCCATGGTCGACACCGTGCACATGCTGCAGAAGCGCACGTACGGACGCTTCTTCGCCAACTCGCTGGGGATGCTGATCCTCACGGTGCTGCTGGCCGTCGTCGGACTGGCGATCGGCCGAGCCCTGTGACGCGGCACGGGCGGTGACCCCCGTGCCGTCCGGTCCTGCCACTGCGCCCGCGGCCGCGGCTGACGGTGCGCGGGGACGGGGGCGGGCGCGCACCCTGACCGGGTGCCTGCTGGCGGTGACCTTCGGCACCGGCATCGTCGACGCGCTCAGCTGGGTGGTGCTCAGCGGGGTCTTCACCGCCAACATGACGGGAAACGTGCTGATCGTGGGCATGGGGATCGTCGGCGCCGGAGGCAGCCACTGGTTCCCCTCCCTGTTCGCCCTGGCGTGGTTCCTCATCGGTGCGGGCGTCGTCGGTGCGACGGCCCGCCACGCGGCTCCGGGCTGGGGGCGGCGCACCACCGTGGTGTTCGCCGCCGTCGCCGGCACGCTCACGGCCGTGGCGGTGTTCGCCGCATTCTGGCAGCCCCACCGGCTCGACGCCGGGGCGTTCGCCGCGACCGCCGCGATGGCATTAGCGATGGGGGCGCAGGGCGCCGAGGCGATGCGTCTGGCAGTGCCCGGGCTCATCACCATCGCCGTCAGCAGTGCCACGGTCGGGGTGGGCATGAGCCTGTTCCTCGGTCTGGGTGCCCGGGGCTCCGGAGTGGCGAGGCGCCTGGCAGCCATCGTCCTACTGTGCGCCGGCGCCTTCGTCGGCGCACTGCTCTCGCCGCACGGACTCGCCCCCGGGCTGCTGGTCGCCGCAGCGGTGGCGGGGCTCGCAACGGCGGTCGGGCACCGACAGGTGAGGGAGGCGGCGTGATGGAGGTCGTATGGATCGTCCTGGGCATCGTCGTACTGGCGGCGACGCTGCTCGACGTCTTCCTCAGTGTGCTCAACTACGACGAGGCAGGGCTGTTCGTTCACCGTGTCGTGCGCTGGGAGTGGGTCCTCATCCGCGCGGGAACGCGGCGCATCCGCCGTCGGTGGCGGCCCGTGGTGCTGCGCCAGGTGACCGGCCTGCTCATCGTCTCGTCCATTCTCTGGTGGGTCACCGGCATCATCCTCGGGTTCTCGTTCATCTACTACGGCGCGATGCTGGCCGGAGACCTGCAGATCTCCACCGGCGTGCCGCAGGACTACTGGGGAGCGCTCTACCTCAGCGTCGGCCAGTTCTCGACCGTCGGCGTGGACAACATCTCGCCCGGCGGACCCATCCTGGACCTGCTGACGGTGAGCGAGGCCATGGCGGACGTGCTGCTGCTGTCGTTCATCATCGCCTTCCTCAGCAACATCTACGGCGTCGTCCAGTCGCTGCGGGCGCTCTCGTCGAACTTCTTCCACGCCGGGCATGGGGTCGTCGCACCCGTCGACACCCTCGCGCCGTTCTTCCCCGATGGTCAGGCCCGCGGCCTGGACAGCCAGCTGGGCGCCATCGCCGACTCGCTCGCGGCTTACTCCGACGGCCTGTCGCAGAACCCCGTGGCCTACTACTTCCAGAGCGGCCGCGACCAGTTCTCGCTGCCCTTCTCGCTGTACATGACCTCCGGGGTGATCGGGGCGCTGCGGTGGGGGCTGCCGACGGGCAGCGACCCCGCCAAGGAGCCCGGACTCGCGCGGCTGACCGAGCAGTTCTACGACCTGCGGGCGGCACTGCTGCGGATGCTGGGACGCGTGGCGCCGCAGAACCCCGAGCCGGTGTCGGCAGAGGACTTCGCCGCGGCCATGGCTGTCCTGCAACGTGGCGGCCGCGCCGCCAAGCTCGACCCGTGGGTGGTGCGGTTCTTCACGGTGCAGCAGCGCATCGGCGCACTCGTCGCGCCCGGTGCCGGTGCGGCGCCGACGGATGCCGGTCCCGCCGCGGCCGCGCCGGGTGCGGCGGCGCAGCGCTCTGCCGACCCCGGCACGGCCGACGCCTACCGGCGCTACGTGCAGTGGCTGCCGTTCGAGGTGCAGTCGCAGTGGCTGCTGGCACTCATATCGAGGGACCTCGACTACCAGCCCGTGTACCGGGGCACGGCGGCGACGCCCGACGGCATCCCGTTGGACGACGCGACCCCCGCCGAGCTGTTCGCCGCCTCGGATGTCGGCGCGCGGGTGCCGATCCTGGGGGCGCCGGTCGAGGGTGATCCCGGCCGCAGGCCCTCCCGCCTGACACGCTGGCTGCGCCGGCGCCACCTGTTCATCGACCCCGGCTGGGCACGTCTGATCGACGCGTTGCGCACACTGGCGGCGGTGGCCCTCGCGCTGGCGGTGGTGATCCCGCTATCGCAGGTGCTCGGACCGGGCGACCAGAGTGGTGCGGTGTTCGCCGCGATGGTGGCGCTGTTCACCACGCCCGCTGCCGCTGCGCAGGCCGCGCCCGCCGCGCGCACGGTGAGGGCGCTCGTCTCGATCATCCCGGTGTCCCTCGCCGTCGTGCTCGGTGCCCTGCTGTCGGCGGATCAGCCCGTCATCGTGGTGTCGATGGCGCTCGCCGCGGGACTCGCCGTCTGGCTGCGGCGCTTCGGCCCGCGCGTGGGGGCGATGGGACAGCTGTTCTTCCTGATCTTCTATTTCAGCCTGCTCGTGCACCTGTCGTCGCAGGACATCCTCTTCTCGCTGCTCGCGGCGATCGTCGGGCTGGCGGCGAGTTGGCTGGTGCAGGCGATCCCCGGCGCGCCGCCAGCCAGGCAGGTGCACGCCGGCATCGCGGCCGTGTACGAGCGCATCGAGGACCTTCTCGACACGCTCGTCGATCTCGTGTCCAGCGGCCGGCCCGACCGGCGTCTGGTGCGGGAGCTGCGCTCAGCCCGTACCGCGCTGGAGCATACGGTCGATGACATCAACGGGCCGCTCGAGCGGATGTCGGGGGATCAGATGAATCCGATGCGGGTGCGCGTGCTGCGCATGCGCATCTTCGACGTGCAGCTGGCGGCCGAGAACCTGCTGACGCTGCTGCCGGTCGTCCCCAGCATCGCGATCACGGTCGACGAGCGTGCGCGCCTGGCCGGCGACCTCGTCGCCACGAGCGCCGAGATCTCGGCCTTCCGCGGTTCGGCCGCGCCGCCGGAGCGCTCGCGCAAGGACCTCGAGCTGCCCCCGGGGCTCACCAGCGACGTGCGACGGGTGCTGTTCTCGATCATGCAGCTGCGCTATGCCGTCGAGCGCCTGCGGCGTCTGCAGCTGGCCGACGACAAGGCGCTGGAGTCCCTCCCGGAAGCCGCGGCCGATACGGACCCCGGCCCGGGGGCCGCGCAGAAGTCGGGCGCCGCAGCGCACCCGGCGCCACCGCCGCAGCGCACGGGTGCGCTGCGGCCGACAGACCGGCAGGCCGCCCAGGCGACCGCCGCGACGGGGATCGCGCTGCTCCTCGGCTCGCTGGTCTCGTCGACGCATCAGTACTGGGCGGCCATGCCCGCGTTTCAGACCATCAGCGGCTCCGACGGGGAGACCCGGGTCAAGAGCATCCAGCGCATCGTCGCGACCGTCGCCGCCTCCGGCATCGCGTTCGGGCTGGCGATCGTCGCGGGGCACGATCCGCTCTGGGCCTACCCGCTGCTGATCGTGAGCGTCTTCTTCGTGGCCTTCACCCGTTCCATCTCGCCGGCGGCGATGGTCTTCTGGATCACGCTGGGGCTGGCGACCATGTACGACGTGATGGGCACGCTGAGCGTGGAGACCGTGCAGGCGCGCATGCTCGAGACGTTCGTCGGCGGCGTGGTCGCCATCGTGATCTCCGCGTTGCTGCTGCCCACCCGCACCGGGTCGCAGGTCGCGGCGGGTATGACGTCTACTGTGGGGCGGGCGCGGGCGCTGATGTCGGACCTGCTCGCCGCGCGTAGGGGGGAGCAGGCGCTGACCCCACAGCAGGTCGCCGAGCGCGAGCGCGAGCTGGCCGGCCAGCTGCGATCGCTGGAGATGCGGGCGGCTCCGCTGCGCCGGGACCCCGGCTCCTTGCGCACCGACGGCATCGAAGCGCAGCTGACGGCGCTGTGGTCGGTGCTCGACTACGAACGGCGCCTGGGACGCTCGCTCGTGCGGCTACCGCGCGCGGACAGCCCCGCCGACACCGCGCAGTGGTCGCGTCTCGCGCAGATGTCCGACGACAACTTCGCGGCCCTCCAGGAGGTGCTGCGAGGCGCTCTGCCCAGCAGGTTGCACCCCCTGGCCGATCTCGCGCTCAACCCTGGAACGGGCGAGGGGCCTGCAGCGGACGCGCTCATCCAGCTGACGCGCCTGAACCAGTCGGTGCTCGCACTGATCGAGTCGATCCGCCCCGGAACCGTGGACCCTCCCGACGGGACGACCGCGCAGGTGCCCGCCGACATCGGCCGTCGCCGCCGCGCGTCGCGCTGACCCGGCTCAGCGCTGAGCTGGGCTCAGTGCACGGCGGCGGGCTTGCGGGGCACGGGGATGTGCGTGCGTGGCGTGCTGACGGCGAGCACGGCGATGAGCGCCCCCGCCGCCACCAGCACCGCCCACACCCACCCGCCCATGTCGTCGAACGCGACCGCATCCGATGATGTGCCGGCGACGGCGAGGATCGATCCGGCGCCGGCGATGCCCAGCAGCTGGCCGGTCTGCTTGGACGTGGAGATGAGACTCGACGCCAGGCCGGACTCCTCGGTGGGCAGCTCCGAGAGCGCGGTGACGCTCACCGGGTCCGCGATGAGGCCGAAACCGAACCCGAAGACGAAGTACGGCACGATCACGGTCCACAGCGGGGCGCTCTCGGTCAGCCACAGGCCCGCGGCGCCGATGGCGATGAGCGCGCCGCTGGCGATGAGGGCGGCGCGGGAGCGCTGATGCGCAACGAGGCGGGCGGCCCACAGTGCGGACGCCGTCGCGCCGGCGGCCAGCGGGATCGTCATGAGACCCGCCGCCGTGGCATTCAGCCCCCGCTCGGACTGCAGGTAGAACGTGTTGAGGAAGAGCAGTGCCGCCAGCGACAGGTAGCCGGCGATCGCCATCGTCAGTGCGGTGACGAACGGCCTGTCGGTGAGCAGATGCAGGGGCAGGAGCGGATCCGGCTGACGTCGTTCGTACGGCACCAGAGCGACCAGCGACGCCACCGCCACGAAGATCGCCACGAGCACCGGCACCGAGGTCCAGCCGAGGTGCACGCCCTCGATGAGGGCGAAGGCCATCGCGGCGAGGAAGAGCGTCAGCAGCAGCTGTCCCACGCCGTCGAGCGGCGCCGGATGCTGGGCGCGGGACTCCTGCAGCAGGACCACGGCGAGGATCGAGGCGACCGCTCCCAGGGGCACGCCTGCCCAGAAGACCGAGGTCCAGCCGAGGTCCTTCACGATCAGTCCGCCGAGGATCGGGCCGGCTGCGAGCGACGCGGTGCCGATCGTCGTCCACCACATGACGGCGACGGCGCGGCGCGCGGTCTCGGGGAACGCCGCCGCAAGCAGCGACAGTCCGGCGGGTGCGATCAGGGCGCTGCCTGCGCCCTGGATCACCCGCCCGACGATGAGCAGCGGCACGGACGTGCTGACGGCGCAGATGATCGAGCCGGTGATCATCACGACGTTGCCGAGCACCAGCACACGGCGCCGCCCGATGCGATCGGCCAGGTTCCCCGCGAAGATCAGCAGGCTCGCCAGGGTGAGCACATATGCGCTGACGACCCACTGCAGCGAGTCGATTCCGGCACCCAGATCCCGCGAGATGTCGGGGAGGGCGATGTTCGCGACGCTGCCGTACACGGTGTGCAGGAACTGCGACAGACAGCAGACGAGGATCAGCCAGCCGCCCGCGACACTCCCCGATCTGACCATGCGACCCCCGTTCGAGGCCTCGACTATAGCCCCGCCGGAGGGCCATGCCCAGGGCTCCTGCGACCTCGTCGCAGGAGCGCTGGAACGGTCGACGACGGGCCTGGTCACACCCGTCTTCGCGTGTAATGCTGACCCCCTATCGACGCCCCACGCAGACACGTCGGAGCGCCTCCTCCCTCATCTGATGTCAGGAGTTGCAATGGACCTCACGCCACGAGAGATCGACAAGCTGTACGTCTACCAGGTCGCGGAGCTCGCGCGACGCCGCCGGGATCGCGGCACCAAGCTCAATGTCAGCGAGGCCATCGCCCTCGTGACCGAAGGCGTTCTCGAAGCCGCCCGCGACGGCAAGACCGTCTCGGACTGCATGGAGCTCGGCAAGAAGATCGTCACCGTCGACCAGTGCATGGACGGGGTGCGCGAGCGCGTCACGCTGCTGCAGGTCGAAGCGACCTTCCCCGACGGCACCAAGCTGGTCTCCTGCCACGATCCCATCGGCGGCTGACACGATGACGGGCGCCACCGGAGTGCAGGTCGTCCTGGTCGGTGGACACGAGAGCGACGACGCGCGCGACCTCGAACGGTTCGAGCCGCTCGCAGGTGGGGCGCGCACGACCGTCGCGGGCCGCGCGCTGGACAACATCGCCCGCGCCGCACTCGACCACGGCGACCGCGTCGTGGTGCTCCCGATGACCTTCGGGCGGGACCCCGCCATGGTCGCCGATGCGGCCAAGACGCTCCGTTGGCTGAACCGCACGCATCCCGGGCGGCTCGCGCTGGCCGCGCCCTTCGGCCAGATCGACCATCTCACCGCCTGGCTGCGCACCGCAGCCAATCGCGCGAGCCTCGTCGATCCGGCATCCGCCCTGCTCATCGTCGCGCCGCACTCCAACCCGTTCGACGAGGCGGAGCTGCACCGCGTGGCCTATCTCGTCGCCACGCACGGCGCGCTGGACGAGGTGGCGGTGGCGATCGCCGACGACGGCGCCCAGATCTCGGCAGCAGCGGCGCGGCTGCGCACGCTCGGCGCGACGCGCGTCGTGGCGGTTCCCGCGGGATTCGCCGCTTCGCTGCCCGCAGCAGACGCCGAATTCGGCGGGCCGCTGATGAGCGACGCGTCGATCGTGCGGGTGATCGGCACCCGGGTGCGCGACGCGCTCGCCGCCCTCGATGACGGTGACGACGGCATCGAGGCGGGGCTCCTCGCCGACCACGGCCACGGGTACGCCCACTCGCACGCGTTCGAGGGGGACGCCCACGCCCACCCCCACCCGCACGACCACGCCGACGGAACGCGGCACTCCCACACGCACGGGGGCCTTCACGCCCACGTGCACCATCACGACAGCGACGCGTTGGCGCTCTCCGACGCGCACCACGACCACGACCACTGAGTCGTAACCGGAGGGAACATCATGCTCAGCAGACGCCCCAGCTACCACCACGGTGCCGACACGATCGAGATCAACGAGGGTCGGCCCTCGGCGACGATGAATGTCACGAACACCGGCGACCGGCCGGTGCAGATCGGCTCGCACTTCCACTTCTTCGAAGTCAATTCGGCCATGCGCTTCCCGCGCGAGCAGGCGTGGGGGATGCACCTGGACATCCCGGCAGGCAGCGGGGTGCGCTTCGAGCCGGGCGAGACCAAGCAGGTCACACTGGTGGCCTTCGCCGGCGCGCGCCGGATCATCGGCTTCAACGGGTTCGTCAACGGCGGTCTGGACGCGCCGCAGACGAAGGTCGAGGCGCTGAAGCTCCTCGTCGAGCGCGGCTACCAGGACGGCGAAGCCGACAGCACCCCGAACGCTCCGGCCAAGACCGCGAAGACATCCGGAAACGGAAAAGCGAACAAGAACGCATCCGGAAGCAAGAAGGGGAGCAAGTAGCCATGGCCATCATCTCCAAGAAGCAGTACACCGACCTCTTCGGTCCGACCGTCGGCGACCGAGTGCATCTGGCCGACACGAACCTCGTCATCGAGATCGAGAAGGACTACGCCGCCGACAGCTACGGCGATGAGGTCGTGTACGGCGGCGGCAAGTCCGCCCGTGACGGCATGGGGGCAGACCCCCAGGCCAGTTCCTCCCAGGGGTCGCTCGATCTCGTGATCACGAACGTGATCGTCATGGATGCCATCCTCGGCATCGTCAAGGCGGACATCGGCGTGCGGGACGGCAAGATCGCGGGAATCGGCAAATCCGGCAACCCTCAGACTCAGAAGGGCGTGGACCCCCACCTCGTCGTCGGTCCCGGCACCGAGGTGATCGCTGGCGAGCACCTCATCGCCACCGCCGGCGCGATGGACCCGCACGTGCACTTCATCTCCCCGCAGCAGGTGTACAACGCGCTCTCCAACGGCATCACGACCCTCTTCGGAGGCGGCACGGGGCCCACGGACGGCACCAACGGCACGACGTGCACGCCGGGCACCTGGAACATCCACCGGATGTTGCAGGCGTGGGACGACCTTCCGATCAACGTGGGCATCCACGGCAAGGGCAACAGCTCGCTGCCGCAGGCTCTCATCGACCAGGTCGAAGCAGGCGCGGGCGGGCTGAAGGTGCACGAGGACTGGGGAACCACCCCGGCCGCCATCGACATGGCACTGCAGATCGCCGACGAGTACGACATCCAGGTCGCCATCCACACCGACAGCCTGAACGAGTCGGGATTCGTGGAGAACACCATCTCGGCCATCAACGGGCGGACGATCCACACGTACCACACCGAGGGTGCCGGCGGCGGCCACGCCCCCGACATCATGAAGATCGCCGGACAGTCCAACGTGCTGCCGTCCTCGACGAACCCCACGCTGCCGTACACGGTGAACTCGGTCGACGAGCTGCTGGACATGGTGATGGTGTGCCACCACCTGTCGTACGACGCGCCGGAGGACGTCGCGTTCGCCGACTCGCGCGTGCGTGCCGAGACGATCTCGGCAGAGACCGTGCTGCAGGATATGGGCGTCATCTCCATGTTCTCGTCGGACTCGCAGGCCATGGGCCGTATCGGCGAGTCAGTGACGAGGGCGTTCCAGACGGCGCACCACTGCAAGGACAAGCGCGGCAAGCTGCCGGAGGATGCCGAGGACAACGACAACTTCCGGGTGCTGCGGTACCTCGCGAAGGTGACGATCAACCCCGCGATCACCCACGGCATCTCGGACTACGTCGGCTCGCTCGAGCCCGGCAAGATGGCCGACATCGTGCTGTGGCCGGTGGACACCTTCGCGGCGAAGCCGAAGGTGGTCATCAAGGGCGGGCTGATCAACTGGGGCCTGATGGGCGACCCCAATGCGTCGCTGCCCACGCCCCAGCCGGTGTACTTCCGTCCGGCGTTCGGTGCCCTGCCCCAGACGCTTCACGCGACGAGGGCGACCTTCGTGTCGAAGGTGTCGATCGAGAAGGGGGTGCCGGAGAAGCTCGGGCTGAAGAGTCAGATCCTGCCGGTGCGCAACACCCGCTCGATCGGCAAGAGCAGCATGGTGCGCAACAGCGAGACGCCGGAGGTCACGGTCGATCCGGAGACGTACCGGGTGTCGCTGGACGGCGTTCCGGCCGAGATCGAGCCCGCCCAGTCGCTGCCGCTGACGCAGCTGTTCTTCCTTGCGTGATCGCCACGAGATGACGATCATCACGAGCGCGGGGTCGGCGGTGGCACCGCTGCTGGTCGGCCTGCAATTGACCGACTCCGCGTTCCCCAGTGGGTTCTACACGATGTCGCACGGCCTGGAGGGGTTCCACCAGGCCGGGCTGGTGGATGCCGGCACCGTGGGCGACCTGCTCGAGGATCTCTTGATCTCCGCGGTGGGCCCGGGCGACGCCACGGCGCTCGCGCGGGCGCACGGCTGCGCGTCGCGCGGCGAGTGGGACGCGGTCGCGGAGATCGACCGGGTGCTGTTCGCGTCGAAGCTGAATGCGGAGCTGCGCACATCCAGTGTGCGAAGCGGCAGGCAGCTCGCCGACATCACCGCGGAGATCTTCGAGGGGACCCCGGGGGCCGACGACATCGCGGCCTGGGCGGCACGGGTGAAGCAGCGCCGCACGCCCGGCTGTCAGCCCGTCGTGACGGCTGTCTGCTACGCGGCGGAACGGGTGCCGATCGCCGCGGCGGTGGCGGCGGACCTGTTCGCGTTCGCCGCGAGCTATGCGTTCGCCGCTCTGCGCCTGCGCCTGGCCGACCACCGGTCGGCGCAGGTGATGATCCGGCGTGTTCACCCGGTCATCGAGGCGGTGACCGCAGACGCGCTGGTGCGCCCGGTCGCCGACATCGGCGGCTTCGTGCCGATGGGCGACATCATGTCGGCCGGCCACGAGCGCGCCGAGGCGCGACTTTTCACCAACTGAGCACACGAAGGCAAGGAAAGAGGAACACATGAGCGACAACGTTCTGCGCGTCGGAATCGGCGGCCCCGTGGGGTCGGGCAAGACCGCGCTCACCGAGGCGCTGGTGCCGATCTTCATCGCCAGCGGCCGTACGCCGGGCGTCATCACCAATGACATCTACACCCAGGAGGACGCCCACCACGTGCGACGGGAGCTCGCCGGCATCCTCGACCCCGAGCGCGTCGTCGGTGTCGAGACGGGCGCTTGCCCCCACACCGCAGTGCGCGATGATCCCACCATGAACCTCGCCGCGGGGGAGGAGATGCTCGAGCGCTTCCCCGACATCGACACCCTCATCTACGAATCCGGCGGCGACAACCTGACGCTCACCTTCTCGCCGTCGCTGGCGGATGTGTTCGTGTTCGTGCTCGACACATCGGAGGGGGAGAAGATGCCGCGCAAGCGCGGTCCCGGCATCACCGAGAGCGACATCCTGGTGATCAACAAGATCGACATCGCGCAGTACGTGCGCACCGATCTGTCGATCATGGAGCGCGACGCCCACGCGGTGCGCAGCGGCAAGCCGGTCGTGCTGACCAACTCGCTCGACGGCACCGGGGTGCAGGAGCTCTTCGACACGATCATGTCGGTGTGGCACGCGAAGACGGGCGAGCTGGTCTCGTGACCGATCTCGAGGTGGGCGAGGTGGATGCCGAGTCGTCGTCGCCGACGCCGGAGCCGGCACCGCTGTACGGCGGGCCGCGCCTGCAGCCCGCCCACTTCGAGCCGACGCACGTGCCGATCGAGGTGGCCCGCTACGGCACCGAGAGCTATACGCTGCCCGTGGGGAGCCCGGGAAAAGTCGGCATCCTCGAACTCGGATTCGCGCTGCGCGGGCGGGGCGACGCGCAGCGCACGGAGCTGGTGCATCACTACCAGAAGGCTCCGCTGCAGATCATGAAGCCGCTGTACTACAACACCCTGCGGCCCGACATGCCGTATACGTACCTCATCACGACCGGCGGCGGCATTCTGCACAACGACCGTCAGCGCATGGACCTCACCTTCGGCGAGGGGACCTCGGCCTTCATCACGACGCAGGCGCACACGAAGGTGTACCGGATGGTCTCGGGCTACGCGACGTCGATCGTGAACATCGACGTTGCCGAGGGTGCATACGTGGAGTACCTCCCCGACCCCCTCATCCCGTATGTCGACTCGCGCTTCTATCAACAGCTGACGGCGCGCGTTCATCCGGATGCCACCCTGCTGGTCGGCGAGACGGTGTACGCCGGCCGCCTGACGCGCGGTGAGCGGTACGCCTTCAGTGCCTATGCGAGCGACCTCGACGTCCGCCGTCCCGACGACCAGGGCGGTGAGCCCGTCGCCATCGACCGCGTGCGGCTGGTGCCCCGCGACGGCCGCGTCGGCGGAGATGCGGTGCTCGGCGGCCGCGACATCGTGGCGTCGTTGTACGTCGTCACACCGCTGCAGCCCGCCGCACGGGTCGCGGAGGTGCTGCACGATGCCGTGGGTGCCGTGGTCGCGGCATCCGGCGACGCCGCCGCACGCTTCGGCGTCAGCGTGCTGCCGGGGGACACGGGCGCATGGCTGCGCTACGCCGGCGACGACACCGTCGTCTCGCTGCGCGTGCAGACGGCCGCCGCGGCTGCGATGCATGAACTGCTCACGGGGCGACCCGCCCCGCTCATCCGCAAGTAACAGCTTCGTGGGGAGGATGTCATGACCGACACGCAGACGGAGAAGCGCACGTCCGGCAGGCAATGGGGCCTGGGGTTCCTCCACGGTCCATCGCAGATCTACTTCCAGATCAACATCATCACCGGCATCCTGGTGCTCGCGGCCTTCGTCGTCGCGGACTGGCGGATGGGCGTGCTGGCGGCGATCGGCGCGATCGGCGGCATGCTCGGCGGCCGCGCGGTCGGGTTCCCGCCCAGCAGCGTGGAAGCGGGCATGCAGTCCTTCTGCGGCACGCTCGTGGGCGCCGCGGTCTTCGCGGCGCTCGGCGGCGACGCATGGTGGTCGTACGTGCTGGCCTTCGTCGGCGGTGTCGCGACCGGTCCGGTGACCTGGCTCGTCAACGCCCTGTTCACCAAGACGCCGCTGAAGGTCTACAACCTGCCCTACACCACCGCGCCCTTCGTCATCGTCGCCACGATCATCGCGCTGTCCACGCTGAGCCTCGCGGTCGCGTCGTCGCCGTCGGATCTCCCCGACGAGCCGTTGCCGGCCTTCCTGCTCTCGCTGCTGACGAACGTCTCACAGGTGGTACTCGTCGACAGTCCCATCGCGGGAGCGCTGATCCTTCTCGGCCTGTTCATCGCGAGCTGGAAGGTGGGGCTCGCGGCGATCATGGGATCGTTCGTCGGCACGCTGACGGCCATCGCGATGGGGGAGACTTGGAGCGAGATCGCCAACGGGCTGGCGAACTACTCGGGGGTGCTCACCGCCATCGCGTTGGCCGTGACGTTCCTGAAGAGCAGCACCGGCTCATGGTTGTACTCGCTGCCGTGGATCGTGGTGACCGCGGTCGTGACCCTCGTCATGCACCGGGCAGGCCTCGACACCTACACCTGGCCGTACATCCTCACCACGTGGGTCGCGCTCATCGTCGCGCACTACATCCCGGGTCTCAAACGCTCGTGACCGGTGCCATCGGCTCTGCGCTCGACATGGGGTAGAGGAAGCGCAGGGCCGGTGACACCATGAGGGCATGTCCGAGTCCTCGGCGTTCCCCGAGCACGATGCGCTGCATGCGGCGGCGCGCGGCGAGGACCTCCGTGCGGCGATCTCGACGCTGCGGTCCCGCGGCGAGCGGGTGACCGCGCCGCGCCGCGCGGTGCTCTCGGTGCTCGCCGCCCGAGCGGACCACCTGACCGCCGACGACGTGGCCGCCCTCCTCGGCGACGGGGACGTGCACCGCGCCACGGTGTACCGCACCCTCGACCTGCTCGCGGCATCCGGTGTGGTCTCGCGGCAGCACGTGCCGGGCGGGGCCGCGCGCTACCACCTGGCCACGACCGGGGGTCGGCGACGCCACCTGCACGGTCAGTGCACCGACTGCGGCGCGGTGGTGATGCTGCCGCCGGAAGCGCTGCGCGCGGCAGGACGGACGCTGCGAGCGATGACGGGCTTCGACTGGTCGCCCGATCAGAGCACGTTCAGCGGCAGATGCGCCACGTGCGTCGACCTCGCGCGCTGAGGCCGGGTGCCGGCTGCGGCTAGGGTGCCAGACGCGTGGGACCGCGGAAGAGGTAGGTGACCTCGCGGATCGAGTCCTGCCCGAGCAGCAGCATCAGCACGCGGGCCAGGCCCATGCCGAAGCCGCCGTGCGGCGGGGCGCCGTAGCGGAAGAAGTCGAAGTAGAACTCGAGGTGCTCCTGCTCCAGACCCTTCTCGCGCGCCTGTTCGATGAGCACGTCGACGCGGTGCTCACGCTGTGCACCGGTCGTGATCTCGACACCCTTGAACAGCAGGTCGTACGACTTCGTCAGCCCGGTCTGCTCGTCGCGCATGTGATAGAACGCGCGGATCTCGGGGTGGTAGTCGGTGATGAAGACGAACTGGTGGCCGTACGTCTCCTCGACGTACGCCGAGATCTGCCGCTCGCCTTCGGGGTCGAGGTCGCCATCGGTGCGGGGGATGTCGTAGCCGCGGCTCTTCACGATCTCGCGGGCCTCGGCCAGCGGGATGCGGGGGAACGGGATCGCCGGCACCTGCACCTCGATGCCGAACAGCTCCTCGATCTCGGCCCCGTGCTTGTCCTTGACGGCCTGGATCGCCGTCTGCAGCAGTTCCTCCTGCATCGCCGCGACATCCTCGTGCGAGTCGATCCAGCTGATCTCGGCGTCGATCGAGGTGAACTCGGTCGCGTGGCGGCTGGTGAACGACGGGTCGGCCCGGAAGGCGGGGGCGATCTCGAAGATCTTGCCGAAGCCGGCGACCTGGGCCATCTGCTTGAAGAACTGCGGAGACTGCGCGAGGTACGCGGTCTTGTCCTCGAAGTAGGGGACCTCGAACAGCTCGGCGTTGGACTCCGAGGCGGAGGCCATGAGCTTCGGCGAGTGCACCTCGATGTAGTCGCGCTCGATCCAGTAGGACCGCATCGCGTGCTCGAGCGTGGTCTGCACGCGGAAGATGAGGTTGTTGCGGCGCTGGCGCAGGTCGAGGAAGCGCCAGTCCATGCGCTTGTCCATGCCGCTGTCGGCGGCGATGGGGGTCTCGGGGAGAGCAGCGGATGCCACCTCGAGCGAGCCGATCTTGATCTCGACGCCCCCGAGCTTGACGCGCTCGTCGTGCTTCAGCTCGCCGGTGACGGTCAGGAACGTGCCCGTGGTCAGCTCGGAGATGAGCGAGGTCAGCGCCAGCTTGTCGGCATCCGGCTCGGGTGCGTCGACCGCGTCGGCGGCGGGCGGACGGGTGGCCGGGTTGACCAGCTGCACCGCCCCCGTCTCGTCGCGCAGGATGACGAACTGCACCTTCTTCTGGTCGCGGACCGTCTCGACCCATCCGGATACCGAGACGGGTCCATCGGGGAGACCCTGCAGCTGCTGGACGAGAACGCGTTCACTCACGATCGACCAGTCTACGTGGGCGGACGGGGCGTGCCCCCACCCCACTTCGGGGGCATCCTCCAGGTTTCCGGCCGCGCTGTTCCCTATCGTGGGAGGAATGACGCCTGACGCCGTGATCGCCGCCGCCGCCGCCCCCTCGGACGGCGGCTGGCTGACCGCTCTGGCGGACTGGACGGTGTCGCTCATGGACACCATCGGCCCGATCGGCGCCGGCGCCGCCATCGCGCTGGAGAACCTGTTCCCGCCGCTGCCGAGCGAGGTGATCCTGCCGATGGCGGGACTGGCTGCCAGTCGCGGCGGGTTCACGCTGTTCGAAGCGCTGTTCTGGACCACCGCGGGATCGGTCGTCGGCGCGTTCGCGCTCTACGGCATCGGCGCCTGGCTCGGCGCGCGCCGGCTGACCGCCTTCGCGGACAAGATGCCGCTGCTGCACCCGGAGGACATCGACCGCACGATCGCGTGGTTCCTCAAGCACGGCGGCAAGGCGGTGTTCTTCGGGCGGATGCTGCCGATCTTCCGCAGTCTCATCTCCATCCCCGCCGGGATCGCGCGGATGCCGCTGTGGCGCTTCGGCCTGCTCACCACCGCCGGCAGCCTCATCTGGAACACCATCTTCGTCCTCGCCGGGTTCTTCCTCGGCGAGCAGTGGCACATCGTCGAGACGTACGCCGACGTGCTGCAGTACGTCGTCATCGCGGTCACGGCCATCGGTGTCGCCTGGTTCATCTACGTGCGCGTCCGCGCGCTGCTGGCCGCGCGCGGCACCCCCGGCGCCGACGCGGTGTAGCCGCACTCAGCGCGCGCTCAGCCTGCGCACAGACCGGGCCACCGTAGACTTGGCGGGTGCCCGCCGATCGCCTTCACCTCGTGCGCCACGGCGAGGTCCACAATCCTGGCCGCGTGCTGTACGGACGGCTCCCCGGATTCGGGTTGAGCGCCGACGGCCGCCGCATGGCGCGGCAGGCTGCCGAGTACGTCGCATCGCTCGACCGGCCGGTGGGGAGTCTCGTCTGCTCGCCGCTGCAGCGCACGCAGGAGTCGGCGGAGCCCTTCACCGAGATCTTCGGCATCGAGCCACTCGTGGACGAGCGGGTCATCGAGCCGACCAACGTCTTCGAGGGCCGGCGGATGAAGCGGGCCATGTTCAACCCGTGGAACTGGCGCCACCTGCTCGCTCCCGCGCTTCCCAGCTGGGGCGAACCGTACCTGCAGGTCGTGGCACGCATGGATGAGGCGATGCGCGAGGCATGGGAGCGGACGGAATCGGGTGACGTGGTCATCGTCTCCCACCAGCTGCCCATCTGGGTGACGCATCTCTCGGTGACCGGGGCGGCGCTGCGCCACAACCCCACTCAGCGGCGCTGCGCGCTGTCGAGCGTGACGAGCTTCGACCTGGCCGATGACGAGTGGTCCGAGGTCGCCTACGCCGAGCCCGCCCGCCTGGACGGCGCCGTCGACGTGGGGGCGGTGTGATGCCCGCCGCACGCGCGTCGTCCTCCCGTACCCGCTCCGCACGCCGCCGGCTCCGCGCGGCCACCGCGGCGCTCGCCGCGGTGGCCCTGGCCGGGTCGCTGGCGGCCTGCACGGCTCAGAACGACGACCTGGTCGACGCCTACCGCGAGGGTGATACGTCCGGCTTCGTCTCCCGCGACTTCGCGGCGACCGAGATCGCGCTCGACGCACGCGACGAGGCGATCGTCTTCTCCGGCACCGGCGTGGACGGCAGCACGATCACCAGCGACGACATGCTCGGCGACGTCGTCGTCGTGAACTTCTGGTACGCCGGGTGCGGGCCGTGTCGCGCCGAGGCGCCGTTCCTGCAGGAGGCGAACGAGGAGTTCGCCGACGCCGACGTGTCGTTCCTCGGCGTCAACATCTACGACGAGGCCGCCACCGCCGAATCGTTCGATCGCACCTACGGCATCACCTACCCGTCGGTGCTCGCCCACCGCGACCCCGACCTCAAGCTCGCCTTCGCCGAGGTGACGTCGCTGCAGGCCGTGCCCACGACGCTCGTGCTCGACGCCGAGGGGCGGCTGGCCGCGCGCATCATCGGGCAGCTCCCCGACGCCTCGATCCTCACCACCCTGGTGCGCGACACGCTCGCGGAGACGCCGTGAGCCCGTTCGGGATCGTCTTCGACGGTGCGCTGTGGCTGGCGATCCCGATCGCGCTGCTCGCGGGGCTGGTGTCCTTCCTGTCGCCGTGCGTGCTGCCGCTGGTCCCCGGCTACCTCGGCTTCCTCGGCGGCGCCGCGCCCGAGCGCGCCGGCGCGCGCGCGGGCGGACGCTCACGACTGCTCTGGGGCGTGCTGCTGTTCATCGCCGGGTTCACGGCGGTGTTCGTCGCGATCTTCGTGCTCGGCGGCACGCTCGGACAGCTGTTCATCCGCTTCCAGGACCCGATCACGCGGGTGCTGGGCGTGGTGGTGATCCTGCTGGGTCTGGTGTTCATCGGCCTCTTCGGCGTCGCCCAGCGCACCGTGCGCCTGCGCACGAGAGACAATCTCGGGCTCGTCGGCGCCCCTCTGCTGGGGGTCGCCATGGGGATCGGCTGGGCCCCGTGCATCGGCCCCACGATGACGGCGATCCTGGCGATCTCGATCAACCAGGGCGACCCGGTGCGCGCCGGCATCCTGGGGGTGGCCTACTCGCTGGGGCTCGGGGTGCCCTTCATCCTGCTCGCCGTCGGCTTCGGCTGGGCGACCCGCTCGGTCACGTTCGTCAAGCGCCACATCCGCGCGATCAACATCACGGGAGGGGTGCTCCTCATCGCACTCGGACTGCTCATGGTCACCGGGGTCTGGACGGACCTGCTGTCGCGACTCGGGGCGGTGATCGGAAGTGTCCAGCTCCCGCTCTGACGACGGCACGCTCACCGAGCAGCCCATCGACGGCCCGCTGCGCCCCAGCGATCACGCCGATGGCGCCGGTGACGGCATCCGCGGACCCGCGCTGGGTGGAACCGGGTGGCTGCGGTGGGGCTGGCGACAGCTGACCAGCATGCGCACCGCGATCGTGCTGCTGCTGCTGCTGGCGATCGCGGCCGTTCCCGGCTCGATCGTGCCGCAGCGCTCGGCCGACCCCAACGGCGTCACGCAGTTCCGCTCCGACAACCCCGACCTGTATCCGGTGCTCGACGCGATGAGCATGTTCGACGTGTACACGTCGCCCTGGTTCTCGGCGATCTACCTGCTGCTGTTCATCTCGCTGATCGGCTGCGTCATTCCGCGCACCAAGCACCACTGGAAGGCGCTGCGCTCACGCCCGCCGCGCACGCCTGCACGGCTGACCCGACTCGACGACCACACCGATGCGGTCGTCACCGTGCCGGAGGGGCGGGATGCCGACGCCGTCGCCGCCGAGGCGATCGCCCTCGCCGACGAGCAGCTGCGCAAGGCCGGGTATCGGGTGGAGCGCTACGACGACCGCGGGACGATGTCGGTGTCGGCCGAGCGCGGGTACCTGCGCGAGACCGGGAACCTCGTCTTCCACGCCTCCCTGGTGGGGGTGCTCATCGCGGTGGGCGTCGGCGGCGGGTACACCTATACCGGCCAGGACGTGCTGGTGGAGGGACAGAGCTTCGTCAACACGCTCGCGGACTACTCCTCGTTCAACCCCGGACGGTTCGTCGACACCGAGACGCTGCCGCCGTACTCGATGACCCTCGAGGAGTTCCAGGTCAGCTACGTGCCCGTCGGCGAGCAGGGAGCCGGTCAGGCCGGGGACTTCGCCGCGGTGCTGACGACGCGGGTGCCCGGCGGCGACGAGCAGCCCGCCGAGGTGCGGGTGAACCACCCGGTCGACATCGAGGGCGACCGCATCTATCTGATGGGCAACGGCTACGCGCCGACGCTCACGATCCGAGACGCCGACGGCGACGTCGTCTACAGCGAGTCGGTGCCCTTCCTGCCCCAGGATGCCGCGATGACGTCGCTCGGCGTGGTGAAGGTGCCCGACGGCATGCCCGAGCAGCTCGGCATGGTCGGTTTCTTCTACCCGACGGCAGCCGCCCTCGGGACCGGGGCGCTGACCTCGGTCTATCCCGACCTGGTGAACCCGGTGCTGACCCTCGACGTCTACGCCGGCGACCTCGGCATCGACGACGGCACGCCACGTTCGGTGTACACCCTCGACCCCGAGGGCATGGAGCAGCTGACCGGCCGCGCGATCGGCGTCGACTCGATCGAGCTGGCGCCGGGGGAGACCGCCGACCTGCCCAACGGGTGGGGGACGATCACCTTCGAGAACACGTCGCCGGCCGGCGTCGCCGGCTACGCCGAGTCG
Source organism: Microbacterium sp. zg-Y1090 (assembly GCF_030246945.1). Lineage (NCBI taxonomy): Bacteria > Bacillati > Actinomycetota > Actinomycetes > Micrococcales > Microbacteriaceae > Microbacterium > Microbacterium wangruii. Next base: position 637,993 of record NZ_CP126742.1, read on the forward strand.
GTGCCCCGGTTCGCGTCGCTGTCGATCCACCGCGACGTCGGTGCGCCGTGGGTGCTGCTGTTCGCGGTGCTGGCGACGACCGGGCTGATGGTGGCGCTGTTCGTTCCCCGCCGCCGCATGTGGGTGAAGGCGACGGTCGACGGCGACGCCGTGCGGCTGGAGTACGCCGGCCTCGCCCGCGGCGAGGACCCGACGCTGCGCGCCGCGGTCGACGACGTGGCGCGCCGCCACGGCGACGCCCTCGAAAGCCGTCTCCGAACCCGCGAGTGACTGTTCCCGCGCCCGCGCGCACTCGTTCCACCCCCTTGTTCCGCCCTCTGCGCCCCGGTTCCCCGGGACGCGCCCGACGTAGACTGGATGCCATGCCTGCGACCGAAGCGCTTTCGCTCGACGACGTGTCCGTGCTGCTGGTGTGGACCGCGATCGCGATCTATGCACTGGCCTTCATCGCGTACGCGGTGGACCTGGCCCGCCGCTCCGAGCAGGCTGTGAAGGCTCAGGACACCCGCGCCCGCACGCTCGTGTCCGCCGCTGCGACCGCGGGAGCCACCGGATCCGCCGCCGGAGGCGGTTCGCCGGACCCCGCGGCATCCGCCACCGACGTCGAGGCCCGCCCGAGCGAGCGCCCCCGGCACCTCTGGGCCCGCATCGCCACGGCGATGATGTGGCTGGGCTTCCTCTTCCACGTCGCCGCCGACGTGCTGCGCGGTATCGCCGCCGAGCGCGTGCCGTGGGCGAACATGTACGAGTTCGCCCTCACCGGCACGATGCTGATGGTCGCGGTGTACCTGGGCGTGCTGTTCCGGTACGACCTGCGCTTCCTCGGCGCGTTCGTCAGCGGCCTGGTCGTGGTTCTGCTGGGCGGGGCGACCCTGGCGTACTACGTCGAGGTGCAGCCGCTCATGGACCCTCTCAAGAGCGTGTGGCTCGTCATCCACGTGTTCGTGGCTTCGCTGTCGACGGCGTTCTTCGCCCTCGCGTTCGCCCTGTCGGTGCTGCAGCTGTTCCAGGTGCACCGCGAGGCGAAGCTGCGGCGTCTGGCCGAGACCGACAGTGCGTCGCTGGCCGCCCCGGGCGCCGGATCGCGTCTGCTGCGCACGCTGCCGAACGCCGACACGCTCGAGTCGCTGGCCTACCGCTTCGCGATCATCGGCTTCATCTTCTGGACCTTCACCCTCATCGCCGGATCGATCTGGGCGAACGAGGCGTGGGGCCGCTACTGGGGCTTCGACACGAAGGAAGTCTGGACCTTCGTGATCTGGGTGCTCTACGCCGGCTACATCCACGCCCGCGCCACGCGCGGCTGGCGCGGCGTGCGTTCGGCGTGGCTGTCGATCATCGGCTTCGTGACGGTCATCTTCAACTTCACGATCGTCAACCAGTTCTTCAAGGGGCTGCACGCCTACAGTGGCCTGAACTGACCGACCGGCACCCGCCCCCGGGCGGGTGAGTGGATGCCGCCAGGTCCACCGGTCGCTCAACTCGACCGGCGGGCGACGTCCGCTTCTCGGCGCAGGCGGTCGAGAGCCTCCGCGTTGTCCGTCACGTCCTCCTGCGACGCGACTTCACGCGCTCCGCTCATACTTCGTCTCCAGAAGCGCCAGGACGTCGTCGTAGAGCGCGGCGAACGTCTCCGGCGACGCGAACACCCGGATGGACAGCTCGGCGAGGGTGAACTGCTCGATGTCGTTCATGGAGGTCATCCTCGCGTTCGCTCCCCGTCTCCTCCACCTCACGGCCCCGGCCCTCACCCCGAACCGCACCCGGACGCTCGACTCCTGATCGGCCACGGACGTCGACGAAGAACACACCGTCCCACCGAACGACGCAACGGGCGCGCCACCCGAAGGCAGCGCGCCCGTTGCGGAGCGCCTCGACGTGGCGGCTACACCGCGGCCGCCGCCACGATCGCCTTGGCCGACGTGGAACGGCGCCGCGCGACCACGAGCGTGGAGGCGATGAACGCCAGCGCGCCCCAGACGATCAGCCCGGCCACCGCGGCGCCGACGCCGCCGGCGTCGGTCAGCGCGCCCAGCAGAGCCTGGTACGCGGGCGTGGTGGGCATGAGCCCCGCCAGGGAGGCGAGCACCCCGGGCACCGTCGACACCACGCCGGTCGCGACGGCGAGCACGCCGACGAGGGCGGCGATCCAGCGGCCGGCGCCGCCGAACACGGCGATGAGCGCCTGGTTGACGGCGGCGAAGGCGACGCCGGCCAGCACGCACAACAGGGCGAACAGCGACCAGGTGCCGCCGTCGTAGTCTGCGGCCAGCTGCACCACGATCGCGACCAGCAGGCCCTGCGCAGCGCCGATCGCGGCGGCGGGCGCGAGCGATCGCAGTGCCAGCAGCACCGACGGGCGGCGCGAGGTGAGGGCGCGGGCCGAGACGGCGCGCAGCGCGACGAACGAGGCGACACCGCCGAACCACAGCGCCAGGGTCACCAGCAGCGGCACGGCGGATGCTCCGAAGAGGTTGTTGCCCAGCCCCTCGGCGGCCACCGGGTCGGCGACGACGGAGGCGAGGTCGGCTGCCTCCTCGTCGGTGTAGGACGGCAGTGCGTCGGTCGCGGTCGTCAGCCCTTCCGAGAGCGTGTCGGCCCCGCCGGCGAGCTCGCCGATGCCGTCGGCGAGGGCATCCGCGCCGTCTGCGGCATCCGTCGCCCCCGAGGTCAGCTGATCGGCACCGGATGCCAGCTGGGAGGCGCCCGTCGCCAGGGCGCCCGCTCCGCCGCCGAGCTCCCGCACGCCGCCCGCGGCCTGCTCGGCGCCGCCCGCGAGACCGGCGACGCCGTCGGCGATCTGCCCGGACTGCGCGGCGATCTCGGTCAGGCCGGCTCGCAGCTGCGGCAGGTCGTTCAGGCCCTGCAGCGCCCCTCCGATCGGTCCGGCCTGCCCCACGAGCGTGGTGAGCGTGGGCAGCAGCTGCTGGGACTGCCGGCTCGCCGCCTCGAGCTGCGTGCAGAGCTGCGGGGTGGCGGCCGGGTCGCACGCCGCGGCGAGGGCCGCGAGCTGGGTCGCGGAGTCGGTCAGCTGACCGATGATGGCGTCGCTGTTCGCACCGATGCCCGCGAGGGCGTCGGTGAGCTGCGCCGGCACCTGCGCCTCGCTGGGAAGCTGCGCGGCGATGCCGTCCAGCGCTCCGGCGACCTGACGCTGGCCGTCGGCGAGGGTCGTCGCTCCGCCGGCGAGGGTGTCGAGACCGTTCGCGGCCTGCGTCGCGCCGCCCGCGAGCTGCCCGGCACCCGATGACAGTTCGCGTGCACCGTCGGCGATGGCGCCCGCTCCCGTGCCCAGCGCCCGCACGCCGTCGGCGAGGCTCGTCGTGCCGTCGGCGATCGTGCGTGCGCCGTCGCCCAGCTCTGCGGCGCCGTCGGCGGCCTCGCCCAGCTGGTCGCCGAGCGTCGTGAAGCCGAGGAAGACGTTCTCCAGGTACACCTGCGACAGCTCGCTGCCGAGCAGCGATGCGGCGGCCTGCGTGACCTGGGCGGTGATCGCCTCGTCGACGATCAGGCTGTCGGGCGCGGTCTCCACGACGATCGTCGCCTGCTCGGGGGTGCTGCCGGGCGCGGTGGAGGTGGCGGCGGCGGAGAAGTTCTCCGGAATCGTCACGATGGCCGCGTACGTCCCGTCGGCGAGCCCGTCGCGGGCGTCGTCGTCGTTGGAGATGGTCCAGGTGAGGTTGCTCGGCAGCTCATCGGACCCCTCGACCAGGCCGGCGGTGAGCTGGCGACCGAGCGGAACCATCTGGTCGTCGATCGTGACCGGTTCGTCGTCGTTCACCACGGCCACGTTCATCGCATCGAGGCGCTCGACCGGGTTGTACAGCGCGGCGACCAGGACGCCGCCGATGAGCACCGGCAGCAGCAGCACCCCGATGAGGGTGAGCCACGTGACGGGGCGACGCGAACGGGCGCGCTCGAGGGGGAGGGTCATGCGTGGGCCTTGCTTTCGGCGAATCGGGGGGAGCCGGCGTCCGCGTCGCGGCGCAGGGAAGCCGGGTCGTCCAGGGTCAGAAGGATCGCATCGGTGCGGCCGGCATCGGCGAGCACCGCGCGGGCGGTGCCGTCGGCGCGACCGGATGCCACGATCGTGAGGGCCGCGCGGGGGTCGCTGGAGCGTTCCCGCAGCGCGTCGACAGCCGCGCGCAGCAGCTGGGCCGCGGTCTCGCGCTGCTCGACGGGAAGGGTGTCGAGACCGTCGATGACCACCAGCCGCGGTGAGCCCGACAGGGCGTGACGGAGAGCGCGGATCGGGTCGTCGGGGGCATCGAGCAGAGCGACCGACACGTGTGCCCGCACCCAGGCGGCGCGCCCGGGCAGCAGGTGGCCGGCCACCCGCAGCAGGCCGGCGTCGGGGGTGATGCGACCGGCGATCATCAGCGCGAACGCCCGCGCGGCGCGGGGGTCGCCGTCGACGATCAGCGTGCCGCCGTCGGGGACGCGCACGTCGACGTCGGCGAACAGGGGGATGTCGTCGTGGCGACCGCCGTCGGCGGTGAGCGTGAGCCCATCGCCGGCGATGGCGGCCGGCTGCTCCGGCCAGTGCGCCGTCGCGAGCTCGCGCTCGACGGCCTCGCCCTCGATGTCGAAGTGGGGGAGGCGCCGGTCGAGCCACCGGGGGATGCGCCAGGCGCGCTCGCCCAGCAGCGCCATGACGGCCGGCACCAGCGTCATGCGCACGAGGAACGCGTCCACTGCGATGCCGGCGGCCAGTCCCAGCGCGATCGGCTTGATGGAGGAATCGCCCTCCGGGACGAACGCGGCGAACACAGCGAACATGATCACGGCGGCCGCGGTCACCACGCGAGCCGATGCGGTGAAGCCGGAGCGCACCGCGCCGACGGCGGTGTGGCGATCCGATCGACCGCCGCGGTCGCGCCGGGCGTGCACGTAGTCCTCCCGCATCCGCGACACCAGGAACACCTGGTAGTCCATGGCGAGCCCGAACAGCACGCCCATCAGGATGATCGGCATGAAGCTGATGACCGGGCCGGTGCGGGTGACATGCAGCAGGTCGGCGAACCAGCCCCACTCGAACACCGCCGCGACGACGCCGAACGAGGCGGCGACGGACAGCAGGTAGCCGGCGGCGGCGGTCAGGGGCACCCAGATGGAGCGGAAGACGATCGTCAGCAGGATGAGCGAGAGGCCGACGACGAAGAGACCGAAGGGCAGCAGCGCCTCGCCGAGCCGGTCGGAGATGTCGATGCCGACGGCGGTGAACCCGGTCACCACGAGGTCGACGCCGTACTCGTCCAGCAGCCGGTCGTGCTGGGCGCGCAGCTCGCGCACGAGATCGGCGGTGGCCGGGTCGTCGGGCGCCGTCTCGGGCACGATCTGGATGAGGCCGGTGTCGGCGGTCTCGTTGGGGGTCGCGAGCGCCACCTCGGCGACGCCGGGGATCTTCTCGATCTCGTCGGCGAGGTCGCTCATGAGGCCCAGGGGGTCGGTGGATGTCACGATCGTGCCCGTCATCACCAGGGCGCCGTTGGTGCCGGGGCCGAAGTGCTCGGCGGTCAGGTCGTAGGCCTGGCGGGCTTCGCTCGACGGCGGCTGCACGCCGGCGTTGGGAAGGGCGAGGGTGAGGGATGCCGCGGGGATCGCGACGACGCCGAGCCCCACGATCACGGCGATGGTCGTGACGACGGGATGCCGGGTGACTCCGGTCACCCAGCGCTGCGCGAAGCCGCGGTCGCTGCGGGGCGCCCGGGCCTTGCGAGGACGGCGCGGCGCGCGGCGGGGACGCCCCGCCACCCGGCCCTTGGCGAAGCCGAGCAGCGCGGGAGTGAGCGTGATGGCGACCGCGACGGCCACGGCGACCGACGCGGCGGCGGCGATGCCCATCGTGGTGAGGAAGGGGATTCCCGCGAACGACAGGCCGATCAGCGCGATGAGCACCGTGACACCGGCGAAGACGACCGCCGAGCCGGCGGTGCCGGTGGCCCGTGCGGCGGACTCCTCCGGCTCGACGCCGGCGCGGACCTGGTCCTGGTGGCGGGCGACGATGAACAGCGCGTAGTCGATCCCGACCGCCAGTCCGAGCATGATCGCGAGCATCGGCGCCGTCGACGGCACGGACTCGAACGCCGTCGCGACGTAGATCAGGGCGATGCCGAGCCCGACACCGATGAGGGCGCTGACCAGCGGGAAGAAGGCGACCGCGATGGAGCGGAAGGTGACGATCAGCACGAACAGCGCGATGAGCACACCGACCGCCTCGATCAGCGACAGGGTGGGGATCGACGTGCCGAACAGGTCGCCGCCGAGCGCGACCTGGGCGTCCGCGGGCAGTGCGTCGCGGGCGTCGGCGGCGATCGCGCGCATCGCATCGGTGGTCTCCTGGGAGACGTCGATCGACTGGCCGTCGAACTGCAGGCGCACGATGGCGGCGCGCTCGTCGTCGGACACGAGACCGGACACCATCTCGTCGAACGGGTCGGTCACCGCCAGCACGCCGTCGAGGTCCTCGAAGGCCGCGACCGTGTCGTCGATGGCATCCACGTACGCGTCATCGGCGACGGTGTCGCCGTCGGCGGCCACGATCACCAGCTGGGCGCTCGTGCCGCTGGCCTGCGGGAAGGTGCGCTCCAGCAGCTCGATGCCCTCCTGCGCCTCGGTGCCGGGGATCCTGAACGCGTCGTCCGTCCCCTTCATGAAGGCGAGGGCGCTGCCCCCGACGATGGCCAGCAGCAGCAGCCACCCGATGAGGACGCGCCACGGGTGGCGGTACGACCAGCGGCCCAGGGAGAACAGGAGAGTGGACACGGCGTCCTTCGATCGAGGTCGGACAATCTCGATACATCACTGTATCCGATACACAGGTGTATCCTAAGGGCCACAGGGTGTGCCAATCTGTGGAACACGTGTGAAGAGAGGGACAGGGCCATGGTCGATGTGCGTCCACCCGTCCGCAGCCGTGAGAACACGCGCGGACGGCTCATGGATGCCGCTCTCGACGTCTTCGCGCTCGTCGGACTGGACGGAGCATCGGTCGAGGCCATCTGCGAGCGCGCCGGCTTCACCCGCGGAGCCTTCTACTCCAACTTCGCCTCGAAGGACGAGTTGTTCCTGGCGATCATCGCCCGCCTCGCGGAGGCCAAGGTCGAAGAGGTCGAAGCGCGTGTGCGCGACCTGGGCGAGCTCGGCACCCCGCTCGGCCCGACCGAGATCACCCACCGGGTGGCCGACCTCTCGATCGGCCCCAGCATCGACCCCGCGCTCACCGGAGAGATCCGGGCGCAGGCCCTGCGCGACCCCGAGATGGCACGGGCGTACCTGGAGTGGCAGGACGGCATGATCGCCCGCATCGCGCAGATCGTGTCGTCGCTGGTGGACACCTACGGCTTCCGGCTGCGGCTGCCCGCCGACGAGGTGGCACGACTGTTCGTCGAGATCGCCGACGACACCGCGACACGAGCGGCGCTGCAGGGCATGGACCGGGCGGAGGCCAACCGCCTGCTCAACGAGCGCGCCCAGCGTCTCGCCGGCGCTCTGGTCGACCTGCCCGCGAGCTGAGCCCCGATCCGTCGGGTTGCGGCGCGGGTCGCTAGCCGGCCGCGGTGCCGGCGTCGGCCTGCGCGGCCAGCAGGGCGTGGCAGCGCGCGATGCGCGCGAACCACCAGTCCCGGTGGGCGTCGTCGACGGCGAGGGCGCGCACCACGGCGTCGTCCACGGCGACCCGGCCCACGCGCAGCATCCCGTCGATCGGCGCGAGCGGCGGCGTCGTCACATCGGCGGTGAACAGCGCCGCCGTCCCCAGTCCGCAGTCGTAGTCGAGGTCGGGCAGGGCCGCCGCCAGGGCCACGCCCATCGACAGGCCGACCGAGGTGTCCAGGGCGCTCGAGACGACCGCCGGCAGTCCTGCCTCTGCCACGATCCGCAGCGCCCGGTGCACGCCGCCGAGCGGCTGGGCCTTGACGACGAGGATGTCGGCGGCGCCCGCCCGGGCGACCGCGAGGGGGTCGGTGGCTTTGCGCACGCTCTCGTCGGCGGCGACCGGGATGTCCATGTAGCGGATGCGGGCGCGCAGTTCGGCCAGCTCGGGAACGGTCGCGCAGGGCTGCTCGACGTACTCGAGGTCGAACGGCGCGAGGGCGTGCACCGCATGCTCCGCCTCGTCGACGTTCCAGCCCCCGTTGGCGTCGACGCGCACCCGGCCCTCCGGGCCCATCGCGGCGCGGACGGCGCGGACGCGGGCCACGTCGTCGGCGAGCACCTGGCCGCGCTCGGCGACCTTGACCTTCGCCGTGCGGCATCCGTCGTAGCGGGCCAGGACACGGGCCACCTGTTCGGCCGGCACGGCGGGCACCGTGGCATTGACCGGAATGCGGTCGCGCTGGACGGTGGGCTGCCCCGCCCAGCCGAAGTCGACAGCGCCCGCCAGCCACGCCGAGGCCTCGGCGTCGTCGTACTCCGCGAAGGGCGAGAACTCCGTCCATCCGGCCGGACCGCGCAGCACGACGGCCTCGCGGACGTCGACCCCACGGAAGCGGGTGGCCAGCGGCAGGGCGACGACGGCGGCGTTGCGGAGGATGTCGTCGAGTGCGGGAAGCGGAGTCACCTTCCCATCCTGGCCCGGCCGCGCGCGGCTCGCCCGGGTCCGCGCCGTGCATACCTGCCACCGGTGCGGAACTTCGATGATTGCATCAATGTGTTATTGACTATAGTGTGTGTCGCACAGTACAGTGTGATCCATGAGCGAGAACGAAGCCCTCGACACCCACCTGCAGGAGCTGCGGCGCGGCACGACGGTGCTGGCGTGCCTGCGGCTGCTGCAGCAGCCCGGCTACGGGTACGGGCTGCTCGAGGAACTGAGCCGGCGCGGGTTCGACACCGACGCCAACACGCTGTACCCCCTGCTGCGCCGACTGGAGAAGCAGGGGCACCTCACGAGCGAGTGGAACACCGACGAGGCCCGGCCCCGCAAGTTCTACCGCACGAGCGAGGCCGGGCAGCGCCTGGCCCGTGCCCTCACCGCCGACTTCACCGCGATCGCCGACGCGATCGCCGGCCTCCCCGAGGAGAACTGAGATGCCCACCACCACCGCCACCCTCACCGACCGCTACGTCGAAACCGCCATGCGCACGGTGCCCGAGAAGCAGCGGCCCGACCTCGCCGCCGAGCTGCGCGCATCGATCGAGGATGAGATCGAGGCCCGCATCGCCGCCGGCGACACCCCGGATGCCGCCGAGATCGCCGTGCTCACCGAGCTCGGCGATCCCGACGCGCTGGCGGCGGGATACATCGACCGTCCGCTCTGGCTGATCGGCCCGAAGTACTACCTGACGTGGTGGCGCCTGACGAAGCTGCTGTGGGCCATCGTGCCGGCCTGCGTCGCGTTCGCCGTCGCCCTCGGCCAGGTGCTGGCGGGGGAGAGCATCGGCACCGTCATCGGCGCGGTCGTCCCCGCGGTGATCTCGGTCATCGTCAACATCGGCTTCTGGACGGCGCTGGTGTTCTTCATCATCGAGCGCTCCACCGGAGACAAGGATGCCGCCGTCGTCTCCGCGTGGACCCTCGACCGCCTCCCGGAGAAGAAGGAGCGCGGCGCGGGCCTCAGCGACCTCGTCGCGAGCCTGGTGTTCCTCGCGCTCGCGGCCGGCGCCGTCATCTGGGACCAGCTGTTCGGCCTGGCCTACCTCACCGACGCCGGCGGCTGGCTGCCGGCGCTGTCTCCGGCGCTGTGGCCCGGGTGGATCCTGGGTCTGCTCGCCCTCATCGTGCTCGAGGCGCTGCTCATGACCGTCGTCTACCTGCAGGGCCGCTGGACCGCAGTGACGGCCACCGTGAACGCCGCGCTCAACGTGGCCTTCGTCATTCCGCTGCTCTGGCTGCTGTCGCGGGGGGAGCTGCTGAACCCGGAGTTGTTCCCCGGCCTGATCCCGGCCGGCTCGGCCGACACCGTCGAGACCGTGCTGGTGACGCTCCTCGGCTTCGGAGCCGTCGCCATCGCCGCCTGGGACACGATCGACGGCTTCCTCAAGGCGCGTCGCGCCCGGTGACACCGGACGCCAGAAGAGAGGCACGAAAATGGAATCGATGGCCACCGGCGACCACACCAGCCGCTACATCGCGGCGGCAACGCGGCCCCTGCCGGCGCGCGAGCGCGCCGACCACGCCGCCGAGCTGCGCGCGTCGATCCGCGACCAGATCGACGGTCGTCTCGGGCAGGGGCAGGACGCCGACGCCGCTGAGATCGCCGTGCTCACCGATCTCGGCGACCCGGCCGTCCTCGCCGCCGACTACGCCGACCGACCGCTGCACCTTCTCGGCCCTCGCTGGTACCCCACATGGCGGCGCATGCTGCGGATCGTGCTGTGGAGCGCGCTGCCGTTCGTCGCGTTCGCCGTCGCCCTGGCGATGGCCCTCGAGGACCGGCCGTTCTGGGGGATCGTCGGGCCGACGATCGGCGTCACGCTCGCCGTCGGCGCCGGCATCTTCACGGGCATGACGCTCGTCTACGCCGCCCTCGAACGCGCGGGGGAGCAGGCGCAGCCGTGGAACGTCGAGCAGCTGCCGGGGGGCGATGCCGACCAGATGTCGCCGGTCGGCCGCGGCGAGTGGATCGCCGGGATCCTCGCGGTGGGCTTCGCCATCGCGGGGCTTGTCGTCCTCACCGTCCCGTGGGACATCGACGGCCCCGGGCGCCTCTCGGTGCTCGATCCGGCGCTGTGGCCGTGGAACCTCGTCGTCGGAGTGCTGCTGGTCCTGGCCGGTGCTTTCGCGACGCTGCGGGCACGCATCACCGGGCTCTGGGGGAGGGGCAGCGCAATAGCCGGCGCCCTGCTCGCGCTCGCGTGGGCGGTGCCGATCGTGGTGCTGACGGTCACCGGTCGGCTGTGCGATCCCGCGTTCGTGGCGTACCTCGACATCGACGCCGACGCGAAGACGGCGATCGCGGGCTGTCTCGTCGCGGGCGCCGTCGCGATCGCGGGCTGGACCGTCTTCGCCGCCGTGCGGCGTGCGCGCCGCGCCGGCTGAGGCGATCGGGTGGATGCCGCCCCGTGCGGCATCCACCCGCCTTAGGCTGTGCCGCATGCCTCTTCTCGACACGCCCGTCCGCCTGGGGATCCAGCTGCAGCCCCAGCACGCCCTGTACCCCGACTTCCGCGAGGCCGTCATGCGGCTGGAGGAGATGGGGGTGGACGTCCTGTTCAACTGGGACCACTTCTTCCCCCTCTCGGGCGATCCCGACGGCCTGCACTTCGAGTCGTGGACGATGCTCGCCGCCTGGGCGGAGCAGACCGAGCGTGTCGAGTTCGGGGCGCTGGTCAACTGCAACAGCTACCGCAACCCCGACCTGCAGGCGGACATGGCCCGCACCATCGACCACATCTCGGCCAAGGGCGGCACCGGACGGTTCATCTTCGGCACCGGGGCCGGCTGGTTCGAGCGGGACTACGACGAGTACGGGTACGAATTCGGCACCCCGGGCTCGCGCCTGCGCGACCTCGAGCAGGGTCTCGCCCGCATCGAGCGGCGCTGGGAGAAGCTCAACCCGGCCCCGACCCGGCGGATCCCGGTGATGATCGGAGGCGCGGGCGAGCAGAAGACGCTGCGTCTGGTCGCCCGCCACGCCGACATCTGGCACAGCTTCGTGGGGCCCGACAACCTGTCGCACAAGCTCTCGGTGATCGAGAAGTGGGCCGACGTCGAGCAGCGTCCGACGGATGGGCTCATCATCTCCAACGAGTTGAAGGACCGTGACGAAGACGTCGCCGACGCCCTCTACGACCACGGTGTGCGCCTGTACACCCTCGGCTTCCAGGGGCCCGACTGGGACTACGCGCTCGTCGAGCGGTGGCTGCGCTGGCGCGACGGCAAGAACGCCTGACAGGCTCCGTCGCCCACGGTGGCCGGGAATAGGCTGGAGCCATGGTCTCCGAGCTGTTCGACCCGGCCGCGTGGGTGCCCGCGCCCGGCGCCGATGCCTACACCGACATCACCGCGCATGTCTCCACCGACGGGCGCATCGCGCGCATCGCGTTCGACCGGCCCGAGGTGCGCAACGCCTTCCGGCCGCACACCGTCGACGAGCTGTACCGGGCGCTGGACATCGCGCGGCAGGACTCGCGCATCGGCGTCGTGCTGCTCACCGGCAACGGCCCCAGCCCCAAGGACGGCGGGTGGGCGTTCTGCTCCGGCGGCGACCAGCGCATCCGAGGCCGCGACGGCTACAAGTACGAGGGCGATGAGGCGTTCGTGCCCGACCCCGCCCGCTCCGGGCGCCTGCACATCCTCGAGGTGCAGCGGCTCATCCGCTTCATGCCGAAGGTCGTCATCGCGGTGATCCCGGGATGGGCGGCCGGCGGCGGGCACTCCCTGCACGTCGTCTGCGACCTGTCGATCGCGTCCCGCGAGCACGGAAGGTTCAAGCAGACGGATGCCGACGTCGGCTCGTTCGATGCCGGGTACGGGTCGGCCTACATGGCGCGCCAGGTGGGGCAGAAGATCGCCCGCGAGGTGTTCTTCCTCGCCGAGGAGTACTCCGCCGACCGAGCGTACGAGATGGGCGCGGTCAATCGCGTCGTGCCGCACGCCGAACTCGAGCGCGAGGCGATCGCGATGGCGCAGACCATCCTCACCAAGTCGCCCACGGCGATCCGCATGCTGAAGTTCGCCTTCAACGCCGTCGACGACGGCCTGGTGGGCCAGCAGGTGTTCGCCGGGGAGGCCACGCGCCTGGCCTATGGCACCGACGAGGCCGTCGAGGGACGGGACGCGTTCCTCGAGAAGCGCGACCCCGACTGGTCGCCCTACCCCTGGCACTACTGAGGTGGCGATGGACCTTCAGGCGGTGTCGGGGGACGACCCCCGTGAGGTGCTGCGTGCCGTGCGCGCCGCGATCGACGGCGCAGGTCCCGCGCTGGGGCTCGGAATGGTCGACACCGCACCGCGGGAGGTGCCGGCCGGCACCGCGGTGGTCGTCACGACGTCGGGTTCCACCGGCATCCCGAAATCCGTCGTGCTCAGCCGCACCGCGCTGACCGCCGGAGCACGTGCCACCGCGGCGCGCATCGGCGAGGGTGCGTGGCTGCTCGCTCTGCCGGCGTCGTACGTCGCCGGGCTGCAGGTGCTCGTGCGCTCGATCGTCTCGGGGCGCGAGCCGACGATGCTGACGGGTGCGTTCACCCCGCAGGCATTCGCGGCGGCGGCGCGCGACATGGCGTCGGCCACCGGTGCGCGGGAGGTGCCCGCCTACACCTCGCTCGTCCCGGCGCAGTTGACGAAGCTTCTGGATGCCGCGGAGCACGATGCCGCGGTGGGGGACGCGCTGCGGTCGTTCGAGGCGATCCTCGTGGGCGGCCAGTCGCTCCCCGCCGCCGTGTACGACCGTGCCCGCGAGTGCGGCGCGCGCATCGTGCGCACCTACGGGTCCACCGAGACCAGCGGCGGGTGCGTCTACGACGGCGTGCCGCTGGACGGCGTGGAGCTGCGCCTGGTCGACGGCGAGGTGCAGGTGGCCGGCCCGACGCTCGCCGACGGCTACCTCGACGATCCCGAGCGCACCGAGGCGACGTTCGTCCGTGACGGCGACGGGACCCGCTGGTACCGCACCGGCGATGCCGGGGTCATCACCGACGGCGTGCTGGCGGTGCGCGGCCGCCTGGACAACGTGATCATCTCGGGCGGCGTCAACATCTCGCTGGACCGCGTCGAGCAGGTCGTGCGCGGGGTCCCCGGGCTCGCGAATGCCGTCGTCGTCGCTGTCCCCGACGCACGGTGGGGGGAGGCATCTGTCATCGTCTGCGCCCGCGGCAATGCGCTGCGCCGCAGCGATGCCGACCACCTCGCCGCCGCCCGCAGCGCCGTGGCGGACGAGATCGGCGCGCATGCCCGCCCCGTGCGGCTGGTGCTGCTGGACGAGGTCGCGACGCTCGCCAGCGGCAAGCCCGATCGTGAGGCGATCCGCCAGGCGGTGCGACAGACGCCGCACTGACGCGGCCGGGCGCGTGGCGGGGAGTGTCCCGGCACGGCCTAAACTGACTGGTCGTGGCCGCACCCTCCCGTAAGAAGAAGCGCACCCCGTCGGCATCCGCCCGCAAGACGCGCGGCAACCCGCAGCGGTCGCAGGCGCCGCAGGCGCCCGCCCGCGTCGAGCCCGCGACGCTCGGCGACTGGATCGGAGCCGCCCGGCTGCGCACACTGCCGCTGGCGGTGACGCCCGTGCTCATCGGCACCGGCGCCGCGCTGGTCGTCGAGCCGGCGTTCCACTGGGCGCTCGCCCTGGCCTGCCTCGTGGTGGCGGTCGCACTGCAGATCGGCGTCAACTTCGCCAACGACTACAGCGACGGCATCCGGGGCACCGACGACCACCGCGTCGGCCCGGCGCGCCTCACCGCCTCACGCAAGGCCCGGCCGCGCACCGTGCTGATCGTGGCCCTCGCGTTCTTCGCCGTCGCCGCGATCGCCGGAATCGCGATCGTGATCCGCACCCAGCACTGGTGGATGCTCGCGATCGGCGCGGTCTGCATCATCGCGGCCTGGTTCTACACCGGCGGCAAGCGGCCCTATGGCTATGCCGGCCTCGGTGAGCTCTTCGTCTTCGTCTTCTTCGGGCTCGTCGCCACCGTCGGCACCACGTTCGTGCAGGTCGGCGTCGTGCCGCAGGAGGCGTGGTTCGGCGCGGTGGGCGCGGGTCTGCTGGCCTGCGCGGTGCTGCTGGCGAACAACCTGCGCGACATCGACCAGGACCGTCTGGCCGGCAAGCGCACCCTCACGGTGCGCATCGGCAAGCGCGCCACTCAGGCGCTGTTCACACTGTTCCTGCTGATCCCGTTCGCCATCGCGGCGTACCTGGCGCTGTTCTACCCGATCGCCTGGCTGACGCTGCTGGCACTGATCCCGGCCGCCGCGGCGATCCTCATCGTGTGGACCTACCGCGCCCCGCGGGAGCTGGTCGTCGCCCTGGGCGTCACGTCGCTGACGTCGGTGGCGTACGGCGCGCTGCTGCTGTGGGCCTTCGCGGGCTGAGTCAGCGTGCGGCGGGACCGGCCGTGGTGCCGGGGCCGGCAGCGTCGGTGTCGTCGCCGGTAGATCTGCTCACGGCGTCGTTCGCGGCATCCTCCGCGTCGGCATCCAGGTGCTCGGTGCGCCGCGCACGGCGGTCGGCCAGGCCCGCCGTGACGTCGTCCAGCGGCGCGCGCAGGAACAGCAGCGACAGGCTCAGCCCGATCAGCGCGGCGAAGATCGCCGAGAGCCAGTAGAACTCCCGCATGATCGGAAACAGCATCATGATGCCGAACGGCACCAGGAACGCCAACAGTCGCAGCACCGAGTAGACGATCACGGAGCGTGCTTTCACACCCGCCATCCTACGCGGCATGACGAGGGCGGCCCGGTTCCACTCCTCTGGGCGCCCGCTCAGCCCAGCGCGCCTAGGATGGAACGCGTGGCGCGTATCCTGCTCATCGTTGCGCTGCTGTTGATCCTGTTCTGGGTCTACAGCATCGTCGACTGCGCCGTTCAGCACCCCAGCCGGCACCGTGGCGTCAGCAAGCCGGTGTGGATCCTGATCGTGGCGCTGCTGCCGGTGCTCGGTGGCGTGCTCTGGTTCGCGGTGGGCCGCACTCGTTCCTCGGCGATGCCGCGGCCGAAGGCGCCGGATGACGACCCCGAGTTCCTCGGCCGCATCGGCGACATCCGCGACACGGATGAGCGCATCCGCCGCATCGAGGAGGAGCTGAAGGCCCTCGACTCGGAGGACGACGATCCGCACTGGGGCAACCCCCCGCCGCCGCGCCCGACCGACGCATGAGCGCAGGGGAGCGGTCCCCGGCCACGGATGCCGCCGCCGCGCTGCTGGGCCGACTCGTCGAACGCGGCGTGCGCGACATCGTGCTCAGCCCGGGCTCGCGCTCGCAGGCGCTCGCGCTGATCGCCGCCGAACTCGAAAGCCGCGGCGTGGTGCGGCTGCACGTGCGCATCGACGAACGGGTCGCCGGGTTCACCGCTCTGGGCCTCGGCCGTGAGTCGGGCGTTCCCGCTGCGGTGATCTGCACCTCCGGCACCGCCGCCGCCAATCTGCTGCCGGCCGCCCTCGAGGCGCACCACGCGGGCGTTCCGCTGCTGCTGCTCACCGCCGATCGTCCCCCGGAGCTCCGCGGCGTCGGCGCGAACCAGACCACCCGCCAGCCCGGCATGTTCTCCGCCGCGGTGCGGCGCGAGGCCGACCTTCCGGTGCCCGACCGCATCGACGCCGACGGCACCGACGAGCAGTCGGCGATGCTGCGCGCCGTCGCGGACGACGCGTTCGAGGCGAGCCTGGGCTACGGGGCGCTGCCGCGCGGACCGGTGCATCTGAACCTTCCGTGCCGGGAGCCGCTGGCCGGGACCCTGCCCCCGTGGCTCATCGCGGCCGCGGCCGTCGACCCCACCGCTGCGGACGATCCGTCCGGCGCGCCGGACGCCGCCCCGATCCCTGCCTCCGGGGACGATTCGGGCGCGCTGTACCAGGGCGGTGGCGGCATCGGACGGGCGGATGTGCCCGCCGCCGACGACGCACCGGTCGTGCTGGAGCCGGGCCCGCGCACCCTCGTGATCGCCGGTGCCGACGCCGGGCCCGCCGCAGAGGAGCTCGCCCACCGCGGCGGGTGGCCGCTCGTGGCCGAGATCGTCAGCGGCGCGCGGTTCGGCCGTCAGCTCGTGCACGGCTATCGCGGGCTGCTGCGCGATCCGCGCCTGGGCGGTCGCGTGCAGCGTGCCGTCGTCTTCGGCCACCCCACCCTCAGCCGCGAGGTCGTCGCCCTGCTCTCGCGCGACGACGTCGAGGTCATCGCCGTCCGCGGCCCGGGGGAGCCCCTCAACCTCAACGGAGCGACCGTGGCCGCCGCCGCGGTGACGGTCTCCGCCAGGGACGCCGACCCGCAGTGGCTGCCGGAGTGGATGCGGGCCTCGCGGGACGCCGCGGTCGATCTCGCCCCGCCCGCGCCCGACGCGGTCGGCCTCGCCTCGGCCTCGCCCGCCGCGCGACTCGGTGCGATCGCCGCCGAGCTGCAGGCCATCAGGGCGCCACTGGACCGCGAGGCGCTCGTCGACGCGGTGTGGCGCGCCACGTGGCCGCACGACCGCCTGGTGTTCGGGTCCTCGCGCCTCGTGCGCGTCGCCGATGCGGTGCTCGGCGGCAAGAAGGTGCCCGTCCACGCCAACCGTGGCCTCGCGGGCATCGACGGCACGATCGCGACGGCCACGGGCATCGCCCTGGCCTCGCAGGTGATCGGCGCGCCGGGCGTCACCCGCGTGCTCATGGGCGACCTCACGTTCCTCCACGACGTCGGGGCGCTGCTGCTCCCGCCGCATGAGGAGGAGCCCCGCCTGCAGGTGATCGTCGGCAACGACGGGGGCGGAACGATCTTCGACGGGCTCGAGGTGGCCGCCGTCGCACAGGCCTCGGCCATGGAACGGGTGCTGTACACCCCGCAGACCGCGCGGCTGGAGCAGCTGGCCACCGCCTATGGCTGGGAGTACCAGCGGGTCACGACGCGGGCGGCGCTCGACCAGGCGCTCACCTCGCCTGTCGGCGGACGCCAGCTCATCGAAGTGCCGCTGCCGCGGTGAGCGCCGGGCGCTGAGGGTTCGGCGCACGAACCCGGTGCCGCGGGCTCCGGCATCCGCCATGATGACTGCATGACCGCGAGAAGTCAGTCCAATGTCACCGTCGACCTGATCGAGACGCTGCGGGTGCGGGAGGGGTTCCGCCTCGCCGACGTCGACAGCCGTGCGACACCCGGGTACGGCAAGGACAAGGCCAAGGCCGCGGAGGATCTCGTCGCCGGAGCGCATGAGTTCGACGAGCTGCAGGAGCGCCTCTACGCCCAGAGTCGCGAGGATCCGACCAAGCCCTCGGTGCTGCTGGTGCTGCAGGCGATGGACACCGCAGGCAAGGGCGGCATCGTGCGGCACGTCATCGGTGCGACGGACCCGCAGGGCATCCACCTGAAGGCGTTCAAGAAGCCGACGGCGGAGGAGCTCGCCCACGACTTCCTCTGGCGCATCGAGAAGCACGTGCCCCACCCCGGTTACATCGGCGTCTTCGACCGCTCGCACTACGAGGATGTGCTGATCGGCCGGGTGCGCGAGCTCGCGCCGCCGGAGGAGATCGAGCGCCGATACGGGGCGATCAACGACTTCGAGCGGCGCATCTCCGACGCCGGCACCACCATCGTGAAGGTGATGCTGCACATCTCCCCGGCTGAGCAGAAGGAGCGCCTGATGCAGCGCCTGGAGCGGCCGGAGAAGCACTGGAAGTACAACCCCGGCGACATCGATGAACGCCTTCTCTGGCCGCAGTACATGGATGCCTACCAGACGGTGTTCGACCGCACCTCCACCGACGTCGCGCCCTGGTACGTCGTCCCCGCCGGTCGCAAGTGGTACGCGCGCATCGCGGTGCAGCACCTGCTGCTGGCGACGCTGGAACGCCTCGACCCGCAGTGGCCGCCGGCCACCTTCGACGTCGAGGCGGAGAAGCGACGCCTCGAGGCCACATGACGCTCCGTCCGGCAGGGCGGGCCGTGCGTGGCGGACGCTACGCCAGCGCGTCCACGATCGGCCGGAACTTCACCCGCGTCTCGATGAGCTCGGTCTCGGGGTCGCTGCCGGGCACGATGCCGGCGCCGGCGTAGGCGGTCACAGCGATCGGCGCCGCCTCGTCGGCGGGAAGGTCGAACTGCGCGCAGCGCAGCGCGATCGCCCACTCGCCGTCGCCGTGCGCGTCGATCCAGCCGACGGGCCCGGCGTACCGGCCGCGGTCGAAGGGCTCCAGGCGCCGGATGACCTCGATCGCCGCGGCGGTCGGGGTGCCCGCCACGGCGGCGGTGGGGTGCAGCGCGCCGACGAGGTCCAGCGCCGAGGCCACGCCGCCGAGCTCGCCCTCGACGTCGGTGGCCAGGTGCCAGACGTTGGGCAGCTTGAGGGTGAACGGCGCCTCGCCGGCGACGAGCGCCCGGGTGTAGGGGCGCAGTGACGACAGCACGCTCTGCACCGCGAACTCGTGCTCGTCGAGATCCTTGCCGCTCGAGGCGAGCGCGGACGCCGCGGCCGTGTCGGCGTCGGCGTCGGCGCCGCGGGGGGTGGTGCCGGCGAGCACGCGGGCGGTCACAGTGCCCCCGTGCACGGTGACGAGGGTCTCCGGACTCGCGCCGATGATCCCGTCCACGGCGAAGGTCCAGGTGTCGGGGTAGTCGGATGCCAGCGCACGCGCGAGCCGGCGAAGATCCGAACCGGCCGGGGCGGTGCCGCGCAGGTCGCGCGCGAGCACCACCTTGCCCACCTCGCCCGCGGCGATGGCGTCCAGCCCGGCGCGCACGGAAGCGAGGTATCCCTCGGCGGACTGCTCGCCCGGCCCGAGCGTGCCGGCCCAGTGCCCGCCGTACGGCGTCTCGTGCGGCTCCAGGGGTCCCTCGCCGGCGGGGTCGATGGTGGTCACCCAGCCTCGTCCCCCGCGGCGGCCCACGATGACGCGCGGCACGTGCAGCTCGCCCGCCCGGCGCGATCGGGTGTCGAACGTCAGCGCGCCGAACGCCACGAGCCCGGTGCCGGGAAGACCCACCGGGTCGTCGATGTCGGCGGCGGCGGCCAGAGCGGTCCACTGCCGCGAGAGCTCGCCCGCGGCATCCCCGTCGGCGACCGTGAACGTGTGGGCCGCGCCCCAGCCGACCATGCCGTCGCCGCGGCGCATCCACGCGGTCGGGCGGGTCGGGGAGGTGAAGGTCAGCAGGTCTTCGACGTGGTCCGTCTCGCGGGTCCGGACGACGAGATGCGGAAGGGACACAGACACGCCTTCCAGCCTAGACTCGCGAAGATGACCGTCGCCCCCGAGCCGCCGCGTCGTCCCGCGCCCGGCACCCGCCTGTCATTCCGCTGGCGCAAATGGGACGGCGGGGTGCACTGGGTGCACGAGTGCGTCTATCTCGGCAGCGACCGGTGGGGCGACTGGGTCGGTCAGCGACCGGGCGATCGCAGCGTACGGCCGGGGCGCGATGTCATCGCCCAGCACCCGAACGTCAGTCTGATCCCGCCCGACGGTGACTGGGTGCTGACCATGAACGCGCCGCCGCACCGCACCCGGATCTACATCGACCTGGCCTGGGACGCCGGCTGGCAGGACGGCGAGCCCGTGGGCGTCGACATGGACCTCGACGTCGTCGACCATGTCGGCACCGGCGTCTACGTCGACGACCGCGACGAATGGGAGGAGCACCGCGTGGCATACGGGTACCCCCTCGACGTGGTGGAGCGGCTCGAGGACGTCGCCGTGACGCTCGAGGCGCGGGTGCGCGCGCACGAGGCGCCGTTCGACGACGCGACGGCGGCGCACTGGTTCACCCGTCTCGCCGCGCTCGCTGCGGACGCGCGCGCCGCCAGCGGGGCTGCCGCCGACGCGGACGACCCTGACGCCGCGCCGTAGGATCGAATGGTGACTTCCGAACCGCTGCGCGCCGACCTCGGCAAGGACCCTGCTCGTGTGAGCGGCATGTTCGACGAGGTCGCCCCCGCGTACGACCGCACCAATACGGCGCTGAGCCTCGGCAACGACAAGCTGTGGCGTGTCGCCACCACCCGCGCCGTCGCCCCTCGGCCCGGTCAGCGCATCCTCGATCTCGCCGCCGGCACCGGCGCGAGCTCGGTTGCGCTCGCCGCGAGCGGCGCCGAGGTGGTCGCGGCCGACTTCTCGCCCGGCATGATCGCCGAGGGGCGACGCCGTCACGGTGCGGTGCCGAACCTCTCCTTCGTCGAGGCCGACGCCACCGCGCTGCCCTTCGCCGACGACACCTTCGATGCCGTGACGATCTCGTTCGGCCTGCGCAACGTCGCCGACCCGCAGAAGGCGCTCGCCGAGATGCTGCGCGTCACCGCGCCGGGCGGTCGCATCGTGGTGTGCGAGTTCTCGCACCCGCGCTCGCCCGCGTTCGCCGGTCTCTACCGCTTCTACAACGACCGCGTCCTCCCGGTCATCGCGCGGGCCCTCAGCTCGAACGCCGCCGCGTACGACTATCTCAACGAGTCGATCCGCGACTGGCCCGACCAGACGACCCTGAGCGCCTGGATGCGGCAGGCAGGCTGGGCGGACGTCGCCCACCGCGACCTCACGTTCGGCATCGTCGCCCTGCACCGGGCTCGCAAACCCCTGACCACTCCCTGAGCGGCGGCATCCCCCCTGCCTGACCCCGGTAGGCTGGAGAGCGTGACTGCAAGCCACCCTGCGCCGGGCATGCGCCTGTCGAACCGCCTCGGCCTCACCGAGAGGGTGTTCGCCGGACCCCGCGCGCGGAAGCTGCTCACCCGCGTGGAGGACGGCCTCGACCGCGTCGAGGCGAACCTCGCCGCCGAGCTGCGGGTCGCCGACACCCTCGCCGACGCCACCAGCCGTTACCTGTACGAGGCGGGCGGCAAGCGCGTGCGGCCCATGCTGACCCTGCTGACCTCACAGCTCGGCGACGGCATCACCGACGACGTCATCACCGGCGCCACGGCGCTGGAGCTCACCCACCTCGGCTCGCTGTACCACGACGACGTCATGGACGGGGCGGACGTGCGCCGCGGCGTCCCCAGCGCCCAGACGGTGTGGGGCAACAACGTCGCGATCCTCACCGGCGACCTGCTGTTCTCCCGCGCCAGCCAGCTGATGGCGCGACTGGGGGAGCGGGCCATCCGCATGCAGGCCGACACGTTCGAGCGCCTCGTGCTCGGCCAGATGCACGAGACCGTCGGGCCGCGCGCCGACGAGGAGCCCGTGGCGTTCTACCTGCAGGTGCTCGCCGACAAGACCGGGTCGCTGATCGCGGCATCCGCGCAGGCCGGCGTCGCGTTCAGCGACGGGCCGCGCGAGTACGAGGAGCCGTTGGTGACCTTCGGCGAGAAGGCGGGCGTCGCCTTCCAGCTGCTCGACGACGTCATCGACCTCTCCGCCGACCCCGACGAGACGGGCAAGGTGCCCGGCACCGACCTGCGCGCGGGGGTGCCGACCATGCCCTACCTGCTGCTCGGCCAGCGCACCGATGCCGCGTCGCAGGCGCTGCACCGTGAGATCGACGAGGGCGTCGCGGCCATCGCCGAGGGCGCCGACCCGGCCGTGCTCGACCGTCCGCTCGCGCGGCTGCGCGACCACGAGGCCACTGCCGCGACCCGCGACCTGGCGGGCGACTGGTCGGATGCCGCGATCGCCGCGCTGGACCCCCTCCCCGACGGTGCGGTGCGCGAGGGCCTCACCCGCTTCGCGCGCGCCGTCGCCGACCGCTCCAGCTGACGGCACCCGACACGCTGCGACGGGACCGGCAGGTGCCGGCCGTCGATCACGAAAGGACATCATGACCAAGTTGCGACTCGCGATCGTGGGCGCCGGCCCCGCAGGGATCTACGCCGCCGACATCCTGCTCAAGGCCGAGCGCCGCTTCGACGTCTCGATCGACCTGTTCGAGCAGCTTCCCGCCCCCTACGGCCTGGTGCGCTACGGCGTCGCGCCCGACCACCCGCGCATCAAGGGCATCGTCACGGCGCTGCGCGGCGTGCTCGACAGCGGCGACATCCGCTTGTTCGGCAACGTGCGCTTCGGTGAGGACATCACCCTCGACGACCTCAAGCGTCACTACAACGCGGTCATCTTCGCCACCGGCGCCATCCGCGACACCGCGCTGGACATCCCCGGCATCGACGCCGAGGGCTCGTTCGGCGCGGCCGACTTCGTCAGCTGGTTCGACGGTCACCCCGACGTGCCGCGCACGTGGCCGCTCGAGGCCGAGTCGATCGCGGTCATCGGCAACGGCAACGTGGCCCTCGATGTCACGCGCATGCTGGTCAAGCACCCCGACGATCTGCTCCCCACCGAGATCCCCGACAACGTCTACGAGGGCCTGAAGGCCTCGCCCGTCACCGACGTGCACGTGTTCGGCCGCCGCGGTCCCGCACAGGTGAAGTTCACTCCCCTCGAGCTGCGCGAGCTCGGTGAGCTGCGCGACGTCGACATGGTGGTCTACGACGAGGACTTCGACTACGACGAGGCGTCCCGCGCCGCGGTCGCCAGCAACAAGCAGGTCATGGTCATCGACCGCGTGCTGCAGTCGTGGCGTCAGCGTCCGTCGGCGAACAACGCCGGCGGCGAGGCATCGCGCCGGCTGCATCTGCACTTCTGGGCACGTCCGGTCGAGGTGAAGAAGGATGCCGAGGGCCGGGTCACCGCCTTCGTCTACGAGCGCACGCGTCCCGACGGTCAGGGCGGCGTCGAGGGCACGGGGGAGCTGCGCGAGATCGCCGTGCAGGCGCTGTACCGGGCCGTCGGCTACTTCGGGTCGCCGCTGCCGGGCGTGCCGTTCGACAAGCGCCATGGCGTCATCCCCAACCAGGAGGGGCAGGTGCTGCACAAGGACTCCAACGAGCGGGTCCCCGGCGTCTACGCCACCGGCTGGATCAAGCGCGGCCCCGTCGGCCTCATCGGCCACACCAAGTCGGACGCCATGGAGACGGTGAGCCACATCATCAATGACCAGGGCTCGTGGTGGACGCCCGAGGACCCCTCGGAAGAAGCGATCCCCGAGCTGCTGGCATCCCGTGGGGTGCGGTGGACCGACCTGGAGGGCTGGCACCGTCTCGACGAGTACGAGGTCGCCCTGGGCGCCGCACGCGAGCGTGCCCGCGTGAAGGTGGTCTCGCGCGAGGAGATGATCGCCGTCTCACGCGGCGAGTAGCGCGCGGGCGCGGGGCGCCGCGATGGCCAGGACGACGGCCGTGGTGATCGCGATCTGCCCGGCGACCATCAGCGCGGGCCCGAATGGCGTGGCATCCGCGCCCGACGTCATGAAGGTGTCGGCCAGGCCCATGCCCATGGTGAACGACGCCATCCACTGGGTCGTGGCGATCAGCCCGAGCATCGCGCACCCGATCACGATCCCCGAAGCATAGGGGGATGGCATTCCGCGAGCGTGGACGAGCATCGCCACCCCGCGCCACCGGCCGCCGCCCCCGTAGGCTGGCCGCATGCCCGAGCAGTGGATCACCGACATCCTCGGAGCGCCGTTCGAGAGCCTCACCTTGCCCCTGGGCGAGGACGACGAGGGGCCGGTCGTCGCGACACTCGTGCGCAGCCTGCCCTCGTTGACCGCGCGCCTGACCCAGCCCCTGCGCGACGTCGACGTGCTCTACGTGCACGGCTGGTCGGACTACTTCTTCCAGACGGAGCTGGCCCGGTTCTGGAACCACCTCGGGGCGCGGTTCTACGCGCTGGACCTGCGCAAGTACGGGCGCAGCCTGCGCGAGGGGCAGACGCCCGGCTACATCACCAACCTCGACGAATACGGAGCCGACATCGGCGCGGCGCTCGCGGTCATGGGCCACCCGCCGGACGCCGCGTCGGGGCGGCGGCTGGTGCTGATGGGGCACTCCACCGGCGGATTGACCCTGACCCTGTGGGCCGCCCGGCACGAGGGTCGCGCGGCAGCGCTCGTGCTCAACAGTCCGTGGCTGGAGCTGCAGCTGGGCGCGATCGGGCGCCAGGCCATCGCGCCACTGGTCCAGGTGCGGGCGCGGATGGACCCCCTCGGCGCGCACCCGGTGGTCGACCTCGGGTTCTACACGCGCGCGCAGACCGAGCTGGGGTCGCTGCCCGCGGACCCGCCACGCGCCCTGTGGCGACCGGACCGGGGGTTTCCGACCCACCCTGGATGGCTCGCCGCCATCCTCGACGGGCACCGGCGGGTGGCGGCGGGGCTCGACGTGGGGTGTCCCGCCCTGGTGATGCTGGCGGAGCGGTCGTCGAATCCCATGGTGTGGTCGCAGCACATGACCTCCACCGACTCGGTGCTGATCGTCGACGACATCGCCAAGGCCGCCACCCGCCTCGGGCGGCGCGTCAGCGTGGAGCGCATCAGGGGCGGCATCCACGACCTCTTCCTCTCCAGCGCCGATCCCCGGGCCGAGGCCTACGCGGCCCTGCAGCACTGGCTCACCCGCGGCGCGCTGCGGTGAGCGGTTCCGTACGCTGGAGTCATGGACGCGACGACGGGATGCCGCAGCGGCGGGGAGGCCTGAGATGAGCGGGGATCTGCTGCTCAACATCGCCCTCGTCATCCTCTTCGTGCTGATCGGCGGGGTGTTCGCGGCGACCGAGATGGCGCTGGTCACACTGCGCGAGAGTCAGCTGAACGCGATCGCGCTGCGCGGGCCGCGCGGACAGAAGGTCGCCGAGCTGGCACGCAACCCGAACACGTTCCTCTCGGCCGTGCAGATCGGTGTGACGGTCGCCGGTTTCGCCTCGGCGGCGTTCGGCGCCTCGTCGATCGCACCCTCGGTCGCGCCGCTGTTCGTCTCCTGGGGGTGGTCCGAGTCGACCGCGACGCTCGTCGCCACCATCCTGCTGACCCTCGCGATCGCCTACCTGTCGCTGGTGCTGGGGGAGCTCGTGCCCAAGCGGCTGGCCATCCAGCGCAATGCGCAGTTCGCCTACGGTGTCGCGCCGCTCGTGAACGGCTTCGCGCGGCTCATGCGCCCGGTGATCTGGCTGCTGTCGGTGTCGACGAACTTCATGGTGCGACTGCTCGGGGGCGACCCGGACAAGACGGCGGAGGGCCTCAGCGACGAGGAGCTGCGCGACATCGTGTCGAGCCACGAGGGCCTTCCCGAGGACGAGCGGCGCATCCTCGACGACGTGCTGTCGATCCGCCACCGTCACCTGAGCGAGGTCATGCGCCCCCGGCCCGAGGTGGTCACGCTGGACCTCGACAACACCGTCTCCTCCGCGGCAGCGCGGGTGCGCGACCTGCCATTCTCGCGGTACCCGGTGCTGGATCAGTCGATCGACGACATCACCGGGTTCGTGCACGTGCGGGACGTGCTCGAAGCGGCCGCGACCGACGCCGAAGCCCCGCTGGCCGGCATCCTCCGTCCCATCCGCTATCTGCCCTCCACCGCGCGGGTGCTTCCCACCCTCACCGGCATGCGCGCCGAGAACGACCAGATCGCCGTCGTCGTGGACGAATACGGCGGCACCGACGGCATCGTGACCCTCGAAGACCTCGTGGAGGAAGTCGTGGGGGAGATCTTCGACGAGTACGACACCGAGGTGGCGCCCGCGCAGCTCGCCGCCCACGGCGGGCTCGTGGACGGCCGGCTGAACCTGCAGGACTTCGAGGAGGCCACCGGCATCAGTCTGCCCCGCGGGGCGTCCGACACCGTCGCCGGCTTCGTCGTCGAGCAGCTCGGCAGGCTGGCGGTCGTCGGGGACAAGGTGGAGGTGCCCGGTGCGACGATCCAGGTCGCCGAGATCGACCGACGCCGCATCTCGCGGGTGCTCGTGACGCCGCACGGGGCCGGGGAGACGGTCGTGGCGACCGACGCCGACTGAGCGCCTCGGTGGACGAGGGGCGCGCAGATCGACCGTGGTCATTGTGCCGACGGGGTGTCGGTAAGGTGGGGGCATGGAGATTCTGAAGAACGTCATCCTCGCCATTCACATCATCGGCGTGGCCGCTCTGCTCGGAGGCGTCCTCTACCAGATGGGATCCGCCCGTCGCGGTACCCCCCGAGTGCTGCCCGCCATGATGCACGGCGCCTGGACGATGCTCGTGACCGGCGTGATCCTCGTCGGTCTGCAGTACCCGATCGGCAACGAGCCGAACAACGTCAAGATCAGCGTCAAGCTGGTCGTCCTGATCGCGATCATCGTCATCGCGCTGATCAACCGCAAGAAGGAGCAGGTCGCTTCGTGGGTGCTGCCCACGATCGGTCTGCTCACCGTCGTGAACATCCTGCTTGCGACGGTCTGGAAGTAGCCCCTCGCCGGGCTTGCCGGCATCCGCATGACGCCCGTCCCGCTCGCCGGGGCGGGCGTCATGCGGATGCGGGTACGCGCTGATCTTCCTCCCAGCTTTTGGTGACAGACTGTCGGCATGATGTCGACGGACCGTCGATAACCCCCGAGAACGGAATCCTTCATGTTCCTCGCCTTGCGCGAACTGAAATTCGCCCGTGGCCGCTTCGCTTTGATGGGGGTCGTCATCGCCCTCATCTCCCTGCTCGTCGTGCTGCTGTCCGGCCTGTCGTCGGGACTGGTCAACGACGGCGTGTCCGGCCTCAAATCGATGCCCGCGACCGCGTTCGCCTTCGACGGCGGCACCAAGAAGGACAACGCCTTCAGCCGCTCCGTCGTCGACGGTGACCAGCTGGCCGCCTGGCAGGACGCCGAGGGCATCGCCGAAGCCGAGCCGATGGGCGTCAACATCGTCAACGGTGTGACCGACGACGGCACCCAGATCGACCTGACGCTGTTCGGCGTCGAGCCCGACGGGTTCCTGGCGCCTCCGGTGTCTTCCGGTGACGGGATCGCCACTCCCGGTGGCATCGTCGTCTCGGAGCCGATGAAGGATGAGGGCGTCGAGATCGGCACCGTCGTGACGCTCGACCGCCTCGACCTCGAGCTCACCGTGGTGGGGTTCACCGAGGGTCAGGCCACCTTCGGCCACGTCGACGTCGCCTACCTGCCGCTGGACACCTGGAAGCTCATGGCCGCCGGTGCCACTCAGCCCGGTGCGCCCACGCAGGCGCAGATCGCCGAACTGGACTTCCCGTTCTCGAGCGTCGTCGCACTGAAGGCCGCCGACGGGGCGAAGCCCGATTACGCCGCCATCGACGCGGACGCCGATACGACCACGATGACGCTGACCGAGTCGTTCAACGCCTCGCCCGGCTACGAGGCCGAGACGCTGACGCTCAGCATGATCCAGTTCTTCCTGTATGCCATCTCCGCGCTCGTCGTGGGTGCGTTCTTCACCGTCTGGACCATCCAGCGCAGCCACGACCTCGCGGTCCTGCGCGCCGTCGGAGCATCCAGCCGCTACCTGCTGCGTGACAGCCTGATGCAGGCTGCCATCCTCCTCGTCGGCTTCACCGCCCTCGGTGTGGCCGCCGGCGTCGGCCTGGGTGCGCTCATGCCCGCCGCCATGCCCTTCGACCTCGAAGCGGCACCGATCGCCCTGGCATCCGGCCTGACGATCCTGCTCGGACTCATCGGCGCCGGCGTCGCGGTGCTGCGCATCGTCCGAATCGACCCGCTCCGAGCCCTGGGAGGCCAGCGATGAGCACCGACAACACCCCCGCCCTCGACATCAGCAACGCCGTGCTCGAGCTCGGCGACGGCGACTCGCGCGTGCGTGCCCTCGATGACGTGTCGCTGACCGTCATGCCTGGCGAGTTCCTCGCCATCGTCGGTCCCTCGGGCTCCGGCAAGTCGTCGCTGCTGGCGATCGCCGGCGCGCTGGCACACCCCGACAGCGGCACCGTGCGCGTGCACGGCACCGATCTGGCGACGCTCTCCAAGCGCACCCGCGCACGGTTCCGTCTGCGCAACATCGGGTTCGTCTTCCAGTCCGGCAACCTGCTGCCCGCCCTCACGGCCGCGGACCAGCTGCGCCTCGCCGGGCGCCTGGCGGGCAACCGCCACGTCGACCCGGCGCCCGTGCTGGAGTCGGTGGGCATGAGCCACCGCGCCGGTCACCGTCCCGGGGAGCTCTCCGGCGGCGAGCGTCAGCGTGTCGGCATCGCCCGTGCGCTGGTGAACCAGCCCACCCTGCTGCTGGTCGATGAGCCCACTGCGGCCCTCGACCGCCGCCGCAGCCACGAAGTGGTCCAGCTGCTCGCCGACCGGGCGCACGACGCCGGCGTCGCCGTGGTCATGGTCACCCACGACCGCGATGTGCTGGAGCACTGCGACCGCGTGCTCGAGATGGTCGACGGTCGCCTGGGAGTTCCCGCCACGGTCTGAGCCATCGCCCCCGTCGCCCGCGGCAGCTTCGGCTGTCGCGGGCGACGTGCTCCTTCTCCCGAACATTGCAGCCGCCGCGCCGCTCCGTGCGAGGGCTGCCGATGAGGACGATAATTGCCGGATGCCCAAGATCACTGCGCCCACGGTCGCCGAGCACCGCGCCTCGCAGCGCGCCGCTCTCGTGCGCGCGGGTGAGGCGCTGCTGCAGGAGGCCGGTCTCGCCGGGGTGACCCCGGGGAGCGTCTCCGAGCGCGCCGGCATGTCGCGCTCGAGCTTCTACGACTATTTCCCGTCCAAGGACGACCTGCTCGTCGCGATCGCGATCGATGCGATCGAGCGGTGGGACGCCGACATCGAGCGCACGCTCGACGGCGTCGATCGCGGCCTGCCCGAGCTGCGCGCCTTCGTCGACGCCACGATGCGGATGACCGCCGACGGCCGTCACGCGATCGCCGGGGCGTTGCGCGACGCGAAGCTCTCCCCGAGCCGGTTCGAAGACCTCATGACGCTGCACGACGCGCTCATGCGTCCGCTGACCCGGGTGCTGGCGGATCTCGGTCTGTCGGCATCCCGGTCGACTGTCGCCCTGGTGCAGGGTGTGCTGGGCGCGGGCGTGCAGCTCGTGTCGCACGGCGTCGATCCGCAGGTCGCCGCCGACGACGTGTACGGGCTGCTGACCCGCGGCATCATCACCGCCTGACGGCAGCCTGCGCGCTGCGGCGACGCGGGTGCCAGCGTGCCATGTTCGCCGTGCCGCGCCGTGCCGCGCCGCCGTGCCGGACGCGCGGTGCCGCGCTGCCGTGCCGCGCTGCCGTGCCGGACGCGCGGTGCCGCGCCGAGCGCGTGCACAACGTCGCTGATCCGCGCCGCCCACCACGCTGATCGTGGCCGTCGCGGTCCGCGCGCGCCGTATCGGCGACGTTATGCACGCAGGCTCGCCGCGATCTGTGCTCGGCGTCAGCGCTCGCAGGCGTACCCGTCGCCGTCGCGGTCGAGGCCGTAGACGTCCGATCCCACGACCCGCGCAACACCGTCGAAGTAGGCGGGACCGTCCCCGGTTCCCCAGGCGCAGTCGACATCGCTCGCGATCGGAACGCACGCGTCGGCATAGTTCGGGTCGCAGCTGGGTGCGGGCGGGGGAGGAGGTGCGACGTAGGTCCCGATCGACGTCACGTGGGTGACGGGCTCGGCGGTCACGACGTCCGAGATCAGTTCCCGCTCGATCTCCACACCATCGAGCTCCGTCACGCGGTATGTGAGGGTGCGTTCGCCGTCGCGCCCCTCCGTCGTCACAACCGTCTGTCCCTGCGCGAGCGCGCCATCCTCGACCGTGGTGGACGAAAACGCGATCGGCTCGGTGGCGACCACCTCACGGAACGTCGGTGTGGGCGTCGGCGTGGGTGTGGGCGTCGGCGTGGGCGTCGATGTCGGGGTCGGGGCGGCGGTCGCCTCGGCCAACGCCGGGCGAGACGACTCCGACGAGCTCGCCGCCCGCTCGGTGCCGCCGTCGCCGGAGGACATCGCCGACGAGATGCCGCTGCTGACGAACAGCAGGACAGCCGCGAGCAGGGTGGCGCTCAGGGCCCATCCGCGGGAACGGAAGCGCAACCAAGTCGGCGAGTTGCGGACGAGTGCCACGATGCCGGTGATCATCACGGTCAGTGCGATCACGGCCACGAGCGGAGCGAGGAAGACCAGCAGCAGGATTCCGATGACCCCTGCAACGACCCAGCCCCAGACCGGAAGGCGGAAACGGGGTCCGAGTACAGAGGGCAGCGGTGGCGGCGGCAGCGTGCCCACCGCTGGGGCAGCGTAAGTCTGCTCCGTCCATACGGCGCCGTTCCACCATCGCTGCTGAGCCGGCTCTGAAGGATCGGCGTACCATCCCGCCGGCGGCGCGCTCACCGACGTGCTTCCGACGTGCGCATGACGAATGTACGAGCGCTGAACCCCATTGTTTTCTCCCCAGTGCGACGCGCCCTTCCCCAACGAAACATGAGAGCGCGCTAATAACCTACATCGACCGGCTCACGCACGGGCGGGTCTTTTCGCGCGGCGACGCGAGCACAACGTCGCCAATCCGTGCACCACGGTGCGATATGGCGGGGCGACCGCGCCCGGCACACGACGGATCAGCGACGTTGTGCACGGGCGGGCACCGGCACCGAGCCCGCGACCCCCGTCCCGGCGACCCTGCGCGCGGGATCCCGCCGCCCGGCCCCCGCGCCCCACCCCGGACGTAGCCTGGAAGCATGAGCCTCGCGCCCGAGACCACCGTCGACCTGGGCTCGCGCTTCGCCCGCGAGTTCCCGGAGCTGTCCACGCCGTGGTCCGCGGCGGACTTTCCCGACGCCCGTCTGCTGGTCCTGAACGCCCCGCTCGCCGTCGAACTGGGACTCGACCCCGAGGCCCTCCGCGCAGCCGACGGCGTCGCCTTCCTCACCGGAAACCGTGTGCCCGCGTCCGCCGCCCCGGTCGCGCAGGCCTACGCCGGTCACCAGTTCGGCGGCTACTCTCCCGTGCTCGGTGACGGGCGCGCGCTGCTGCTCGGCGAACTCACCGCCCGTGACGGCGCCCTGCGCGATCTGCACCTCAAGGGGTCCGGCCCCACTCCCTTCGCCCGCGGCGGCGACGGGCTGGCCGCCGTCGGCCCGATGCTGCGGGAGTACGTGATCAGCGAGGCCATGCACGCGCTGGGAGTGCCGACCACCCGCGCGCTCGCCGTCAGCGCGACCGGCCTCGGCGTGCAACGCGAGACGATGCTCCCCGGCGCCGTGCTCACCCGCGTCGCCGCGAGCCACGTGCGGGTGGGAACGTTCCAGTTCGCGGCTTCCACCGGCGAAGTCGACCTCGTGCGCCGGCTCGTCGCCCACGCCCTCGAGCGCCACTACCCGGAGCGCGTCGGTGCCGAGAACCCGTCGGTGGCGCTGCTCGAAGCCGTCATCGACGCCCAAGCCTCGCTCATCGCGAAATGGATGCTGCTCGGCTTCGTCCACGGCGTGATGAACACCGACAACATGACGATCTCGGGGGAGACGATCGACTACGGCCCGTGCGCCTTCATGGATGCCTTCGACCCGGCATCCGTCTTCAGCTCCATCGATCTGCAAGGCCGCTATGCCTTCGGCCGGCAGCCGCTCATCGCCGAGTGGAACCTCACCCGCTTCGCCGAGGCGCTGCTGCCCACGCTCGATGACGACGAAGACCGGGCGATCGAGCTGGCGCAGAACGCGCTCGGGCGCTTCCGCGACGCGTACAACGCGGCATGGTTCGGCGGGATGCTGGCCAAGCTCGGCATCCGGGCCGACGCCGACGACGCGGTCACGACGGCCCTGCTGACCGACCTCGTCAGCCTGCTGCAGATCGGTCGTGTCGACTACACGGGCTTCTTCCGGCGCCTCGGTCAGGCCGCGCGCGGCGACGAGGCTCCCGCCCGCGCGCTGTTCGCCGACCCGGGGCCGTTCGACATCTGGGGCGCCCGGTGGCGGGCGCTGAACCCCGACGCGGATGCCATGGACGCGGTGAACCCGGCGTACATCCCGCGCAACCACCTCGTGGAGGAAGCGCTGGCGGCGGCCACCGAGGGCGACGTCACCCTGGTCGAGCGGCTGGTCGAGGTCGTAGGCTCACCGTACGTCGAGCGGACCGGGGCTGAGCGCTATGCGGAGCCCGCGCCGGAGGCGTTCGGCCCGTACCGCACCTTCTGCGGCACCTGACCGGATCGACGCGCGCACGTCGAGAGGGGCGGCCCATGCCGGAGACCACCTGTCACATCTCGATGTCCCTCGACGGCTTCGTCGCGGGGCCGGACCAGAGCCTCGACGATCCGCTCGGAAGGCGCGGACTCGAGCTGCACCGCTGGCACCTGGGAGATCCGCGCGCCACGGAGGCCGATGCCCTCGCCTCCGCCTGGGTGGGACGCCCCCGGGGCGCTTACGTGATGGGCCGCAACATGTTCGGCCCGATCCGCGGCGCCTGGGATGGTGACTGGCGCGGGTGGTGGGGACCTGAGCCGCCGTACCACGCACCCGTGTTCGTGCTCACCCACTACGCCCGCGACCCGATCGAGATGGAAGGCGGAACCACCTTCCACTTCGTCACCCGAGGCTTCGACGATGCCTACGCGCGCGCGGTGGAGACCGCCGGCGATGACGGCATCCACATCGCGGGCGGTGCCTCCACCGTGCGCCAGGCGCTCGCCGCCGACCGGGTCGACGAGATCACCCTCGACATCGCGCCCGTGCTGCTCGGCTCGGGGGAGCGCATCTTCGACGGCAGGGAGACGTTCGACTACGAGCCCGTGGAGGTGCTGCACTCGCCCCTGGCGACGCACATCCGCTACCGCCGCGCCTGAGCGCGCACGGGATGCCGGGTGCGGCGGCGGGTCAGCGGTAGTTGATGAACTGCAGGTCGACGTCGAGGTCGGCCGCCTTCAGCAGGCGCTGCACCTCCTGCAGGTCGTCGCGGCTCTTGGACTGCACGCGCAGCTCGTCGCCCTGGATCTGCGACTTGACCGACTTGGGGCCCTCGTCGCGGATCATCTTGCTGATCTTCTTCGCGTTCTCGGAGGAAATGCCCTCCTTGAGCGTGGAGACGATGCGGTACTCGCGACCGCTGGCGACGGGGTCACCCGACTCCAGGCTCTTCAGCGAGATGCCGCGTTTGATGAGCTTCGACTGGAACACGTCGAGCACGGCCTTCGCGCGCTCTTCGCTGTTCGCCTTGATGAGGATCGACTCGCCGCTCCACTCGATCGACGAGTCGGTGCCCTTGAAGTCGTAGCGCTGCTCGACCTCTTTGCGCGCCTGGTTGAGAGCGTTGTCCGCCTCCTGGCGGTCGATCTTCGAGACGATGTCGAACGAGGAATCAGCCATGGCGTGAGTCTACCGAGAGCCGTCAGCGGCGGTGGCGGATGCCGGCGAGGAAGTACGCCGCCGGACCGATCCAGTTGATGAGGATGATCGGGGTCCACAGCGCCTTCGGGCCGCGCACGTCGCCCGGGTCTCGGTGACCGAGGTCCCAGTAGGCGAGGAAGGCGAATGCGGCCTGCAGCACGCCCACCAGGCTGAGTCCGACCTTGGCTCCTGCGCTGAGAGCTGCGGCTTTCTTGGCCATGTCCCACCCCTTTCGTCGCGCTCATTCTGCCCCAGGTGGTGCCGGTGTGGGTCCTCCTCGCGGAAAAGCGTGCGCCCTCGGGTGCCGTCGGGCACGATGTGGTCCATGGGATCAGCGTTGACCACCATCGGATTGCCCGTCGCCCTCGGCATCATCATGTTCGGCTTGGGCCTCAGTCTCACCCCGCGCGACTTCGCGCGGGTCGCCACCCAGCCCAAGGCGGTGATCGTCGCGCTGGGATGCCAGCTGGTGCTGCTGCCGGCGATCTGCTTCGGCCTGGTGCTGCTGTTCCAGCTGCCGCCGGTGCTCGCCGTGGGCATGATGATGCTCGCCGCCTCACCGGGAGGGACGACCGCCAACCTCTACAGCCACCTGTTCCGCGGCGACATCGCGCTGAACATCTCGCTGACCGCGATCAACTCCGTCATCGCCGTGGTGACGCTGCCGATCATCACGAACCTGGCGATCGCCTACTTCGACCCCTTCGACGGGGAGCTCGGGATGCAGTGGGCCAAGACCGCCGAGGTGTTCGCGATCGTGCTGCTTCCGGTGGCGCTCGGGATGATCGTGCGGCGCGTGCGTCCGGGGTTCGCCGATGGCATGGACAAGCCGGTGCGCATCGTGTCGGTGATCGTGCTGGTGGTCGTGATCGCGGGAGCGGTGGCATCCAACTGGGCGCTGCTGGTCGACAACGTCGCGAGCCTGGCGCTCATCACGGTGCTGTTCTGCCTCATCAGCCTGGCCGTCGGATACCTCGTGCCGCGGCTGCTGCGCGTCGGGCAGCGCCAGGCGGTCGCGTCGTCGTTCGAGATCGGCATCCACAACGCCACGCTCGCCATCGTCATCGCCCAGACCGTGCTCGGCTCGATGGAGCTGAGTCTTCCGGCCGCCGTCTACGGCGTGCTGATGTTCTTCATCGCCTTCGGGTTCGGCTTCGTCATCCGCGGGCGCGGCGACGCCGCTGCCGCCGAGCGCGAGGAGAGGGACGGTGCCGCCGAGCGCGTGCCTTCGTAGACTGGCCGCCATGCGTCCGCTCACTGAGGACGAACTGCGCACCTCGTTCGTCAACGCCGGTCCTGAGGACATCCGCCAGGTGACCGTGCCCGCCGACTTCCCCTTCGCCGACTGGGACCACCTGGACTTCTACGCGTGGCGCGACCCGCGCACCCG
This sequence comes from Microbacterium sp. zg-Y1090, assembly GCF_030246945.1. NCBI lineage: Bacteria > Bacillati > Actinomycetota > Actinomycetes > Micrococcales > Microbacteriaceae > Microbacterium > Microbacterium wangruii. The sequence goes on from NZ_CP126742.1 coordinate 673,026, forward strand.
GGGGAGGGGCTACGTCGTCGCCGAACTCGACGGCCGGCTCGCCGCGGTGATGCTGCGCGCGGCCGACGGATCGGGGCGGGCGCGAGCGGCGATGTGCAACCTCTGCCACACGATGCAGCCGGCTGATCAGGTGGCTCTGTTCACGGCGCGCAAGGCCGGGGATGCCGGAGCGCACGGCGACAGCATCGGCACCTACATCTGCGCCGATCTGTCGTGCCACGAGAACGTCAGGCTGGCGGCTCCCCTCGCGCCGAGCGAGGTCCGCGCGAGCGTGGACCGCCGCATCGACGGCACCCGGCAGCGCGCCGAAGCCTTCGTCGCGCGGGTGCTGGATGCCGAGGCGTGAGCCGATTTTCGCCACCCGCCGCGACAGAGTACGATAGACAATCGCGCCTCCGATCGCCTGATAAAGCCGGTCGGGTGCGCACCTGGCGAGTTACCCAAGCGGCCAAAGGGATCTGACTGTAAATCAGCCGGCGTAGCCTTCGGGGGTTCGAATCCCTCACTCGCCACCCTCAAGTGAAGGAGACAGCGGAGCGATCCGCGGTCTCCTTCACCTTTTTGCGTGCCGGGAGCGGGTCGCGGCAGCGACGAGGCCGTAACCGTCCAGTCGTGTCCAACATCGATCCCATGCTGGTGCTGTGTGGTTGCTATGCGCCATCGTGGACATACGAGACCGTGAGGGCCGTCCAGGAGGGGGGCTGAGCGATGGACCGAAGGCGATCTGTCCGCGCGGTGGTGCTGCCCGTCCTCATCATGTGGTGGGTGTTCACCGGACTCTTCGTGGTGAGCCTCCTCTCCGCTCCGCTCGGGGTGGGCGAGGAGCGAGGGTGCCTGCAGCGGCACGTGGGATTCAGCGTCGACCGCTCGATCATCGTCGAGGGGAGCTGGGAGCTTTTTCCGCTCGGACTCACCTGCTCGTTCACGATGCCGTCAGGCGAGCAGATCGTCTATGGCGCCGACCCGGTGCCGTCGGTGATGCTGGTGACGGGGGTCGTCCTGACGGTTGTGGGCGCCGTCGCCCTGATCGTCTCGCACCGTGACCCCGAACGTCAGCGTCGGGGTCGAGCGAGCAGTCCGTCACTGTAGAGGGCCCACGAGCCGTCAGAACGACGCCGGCCCCCGCCATCGCAGCGGGGGCCGGCGTCGGTCGCGCCGGATCAGACCATCAGGCCATCGCGGTGGTCGCTGCGACGCAGACCCGCAGGCTCTCGCGGATCGCGGCTTCGACGTCCTCGGGGCCGTAGCCGAGAGCTGCCTGCACCGGCTCCGGGTCGATGTAGGCGAAGCGCTCCTGCACGCGCGCGGCATCCTCCTGGTGCATGCCGTGCTCGATGCCGCGTGCGGCTTCGGCCTTGTCGTACGCCGTCATACCGGGGAGGAAGACCTCCGCAGGCAGGGGTGTCACGCGGGCCGGGTCCATGCCGGCCTCCTCCGCGATCATGCGGTGGAAGTCGGCGTACGTCATGTTGATGCCGCCGAGCGCATAGGTCTTGCCGTGCTCGCCGCGCTCGATCGCGCCGCGCGCGGCCTTGGCGACCTGGCCGGTGGTGATCATGACGGTGCCACCTGCGGGGACGGCGATGGGGGCGTCCTCGGGCACCGCGGCATCCATCGCCACGAACATGCTCCACAGCGGCACGGTGTCGGGCATGGTGCCGAAGATCCAGGGGAGGCGCAGCGACGTGACCGTCATCGCGCCGTCGCCCTCGAGGAAGGCGACCTGCTCCTGCAGGAGCCGGGTGCGGACGTACCCCGCCTTCTCACGCAGCCCCAGTTCTGGCCACCGCTCGGCGAACTCGGCGAAGTAGGAGCCGAACACGACGAACGAACTGACGCCGGCCTGCCTGGCCAGGCGCGCCATCCGCTGGGTGGGCAGCACGTTGGCGCGGTAGAAGAAGCCGGCAGCGGGTGCCTGCGGGGCGACCCGCTCGTCCACGCCGGCGGCGTAGGCCACAGCATCGACGCCGTCGAGCAGCGCGAGCAGCTCGTCATCGGATGCCGCGGCGACGTCGCAGTACGCGTAGCGCACGCCCTCGAGAGGGTGGGCGGTCTCCGGCGGAAGTGCGATGGAGAGCACGTCATAGCCGTGGGCGAGGAGCTCCTCAGCCGTGGCGCGTCCGAGGAGGCCGGTTCCGCCGATGATGGCAACAGTGGACATGATGTTCCCTTCGTTCTGGGTCAGTCCGCTGTCGTCAACCGCGTCTGGCCTGTGGTCTGACCACAACATATCGCGGGGGGTGCCCGCGGCGCCAGTGGTGGGCCGGGAAAACTCGCTCGCCCGTTCTGCGGCCGGGCTGTGCCGCCGTCAGAGCCGCAGACAATGGATGACCGTGGTCCGACACGCGGGGGCGTGTCAGGATGGGGGGATGCCGCGGCGTGGCGCCGCGCGAGAGGACCGATGATGAGCGAACCGATCACCAGCCCCGCCTCCGCCAAGCTTCTGCGCGTCGCGCTGTGGGTCGCCATCGGCGCGCTCATCGCCGCCGCCTTGGTGTGCGTCGTCTGGGTGCTGTTCGGGCCGGAGACCGGTCTCGTCGGCCGCGCGTTCCTGACGATCCTGTTGCTGGCGGCCTTCGCGGGGGTGGCCATCCTCGAAGCCCAGCTCGCCCCGCGCCGTCCCGCCTGGTTCGCGCTGGCGAGCATGACGACGTGGGTCGTCTCGCTGCTCATCGGCGCCTTCATGATCTGGATGCCGGAGCCGGACCGCTACTTCGGACTCGGTGCCGAGCGCTTCTTCCGCTTTCTGCTGATCGTGCTCATCTTGCAGCTCGCGCTGCTGCACGTGCGGCTGTTCACCAAGTCGCACACCCGCAACTCGACCACGTTCATCTCGATCGTCACCTACGTCACGATCGCGCTCGTCGTGATCCTCGCGGTCATGCTGGTGCTGCCGCTCATGCTGTCGGACTACTTCGACTTCCTCGCGGTGTACTGGCGCATCGTGGTCGCGCTCGCCATCCTGGCGGCGGTCGGAACCGCCCTGGTGCCGCTGGTCAACGCGCTGTTCGCGCCGAAGCGCGAGCGGCCCCTGCGCCACGCGCGCGAGGGGCACGATCCCCGAGTCGTGCAGCAGTACGCCGGACAGTCGCCGTACGCCGGGCAGGGTCAGTACACCGCCGAGGGCACATACGGCGGGCAGGGCTACGGCACCACCTCGCCGTACGGCGCGCAGCAGCAGGTGCCGCCGCAGTGGCCGACCTATGCCGACGGCTTCACCCCGCTCCCCGTCATGCCCGATGGGCAGCCGGATTGGAACGCCTACTACACCGGGCAGCCGACCTTCCCGCAGCAGGCATACGGCGCCCCGTCGCCGCAGCCGCCCGCAGCGCCGCACGAAAGCGCGCCCGAGGTCGCACCGGCGCCGCCCGCGCAGCCGGATGCCACGGCGACGGCGCCCGCAGCGCAGCCGGAGGCGCCGGCATCCGTCGACGCCACCGACATCCCGCCGGTGCCGCCGCTGCCTCCGGTCCCGCCGCTGCCGCCCCGGCCGTAAGCGATACCGCAGCCGCCGCCCGTGACGTTCGTCGCGGGGCGGTCGCGCGTTCCGGCGCAGCGGGTGCGCGTAGCGTGGGCGCATGGCTCTGGAGCAGGAACTGTCCGCACTCGCCGTCGACATCGCCGCGGAAGCCGGGGAACTCGCCCACCGCCGCCGCGCGGAGGGGGTCTCGATCGCGGCGAGCAAGTCCGCCCTTGCGGATATCGTCACCGAAGCCGACCGCGAGGTGGAGAACCTCATCCGGGATCGGCTGTCCGCCGCGCGCCCGGGCGACGGCTTCCTCGGAGAAGAGTCCGAGGCCGACCGCGGCACCACCGGCATCACGTGGGTCGTCGATCCCATCGACGGCACCGTCAACTACGCCTACGGCATCCCCTCCTATGCGGTGAGCATCGCCGCCGTGTCCGGCGAACCCGACCCGCGTGCGTGGCAGGCGCTGGCCGGCGCCGTGTATGCGCCGGCTCTGGGAGAGATGTTCCGCGCGGAGCGCGGTGGGGGTGCGTGGCTCGGCGATGAGCGTCTGCGCGTCAACAGCGACCTGAACCCCGCCGGGTCGCTGCTGGCGACCGGTTTCGGATACGACCCCGCCACGCATGCGCCCCAGCTCGCCCTGCTCGGCCGGGTCATGCCGCTGGCTCGCGACATCCGCCGCATCGGCGCGGCGTCGCTGGATCTGGCCTACGTCGCGGCGGGCCGGCTCGACGGCTATTTCGAGCGCGGGCTGAACCCGTGGGATCACGCCGCTGGCGTGCTCATGGTGCAAGAAGCGGGTGGCATCGCGGTGGGCGTCGACGGCGGCGCCCCCAGCCGGGACATGACCATCGTGGGTGGGGAGCAGCTCGTCGACCGGCTGGCGGCGATCGTCTTCGGCGAGCAGGGAATCCCGACGTGACAACGGGGCCGTCGGAGGGATAGGGTTTACCCGATCGTTATCTTTTCCGCCCGAAGGAAAAGGTGACATCAACCGAATACGAAGACGTCCCTCGCCCCCCGAGTGGCTGACCCGAGAGCCCCCCGATTTGACCCTCGACGCCCCCTCGGCCGTCCCGGCGCCCGCGCGCAGGTCCGACCGCATCGCCGCCGCGAACGCGCGCGACGCCGTCGCTTCCGACGCGCCCCGCGTTCTCACGCGCGCGGAACTGCGCCAGCGCGCGGCCGTCGCTCCGGTCGAGCCCTCGCGTTCGTCGCTGCGCCGGCGTGCCTCGGGCATCCCGGGGGAGTCGTGGCGCGTCGAGCAGCCGACCGAGGTCGCGCCGGAGCCGCAGGCGGATGCCGCGCAGGCGACGGCGCCGCAGGCGGACGCACCGCAGGCGGATGCCGCGCACTCGGACGCGTCGCAGGTCGATGGCGCCCAGGTCGCGGGTCTCGCCGCATTCGTGGTTGCCGCGGCGGCCGTCGAGCTTCCCGCGGCGCTGACGCGCCGGTCTCCCGAGCCCGCCTCCGTGCTCCAGCCCTCCGCCGCCCCGATGACGCGCGCGGCCCGCGCGGCTGCGGCGCGCGCGGCCCGTGCCCCCGAGCCTCTCGCGATCGTGGCTCCCGATGCGCAGGTCCCCGCAGTCGAAGCGCCCGCAGCCGAGGCGCCCGCAGTCGAAGCGCCCGCAGTCGAGGCGCCCGCAGCCGAGGCGCCTGCAGTCGAGGTCCCTGCAGTCGAGGTCCCCGCAGTCGAGGCGCCCGCTGTCGAGGTCGCCGTGGCCGACGTCGCCGTCACCCTCGTGCCGGTGGATGACGCGTCCCTCACCGCCGCGCCGCAGGCGCAACCGCCGCTGCGGCGGCGCGCACGCCGAGCGGAGGCCGCCACGCCGCCCGCATCGGCTGCTGCAGACATCGATGCGACAGCAGAAGCGGACTGCCCCCTTCCTGACGCGGTGACCTCTGCGCCCGCCGCCCCACAGCTCGACGATTTCGAACGCGCCGCGAAGATCTTCGCGTTCGCGGGATCGGCCCGGCAGCAGGCCGCGGGTGCACGCGCCGGGGAGCGCGCCGCCCCCCGCGCGCAGGTCGCGCCGTGCGCCGAAGGCACGCCCCCTCGCGGGTGGGCGCAGGCGCGCAAGCGTCTGGCTGCCGCATCCGCGTCGATCGGCGCGATGGGCGTCGTGGGCCTGCTCGCGATCAGCATGACGACGCCGGCCGGCGCCGTCGCCGCGGGTGAGGCGCAGACCGTCCCGGGTGCCGCGGCTACCTCGGCATCCGCCGAGGACGCGCTCACCGAGACCGATGAGATCCAGGCGTTCGTGGCATCCGCCGCCACGACCGACATCAGCCTCGGTCGCGATGCGAACTACACCACGGCGACGCGGTCGGACCTCGCCGCCGAGTCGGGCGTGCGCAACTTCGACAATTCGTTCATCAGCGACCCGAACTCGCCCGTGCAGTGGCCGTTCCCGGTGGGGGTTCCCTACACCTGGGGCTTCCAGATGCGCGACGGCAGCATGCACCACGGCATCGACTTCGTGCCGGGGCAGGGCGCCGAGATCCACGCGATCGCCGACGGCACCGTGCGCGTCGCCACCGAGGCCGGCGGGCTGTACGGGGTGCACGTCATCATCGACCACGTCATCGACGGCGAACTCGTCTCGAGCCACTACGCGCACATGGAGTACGGCTCCCTCAACGTGGCGGTCGGTGACACGATCACGGTGGGCGAGGTGCTCGGCACCGTCGGTGACACCGGCTACTCCTTCGGTGCGCACCTGCACTTCGAGATCCTGCAGAACGGGTCGACGCGCATCGACCCGCTTCCGTGGATGCGCGAACACACCGGAGGGTGACTGCGCGTTTCAGAGCACGCCGCGGCTCTGATATCCTCGTCTAGTTGCCTGCTTGCAGGCAGCACGCCCCGATAGCTCAGTGGCAGAGCACTTCCATGGTAAGGAAGGGGTCGTCAGTTCAATCCTGACTCGGGGCTCGAAGCATCGTGAGATGCGTCGCGGCAGGGTAGCTCAGTTGGTGAGAGCGCACGACTCATAATCGTGAGGTCGCGGGTTCGAACCCCGCTCCTGCTACAGATCGAAACCCCCGGAAACGTCCGGGGGTTTTCTGCATCTGCCGACGGATGCCGTGGCTACCGAGCTCCGCCGCCGAGGAACCATACGCCGGGATGACGGCAGGTCATCTTCGCGGCGGATTCGCCCCGCCGTGCCCCCGCGTTCACTGGGACCATGAACGAACCCACGTCGTCGCCCCGTCCTTCCCGCATCGCGCGCCTCGCCGCCACCGGTCTGCTCGGACTCGCTGCCGTCGCCACGCTCGCCGGCTGTGCGAACCCCATGGACATCGTCTCGAAGGTGCACACCGAGACGTTCTCCGATCGGAAGGCGGCCGATGAAGGCTGGGTGGGCGTGCGGATGCCGGAATGGATTCCCGCGGACGCCGGTCCGATCCACTCCACGGCCACCATGAACGAGACCAACGCCGTCATCTTCGTCGAGGGCGGATCGGATCCGCAGGGGTGCGAGGAGCAGGACCGGCGGTCCCTCCCGTTCGACGGCCGCTACGGCGGATTCCCCGAAGACGACGCGCTCCCGGCGACGGTTCTGGCATGCGGGCCGTACGAGGTGCTCGAGATCGAGTCGGGCCTGCTCGGCTGGTTCAACGCCACGGAGGAGGGCCAGACGCCGGATGATCTCTGAGCCGAGCGGGCACCGAGGGGCGCGCCGTCAGAAGGGCGCGTCGTCGAACTCGGGATCGGTGGCGAACGCCACTTCGCTCACGGGCCGGTCGATGTAGACGCGCGCGGTCGGTGACGTCCACTCGAGCACACCACCCGGTCGTTGACGCACGCGCCAAGGGGAGTGGTGTTTGCCGGTGTGATGTCGCCGGCAGACGTGCGCGAGGTTGCGGACGTCCGTCGCGCCGCCCCGAGCGCGGTCGACGGTGTGATCGATGTCACAGATCTTCGCCGGCACGCGGCAGGCGGGGAACCGGCAGTGCTGGTCGCGGGTGCGCAGATGCCGTCGCATCTCCTCGGAGGGGCGGTACCGGTCCACGGCGAGCACGGCGCCGCTGACCGGGTGGGTGAGGATGCGATCCCAGCCGGGGGCGTCGGCGGTGAGGGATCGCGCGGTGGCCGCATCGATCGGCCCGTGCCCGACGAGCACGGTCGCCTCGAACGGATCGGCGACGCGGTCGCCGATGAGGGCCAGGACGGGCACGGTGACCTGCACCGTGCCGCGGATCGCGCGGAGACCACCGTCGGCGACGCTCAGCGTCGACGGCTCCCCGGTCAGCAGCAGGTCGGAGAGGACGTCGGCGCGCAGCTCGTTGAGGGTGCGGGTGTCGGAGGGGGCGGGTCGCCCGTCGTCGGTGAGTGCATCGTCACCGACGCCGGCCTGCGAGTCCTGGGCGCTGCGCGCGATCTGGGAGAGCCGGTCGAAGGCGCCGTGCGCGAGCACCGCCGGGAGGACGGCGACGAGCTCGGCCATGCCGTCGTCGAGGTCCGTCACCGACACCCCGCGCCGCAGCCGTGCCTGCCGGTGCCGCTCGTCGACGGTGGTGTCGGAGTACCACTGCGCGCGGAGGCGCGCGACCGGCGCGAGCCGGGTGGCCGCCTCGCTCTCGGCATACGGCAGTACCGCATCTTCATAAGCGGCGCGCAGCTCGGGCCGCGAGATGATCGCGCCGTTGGCGACGATGACCCGCACATGAGCGGCGGAGATGCGTCCCGCCTCGAGTGCCGCGAGCGTGCTCGGATAGTCCCTGACGAGCGTGGCGGCGTCGCCGATCTGACGCTGCACGGTGCGGTCGCTCACCCGCCACGCGGCGGCGATCTCCGCAGCGGCGATGCGGTGCGGCATCTCGGCCTCGGAGCGGTGCTGCAGCCCGGCATCCTTCACCCAGTCCGCCACGACGTCGTCCGTCGCGGCCAGCAACCGTGCCTCACGAGCCTGCAGGCGTGCCAGCTGCTGCCGCACGGCGATCAAGTCGGGCAGGATCCCGCCGAGGCGGTCGACGGCACGCGCCGCCGCCTCGTCGGGGGGAAGATATCTCGTATCCTGCATGCCCTTATCATCGCGCGAACCTCCGACATTGATTCGACGCCGGAGGGTGCTCACGTCACGCCGTCATCAGCACCTTCAGCGCCTTCGTCTCGGCAGCGCGGCCGAAGACGTCGTACGCCTCCTCGATCTCGTCGAGGGTGAACTCGTGCGTGACGAACAGCGATGCCTCGACCTTGTGCTGCTCGACGAGCTTGAGCAGGGTGTCGGTGGTGTTGGCGTTGACCAGCCCCATCGTGATGGCGATGTTCGCGATCCACAGCCGGTCGATCGGCAGCTCCACGGGCTTGCCGTGCACGCCCACATTGGCCACGACGCCTCCGGGGCGCACGATGTCGAGCGCGGCCGCGAAGGTGGCAGGGATGCCGACAGCCTCGATCGCGACGTCGACGCCGAGCCCGTCGGTCAGCGCCATCACCTGCTCGCGCCAATCCGCGTCGGAGGAGAGCACGCCGTCCGTGGCGCCGAACCGCTTGGCCTGCTCGATGCGGTTGGCGTCCAGGTCGAGGGAAATCACCCGCGACGGGCCGTAGAGTCCCGCGGTCGCGATGGTGGCGAGGCCCACGGGTCCGGCACCGATGACCGCGACCACATCGCCGGCCTTCACCCCGCCCGCCTGCACACCGATCTCGTGACCGGTCGGCAGAATGTCCGACAGCAGCATCGCCTCGGCGTCGGTGACCGTGGCCGGCACCTTGTACAGCGACGTCTCGGCGTACGGGATGCGCACGTATTCGGCCTGCGTGCCGTCGATGAGGTGCCCGAGGATCCAGCCGATGCCCGACTCGCCCTCCGGGGCCAGACAGTGCGAGTACAGCTGCTTGCGGCAGTAGCCGCAGTGCCCGCACGCGCTGATGCAGGAGATGATCACGCGGTCGCCGACCGCCAGGCCCTCGACGGCGGCTCCGACCTCGGTGATCGTTCCGACGCCCTCGTGCCCGAGGATGCGCCCATCGGTCACGGCCGGCACGTCGCCCTTGAGGATGTGCAGGTCGGTGCCGCAGATCGTCGTCGCATCGATCTTGACGATGGCATCCGTGGCGTTCTTGATGACCGGATCGGGCACCGCCTCCCATGCCTTGTTCCCTGCCCCGTGGTACACGAGTGCCTTCATGGCCTTCCTCCTGTCGTCGTCGTGCGGCCCATCTTCCGCTCCGCGCGGGCCGGGCAACAGGCCCCTTGTCGCACCCCCGCCCCGGGGATAGCGTCAGCCGCACAGTGTGCATCATGCGAGCTCCGGTGGTGCATCCCGAACGCTGCCCGTCACGGTGCGTCGCGGGCGGCCTGAACGCAAGGTAGGCAAATCCATGGCTGATCTCATCGTCATCGCCTTCGACTCGGAGGCCGACGCCGAAGCGGCGTACAACACCGTGCAGCAGCTGCAGGACGACATGGTCGTGCAGCTGGCGGGTCTTGCGCTGGTCAAGGTGAACAACGAAGGCAAGACGAGCGTGGAGTACCCCGGAGGCATCGCGAACATCGGGTTCGGTGCGGTGGGCGGGGCGCTGTTCGGCACCCTCATCGGCATCCTCTTCTTCGTCCCCGTCGCCGGACTCGTCCTCGGCGGCCTCGTCGGCGCGCTGTTCGCGGGCCTCGACAAGGTCGGCATGGACTCGGAGTTCCGCAGCCGCGTGCAGTCGGCGGTCACGGCCGGCAAGTCGGCCGTCGTGATCTACGCGACCAAGCTCACGGCCGACAAGTTCGCCGCCGCGCTGGCGCCCTTCCACGGCACGGTCATGCAGACCTCGCTGTCGGAGGACGACGAGCGCGAACTCGCCCATGATCTCGGCGCGAACCAGGGGCAGGCGTCGCCGGCACCGGCACCGGCACCGGCCCCGGCCGAATAGTCGTACGGGGAGCGCTCGCTTGCCGTCGGTGCGGGCGAGCGCAACCCCTGGGCGCACCCCGGGGAGTGCTTCTAGGGTGGGCGGATGCCGGTGAACACTCTGTGGCTCGTACGACACGGTGAGAGCGTGGGCAACGTCGCGGCGAGCCGCGCGGAGCGGGAAGGACTCGAACGCATCCCGCTGGACATACGCGACTCCGACGTGCCGCTGTCCTCGACGGGGGAGGAGCAGGCCGCCGCGCTCGGGGATTGGCTCGAAGACAATCGCGGCGCGATCGACGCGTACTGGTCATCGCCGTACCTGCGGGCACGCGAGACGCTCGCGATCGCGCTGGGCGGCCACCCCGCCGACGTCGTCGTCGACGAGCGGCTGCGCGATCGTGAGCTCGGCATTCTGGACCTGCTCACCATGAGCGGAGTCGCGCGGCTGCACCCGGAGGAGGCGCAGCGCCGGCGTCACCTCGGCAAGTACTACCACCGCCCCCCGGGCGGGGAATCGTGGGCGGACGTCGCGCTGCGGCTGAGATCCGTCCTCGGAGATCTGCTGGCCGGCCCACAGGAATCGGCGCTCGTGGTCGCCCACGACGCCGTGGTCACCCTGATCGTCTCCCTGCTGCGCGGCATGCCCGAGCGCGAACTGCTGGAGTTCGCCGCGGCGAACCCGGTGCTCAACGCGTCGGTGACCCGTCTCGAGCTCGTCGACGGCCGGTGGGAGCTGCGGGCGTTCTCCGACGTGGGCCATCTGCAGGAGGAGGGTGCGAAGGTCACGGTGCACCCGGGGACCCCCGAGGTCGGCGACCCGGCAACCGGTCCGCAAGCCACCCCCGACGCCCGCACGGAGCAGGCGCCATGACGACACATCGTGACGACGCGCCGCAGCCGGTGACGGAGGAGCTGCTGGCGCAGTGGGGCCTTCCCGATCCCGGAGCGGACAAGAAAGCACGCGGGGACGTCATCGTGATCGGCGGCTCCCGCAGAACGCCGGGCGGCGTGATGCTTGCGGGCGAGGCGACCTTGCGGGTGGGCGCGGGCAGACTCGCCGTCTTCGTGCCGGGTTCGATCGATGCGCAGGTGGGCATCGTGCTGCCGGAGGCGGCGGTCTATGCCCTGCCCGAGCGCGCCCGGGACCCCTTCCCCCGGGCGGCGCAGCAGAACATCGCCGCGGCGGATGCCGTGCTCGTCGGGCCCGGGTTCGACGACGCCGACGAGACGCGCGACACCCTTCTCGCCGTCGCCGACGCCGGCCCGCGGTGCCTGGTGCTCGACGCCTACGCCCTCGGCATCCTCTCCGACGTCGACCGTGCGCGCCTGCCCGAGGAGCTGCTCCTCACCCCCAACCGCGAAGAGCTCGCGCTGCTGCTCGGCGGAGACACCCCGGCGGATGAGCTGGGCGATGATCTGACGGATGCCGTGCGCGAGGTGGCCCGACGCCACTTGGCCGTCGTCAGCTGCTACGACGTCGTCGCCGACCCTGACGGCGCCGCCTGGCGCATCGACGGCGGCGGGCCGGGGCTGGCCACCTCGGGAAGCGGCGACGTGCTCGCGGGTGCCGTCACCGGGTTCGTCGCCCGCGGCACCGGATCGGCGCAGGCGGCGGTGTGGGCGGCCTGGGTGCATGCACGCGCCGGTGACCGGCTCACCGAGCGCTTCGGGCTCGGCTTCCTCGCCCGCGAGCTCGTCGCCGAGCTGCCGCTCGCGCTGCGCGAGGCCGCGTAGCGCGCTACGACGCCGCCGCGCGCGCGTCGAGCGCGGCCGCCATGCGCTCGACCGCCGTCCGCAGCAGCGGGCGCGGCAGAGCGAACACGAAGCGCACGTGACCTCGACCGGCCTCGCCGCACGCGATGCCGTCGATCATCGCCACCCGCGCATGCTCACGGAACCATTCCGCCAGGTCACCACCCAGGCCGTACGCGCGCAGATCGATCAGCGCGATGTAGGTGCCTTCCGGCATCGTCATCCGCGCAGCGGGGAGCAGCTCGCGCACCAGCTCCGCCAGCATCCGCCGGTTGCCGTCGAGATAGGCGACGGCGTCGTCGAGCCAGTCCGCGCCGCCGGCGAACGCCGCCGTGTTGGCGTAGACCCCGATCGTCGAGGTGCCGTGGCCGGCCCACATGCCGAACTCTTCCCACGCCGCGGCATCCGCGTCGTTCGAGAGGATCACCTGGGCGCACTTCAGCCCGGCGAGGTTCCACGCCTTCGAGGCGGATGCCGCCGTCAGCGTGTGCCCGGCCGCGGTCTCGGACACCGAGGCGTAGGGCACGTGGCGAGCCGGGCCGTAGACGATGGGCGCGTGGATCTCGTCGGAGAACACGCGTCCGCCGGCGGCATCGACCACCTCCGACACCGCGACGAGCTCGTCCCGCGTGAAGACGGTGCCGAGCGGGTTGTGCGGATTGCAGAGGACGAGCAGACCGCCCCCGTCGGCGAAAGCGCGGGCCACGCCCTCGAGGTCCATGACCATGCGGTCGTCCACCTCGATGCTCGGCACTTCGATGACCCGGCGGTCGTGCATGCCGGGCACCGTCAGGAACGGCATGTAGGCCGGCGTCGGGACGATGACGGCCGACCCGGGCGTGGAGAAGCGTTCGATCGCGAGCTCGAACGCCGCGATCACGTCGGGCACATGGTGCACCCGCTCGGGCGGTACGGCCCAGCCGTATCGGTCGGCGTACCAGGCAGCGGTGGCCGCCGAGAGATCGGTGGCCGCCTGCGTGGGCAGGTAGCCGGTCGCGCCGCGGTCCAGCGCGCCGGTGACGGCATCGCGCACCGCGGGTGCCACACCGAAGTCCATCTCGGCGACGAACGCGCCGATCGCGTCGGGGAACATCGTCCACTTCAGGCTGCCGCGCTCCCGCAGCCGGTCTTCGGTGAGGGCATCGACGTCGGTCGCGAAGGTCATGCCTCCACGTTAGGGCTCGCCGCAGACGACAACGCTCCGATGAGGACCCGACGATGACGGCGTTGCCGGACGGTTAGCAGAAGAGCCGCTCCCGGACAACGGTCATCCCTCGGCGGGCTGTTCGGTGCACCATCGAGGCGGGCGAGGGTGCAGGGGTCGCCCGGACCGACGCCGCGCGCAGCGGATGCCGGGCGGCGCATCGCACCCCGCATGCTCGAGAAAGGACTCGGACCGGCATGGGCATTCGACAGAGGTCGCAGTGGCGACAGAGGGCCGTCGGCGCGGCGGTCGTGGTGGCAGCGCTGGTGCTGGCCGGGTGCGGCCGCGCGGACGACGGAGCGCCCTCGGGCGAGGCCGGCGCGGTGACCGACGGCCCCGCCACGGGCACGATCGAGCTGTGGGCGGCGGGGGCGGAAGCCGCGGAGCTGCCGGTGCTGTTCGATGATTTCATCGCCGAGAACCCCGACGTCGAGATCAACATGACGCCCATCCCCGAAGAGGAGTTCGTCACGAAGATGACCGCGGCGATCGCCGCGGGCACCGTCCCCGACCTGGTGTACGTCTTCACCGAGCACCAGCCCGCGCTCTTCGCCACCGAGGCGTTCGCGCCGGTCCCCGAAGGACTCGTGGACGAGGCGGACTTCTTCGCGTCGGTGTGGGAGAGCGGTCAGGTCGACGGCGTGTCGTACGGGGTGCCCTGGTTCACCTACGCCCGCGTCTTCCAGTACCGCGCCGATCTGGCAGAGGCCGCCGGTCTCGAGCCACCGCAGGACTGGGACGATCTGCGCGAGTTCGCCCAGACGCTGAAGGATGCCGGCGTGGCGTATCCGCTCGCCTTCTACGTCGTCCCCTTCGACGAGTACACCGCCGCGCAGTTCGACACGTTCGCGCATCAGAACGGCGGCGGCATCATCAGCGACGACGCCACGGAGTGGACCATCGACTCCCCGGAGAACGTCGAGGCGCTGGAGTTCTACGGTTCCCTCTTCGACGACGGCTTCGTCTCGCCCGACGGCCCGACCTCGGTCGACTCCGTGGCCTACCTGGCCCAGGACCGTATCGCGGGGGTGCTCAACGGGCCGTGGCTGCGTGGCTGGATCAAGGACGCGCACGGCCAGGAGTGGCTCGACGAGCACATGGCCGCGCTGGTGCCGCCCGCAGGCCCGGGCGGTGAGCGGGCCGCCTCGATCGGCGGCGGCAACTGGGCTGTGCTGGAGGACGCCGCCAACGCCGATGCCGCCTGGAAGTTCGTGCGGTACGCCTCGGAGCCCGAGACGCAGCTGGCCTGGTTCGCGAGCATGGGAAACCTGCCGACGGTTCAGGTCGCCTGGGACGATCCGGCGATCGCCGACGACGAGGCACTTGAGCAGGTGCGCGAGGCCATGGAGTACGGCGTCTCGGTCCCGCCGGTGCCGACATGGAACCAGGTCGGCAAGGCGCTGGGAGAGCAGATCGAGCGCGTGGCACGGGGGACCGCAACCGCGCAGGAGGCGCTGGATGCGGCGCAGGCCGAGGCGGAGTCCATCGGCGTCGGCCAGTAGATGACCGCCACCGTGACGTCGGGTCCGGAAGGCAGGGCAGCGCCCCCGCCTTCCGGACCCGGGGCGGCGGGGCGGCGATGGCGTGCGACGAACCCCCCGCGGCGGTCGTCGCTGCAACGGGCGCAGGCACGGGCGGCCTGGCTGTTCCTGTTGCCCTTCCTCGTGGTGACGGCCACCTTCACCGCCGTCCCGGTTCTCGCGGCCATGGGGATGAGCCTCACCGACATCACCTCGCGCGACATCCGCACCCCCTTCGCCGTCGACTTCATCGGCTTCGAGAACTTCGTGCGGGTGCTCGGCGACGCTGGCTTCCAGCGATCGATGCTCAACACCGCGCTGTTCGTGGTGCTGTGCGTCCCGCTCAGTGCCGGACTGGGCCTCGTGCTGGCCCTGCTGCTCGACAAGGGCATCCGGCGGCTGCGCACGTTCTTCCGCGCCGCCGCCTACCTTCCCGTCATCACCAACATCGTCGCCGCGGCGGTGATCTGGCAGTATGCCTTCGCCCCGCTCGGGCCGGTCAACGCCGCTCTGGAGGGCATCGGTGCGGCGGGACCGAATTGGCTGGGCGACCCGGTGTGGGCGGTGGCGACCGTGGTGATGCTGGCGGTGTGGCGCAACGTCGGCACGTGCATGGTGCTGTTCCTGGCGGGCCTGCAGGCCATTCCTCAGCAGGTCTACGAAGCGGCGGCGGTCGACGGCGCCACGGCCGCGCGCCGCTTCCGCTCCATCACACTGCCGCTTCTGCGCCCGGCGACGCTTCTGGTTGTGGTGCTCATGACGGTGTCGTTCCTGAGCATCTTCGAGGAGCCCTATCTGCTCACCGCCGGCGGGCCACTGGGCTCGACCCGGTCCATCGCCCTGTGGATCTATCAGCAGTTCGGCTTCGGCAACACGGCGATCTCGATGGCCGGATCGTTCCTCCTCATCGTGTTCGTCTCGATCGTCGCGGTCGTGCAGTTCCGTTTGCTGAGGCCCAAGCATTGAACGCGCCGTCGCGGCTGTCCTCGGCAGCGCTGTACACCGCCGTCGTCGTGATCGTCGGGGCACTGCTGCTGCCCTTCGTCTGGGTCGTCTTCGGATCGTTCAAGACCCAGGGGGAGTTCCTCTCCGACCCGGGAGCCTGGTTCCCGCAGAGCTTCCAGGTCCAGAACTACGTCGACCTGTTCGTGGAGGAGGGGTTCGGCCTCTACTTCGTCAACAGCGCCATCGTCTCGGTCGTGGCCGTCTCGGCCAACGTGCTGTTCAGCTCGATGGCGGGATACGCGCTGGCGAAGCTGGAGTTCCGCGGCAAGAACCTCGTCTTCTCGCTCGTGATCTTCGCCTGGATCGTGCCCTACGTGGCGATCTTCGTGCCGCAGTTCCTGGTGATCGTGCAACTGGGCCTGGTGAACACCCTGTCGGGCATCATCGCGCCGCTGCTGGTGACGCCGCTGTCGGTGTTCATCATGCGCCAGTTCGCGTACTCGCTGCCCACCGAACTGCTCGAGGCGGGCAGGGTGGACGGTGCGAGCGAGGCGCGCCTGTTCTTCGGCATCTTCCTGCCGCTGTCCGGCCCGCCCGTGGCCACCATCGCGATCCTGTCGTTCCTCGGGTCGTGGAACTCGTTCCTGTGGCCGTTGATCGTGGCCCAGAGCGAGGGGACGTTCACCCTTCCCGTGGCGCTGGCGGTGGCCTCGCAGGCATCCAACACCACGGAGTTCGGCATCCTGCTGGCCGGGGCCGTGGTCGTGCTGCTGCCGGTGCTGATCCTCTTCCTCTTCCTGCAGAAGTACTTCATCCAGGGGGTCGCCACCGCCGGCATCAAGTAGCGCCGGCCGCCGGCATCCCGGGAGGACCGAGGGGATCAGCTCAGCGCGCTGGAGGACTCCGGGGTGTCGTCTGCGACGTCCGCCGCGTCGGTGTCGATGTGCTCGGCGACGAGCATGACGCCGCCGGAGGAGTTCGCGCTGCTGGCGAGTTCCTCGACCCAGCTGCGGCTGAGCTGCGTCGGCTCCGGGTCGTCGAAGACGAAGCGCAGGGGGATCGACGGGTGGATCCACACGGTGCTGCGGCCGCGCTCCTGGTCGTCGGGATGCCGCCACGACACCGTGAAGCTCTCGCCACGGCGCAGCTTGGTCGCGATGACGACCTTCAGGTGCGCCAGCGCGCGATCCTCGATGTGTACGGGCGTGGACTCGCCCCCGTAATACAGCGTTCCCACGTCACTCCACTCTCTCGGTCTGGGCTAGATCACCGCCACCGACCAAGCGGCTGCAGCGACCCCAGCCTAGCGCCCTTACGATGCCCAGACCGTGAGCGCAAGCACCCCTCGCCGATCGGGGTCAGGCCTTACGTTCTTGGGCATGGTGTATCTGCTGGTGGGAGGGCCGAGGGCGCGGCAACTCGTTGATGATCTCCCCACGGGTTACCGACCGGCCCCCATGCCCGCGGGGTCCGACGCGATGACGCTCTTCGACGATCTCGTCGTGGAAGAGGCGCTGTGGACGGACCCGGTCGGGCTGCGCTGAGGCGACGCCCCACGCCGGTGCGGGACGTGCCAGGCTGGTGCGCATGACTGTTCCCACCCTCACGCTCAATGACGGCCACACGATCCCGCAGCTCGGGTTCGGCGTCTTCAAGGTCGACCCCACCGAGACGGAGCGCATCGTCTCCGACGCGCTCGAGGTGGGCTACCGCCACATCGACACCGCGGCCGTCTACGGCAACGAGGAAGGCGTCGGTCGCGCCATCGCCGCCTCCGGCATCCCGCGCGAGGAGCTCTTCGTCACGACGAAGCTGTGGAACTCGGACCAGGGCACGCAGTCGGTCTTCGACGCGATGGACTCGAGCCTGGAAAAGCTCGGCCTGAACCACGTGGATCTGTACCTGATCCACTGGCCGCGCCCCGATCTCGACCGCTACGTGGAATCGTGGCGCGCACTGGAGCAGCTGCGCGACCGCGGACTCACCCGGTCGATCGGCGTCTCCAACTTCCACCGCTCCCACATCGAGCGCATCCTCGCCGAGTCGGACACCGTTCCGGCGGTCGACCAGATCGAGCTGCACCCGGCCTTCGCGCAGCGCGAGCTGCGTGCGTTCATCGAGCCCCTCGGCATCCGCACCGAGGCCTGGGGCCCGCTCGGGCAGGGCAAGTACGACCTCTTCGGCGAGCAGGCGATCGTGGATGCCGCGGCCGCCCACGGCGTCACGCCCGCCCAGGTCGTCATCCGCTGGCACCTGCAGCAGGGGATCATCGTGTTCCCCAAGAGCAACTCCCGGCAGCGCATGGCCGAGAACTTCGACGTGTTCGGGTTCGAGCTCTCCGTCGACGAGATGGCCGCGATCGACAGCCTGGACCGCGGTCAGCGGGTGGGGGCCGACCCCGATCAGGCCACGTTCTGATCCCGGAATGAGAATACGGCCCGGGCGATGAGCCCGGGCCGTCTTCCCGGTCGGGGTGACCCGAACACCGCGCGACCGGGGTGAAGCAGATTCCACGCTAGCCGCGGCGTGCGGCCGAGCGCGAATTGCGTGAGAACACCCTCATCCGCGGCGCGGATGCCGATGCGGCCACCCGCCGCCCCGCGCATCGGAAGATTAGGCTGACCACCCGCGGCAGACGCCGCGCGACGCGAAGGATCGCCATGAGCTCACCCAGTCCGGGACGGTTCGACCAGGGCAGCGGCACCCTCGTGCCCGCAACGGACGGATGGGCGATCGACGAGGTGGTGCCGGCATGAGCGCGCCCGCGGCCCCGGTCCGTCGCACCCCCCGGTTCATCCTCTCGTGCCTGGGGGTCGGCCTTGCCGCGGGGCTTCTCTCCGGGCTCTTCGGCGTCGGCGGCGGCACGGTGATCGTGCCCCTGCTGGTGCTGCTGCTGCACTTCGACCAGCGTCGAGCGGCCGGCACGTCGCTCGCCGCGATCGTCCCGACCGCGACGGTCGGGGTGATCTCCTACGCCGTCAACGGCTCCGTGGCCTGGATCCCCGCACTCCTCCTCGCCGCCGCGGCGGTCGTGGGCGCGCAGCTGGGCACCTGGCTGCTGGCGCGGGTGAACCAGAACGCCCTGCGGTGGGGGTTCGTCGGGTTCCTCGTGGTGGTCATCGTCTCGCTGTTCATCGTCGTGCCGTCCCGTGACGCGCAGCTCGTGCTTTCGTGGGGCACCGGACTCGGCCTGATCGCGCTGGGTTTCATCACCGGCATCCTCGCCGGTCTTCTGGGCGTCGGCGGCGGTGTCGTGGTCGTTCCGGCCCTCATGCTCCTCTTCGGCACGAGCGACCTGATCGCGAAGGGGACGTCGCTGCTGATGATGATCCCCACCGCCCTCTCGGGGACGATCGGCAACATCCGGCGGCGCAATGTCGACCTCGTCGCCGCCGCTCTCGTCGGCGTCGCCGCGTGCACGACGACCGCGCTGGGGGCGTGGTTGGCGACCCTGTTGGACCCCCTCGCCGCCAACATCCTCTTCGCTTTTTTCCTGGCCTTCATCGCCGTGCAGATGGCGCTCAGGGCGCTGCGTGCGCGCCGGGCGTAGACCGCGGTCGGTCGGCGCGGCTGTGGGAGGATGGAACGCGTGTCCGTGAATCCCGAGCTGGTCGAGCGTGTGTTCCCGCCGACCCCGCCGTACCTCGTGGGGCGAGAGAAGGTGCGCGAGTTCGCACGCGCCGTCCACGCCACCGACCCGCAGCACACCGACGTCGCCGCAGCCCGCGAGCTGGGCTACCCCGACGTCGTGGCGCCGCCGACGTTCGCGATGGTGGTGCAGGATCTGACCCTCCAGCAGCTGCTGGCCGAGCCTGATTCCGGCATCGCGCTGGAGCGCACGATCCACGCCGAGCAGCGCTTCCGCTACAGCCGGCCGATCGTCGCAGGCGACGAGATCACGGCGACCCTGTCGATCACGGGCGTGCGTCCGTTCGGCAAGGGCGCGATGGTCACCAGCGAGGCCGAGATGACCGACGCCGCGGGCGACCACGTCGTCACCGCTGTGTCGGTGCTGCTGATCGGGGGAGAGGACGAATGAGCGACCTGACCGTCGGCGACGTCGTCGCGCAGCGCACCGTGCACCTGACCCGCGAATCCCTCGTCCGCTACGCGGGGGCATCGGGTGATTTCAACCCCATCCACTACCGCGACGACGTCGCCGCCCGCGTCGGGCTTCCCGGCGTGCTGGCCCACGGGATGCTCACCATGGGGCTCGCCGTCGAGACGATCGTGCCGTGGCTGGGCGACTCCGGCCGCATCCTCGACTACGGCGTGCGCTTCACGCGCCCCGTCGTGGTGGATGCCGAGGACGGTGCCGATGTCGAGGTGACCGCCACCGTCGGCGCACTGGACGACGACTCCGCCCGCATCGATCTCAAGGTCACCTGCGCCGACACCACCGTGCTCGGCAAGGCCCAGGTGCGCGTGCGCCGCTGATGCCCGAGATCACCCCGCTTCCGCTGTCCCGGCTGACCACGCTGCGCGCCGGCGGCACTCCCCGCCGCCTCGTCGAGGCACGCACCCGCGACGAGCTGATCGAGACGGTGCGCGCGGCCTGGGCCGACGACGAGCCGTGGCTGGTCATCGGGGGAGGATCGAACCTGCTGGTCTCGGACGACCCCTTCGACGGCACCGTCGTGCTGGTGCGCACCTCCGGCATCCAGGCGCTGCCCTCCCCGCGCGCCGGGCGCGTGCGCCTGCGGGTGGAGGCGGGGCATGACTGGGACGACCTCGTGGCGTACACCGTCGCCGAGGGGCTCGCCGGCATCGAGGCGATGTCCGGGATCCCCGGCACGACCGGTGCAGCGCCCATCCAGAACGTCGGCGCCTACGGGCAGGAGATCGTGCAGACCCTCGTGGAGGTGGAGCTGCTCGACGAGGCCACCGGCGAGGTCGAGACGGTTCCCGCCGCCGACCTGGGGCTGGGCTTTCGCACCTCGGTGCTGAAGGACCACTACGGCACGGGCGCCGCCCGCCGTGGCGTCATCATCTCGGTCACGCTGGAGCTGACCGAGGTCGGTCACGGGGAGTTCCCGGTGCGCGGCGCGCAGCTGCGCCAGGCGCTGCGGCTCGAGCCGGATGCCACCGTGAGCCTCGCCTGGGTGCGCGAGACCGTGCTGGCCACCCGCCGCATGAAGGGGATGGTGCTCGACGACGCCGACCCCGACACGCACAGCGCCGGATCGTTCTTCCAGAACGCGGTCGTATCGGCCTCGTTCGCCCGCACCCTGCCGCCGGAGTGCCCACGGTGGCCAGTGGCGCCCGACCTCGACACGGTCACCGTCATCCCGCTGTCGGCCTTCGACGGCTCCGTCCCCGCGCCGGTCGCGCAGGAGCCGGAGGTGAAGGTCAGCGCCGCCTGGCTCATCGAGCACGCCGGGCTGCGCAAGGGATTCCGCCTGCCGCGCTCGCGGGCGGGTCTGTCGACCAAGCACGCGCTGGCGCTGACGAACCGCGGGTCGGCCACGGCCGAGGAGATCGCCGAGCTGGCGCGGTTCATCCAGCAGCGTGTGCAGTCCGATTTCGGGCTGATCCTCCAGCCCGAGCCGGTGCTGGTGGGCGTCGAGCTCTAGTCACGGCGTGCGCCGGCGCACGGCCTTCCGTGCGCCCCGGCCTCCGCTCGTGGCCGCGGGACCGGGGCCGACGGCTCAGGCGAACAGGCGCTGCAGACGCTGCACGCCTTCGAGCAGCTGGTCGTCGCCGAGCGCGTACGACAGTCGCAGGTACCCGGAGGGGCCGAACGCTTCACCCGGGACGACGGCGACCTCGGCCTGCTCGAGGATGAGGTCGGCCAGCTCCAGCGACGTCGTCGGGGTGACCCCGCCCCACGTGCGGCCCAGCAGGCCGGTGACGTCGGGATAGACGTAGAACGCGCCGAGCGGGTTCGGCACGGTCACACCGTCGATCTTGGCGAGCTCACCGACGATGAGGCGACGGCGGCGGTCGAACGCGACCCGCATCTGCTCGGCCTCGTCCTGGGGGCCGGTGAGGGCGGCGAGCGCTGCGCGCTGCGCGACGTTGTTGACGTTGGAGCTCAGGTGCGACTGCAGGTTGGCCGCCAGCTTGATGGCGTCGGCGGGGCCGACCATCCAGCCCACGCGCCACCCGGTCATGGCGTAGGTCTTCGCGACACCGTTGACCAGCAGCGTCTGGCCGGCCAGCTCCGGCACGGCCTCGACGATCGACACGGCGCGCGCTCCGTCGTAGACGAGGTTCTGGTAGATCTCGTCGGTGACCACCCAGATTCCGTGCTCGAGCGCCCACTGACCGATCTCGGCGGTCTCCTCGGGGGTGTAGACCGATCCGGTGGGGTTGGACGGCGACACGAACACCAGCACGGTGGTGCGCTCGGTGCGGGCGGCCTCGAGCTGCGCCACGGTGACCTTGTAGTCCTGGTCCGCGCCGGCGAAGACCTCGACCGGCACGCCGTCGGCCAGCGCGATCGCCTCGGGGTAGGTGGTCCAGTACGGCGCGGGCAGCAGCACCTCGTCGCCCGGGTTCACCACGGCCTGGAACGCCTGGTAGACGGCCTGCTTGCCGCCGTTGGTGACCACGATCTGCGAAGGGGAGACCTCCAGGCCGGAGTCGCGCATGGTCTTCGCGGCGATCGCCTCGCGCAGCACCGGAAGGCCGGCGGCAGGCGTGTAGCGGTAGTTCGCGGGGTCCCTCAGCGCCTCGGCGGCCGCGTCCACGATGAACTGCGGCGTGGCGAAGTCGGGCTCGCCCGCCGCATATGAGATGACGGGGCGACCGGCCGCCTGCAGGGACTTCGCCTTGGCATCCACCTTCAGGGTGGCGGACTCGGCGATGGCGGACAGCTTGCGGGACAGGGGAGCGCGTTCGGTCACGGTTGAAATCGTAGTGCGCGACCGTGCTTCGCGCCGGGCGAGCGGCGTTCACGGGCAACTGTGCGTAGGGAAAACATCGCCGATCACGCATGCTGTATCCATGGACATGGATGCCGTGCGGGTGGAGAACCTGCGCAAGACCTATGGCGATGTCGCCGTGGTCGACGACGTGAGCTTCACCATCGCGCGCGGCGAGACCTTCGCTCTGCTGGGCCCCAACGGCGCAGGGAAATCCACCACGGTGGAGATCCTGGAAGGGTACCGGCGCCGCACCGCCGGGTCCGTCAGCGTGCTGGGCGCCGACCCCGGCACGGCAGGGCTGGAGTGGAAGGCCCGCATCGGCATCGTGCTGCAGTCGGCGGGTCAGGGCGGCCTCTACACGGTGCGCGAGCAGCTGCGGCAGTTCGCCACCTACTACCCCCGCGCCCGCGACGTCGACGAGGTGATCGCCGCGGTCGGGCTCGAGGCGCAGGCCGGCACCCGCATCTCCAAGCTCTCCGGCGGTCAGCAGCGCCGCGTCGACGTGGCGCTGGGGATCATCGGCCGGCCGGAGCTGCTGTTCCTCGACGAGCCGACGACGGGGTTCGACCCGCAAGCGCGGCGCGAGTTCTGGCAGCTGATCCGCGGGCTGCAGGACGAGGGCACGACGATCCTGCTCACGACCCACTACCTCGACGAGGCTGCCCAGCTGGCCGACCGGGTGGCCGTGATCACTCGCGGGCGTCTGCGGGCGATCGGCCCGGTCGCCGGGTTCGGCGGGGAGCAGGCCCGCACGCCGCGGGTCACCTGGCGAGAGGGCGGGGTCACGCACGAGGCCCGCACCGCTCGTCCGTGGGAGTTCACCGCGGCGTTGGCCGAACGACTCGGCGGTGAGCCGGAAGGGCTGGAGATCCGCCGCCCGGCGCTGGAGGAGATCTACCTCTCGATGGTCGACGAGCAGGAAGGCGTGGATGCCGCCGGCGACACCGCGCTCGGCGGCGCAGAGGACGAGGCGCCCCAGGCCCCCGCGACCGAGGGGGCGGGTCGATGAGCGTCATCGCCCTCGGCGTGCACCGCGCCGCCTACGAGGTGCGCGGATACTTCCGCGCCGGCGACACCCTGTTCTTCACGTTCCTCTTCCCGGTGTTCATGCTGGCGCTGTTCAGCACGATCTTCCAGGAGGAGGGCGGCATCGCCGGCGGGCCGGGCGTTCCCGAGCTGTCGGCGGCCGAGCTGTACCTGCCGGCGATGCTCGCTGCGGGTCTGCTGCTGTCGGGCTTCCAGAACCTCGCGGTCGACATCGCCATGGAGCGCTCCGACGGCACCCTGAAAAGGCTCGGGGGCACGCCCCTGTCGCCGGTGAGCTACTTCGCGGGCAAGATCGCCCAGGTGCTCACCACGGGCGTGCTGCAGGCGTTCATCCTCATCGTCGTCGCAGCGGTCGTGTTCGATGTCGCGCTGCCGTCCGACGCGGAGTCGTGGATCACGTTCGCCTGGGTGTTCCTCCTCGGGCTCATCGCATCCGCGCTCCTGGGCATCGCGGTCTCTTCGCTGCCGCGCTCGGGGCGCAGCGCCACGGCGGTGGTCGTCCCCATCGCGCTCGTGCTGCAGTTCGTCTCGGGCGTCTACATCTTCTTCTGGCAGCTGCCGGACTGGCTGCAGTACGTCGCCAGCGCGTTCCCGCTGGTGTGGATGGCGCGTGGCATGCGCGCCGCGTTCTTGCCCCCCGAGTACGCCACCCTCGAGCCCGGTGACGGCTGGGAGCTCGGCTGGGTGGCGCTGGCGCTGGGCATCTGGCTGCTGGTGGGACTCCTGCTCAGCCGCGCGACCTTCCGCTGGATCCGCCGCGACGCGTGAGCCGAGCGCCCGCCCGGCGGGGCGGGCGCTGCCCCCGCGTCAGAGGTCCAGCGGCCAGGCCGGATGCAGCTGGATGACCCCTGCGGTGGCCATCGGATGCCGCGAGGCCAGCTCGACGGCTTCGTCCAGCGTCTCGCACTCGAGCACGTCGAAGCCGCCGAGGAGCTCGTAGGACTCGGCGAACGGGCCGTCGCTGACGATCACGCCGTTGCGCCGGCGTCGCACGGTCTTGGCCTCGGCGGCCGGTCGCAGCCGGTCGCCCAGCACAGCCCTGTCGGTCCCGTATGCCTCGTCGACCCAGTCCTCGATCGAGACGGGCGGCTCCTCGGGGGCATCGAGGTCGGGATCGGTGAGCACGAGCATGAGGTATCGCATTTGCGTCGCCTTTCGTTGGAGTGACGTTACGACAGCACGTCGCTGCGGCGGCAGGGGGAATCGACATTCCGGGAGAGGAAACGGCGGATGCCCCGGACCGGGTGGTCCGAGGCATCCGCCGTGTCGAGCGCGTGCTCAGCCGAACTGGTTCATCGTGTTGTGCGCGCCGCCCGCCTTCAGGGCCGCCGCGCCGGCGAAGTACTCCTTGTGGTTGTCGCCGATGTCGCTTCCCGCCATGTTCTGGTGCTTGACCGTCGCGATGCCCTCGCGGATCTCGCGGCGCTGCACGCCCCGGACGTACGCGAGCATGCCCTCGTCGCCGAAGTAGCCCTTGGCGAGGTCATCGGTGGACAGCGCGGCCGTGTGGTAGGTCGGCAGCGTGATGAGGTGGTGGAAGATGCCCGCCCGAGCCGACCCGTCGCGCTGGAACGTGCGGATCTTCTCGTCGGCCAGCCGGCCGAGCTCGGTGTCGTCGTAGGCGACGTTCATGAGCTCACCGCGGTCGTAGGCCGAGACGTCCTCGCCCTGCTCGGCCAGCTGGTCGTAGGCCTGCTGGCGGAAGTTGAGCGTCCAGTTGAACGACGGGCTGTTGTTGTAGACGAGCTTCGCATCCGGGATCTCCTCGCGGATCGCGTCGACCATGCCGGCGATCTGCTCCACGTGGGGCTTCTCGGTCTCGATCCACAGCAGGTCGGCGCCGTTGCGCAGCGAGGTGATGCAGTCCAGCACGACGCGCTCCTCGCCGGTGCCGGCGCGGAACTGGTAGAGGTTGCTCGCCAGGCGCTGGGGGCGCAGCAGCTTGCCGTCGCGCTTGATGACGACATCGCCGTTGCCGAGGTCGGACTCCGAGATCTCCTCGACGTCCAGGAACGAGTTGTACCGGTCGCCGAGATCGCCGGGCTCCTGCGTGACGGCGAGCTTCTGCGTCAGGCCGGCGCCGAGCGAATCGGTGCGGGCGACGATGATGCCGTTGTCGATGCCCAGCTCGAGGAAGGCGTAGCGCACCGCGTTGATCTTGGCGATGAAGTCCTCGTGGGGGACGGTGACCTTGCCGTCCTGATGACCGCACTGCTTCTCGTCCGACACCTGGTTCTCGATCTGGATGGCGCAGGCGCCCGCCTCGATCATCTTCTTCGCCAGCAGGTACGTCGCCTCGGGGTTTCCGAACCCGGCGTCGATGTCCGCGATGATCGGCACGACGTGGGTCTCGTAGGCGTCGATCTGCGCCTGGATGAACTCCGCCGCCGTCTCGTCGCCGGCGCTGCGCGCGTGGTCGAGCTGCGTGAAGAGCAGGTCGAGCTCGCGGGCGTCGGCCTGGCGCAGGAACGTGTAGAGCTCCTCGATGAGGGCCGGAACAGAGGTCTTCTCGTGCATCGACTGGTCGGGCAGCGGCCCGAACTCCGACCGGAGCGCGGCGACCATCCACCCGGAGAGGTAGAGGTAGCGCTTGTTCGTGGACTTCAGGTGCTTCTTGATCGAGATCAGCTTCTGCTGGCCGATGAAACCGTGCCAGACGCCGAGCGACTGGGTGTAGACCGACGAGTCCTGGTCGTACTCGGCCATGTCGCGGCGCATGATGTCGGCCGTGTACTGGGCGATCTCGAGCCCGGTCTTGAAGCGGTTCTGCGCCCGCATCCGGGCGACGGACTCGGGGTTGATGGCATCCCACGCGGATCCGTGCTCCGCCTTGAGCGCCTGGATGGCCTGGATGTCGTCCTGGTAGGTGGTCATTGCTGTTCCCTTCGTTGGGGTGTGAGTGTGGCGTCGCGCAGGCGACGGCGAGCGCGGGTCAGTCGGCCTCGATGAGGAAGCGCGAATACGCCGAGAGGGTGAGGAAGGCGGGGAAGTCCTGGCCGAGTGCGACCTCGCGGAACACCTCCGCGGCGTCGTCGAACCGATCGCCGCTGCGGCGCGGGACCTCGCCGAGCATCTCGGCGATGAGCCCCTCGATGTAGTCGCGGGTGATGCGGTCTCCCTCCGCGGTGGACAGATCCTGGTGGATCCACTGCCACACCTGCGAGCGGCTGATCTCGGCCGTCGCGGCATCCTCCATCAGGTTGTCGATCGCGACCGCACCCTGGCCGCGCAGCCAGGCCTCGAGGTAGCGGATCGCGACCGACACGTTGTCGCGCACACCCTGCGCGGTGATAGGGCGCCCGATGCGCACGTCGATCAGATCGGCCGCTGTGACGTTCACGTCGAACCGCTCGCGGTCCACCTGGTTCGGCTGCTCGCCCAGCACCGCGTCGAACTCTGCGCGGGCGACGGGGATGAGGTCGGGGTGGGCGACCCACGTGCCGTCGAAGCCGTCGGTGGCCTCGCGCTTCTTGTCTGCGGCCACCTTCTCGAACGCGCGCTCGGTCACCTCGGGGTCGCGGCGGTTGGGGATGAAGGCGCTCATCCCGCCGATCGCGAAGGCGCCGCGCTTGTGGCACGTCTGCACCAGCAGTTCGGTGTACGACCGCATGAACGGCACGGTCATCGTGACCTCGCTGCGGTCGGGGAGCACGAAGCGGGCGCCGCGGCCGCGGTAGTTCTTGATGATCGAGAAGATGTAGTCCCAGCGGCCCGCGTTCAGGCCGGCGCAATGGTCGCGCAGCTCGAAGAGGATCTCCTCCATCTCGAACGCCGCCGGCAGCGTCTCGATCAGCACCGTCGCACGGATGGTGCCGTGCGGGATGCCGACGTACTGCTCGCTGAACGTGAAGATGTCGTCCCACAGCCGCGCCTCTTCGCTCGACTCCAGCTTGGGGAGGTAGAAGTAGGGTCCGCGGCCGTTCGCGATCAGCTGCGCCGCGTTGTGGAAGAAGTACAGGCCGAAGTCCACGAGCGACCCGGATGCCGCCATCTCGCGACCGAAGCGGTCGGTGAAGCGGATGTGGTGCTCGATGAGGTGCCAGCCGCGCGGGCGCATCACGATCGTGGGCGTCTGCTCGGCGGTGACCTCGTAGCGCTTGCCCTCCGGGCTCGTGTACGACAGCTCGCCGCGGATCGCGTCGCGCAGGCTCAGCTGACCTTCGATGACGTTCTTCCACGTGGGGCTCGTGGCGTCCTCCTGATCGGCGAGCCACACCTTCGCGCCCGAGTTGAGCGCGTTGATCGTCATCTTCGGGTCGGTGGGGCCGGTGATCTCGACGCGACGGTCCTCGAGGCCGGGACCGGCGCCGGCGACCTGCCATTCGGCATCCTCGCGGATGTGCCGGGTGTCGTCGCGGAAGTGCGGGTCGTGGCCGTTGCCGATCTGGAACCGCCGGCGCATGCGGTCGGCGAGCCGGTCGTGGCGGCGGGAGCTGAAGCGCTGGTGCAGCTCGGTGAGGAAGGCCAGAGCGTCGGGGGTGAGGATCTCGTCGTAGCGGGAGCCGAGGCGACCGACGACGTCGACGGATGCCTCGCGCGTCGGGGTGGGGATCGGTGCGGTGCGCGTGCGCATCGGGGTGGCGGTTGCAGGTGTCATGTCCCTGTTCTCCTGTGAGCGAGTGCGGGTGAGTGTTCCTGGGCTGCGCGACCGGCGAGTGAGCCGGGTCTGCAGTCCGCGATCCTCGGTGCGGATCCCTGGGGGTGTGGCGTGGTTCCACTATCCGGTGAACATCCCGGGTCTGAACGGCCGAATCCGGTGTGAAGTTTCCCGATACTTCTGCATTCGTGACAGAATCCGGCCATGACGACCTCTCTCGATGTCGAGATCGACGCTCGCTCCGCCGACGATGAAGCGGTGGACGCACTGACGATGGGCCGGCGCATCCGTCAGCTGCGCACGGCCAGGGGGATGACCCTCGACGAGCTCGCCGCCGCCGTCGAGCGCGCACCCAGTCAGCTGTCGATGATCGAGAACGGCAAGCGGGAGCCGAAGCTCACCCTGCTTCGGGCGATCTCGCGGGCCCTGGGGACGACGCTCGACGCGCTGCTGGAGAGCCAGCCGCTCGACGAGCGGGCGACGCTCGAGATCCAGCTGGAACGGGCGATGCGCGGCCAGACCTTCCAGGCGCTGGGCATCGCGCCCTTCCGTGTCGGCAAGACGGTGCCCACCGAGGCGCTGAAGGCGATGATCGCACTGCAGGGCGAGATCGAGCGCCTGCGCGACGAGCGGTCCGCGACCCCCGAGGAAGCGCGGCGGGCGAATGTGGCGCTGCGGCGTCTCATGAGGACGCAGAACAACTACTTCGCCGACCTCGAGCAGCACGCCCGCGGCATCCTCGATGCCGTCGGCCACCCCGGCGGGCCGCTCACACAGCGGACGGCGTCGGACATCGCCGCGCACCTCGGCTTCACGCTGCATTACGTGCCCGACCTGCCGCAGACGACCCGCAGCGTCGCCGACATCAAGAACGGGCGGCTCTACCTCTCGAGCCGCGTCACGGCGAAGGCCGACCCGCGCACGGCCGTGCTGCAGGCGCTGTCCAGCCGCATCCTCGGGCACTCCGAGCCGCACAGCTACGCCGAGTTCCTGCGCCAGCGGGTGGAGACGAACTACCTCACCGGCGCGCTGCTGATCCCCGAGGCGCACGTCGTGCCGGCCCTGCGGGATGCCAAGGCCCGCAGAGCACTGTCGATCGAGGACCTGCGCGACACGTACTCCGTGTCGTACGAGACGGCCGCGCACCGGTTCACCAACCTCGCGACGACCCACCTCGGCATCCCGGTGCACTTCCTCAAGGTGCACGAATCGGGGACGATCACGAAGGCGTATGAGAACGACGACGTGAACTTCCCCACCGACCGGCTGGGGTCGATCGAGGGGCAGATGTGCTGCCGCAAGTGGACGAGCCGCGTGGTCTTCGACGTCGACGACCACTTCAACCCGTACTACCAGTACACCGACACCGGCAACGGCACCTACTGGTGCACGGCGCGGGTGGAGGCGTCCAGCGAGGGGGCGCACTCGGTCAGCGTGGGCGTGCGCTTCGATGACACGAAGTGGTTCCTGGGACGCGACACTCCGAACCGCGGCGTCTCGAAGCACTCGGTCGAGGCGTGCTGCCGCCGGGCGCCGGCCGACCTCGAGTCGGCGTGGCGCGAGCACTCGTGGCCGAACGTGCGTACGCCGCGGACGCTGCTGGCGACCCTGCCGACGGGCTCGTTCCCGGGGGTGGACTCGACCGAGGTGTACGAGTTCCTCGAGGCGCACGCGCCACGCTGAGCGCCGCCGTCGGGCGCTGCGCTGCTCCCGCGCGCTGCTCGTGTGTCGGGCGCTGCTCGCCCTCGCGCGCTGCTCGTGTGTCGGGCGCTGCTCGCCCTCGCGCGCTGCTCGTGTGTCGCGGATGGCGGGTTCCGCTGGCACGAGACTGTGCGTAAGCGACACTCGAGCAGCGCTCGGCGGGGGCGGGTGAGCGGTATGTTCGGGGCCATGATCATCGACGATCTCGCCCCTTCCCTCCCGCTCGGCGGACCCGGGCTGCCGCAGCAGCGCCGCATGGTGACCGCCATCCCCGGGCCGCGCTCTCGCGACCTGCTCGAACGCAAGAGCGCCGCTGTCGCGGCGGGCGTCGGTCACACCGTCCCGATCGCCGCGGTCGCCGCGGGCGGCGGCATCGTGATGGATGCCGACGGCAACGCGCTCATCGACCTGGGATCGGGCATCGCCGTCACCACTGTCGGCTCTGCGCACCCGAAGGTCGTCGAGGCGATCGCCGCGCAGGCCGCCCAGTTCACGCACACCTGCTTCATGATCTCGCCGTACGAGTCGTACGTCGCGGTGGCCGAGGCGCTGAACCGGCTCACCCCGGGTGACCACGAGAAGAAGACCGCGCTGTTCAATTCCGGCGCCGAAGCCGTCGAGAACGCCGTGAAGATCGCTCGCAAGCACACCGGCCGCCAGGCGGTCGTGGCCTTCGACCACGGCTACCACGGCCGCACGAACCTGACGATGGCGCTCACAGCCAAGGCCATGCCCTACAAGAGCGGATTCGGCCCCTTCGCCCCCGAGATCTACCGGGTGCCGGGGTCGTACCCCTTCCGCGACGGGCTGACCGGCGGCGAGGCAGCCGCCCGCGCGATCACGCTCATGGAGAAGCAGGTGGGGGCGGAGAACCTCGCCGCCGTCGTCATCGAGCCGATCCAGGGGGAGGGCGGGTTCATCGTGCCGGCGGACGGCTTCCTCCCCGCCGTCGCCCAGTGGTGCCGCGACAACGACGTGGTCTTCATCGTCGACGAGGTGCAGTCGGGCTTCGCCCGCACCGGAGCCATGTTCGCCAGCGAGCTGTTCGGCGTCGTGCCCGACCTCATCACGACGGCGAAGGGCATGGCAGGCGGCATGCCGCTGGCCGGAGTCACGGGTCGCGCCGAGATCATGGATGCCGCGCATGCCGGGGGCCTCGGCGGCACCTACGGGGGCAACCCGGTCGCGTGCGCCGCCGCGCTCGCCGCCATCGACGCCTTCGAGAACGACGGTCTCATCGAGCGCGCGCAGCAGATCGAGCGCCTCATGCTCGACCGGCTGCGGGAGCTCGCAGGGGCCGACCCGCGGGTGGGTGACGTGCGTGGCCGCGGAGCCATGATCGCGATCGAGCTCGCGGACCCGGGCACCGGCGCGCCGGACGCCGCGCTGGCCACCGACATCGCGCGGGCGTGCATCGCCGAGGGCGTCATCGTGCTCACCTGCGGAACGTACGGCAACGTGATCCGGTTCCTGCCGCCGCTCGCCATCGATGACGAGCTGCTCCACGAGGGCCTCGACGTCGTGGCATCCGCTATCGCCGCGCACTGACCCGCCCGCTGGCGCACCGGGCCGGGGTCAGGGCTCGGGGCTCGGGGCTGCGGGCTCGGGGCTGCTCGAGTGTCGCTTCCGCGCGGTCCGGGGGTCGGTGACCCGCCATTCGTGACACACGAGCGGCGCCGGGGGCGCGCGGCGGCGTGGGGCGACTCGGGCCCTCTGGGCGGCGCGGGAGTGCGCTGCGGCGGCGCGGGGCGGCTGCGGGCTGCTCGAGTGTCGGTTCCGCACGGTCGGGGGCTCGGCGGCGCGGCATTCGTGACACTTGAGCGGCGCGGGGTGCTGCGGGGGCGCGGCGCGGGGGCGCGGCGCGGGCGGGCGGGCGGCGGGGGCGCGCGGGGCGGCTGCGGGCTGCTCGAGTGTCGGTTCCGCACGGTCGGGGGTGCGGGTGTCGCGGCATTCGTGACACTCGAGCGGCGCGGGGGCGGCGGGGTGCGGGTGTCGGGCATGATGGCAGCGGATGCCAGCGCCGGCACCCGTGCCGCCGGCATCCGCGAAGAGCCGACCACCCGGTCCACGCCGACCCCGCCGACGGCGGGCAGAACGGAGCACCATGAGCACGTACGCGGTCGTCAACCCCGCCACGGGGGAGACCCTCGCCACCTACCCCACCGCCACCGACGAAGAAGTCGAGTCGGCCCTGGCCACCGCGGATGCCGCCGCGCGCGGCTGGCTGCGGACGTCGACACCCGACGAGCGGGCGCGCCTGCTGCGCCGCGTCGCGGAGCTGCACCGGGAACGCCGCGACGACCTCGCCGCGATCATCGTGCGGGAGATGGGCAAGCCCCTCGCCGCCGCCGAGGGGGAGGTCGACTTCGCCGCCGACATCACCGAGTACTACGCCGACCACATCGGAGAGATCACCGGCGACACCCCCGTGGACATCCTGGGCGACGGTACCGCGGTCATCCGCCGGGCGCCGCTCGGGGTGCTGCTGGGCATCATGCCGTGGAACTTCCCCTACTACCAGGTGGCGCGCTTCGCCGCTCCGAACATCGCGATCGGCAACGCCATCCTGCTCAAGCACGCCTCGCAGTGCCCGCAGTCGGCCGAGGCGATCGAGAGGATCTACGCCGACGCCGGCTTCCCGGCCGGGGTGTACACCGACCTGCGCCTGACCAACGAAAAGGCAGCCGAGGTCATCGCCGACCCCCGGGTGCAGGGCGTGTCGGTGACCGGTTCCGAGCGCGCGGGCGCGGCTGTGGCCGAGGTGGCCGGACGCAACCTGAAGAAGGCCGTGCTGGAGCTGGGCGGATCCGACCCGTTCCTGCTGCTGTCCACCGACGACCTCGACCAGGCGGTGCAGGCCGCCGTCGACGCGCGGCTGGACAACGTCGGGCAGTCCTGCAACGGCGCCAAGCGCTTCCTCGTGGTCGACGAGCTGTACGACGCCTTCCTCGAGAAGTTCACGGCCGCGATGGCCGCAGCCACCGTCGGCGACCCGTTCGCCGAGGACACCGTGCTCGGACCGCTGTCGTCGCTGACGGCAGCGGAGCGCCTGGCCGAGCAGGTCGACCGCGCCGTGGCGCAGGGGGCGACGCTCGTCACGGGAGGCGCCCGCGACGGCGCGTTCTACCCCGGCACCGTGCTGACGGGGGTGACCCGCGACATGGACGCCTACCGCGAAGAGTTCTTCGGTCCCGTCGGGGTCGTGTATCGGGTCGCCGACGAGGACGAGGCGATCGAGATCGCCAACGACACCGGGTTCGGCCTGGGCTCCTACGTCTTCACCACCGACCCCGCGCAGGCGGAGCGCGTGGCCGACCGCATCGACGCCGGCATGGTCTACGTCAACCTCGTGCTCGCCGACTCGCCGGAGCTGCCCTTCGGCGGAGTCAAGCGCAGCGGCACCGGGCGGGAACTCGGCCTGCTCGCAGCGGACGAGTTCGTCAACAAGAAGCTGATCCGCGTCGCCGGCTGACCCTCGCCGGGGGTCGGCGCCGTGCGGGCGACCGACCCCTGGCATCCATGCTCCTGCAGGGGTTGGATAGGGGTATGGACCAGTTGCAGGAATACGTCGCCTCCCTGTCGGACGACGAGTGCTGGGAGCGTCTGGAGACGCAGAAGCTCGGCAGGCTCGTCACGCACGTCGGCGGGGTTCTGGACATCTTCCCGGTGAACTTCGTCGTCGACGAGAAGTCGCTCGTGTTCCGCACCGCACCGGGCAGCAAGCTGTTCGAGCTGACCGTCAGCGACGAAGTGCTCTTCGAAGTGGACGACCACACCGACGACGACGCCTGGAGCGTCGTGGTGCGCGGGCACGCCCACGTGCTCGACACGTACGATCAGGTCGCCGCCGCCGACAAGCTGCCGCTTCACCCGTGGATCCCGACGCTGAAGTACCACTACGTACGGATCGCCCCCACGTCGCTGTCGGGCCGCGCGTTCGTGCGCGCCGAGGAACCCGACCGGTACGGAGCCGCCGAATACTGACCCGGGGCGGGGCCCGGGCGGACCGGGGCGGACGCGCCGGGACACGCCGCCGCGTCGGGTGGGGGATTCGTCTGGCGCCGAAGCCATGCCGTACACTGGACAGTGCAGTCGAAATCTGCATTCTTTCGCCGTGCCCGCCGGTCGGGAACACCCTGGACTCACGTCGCGGCGGGGGATGTGATTTCATCCCGAAGGCCCCCGGGCCTTTTAGGGCGGTAGCTCAATTGGCAGAGCAGCGGTCTCCAAAACCGCAGGTTGCAGGTTCGATTCCTGTCCGCCCTGCGCGTCAGCACTCGCTGGCACACCAGGTCACACACAGGTGGGGTTGATGGTCCAGGACGAGCCGAAGGGCGAAGTCGTCGCCTCCAGCGACGCGTCGCGCGAGAAGAAGCCCAACTTCTTCCAGCGCATCGCCATCTTCATCCGCCAGGTCTTCGCGGAACTCCGCAAGGTCGTGACGCCGACCCGCCAAGAGCTCGTGAAGTTCACGGGCGTCGTCCTCGGATTCGTCGTCGTGATGATGGCGATCGTCTACGGCCTCGACTGGGTGTTCACCTGGATCGTGCAGATCGTCTTCGGCGTACCCAGCTGAGCCAGGCGGCGGACGTATTCCGGTGAGCTGGAACATGGCACCGGACCCCCGAACGGAAGAGAACCCAAGTGTCTGAAAAGTATGTCGACGACGCCGATTGGGCGACGGCCGCGGAGCAGTCGAGCGAGGATGACGAGGCCCAGGAGGGCAACATCCTCGCCGCGGAGGAGCGTGCCGTGGAGCCCGCCGAGCGTGCCGCGGTGCACATCGTGGAGGACGGCGACGACGCGGATGCCGACGCCCGCGAACTGGATGATGTCGACATCGAAGACCCGGAGGCGGATGCCATCGTGAACGACGCCCTCGAGATCGACGAGGCCGCCGAGGCCCAGGCCGCGGCTGAGGTGCTCACCGACTCCATGGCCGAGGAGGAGGCCGAGAAGGCCGCTGACCGCGCCGACGAGGTCACCCCCTACGACGGCCCCGACGTCAACGGCGAGCCCGACGCGCCCGTCGAGGACACCGACTTCCTGGCGGACTTCGAGGCCGCCGGTCGCATCGTCGACGACGCAGAGGCTGACGCCGAAGCAGGCGACGAGGATGCCGAAGAGGACCCTTACGACGCGTTCCGCGCCGAGCTGCGCAGCCTCCCCGGCAAGTGGTACGTCATCCACTCCTACGCCGGCTTCGAGCGCAAGGTGAAGGCCAACATCGAGCAGCGCAAGTCGACGCTCGAGGTCGAAGAGGACATCTACCAGGTCGAGGTCCCCATGGAGGACGTCGTCGAGATCAAGAACGGTCAGCGCAAGATGGTCACGCGCGTCCGGATCCCCGGCTACGTGCTCGTGCGCATGGAGCTGAACGAGGACACCTGGTCGGTCGTGCGACACACGCCCGGCGTCACCGGCTTCGTGGGCAACGCCCACAACCCGACGCCGCTGCGCTTCGAAGAGGCCTTCAACATGCTGAAGTCCCTCGTCGAGGTCAAGGAGGTCGCCTCCGCGAAGGGCGCCGCCAAGGGCTCGGCCACGCAGGCGCGCAGCATCCCCGCCGAGGTCGACTTCGAGGTGGGCGAGACCATCACGATCAAGGAGGGCTCGTTCGCCGGCCTTCCCGGCTCGATCAGCGAGATCAAGCCCGAGAGCGGCAAGCTCACGGTGCTCGTCTCCCTGTTCGAGCGCGAGACCCCGGTCGAGCTGTCGTTCGACCAGGTCACCAAGCTCTGACGCATCCCCGCGTCGTCGCGAACGCCCCGCAGCCTCGGCTGTGGGGCGTTCGCGCTGTCAGGGTGCGGTAGACTGTCGTGGTTTGCGCATGCTTTCGCGTGCGCACACGCAACCGCGGTCCGGAAGGGCCGGACCCGCGGGAGAACCGGAGGCTTCGGCATCCGATTCGAAGAGAGGAAGAAGCATGGCACCCAAGAAGAAGGTGACCGGCCTGATCAAGCTCCAGATCAAGGCCGGCGCTGCCAACCCGGCGCCGCCGATCGGCCCCGCGCTCGGTCAGCACGGCGTCAACATCATGGAGTTCTGCAAGGCGTACAACGCCGCGACCGAGTCGCAGCGCGGCAACGTCATCCCCGTGGAGATCACCGTCTACGAGGACCGCAGCTTCACGTTCATCCTGAAGACGCCCCCGGCCGCTGAGCTGATCAAGAAGGCCGCCGGTGTGGCCAAGGGCTCGCAGACGCCGCACACCACCAAGGTGGGCAAGCTCACCAAGGAGCAGGTGCGTCAGATCGCCGAGACCAAGCAGCCCGACCTGAACGCGAACGACATCGAGGCCGCCTCGAAGATCATCGCCGGCACCGCCCGTTCCATGGGCATCACGGTTGAGGACTGAGGGGATAACGAACATGGCTAAGTCCAAGGCTTACAACGCAGCTGCCGAGAAGATCGAGCCCGGCAAGTTCTACAGCTCCACCGAAGCGGTGCAGCTGGCGAAGGAGACCGGGTCGAAGAAGTTCGACTCGACCGTCGAGGTCGCGCTCAAGCTCGCAGTCGACCCCCGCAAGGCGGACCAGATGGTGCGTGGCACCGTCATCCTTCCCCACGGCACGGGCAAGACCGCCCGCGTCATCGTGTTCGCGACGGGCCCGGCCGCTGAGGCCGCCATCGCCGCGGGTGCGGACGAGGTCGGCGGCGCCGAGCTCATCGAGAAGGTCGCCGGCGGCTGGACCAACTTCGACGCCGCGGTGTCGACCCCTGAGCTCATGGGCCAGGTCGGTCGTCTCGGCAAGGTGCTGGGTCCCCGTGGCCTCATGCCCAACCCGAAGACCGGCACCGTGACCCCCAACCCGGCCAAGGCCGTGGAGGAGATCAAGGGCGGAAAGATCGAGTTCCGCGTCGACAAGCACGCCAACGTGCACTTCGTCGTCGGCAAGGCGTCGTTCACCGCCGAGCAGCTGGACGAGAACTTCAAGGCCGCGCTCGAGGAGATCGTGCGCCTGAAGCCGTCGAGCGCGAAGGGCCGTTACATCCAGAAGGGTGCGGTGTCGACCACGTTCGGCCCCGGCATCCCGCTGGACGTCAACGTCTTCTGAGCCGACCCGCTCACACACAGGGACCTCGCCTTCGGGCGGGGTCCCTGCGTCTTTCCGCAGGGGCGGGTCGGGCCGCGCTCGCCCGGCCGCGCTGTGCGCGCTGCGCTGCTCCGGTGTCGCAAGCGCAGGGTCGGGGGCGGGCGCACTCGCCATAAGTGACACCGGAGCGGCGCCGGGGCGCGCGGCGGTGCCCGCTCCCGCGGCCCCTCGCCCGCTCCCGCGGGCCCGGGCCTGTTCCCGCGGGACCGGGCCCGTTCCGGTGTCGTCAGCGCACAGTCCGCGGCAGGGCGCACCCGCCATAAGTGACACCGGAGCGGCCCCGCAGCGCGCGGCGAGGCCCCCGCGCGGCTCCGGTGTCGCAAGCGCACAGTGCGCGGCCGGGCGCACCCGCCATAAGTGACACTCGAGCGGCCCCCGGCGGGGCGGGGGTCAGGCGGTGGGGAGGACCTCGAACCCGGCGTCGCGCTGCGGGGCGCGGTCGGTGACGGCGGCCTGCTCGACGACCGCGCCGGGTGGGCCGCCGGCCATCCAGGCCAGTACCGCGTCGACCTGGTCGGCCGTGCCCTCGACCTCCGCCTCCACGCTGCCGTCGCGGCGATTGCGCACCCACCCGGACGCGCCGGCATCCCGTGCCACCATCCGCATCGTGTACCGGTAGCCGACACCCTGGACGTCGCCTCTGACGATCACGTGCACCCGCTTCATGACTCCATCGTGCCGGGCAGACGGTGCGGCCGCGAGGGGAGGATGCCAGGATGGGCGCCGTGGGCACCGTCGACGACTACCTGGCCACCCTCGACTCCGCGGATGCCGCGGCGATCGGCCGCCTCTACGACCTCGCGCGCGCGGTCGTTCCCGATGCGGAGCAGGGACTCGGCTACGGCATGCCCGCCCTCACCTACCGCGGCAGGCCGCTGCTGTCCGTCATGCGCGCCAAGCGGCACATCGGCCTGTATCCGTTCAGCCCCGAGGCGATCGCAGCGGTCGCGCCGCAGCTGGCGGGCGTCGAGACGGCCAAGGGCACCATCCGGGTCGCCCCGGACGCGCCCCTCCCGGAGGAGGCGGTGCGTGCGCTGGTGGCGGCGCGCAAGGCGCAGATCGACCGCTGAGCTCACCGGTGCAGGATCAGCGAGATCGCGATGGCCGTCATCACGACCGCGATGACACCGTCGAGCACCCGCCAGGAGCGCGGCGTCGACAGCCATCGGCCCAGGTAGCGCGCGCCGAACGCGAGCCCGAAGAACCAGACGACGCTGGCCGTCATCGCCCCCGCCGCGAACACCCAGCGTCCGTCGCCCTGCGCGCTCGCGACGGTTCCGAGGAGGAACACCGTGTCGAGGTAGACGTGCGGGTTCAGCCACGTGAGCGCCAGGCAGGTCAGCAGCACCGGGGCGAGTCGCGCCCGGGTCGCCGTGCCGCCACCCGGCTCGTCAGCCATGCTCCCCGCCGCGGCGGAACCGGAACCCGACCCGGCCCGGGACCCTCCCCCGGACCCGGACGCGCCGCCGGACCCGCCCGCGGCCCCGGCCCCCGATCCGGCCCCCGATCCGGCCCCCGATCCGGCCCCCGACCCGGCCCCCGATCCGGCCCCCGACCCGGACCCCGACCCGGACCCCGACCCGGCACCCGTCGTCAGCGCCGCCCCGGACGGCCGCCACGCGCGCCGAGCCGCCAGCAGCGCGTAGCCGAGGAGGAACGCCGCGCCTGCCCAGCGGACGACCTCCACCAGCCACGGAACGGCCGCGACCACGACACCCAGTC
The DNA here is from genome assembly GCF_030246945.1 of Microbacterium sp. zg-Y1090. Taxonomy (NCBI): domain Bacteria; kingdom Bacillati; phylum Actinomycetota; class Actinomycetes; order Micrococcales; family Microbacteriaceae; genus Microbacterium; species Microbacterium wangruii. The sequence goes on from NZ_CP126742.1 coordinate 711,801, forward strand.
CCGAGACGCCGACCGCGATGAGCACGGCATCCGAGACCGCGCACACCGTCGCCACCGCCGCGACGTGCTCGCGCCGCACGCCTTGGCGCAGGACGAAGAGGTTCTGGGCGCCGATGGCGACGATGAGGGAGAGGCCCAGCGCGAAGCCGGCGACGAGGGAGGGGATCACCTCTCCACGGTAGGTCGGCGCTGAAGATCAGTACAGCTCATGAGGCTTACGAACCATTAGCATCGCTTGTGATGCGCCTTCCTGCCGATCTCGCTGAGACCCTCGCCGCCGTCGTCGACGAAGGGACGCTGGATGCCGCCGCCAGACGGCTGCACATCACCCCCTCCGCCGTGAGTCAGCGCATCAAGGCTCTGGAGCAGCAGGTGGGCCGGGTGCTGCTGGTGCGCGCGAAGCCTGCGCGACCCACCGATGCCGGTCGCGCCGTGGTGCGCCTGGCGCGGCAGTTCGCGCTGCTCGAGCACGACGCGCTGGGGGAACTGGGGGCGCCGCCGGGGGAGGACACGGTGGCGGTGCCGCTCGCCGTCAACGCCGACTCGCTGGCGACCTGGTTCCTGCCGTCCCTGGCGCGGCTCTCCGAGCGGCATCCCGTGGTTTTCGACCTGCACCGGGACGACCAGGACTTCACGGCCCGCCTGCTCGAGGACGGCACCGTGATGGCGGCGGTCACGTCGCGGGCGGCCCCGGTGGCCGGGTGCGCGGTCAGCGCACTGGGCGCCCTGCGGTACGAGGCGGTGGCAGCGCCGCGGTATGTCGAGCGTCATCTGCCCGGCGGGCCGCACGCGGATGCGCTGGCCGGCGCGCCCCTGGTCGACTTCGACCGTCGCGACGACATCCAGCGCACCTGGCTCGCGGGCCGGGGCGTCGACCCCGACGCACCGCCGCGGCATTACGTGCCGGCCTCCGCCGACTTCGCCTCCGCGGTGCGCCTGGGGCTCGGGTGGGCGATGCTGCCGCGGCTGCAGTCGCAGGCGGCGCTGGATGCCGGGGACCTCGTGCTGCTGGGCGGCGACGCCGTGGACGTGCCGCTCTACTGGCAGCAGTGGAACCTGCGCTCCCCGCTGCTGGACGCCGTCGCGGCCGAGCTCATCGCCGAGGGCAGGCGGGTGCTGGCATCCTGAGCCACGCCGGAGGCGCCGGAGGCAACGGGCTCGCCGGCCGCGCCTGCCCGGCCCGGCCCGGCTCAGTCGTCGCTGACCTGCAGCACCGACTTGCCGCGGGTGTGACCGCGCTCGAGCTCGCGGTGGGCCGCGGCGGCCTCGCCGAGATCGAAGACCCGGTCGAGGAAGACGCGGATCGACCCGGATTCCAGGAGTCTCCCCAGCGTCGACAGCACCCCGCCGTCGGGGATCACCTTGTACGACGTCGCCCGCAGACCCGCCGCCGCGGCGGCCTCCGCGTAGCCCGGCCAGCCGCCCGTGGGCACCAGTACGTACAGGCCGCCGCGGCGCAGCACCGACAGCGAGCGCGAGCCCGTGTCGTCGTGCACGTTGCCGACGAGGTCGATGACCACGTCGACGTCGGAGACGACGTCCTCGAACCGCGTCGTGGCGTAGTCGATGGCCACGGAGGCGCCGAGCTCCCGCAGCCAGGGCAGGTTCGCCGCGGAGCCGGTGGCCGTCACGTGCGCGCCGAAGTACGACGCCAGCTGCACCGCGAAGTGTCCGACCCCGCCGCTGCCGGCGTGGATGAGGATGCGCTGGCCCTCGTGCGCGTGGGCGGTCTCGACGACGAGCCCCCAGGCGGTGAGCGCCGCCAGCGGAACCCCGGCGGCTTCGGCGTGCGAGAGGGAGGCGGGCTTGCGGGCCACAGACAGCGACGGCACGACGACGTACTCGGCATAGGTGCCGCCCGAGCGGGGGAAGGGCACCATGCCGTAGACCTCGGTGCCCGGCGCCAGCGGGTGCGACTCGTAGGGCGCCTTGACCACGACCCCGCTGAAGTCGAAGCCGAGCGTGCTGGGGTAGGACGGGATGCCGGCGGTGGCGCCGCCGCCGCTGCGGGTCTTCGCGTCGATCGGGTTGACCCCCGCGGCCACGACCCGCACGAGCAGCTCGCTCAGCACGGGTGCGGGCACCGCAACCTCGGCGAGGCGCAGCACGTCGGCGGTGCCGGGTGCGTCGTACACGACGGCCTTCATCAGTGAAGGCGGGTCGGTCACCACGAGGGAGGGCGTCTCGGGGACGGTGGACGATCTCAGCGGCCGGAATCGCATCGGTCGCTCCTTCCGCGCGCCGCGGGTGCGCGGCAGCGTTGCTCGATTCTGCCCCGGATCGGGCAGGGTCCCAGTCAACCGCGCGTATGTCTCGGCCGTGTTACGCGGGTGCAACGAGTCCCCCCCGGTGCGGCCGTCACGGTAGGTGGGTGGGGCATGGTCAGCCGCGTGCGGCGAAGGCCTCGACGCCCCGCACTCCGGCCAGCAGGTGCTCGCCCGCCCGGGCGATGCTGCCGCCGATGACGATGAGCGAGACCCTGCGCAGATCAAGAGCATCATCAGCGACGAGCTCGCCAAGGGCGACGTGGCGGGCATCTGGATGGATGCCGGTGACGGTGCGGTGGCCGCGATCGAGGCGTTCGAGGCTGCACGGCGCCGCCGAGGCGATCGGGTTCGTGCGGTCGCTGCTGTGGGACGCCCCGACGGCCTCGTTCGACGCCGCCTTCCAGAACCAGTAGGCGCCGGGGCTTCCGCGGCCGCCGCCTGCGACGGCCTCAGGACGGCGGCGTGCCGGTCGTCAGGGCGCGCAGCAGGTGGGCGAGCTGGTGGATGTCGTCGAGGTCCCAATCCTCGAGCGCGGCGTGCAGGGTGCTCTGCTGCGGGGCCCGGGCGGTGGCCAGGCGCGCCAGCCCCTCGGGACTCGCGGAGAGCAGGCTCGACCGGCCGTCGGCCGGATCCGGCATGCGCTCCACCAGTCCCAGCTCCTCGAGCTCGCGCACGGTGCGGCTGAGCTGGCCCTTGTCCACCGCCAGCTGCTCCGCCAGCGCCGCCTGCGTCACCGGCTCGCAGCGCACGATGCTCGTGAAGACCTTGTATGCCCCAGGGAGCATGCCGGGACTCACCCGGTGCGCGTTCTCGGCGATGATCTTGCGGAACCGGCTGATCAGCTCGCCGAATTCGCCCTCCAGGGCGCGTACCGCCGCTGCGCGCTCCTCGGAGGTCTCCTGACTCGTCATCGTCGTCACCCTATCGGCGTGCGTCGCGGGAGTCGGATGCCCCGTCCGTGGCATCCGTCTCGGCTGAGGCATCCGTCTGGTCCGCCTCGTCGATGATGCGATGGGATGCCGTCAGGCTGCCCATCCCTTCGGGGACGGAGACCGTCGCGAAATCGGCCTCCGCCGCGTGCAGGCGCTCGGTGGTCGTCATCGAGGTCAGCGGGGTGCGGGGGAGGAAGACGATCGCGATGAGACTGATGACGGCGAACGGCACGGCGATGAGGAACGCGCGCGAGATGCCGTTGGCGTAGATGTCCTCGAAGACGACCCGGAGTGCGTCGGGCATGGTCGCGACCGAGGGGAGGGCGCCGCTCTGCAGCTGGGCCGCCCAGACCGGGCCCTGCTCGCCGAGGCTCGCCAGCGCGGCGGTGATGTCGTCGGTGCGCGCAGTGAGGAGCTCGGCGACGCGCGAGGCCAGCGCCGCTCCCATCACCGACACGCCGAGCGTGCCGCCGAGGCTGCGGAAGAACGTCACCCCCGAGCTCGCGACGCCGATCTGCTTCGGGCTGGCGGTGTTCTGCACCACGAGGACGAGGTTCTGCATCGTCATGCCCACGCCGGCACCGAGGAGGAACATGTAGATGGAGACGAGCGTGAAATCGGTGTCGTACTCGATCGTCGACAGCAGCGCGGAACCGGCGGTCAGCAGCACGGCGCCCGCGACGAGGAACGCCTTCCAGCGACCGGTCTTCGTGATCAGAGCGCCGATGCCGATCGACGCGATCAGCAGACCCGCGATCATCGGGATCGTCATGATGCCGGCCTCGGTCGGCGTGGCGCCGCGGGCCAGCTGCATGTACTGGCTGAGGTAGACCGAGGCACCGAACATCGCGATGCCGGTGGCGATCGAGGCGATCACCGACAGCGTGAAGGTGCGGTCGCGGAAGAGCGTCAGCGGGATCAGTGGCTCAGGGGAGCGCAGCTCGACCCACACGAACAGGCCGGCGCCGACGAGCGCTCCGCCGAGCATGAGGGCGGTCTCGAGGCTCCACCAGTCGAACGAGTCACCCGCCAGCGACACCCAGATCAGCAGGAGCGACACCGATAGCGAGAGCAGCACGATGCCGAGGTAGTCGATGCGCGCCTTCTGCTTCGGCCGCGCGGGCACGTGCAGGTTGCGCTGCACGATGAGCAGGGCGGCGACGGCGACGGGGATCGCCACGAAGAAGTTCCAGCGCCAGCCCCAGGCATCCGTGATGAGGCCGCCCAGCAGCGGGCCGCCCACCGTCGCGACCGCCATGACCGCGCCGAACAGCCCCATGTAGCGGCCGCGCTCGCGCGGGCTGATGATGTCGGCCATCAGCACCTGGCTGAGGGCGGCGAGGCCACCGGCGCCGATGCCCTGCAGGGCGCGGAACGCGATGAGCGTCTCGGGGTTCTGCGAGAACCCGGCCGCGGCGGTGGCGAGCACGAAGATCACGAGCGCCAGCTGGTACATCACCTTGCGGTTGGTGAGGTCGGCGAGCTTGCCCCAGATCGGTGTGGAGATCGCGGTCGTCAGCAGCGTCGCGGTGACCACCCAGGTGAAGGCGGTCTGCCCGCCGCCGAGGTCGTGGAGGATCACCGGAAGCGACGTCGACACCACCGTCGAGGCGAGCATCGACACGAACATGCCCAGGAGCAGTCCCGAGAGCGCTTCGAGGACGCGACGGTGGGCGAGCTTCTCCGTGACGGCGGGATCGTTCGAACGGGGGGACTTCGGCACGTGTCTCCTTCAGGGGCTGAGACGGTGCGACGACACTGGCGACCGGAAGTTGACGGGAATCAACGGTTGAGCGGAGTCAACTATACCCCCGGAGTTGACATGGGTCAACCAGTTTGGCCGGGCACGGGACTGCCGGGCGCCGCTCGGTGGCGGGCGCTCAGTCGGCGAGGGCGAGAGCGCGGAAGGGCTCGCGCGGCGCGACCGGGGCGGCCGGTGGGGCGACGAGGCTGCGGCGCTGCATCGTGCGGTGGTACAGCTCGTCGATGAGAGAGGTCGCGAGCGTCACCAGCTTGCCGATCTCGTACTCGTCCCGGTCGACCCAGGCGCATCGCGGCTCGTCGCCCACGGGCACGAAGTCCACATGCTGCTCCCACGCCACGAGCGTGCGCTCGGCGCCCAGCACGTGCTGCTGCCACCACACCTGCCGCAGGTAGGAGCGGGGGATGGAGCGCCAGTGCTTGTTGGTCGTCTTGATCTCGGCCAGGATCACGCGGCCGTTCTTATCGAGACCGACGCCGTCGGGCGTCGCCAGGTGGCGCTTCTCGACGACCGCGTGGAACAGGGCAGACGACGGCTGGATGCCGTGGGTCGCGGCCACCCAGCGGGCGATCTCGGGTTCGCGGCGGCGTCCGTGGTCGGTGTAGGCGTTGCCGGAGAACCCGGAGCCCATGAGCTTGGCGTCGGCCGCGCGGGCGATCGCCTTCTCGGAGGTGAGGGCGGCCACGTCGGTCGCGGTGATCCCGCGCGACCGCGCCCGCACCCACGCCACGCGGTCGCGGGAGTCCGCGACGATCCGGGCAGCGAGTTCGGGGGTCACGCCTTCCACCGTAACCCCGGCGGATGACAGCCCCCGTCCGTCCACGCCGCCTGCGGCGAGCGGCGTCGGGCCTGATTTGTCCTGGAGGTGGTGCAGACGTATGCTTGAGGCAAGCCAAAGACCGTCGGTCATCGGTGTGCGCGCAAGCGCACGACGATCGAAGCTCTGCACAGCAGGGGCCCACGCAGGTGTACAGATCGATTCTCCGGAATTCAGCTCCGTGCGCTTGCGCCGGAGCTTTTTTGTTGGGCAGGGGCCCGGGTCCAGGCCGGCGCCCGCCTCCGCGGAGCGCCTCGTACACATCAAGGAGTGACCATGGCGCAGAAGGATGCATCGGTCGCCGAGCTCACGAAGAACTTCGAGAACTCGAACGCCGTCCTGCTGACCGAGTACCGCGGTCTGACGGTTGCCCAGCTCAAGCAGCTGCGCAACACCATCCGTCAGGACGCGCAGTACGCCGTGGTGAAGAACACGCTGACCAAGATCGCCGCGAACAACGCGGGGATCACGGCGCTGGACGAGGACCTCAAGGGCCCGTCCGCCGTCGCGTTCGTGCACGGCGACTTCGTCGCCACCGCGAAGGCTCTGCGTGACTTCGCCAAGGCTAACCCGCTTCTCGTGATCAAGGGCGGCATCTTCGAGGGCAACACCCTCACTGCCGACGAGGTCAACAAGTACGCCTCGCTCGAGAGCCGTGAGGTTCTGCTGGCGAAGGCTGCGGGCATGATGAAGGCGACGATGGGCAAGGCTGCGGCCACCATCGACGCGCTTCGCGAAAAGCTGGAGACCGCTGAGGCCGCGTAAGCGTCCGGCGGCATTTTTCCCACAAACCCCATCTATCTAGGAGATACATCATGGCGAAGCTCACCACTGAGGAGCTGCTCGAGCAGTTTGCCGGCCTGACCCTCGTCGAGCTCAGCGAGTTCGTGAAGGCGTTCGAGGAGAAGTTCGACGTCACCGCTGCTGCCCCCGTGGCCGTTGCCGGTGCCGCCGGCGGCGCTGCTGCTGAAGAGGTCGAGGAGAAGGACTCCTTCGACGTCATCCTCGAGGCTGCCGGCGACAAGAAGATCCAGGTCATCAAGACGGTCCGCGAGCTCACCTCGCTGGGCCTCGGCGAGGCCAAGGCCGTCGTCGACGGTGCTCCCAAGGCCGTCCTGGAGGGCGCCAACAAGGAGACCGCCGACAAGGCCAAGGAGGCCCTCGAGGCCGCCGGCGCCACGGTCACCCTCAAGTAATCACGCTTCACGCGTTGAAGGCCCCGGATGCCACGGCATCCGGGGCCTTCTCCCTTTGGGGCGGGTGGGCGCGGCGTTCGGGTCGCCGCGCCCACCCGGGTCAGGGCCGACGGTCGACGAGACCGGCATCCGTCGCCGCGACGCCGATCACGGCGGCCGGGGGAGCGGTGGAGCTGCGCACGACGAGGCGCGCATCGGGGCGCACATGGGCGGCCGCCGCGCGGGGATCGGCCAGCCGGGCCGCCAGCAGCTCGACGGCGACGCTGCCCTGGCGCCGCGGATCGTGCGCGAGCGTGGTGAGTCCGAACATCTCCGCGTAGTCGTGATCGTCGATGCCGACGACGCTCACCCCTCCGGGAACGGGGATCGCCAGGCGCCGAGCGGCGATCATGGCGCCCACGGCGACCTCGTCGCTGACGGCGACGATCGCGGTGGGGCGGCGTCGGGCGTCGCTGAGCACGTCGACGGCGGCGGCGTATCCCCCCGGCAGTGTGGGTGCCGAAGGAAGGTGACGCATCGGGAGGCCGGCGTCGCGCAAAGCGGCGAGGCAGCCCTCGCGACGGGCGGCGTCGGCGCGCGTCCCCGATGCGGATGTGCCCGGTTCCTCGGTGCCGCCGAGGAACACGATGTCGGTGTGGCCGAGGGCGAGGAGGTGCTCGGCAGCCCGACGGCCGGCGCGCTCGTCGTCGAAGGCGACGGAACCGTCGTGTCCGCCCTCGCCCATGACGCTCACCACCGGGCGGCCGATCCCCCGTAGGCGGTCGAGTTCGTGGTCCTCCGTCTCGAGCCCGACGGCGATGAGGCCGTCGAAGCGTTTGCGGGCGAGGAAGTCGTCGAACACCCGGCGTCGGGTCTCGGTGCCCGGCCGGGCGTCGTACAGGGTCAGATCGAGGCCCTGGTGCAGCAGTGCGGACTGGATGCCCTCGAGGATCTCGGCGAAGATCCATCGGCTCACCGACGGGATGATGACCCCGACGTTGCGCGTGCGGCCCGTCGCCAGGCTCACCGCACTCGTGGACGGCACATAGCCGAGGGCGGCGGCGGCCTCCTGCACGCGCCGTCGCGTCTGCTCCGACACTTGGCTGCTGCCGGTGAGGGCGCGACTGGCCGTGGCCTTCGAGACCCCCGCTCGACGCGCGACGTCGGCGATTCCGCTCATCAGTGAAACTCCTTCGGCGCCCCGGCCGCTCTGTCGTGGCGTCCCTCAAACCTGTAACCGGTTCCACGGAATGATGCCACGACCGCACCGGTGTTCGCCAGTCCCGGATTTGTTGTGATCACCGCAGTGGGAGCGCACCCAGGACCGGGTTACCGAGTTGTTATCTGCGGCGGTTGAGTCGCGCGGCGCGGTCCTCTACCGTGGGTACGGAAGCGGTTCCATTACCCGCACCGCTTCCCGCAAGATTGTGGACGCGACGACGCGCCGTGGTGCGTCGGCTCGATGAGGAGGACAGATGAAGACCATCCCGCGCAGGACCCTTGCCGCCGGATCGCTCCTGACGGTCGGAGCGCTCGCGCTCGCAGGCTGTGGCGGCGGACCGGGTTCGGGAGGCGGCGACGGCGAGAGCGGTGCCGCGGACGGCAACGTCGTCACCGTCTACGGCACCATCTCCGACACCGAGGCCGACCTGCTCGAGCAGTCATGGGCGGACTGGGAAGAAGAGAACGACATCGACATCCAGTACGAGGCGTCGAAGGAGTTCGAGGCGCAGATCGCCGTGCGCGCGCAGGGCGGCAACGCCCCCGACATCGCGATCTTCCCGCAGCCCGGCCTCATGGGTGACATGGCCGACCTCGGCTACCTGAAGCCCGCTCCGCAGGAGGTGGCGGACAACGTCGCCGAGTACTGGAGCGAGGACTGGGCCAAGTACGGCACCTACGACGGCACGCTGTACGGCGCGCCGCTCATGGCGAGCGTCAAGGGCTGGGTCTGGTACTCGCCGTCGTTCTTCGAGGAGAACGGCTACGAGGTGCCGACCGACTGGCAGGGCCTCGTGGACCTGACCGCGCAGATCCAGGGCGACACCGGCTCCGCGCCGTGGTGCGTGGGCTTCGGCTCCGACGCCGCGACCGGCTGGCCGGGAACGGACTGGGTCGAGGACGTCGTGCTGCGTCAAGCCGGCCCCGAGGTCTACGACCAGTGGGTGACCAACGAGGTCCCCTTCACCGACCCGCAGATCGCCTCGGCGTTCGACGAGGTCGGCAAGATCCTCAAGAACCCGGACTACGTCAACGCCGGCTTCGGCGGCACCGACACCATCGTGACCACGCCCTTCGGCGACCCGGCCTCGGCGCTGGTCTCCGGTGAGTGCGTGCTGCACCACCAGGCGTCGTTCTACGACGGCTTCATCACCGACGCCGGCGGCACCGTCGCCGAAGACGGTGACATCTGGGCCTTCCTGACCCCGGCCTTCGGCGACGCGGCCGGTGACGGCGCCGTCGTGACCGGCGGTGGCGAGATCGTCGCCGCGTTCAGCGACGACGAGGCCACCCAGAAGGTGCAGGCGTACCTGTCGAGCCCCGAGTGGGCCAACTCGCGTGTCTCCCTCGGCGGCGTCATCAGCGCCAACAAGGGCCTGGACCCCGAGAACGCCTCAAGCGAGATCCTCAAGGAAGCCATCGCCATCCTGCAGGACGAGGGCACCACGTTCCGCTTCGACGCATCTGACCTGATGCCGTCGGGCGTCGGCACGAACACCTTCTTCAAGGGGATGAACGACTGGGTCAACGGCTCCGACACGGCCACCGTGCTCGAGCAGATCGAGTCGGGCTGGCCTTCCAGCTGACGGTTCCACGCGCAGCGGGGCCGACCGCACCAGGCGGTCGGCCCCGCTTTTCTCGACCCGGAGTCCGCTGACGCACCCGAAAGGATCCCATGTCCGCCTTCTTCCAGTGGCTGAGTGACCTCACGCCGCTGCTGCAGATCCCGATCATCATCGGCGTGTTCGTCGCCGTGGTCGGACTCATCCTGTTCTTCGTGGAGATCGCCCCGCGCAGCGGGCGCGTCTACACGTTCATCCGGCTGGCGGTGTGCGTGGGAGCCCCCGCGCTGCTCCTGCTGCTGCTGAACTCCTACAACGCGGCGATCATCGGCGCGGCTGTGCTGGGCCTGCTGCTGTTCTTCCTCGACATGCGCTCGAAGGAGGGCACCGGGTCTCTGTTCGTGCTCGTGGCGTTCCTGGCGCCGGCACTGCTGCTGGTCGTCGTCGGACTCATCATCCCGGCGATCCAGACCACCGGTCAGGCGTTCATGAACCGCAACAGCACCGAATTCGTGGGCCTCGACAACTTCATCTGGATCTTCACCCAGCCCCAGGGCATCCGCGTCGTGCTCAACACGATCGTGTGGGTGGTCATCGCCCCGGTGGTCTCGACGATCGCGGGACTGGCCTACGCCTACTTCATCGACAAGACGCGCGGGGAGAAGTACTACAAGATCCTCGTCTTCCTGCCCATGGCGATCTCGTTCGTGGGCGCCTCGATCATCTGGCGCTTCGTCTACACCGCGCGTCCCGCCGGCCAGGAGCAGATCGGTCTGGCCAACCAGGTGATCGTGTGGCTGGGCGGTGAGCCGCTGAACTTCCTCGCCGTGCAGCCGTGGAACACGCTGTTCCTCATCATCGTGCTCATCTGGGTGCAGACCGGTTTCGCGATGGTCATCCTCTCGGCCGCCATCAAGGGCGTTCCCACCGAGCAGATCGAAGCGGCGCAGCTGGACGGCACCAACGGCTGGCAGCGGTTCATCAACGTGATCGTCCCCGGCATCCGCGGTTCTCTCATCGTGGTGCTCACGACCATCTCGATCGCCTCGCTCAAGGTGTTCGACATCGTCCGCACGATGACAGCCGGTGCCAACAACACCTCCGTCATCGCCAACGAGATGTACACGCAGCTGCGCAGCTTCGAAGCGGGCCGCTCGGCCGCCTTCGCGGTGGTGCTGTTCGTGCTGGTGCTGCCGCTGGTGGTCTACAACGCCCGGCAGCTGAAGAAGCAGAGGGAGATCCGATGACCGCCTTCACTCCCATCGACCTCCCGGTCGATGAGCAGACCAAGCAGCGCCTGCGGCGCGGCGAACGCAAGATCGAGCAGCAGTCCACCGCCGCGGGAGCCAAGAAGCGGCTGACGTCGCGCTGGGCGACCCTGGCGGCTCTGGTCATCGCCGTGCTCTGGACGCTGCCCACCTTCGGCCTGTTCGTGTCGTCGTTCCGGCCCAGGGAGCTGATCCAGACCACCGGCTGGTGGACCGTCTTCGCCAACTGGGGCTGGACGCTGGACAACTACTCCGAGGCGCTGCAGGCCGGCAACAGCCAGCTCAACATGGCCGGAGCCTTCGTCAACTCCATCGCGATCACGCTGCCGGCGACGATCATCCCGATCTCCATCGCGCTGCTGGCGGCATACGCCTTCGCCTGGATGAACTTCCGCGGCAAGAACATCCTGTTCATCCTGGTGTTCGCCCTGCAGATCGTGCCGATCCAGATGGCGCTCATCCCGCTGCTGCAGCTGTTCTCCAACGGCACGCTGTTCGGGTTCCCGGTGATCGAGGGGATCGGTCAGGCGGGGTACGCCCAGGTGTGGATCGCCCACACGATCTTCGCCATGCCGCTGACGATCTTCCTGCTGCACAACTTCGTCTCGGAGATTCCGGGCGAAGTGATCGAGGCGGCGCGTGTGGACGGCGCCGGCCACGGGCAGATCTTCTTCCGGATCATCCTGCCGCTGACCATGCCGGCGATCGCCTCGGTGGCGATCTTCCAGTTCTTGTGGGTGTGGAACGACCTGCTCGTGGCGCTGATCTTCGCCGACGGCGCGGTCGGGCCGATCACGAAGCTGCTGGCCGAGATGACCGGAAGCCGTGGTCAGGACTGGCACCTGCTGACGGCGGGCGCGTTCATCGCGATCATCGTTCCGCTGATCGTGTTCCTGGCGCTGCAGCGCTACTTCGTCCGCGGCCTGCTGGCCGGCTCCACGAAGGGCTGACGCGCGCCGCGCGCGCGGCCGCACGCGGCCCGCGCGCTGAGACAGCAACTGGCGGCTGAGACAGTGGGTGATACCCACCGTCTCAGCCGCCAGATGCGGTTTCACGGGTGTGGGAAGGTCAGGGGGCGGGGCAGGACAGGCGCTGCTGTGCGGCGGTCATCGCGTCGATCTCGAACTGCTGCGCGTCGCGCATGCGCTCGGCCACGGCCAGCGTGCGCGGCTCCGAGCCGAGCTCGAGCACGGCCTCGGCCATCGGGATCGCCGCCGCATGGTGACGGATCATCAGCGACAGGAAGAGGCAGTCCGCGTCGCGGCCCTCCGCCTCGGCCAGCGCCGTCAGCTCGGCGGGGGAGGCCATGCCCATCGCCTCGCGCTCCTGCTCGGCGGTGAGCGGCTCGGCGCCGGTCACGCCGTGGTCATGCCCGGCGTCGGATGCCGCCATCCACGCCATCGCGGGCCCGCCGGCCTGCGGCAGGCCCCACTTGACCAGCCAGTCGAACATCTCGCCGCGCTGCGCGGCCTGACCGGTGGCGATGTCGTACGACAGTGCCCGCAGCTCCTCGTCGTCGGTCTTGCGGTGCATGGTCATCGCCATGTCCACCGCCTGCCCGTGGTGGAACTGCATGTCGCGGGCGAAGCCGGCCTCGGCCGAATCAGTCGTCGGCAGGGCCGGCCCCGACGCGGCGAAGGTCGAGAAGCGCCCGGCGGCGAAGGCGACCGCGGCGACGGCGACGGCGACCAGGACGATCGCGAGCCACCGCCGCCGGGGCGCCTCGGTCACGACTGCTTGCCCGGTGCGTCGAGGGCGCCGGCGCAGGCGGCGTTGGGCTCAGGGGCGTTGAGATTGCGCCAGTACGCGGTGAGGAAGTCCTCGAGGCGCGGGTCGTCCACGGAGTCGAGCTTGATCTGGGCGTTCCAGGCACTGGCCACGACAGGTGCGTCGAGGTCTTCGCCGGGAGAGAGGATGACGTAGCTGTTGGGCAGCTTCGACTCGAGGGCGTCGACGCCGGCCTGGTCGACCGACGCCGGGTCGTAGGTGACCCACACGGCGCCGTGCTCCAGCGAGTGCACCGCGTTGACCTCGGGCACGGGCTCGGAGTACACGCCGCAGTTGAGCCACATGGCGTTGTGGTCGCCGCCGGCGGGCGGGGCCTGCGGGTAGGCGACGTCGCCTTCGACGTGGTTGGCGGTGTTCTCGAACGTCTCGACGCCCGAGATCGACGTGCCGTCGCCGTCGCCGCGCGCGTAGGTGACGGGCTTGGGGGTGAACATGTAGGACGCGACGATGGCGCCCACGATCGCGATGCCGGCGGCGCTGCCGACGACCCACCAGACGAGCTTGCTGCGGCGGCGCTTCGCCAGCTCCCGCTGGTACTGGGCGAGCTTCTCCTGCTTCTGCTGCTCGCGCTGCTGCTTGGCGGTGAGGGCGATCTTCGACTGGGTGGCGGGGTTGCCGCTCACACGCTGCGATTTGTTCGGGGGCGTCGGGGTCATGGTGATCTCGGCTCGGGGGAAGGGGGCGCCTGGGCGCGGGACCTGCTCAGCCTATGCGGCTGAATACGCCGGTTTGCTGAGAAGACGCTAGACTCGATCGGTTCTCGAATCGTTTCGACGGTTCTCCTTCGACTTCTTGGACACCGTGCCCGACACTTCTCCCACCCCTCGCGATCCCGCCACCACATCGACCGGGGCCATCCGCACCCTCGGGGCGAACCCCACCACCGCGCCCATCGTGCTGCACCCCGGCGACTCGCTGTCGACGCGGCGACGGGTGCTCTACATCATCCTGCTGGGCGCGCTCACCGCGCTCGGACCGTTCACGGTCGACCTGTACCTGCCGGCGTTCCCCGTGCTCGAGGCCGACTTCCAGACGTCCGCCGCCGCGATCCAGCTCACCCTCACCGGCACGATGATCGGCTTCGCGCTGGGCCAGCTGGTGGTCGGACCCCTCAGCGACAAGGTCGGCCGGCGCATCCCGCTCATCGTCGTGACCGCCCTGCACGTGGTCGCCAGCGTCCTGGCCGCCTTCGCCCCCACGCTCGAGCTGCTCTCGGTGACCCGCGTGATGATGGGTGCCGGAGCCGCCGCGGGCGGCGTCGTGGCGGCCGCCATCGTGCGCGACCTGTTCGGCGGACGCCGTCTGGTCGTCATGCTCAGCCGCCTGGCGCTCGTGTCGGGTGTCGCCCCCGTCGTCGCGCCGCTGATCGGCTCGGCCCTGCTGACGGTCATGCCCTGGCGGGGCATCTTCGTCGCGCTCGCCCTCTACGGCGCGGTCATGCTCATCTGCGCGCTGCTGTTCATCCCCGAGACGCTGCCGCCGGCCCGTCGCCACGAGAAGGGGGCGACGACCGTGCTGCAGCGCTACCGCAGCGTCTTCAGCGACCGCGTCTTCATCGGCGTGCTGATCATCGGCGGCATGACGTTCAGCGGGATGTTCTCGTACCTGTCCGCATCGTCGTTCCTGTTCCAGCAGACCTACGGCTTCGACCCGCAGCAGTACGGTCTGCTGTTCGCGGTGAACTCCGTCGGCGTCGTGATCGGCGTGCAGACGGCGTCGCGGCTGGCCGCGCGCTTCGGCCCGCAGTGGGTGCTGGCGTTCTCGACCGGGGCGCTGGTGCTTTCGGCATCCGCCATCATCGCCGGTGACGCCCTCGGCGCGGGGCTGTGGGGCGTGGTGGTGCCGCTGTTCGTCTTCATGACGGCGTGCGGATTCACCTTCCCGTGCGTGCAGGTGCTGGCGCTCGACCGGCACGGCAAGGCCGCGGGCACCGCGCAGTCGATCATCGGCGCGGTCAACTTCGGGGTCGCCGGGCTCATCTCGCCGCTCGTGGGCGCGCTCGCCGGCGACACCGGCATCACGCCGACGACGATGGCCGCCGTGATGGTCGGCTGCGGCGTGATCGCGGTGCTGTCGCTCTGGTTGGTGGTGCGGCCGCGCACCGTGGCGCAGCTGGCGCCGTAGCGTCCACTCGGCGCCGGGCGCAAGCCCGGCGCCGCACGCGGGCAGCAGGCTCCACAATGGGGCGATGGATGCCCTTCGTCACCCGATCGCGCGCCTGCTCGTCCCGGGTCTCGTACTCGCCGCACTCGCCTGCGGCCTCGGCTGGTGGATCCTCCTGCGGGGCCCGGCGCCCTTCACACTGGACACGGCGTGGAACTCGCTGCTGGTCGGCTGGCGCGTCGGTGCTCTGACCGTTTTCTCGCAGGCTATGAACTGGCTCGGCGGGGGCATCTTCGGGATCTTCGTCGTGCCGATCGCCAGCGCGCTCGCGCTGGTGATCGCGCGCCGGTACATGGCTGCCCTCTACTTCGTCGCGGCCTCGCTGCTCAGCGCCGGCGCGGTGCAGGTGCTCAAGCACCTCTTCGGCCGCGCGCGCCCCGAGGAGATCATCGTCATCAGTGACTACGGCTCCTTCCCCTCTGGGCACGCGGCCAACGCCGCGACGGTCGCGGCCGTCGCCGCCGTGCTGTTCCCCCGGCTGTGGGTGATGCTGGCGGGTGCGCTGTGGGTGGCGCTGATGGCGTTCAGCCGCACCTATCTGCACGCACACTGGCTCAGCGACACGGTCGGCGGCGCCGCGATCGGCGCGGGGGTGGCCCTGGTCGTCGCGGCCGCGTTCTCGGTGCCGCTGCGCTCCGAGCAGAGCCGTCGGCAACGGCGGTACGCCTCAGTAGGCTGACGCCCATGACAGCGTCGTCCACGCCCGATCCGTCCCTCGCCGAAGCGCGGCTCGCACAGTTGCGGGCGGAGGCGCAGGCGGCTCAGGCGGCACTGGTTGCCGCGCAGGCCCAGGCGGCGCTCGCCGCTGCGGAGGTGGCAGCGGCCGAAGCGCGGGCGGCGGCGGGTGCGGGTGCCGCGGCGGCCGACTCTCCTGCGGAGACGCTGCGCGACGCGAGCGGAACCGAGACGGCTGCGGACGACACCGCGACGGCCGGGGAGGGGGCGGATGCCGGCGAAGCGACGACGGCGGCATCCGCCGACGACCAGCCGGAGACGTCGCCCGGCGGGCCGCTCGACGACGCGGAGGTCGCCGCGATCGTCCGCGGCTACACGTTCGACTCCGCGACACTGGATCTCGGGGCGCTCGTCAACGGCGCAGCGGCGCCCAAGGCGCAGATCCGCATCCCGCTGTCGATGATCAACCGGCACGGCCTGGTGGCCGGGGCCACCGGCACGGGGAAGACCCGCACGCTGCAGTCCCTGGCCGAGCAGCTCGCCGCGCACGGTGTTCCCGTGTTCGCCGCCGACATCAAAGGCGACCTGTCGGGCGTCGCGACGCCGGGGGAGCCGAGCGACAAGCTGCTCGCCCGCACGCGCGCGATCGGGCAGGACTGGCATCCGCGTGCCTCGGCGACCGAGTTCTTCGCGCTCGGCGGGGTGGGGACGGGCGTGCCCGTCCGCGCGACGGTATCGGGCTTCGGGCCGCTGCTGTTGAGCAAGGTGCTCGGGCTGAACGCGACGCAGGAGTCGAGCCTCGGGCTCGTATTCCACTACGCCGACGCGCACGGGCTGGCGCTCGTGGACCTCTCGGATCTGCGCGCCGTGCTGACCTACCTGACCGGGCCCGAGGGCAAGGCCGAGCTCGCCGGCCTGGGCGGGCTCTCGGCGGCGACGGCGGGCGTGATCCTGCGCAAGCTCATCACCTTCGCCGACGCCGGCGCCGACGTCTTCTTCGGCGAGCCGGAGTTCGAGGTGACCGACTTCCTGCGCAATGCCGCCGACGGCAGCGGCATCGTCAACCTGCTGGAGGTGCCGGGGGTGGCCGACAAGCCGGCCCTGTACTCGACGTTCCTCATGTACCTGCTGGCGGAGCTTCACGAGGTCCTTCCCGAAGTCGGCGACCTGGATCGGCCCAAGCTGGTGTTCTTCTTCGACGAGGCGCACCTGCTGTTCCGCGATGCGTCGAAGGACTTCCGCGCGGCGATCGTGCAGACGGTGCGTCTCATCCGCTCGAAGGGGGTCGGGGTCTTCTTCGTCACGCAGACGCCCAAGGACGTCCCCGCCGACGTGCTCGCGCAACTGGGGTCGCGCGTGCAGCACGCGCTGCGGGCGTTCACACCGGATGACGCCACGGCGCTGCGGGCCACCGTGCGCACCTATCCGCGGTCGGGGTACGACCTCGAGCGGGTGCTGCAGGAGCTGGCGACCGGCGAGGCCGTCGTCACCGTCATGAGCGAGAGCGGAACCCCGACCCCGGTGGCGTGGACGCGGCTGCGCGCGCCGCAGGGGTCGATGGAGCCCACCCCCGCGCCCGCCGTCGCGGCCGCGGTGGCGGTGTCGCCCCTGCAGGCCCGCTACGGCACGGCCATCGACCGGGAGTCGGCGCGGGAGATCCTCGCGGCGAAGATGAATGCCGCCGCCGAGGCCGCCGCCGCGCAGGAGGCGGAGCTGGCGGCGGCGAAGGCGGCGGCGGAGCACGCTCGCCAGGAGGCCGCCGCGCGCAAGGCCGAGGCCGCAGCCCAGCAGGAGTACGACCGGCTCCTACGCAAGACGGCCGGCACCTCCCGCACGTCGCGATCGCGCCGGCGCAGCCCGGTCGAGCAGGTGCTGGGTCCGGACGTCGCGTCCACGGTCCTCTCCGGTGTGCTGCGGGGCGTCTTCGGCATCGGCCGGCGCTGACCGCCCGGCATTCCGCGCATGCGCGCCGCCCGGCGTCCCGCCGTCACGCCCCCGAAGGCGGAGACCGGGCGCCGCAGCGGCGTGGCCGCGCTGCCCGGGTCCGGCGTCGCTCAGCGCAGCGCGGGCGTGTCCGCGTCGTCGACGCGGACGATCGGCAGGGGCATGGTCGATGTGTCGATGAGTGGATCGTCGTCCTGTCGCTCGACGACGGCCGCCGCCTCGGCAAGGGTCTCCACCGCGGGCACCGACCCGAGCAGCGGGCGCTGCGCCGTCTCCTTCATCGTCAGCATCGCGATGCCGCCCAGCAGCGCGAAGAACATGATGTAGAACGCCGGCATGTAGGTGTTGCCCGTGAGCTCGATGAGGCCCTGGCTGAACAAAGGGGTCGTGCCGCCGAAGAGCGACACCGAGACGTTGTACGCGATCGCCATCGCGCCGAAGCGGGAGGCCGTGGGGAACAGGGCTGGCAGTGCCGAGGCGGCCACCGCCACGTAGAACGCCACCGGCACGGCGACCATGGCGAGCGCGAGGAAGACCGCCCACATCTCGCCGATCTGCATCACCGCGAACGCCGGCACCATGAGCACCAGCGTGGAGCCCGCCGCGATGAGATACACCGGCCGACGGCCGATGCGATCGCTGAGCAGGCCGATGAGCGGCAGGCATGCGGACATCACGATGAGCACCGGTACCGTCGCGACGGCGGCCATGAGGTTGGAGACCCCCACCTCCTGCTCGAGATAGGTGGGCATGTAACTGGTGAGCGCGTAGCCGGCGGTGTTGGTCGCCGCGACGATCGCGATGCCGATGAGCACCGGGCGCCAGTGGTGGCGCAGGATGCCGAGGACGCCGTGGCGGGCGAGGGGGTCGTCGCCGCGGACGGCGGCCTCGTGCTCGGTGGCCGTCTCGTAGGCGGGCGTCTCGGGGATGCGCAGGCGGAACCAGATGGCGACGGCGCCGAGGGGGATGGCCAGGAGGAACGGGATGCGCCAGCCGAAGTCCACCATGGCGGTCGGCCCCCACACGCTCTCGGTGATGAGCGTCGTGAGGGCGACGACAGAGGCCCCGGCGGCGAATCCGACGTAGGAGCCGACGTCGAGCCACGACGACCAGAACCCGCGGCGGCGGTCGGGGGAGAACTCCGCCACATAGGTCGTCGCGCCGGCGTACTCCCCACCGGTGGAGAAGCCCTGCGCCATCTTCAGCAGGTACAGCGGCAGGATCGCCCACAGGCCGATCTGCGCGGAGGTGGGCAGCACACCGATGAGTCCGGTGGCCACCGCCATCAGCGCCATCGTGAAGAACAGCACCCGCTGGCGCCCGATCCTGTCGCCGAGCGGCCCGAGCACGAGCCCGCCGACGGGACGCACGAGGAACGACACCGCGAAACCGAACAGCGTCACCATCAGGCCCCACGGCTCCGGCAGGTCCTCGGTGAAGACCACCGCCAGCGTGACGGCCAGGTAGCCGTAGATGCCGAAGTCGAACCACTCCATGAAGTTGCCGACGACCGTGCCGCCGATCGCGGTGCGCACCCGCTTCTTGTCGACGACGATGACGTCGTCGACCTCCAGCCGCGGTGCGTCAGGTCCCGTCGATGCCGCTGTCGTGCTCATGTACCTCCGCCTGTTCCCCGTCGCACGGGCGCGCGACGGATGTCTGCGAGAAGCGACGGTACGCCGGGGCTGCGAGGGCTCGCATCCGTTTGTCCTCGGGCATCGCGGTGCGCTATGCGCGCGCGGAGCGGCCCTCGCGGGCGGAGATCCGGTCCCGCTGTCGGCGCCCGGTGGGCCCGTGCCATGCACGGCCGCCGACGACATGCAAGACCGGGCGCCTCCCGCCAGGGCGGACATAGCGTCGACGCATGAGCGAACTCTCCGCCCCCACCGGCCACGAGCCGGCACTGCGTGCCCTGCCGCGGCCCGATGGCTCGCCGCCGCGGGCACTGGTGCTCGGCGGCACCGGGTACATCGGCGGTCGGCTCGTGCCGCGCCTGCGTGAAGCGGGGTACCGGGTGCGGGTGCTCGCCCGCGACACGTCACGGCTCGCCGCTTTCCCGTGGGGTCGGGACGTGGAAGACGTGGAAGGCTCCGCCGAGGATCCGGACGTGATGGCCCGCGCCGTCGAAGACGTGGACGTGCTCTACTACCTGGTGCATTCCATGGCCGCGGGACCGGGTTTCGCCGATGCGGACCTGCGCGCGGCCGAGACCGTCGCCGCTGCCGCTGCTGCGGCATCCGTCGGGCGCCTCGTCTACCTCGGCGGGCTCCACCCATCCGGGGGAGACCTGTCGCCGCATCTGCGATCGAGGGTGGCGGTGGGCGAGGTGTTCCTGCAGTCGGGGGTGCCCTCCCTGGTGCTGCAGGCCGGGGTCGTGATCGGGTCGGGGTCGGCCTCGTTCGAGATGGTGCGCCACCTCACCGAGGTGCTTCCCTACATGCCGGCGCCGCGGTGGGTGCGCAATCGCATCCAGCCGATCGCGGTGCGCGATGTGCTGCACTATCTGCTCGGGGCGGGGCGGGTGCCGGCAGAGGTCAACCGGGCCGTGGACATCGGCGGGCCGGACGTGCTGCGGTACGGGCAGATGATGAACGGCTACGCCGTCGCGGCGGGACTGCCGCAGCGGGCGATCGCGTCGCTGCCGGTGTTCACGCCGGGCCTGGCCTCCCACTGGGTGAACCTCGTCACCCCCATCCCGCGCGCCATCGCCCGCCCGCTCGTGGCATCGCTGCAGAACGAGTGCGTCATGGACGACCACGCCGTCGACGACCTCATCCCGCCGCCTGAGGACGGGCTCACCCCGTACCGCGGTGCGGTGGAGATGGCGCTCGGGCGGGTGGAATCCGACGACGTCGAGACCAGCTGGCAGGATGCCGAGGTGCTCGGCGCCCCGGCCGACCCGCTGCCGTCGGACCCCGACTGGGCGGGCCGAACGGTCTATACCGACGAGCGGTCGGAGATGACCACCACCAGCCCGGAGCGGCTGTGGGCGGTGATCACCGGCATCGGCGGGGAGAACGGGTGGTACTCCACCCCGCTGCTGTGGGCGGTGCGCGGGTGGATGGACAAGGTCGCCGGCGGCGTGGGGCTCGCGCGCGGGCGTCGCAGCCGGTCACGGGTCGCCCCCGGGGATGTCATCGACTTCTGGCGGGTGGAGACGGTCGAGGAGGGACGGATGCTGCGGCTGCGCGCCGAGATGAAGGTGCCCGGCCAGGCGTGGCTGGAACTGCGTGTCACTCCTGCTGACGAGGGATCCCGCTACGACCAGCGCGCGGTCTTCTTCCCCCGTGGGCTCGCGGGGCGCCTGTACTGGCTCGCGGTGCTCCCGTTCCACGGGTTCGTCTTCCGTGGCATGGCCAACCGCATCACCGCGACCGCCGAAGCCGAGTCGAGCGCGGGTGGCCGGCGGGGGAAGGGCTCTGCCGGTACGGCGCGGAACAGCGCGGTGCGGGTGACCGCCTCCTAGGCGGGTGCCGTCGGCGCCGCAGCGGGCGTCGCGTGCGCTGCCGCGCGGTGGGCGAGGGCCGCGATGGTGGCCACGACGTCGGCGGCGTCGGTCGCCGTCGCGTGCGCGCGCCCGGCGACCAGGCCGGCGACGAAGGCGCTCACCGGCGCCGCCGACGGCGACACCCCGGCGGCGATGTCGCGGGCGAGGTCGAGGACGAGGGAGACGGGCACGTCGTCGGGCACGAGGTCGAACCTCTCACGCAGCATCCTCGCCCAGTCATCGAGGGCGTCGGGGGAGGCGGGACGAACGGTCACGGCAGGACCTCCTCGGCGGTTCGACGGCTCGTGGGCGAGCCACGGGGGAGATCCTGCCACGTGTCGCCTCCTGTGTCGCGGGGTTGCGCCGGTGGCAGGATGAAGGGGTGACCCGCATCCGTCCGTTCCGTCCCGGCGACGAGCCGGCGCTCGCCGACGTATGCCTGCTCACGGCGGATGCCGGTGCCGACGCGACCGGCGTGCTCGCCGACGACGACCTCTGGGCGGAGGTGTTCGTGCTGCCCTATGCCGCGCGGCATCCCGACCTCGCCTTCGTGGTGGAGAGCGACCACAGCCGCGTCGTGGGGTACACCGTGGCCGTGCCCGACACCCGCGCCTTCGAGGACTGGTTCGCCACCGAATGGTGGCCGCGGCATGCCGACCGCTGGCCCGAGCCGGAGGTCGAGCTCACCCGGCAGGACGGCATCCTCCGCTACGCATACGGGCGCCGCGCGGGCGCCGAGCCCTACGGCGATGCGCATCCGGCGCACCTGCACATCGACCTGCTCCCCGAGGTGCAGGGGCAGGGGTGGGGCCGCCGGCTGATCGACACCGTGAGCGATGCCCTGCGTGAGCGGGGCGTGTCGGGGCTGCACCTCGTCTCTTCCGCCGACAACGCCGGCGCCCTGGCGTTCTACGACCGTCTCGGCTTCACGCGGCTGCCCTCCCACGACGGGGTGCAGGCGTTCGCCCGCACCCTCTGACGCCGAGAGCACCGCACGCCCATGACGACGATCCGGCCGATGACCGCAGAGGACTGGCCGCGGGTCGAGGCGATCTTCGCCGCCGGAATCGCCGGCGGTGAGGCCACCTTCGAAACCCGGCCGCCGACGTGGGAGCGCTTCGACACGGGAAAGGTGCCGGACGCCCGGCTCGTCGCGGTGGATGAAGCCGGCACCGTGGTCGGCTGGGCGGCGGCCTCGCCGGTGTCGGCCCGCGAGGCGTATCGCGGTGTCATCGAGCACTCGGTCTACATCGACCCCGCCCATCGGGGCGAGGGGATCGGGCGGGCGCTGCTGGCGGCGTTCATCGAGGCCGCGGAGGATGCCGGCTACTGGACCATCCAGGCCAGCGTCTTCCCCGAGAACACCGCGAGCCTGCGCCTGCACGAACAGGCGGGGTTCCGCGTCGTCGGACGACGCGAGCGGATCGCGCGCAGCGGTGTCGGCCCGCACGCCGGCCGGTGGCGCGACACCCTGCTCATCGAACGCCGCTCCACCCGCAACGGCGGCCAGCCCGACGCCTGACCCGCGGCCCGCCGCGTGGGCGCCGCGCCGCTCGGCGGCCGCGTCTCCTGGCGCCGATCCACGGCACCGGCCAGGCCGTAGCGGACCGGGCGATGGGGAGAACTCCCCATCGCGGCATGGGTGGGGCGGTGGTCCACTGGAGGCCAGGAGGAATGCGATGACCGCCGCCACTGCGCCGAACACCGACGGGTGGGATGCGGCGACCGCATGGACCGCACTGCACCGCGCGGAGACCTCCCCGCACGACCTCGCGGCGATCGCCGCGGCGTACCCCGCGTACGCGGAGCAGATCGCCCGGCATCCGCAGGCGTACCCCGCCCTCGTCGCGTGGGCCGGCCACGTCGCCGCCGCGGGCGGGAGCGCCCGGCCCGCCGCCGGGCGGGCGCGCGCGGGCATCATCACCGACCTTCCGGTCGGCGGACGCCGTCCCTCCGGAGCGCACCCCCTGGCCGTGTCCGCCGATGCCCGGGCGTGGCGGGAGGCGGTGGCCGCGGCCGAGGCGGCGTCGCCGCCGGCTGCGACGCCGGGCGCGCGTGCGGTCGACATCGCCGCACGCGTGAAGTGGGACCCCGATCTCGACACGCCCGCGCGGGGCATCCGCGCACCCGGCGCGGCGGCGCACGCGCCGGACGAGGTTGCACCGCGGCACCCGGCCGTCGCCACCGAGACCGCGTCCGTCGCCGCCGAAGCTGTGCCGGGCGCGCCCTCCACCCCGCCCCCCGGAGTACTCACAGCGGACGTGGCGCCGCCGGCGAGTCCCGCGACCGCGGATGCCCCCGCTGAGCCCTGGTGGGCGGCCGTCGGCGAGTCCGAGCCGCCGGTGAACGACAAGGCGCTGCTGGCCCTCGTCTTCGGCTTCGTCCTCGCGCCGATCGGCATCGTCTTCGGGCACCTCGCGCGCCGCGAGCTGCGCCGCACCGACGCCCGCGGTCGCGGGTACGCCGTCGCCGGCCTCGTGGTCGGCTACACCCTCACGGCTGTGGCGATCCTCGCCGCCGCCGCGGTGCTGATCACCGGGCTGCTGCTGCGCTGAGCGCCTGCGGCCGGTCAGGCAGCGGCGTCGAGGTGCCCGGCATCGAGGCGCACGACGCGGTCGACCAGTCCGGCGGGCACGGCCACGTGCGAGATGAGCACGACGGCCTGGTCGGGGCCGACCGCCTGCAGCAGGTCGGTGAGGAGCGCGTCGGATGCCGCGGGGTCCACGCCTGCGGTCGGCTCGTCGAGCACCAGCACCGGGAACCCCCGCAGCAGCGCGCGGGCCAGGGCGATGCGCTGCGCCTGCCCGCCCGACACCAGCGCGCCTCGCTCGCCGACCCGGGCGTCAAGGCCCCCGCGCTCGGCGAGCCACGGGCCCAGGCCGACGCGGTCGAGCACGGCCACGAGCTCCTTGTCGGTGGCGGTGTCGCGGGCGAACAGCAGGTTCTGGCGGATGTCCTCGTCGAACAGCATCGGCTGCTGCTCGCAGAGGCCGACGGTGAGCCGCACGTCGTCGGGGGACGACTCCCGCACCGAGCGCCCGCCGATCTCGTACGTGCCGGTGCACTCCAGGAACCGCACCAGCACGTGTGCGAGCGTCGTCTTCCCCGCCCCGCTGGAGCCGATGACCAGCAGCCGTTCGCCCGCGTGCACGTCGAGGTCGACCCCGGCCAGCGACGCGGTGTCCGCTCCCGGCCAGGTGGCCCAGACGCCGCGCAGGCGCAGCCCCTCGCCGAGCGCGGGGGCCTCTCCGGTGGCGGGTGCGGGGTGCTGGACGAGGCCCGCCGGGATCGTGTCGGGAACCGACTCGGCGATGCGCTCCGCCGACGCGCGCACCTGGCGCCACGAGGCGGCGGCCAGCGGCACCGCGCCGAACACCTCGAACACCGCCATCGGCACGAGCACCGCGACGGCGAGGGCGGGGCCGCCCAGCGTCGCGGCGTCGGGGGCGGTGACCACCACGGCGAGGATCGACGCGGCACCGGCCAGCAGCGACACGATGGCCGTGGTCGCCGCCTGGGCGCCGGCCCGGCGGACGACCGCACGGCGCACGGCGCTGTCGGCGTCGGCGATGCGGCTCCGGCTGGCGGCTTCGGCGCCGTAGGCCAGCAGCACATCGAGGCTGCCGAGGTGGTCGGTCACCGCGTCGGCGAGCCGCGCGCGCAGCGGAGCGATGGCCCGCTCGGCACGGCCGCCCGCCACCCACCCCCAGGCGGTCGCGACGACGGCCGCGACCGCGAGGCATCCCAGCAGCGTCAGCGCCGCCGGCCCCGAGACGAAGGCCACGAAGACGACCGCCGACAGGGCCACGGTCACCGAGGCCACCAGCGGCTCCACCACCCGCAGCGGAAGGTTCTGCAGCTCGTCGACGTCATCGACGAGCGCCCCGAGCACGGACCCTCGCCGGGTGCGGGTGAGACCGTCGGGCGCGAGCGGGATGAGCCGGCGCACCAGGGCGGTGCGCGTGGAGGCGAGCTGGCGCAGCGCCGCATCGTGCGAGGTGAGCCGCTCGAGGTAGCGGAAGGTCGCGCGGGACAGCGCGAACGCGCGCACCCCGACGACGGCGGCGGTGAGGTACATCACGGCGGGCTGCTCGCTGGCGCGCACGATCAGCCACGCGCTGACGGCCAGCAATGCCACGGCCGACGCCTCGTGGGCGAAACCGGTGGCGGCAGCGCGCCAGAAGCGGCGGGCCGGCGGCATGGCGCCGCGCAGCACGTCGGCGGTCGTCGCCCCTGATCCGCGCGGCGTGCCGTGGGCGGACGCCGTGCTCGGGGTCGGCGTGGTCGTCGCAGCGCTCATGCCGCCACCTCCGCAGGCTGAAGCCGCACGATGCGGTCGGCGTACGCCTCGGCGGTCGTCCGGTGCGAGATCAGCAGCACGGTGGCGCCGCCGTCTGCCAGCGTGCGAAGGCTCTGCCACAGCAGGTCTTCGGTGACGGGGTCGAGCGCGGCGCTCGGCTCGTCGAGGGCGAGCACGGTCGCGGTGCCGCGGAGATGGCGGTAGATCGCCCGGGCAACGGCGATGCGCTGCGCCTGACCTCCGGAGAGGCCCGCGCCCTGCACGCCGAGCTCATACGACGGGTCGATGTCGCCGGCGCACGCCAGCTGCAGCGCCCGCACGATGACAGCGGCGTCCGGGGCGGCATCGCCGAGCGCGACGTTGTCGGCCACGGTGCCGGCGATGAGGCCGGGGTGCTGCCCTGCCCATCCCAGCCAGCGGTCGGGGGTCAGCTGCGCCAACGGGATGCCGCCGACGCGGGCGTCGCCATCGAAGGCGGCAGCTCGGCGCAGCGCCGCGAACACACTCGACTTGCCCGCGCCGCTCGGTCCGGCCACCAGCACGAGTTCACCGGCATCCGCCTCGAGATCCACGGGGGGCAGCGCGCGGTCGCCGTAGCGCACACGCAGCCCCCGCAGCACGAGGGGACCCGCGATCGCTCCGGCCGGAACGGCAGACGTGCCTGCCGGCGCCGCGTCGGCGTGACGCTCGGCGCGCGCGGCGCGGGCCTCGTCGAGCACCGCGAACACGTCTTCGGTGGCCGAAACGCCCTCGGCGGCGGCGTGGAACTGCACGCCCACCTGACGCAGGGGGAGGTAGGCCTCCGGTGCCAGGAGCAGCACGAACAGGCCGACCAGCAGCGTCAGGTCGCCGTCGAGCAGTCGGAAGCCGATCGAGACGGCGATGATCGCCACCGACAGGCTCGCCAGCAGCTCCAGCGCGAACCCCGACAGGAACGACACCCGCAGCACCCGCATGGTCTCATCGCGATAGCGCTCGGTGACCCGCTGGATCGACGCGACCGCGCGGTGCTGCCGGCCGAAGACCGTGAGGGTCGACAGGCCCCGCACGGTGTCGGCGAAGCGCGCGGCGAGCCGCCCGAGGGTGCGCCACTGCTTGTCCTGCACGGAGCGGGTCGCCAGTCCGATCAGCACCATGAACAGCGGGATCAGCGGAAGGGTGAGCACGACGGTGAGGCCCGAGATCCAGTCCATCCACCACATCACGAGGATGATCGTCGGCGTCGCGACCGCGGTCTGCACCAACTGGGGCAGGTAGCGCGCGAAGTACGCGTCGAGGGCGTCGAGGCCGCGGCCCGCCGTCACCGCGAGGCGTGCGGAGTTGTGCACCGCCAGCCACCCCGGCCCGAGCTCGTCGACGGCTTCGAAGAGGTGCGCGCGCAGCTGCGCCTGCACCCGCGCCGAGGCGCGCGCCGCCACCGTCTCGCGCAGCCAGACAAGAACGGCGCGCAGGGCGACGACACCGGCGAGGATGAGGAGGATGCCGGAGAGCTCGTCCCACCGCATCCCGTCGATCGCGCCGACGATGGCGCGGGTCAGCAGCCAGGCGAAGGCGATGATCACGGCCGTCTGGGCGAGGCCGATCAGTCCGATCGCGACGAAGAAGACGCGTGAAGCGCCGGCGTACCGCAGCAGCCGCGGGTCCAGGGGACGTCCGGCCGGCCGCGGTGGTGCGTCCGCTTCCTGCGAAGCCATGTCCTCGATCCTCCCATGCGGCCCGGCGCCGCGGTCGGCGCCGCCGGTGAAAAACGACCGCCCCGGCCCGGCGCGCGAATCGCGCGGCCGACGACCGGGGCGGTCGGGTTCAGTGGACGGTCGCCGCCGCCTTCTCGATCTCGACGCGGGTGACGCGCTTGCGGAACACCCAGTACGTCCAGCCCTGGTACAGCAGCACCAGCGGCAGGAAGATCACCGCGGCCCACGTCATGATGGTGAGCGTGTAGTCGGTGCTCGAGGCGTTCTCGATCGTGAGGCTGAACGCCGGGTCGATCGTCGAGGGCATGACGTTCGGGAAGAGCGCCAGCCACAGGGTCAGCACGGCGAAGACCACCGTGCCGGCGCCGAAGCCGAACGCCCAGCCCTCGCGGTCGCGCAGGTTCGCCACCGCCGAGGCGATGAGCAGCACGGCGGCGATCACGGCGCAGGCGATCGACAGCATCAGCAGGGGCGAGCCTGCAGCGGCGGCGTTGAACACCGTCCAGATCAGGAACGCCGCCGCGACGACGACCGTCAGCACGCCGGACTTGATGGCCAGGGCGCGGGCGTCGCTGCGCACGCGGCCGTCGGTCTTCAGCGCCACGAAGTACACGCCGTGGGTGAAGAACAGCAGCAGCGTGGTGAGGCCGCCCAGCAGTCCGTAGGGGTTCAGCAGCGTCAGGAGCGACCCGACGAACTCGTGATCGGCATCCAGCGGCACACCCTGCACGATGTTGGCCACCGCGACGCCCCAGAGGAACGCGGGCACGGCGGAGCCGATGACGATCATGCGGTCGAAGTTGCGCTTCCACCGCAGGCTGTCGCGCTGGTGGCGATACTCGAACGACACGCCGCGGGCGATGAGGGCCAGCAGGATCAGCAGCAGCGCCAGGTAGAACCCGCTGAACAGCGTGGCGTACCACTCCGGGAAGGCGGCGAACAGGCAGGCGCCCGCGACGATGACCCAGGTCTCGTTGAGGTCCCAGACGGGCCCGATCGTGTTGATGACCTGACGGCGCGAGACGTCGTCCTTGCCGAGGAAGGGCAGCGACATGCCCACGCCGAAGTCGAAGCCGTCGAGCACGAAGTAGCCGACGAACAGCACACCGACGATGAAGAACCAGATGTAGGCGAGATCCATGACGTGCTCCTAGTAGACCGTCGTCGGGGTGTCTTCGACGGAGGTCGGCTGGTCATCCTCGGCACCGGGCTCGGGCAGCGGGGCAGGGCCCTTCTGCGCGGCCTTGAGGATGAGTCCGAACTCGACCACCGCGAGGGCGGCGTAGATGAGCGTGAAGGCGACGAGCGAGATCAGCACCGTCCAGCCGGGCACGTTGGGCGAGACCCCGTCCTCGGTGAGCATGAGGCTGAACACGATCCAGGGCTGGCGACCCATCTCCGTGAACACCCAGCCGACGAGGCTGCCCAGCAGCGGCAGCGGAGCCGACCAGATCGCGACCTTCCACATCCAGGGCGCGACGGGGCGCGTGGCCTTCTTGCGGGTGACCCAGAGGCCGACGACCGAGATGAGCGCCGCGATGCCGCCGAGGGCGATCATCCAGCGGAACGACCAGTAGGTGACCCAGATGATGGGCATGTAGTCGATGCCGGCGCCGAACTGCTCGGTGTACAGCGCCTGCAGGTCGTTGAGGCCCTCGACGCAGCCGTCCAGCGAGTGCGTCGACAGCAGCGACAGCAGGTACGGCACGCGCAGCGACCAGATCTCCTGAGATCCGTCGGGGGTGCCGATGGAGAACAGCGAGAACGAGGCGTCCGCGCCGCAGGCGGTGTTCCAGATGGCCTCGGCGGCCGCCATCTTCATCGGCTGGGTCTCGACCATGACCAGGCTCAGCTGGTCACCGGTGAGCGCGACCGCGGCGAACGAGCCGATCATGAACCACATGCCGAAGCGCAGCGACTTGCGCATGGTGACCAGGTTCTGCCCGCGGGCGAGGTGCCAGGCGCTGACGGCGATGACGACGGCGGCGGCGAACATCCACGCGGAGAAGATCGTGTGCGGGAACGCGGCGAGCACGACCGGGTTGGTCAGCACCGCCCAGAAGTCCACGAGCTCGGCCCGCCCGCCGTCGGCGGCCATCTCGTAGCCCACGGGGTTCTGCATGAACGCGTTGGCGGCGAGGATGAAGTAGGCCGACAGGGTGGAGCCGACGACGACCATCCACATCGAGAACAGGTGCACGGCGCGCGGCAGCTTGTTCCACCCGAAGATCCACAACCCGATGAAGGTGGCTTCGAAGAAGAAGGCCATGAGGCCCTCGAAGGCCAGCGGCGCGCCGAAGATGTCGCCGACGAAGCGGGAGTAGGCGGACCAGTTCATGCCGAACTGGAACTCCTGCACGATGCCGGTGACGACGCCCATCGCGAAGTTGATGAGGAAGATCTTCCCGAACAGCTGCGTCAGGTGCAGCCACTCCACCTTGCCGGTGCGGTGCCAGACCGTCTGGAAGATGGCGACCACGAGCGCGAGTCCGAGCGTCAGAGGCACGAACAGGTAGTGGTACAGAGTCGTCAGGCCGAACTGCCATCGGGCGAGCAGCAGCGGGTCGAGCAGATCCATCGGGATCCTTCCTCGGGTGGGGGTTCCTAACGGTTGAAGGTAGTGAGCCGCGCGGGCGCATTCCGGGGCAGGCGGCCGTGAATAAGGATACCTGTGGTCAGACCACGGGCGCAATGCTACGACCTTACCCTGTGAGAAGGGCTGTGAGTTGCCCGGGACGGGCTCTGCCCAGCGCGGTGTGGGCACCGCTGGGCACCGTGACCGCTTCGGTGATCAGGGCGCCGTCGCCGGGCGCGACAGACCACCGCCGGCGGCCGCGGCCGGCGGTGTGAAGAGGGGGTTCAGCCGCGCGCGGACAGCTGCACGATGCACTCGCGCGGGTCGCACGAGGAGCGCATGCCGTCAACGGTGAGCGGGCCGCCGGCTGCGGCGACGACGCCCTGCATGAGGCCGAGGTGCACCGAGCAGAGCACCTGCCGGTGGGCGGACTGCACCTCGGCGTGTGCGCACGGGCTGAGGTCGATCGTCAGGTCGGACTCGTCGACGATCGGCTCGAAGCCCGCGTCGGCGAGGTTCTCCACGAGGGCGTCGACCTGGTGCAGGGCCTCCGTGGTGAGTTCCGGCGGCAGCTCGCTGGGGAGCACCCGCCGCATGAGATCGCCGCGCTTCGCGGCCTCGCGCACCTTGCGCTGCTGCACCGGGCTCCAGGTCTCTGCGCCGTCGGCGGCGCTGTACAGCACCCGTGGCCGGCCCCTCGTCGTGCGGTGCTCGGTCTCCGACACGACGTAGCCGTCGTCGATCAGGCGCTGCAGGTGCTCACGCACCGTGTTGGGGTGCAGCTTGGTGGCCTCGACCAGCTCCGCGATGGTGCGCTGAGGACGCTCCTGGATGAGGTGGAGGATCTCCACCCGGGAGTAGCTCGAGATCGCGCTGTAGCCGGCGGGTCGTGTGGTCACACCACTATTATTCATGGTTTTTCACGGTGGTCACACCACACCGTCGATCAGGCTTCTGCCGGGGGTGCGGCAACCCGTCGCGCTCCCACGTCCCGATCCGCGTGGCGCGCGGGCAGGGAGTCCGCCAGAGTGGGGGGATGATCGGCATCGTCTTCAATCCCACGCGCGTGGAGCGCTCCGCACTCGAAGAGGCGCTCGCCGCGCGGAAGCAGCCGGTCGAGGTGGAGTGGTACGCGACGACGGTCGAGGATGCCGGGCAGGGGATGGCCCGTCAGGCACTCGCGGATGGATGCGGGCTGGTCGTGGCGGTGGGCGGCGACGGGACGATCCGCGACGTGGCCGCGACGCTGGCCGGCACGGAGGTGCCGCTGGGGATCGTGCCGCAGGGCACCGGCAACCTGCTGGCCCGCAACCTCGGCATCCCTCTGGGCGACGTGGCTGGCGCCCTCGCGCGTGCGATCGACGGGGACGAGTCGCCGATCGACATCGGGCGCATCGAACTGCACGACCGCGGGGAGGAGTTCATCTTCCTCGTGATGGCAGGCTTCGGCATCGACGCGCAGATGCTCGCCGAGACCGACGAGTCTGCCAAGGAGCGCGCGGGCTGGCTGGCCTACGTCGGGGCTCTCGGACGGGCGATGGCCGCCACCGACGTCGTCGACGCCACGGTCGTCTTCGATGCCGACCCGCCGGTGACCGAGCCCACCCACACCGTGCTGATCGGCAACTGCGGAACCGTGCAGGGAGGACTGCGCATCCTTCCCGACGCCGAACCCGATGACGGTCTGCTGGACGTCGTGCTCATCGGTGGCGAGGGCCCGGAAGGGCTGCAGTGGCTCGACGCCCTGAAGTCCGTGGTCTGGGACAACGGCATCCGCCGCGCCGTCACCCGCGACGACACCGCCGTGGACACGGCCACGACACGCCACCGCCAGGCGGTGTCGGTGCGGGTCACCCTCCCCGAGCCGCTGCCGTTCGAGATCGACGGCGAAGAGGTGGGCGCCACGGCCGACATCCTCGCGATCATCCAGCCCGGAGCGCTGCTCGTGCGCCGCTGACCGGGCACAGGGCGATTCCCGGCACACCGGCGCGCACACCTACGCTGGAGCGCGTGACCGAATCTGTCTCCATCGCGGAGTTCTGGCGCCTCCGCCGCGCCGAGCTGCCGCACCTCCCCGAAGAGCCGACCGAGGCGTGGGCCTTCGGAGCGACCCCCGCGCACGCCGACGGCCTGCTGGCCCTCGTGCTTGCCGGGGTGAAGACCGGCACGGCCTCGTCCATGTGGGATTACGAGGCCACGGGGGACCGGATGCCCGAGGTGGGGGACGTCAGCGTCATCCTCGACGGCGCCGGGGCGCCGCGAGCGGTCATCGAGACCACCGACCTGCGGGTCGTGCCGTTCGATCAGGTGGATTCGGAGCATGCGCTCGCCGAGGGTGAGGGCGACCGCACCCTGGCGCACTGGCGCGCGGTGCACGAGCGGTTCTGGCGCGAGCACTCCGAGAACCCGCGCGGCTACGAGCCGGACATGCCGGTGCTCTGCGAGCGGTTCCGCCTGGTGTACCCGCGCTGACCGCCGCGGCCGGGTGCGAGCCGCAGGCCGCGAGACGTCACTGCTCGTCAGCGGGTTGCTGGCGCCTACGGGTACGACAGGTACCCAGTGTCAGGGTCGACCCCGGCGAGGAAGTCCTCGATGGCGGCCACGTGCCTCTCGTGGCTCACCGGCGCGACTCCGCCGAATGCGCTGAAGCCGTAACCGGCGTTGGGGCCCGAAACCCAGTCGTAGTGATGCGAGCCATCGCGGTCGCGCCTGCGCACGGCGAACGTCTCGCCCTGTACGACGATGTCGGCCACTCTCGTATAGGTGTCCTCATCGGGCAGCGCCGAGGTGGGCACGTAGATCCAGCCTTCGCCCGCCGCGCCGTCGTCGCTCGCCATGCGCCGAACCTACCGCGGGGCGACGTGGGTCTTTACGCGTGCGCCCCGGTCGTCGGCTGCCAGCCCAGCGCCGGCGCCACGTGCTTCGCGAACGACTCGACGACGCGCAGGTTGAACGCGACCCCGAGCTGGCTCGGGATGGTCAGCATGAGGGTGTCGGCGCTGGCGATGGCGGCATCCTGCTGCAGCTGCTCGACGAGCACGTCAGGGGATGCGGCGTAGGTCTTGCCGAACGTCGAGCGGATGCCGTCGATGTAGCCGACGCCCTCGCCCTCGGACGCGTGCCCGAAGTACAGCTCATCCTCGGCGGTGGTGATGGGGAAGATCGAGCGGCTGACCGAGACGCGCGGCTCACCGGGGTGACCCGCCTCGCGCCACGCGGCGCGGAACGCGTCGATCTGCTCGGCCTGCAGCACGTCGAAGGGAACGCCGCGGTCTTCGGTGAGCAGCGTCGACGACATGAGGTTCACGCCCATCGTGCCCGCCCAGGCGGCGCTGTCGCGGTTGCCGGCACCCCACCACACGCGCGAGCGCAGGCCGGGGGAGTGCGGCTCGACGCGCTGCATGCCGGTGCCGCCGCCGAACGGGCTCTCGGGGTCTCGCTGGGCGAGTCCTTCGCCGTCGATCGCGCGCAGGAACAGGTCGAAGTGCGCGCGGGCGATGTCGGCGCCGCGGGGATCCTGCGATCCCGTGTAGCCGAACGTCTCGTAGCCCCGCACGACGGTCTCCGGTGACCCGCGGCTGACGCCGAGGGCAAGCCGTCCGTCGCTGATGAGGTCGACCGCCGCGGCCTCTTCGGCCAGGTGCAGCGGGTTCTCGTACCGCATGTCGATGACACCGGTGCCGACCTCGATGCGCTTCGTGGTGGCGGCGATCGCCGACAGCAGGGGCATCGGCGACGCCTGCTGCCGGGCGAAGTGGTGCACGCGGAAGTAGGCGCCGTTGACACCCAGATCGTCCATGCCCTGCGCGAGGTCGATCGCCTGGCGCAGGGAGTCTCCGGCGGTGAGCTCGCGGCCGCCGCCGAGGGGTCCGTAGTGGCCGAACGAGAGCGTTCCGAAGCGTTGCATACCCGGTGCAACGGACGCCGCGCGGCATCCATTCCGCTCGATGCGCCGAGGCGTGCCGCGGGTGTCAGGAGCGGGCGGATGCGGCCGCTCGCCGCCGCGCCTGTACGAGCGTGGCGATCACGCGCCAGCCCACGAGGAACAGCAGCAGCGTGAGCGTGGCGACGATGATGAAGGGCAGTGCGGTGCCCTGGCCGCTGGCCGCGCGCAGCAGCATGCCGCCGGCGACGGTGATCGCCCAGACCCCCAGGCCGGTGCGCACGGGTGCGGCGGGCCGGCGCCAGGCGAGGGTCACCAGCCACCCCACGGCGAGGGCCGCCAGGAACGGCCACGCGGTCGTCGCCAGGCCGATGCCGAAGGGCGCGGAGTCGTGGCTCGCCCGACCCACCGCGGCGAACAGCGTGACGAGCACGACGTCGAGGGCGAACGCGGTGAGGGCGGAGCGGATCATGCCTCCATTCTCCGCCCGGGCCGTGGGCTCAGCCGTCGCAGACGGCGGCCTCCGCGGGCTCAGCAGGGTCCGCGGGCGCGGCCTCCGCCGCGAGGGCCAGCACGATCTGGCGCCACCGCAACAGGAACGCCGGCTCGTCGAGGCGTCGCCGGCGCATCCAGGTGGTGACTTCCTCGTTGCACTTGCTGGCGTTGCACGACCGGCACGCGGGCACCACGTTGTCGAGCGTGTAGCGGCCGCCGCGGGAGATCGGCAGCACGCAGTCGCGCTGCAGTGCGGCGCCGTCGCCGCCGCAGTAGGCGCACGCCGCCCACGCCTCGAGGATGGCGCACCACTGCAGGTCGGTCAGGTCGCTCCCCGACGCCGCGACGCGCTTCACGCGGCGACGCTGCGCCCGGGCGCGACGGGTCTGACGGACGGCCATGCCGCCCAGGCTATCGGCCCGGCGACGGCGGATGCCGCGGGCGCGCGGACCCTGCCCGCGGCGACTCCCCGGCCGCTACCGTGGAGCGATGACGAACCAGGCCCAGCGTGCTCAGACCCTGTCCGACCTGCATGCCGCCCCGGAGATCCTCCGCGTGGTGAACGTGTGGGACGTCGTCTCGGCGAAGGCGATCATCGACCTGCCCGAGACCCGCGCCCTCGCCACGGCGGGGCATTCCATCGCGGCGACGTTCGGCTACGCCGACGGGGAGAACATCCCGCGCGACCTCATGCTCGACATGGTCGGCCGCATCGTCGCGGTCGCGGGCGACCTGCCCGTGTCGGCAGACCTGGATGCCGGCTTCGGCGACCCCGGCGAGACGACCCGCCGGGCGATCGGCGTCGGCGTGGTGGGTGCGAACGTCGAAGACCGTCTGAAGCCGCTGGCGGAGTCCGTCGCCGCCGTCGAAGCGATCGTCGCGGCCGGGCAGGCAGAGGGCGTGCCGTTCGCCCTCAACGCCCGCACCGACGCGTTCGTGCGCGCCGGCGACCGCCCCGTGCAGGACTCGGTCGCCGACGCGATCGAGCGCGGCCGCGCCTACCTCGACGCCGGCGCGGATGTCGTGTTCGTGCCGGGTGTGCTCGATGCCGACATCACGCGGCAGCTGGTGGCCGGCATCGGCGAGCGCAAGGTGAGCGTGATCGGGCTTCCCGGCGCGCTGTCGGCCGCCGAGTACGAGGCGCTCGGCGTCGCCCGCATCTCGTACGGCCCGATGACCCAGCGGGTCGCATTGACGGCGCTGCAGGACGTGGCGAAGAGCCTCTACGCCGACGGCGTCCTCCCGGCATCCACCCGCGCCCTCAACTGACGCCCCGAACGGGGGACCTGCCGCCGCCCGCATAGGATCGAAGGCGACGCCCTGTGCGGCGTCGCAGGGAGGTCGCAGTGGGCGACGCGCAGGGCGCATGGGTGCTGGTCGACGGCGAGAACATCGACGCGACCCTCGGTGGATCGATCCTGGGGCGCCGACCGCAGCCCGATGAGCGGCCGCGCTGGGACCGCATCCTCTCGTTCGTGGAGCGCACCTGGCGGCAGCCGACACGCGGCCTGTTCTTCCTCAACGCCACGACCAACCTGCCGATGACCTTCGTGCAGGCGCTGAAGGCGCTGGGCTACGAGCCGGTGCCCCTGTCGGGTCCGTCCGACGCGAAGATCGTCGACATCGCCATCCAGCGCACGCTGCAGGCGCTGCGCGACCGCGATGACGACGTCATGCTCGTCAGCCACGACGGCGACTTCGTCGACGACCTCGGTGCGCTCGCCGACGGTCGGCGTCTCGGCATCCTCGGGTTCACCGAGTTCCGCAACACCGCGTTCGCGGCCATCCCGGGCCTCGAGGTGTTCGACCTTGAGTTCGACGCCCGGGCGTTCGACGCACCGCTGCCGCGCATCCGCGTGATCCCGATCGAGGAGTTCGACCCCGCGCAGTTCCTGCGCTGACCCGTCGGCGGACGATCGGGGGCAGCGCGCGCGCCCGCGATTCCATGCAGGCTCGGTGTTGTCAACCCTGCCGCATGTCCGCGCCGCCTCGCGAAGACTGGAACCACCCATCCGGGAGGAGCCAGCGTGACATGTCAGCCGATCGAGTCGTATGCACCGATCGGCGACGGCCGCACGGTGGCGCTCGTGGGGGCCGACGGCAGCATCGACTGGATGCCGCTTCCCGAGCTCACCTCGGACGCGGTCTTCGCGAAGATCCTCGATGACGCGACGGGCGGCTCGTTCCAGCTCGCCCCTGCTGCGGAATTCACGATGCGCCGCCGGTACGTCCCGCGCACGAACGTGCTGGAGACGACCTTCACCACGGCCGACGGCGTCGTGAAGATGACCGATGCGCTGGTGTCGGGCATCGCCGGCCGCCTGCCATGGGCAGAGCTCGCGCGCCGGGTCACGGGCGTCTCCGGCCGGGTCGAGATGGCGTGGAGGGTGCACCCCGGCACCTCGCTGCAGACCGCCTCGCCCTGGATCGAGCCGTCCGCGCACGGCGCCGTCGTCCGCTGCGGCAAGACCGCCATCGGCGTCGTCGGCTTCGACCACGGCCCCGCCGACCCCGAACCCGACGGGCCGACCGGTCCGATGCTCGCCGGCCGTTTCACCACGGCGCCCGACTCGCGGCACCTCGTGGTGATGGCCGCCACCCACGACGAGCCGCTGCACTTCCCCGATCCGCACAACGTCGACGTCGGCATCGACCGCACCATCGGCAACTGGCGTGCGTGGTCGCGCGCGTTCTCGTACGAGGGGCCGTGGGCCACCCACGTGCAGCGCAGCGCCCTGGCGCTGAAGCTGCTCATCTACAGCCCCACCGGCGCGATCGCCGCGGCCGCGACGACGTCGCTGCCGGAGAGCGCCCGCGGCGGCAAGAACTGGGACTACCGGTTCGCCTGGGTGCGCGACCTCGCCTACACCGCCCACGCGCTGGTGCGCTTCGGGCTGCGCGAAGAGACCCACGCCGCCCTGTCCTGGATGCTGCGCACCATCCGCGACCACGGACCCGACGTGCACGTGATGTACACCCTCGACGGCGGGCTCGCCCCTGCTCCCACCACCGCGGACGTGCCGGGGTGGCGCGGCATCGGCCCCGTGGTCACCGGCAACCCCGCCCGCGAACAGCTGCAGCTCGGGGTCTACGGTGACCTCATCGCGATCTGCCGCACCTACGTCGAAGCGGGCAACGTGCTCGACGTCGACACCTCACGCCTGCTCGCCGGAGTGGCGGATCGCACGTGCGACCTGTGGCGCAACCCCGACTCCGGCATGTGGGAGCTCCCCGAGCTGCGCCACCACACCTCGTCGAAGATGGGCTGCTGGAAGGCCCTGGAGGATGCCGTCTGGCTCGCCGAGACCGGCGTCATCCCGGGCAGCGCCGAGCGTTGGCGCACCGAGCGCGAGCGCATCCGCGAGTGGATCGACGACAACTGCTGGTCGGAGGACCTCGGCGCGTACGTCTGGTACGCCGGATCCGATGACCTCGACGCATCGGTGCTGCTGCACGCTCCGAGCGGATTCGACCGGGGGGAGCGCATGTCGCGCACGATCGACGCGCTCACCGGACAGCTGGGCGCCGGTGCCCTGATGTACCGCTACACGGGAGTGGACCAGGAGGAGAAGACCTTCGTCGCCTGCGCATTCTGGCGTGCCCACGCTCTGGCGTGCGTGGGGCGGCACGACGAGGCGCTCGAGGCGATGGACGCCCTCGTCGCAGCGGCGAACGACGTCGGGATCTACGCCGAGATGATCGACGAGCACGACGGGTCGGCGTGGGGCAACACT
Source organism: Microbacterium sp. zg-Y1090 (assembly GCF_030246945.1). Taxonomy (NCBI): domain Bacteria; kingdom Bacillati; phylum Actinomycetota; class Actinomycetes; order Micrococcales; family Microbacteriaceae; genus Microbacterium; species Microbacterium wangruii. Next base: position 749,543 of record NZ_CP126742.1, read on the forward strand.
CCGCAGGCCCTCAGCCACCTGGCGTTCATCAGCGCGGCCCTCACGATCAGAGAAATCGTCCCGGAGCACAAGCTCCGCGGCCGTTGACCATCACCAGAGAGGAGAACACCATGTCACGCGACCAGTACACCTTCACCGACCCGGCGAAGCTCTACGCAGACATCGAGCCGCAGAACCAGGAGATGTCGGAGCCGGGCCTGGACGCCGAGCTCAAGGACAAGGCCGACCTCGGCGAGGACAGCTACCGCGGCTCCGGCCGTCTGAGCGGCCGCAAGGCGCTCATCACCGGCGGCGACTCCGGTATCGGCGCCGCCACCGCGATCGCGTTCGCGCGCGAAGGTGCCGACGTCGCCCTGTCGTACCTGCCGGAGGAGGAGCAGGACGCCCAGCGCATCGCCGGCATCCTGCGCGAAGCCGGGGTCACGGCGCTGACGCTGCCGGGCGACCTCAAGGACCCGGCGTACTGCCGTGACCTCGTCGCCCAGACGGTCGAGGGGCTCGGCGGCCTCGACATCCTCGTCAACAACGCCGGCAAGCAGATCTACAACGAGGATCTGACGACGCTGACCGACGAGCAGTTCGACCACACCTTCAAGACCAACGTCTATGCGATGTTCTGGATCACCAAGGCGGCGCTGCCGCACCTGAAGCCCGGATCGACGATCATCAACACGACGTCGATCCAGGCATATTCTCCGTCCGGCATCCTGGTGGACTACGCCTCGACGAAGGCCACCATCAATGCGTTCACCAAGGGACTCGCCGAGCAGCTGGCGCCCAAGGGCATCCGCGTCAACGCCGTGGCCCCCGGCCCGATCTGGACGCCGCTGCAGCCGACCGACGGCCAGCCGCCGGAGAAGCTCGAGGAGTTCGGCGAGCAGACGCCGCTCGGACGCATGGGACAGCCCGCCGAGCTCGCGCCGGCGTACGTCTTCCTCGCGTCGGCGGAGTCGAGCTACGTGCTGGGCGAGACGCTCAACGTCAACGGCGGGATGCCGACTCCCTGAGTCCGCCTGCAACGACGAAAGCCCGTCCGGTCACCCGGGCGGGCTTTCGCTCTCTCCTGCGCGAGAGGATCAGCGCTTCGGCGTGCGATTCTCCGCGCTCACCATCCACGAGAGCTGTTCGAGCCGCTCCAGCACTGCGTGCAGCAGGTCGGCACTCGTGGGGTCTTCCTCGTCGACGTCATCGTGCACGTCGCGGCACGTGCCGCAGACGCCGTCGAGTCGCTCGGTCATCAGGTCGATCACCTCGGTGGTGGCGATCTCGCCCTGCGGGAACTCCGGCAGGGTGGTGGTGGCGGCCACGAGATCGCTGCGCCCGTCGGGCAGGGCGTGCAGCGCGCGCATGCGCTCGGCGACGTCGTCGCTGAATCCGCGGGCGGCTTCGATGATCTCGTCGAGCTGCAGGTGGGTGTCACGGAAGTTCGTGCCGACGACGTTCCAATGGGCCTGCTTGCCCTGCAGCGACAGCTCGATGAGGTCCACCAGCACGCGCTGCAGGTTCTCGCTCAGCGCGGCCGAGGCGGTGAAGCCCTTCTCGGCGTTCTCCTCCTTGGTGAGCTTGGCGCCTTCTCCGCCGCGGGCGCTGCGGCGCCGGTTGGTCTTCGCGGTCGACGCCGCGGCATCCTTCGTCGAGGTGCTCTTCTGGGTGGCCGACTTCGCCATTGTGGGGCTCCTGTTCGATCGGGGTGTCATCGACGGTACGACCGGGCGCCGGCCGGCGGCATGCCCTTGCCCTCGCACGCGTCCAGTGCTACTCGCGGGGGCGTGCGCCCCGGGTCGGGGACGAACGCTACGCTCGCGGGATGACGCAGCAGCCGCGACTTCCGGAGGACTCGACGCTGCGTCGCACCTACCGCTACCTGCGGCTGAGCATCGCGGGCAGCGTCGTCGCGATCGCGGTCGCCGTGGTGCTGCAGACCGCGCAGGGGGGCGTGCGGGAATCGATCAGCGCCTACTACTACACCCCCGCCCGCGACGTGTTCGTCGGCGCGCTCATCGCCGCATCCCTCGGCCTGCTCGCCCTGTCGGGGCGTGGTGCGCAGCGCGCGCTGCTGGATGCGGCGGCGCTGCTGGCGCCACTGGTCGCGCTGGTGCCGACGCCGACCCTGGCGTCGGGGTGCGCATCGCCGTGTGTGCCGGCAGAGGTGCACCCCGCCGTCGACATCGGGGTGGCGACCTACCTCATCGTCGGCGCGCTGGCGGTGCTCGTCGCGGTGGTGGTCGGGACGCGCCCGGGGGCGGGGCGGGCGGCGCTCTCGCGCACGTGGCCATCGATCGTCGTCGCGGTGGGCGTGCTCGCCGGCGTGTGGGCCTGGTGGGGGCTGGCCCGTGCCGCGTTCCTCTCGTTCGGGCACGTCGTCGCCGCGACCGGGTTCTTCGCGCTGCTCGCGGTGGTCGCCCTGCTCGACGCACGGCGCACCGACTGGGCCCCGGAGCCCGCGCCGCCGAGGGGCGTGCGCATCGCGTTCGCGGTGATCGCGGTGGTGCTGATCGTCGATCTCGTGGCGGTGCTCGGCTACGTCGCCGTCGAGGGAGACGCCGCGATGCGCACCCCGGTCGTGTTCGTCGGCGAGTTCGTCGCGCTCGCCCTGTTCGGGACGTACTGGGTGCTCCAGACGGTGCGCACCTGGGCGAGTGCCGACCCGTCCCTGATCAGCGCTTCTCCGCTCCGCCGCTGAGCCGGCCGTGGAACGCCGCGGTCGCCTCGTTCATCCCGACGAACTCGACCTGCGTGTCGCGCTGGGCGTACTTGGTGACGATCGCGTCGAGGGCGGCGACGGTCGATGCATCCCACACGTGGGAGCGGCTGAGGTCGATCACGACCCGGGCGGGATCGTGGGCGTAGTCGAACTGGGTCGTGAGGTCGTTGCTCGAGGCGAAGAACAGTGCCCCGTCGACGGTGTACCGGGCGACCTCGCCGTCGGCGGTGCCCGTGAGGGAGCGGGTGACGGTGGTGAAGTGCGCGACGCGCCGGGCGAACGCGATCATGGCGGCCAGCACGCCGGCCACCACGCCCAGGGCGAGGTTCTGCGTCCACACCGTCACGACCACGGTGACGAGCATGATGATCGTCTCGCTCGGCGGCATCCGCTTGAGCGTCGCCGGGCGGATGCTGTGCCACTCGAACGTGGACACCGACACCAGGATCATCACGGCGACCAGCGCCGCCATCGGGATGATCGCCACGACATCGCCCAGGGCCACGACGAGGACCAGCAGGAAGACGCCGGCCAGGAACGTCGAGATGCGGGTGCGTGCGCCGGAGGCCTTCACGTTGATCATCGTCTGGCCGATCATGGCGCAGCCGCCCATGCCGCCGAACAGCCCCGATGCGAGGTTGGCCACCCCCAGCCCCCAGGCCTCGCGGGTCTTGCCGGAGGGGGTGTCGGTGATGTCGTCGACCAGCTTGGCCGTCATGAGCGACTCGAGCAGGCCGACCGTCGCCATCGCGAGCGCGTAGGGCGCGATGATGCGCAGCGTCTCCCACTCCAGCGGCACGTCGGGCAGGAACAGCGACGGCAGGCTGTGGGGCAGCTCGCCCTGGTCGCCCACGGTGGGCACGGCGATCCCGAACACCACGACCACGGCGGTGAGCACCACGATCGCGATGAGCGGTGCCGGCACGGCCTTGGTCACGCGGGGCCAGAGGGAGAGGATCGCCAGGCCCGCCGCGACGAGCACGTACACCGTCCAGGGAACGTCGATGAGCTGCGGCATCTGGGCCAGGAACACCAGGATCGCGAGCGCGTTGACGAAGCCGACCATGACGCTGCGCGGAATGAACCGCATGAGCTTCGCCACCCCCAGCGCGGCCATGACCACCTGGATGACGCCCGCCAGCAGCACGGTCGCCACGAGATAGTCGATGCCGTGCTCGCGGGCGACCGGGGCGACCACGAGGGCGACGGCTCCGGTGGCCGCGGTGATCATCGCGGGGCGGCCCCCGGTGAAGGCGATGACGACCGCCATCACGAAGGAGGAGAACAGCCCGACGCGGGGATCCACCCCGGCGATGAGGGAGAAGGCGATGGCTTCCGGGATGAGCGCGATGGCGACGACCATGCCCGCCAGCGCCTCCCGCGTCAGCAGGCGCGGACTGCGCAGCGCCTGCAGCACGGTCGGCTCGATACGGCGGCGCGCCGAACGATCGGGCGCGGGTGCGGCGACGGACACAGGACTCCTGAGGCGTGACGGCGTCGAGGACGCGCCGCGCTCGGGACGCGCGGCGGCGAGACGATTCTACGACCGCGGCGCTTCACGTCCGCCGAGGGTCACGCCAGTGCGGCATCCACCGCCTGGGCCAGCACTGAGGCGACGGGCCACGCGCCGTCGGCGGTGTTGCCGATGACGGTGACGGTGGTGTCCGACTCCGGCAGGTGCGCCGACCAGAACGACACACCGGTGTCGTACCCCTCGGCGATGAGCGCGTCGCCCGTGGCGTGCAGCCAGATGCCGAGGCCGGCGCGCTTGTCCTCGTCTTCGACGTCGTGGCGCGGCCGGGTCATCTCGGCGTAGGTCTGCGGCGAGACGATGCGTCCCTCGCGCAGGGCGCGCCAGAAGGTGTGCACGTCGGCGGTGGTCGTGAACGCCCCGCCGTCTCCGTTTCCGAGCACCGGCAGGTGCAGGGTGTTGGCCCGGTCGTCCTCGGCGTAGACGTAGCCGACCGCGGTGTCGGCGGGCAGCTCGTCCAGACGCAGGAAGTCGGTGCGCGTGAGGCCGGCCGGCTCGAAGACCAGGCGCCGCACGGCGTCGTGGTAGCTCTCGCCGGTGACGCGCTCGATGACGATCGCGAGCACGACGTACCCGCCGTTGCAGTAGGCGAACCGCTCACCGGGGGTGAACGTCTGCGGGAGCTCGGCGAGGATCGGGAGGAACGCCTCGGCGGTGGTGAGCGTGTGGACCGGGACGCTGAGGACGTAGTCGTCGACCTCGCCCTCGGCATCCTCGTCGAGGTAGTCGCCGATGCCGGAGGTGTGGCCGAGGAGGTGCTCGATGGTGACGGCGTCGTCGATCAGCGGAAGGTCGTCGCCCAGGATGCTGCGCACGGGCTGGTCCAGGGCCAGATCCCCGGATTCGATGAGACGCCAGATCGCGAGGGCGGTGAAGATCTTGCTGCCGCTGGCGATGGCGAACCGGGTGTCGGGTGTGGTCGGCACGCCGAATGCCCGGTGGGCGAGGCCGTAGGCGCGCTCGAAGGTGCGGGTGTCGGCGACGTCGACGGTGACGACACCGGAGAACGACTCGTCGGCGGCAGCGGCGTCGAGGGCGTCGGGGTCGATGGCGAGTGGCATGGGGTGCTCCTTTCGGGTCCATCCACGCTAGGCGATGCCGTGCGCGCGCCGCCAGCCGCGGCCTCGGCCTTGGACGGGCCCTCGGCCTTGGCCGGGCCCTCGGCCTTGGCGCTCTAGGCTCGATGCCGTGATCCTGCGCACCTTCGACGACGGCGCCGTGCTGCGCGCCGCCCGCCCCGGCGACGCGTCCGGCATCCTGGCCCGCATCCACGACCTCGCCGTCTACGAGCGCGAACCGGATGCCGTCGAGAACACGGAGTCCGCCCTGCGGGAGGCGCTGTTCGGGCCCGAGCCGCGGGTGTTCGCGCACGTGGTCGAGCGCGACGGCGAGATCGCCGGTATCGCGATCTGGTTCCTCACGTACTCCACCTGGACCGGCCGGCACGGGATCTGGCTCGAGGACCTGTATGTGGCTGAGGAGCACCGTGGCCGCGGTTACGGGCTGGGGCTCATCGCCCAGCTGGCGGCGGTGTGCACCGAGCGCGGATATTCCCGCCTGGAGTGGACCGTGCTGGATTGGAACGAGCCGTCGGTCGCGTTCTACCGCTCGCTCGGCGCCGAGCCGCTCGCGGAGTGGACGAGTCAGCGCCTCACCGGGGATGCGCTCGCCGCGCTGAGCCGCCGCGCGCGGGCCTAACAGACGCTCCACCGCCGGGCAACCCCTTCATCGCGGGTCGCGGCGCGGGACACGATGGCACCAGACAGTCATCAGACCCGTGCGAAGGAAGGTATGCCCCATGGCTCGCATCACCGAGAGCATCGACGTCGACGTGCCCGTGTCCGTCGCCTACAACCAGTGGACGCAGTTCGAGTCCTTTCCCCAGTTCCTCGACTTCGTCGACTCCATCACGCAGACGGACGACGAGACGACGCACTGGAAGGTGACGATGGCGGGCGTCGAGCGGGAGTTCACCGCGAAGATCACCGAGCAGCACCCCGACGAGCGCGTCGCATGGAACAGCATCACCGGTGACGTGAACCACGCCGGAGTCGTGACCTTCCACCGCCTCGACGACACGAAGAGCCGCGTCACCGTGCAGCTCGATTGGGAGCCCGAGGGTTTCGCCGAGAAGGTGGGCGCTGCGATCGGCTGGGATGACCACGCCGTGAAGAAGGACCTCAAGGAGTTCAAGAAGTTCATCGAGGCGCGTGGCACGGAGACGGGAGCCTGGCGCGGCGACGTCAGCTGACGCTCCTCATACGCTCCGAGACCCCGTCGCGCCGCTCTGCGGGCCAGCGGGGTTTCGTTCGTACGCCGTCCCCGAGTCGTTCGCGTTGTTCGCATCCTGCGCCGAGCGCGTCCGTTCTTCGTCATCCGCGTCCGCGTCCGCGTCCGCGTCTCACCGTCGTTGCCTTCTCTATTTCTCATGTGAGTTCCGGTTCACACGTCTTCGTGGGAGGCGTGCGGCCGCCCCGTGGCCCGCGCGCTGAAGCGCCGCGCGCGGAATCAATCGGCGGGCCGTGTGAGCGGGAACTCACATGACGAACAGGGGAGGGTGCCGGACTGTCGCGAGGCGCTGCGGCGGGCAGCCATCGGCCAGCGGCGGGCCGTGTGAGCGGGAACTCACATGACGAAGAGAGAGGATGCTGAAATTTCGAGAGTCGCCACGCCGGCGACCCCGCAGCCACGCCGCAACCACGCCGCAGCCACGCCGGCGACCCCGCTGTCGACGGCGACCCCGCTGTCGACGGCTCCGTAAGCTGGAGGACGTGCCCGCCGTCCTCAACGTCTCCGCCTATCTCTTCACGCGGCTCGAGGACCCCGCGGCGCTGCGGCCGGTCCTGCGCGAGCGGGCACTCGCCGCAGGGCTGAAGGGCACCATCCTGCTGGCAGAGGAGGGGATCAACCTCTTCCTCGCGGGCGAGGCCGACGGGGTGCGCGGCTTCGTCGACGACCTTCGTGCGGACACGAGACTCGCCGCGCTCACGACCAAGGAGAGCTGGTCGGCGGGTCAGCCCTTCGGCAAGATGCTCGTCAAGGTCAAGCGCGAGATCATCCGCATGGATCGTCCCACCATCCGTCCCGAGGCGGGGCGCGCGCCCGCCGTCGCGCCGGCGACGCTGCGGCGCTGGCTCGATCAGGGGCACGACGACGACGGCCGCGAGGTCGTGCTGCTGGACACCCGCAATGCGTTCGAGGTCGGTTACGGCACGTTCCGCGGTGCCGTGGACTGGGGCATCGAGCGGTTCACGCAGTTTCCGGATGCCGCAGCCTCGCATCGCGACGATCTGGCGGGCAAGACGGTGGTGAGCTTCTGCACCGGTGGCATCCGCTGCGAGAAGGCGGCCATCCACCTGCGCGAGGAGGGCGTCGACGCGTTCCAGCTCGAGGGCGGCATCCTCGGCTACTTCGAGCACGTCGGCGGCGACCACTGGGCGGGGGAGTGCTTCGTCTTCGACGGGCGCGAAGCCCTCTCGCCCGACCTCGCTCCCCGCGGGTAGCGTCGCGGTATGACCGCGCGCATCGTCGTCCTCACGGGCGCGGGAATCTCGGCGGAGTCGGGGCTCGCCACCTTCCGCGCAGCCGATGGGCTGTGGGAGGAGCACCGCATCGAGGACGTCGCGACCCCGGAGGGGTTCGCCCGCAATCCGGCTCTCGTCCACGCCTTCTACGACCAGCGGCGCCGCGCGGCGCGGGCGGCAGAGCCCAACGCGGCCCATCGTGCGCTCGCCGACCTGGAACGCGGCCTCGACGGTGAGGTGCTGATCGTCACGCAGAACGTCGACGACCTGCACGAGCGGGCGGGTTCGCGCAACGTCATCCACATCCACGGACAACTGGACAGCGCCCTGTGCACGACCTGCGGGCAGCGGACGCCATGGGCCGACGACCTCGCCGACGAACCACCGTGCCCCGCGTGCGGACACCGCACCCTGCGGCCCGACGTCGTCTGGTTCGGCGAGCAGGTGCACCACCTCGACGAGATCTACGACGCCGTCGGCCAGTGCGAGGAGTTCTGGGTCATCGGCACGTCGGGAAACGTCTCACCGGCATCCACCCTGCACGCCCTCGCCGGCGTCGTGGGGGCGAAGACGGCGCTGCTGAATCTCGAGACCCACGAGGACACGTCGCTGTTCGACGAGGTCGTGCTCGGCCCGGCGTCCGTCGTCGTGCCGGCGTACGTGCAGCGTCGCCTGTCTGGCGAGCGGCCCGCGTAGAACCGCCCTGACGGGTCATCACGCGCCGACGCTACTGCTCTCGCTCAGCGCGCTGCGGCGAAGGCGCAGGGTGGCGAGCTGGAACGGCTGCAGGTGCAGCGCGATCGTGCCGTCGGACACGGTGCCGAGCACCGTCGCCGCGACCGGGCGCTCGAGCAGGTCGACCTGCTCGACGCCCGCCCACGCGAACCCCGGTCGCAGCGTCGCCCGGCGCTGCGACCCCAGCGCTTCGTACAGCCGCACCACGACATCGCCGGAGCCGTCGTCGGCGAGCTTGACCGCCTCCACGACCACCCCGCGGTCATCGACCGTCAGCGCCGGCTCGATGGGGCGCGCACCGGTCAGCTGCACCGGCGGCAGGTTCAGCCGGAACCCGTCGGCGACGGCATCGGCGACGTCGGCGCCCGGCCGCAGCGACACCGTGAACTCGTGCCTGCCCTGGTCGGCTCCCGGGTCGGGGAACAGCGGGGCCCGCACGAGCGTCACGCGGGCGACCGTGTGCGCACCGCCCGCAGCGCCGTCGCCGCGCCGCACGTCGTGACCGTAGCTGGCGTCGTTGGCGATGCTCACGCCGTAGCCTCCTTCGACCACGCGGATCCAGCGGTGTGCGACGGTCTCGAACTTCGCGGCATCCCACGTCGTGTTGGCGTGCACCGGGCGCGACACGTGACCGAACTGGATCTCGGACTCGGTGCGCTCGGCGCGCAGCTGCAGCGGGAAGGCGAGCTTGAGCATCTTCTGCCGCTCGTGCCAGTCCAGGCGCACGGTGATGTCCAGCGCCCCGCTGGCGGCGTCGACGCGGAACTCCTGCTCCACCCGTGACGCCCCGAAGCGACGGATGACGACGACGCCCGCTCCATCGGCGGTGGTCGACACCGATTCCGCGTCCCGCAGGTCTGTGCCGAGGGCGGCATCCTCCGCGTCGATGTTCCAGGCATCCCAGTCTCGGGGCGTGTCCCGGAACAGCTGCAGCACGCCGGCCGGACGAGACGGGTCTACAAGGTGCCGGTCGGCGACGAGGTCGTGCCCGCCCACCACGGCGCCGCGGGCATCGAGAAGCCAGCGCGCGCGGGGATGCTCCAGCACCCAGCCGTCGTCCGTCGCCCGCACGGATGCCGGAGCCGCCTCGGCTGCGGCGGCGGCACCCAGTGCGGGGGCGTCGCTCAGCACCACCGGCGCGGCGTTGGCCGCGAGCGGGAGAGTCCCCTCCCCGGCCAGCGTCGCAAGCGCCGTGTCGATGATCTCGGCGAGCTCGGCGGCGACCGCGGCGTAGGTCTGCTCGGCTTCCTGGTGCACCCACGCGATCGACGTGCCCGGCAGGATGTCGTGGAACTGCTGCAGCAGCACGGTGCGCCAGAGGCGGCGCAGCCGCTCGGCGGGATAGGCGGCGCCGGTGCGCACGGTGGCGAGAGTCGCCCACAGCTCCGCCGCCCGCAGCAGGTGCTCGCTGCGCCGGTTGCCGCGCTTGGTGCGCGCCTGCGCGCTGTAGCTGCCGCGGTGATACTCCAGATACAGCTCGCCCGACCACACCGGCGGGTCGGGGTACTCGGCCTCGGCCTCGCGGAAGAACGTCTCCGGTGCGGCCATGCGCACGCGCGGCGAGCCCTCGAGGTCGGCGGTGCGGCGGGCCGCGGCGACCATCTCGCGCGTCGGGCCGCCGCCGCCGTCGCCCCAGCCGAACGGCACGAGGGAATGGTCGGTGTGCGCCTTCTCGGCGAACTGCCGCTCCGCGCGGGCGAGGTCCGCGGCCGACAGGTCGGAGTTGTAGGTGTCCACCGGCGGGAAATGGGTGAACACGCGCGTGCCGTCGATGCCCTCCCACAGGAAGGTGTGGTGCGGCATCCGGTTGGTCTCGTTCCACGAGATCTTCTGGGTGAGGAACCAGCGCGACCCCGCCTGCGCGATGATCTGCGGCAGGGCGGCGGAGTACCCGAAGGAGTCGGGGAGCCACACTTCGAGAGGCTCGACGCCGAACTTCTCCAGGAAGAAGCGCTTGCCCTCGATGAACTGCCGGGCCAGCGCCTCGGAACCGGGCATGTTCGTGTCCGATTCCACCCACATCCCGCCCACGGGCACGAAGCGTCCGGCCCGCACCGCCTCGGCGAGCCGTGAGAACAGGGCGGGCTGGTGCTCCTCGAGCCACGCGTACTGCTGCGCCGACGACGCGGCGAAGACGAACTCCTCGTCGCGCTCGATGAGGTCCAGCACGTTCGCGAACGTGCGCGCGACCTTGCGCGCGGTCTCGCGCACCGGCCAGAGCCACGCCGAGTCGATGTGGGCGTGGCCGACGGCGGTGATGCGGTGCGAGGATGCCGCCGCCGGCGAGTCCAGCACGTCGCGCAGCGCGGCGCGCGCCTCGGCGGCGGTGCCGGCGACATCGTCGGGGTCGAGGGCGTCGACGGCGCGGCCCAGGGCCGCGATCACGCGCGCGTGCCGGGTGCGCGCAGGGTCGAGCTCGTCGACGAGTCCCCGCAGCGCGACGACGTCCTGGGTGAGCTCCCACACCTCGCGGTCGTGCAGGCCCAGGTCCAGCCGGGTGAGCCGGTACAGCGGCTCACCGCCGGCGGTGGCGGGATCGCCCAGCGGGGTCGGCTCGAAGGTGAACGTGCCGGCCACGCTCGGGTTTGCGGCGGCCTCGATGTACAGGTCGATCTGGTCGGCCTCGATCGGCACCGCTGCGTTGCGGGGCTCGATCGCCTTCACGATGCTGCCGTCGGGGCGGTAGACCAGCGCTTCGGCCTGGAACCCGGGTGCCGACGCGTCGAAGCCGAGGTCGGCGACGAGCTCGACCAGGGTGCCCGCCTGCTCGCGCCAGCCCGCAGGCACCGTGCCGGTGACGTGGAACCACACCGTGCCCCACGGACGCCCCCAGGCCTGCCCCACCTCGAACGGCCCGTACTCGGCGGCCAGCGCGTCGGCGAAAGGCACCGGCTCGCCGGGCACCTCCCACGCCGTGATCGTCAGCGGTGCAGTCGCCCGGTACAGCGCGCCGGCGAGCCGGTCCCGGCTGAGCCGGTCGATGCGCTGAAGGGCGAGGCGGTCGTTGCGGTGCATGACGGGGAGCTTCCGATCTGAGTGGACGGGGGAGGGTCAGCCCTTGACCGCGCCGGCCAGGGCGAACGAGCCGCCCAGGCCGCGCGTGACGAGCAGGTACAACCCGAGCACGGGGAGGGAGTAGACGAGCGAATAGGCTGCCAGGCGACCGTACGCCACCGTGCCGTACTGACCGAAGAACGCGTAGATCGACACCGCCGCCGGCTGCCAGTCCGGCGAGTACAGCAGCACGAACGGCACGAAGAAGTTGCCCCACGCCTGCAGGAAGACGAAGACGAACACCACGCTGATCGCCGGGCGCATCAGCGGCACGACGATGCGGCGCAGCGCCGTCATGGCGCTCGCGCCGTCGACCCATGCGGCCTCCTCGAGGCTGATGGGCACCGAGTCCATGAAGTTCTTCGTCATCCACAGCGCCATCGGCAGCGAACTCGCGGCGAGGAAGAGGGCGACGGCCCACGGCTGGTTGATGAGGCGCAGCTGCACGAACAGGCTGTAGACCGGCACCATGATCGCCGTGATCGGCAGGCAGCTGGCGAAGAGCACCCCGTAGAGGAAGGGGCCGTTGAAGCGGGAGCGGTAGCGCGACAGCGGGTACGCGGCGAGGATCGCGACGACCACGGTGATCGCCGCGGCGGCGGTGGACAGCAGCAGACTGCTCAGCAACGGCATCAGGGTGAGCTGCGGCGTGAGCACGTCGGCGAAGTTCTGCAGCGTGGGCTCGGCCGGGATCTTCACCTGATACGACGCCTGCGCGTCGAAGGCGGCCAGCACGACCCATGCCAGGGGCAGCAGGAAGACCACGCCGATGACGGCGAGCACGAGGTCGGCCCAGAGCTTGGTCGAGCGCCGGGTGGGCGCGGCGACGCTGGCGACGCGCGCGCTCATGGGCGCTCCCCGCCGCCGCGCAGCGACACGACGTAGCCGATGGAGAAGACCGCGCCCAGCACGAGCATGACGACGGCGATCGCGTTGCCGTAGCCGATGTCCCCGAACTGGAACGCCTCGGTGTAGGCGAGCACGGGGAGGGTGCTGGACAGGCTGCCGGGACCGCCCTTGGTCATCACCCAGATGAGGGTGAACACCGACAGCGTCTGCAGGGTGGTCAGCATGAGGTTGGTGAAGATCGTCGGGCGGATCATCGGCAGGGTGATCAGTCGCAGCCGCTGCCAGGCACCGGCGCCGTCGATCATCGACGACTCGATCACCTCCAGCGGCACGTCGTCCAGCGCCGCGCGGTAGATCATCATCGAGAACGCCGTGCCCCGCCAGGTGTTGGCGACGATGATGGCCACGAGGGGGAAGGCGTAGAGCCAGTTCGGCCCGGCGATGCCGATGCCGGCCAGCAGCGCGTTGAGGGTGCCGTCCGCGGAGAGGAAGGCGTAGCCGATGAACGCCGCGACGATCTCCGGCAGCACCCAGGCGGTCACCACGAGCACGCCGACCGCGCCGGTCACCGCGCGGTTGCCCACACGGAACAGCACCGCCAGCAGCAGTCCCAGCACGTTCTGGCCGATGATCGCCGATCCCACCACGAACGCCACCGTGATACCGATCGACAGCGGGAGGACGGGGTCGGCGAACAGGCGCACGTAGTTGTCGAAGCCGATGAACTGCGGGTTGGCCGCCCGCGCTCCGCTGAGCGCCCGGTCGGTCAGCGACCCGTAGAGGGCCCACACGATCGGACCGGCGAGGAACACCAGGAGCAGCCCCCCGGCCGGCACCAGCGGCAACGCTCTGGCGGGCGTCGCCCCTCTGCTGATGCGGCTCCTGCGCTTGGCGCGCGTTCCTTCCGCCGGTCCGATCGTGGTCGTCGTCATCGCGTCACTGAGCGATGACCTTCTCGTCGCCCACGATGCGACGCACCGCGTCGTCGTAGGCGGCCGCGGCCTCCGCGGCAGTCTGCTGGCCGGTGATGACGGCCTCGGTCGCCTCCTGCACAGCGACGGAGATCTGCGGGTAATCGCTGTTGGCGGGGCGGAAGTGCGTCACCGACACCGCCTCCGACACGTCCCCGACGAACGGGTTCGCCTCGAGGTAGGTCGGGTCCGAAGCCACGTCCGTGCGCACCGCGATCTGTGCGTTGTTGATGGCGTACCAGAGCGAGTTCTCCTGGTTGAGCACCGTCTGCAGGAACTCGACGGCGAGGTCGGGCACATCGGTCTCGGCGGATGTCGCGAGGGTCCAGCCGCCCGACATGCTCACGCCGCCGGGGTCCTGGCCGTCCTGCGTGGGGAACAGCGCCACCTGCATCACGTCGCCGTACTCGGGCCACGGGTAGGCGCCGCCCTCTTCCCAGAACGACGGGGTGTAGGAGCCCTCCACGGTGGCGCCGAGGCCGTCCTGCGGGAACATCTCGCCGAACACCGCCTGCCAGACGTTCGGGTCCAGCGCGCGGTCGGGGGAGACGGCGTAGCCCTCGGAGTAGAGGGTCTCGAGGAAGGTCAGCGCGTCGACGAAGCCCTGCGACTCGACGATCCACTTGCCCTCGGCGTCGTCGTAGAGCCCGGTGCCGTCACCCGTGCCGTAGAGCAGCTCGTAGAAGCCCTGCATCACGGTGCCCTCGCCCGTGCCCGTGCCGGCGTACATGTTGAACGGCACGACGTCGGGCTGGCTGGCCTTGATCTTCGCCGCCGCGTCGAGGATGTCGTCCCACGTCTCCGGCTGCCAGGGGACCTCGATGCCGGCGGCATCCATCACGTTCGTGTTGTACCAGATGACGCGGGTGTCGGTGCCCAGGGGCAGCGCGTAGATGCTGCCGTCCTCGCCCTGGCCGGCGGTCTTGGCCGCCTCGTCGAACATGCCCCAGTCGTCCCAATCGGCGAGGTACTCGTCGAGGTTGAGCAGGTAGCCGGCCTCGACGTCGCTGCGCACGTTGAAGGTGTCCTCGTAGAAGACGTCGGGAGCGGTGTCGGGGGAACCCAGCGACAGCTGCAGGCGCGTCTTGTACTCGTCGTCGGTGGCGGTGATCGGCTGCAGGTCGATCGTGACGCCCTCGTTCTCGGCCTCGAACTGCTCCTTGGCCTGGGTGAGCAGGGTGTCGAGGGCGGTGAACGAATCGGTCTTGGAGTAGACGACCGTGACGGTGTTCTCGTCGCTCTCGGCCCCGCCGGCGGAGCACCCGCCGAGCGTGACGGTCAGAGCGAGAACGCCGACGGTGGCGATGACGGTGGATGTGGCCCTCATGGTGCTGCTCCTTTGCTTCACCCGGATACGGGCACCGGACGGGGCGGGTTCACACCTGACCGGGAGATTAAGTCAATCGGATGGACTTAAAGGCTGTCCAGCATCGTCGGTATCAATTCAGCAACAATGACGTCGGCCTCGGCGTGAGCGCCTCATCAAGGACGAGACACGCCGCGCCGATCGCGCCCACGTCGTCGCCGAGCGCCGTGCCGGACACGCGCACGTCATGCAGGCCCCGGGCGACGCGCAGCTCGTCGAGCGCCGCGGGGATGCCGGTGGCGTACCAGGGCGCCAGTCGCCGCCACGCCGGCCCGCCGAGCACGACGCGATCGACGTCGAGCAGGTTGCACACCACCGACAGTGCGCGGGCCACGTGATCGGCGGCCCGCCGCAGCAGCGCGTCGGCGGCGGCGTCGGTGGCGGCGCGGGCGACCAGTTCGGTCAGCGCGAGGTCGATCGTGAACGGATCGGCTGCGGTGCGCCCGGCGGGAAGGATGCCGAGCGACTCCGCTTCGGCGACCAGGGCCGCCGGCGTGCAGCTGACCGCGACGCAGCCGCGCAGCCCGCACGCGCACGGCACGCCGTCCGGATCGGCGACGATGTGGCCGATCTCGCCGGCGTTGCCCGACCCGCCGCGCACGATGTCGTCGGAGACCATCAGACCGACGCCCAGACCGGTGCCGAGGTACAGGAAGGCAAAGCTGCGGGCGGTGGCGGCGGACACCCACCGCTCGCCGACCGCGGCGGCGGTGACGTCCTTGTCGAGCACGACGGGGAAGCCGGTCGCCGCGGCCACGGCATCGCGCAGGGGCACGCGGTGCCAGCCGCCGAGGTTGGGCGGATCGACGACCACGCCCCGCTCGGCGTCGATCGGACCGGGCGCGGCGATGCCCACTCCCACGATGCGGGAGCGATCGACCCCGGAGTCGGCGATCAGGCGCTCGAGCTCGGCGGTGATCAGCCGCTCGGTGCGCTCGGGGTCGTTCGCGTCGGGGGTGGGGCGGTGGCGCGCGGCGACAACCTCCCCATCGATGCCGAGCAGCACGAAGCTGATGATCGACGGATCCAGATGCACTCCGACGGCGAAGCGGCTCCCCGGTGCGAGACGCAGCGTCGTGCGGGGCTTCCCGGGGCCGGGGGTGACCGAGGTCCGCCCGGCTTCTGCGACGATGCCGGCATCCAGGAGGCGCTGCGTGATGTTCGACACCGTCTGAGCGGACAGGCCGGTGAGGGCGGCGAGCTCCACCCGGCTGAGACCGCCGGAGCGGCGGATCTGGTCGAGGATCACCGACTGGTTGAACCCGCCCACGCTCGGCTGATTGGCGCCGCGAGGAGTCATGTGCGCACCTGCTTCGTCGGGGTCGTCCCTCGAGCGTAGTGCCCGGTGAGCGACGGCTTGGTATCCTGGTGACGGTGCGTCCGGGCTCTCCGACGCACGACACGGTGCATCTACCTGCTGGAAAGGCAAGGCGGCACATCTCCCTCCGCCGTCGAACCGAGGTCTTCACCATGTCCGTTTCCGTCGCTCCCGACGATCGCCCCGTCATCGCCCACACCGGGCCGTGGTACTTCCCGATCGCCTTCCTCGCACGTTTGCCGTTCGCCATGATGGTCGTCGGTGTGCTGACGCTCGTCGTCTCGGTCACGGGGTCGGTGGCCCTCGGCGGGCTCACCTCCGCCGCGGTCGGCATCGGCACCGTCCTCGCCGGCCCCATCGTCGGTGACCTCGTCGACCGGCACGGCCAGCGGCGCGTGCTGGTGCCGCTCGGCCTGGCCAACAGCGCGCTGTTGGCATCCTTTCCGTTCGTTGTGTCGGCGCTGCCGCCGACCTGGCTGCTGCTGCTGGCGGCGCTGCTCATCGGGACGTCCGCGCCGCAGGCGGCGGCGATGTCGCGCAGCAGGCTGATGGCGATCATTCGCGAGCGCCTGGCCGCCCCCCGCCGCGCGCGCGCGTTCTCGCGCACGATGGCCTACGAGTCGGCCGCCGACGAGACCGCGTTCGTGATCGGCCCGGTGGTCGTCGGAGTTCTCGCGTCCTTCATCGCCCCCTGGGCGCCCATCGCGGGGGCCGCGGCGCTGAGCTTCGTCTTCGTGACCGCGTTCGCGCTGCATCCCACCGCCCGTGCCGGCGTCGGTCCCGATGACGGTCCCGCCGAGATCGCGCCCGCTCGCGCGCTGCTGCGCCTGCCGGTCGTCGTGCTCGTGGCCGCCACGTTCGCCGTCGGCGCCTTCTTCGGCGCCACCCTGACCTCGCTGACGTCGTTCATGGCGGAGCAGGGTGACGTCGACTCCGCGGCGCTGCTCTACGGCGTCATGGGCATCGGCTCGGCGGTGCTTGCTCTCGCGGTCGCCGCGCTGCCGCCCCGGTTCGCGCTGCGGTGGCGCTGGATGCTGTTCGCGGGCGTGCTCGTGGCGGCCACCGCGGCCTTCACGCTGAGCACGACGGTCAGCGCGGTCACCGTGGCGCTCGTGATCATGGGCCTGGGCGTCGGACCGACGTTGGTGACGCTGTTCAGCCTCGCGGGGGCGCGGGCTCCGCTCGGACGCACCGCGACGATCATGACGGTGCTCGGATCGTCGGTCGCGCTCGCGCAGTCGCTCGCCTCGGCCGTGACGGGGGCGATCGCCGAGGAGTTCGGCGCCGCCGCGGCGATGGTCCTGCCGCTCGTGGCGGCGGCCCTCGTGCTGGTGCTGGCCGTGGCGAACCTCGCGGTCGAGCGCGGGATGCGCCGCACGGCGGTGCCTGAGCGGCATCCGCTCACGCCGTCGCTCGCGCCCACGCCCGACCTCGGCTGAGCGGGGCGCGTCCCGCTGGTCGGCTCGGCCCGCACGGTCCCCCCCGCCGCCCGAGCCCCGGTCAGGCGGCCGGAGCGGGGAAGGGGCGCTCCCTCAGCAGGGTCGCGAGGTGCGCCGCATGACGGGCGAGGGTCTCGGTGGTCGTCGCCACCGTCTCCGGCGTCTCATCGAGGTCTTTGTAGTCGGTGGTGTGCATGGCCTCGCCGTTCCAGTAGACGCCGCCCTGCGACGGGATCGTGAAGCCGACGTCGTTCAGCCCCTGGAAGGCGTCGGCGATGACGGCGTGCGCTCCGTCCTCGTTGCCGACGACGGCCACGACCGCCACCTTTCCCGCCAGGAGCGGCCGGCCCTCGTCGTCGGTCTCCGAGATCTCGGCATCCAGCCGCTCGATCACCCGCTGGGCGACGCTGGACATGTGCCCGACCCAGGTGGGCGTGGCGAAGACGACGATGTCGGATGCCAGCACGCGCTCGCGGATCGCCGGCCATGCGTCGCCGTCGCCCATGTCGGCCTCGACGCCGGGCTTGACGTCGTGGTCGACGACGCGGACGTTCTCGCCCTGCACGCCGTGGCGGGCGAGGGCGTCGAGCACCTGCTGGGCCAGCAGGTCGGTGCTGGATTCGGCGGGGGAGGGCTTGAGGGTGCAGTTGAGCACGAGGGCGCGGAGCATGGGGGGTCCTTTCGTTCGTCCGTTCCACGCTAGGAACCCGCCCCGCCCCCGTCCCAGGGGTTGACAGCACTCACTCGTCGGCGCGAGGGCTCACTCGCGCCAGGCGATGCCCGCGGCGGCGATGCGGCGAGCCGCCTCCTCCGCCGGGACGTGCTCTCCCACGGTCGACCCCCGCTGGAGCGCCACGGGGGAGTGCACGATGGTGTCGGGATACACCTGCACCAGGTTGTACCCCTGCGCGGCATCCTGCCCCCGCGTCGACCCGACCGCCGTCGTGAGGTCCTGCCCGTACGCGCTCGACGATGCGACGGCCACCGGGATGCCGGCGAAGGTCCCGAACGACGGGTGGTGCACGTGCCCCGAGAGGATCGCGCGCACATCCGATCCGCGCAGCACGTCCGCCAGCGCGGCCTGCCCCCTCAGCTCGACGGTCACGGCGAGATCGAGCACCGTCGGCAGCGGCGGATGGTGCATGACGAGCAGGCTCCCCTCCGGCGCCGGCCGCGACAGCTCGTCGCGCAGCCACGCCTCCTGCACCGGGCCGATCTCGCCCCAGTGCTCCCCGGGAACCGTCGAATCGAGCACCAGCACACGCAGCCCGCCGAACCAGCGGACGAAGCACACCGGGGATGCCGGGTCTGCGGCGTCGTCCAGCGGCAGCTCCGCCCGCATCGCGGCGCGGTCGTCGTGGTTGCCCGGCGCCCACACCACGGCGGCGCCGAGGCGCTCGGCCACGGGCTCGACGAGGGCACGCAGCCGCCGGTACGCCGACCGGTCACCGCGATCCACCAGGTCGCCTGCGAGCAGCAGCGCGTCGGGTCGCAGGCCGCTCTCCTCGAGGCCGGCGAGGATCGCGGCGAGGTGGCCGTCGGCGTCGGCGGCGCCGTACAGCGGGGATGGCTCGCCGGGCAGGTGGCTGTCGGCCAGGTGCACGAACACGGCCGACGGCCGGGGGTGCTCGGTGCGGATCATCGGTGTTTCCTCCGGGGGGAGTCTCGGGCAGTCTCGCGGCGCGTCAGGCGGGTGTCGCCGCGGTCGTGCCGGGGACGAGGGGACCGGCGTACGAGCGGCGGATCACGCCGTCTCCGTCGGCGTCGAGCAGGTGGGTCATGGCCTCGATCGTGCCGCGCGCGATGTCCTCGACCGGGATGCGCACCGTGGTCAGCCCGAGCAGGTCCGCTCCGGGGAGGATGCCGTCGCACCCCGTGACGCTGAGGTCGCCGGGGACGTCGATGCCTGCGGCGCGCGCGGCGCGGAGCACGGCGAGCTGACGGTAGTCCGACGGGCACAGCACGGCGGTGATGCGGCGGGCGGATGCCAGCGCGAGCGCCGTATCGACGCCCTCGGTCGGACGCGCCCCCACGGGCACCACTGTCACCTCGACGCCGGCGGATTCCAGGTGCTCCCGCATCGCGCGGGCACGCACGTGCTCGGGGAACGAGGCTGCAGGGTCGGTGTCGAGCACGGCGACGCGGCGGTGTCCGAGCGCCTGGACGTGCGCGGCGAGCAGCGTGCCGTGCGCCTGTTCGTCGTAGGCGATGGAGTGCAGGCGCTCGCCGGTGGCGTCGCGGCCGGCCCGGATGATCGGCACCTGGTCGGCGAAGGGCTCGAGCTGGGCATTCGTCACGCCGCCAGTGGCGACGATGAGGCCCGCGACCCGCATTCCGAGCAGCCGGTGCAGCGCGGTGACCTGCTGGGTGCCCCCGCGGTCGGCGCCGATCGTGATGGTGACCAGGTCGAGGTCGCGCCGATCCGCTTCGTCCTGCAGCCGTGAGAAGAGCAGGCCGTAGGCCGGGTTGCTCGCGTCGCGGAGCATGAGGCCGACCGTGCCGGTGCGGCCGGCGGCGAGCTCGGCGGCCATCGTGTTGGGGACGTATCCCAGCCGCTCGCTGATCTCGAGGATGCGCGCGCGGGTCTCGGCGGCGAAGCGCCCCTCGCCCTTCAACGCCCGGGTGGCGGTGGCCCGCGACACTCCCGCCGCCGCGGCGACGTCGCTGACGGTCACGCGCAGCGGCGCGCGGTCGGGCATGTCGCTCATCGGGCGGTTCCCCTGCCGGTCCGCGGCGCACGCCGGCGCCGCGGCGATCCGGCGCGGGATCCGCGACCGTACACGAAGTACATAACCAGTCCCATGATGATCATGAGCAGCACGGTGTAGACGAAGGTGATCGGCATCGCGTCGAGGTTGTTCTCGCCGCGGGTGCTCTCCTGGATCGCCACGCCGAGCGGCTTGTAGAGCGGGTGGTAGAGGAAGATCGCCGCGTCGTAGTCGTCGAGCAGGCTGTTGAAGTTGAGTGCGGTGATGGCGGCGGCCGTGGGCAGCACGAGCGGGATGATGACCCGGCGGAACGCCGTCAGCGACTTGGCGCCGAGGATGCGTGAGGCGTCCTCGAGCGAATCGGGCACGGACGCGAACGCCGCCTTCAGCAGGCGCAGGGTGAACGGGATCTTGATGACGATGTACGCCACCAGCAGCAGCGCCGGCGTGCCGGTGAGCACGGCGTTGCCCACCCAGGCGTTCGGCTTGTCGAAGGTCATGACCAGCCCGAGCGCGATGAGCACCGTGGGCAGGATCCACGGGATGTGCAGCACGTACTCGATGAGCGACGTGAGCGGGTTGCGGTAGCGCTGCAGCACGCGGGCGACGAAGAGGAGCCCCACCACCACGATGATCGCCGCGACGGCGCTGTAGACCACGCTGACGATGAACGGCCGGATCGCGCCCGGGGTGGTGAACACCGTGATGTAGTTCTGCAGCGTGAAGCTGTCGAGCGTGATGCTGCCGGCGAGGATGCTGCGGGCATCCACGAAGGAGAACAGCACGATCAGCACGACCGGGATGAGGTAGATCAGCCACACGAGGTAGGCCAGCACGTGCACGGCGGCGTTGGCGACGGGGTTCGGGATCGGCTGCTTCTGGATCGGCGTGGCGACCTTGGCGACCGAGAAGTACACGCCGGACTTCTCGGCGCGGTTCATGATCGCCAGCAGCACGATCGTCGCCAGTCCCAGCACGATCGCCAGAAGTGCGGCGATGTCCCGGGTGACGGGGCTGCGCGACAGGTCGACGATGAGGGGCGCGACGGTCTGGAAGTCCGGGCCGCCCAGCACGAGGGGAGCGGTCAGCGCACCCAGGCCGATGAGGAAGGTCAGCACCGTCACCGCGAACAGCATCGGCCGCATCACCGGCAGCACGATGCGCCGCAGGATCGTCCATGTCGACGCGCCCATCAGCTTCGCGGCCTCGATCGAGGCGAAGTCGATCTTGGCGAGCGACGACGACAGGAACAGCATGTGGTTCGTCGTGGTGGCGAAGGTCATCACGAACACGACGGCGAAGTAGCCCGAGAACCAGTCGCGGTCCAGATCCGGCCAGATGTTCAGCGCCAGGTTCGTCACGAACCCGAACCGGCCGTAGATGAAGTTGTAGCCGGCGGCCAGCACGATGCCGCCGTAGATGAGGGTGGTCGCATAGCCGAGCCACAGCAGCCGCGAGCCGCGGATGCGGAAGTACTGGGTCACCAGCACGATGAAGACGCCGACGATGTTCACCGTGATCGACAGGGTCACCGCCAGCAGGAAGCTGTTGCCGAGGGTGCGCATCGCGCGCTCGCTGCCGACTAGCTTCTCCACCGCGCGCACGCTGAACTGCCCGTCCGGGAAGAACGTCGTGCCCAGCAGGGTCAGGTTCGGCAGCACCAGGAACGCGGCGGCGAACCACAGCACCCCGACACCGGTGACCCACACCATGGGCGAGCGCAGCATGGCGCGGGCCTGGCCGGCCCCGCGGCGCCGGCGGCGAGCGCCGGTCGCCGGCACGGGCGCGGCCGCTGCGGGCAGTTCGTCGGCCTCCGGGGGCGGGGGAGCGGACAGCGCCATCTCAACCCTCCGGGTACTGGAGGACCCACCGCGGGTCGATCCCCAGCGTCACCGGCGTTCCCGGCTCCCACCGCTTCGCAGCGGCGGAGCCGGCCACGCTCACACGCAGCGTCGCGTCGTCCACCGCGATGGTGTAGACGCTGTGGCTGCCGTGATACGTGCGCCCTCCGACGATCCCGTCGACGGTGAGAACGCCGTCGGTGGCCCCCCACACCGGTGGCCCCACCGTGACGGCGACCTTCTCGGGGCGCACGTAGCTTTCCGCGTTCTCGTCGAGAACGGGCAGATCGGATGCCGCGCCGCTCGCCGCGGCGCTCTCGCGCAGCCGCGCCAGCACGGCGGGCGTGAGGCGGTTGCTCTCGCCGATGAACCGGCAGACGAACGACGTCGCGCTGCGGTCGTAGATCTCCTCGGGAGTGCCGACCTGCTGGAGGGCCCCCGCATCGAGCACCGCGATGCGGTCGCTGAGGGTCAGCGCCTCCTCCTGGTCGTGGGTGACGTACACCGTCGTCACGCCCACCTCGTGCTGCAGCTGCTTGAGCTGCTCGCGCAGCTGCACGCGCAGCTTGGCATCGAGGTTGGACAGCGGTTCGTCCAGCAGCAGGATCTTGGGGGCCAGCACCAGTGCGCGCGCGATCGCCACACGCTGCTGCTGGCCGCCGGAGAGCTCCGCGACGTTCTTGTCGAGCTGTGCCGCGGCCAGGCCGGTGCGCTCGGCGATCTCGTCGACGAGGCGCCGCTGCTCGGCCTTCGAGGTCTTTCGCACCGCCAGACCGAAGGCGATGTTCTCGCGCACGTTCATGCTCGGGAACAGGGCGTAGTTCTGGAACACCATGCCCACGCCGCGCTTCTCGCTCGCGACGTTCGTGACGTCTCGGTCGCCGATGAGGATGCGGCCCGAGGAGGGCTGGATAAAACCGGCCAGCGAGCGCAGCGCGGTGGTCTTGCCGCACCCCGAGGGGCCCAGGAGGGTGAAGAACTCACCCTCCTGGATCTCGAGGTTCAGCCCGCGCACGGCGCGGTGGTCGCCGAAGGTGACGTCGACGTCGTCGAAGCGGATCACTGCCTGTGCCTGTCGCCTTCTCAGCCGATGTACTCGAGCGTGACCTTCTCGACCCAGTCGCCGAGGTGCTCGCTGACGAAGCCGAAGTCGATGTCCTGGCGCGGGATCTCCGCCAGCTGTGCCACCACGTCGGGGTTCGCCTGCTCGACCGCACCCTCGTTCACGGGCATCGCGTTGAACTCGGCGGCGAAGGCGCCCTGCACCTCGGCGCTGCCGAACCAGTCGATGAACTCCTGCGCGCGCTGCTCGTTGGCGGAGCCGTTGATGACGGCGATCTGCTCGGTGACGTACGGCACGCCGTACTCGGGGACGACCAGGCCGGTGCTGGTGCCGTACTCCTCGTCGCGGGCGGCGATGCCGCTGGAGGGCAGCACGCCGAAGTCGACCTCGTCGCGGGTGATGCGCGCGTACAGGTCGGTGCCTTCGACCACCGGAGATCCGTTGCCGTAGTAAGACTCCACGATCTCCCAGCCCTCGTCGCTGACACCGAGGTCGCCGTCCTCGTCGAGGTGGCGGCTGAGGATGCCGGCGAGCACGAGCTGCGGGGTCGCCTGGCCGAGCGCCGGGTTGACCTCGTACCGGCCCTGGTAGGCCTCGTCGGTCGCGAGCTCCTCGATGTCGGCGGGCGCGTCCGAGACGCTGTTCTCGTCGTACACCGTGACGATCGCCTGCTGGACGAGCGGCCAGTACGCGCCGTCGGCGGGGTCACCGGCGTCGGCGGGAACCTCGCCGCTCCAGCTGGGCTCGTAGGCGGCGATGGCCTCCTCGGCCTTCAGCTGCTCGAAGAACATGTTGTTCAGGCCGAACACGACGTCTCCGACCGGGTTGTTCTTCTCGGCGATGATGCGGTTGGTGAGGTCGGCGCCGCCGAGCCCCACGATCTCGATGTCGAAGCCCGCCTCCTCCGCCTGTGCCTGCAGCCACTCGCCGCGGCCGTCGGAGTTGGAGTTCGTGTAGACGATGAGGGTCGCGTCGGACGCCCCGGCGCCGGCATCGCCGGTGTCGGACTCGGTGTCGCCGCCCGCGCAGCCGGTGAGCAGCAACGCGGTCGCCGCCGTCGCTCCCAGGATCGCCAGGCTCTTCTTCCGTGCTGCGAACATGCTGTGCCTCTCGCTCGTCGTTGAGGTGGGACCCCCACGGGGACGATACTCCACCTTTTTGTAATATTCCAACAACGTGCGACCCTATCCGTGGGTGCGGTCGCGCGTTCGCACCCACCGTAGGTCGTGGACATGAACGCGCGGGGTGCCAGAGGTGAATTGTCGCGACGCCGGAGAATGCGAGATCGGCCCGGACATGTCAACCCCGGCTCGCGGACGGTCACGCCGGAGGAGGCTGGTGACGTGCACCGGCATGTCCTCCCAGGGCCCGGTGGCACACAGTGAGGATCCCGTGGCCACCGACCTGCTGCTGATCTCCGACACCCACGTGCCCGGGCGCGCCCGTCGGCTCCCCGAAGAGGTGCTGCGGGCCGCGGATGCCGCGGACCTCGTGATCCACGCGGGGGACTGGGTCACGGCATCCGTGCTCGACGAGCTGCAGCAGCATGCACCCGTGCGGGGCGTCTGGGGCAACAACGACGGCCCGGATCTGCGCAGGAGGCTCCCCGAGGTCGCGCGCGCCGACATCGACGGCGTGCGCCTGGCCGTCGTGCACGAGACCGGTGCGGCGCGCGGGCGGGAGGCGCGGATGGATGCCGCGTTCCCCGACACCGACGTGCTGGTGTTCGGTCACAGCCATATCCCGTGGGACACCGTGACGCCGGGCGGGATGCGCCTGCTCAACCCCGGCTCACCCACCGACCGGCGCCGGCAGCCGCACCGCACGATGATGACGGTGCGCGTCGACGGCGGCGCGCTCCACGAGCTGCGCCTGATCGCGCTCTGAGCGGACACGCCTCGCCCGCGTGCCACGCCGCGCGCGGAATGGCAACCCCGGCGCGGCGGCCGGCGCCCGTTGCCAGACTGATTCCTCCGATTCCGACCAGGAGGCGTGAATGAAAGCGATGACCTACCGCGGGCCGTACAAGGTGCGCGTGGAAGAGAAGCCGGACCCCACCATCCAGCACCCGAACGACGCGATCGTGCGCGTCGAGCTGGCCGCGATCTGCGGCTCGGACCTGCACCTGTACCACGGCATGCTGCCCGACACCCGGGTCGGCCACACCTTCGGGCACGAGTTCATCGGCCGCGTCGAGCAGGTCGGGCCGTCGGTGCAGAACCTCAAGGTCGGCGACCGTGTGATGGTCCCCTTCAACATCTTCTGCGGCAGCTGCTTCTTCTGCGCGCGCGGGCTTTTCTCCAACTGCCACAACGTCAACGCCAACGCCACCGCCGTCGGGGGCATCTACGGCTACTCCCACACCGCCGGCGGGTACGACGGCGGGCAGGCTGAGCTCGTGCGCGTGCCGTTCGCCGACGTCGGCCCTGCCGTGATCCCCGATGGCGTGAACCCCGAAGACGCACTGCTGCTGACCGATGCCTTCTCGACCGGCTACTTCGGCGCCCAGCTGGCGGACATCGTCGAGGGCGACACCGCGGTGGTCTTCGGCGCCGGCCCCATCGGACTGGCCGCCGCCCGCTCGTGCTGGCTGATGGGGGCAGGCCGCGTCATCGTGGTCGACTACCTCGACTACCGGCTGCGCAAGGCGGAGGAGTTCGCCTTCGCCGAGACGATCAACTTCGGCCAGGTCAACGACATCGTGCTCGAGCTCAAGAAGCAGACCGGCGGGCTCGGGGCGGACGTCGTGATCGACGCCGTCGGCGCCGAAGCCGACGGCCATGTCCTGCAGCACGTGACCTCGGCCAAGCTGAAGCTCCAGGGCGGCTCGCCGGTCGCTCTCAACTGGGCGATCGATTCGGTGCGCAAGGCCGGCACGATCTCGGTGATGGGCGCCTATGGCCCCCTGTTCAGCGCCGTGAAGTTCGGCGACGCCATGAACAAGGGCGTGACGATGCGCATGAACCAGGCGCCGGTCAAGCGCCAGTGGCCACGCCTGCTCGAGCACATCGCCGCCGGCCACATCACGCCGAGCGAGATGATCACCCACCGCATCCCGCTGGAGCACATCGCCGAGGGATACCACATCTTCTCGTCGAAGCTCGACGACATCATCAAGCCCGTCATCACGGTGGCCTGAGCGCCGTTTCGAAGGAGACCGACATGCCGTACACCGCCGACAAGCCCGGTTCCACGCCCGACCCCGACGTGCTGCGCGCGCGCATCCCCGGGTGGGGATCCGATCTCGACCCCGCCGACCGTCCCGCGTTCCCGCGGGAGCAGCCCGACATCGTCACCGGCGCCCACTGGGAGCTGCCCGAGCAGCAGCCCGGCGGCGCGGGGCGCGAGCGCTCCATCGAGCACGAGCGGCTGACGCCCGTGTTCGGCACCGCACAGCCGCTGCACGGCGCCTCCGGCGCCATCCGCCGGTTCGCCTACGACCGCTTCAGCGAGGGCCAGACCGCCCACTGGCTGCTGCTGGTGCTCGGCGACCGCGTGGACGCCGTCACCGCCCATGCCGCATCGCTGTTCAGCACGCGCCCCGACGACCCGATCACCGAGTCCGGCGTCGCCGGCGAGGTCGCCCATCGACCCATCGCGTCGCGGTTCGGGCGGGGACGCATCGACCTCAAGCACGCCTGGCTCGACCCGATCCTCGTGGTCGGTCCGTGGGTGCTGGCCTCGGTGCTGGCCGTCAAGCTCGTTCGGGCAGTCTTCCTGCCCGCTGCGAAGCGCGGGAAGAAGTGACCCCCGCCGCGCGATACCACTGGGCGCAGAAGATCACGATCACGACGGCCTCGACCCACGCGCCTGCGTAGTACATCAGCTGCGCACCCGCCCGCACGTCCGCCACGGCGAGACCTGCGGGCGGGTTCGCGTAGAGGAACTTGGCGAGGATGCCGTGCGAGGCGATCGTCGCGACCAGCACCGCAGCGGTGAGCACGCGGCCGGGCGGATGGGGGCGGGGATCGGGCCCGATGACGGATGCGTAGAAGAGGGCCCCTGCGGCGACGAGGTGGGCGTGCACCAGCACATGGACCAGCGGCTGGTCGCGCATCGCGTCGAAGATCGGGGTGAGGTAGAGCACCCACAACCCGCCCGCGCTCAGCGCGGCGGCGACCACGGGGTGCGCGAGCACCCGGGCGGGGGCGCTGCGCAGCAGCCGCGACAGCCGCCGCGCCGGCGTGACGTCGAGGGTGCGCAGCGCGAGGGTCACCGGGGCTGCCAACACCAGCAGCAGTGGCGCGACCATGCCGCCCACCAGGTGCGCCCACATGTGCGCGACGAATCGGTCGTGCGCCGCGGCGGCGAGGGGACCCGCCGCCCCGGCCGCTCCGGCGGCCACCCCGCGCACCACAGGGCCGTGCGCCACACCGGCCATGGGCGGCCCCGTCGCTGCGAGAGCACCACGCCGGCGAGGTAGCAGGCGACCGCCGTGACGGCGATCGCCACCACCACGGCATCCAGGCCGAGCCCCACGCCGCCGTGGGCGTGCGCGGCATCCGTCATGGCCGGCATCGGCTCACCGGGGCGCGCGCTCGACCTGCACGGCCGCACCGGCGCGGGTGAGCCAGACGAGCACGCCCCCGGCGAGGATCATCGCCATCGCGGTGAGGTTCCACGCGAGGTCGTAGACGAAGACGTCCGAAACGTAGCGGATCTGGTGGATGCCGAACACCTTGTGCTGCACCGTGCCGTCGTAGAGCTGGAAAGCGCCCGCTCCCAGCAGCACGCCGCCCGCCCACCGGCGCCAGTTCAGCGCGTCGTGACGGCGCAAGTCGGCGAGGAGGAAGAGCCCGGCGATCGTGGCGAACCAGCTGATGGCGTGGAAGACGCCGTCGGAGACGAGCCCGATCGCCGGGGTCGACAGGTCGTAGAAGTGGTGCCAGTGCAGCAGCTGATGGAACACGGCCTCATCGATGAACGCGATGAGGCCGACGCCGAACAGCACGCCGGACCAGAGGTTCTGCGCGGGCCGTGCCGCTCGCACCGCCGCCGCCGTCATCCTCCGGAGGGGTTGTCCACCGGCTTGTCGTCGTCGTCGGTGGTGTCGGGGATCGTGGTCTCGTCGGGGGAGCCTCCCGAAGCGGTGTCGGCTTCGAGGTCGCCGTCGGGGGTTCCCTGGGTGTTGTGCGCGTCGCTCATGATCGTCTCCGGTCGTCGTGGATAGTAGGCGGCCAGTAAACCACCGAGGGCACGAGGGCGGGGCGGGCATTGCGCCGGGCGCCGGGATGTGTCAGGGGCGCCGCGCGTCGGGGCGATCGAGGGGAACGCGGGCGACCACGGCACCGGCGACCGCGGCACCCAGGCCGCCGACGGCCATATCCCCGATCGTGTCCTGGTAGGTCACGAAGATCTCGTCGGTGATGAACGCGTAGCCGACCCACTCGATCATCTCCCACACCGCGCTGGCGGCCAGGCCCAGCGCGGGAACCAGCACGAGGGGCGTGCGTGCGAGCGATCCGGCGGCGCTCGGGTCGGCGACGACGCGGGCGCGGACCAGGATCAGGTAGGCCAGTGCGGCGAGCACCGCGGTGCACGCGAAATGCAGGATGAGATCCCAGTTGTCGACCGTGCGGTACAGGTCGATGACGTTGCTCCAGGCCGCCACGAGCACGGTGAACGACGAGATGATGTCGAACGATGCCCTGGCACCGATGACGCGCGGCACCATCAGGGCCGGAAGAGCAAGGGCGAGGATGCCGGCGTCGGTCGCGGTGCTCCAGATCGACACGGCGATCACGCTCAGCACGCCGATCACCCGCAGGGCATCGGCCAGCAGCTCCAGGGGGCCGGACGGCCGTCGCAGGAAGTTCTCTTTCATGTGGCGCCCTCCGATCGCGGCATCCGCACCACCGCCTGCACCGGCAGGTGGTCCGACGGCCAGCCGCCGTCGATCCGCTGCGGGTTGATCGCCGCCCGCCGCACCTCCACGTCGGGGGTGACGGCGATCCAGTCGATGCGACCGCGCCCGGACCGCGGCGCGCGGTACCCACCGTACGTGCCCCACTCCGGAGTGAGGCGCTGCGTGGCGGCGCGCCAGCCGTCCACGAGGTCGTCGGCCGCCAGCAGCGCGGCGACGGCGGCCGAATCCGGGCCGGCGTTGAGATCGCCCATGACGACGGCGGGCAGCGCGAGCCCACCCACCTGCCGGCGGATCTCCTCGGCACCGCGCAGACGCGCCTGCGCGGAGAAGACGTCGAGGTGGGTGTTGAACGCCGCGAAGACCGCGCCGGTCGAGAGGTCGCGCAGCGTCGCGCGCACGAGCACGCGCGGGATGACGTTTCCCCACGACGTGGATCCGGGCCGGTCGGGCTCATCCGACAGCGCGGTCTGGCGCCAGTCGACCAGCTGCAGCCGTTCGGTGTCGAAGAACAGGGGGCATGCCTCACCGCGCGGCCCCGGTTGCCGGCCGTGTCCGACGCGCCGGTAGCCCGGGCCCAGCGCGGCGCCGATCGCCTGGGCCTGGTCGGGGAGGGCCTCCTGCACCCCGAGCAGTGTGGGGCGCTCGCCCTGCAGCAGGGCCGCCACCCGGTCGCGGCGCCGGCGCCAGTCGTCGGCGGGCCGGGCCAGAAGGCGCGGCATCCGACGTCGCACGTTGAAGGTCATCACGTGCAGGTCGGGTGCCTCCGTGGCGCCGATGAGCGGCGCCGTCACAGGGTGCGCACCTCGGGGCGGACAGCGCCCGGTCGGTCGAGAAGGCGGTGGTAGAGGATCTTCTGCCAGCGCACCGGGGGGAAATCCGCCGGCCAGTGCACCAGCACCGAACGGAAGCCGCGCCGCACGCGGCGACCGAAGCCGGAGCCGGCGCGGAAGGGCCGCATCGACACACCCATGCGGGCGTCGCGGAGGTACCGGATGCGATGGCGTTCGCCGAGGTGGAAGGCGAGATCGAAGTCGTCGTGCACCTCGGGATCGTCGCGGTGCACCCGGTCGCGCACGGCGCGCCACGCGGAGGCGCGCATCGCGAGGTTGGAGCCGAAGAGCGGCAGGTGGCCGAGGGCGGGCACCGCGACGGCGAGGTAGGCGCTGAGGTAGAGCACCGCCAGCGGGGCGCGCAGGGCGCGCGGGCCGTCGACGAAGCGTGCGCCACCGGTGTACGCGGCCACGTCGGGCCGTGCGGCGAGGGCGCCGGACATCGCTTCCACCCAGTGGTGACCGGGGCGGGAATCGGCGTCGAGGCGCAGGATGAGATCGCCCGTCGCGGCGTCGTAACCGGTCGCGGCGGTGGGAGGGATGCCGGGGACGTCGCAGCGCACTACGCGGGCGCCGGCTGCGCGGGCCACCGCCGCGGAGTCGTCGGTCGAGGCATTGTCGACCACGACGATCTCGTCGGGCAGGCGCGTCTGCAGCGACAGCGCCCGCAGGCACCCCCGCAGCTGCTCGGCGTCGTCCTTCACCGGGATCACCACCGACACGGTCGGGGTCGTCGGGGTGGCGGCGGTCACATCATCTCCTCGGCGCGGTGGGCTCCACGCTACCGAGGTCCCCGGCCGACCCCGGCGGGTTGACGCGGTGCGCCCGCTGGGTTATCGACCGGCACGATCGGCGCAGGGGCCCTGCCGTGCCGGCATCCGCCGCGTTATCGTGGCCGGCGTGCACCGCATCTTCACCATGAGCGTCGCGTCGGTCTACCCGCTGTATCTGAACAAACTCGAGCGCAAGGGGCGCACGCGCGACGAGCTCGACCAGGTGATCACCTGGCTGACAGGCTTCGACGACGCCGAGCTGCGGCGGCAGCTGCAGAGCGGGGCCACGTTCTCGGACTTCTTCGCGGACGCCCGGCTCCATCCGCAGGCGGCGGCCATCACCGGAACGGTCTGCGGTGTGCGGGTGGAGGAGATCGAGGATCCCCTGATGCAGAGGATCCGCTACCTCGACAAGCTCGTCGACGAGCTGGCTCAGGGCCGGCCCCTGGCGCGGGTGCTGCGCGAGGGCTGACCGCGGGCGGATGCCGCGGGCGCGCGAAACGGCGAACCGGCCGCGCCCGCCCACGAGGGCGCGACGCGGCCGGCGAGGGGGAGGGGTCAGGACCGGGAGGTGCTGCCATCGGTGGTGTCGTCGCGGTCGCTGTCCGGAGCGGTGCGGTCGGACTTGCGGTCGCCGCCGGAGTCGCGGTCGCTGCCGGAGTCGCGGTCGCGCTCGCGGTCGGACTGGCGGTCGCTGTCGGACGGGCGGTCGCTGTCGGAGCGGCTATCGGTGTCGGCGTCGCCCTCCTCGGGGGTCGTGCCCTCGTCCTGTGTGCCGTCGTTCGGCTGGGCGCCGTCCTCCTGCGGGCCGTGGTGGCCGTGCCGCGGCATGTCGCCGAAGTCGCGGTCACTCCGGTCGCCCCACGGTGCGCGGGGGCCGTCCTGCTCGGTTCCGTCCTCCTGCCAGATGTCGGGGCCGCCGTCCGGCCAGATCTCCGCGTTCTGGGAATTGCCGGCGCGGGCGGGCTCGACCGCGTCGGACACGGCCCAGCCGGCGCCGAAACCCACACCCAGCAGCGCGATGCCGGCGACGGTCGCGCCCGCCGCCTTCACCCAGGTGCGCTGGAGGAACGGCGTCTGGGGCTCCGCGGCGGCGGGTGCGGCATGCGGGGCGGCCGGTGCGGGCGGGGCGGTCGTCGGCTCCTGCGCAGCCGGGGCCGGTGCGGGGGTGGGGATGGTGTCCTTCTCGTTGTCGGGGGTGATGTTCTCAGGCATGACCTCACTGTCGCGCGCGCGTTCCAAGACCAGTCCAAGAGTCGCCCGGTTGCGGCAACTCCATAGGTTTCTGATCCCCCGGTCTCAGGTGCGCCGGTGAAGGCGCCCGGCGGTGGGGAGTTCCAGCACGAAGACGCTGCCCCGCGGGGACGTGCTCTCCAGCCGCACCTCCCCGCCGAAGCGCACGGCGATGTCGCGCACGAGCGCGAGGCCCAGACCGAACCCGCGCGAGCGACCCTCGCCCGGCGCCGGCGCCGGCGCCGTCGACCGCGCGAACCGGTCGAAGAGGCGGTCGGGGTCCACGCCGGTGACCCCGCTGCCCTCGTCGGCCACGGCGATCCGCACGCGTCGCCCGTCCGCGGCGGCGCGCACCGTGACGGTGCCGCCCGCCGGCGAGTGCCGCACCGCATTGTCGAGCAGGGCGATGAGAGCGCGGCTCAGGGCGGCCCGCGTCGCCGTGACCGCCGGTGCGTCCCGCGCGTCGACGACGATGCGGATGCCGCGCTCCGCGGCCCTCGGGCCGATGACGGCCGTGGCATCGGCGGCGGCCTCGGCGACCGTCGTCACCGCCGTGCGGTCGTCGCGCCCCACCCCGGCCGTCTCTGCGGTGATCAGCAGATCGGTGAGGGCGGTGTCCATCGCGTCGGCATCCCGGCGCAGCTCGGCCAGTGCCCCCGAGACATCCCCGCCCTGCGCGGCACGGTGCTGGGCGAGCTGGATGCGGCTGCTGAGAGTGGTCAGCGGGGTGCGCAGCTCGTGGCCGGCGTCGGCGACGAAGGTGCGCTGCACCCGCAGCGCCTCGGCGAGGGGTGCCGCCGCACGCCGGGCGGCGTACCCAGCGAGAACGGCCAGCGCGAGCGCGCCGAGGATGCCGAGGACGACGGTGACGGGAACGATGAGGTCCAGCTCGATCACCCGAGAGCGCCGCCCGCCGCCCGGGGGCGGAGGGCGCCGATCGGGCCGCGACGCCGTGATCATCACCGCGACGGTCGCGGTCGTGACGATCGCGACGACCGCAGCGGCGGCGACACCCACCCACACCCCCGCGCGCACGGCGGCGCGGTTCACCCGGCGCTGGTCGGCAGCCGCCGCCGCGTCGGCGCGGCCGCTCATCGCGGCATCCCCGCCCGGTAGCCGCGCGCCCGGACGGTCTCGATGATCTCGGGGGTGGACTTGCGCCGCACGTAGTGCACGTACGTGTCGACCGTCGTCGCCGACCCGCCCGGAAAGACGGCGGCGATGATCTCGTCGCGGGTGAACACGTGCTCCGGGCTCGAGGTGAGCAGCTCCAGCAGATCGGACTCCGCCGCGGTGAGCGCGATGCGGGCGCCCCCCGGCGCGTACAGCGCCTGCGAGGCCGGGGTGAACACCCAGTCCCCGAGCTCCCGGCGGTCGCCCGGGCCGCGACCGCGCCGCAGCGCCCGCAGCCGGGCGCGCAGCTCCGCGAAGTCGAAGGGCTTCACCAGGTAGTCGTCGGCGCCGGCATCCAGCCCGCTCACCCGGTCGTCGACCGTCCCCAGCGCGGTGAGCATGAGCACGGGCGTGGCGATGCGCGCGGTGCGGATCGCCTCCAGCATCTGCACGCCCGACCGGCCGGGGAGACGCCGGTCGATGACCATCACCTCGTACCGGTTGCCCAGCGCCAGCCTCAGCCCCTCCTCGCCGGTGGTGGCGTGGTCGATGTCGTACTCGTCCGAGAGCACCTCGATCACCATCGCCGCGGTCTCGGTCTCGTCTTCGACGTACAGCAGACGGGGATGCGGCGTGCGCGGGACCCGGGTGTCGGGCGGGGGCGGCGGCCGGTCGGGCATGGGGTCAGGCTAGGAGAGGGCGAGCACGCGGGAAAGGCCCAAAACCGTTGATGCGTGCGGCGCGAGTGAGCATACTTTGCGGATGGACTTCGACGTGGCAGACCTGCTCCGTGTGGAGACCGCCGGTTGGCAGTCGCTGTGCGACGGCACCGGCGGGGATTTCTACGGATCTCTGATGACCGACGACGGCCTTATGGTGCTCGCCGACGGATCCGTGCTCGATCGCGACGGCGTCGTCGCCTCGCTCGCCGACGCGCCGGCATGGTCGGCCTACGAGATCACGCACGAGCGGATGGTCGACGTCGGCAGCGACGTGGTCGCGTTCGTGTACCGGGCCCGCGCGTTCCGCGCGTCGGGCGGGCCGCCGTTCGACGCCCTCATGTCCAGCGTCTACAGGTGGCGGGGCGGACGCTGGCGGCTCGCGCTGTACCAGCAGACCCCCGTTCCCGACGAGGAGAGCGCCGAACTCTGACGCCGCACTCTGCGACACGGTGGGGGGATTGTCAACCGGTTCCCTGCCGCCGTGGGACGGGGTGGGATGGCCTTCCGACGGTTCGACGAAAGGACCCTGATGGCCGACACGACCGAGCTGCAGAAGCTCAACGAGCTGCTGAAGAAGTTCCGCTTCGCGATGGTGACCACCCGTGCCGCGGACGGAACCCTCACCGCCCACCCCCTCACCGTGCAGGAGCACGAGACCGACGGCGACCTGTGGTTCGTCGTCTCCCGCAACGCGACGGCCGCTCAGCACGTGCAGCACGACCCGCACGTGGGGGTGTCGTTCAGCTCCAACGACGCGTGGCTCTCGCTGGCGGGTTCGGCGCAGATCGTCGACGACACGGCCAAGCTGAAGGAGGAGTGGAACTCCGGGCTCGAGGCCTGGTTCCCGGAGGGACCCGAGGACCCCGACATCGTGCTGCTGAAGATCAACGCCGAGAGCGGCGAGTACTGGGACAGCCCGGGCGGCCGCGTGGCCAGTGTGCTGGCCTTCGTCAAGCACAAGGTCACCGGCGAGCGCCTCGAGGGCGATAACGAGA
Source organism: Microbacterium sp. zg-Y1090 (assembly GCF_030246945.1). Classification (NCBI taxonomy): domain Bacteria; kingdom Bacillati; phylum Actinomycetota; class Actinomycetes; order Micrococcales; family Microbacteriaceae; genus Microbacterium; species Microbacterium wangruii. Next base: position 784,178 of record NZ_CP126742.1, read on the forward strand.
CGTTCGATCTCTGACATGGCGGATGCCGCAGAGGCGGGCGCGCCGCGGACCATCGTCATCACCGGGGCCAGCGATGGAATCGGCGCCGCCGCGGCGCGTCAGCTGCAGGCCGCAGGTGAGCACGTCGTGGTGGTCGGGCGCAACCCGGAGAAGACGCGCAGGGTCGCCGAGGAGATCGGGGCGCCGTGGCACCTCGCCGACTACGCCCAGCTCGGTCAGGTGCGCGATCTCGCCGCCGCGCTGCGCGACTCCTACCCGCGCATCGACGTGCTCGCCAACAACGCCGGCGGCATCTTCGGTGAGCGGGTCGTCACCGAGGACGGCTTCGAGCTGACGTTCCAGGTGAACCACCTGGGCGGATTCCTGCTGACGAATCTGCTGCGGGACCGTCTCGTCGACAGCGGGGCGTCCGTCATCCAGACCTCCAGCGTCGCGGCGCAGCGCTTCGCGCGCTTCGACATCGATGATCTGCAGGGGAAGCGCCGCTACACCGCGGGGGCTGCCTACGGCAACGCCAAGCTCGCGAACGTGCTGTTCACGAAGGAGTTGCACCGCCGGTTCTCGCGGGACGGCCTGCGCGCCGTGGCCTTCCACCCCGGAGCCGTGGCGACGAGCTTCGCCGGAGCATCCGAGGGGCCGTGGCGGTTCATGTACACGAACCCGGTGACGAAGCGGCTGCTCACCACACCGGAGCAGGGTGGGTCGCGGCTGACGTTCCTCGCCGCGGGGACGCCCGGCATCGACTGGCGGCCGGGGGGCTATTACTCCGGCAACAAGCCGGCGCGCACGAACCCGCTCGCCGCCGACCCGGCACTGGCCCGCATGCTGTGGGAGCGCAGCGCGGAGATGGTCGGGCTCTGACCCGCCGCCGGGGGCTCGATCCGCGGGGGTTCGGGGACCTTTCCGCGCCCCGCCCCCCGGTGCCGGTGGTCCGGGCGTTCGGGGACCTTTACGCGCCCCGAACCGGGCGAATCCGGGGTTCGGGGACTTTTTCGCGCCCCGAACCACCGGCATCCGGGGTTCGGGGACCTTTTCGCGACCCAAACCACCGGCATCCGGGTTCGGGGTGCGGGCGGCGCGCGGGGACGCGCGACGTTTACGCGCCCCGAGCCACGGGAGTCGGCGTTCGGCGACCTTCACGCGACCCAAACCGGGTGAATCGGGGCTTCGGCGACCTTTACGCGCCCCAAACGACAGGCATCCGGGGTTCGGGGACCGTTACGCGACCCACACCGGGTGAATCGCAGGTTCGGGACTTTTTCGCGCCCCAAACCACAGGCATCGGGGCTTCGGCGACCTTTACGCGCCCCAAACCACCGGCATCCGGGGCTTGGGGACCTTTACGCGACCCAAACCCACAGGCATGCGGGGTTCCGGGACCTTACGCGAGCCGCAGCGTCCACCCCACCGAGCACACGTCGATCGCCAGCGGCGGCGGGTCGGCGAACTTCGGGATCTGCACCTCCGCCCAGACGTCGGGGGCAAGGCCGACGCGCGGGAACGCGGTACCGGCGTGCTCCACGTCGGCATCCGCCACATAGGCGATGACGTCCAGCGCGTCGAGCTTGGTGACCGGCATATTGACCACGAGCGTCACGGCGTAGGGGCCGCCGGCGGTATCGCGGGTCGGGATGGTCATCGTGTCATCCTCGTCACCTCACGTCGGGCTCGCCAGCCCTGATGCCTCGGCGACCTGTCGCTTTAGGCTGACGCGCATGTCAGCGATGAACCTCGTACGCTCCGCCGCCGGAGCCGCCCTGCTCGTCAACGCCGTCCCGCACGGTGTCGCCGCCGTGCAGGGCACGCCCTTTCCGTCGCCGTTCTCCGATCCGCCGGGGGTGGGCCTGTCCTCACCGGCGGTGAACGTCGCCTGGAGCGGTGCGAATCTCGTCGCCGGGCGACTGCTGCTGGACCGCACCGAGGGCACGGCCGGCGAGCGTGTCGTCGCCGCGCTCGCCGCAGCCGGAACGGCGCTGGTGCTGGCGTCGTACTTCGGCCGGGTTCTGCGACCCCGCCGCCGCCGGTAGTCGGCGCGGCGGGCCGCAGCACGCGGGCTGCTCAGCCGATGGCATCCTCGCGCTTGGGCAGCACCCAACCGGGGCGCACGAAGTGGCAGGTGTAGCCGTTCGGGATGCGCAGCAGGTAATCCTGGTGCTCGGGCTCGGCCTCCCAGAAGGGTCCGGCGGGCTCGATGGTGGTGACGACCTTGTTCGGCCAGATGCCGGAGGCGTCCACATCGGCGATGGTCTCGCGTGCCACCCGCTCCTGCTCGGGGGTGACCGGGAAGATCGCCGAGCGGTAGCTCGTGCCGACGTCGTTGCCCTGACGGTTGAGGGTCGACGGGTCGTGGATCTGGAAGAAGAAGGCCAGGATGTCGCGATACGTCGTCTGGGTGGGGTCGAAGATGATCTCCACCGCCTCGGCGTGGCCGGGGTGGTTGCGATAGGTGGGGTGGTCGTTCTGGCCGCCGGTGTATCCGACGCGGGTGGAGACCACGCCCGGCTGGCGGCGGATCAGGTCTTCGACGCCCCAGAAGCACCCGCCGGCGAGCACGGCGGTTTCGGTGCCGGGGGTACGGGTGATGGCTCCGGTGTCGGTGGGTCCGCTGGTCATGATGCGTGCTCCTCGTGAGTGTCGGTCTGCAGTCTTTCAGGCCCGAGGGCCCGGATGGGTGACGCCGCCGGCTGCGGCGTCATAGACCGCAACGGATGCCGGTGCCGTTTTGGTCCCGCGAACCTGGGAGCGGCCCGTGAATCGGTCACGGACCGGAGGCGGGGCGGATGCCGGAGGCGGGCGGTGCCGCCGCGGCTCGCGGCAGGTCCTGGTCGAACGACACCCGGGAGACGAGCTCGCGGCGGCTCGCCACGCCCACCTTCGCGAAGATCGACTTCAAGTGGTCCTGCACCGTGTAGGGCGACACCCCCATCGTCCCCGCGATCGCGCGGGTGTCCCCGCCCCGCAGCACCAGCCGAAGCACCTCGTTCTCGCGCGCCGTCAGCCCGTAGGCGGCGCCGACCAGGTCGATGACGTCTTGCGGGTGGGCGTGCTCGATCGTGACGACCACGTCGCCGCTTCGGCCTTCTCCCATCAGCGGCGCCGCCTGCAGCAGCAGCCACACCCCATCGCCGCGGCGGATCCGAAGGCGCGGCATCCGTTCAGCGTCGCCCCGGGCCACCCGGCGCACCGCCGTCACCAGCGCCTGCACCGATACGAGCGGGTCGCCCGATGCGCTGTCGGCGGCGACCCGCTGCAGCGCCTCCGCTGCAGCATCGCTGCATTGCACGATGTGGTCGCGCGTGTCGACGACGATGACGGCAGGGCCGACCGCTGCGGCCTCGTCGTGCCGTACGGCACCGGCGAGAAGTCCCGTGCGGATGCCGCGGGCGAGCGCCGGGGCGAGAGTGCCGAGAAAGCCCGCCTCGGCGGGCGAGAAGGGGCGGTCATCGGCGCCGCGGAACAGCGCCAGCCCACCCCAGGGTCCGGTGCGGTCGGCCAGCAGCACGCGTGCCTCGTCGTGGAACCCGAAGAGGGGGACCATCAGCTCGCTCATCCGCGGGGAGCGCTCGATCACCCCGGAGGTGGCCGTATGCGCGGTCGCCACCACCTCCCGCCTGGCCAGCAGTGCCCGGTACGCGGTGGGGTCGTCGCGGCCGTACTCGATCTGCGCCCAGTCCCTGTCGCCGTCGTCGCGACCGGCCAGTGCTCCCGTCTTCAGCGCGCCGGCGACCATCGCGGTGGTGGGGTCGATGGTCGACAGGCACGATGCCGCGAACCCCAGCACCCTGCCGAGCGCGTCGATGGCATGCTCTGCGAAAGCAGGCAGGGCGAACCCCGCGCGGGACATCAGATCGATCTCGTCGCGGGCACGACGGTATGCAGGCGCATGGGCCATGCACGACAGTGTCCCGCTGGCGCAGGGCCGGCGCCAGACCCCCACCCTTCTGGGAGTGACAGCGCGGGTGGGCTCTGCGAGGGTGGCCTGGTTCGCACCGGGCGCGTCGTCGCCCTCCTGATCGATCCGGATGCACCCGAGATGACTCTTCCCGCCCCGCTCCTCGACGGACCCGCTGCCCTGCGCAGCGCGCTGGCCGAGCGTGTCGTGCTCGCCGACGATGTCGAGTACGACACTGCTCGGCTCTCGTGGAACCGTTCCGTCGACCGGCATCCACTCGCCGTCGCGCGTCCGGAGAGCGCCGAGGACGTCGTGGCCGTCGTGCGCGCCGCCGGGTCGGCAGGGTTGCGCCTGATGCCGCAGTCCACCGGGCACGCCGCCGCCGCTCTGCGGGGGGCGGACCTGTCGGACACCGTCATCGTCGACCTCTCCCGGCTGCGCGGCGTGAGCGTCGACCCCGAGGCCCGGTCGGCACGCGTACTCGGCGGCTCGACCTGGAACGACGTGCTGGCCGCCGTCGCCCCGCACGGGCTGACGGCGCTTCACGGCAGCGCGGGCGACGTCTCGGTGGTCGGCTACGCGCTCAGCGGCGGGGTGTCCTTCTACGCCCGCGCCCACGGCCTGGCCGTCGGGAGTGTGACGGAGGCCCAGGTGGTCACCGCGGACGGGGCGCTCGTGCGGGCCGCGGCCGACGAGAACCCCGAGTTGTTCTGGGCGTTGCGCGGCGGTGCCGGGGCGATCGGCGTCGTCGTCTCGGTGCGTCTGGAGCTGCTGCCCTATGCCGACGTGTTCGCCGGGATGCTGCTGTGGGATGCCGTCCACGCCGCCGAGGTCACCCATGCGTGGGCGCGGTGGACGGCCACGGCGCCGGAGTCGGCGACGACGGCGCTGCGGGTGCTGCACCTGCCGCCGCTGCCGGGACTGCCGCCTTTCCTGAGCGGCCGCTCGGTGGTCGTGGTCGACGGGGCGATCCTCGAGACGGATGCCGTGGCATCCGCGCTGCTCGAGCCGCTGCGTGCGCTGTCGCCGGAAGTCGACACGTTCGCCCGCATCCCCGCGCCGGCGCTCGTCGGGGTGCACATGGACCCGCCCGATCCGACACCGTCGGTGTCGGCCGCGTCGATGCTGGCGGCGCTCCCGCCGGAGGCCGCCGACGCGTTCGTGGCAGCGAGCGGGATGCCGGGGATGTTCATCACCGAGCTGCGCCATCTGGGGGGAGCTGCGGCGCGGCCGGTGGAGGGCGGCGGGGCGGTCTCGGCGGTGACGGGGGAGTACGTCGCCCACGCCGTCGCTGTGGCCCCGGTTGCCGACGCGGTGCCGGGTGCGGAGGCGGCGGTGCGCGCCGGCCTGGCGCAGCTCGCGCCGTGGCGGTCGACGGGGGTGGCGCTCACCTTCGTCGATGAGCCGGACAGTGACCGGGCACCGGCCTTCGGTGATGGACTCGTCCGACTGCGGGAACTCAAGCGGGCGATCGACCCGAACGGAATGCTTCGGGGGGCGCATCCGATCTGATCGCAGCGCGGGTCTCGTGGGGACGGGCTGGGGGACGGGCGGAGGTGCGGGCCGGAGGGCGGCCCCGCCTCCGTCCGGCGTCGGGGGACAATGGACCCATGTCCCCTGCGCTGAGCGAGATCGCCGATTCCGAGTACGTGCTGCTCACCACCTTCCGCAAGACCGGTGTCGCCGTCTCGACGCCGGTGTGGGCGGCACCCGACGGCGACGAGCTGCTCGTGACGACGGGCGGCGCTTCGGGCAAGGTCAAGCGGCTGCGTCACACCGAACGGGTGACGCTGACCCCGTGCGACGTGCGCGGCAACGTCGTCGACGGGGCAGTCGCGGTCGAGGCCACCGCCACCGTGCACGACGACGATGCGACGATGGCGCGCCTGGACAAGGCTCTGAACGCCAAGTACGGCATCAAGTACAAGATGATCCGCGCCGGCCAGAAGCTGCGTCGCGGTCAGAGCGATTCGGTCGCGCTCGTCATTCGCTGACGGCTCCACCGGCAGGGATGCTCGGACGGCGATGTCGGCCGTCACCCCCGCGAACTAACATCGAATCACCGCCCGCCATCTGAGGAGTCCCGCCGTGCCTGCAGCCGCTGACGCACTCGCCCACGCCGACGATCTCGCCGCTTTCGTCGCGGCGTCCCCGTCGAGCTTCCACGCCGCGACAGAAGTGGCGGAACGGCTCGTCGATGCCGGTTTCACCCGGCTCGATGAAACCGCGGCCTGGCCGGCGGTCGCGGGCGGGCGCTTTCTGGTCGTGCGTGACGGCGCGGTGATCGCGTGGGTCGTCCCGGCCGGAGCGACCGGCGCGACCCCCGTGCGGGTGTTCGGGGCGCACAGCGATTCGCCGGCGTTCAAGCTCAAGCCGCAGCCGACCACGGGGTCGCTGGGCTGGCTGCAGGCGGGCGTGGAGGTCTACGGCGGCCCGCTGCTGAACTCGTGGCTCGACCGCGAGCTGCGCCTGGCGGGACGGCTCGTGCTCGACGACGGGTCGTCGGTGCTGACGGCGACCGGCCCCCTGCTGCGGCTGCCGCAGCTGGCGATCCACCTCGACCGTGAGGCGAACGACCACCTGGCGCTGGACAAGCAGACCCAGACCCAGCCGGTGTGGGGCCTCGGCGAGGCGGACTCGGCGGACCTGCTGGGTGAGCTCGCGCGCGCGGCAGGGGTGGATGCCGCTCGCATCCGCGGCTACGACATCGTCACCGCCGACGCCGCCCGGGGCGAGGTCTTCGGGCGCGACGACGTGTTCTTCGCCTCCGGGCGGCTCGACGACCTCGCATCCGTGCACGCCGGGGTCGTCGCGCTGGAGCGCGCGGCCGACGGGTTCGACGCCGACCACATCGCGATGCTCGCGGTGTTCGACCACGAGGAGGTCGGGTCGGGCACGCGTTCGGGTGCGGCAGGACCCTTCCTCTCCGACGTGCTGGAGCGGGTATGGCTCGGGCTCGGCGCCGATCGTGACGCGCAGCTGCGTGCGATGGCCGCCAGCTGGTGCGTCTCGAGCGACGTCGGCCACGCCGTGCACCCGAACTACCCGCAGAAGCACGACCCGGTGGTGCGTCCCACGTTGGGACAGGGCCCCATCCTCAAGATCAACGCGAACCAGCGGTACGCGACGGATGCCGTGGGCGCGGCGGCCTGGAACGGCTGGTGCGCCGATGCCGGGGTCGCGTCGCAGGAGTTCGTCTCCAACAATGCGGTGCCGTGCGGGTCGACGATCGGCCCCATCACGGCGACGCGGCTCGGCATGCGCACGGTGGACGTCGGCATCCCGATCCTGTCGATGCACTCCGCACGCGAGCTCGCCGGCGTCAGCGATCTGTGGGACCTGCAGCGCGTCGCCGAGGTCTTCTTCCGCGGCTGAGTCGTTTCGCGACGGCGCGCGGGGCGACCGTCAGTCGGTGAGCGCCGCGGCGTAGCCGCGCACCGAGCGGTTGTAGATCGGGAGCGTCGGTTCGACCGCTTCGATCGCCACGCGCAGCGCCTCATCGTGCCGCCCCGCGCTGTGCAGGGCCAGGGCGAGGAACACCGCCGGCGCGGCCCCCACCGACGGATGCGACGGCGCGGCGCGCAGCAGGGCGATGGCCTCGTCGACCCGGCCGAGGTTGCGCAGCGTCGAGGCGTGCTGCACCGCGAGGCGGGCAGCGCGCGCCGGGTCTATGTCGCAGAGGCCCGCCGCCGTGGCCGCGGAGTACTGCGTGTCGGCATCCGCTTCGTCACCGGCGGAATCCATGGCGCCGCCGAGCTCGAAGGCGCCGAGCGCCGGATGCGGCGCCGCGGCCGCCAGTGAGCGCATGAGGTCGATACGCTCCCGGTCGTCGATGGTGTCGTCGGCCCAGAGGGCGGCGACCTGCTGCTCCCACTGATGTGCGGTCATCCGGCCAGCGTATGTCGGGCGAGCGCCGTGTTCGGAATGCGCAGGTCAGGCGTCGGCGTAGAACCGCCAGGCCAGACCCGGGTAGTCCACGACCATGCCGTCGTGGTCGACGGACAGGTCGGCCGAGAAGCTGCGGTCCTCGTTGGCATAGGTGACGGTGCGCTTGCCGGTGCGATCGTGGGAGCCGTAGTGCTGGCGTTCGCGGCGCACCTGCAGTGACGGCACGTCGACCCAGGCCGCCGTCAGCTGCTCCTCATCCCGGTCGCGGCGGTGCAGGTCGAGCCGGCGGATCGGCATGACGTTCGTCACGGGGCACAGGCCCAGATCGCAGTCGAGGGCGTCGCTGAGGTCGGTGTCGTCATCGAGACCGGGGTCGGCCCAGCGCTGGATCGCGCCGGTCTGCGTGACGGTCGCCCGCCAGGCGGCATCGCCGCCGCGGCGCAGGTCGAGCGAGCGGGACCAGCCCTTGCCGAGGGAACGCACGCGCAGGTGGTTGGTGACCCACCCGTCGCCGACATCGAGCGTCCACGACAGGGTGTACTGCTGCGTCACTGAGGATCCGTGGGCCCGCAGTCCGCTATTGCGGAACCGCACATACGCGGTGTCGACACGGGAGGGATCGTCCTCCCCGCGCCACTGATATCGCTCGCTGTCCATCCTTCCGGTCTACTCCCGGGCATCGGGCGGGGCAATGCCCTTGTGCCTGAGCGCCGTCTCGGTCAGCGCGGTGCACCGGCGGCGCCGGTGCCCGTGGGCATCCGCCGCGTGCAGCCGGCGCTCCCGCATCGCCAGGAACAGCGGGAAGGTGAACGCGAACGCCGTCACCGCCGACAGCACGATGTACAGCCACGCCCGCCGCATGCCCAGCCGACGGGCTTCGGTCACGATCAGCACGCACCCGGCGATCGCGACGACGAGCAGGTCGACGCCGAGGGAGCCGACGGCCGGACCACCGTCGAAGATGTCGCCGAGGAAGTCGCGCCCCATCACGACGGTCGACGCGTTGAGCGCGAAGGTGACGACGAGCCCGATGAGGGCGAGGGCCAGGTATACGAGCGACAGGGGCGTCCAGTGCGGCTTCTGTGAAGGCGTCATGAGGCATTGTCGCCTGGGAATGCCGTGGGAGCGCCGTCGCACCCCTGTTGACCTCGACGTCAGCGATATATCGTCGAGTATCGGTGAGACACGCCGATCAGACGAGGGGGACCACAATGAACGGTTCATTCGACAGCGGTTTCGGCTCCGGTTCCGGGGGGCGCGGCGGCGGTTTCGGCGCGGGCGGCGGCTTCGGCGGCAGCGGGGGCGGTGGCTCGCACGGGTTCGGCATCGGCGATATCGGACAGGGCATGTGGGATGCCGTGGACCAGCTGCGTCGCGCCTTCGAACCGCGCCCGAGCGGCACGAGCCGGATGGGGCGCGGCGACGTGCGCGTGGCGGTGCTCAGCCTGCTGGCCGAGCGGCCGATGCACGGCTACCAGATCATCCAGGAGATCGAGGATCGCAGCGGCGGATCGTGGAAGCCCAGCGCCGGCAGCGTCTACCCGACGCTGCAGCTGCTGGCCGATGAAGGCCTGATCACCGCGGAAGAGGCCAACGGTCGCAAGACCTACGCGCTCACCGAGGCAGGCCGCATCGAGGCGGACGCCGTCGCGGGCAAGTCGGCGCCGTGGGAGGGCGCCTCGAAGGAGAACGCGCGCATGACCGCGCTGCCCAAGGCGGGCATGGAGCTCGCTCAGGCCGCCGCGCAGGTGGGCCGGTCGGGCTCGCCCGAGCAGGTGCACGAGGCGGTCGAGATCCTCAACGACGCGCGCCGCCGGCTCTACGCGCTTCTCGCCCAGGACTGAGCAGCGTGACGGAGGAGCGCCGGGGGCGGCAGATGTCCGTTCCCGGCGTGGGGGACACGCGCGCTCGTTCCCGCCGCATCCTGCGCTTCGCTGCGCGTTACCTCGTGCAGTCGTGGTGGTACGAGTTGTTCCTTCCGCGCTTCGGCCTCGGGCGCTTCGTCGCCCGGGGCCGTGCGGCGCGGATGACGCGCATCGCGCAGCGCTTCCACGTGCTGGCCGTCGATCTCGGCGGGCTCATGATCAAGGTCGGGCAGTTCATGTCGTCGCGGCTCGACGTGCTGCCGCCCGAGATCACGAAGGAACTCGAAGGGCTGCAGGACGAGGTGCCGCCTGTGCCGTTCCCCGCGATCCGCGCGGCTGCCGAGGCCGAGCTGGGCATCGCGCTCGACGTCGCCTACGCCGCGTTCGACGAGGTGCCGGTGGCTGCGGCATCCCTCGGCCAGGCCCACCGAGCCCGCCTCGCGGCGCTCGACGAGGAACTCACCGGGTTCGCCGATGTGATCGTGAAGGTGCAGCGTCCCGGCATCCAGGAGATCGTCGACGTCGACCTTGCTGCGCTGCGCCGAGTGGGGCGGTGGCTCAGCCGCGTGCAGGTGGTCGCCCGTCGGGTGGACATGCCGGCCCTCGTGGAGGAGTTCGCCGCGACGAGCAGGGCCGAGATCGACTACCTGCTCGAAGCGGGCAACGCGGAGCGGTTCGCCGAGAACGCCGCCGACGACCGGCGGGTGAGCGTGCCCGAGGTGGTGTGGGAGCGCACCACGCGGCGGGTGCTGACCCTGTCGGATGTCACGGCGATCAAGGTCACCGACGTCGACGCGCTGCGGGCGGCGGGCATCGACCCGGCCGAGGTCGCGCACACGTTCGCATCCGTCATGTTCGGGCAGCTGTTCGGCGACGGGTTCTTCCATGCCGACCCGCACCCCGGGAACATCTTCGTCACCCCGCTCGCGACGCCCGACGGCGGGCGCGGTGCGGATGCCGGGGGATCGCCCCCCTGGGTGCTGACGTTCATCGACTTCGGGATGATGGGCGAGGTCACCCCGACGCTGCGCCGAGGGTTGCGCAGGCTCGTGATCGCTGTTGCCGCACGCGATGGGAAAGGCCTCGTCGACGGCATCCGGGATGTGGGGGTGCTGCTGCCCTCGGCCGACACCCGTGAGCTGGAGCGGGCGATGACGCAGCTGTTCGCGCGCTTCGGCGGGATGGGCTTCGCTGAGCTGCAGCAGGTCGATCCCCAGGAGTTCCGGGACTTCGCGGTGGAGTTCGGTGACGTGGTGCGGGCGATGCCGTTCCAGTTGCCCGAGAACTTCTTGCTGATCATCCGGTCGATGTCGCTGGTGTCCGGCGTATGCAGCTCGCTGCAGGCGGACTTCAACCTGTGGGACGCGGTCGAGCCGTACGCCGGCCAGCTGCTGCGCGACGAGCGGGGCAATGTGCTGCAGGACGCTGTCACGCAGGCGGCGTCGACGGCGTCGATCGCGGCAGGGCTGCCGCGGCGGATCAACGACGTCATCGAGCGGATCGACGAGGGCGCGATCGCCGTCGAGACGCCGCGGCTCGACCGGCGGCTGGCGCGGCTCGAGCGGGCGGCGCGGCGGGTCGTGTCGGCCATCCTCTTCGGCGGTCTGCTGGTGGGAGGGGTGCTGCTGCGTCCCGCCGAGGAGGCGTTCGGCACTGTGCTCATGGTCGCCTCGGTGCCGCCCCTGCTGCACGCCCTGTTCGCAGGGATGGTGGGCCCGCGCGGTCCCGCCTGAGGCGCCGCGGGGCGGTGGAACGGCGGAGCCGCGGGGAACGGTGGAGCGGCCGGCTCAGGTGGTACCCGGCTCGGCACGCTCCCGGCACCACTCGACGAACTTCTTCGCGCGACCATCGGGAGCGAAGTGCACCTCCCAGAGGTTCACCCAGTTGGTGTCGCCCGGGTAGTCGATCGTGCCGCGGATGATGCCGAGATCATCGTTCTCGATCAGTACGTCGAGATCGTGCTGCGGGTCGGCGCCCTCGGATTCCGGCCATGCAGCGAGGATCGCGTCGATCCCCCGCGCGGGATCGGGGTCGTCGGGCCGGAACCAGTATTCGGCATCGTCGGCGAAGATGGCGCGGACGTCGTCGGGGTTCTCGGTCTGCCAGGCGGTGATGTAGCCGTCCAGCCAGGTGCGTGTTCTGCTCATGGCGATGGTCTACTCCGGGGTGCGGACACTGCGCAGTGGGATTGACAGGCGGTCGGGCGGTTCGGTCGGGCGGTTCGGTCGGGCGGTTCGGTCGGGCGGTTCGGTCGGGCGGTTCGCCTCAGAAAGGCGCCGGATCGAACTCGGGTTCGGTGGCGAAGGCGACCTCGCTGACCGGGCGGTCGATGTACACCCGACCGGTCGGGGAGGTCCACCTCAGCACGCCACCGGCGTCTTGCTGGACGCGCCAGGGAGAGTGGTGCTTGCCGCTGTGATGTCGTCTGCAGAAGTGGGCGAGATTCGCGATCGCGGTCGGTCCGCCGTGCGCGTGATCGATGGTGTGATCGATGTCGCACAGACGCGCCGGTATCCGGCAGGCGGGGAACCGGCAGTGCTGATCGCGCGTGCGCAGATGCCGGCGCATCTCTTCGGAGGGACGGTAGCGGTCGACGGCGAGAACGGCGCCCGAGACCGGGTGGGTGAGGATGCGGTCCCATCCGGGTGCCCCGGCCGCCAGGGTGCGCGCTGTCACAGCGTCGATCGGCCCGTGCCCGACGAGGGTGGTCGGCTCGAATGGGTCGGCGACATGATCGCCGATGAGCGTGAGTACCGGCACCGTGACCTGGATGTTCGCGCGGATCGCCTCACGTCCGCCCGGGATCGATACCGAGGAGGGCATGCCGGTGAGCAGCAGATCGCTCAAGGCGTCGGCCCGCAGCTCATTCAGGGTGCGGGTGTCGGGGGTGGCATCCGACGGGACGTCGTCGACCGGGAGGAGCGCGTCGTCATCGTCCGAGGCGCTGCGTGCGGTCTGGGCGATGCGGGCGATCTGCGAGATACGGTCGTACGCGCCGTGGGCGAGTGCGGCGGGGAGGATGGCGACGAGTTCGGCCATGCCGTCGTCGAGGTCGGTGAGGGAGACGCTGCGCCGCAGCCGTGCCTGCCGGTGGCGCTCGTCGAAGGTGGTCTCGGCGAACCACTGGGCGCGCAGCCGCGCGATCGGCGCCACCCGCGTGGCCGCTTCGGATTCGGCGTAGGGCAGGATGGCGGCTTCGTACTTGGCACGCAGTTCAGGACGCGCGATGATCGCGCCGTTGCCGACGATGACCCGCACGTGGGCGCTGGAGATGCGGCCCGCCTCGAGCGACGCGAGGGTGGCCGGGTAGTCGTTGACGAGGGTGGCGGCATCAGCCATCTGGCGCTGCACGGTGCGGTCGCTGACCCGCCAGGCGGCGGCGATCTCGGATGCCGCGATGCGGTGCGGCATCTCGGCTTCGGAGCGGTGCTGCAAGCCGGCATCCATCACCCAGTCGTCGACGATGGCACCGCTCGCGGCGAGCAGCCGGGCCTCGTGCGCCTGCAGGCGTGCCATCTGCTGCCGCACCCCGACGAGGTCGGGAAGCACCTCGCCGAGCCGGTCGACAGCACGCGCAGCGGCTTCGTCGGCGGGGAGGTACCTGGTTCTCGGCATGCATCCATTGTCGCGCAACCCTAGGACATTTGTTCGAGTAACAGCAGTGCCTGTGGATAACGTGCAACGACGAGCGGGGCGCCCAGCCAGCGGTGCGGCCGCTCGGGGGGAGTCAGGCGCGAATCTCACGGGGGCGGCGCAGGAGCGCACGGAGCCCCAGTCCGATCGCCGCCACGACGATCGCCGTCAGGATCGGTCGCATCGCCAGTGCCGGCTCGAACAGCGCCATGCGGAAGACCCCGAGCCCGTAGTCGAGCATGTCGGCGGGGCTTTCCGCCAGCACGCGTGAGCCGACTGCATTGGTCAGGCCGGTGACGACGGCCGGGGTCACCCACACGATGACGATGGCGGCGATGGCCGCGATGACCCTTCCCGCCGTCGACACTCCCGTCCACGTGATCGCCGCGCCCACCAGCACGGCGGGCACCCACTGCACAAGCCACAGGGCAGCGGGGAACTCCGGGGGAAAGGAGCCGAAGGGCACGATGATCGCAGACAGCCACCCGCCCGCGGCGGCCGAGCCCACCGCGAGACCGATCAGCGCGCCGGCCTGCGGCGCGGTCGCGATGAGTGTGGTCGCTGCCAGGCCGATGGCGATCGTGAGCACGCTGCCGAGGGTCAGCCCCGTCACATAGATCGCCGATTCTGTGCGCTCCTGCAGCGTTGCGGCCACCGTGGCGGCGGTCTGCGCGACGGCACCCAGCTGGACGAGGCCCACACCCGCAAGCAGAAAGCCGGTTGCCCGCCGTCTCGAGCGGGCGCCGAGCGCGCGGCCGCCGATGCCGGCGAGGGCAGCACCCACGACGATCACGGAGAGGATCAGCCCCACGGCGTATTGACTGAACGGCAACAGGATGATCGGCGGGACGCCGGGCGTGAACGCCCACAGGTTCTGCGTCGGCATCCGCGCTCCGGTGAGGAGCCAGGGGAGGAGCCCGACCAGCGCGGCCGTCGCCCCGGTGAGCGGAAAGAGCCAGAGCGGACGGGTGCGCTGCGGGACCCTCTTCACCGACCCGGACGTGATGGGCTCGGGATTCATGGCTTCTTCGATGGGCTCGACGCGGACCGGCGGCGCCAGCCTACGTGCGGGTGAGCGGTGTCAGGGAGCATCACCACGGAGCCGCCCCGCCGGATCTTCCGCTGGGCTCCCCGTCGAGCGGGCAGGTGACGCAAGACGAAGGCGCCGGTGGCGGGCTGAACCCGCGCACCGGCGCCTTTCGTCGAAGCTCAGTACCAGCCGACGGACTGCGAGTGGCCCCAAGCGCCGCACGGAGATCCGTAGCGCCCGGAGATGTATCCCAGGCCCCACGCGATCTGCGTCGCGGGGTTGGTCTGCCAGTCGGCGCCGGCGCTGGCCATCTTGCTGCCGGGGAGCGCCTGCGGAATGCCGAAGGCACCGCTGCCGGCGTTGTACGCCTGGTAGTTCCAGCCCGATTCCTTGTTCCACAGCGACACGAGGCATCCGAACTGGTCGTCGCCCCAGCCGTACCCGGCGAGCATCGAGTGCGCGGTGGCCTGGGCATCGGCCGGGCTTGTGCCGCCCACGGCGCCGCCGGAGGCATAGACGGGGCTCGGGCTCGCGGGAGCGGACGAGCCGCCGGAGCTGCTCGGGCGCGCAGCGGCCTCGGCCGCCTCTGCCTCCGCGGCAGCGGCGGCCGCAGCGGCCTCCGCCTCGAGTCGGGCCTGCTCGGCAGCAACGCGCTCGGCTTCGGCGGCGACGGCGGCATCCAGTCGGCCGCGCAGGCCGGCGGTCGCCTCGTTCACCGTGCCGGTCTCGGCGGCGACCTCGTCGGTCGTCTCATCCAGGTCCGCGAAGGGAAGTGCCTGTGCCCTCTCGAGCTGCTGCACAGCCGTCGAGAGCCCTGCGGTGTCGACGGTGGTGTCGGGCGCGCCGATGTCGAGGCCCGACGCGGCGATGTCGGCGGCGACGGCCGTGGCCGCGGCGACAGCGGCCTGCGCCGCGGCGAGCGCCTGGTCGGCCTCCGAGGCGGGGTCGTCGGCCGTCTTCACCTGCGCGGCGGCCTCGGCGTGCAGGGGCGTCGTGGACGACGCCAGCTCGAAGACGGGCGGCTGTGCAGCCCACGCGAGCGAGGCGGCGGGGGTGCTCGCGGTGGAGCACGCTGCCGCCACGATCCCGACCGCGAGCGTCGCGACGGCCAGCAGCGGGCGGCGGCGCAGACGGCGTTCGGTGTGACGCGTGCTGCGGCGGGTGGGGTTCGTGGTGGTGTCAGAAAGCAAGAGTCAGGACCGGTTCCGTAGTCGAGGGCGCACCGAATGCCGGCGCGTCGAATCCGTTCGGGCGGATCAGGTGGCCCACTCTTGGGGAGGTTTCTGGACGCTTCCGGTGCGTTACCTGACCGTTACCTGGGCGCGACTGAAGGAAAAGGCGTGGTCAGACCGCTGTTTTTCCGGTGGGTCACTGGGATCTAGGCGAACCGCACCCAGTTCGCGCCTGCGCCGGTTTCTGCGCGTTCCAACAGGTGCAATCCCTCATCCTCGACGGCGTAGAGCGACACTGTGGTCGATCGCTCGCCTGCCGCGACGAGGTATGCGCCGTCGGGGCTGACGGCGAATCCGCGCGGCTGCGGCTCGGTCACAGTGAAGCGCTCGGGAGCCGAGACCGTGCCGTCGGCGGCGACTGCCACGGCGCCCAGGGTGCTCTCAGTGCGCTCCGAGCACCACAGTCGCCGGCCGCCGTCGGAGAAGTGCAGGTCGGCGCCCCAGATGTAGTGATTCGCCATGGGGTCGGCGCCGAATTCGCTGTGGCCGAGACCCTTCGTCGTGTCGTACGCCGTCGTGGTGTCCTGCAGCGTCAGCACCCCTGTTTCGGTGTCCCTGGCGTAGTGCAGCACCTCACCGGAGAACTCGGTGAGGACGTAGACGGCATCCTCGGCATCGTTCAGCACGAGATGGCGCGGGCCGCTGCCGGCGGGGGCGGCGACCGTCTCGGGGCCCAACGGGGTGAGGGACAGTTCGTCCTCGAGGGCGTACTGCGCGACGAGGTCGGCGCCCAGCGACACGAAGTAGGCGAAGCGCCCGTCAGTGCTGGGGAGCACCGAGTGCAGGTTCGGGAAGTCGATGCGCGAGATCGGCGCGCTCACCACACCGTCAGCGATCCCGCAGGTGATGCCGAGGCCGCCGCTGTAGGAAGCGCCCAGCAGTCCGGTGCCGCCTCGGGTGAGGGCGAGGTAGTTCATGCTCCCCGGCACATCACGGCGCGACTGCGGGGTGAGCCGCCCGCTTTCCCGGTCGAGGGACAGAGTCAGGATGCCGGCGGCGTCACCCTCGGCATCGCCCTTGACTCCGGCGTAGACGAGGTTGCGTTCGGTGTCGACGGCGAAGGTCGAGCACCCCTTCACGCCGTCGGTGACGGCCAGTCGCTCCAGCTCACCGTCGGCGAGGCGGAACGTGCTGAGGGAGCCGTCGCCGGCGTTGGCGACGAGGACGAGGCGCGAGTCGGTCATGTCTCGATCGTAGGAGGCCACGCGGATCGACGCGGAGGGGTTGCGCTGGCGTTTCATTCGGCTCCCCGTGTGGGCCGGTCGTTGAGCGAGGGAGCGCAGCGACCGGTGAGACGTGGTCGTTGAGCGAGGGAGCGCAGCGACCGAGACGAAGCGCGGTTCGGCCGGTGGGCGGGGCGTTTCGTCTCGCTGCGCTCGCTCAACGACCACGGGGCGGGGGCGTTTCGTCTCGCTGCGCTCGCTCAACGACCGGAGGGTGCG
The DNA here is from genome assembly GCF_030246945.1 of Microbacterium sp. zg-Y1090. Classification (NCBI taxonomy): domain Bacteria; kingdom Bacillati; phylum Actinomycetota; class Actinomycetes; order Micrococcales; family Microbacteriaceae; genus Microbacterium; species Microbacterium wangruii. The sequence goes on from NZ_CP126742.1 coordinate 801,160, forward strand.
CGCTCGCTCGACGACCGGGGCGGCGTAGCCTGAACGGATGCCAGCTTCGGATGCCCCTCGGACCGCGCGGGCGCAGCTGGCCGCGCTGGCCGACGCCGTGGAACGCCGCCGGCGCAGCGAGCCGGGCGTGACACCCTCGTTCGGACCGCTGATCGACCTGCCCGTCGCACCCGGCTCGCGTCCCGCGGCGGTGCTCATCCTCTTCGGCGTGCTGGATGCCACGCCCAGCGGGCGCCCCGCCGCCGACACAGCCGTCTCGCGCGACCTCGACGTGCTGCTTCTCGCGCGGGCGGCGACCCTGCGCTCGCACCCCGGACAGGTGGCGTTCCCCGGCGGGCGGGTGGATCCCGGCGACGACGGACCCATCGCCGCGGCGCTGCGCGAGGCGCAGGAGGAGACGGGTCTCGACCCCTCCGGTGTGGAGGTGCTCGGGGCCCTCGAAACAATCCCGCTGGCGTTCTCGCGGCACCTCGTCACTCCGGTGCTCGGGTGGTGGCGGCATCCGTCGCGCGTGCGCGTCGTGGACGAAGGCGAGTCCGCGGCGGTCTTCCGTGCGCCCGTGGCCGACTTGCTGAATCCGGCCAACCGCGGCGTCACCGTGCTTCGCGACGGCGCACGCGAGATGCGCGGACCGGCCTTCTCCGTCGGAGAGGGGCCGGGGGCCCACCTCGTGTGGGGATTCACCGCGATGGTGCTCGACGTGCTGTTCGATCGGCTCGGCTGGACCGAGCCGTGGGATGCCACCCGCGAGATGCCGCTGGAGCTGCCGCCCGATCGGTGACCGACGGCCGGCGTGGCGGATCAGCCGATGTCGTCGGAGGGAGGGCGCGTCAGCAGCGGCAGGCCGGTGCATCCTCTTGCGTCTGGGCTGCGCGGTGTTCCGCTGTGCCGTGCGAGGGCACCCCGTCGGTCGCGCAACATCCGGCGCTGTCTCCGGTCACGTCCGCGTGCGCGCGCATCGGGGCCGGAACGTCCAGTGTCGGGTTTCGGTCGAAGAAGCCGTGCGGCACCAGGCTGAAGCCGGCGCTGTCCACGGGCATGATCGGCCAGTCTTCCGTTCGCGGGAAGTGCGTCAGCCCGAACGTGTGCCACAGCACGAGGTCCTGACCGTCGATGTCGGCATCCCGCTCGATCCACCGATCGATCGTGCCGAAGCCATCGTTCTGGTTCACCAGTTCGCCGGACGGGAAGCGCTCGTCGGGGGAGTACCGCGTCACCCACAGATCGTGCGTCGTGAAGGCCGCGCGCCGGGCGATGGACGATGAGGGATCGGCGAGGAGGCTCGGCTGCCCCTCGGCCCGCAGAATGTAGCCCACCGGCTTGCCGACGATGTTGGTGACCTCCGGGTTCACCACGTGCCACACGCGGCCGCGCTTGCCGTCGGCATCCCGCACGCCCACCCGTTCGGTGCGGAGCCGCGTGGTCGAGAGGGTGAAGGCGTTGCCGTAGGGGTTCGCCTCGCCCACCGGCACGCGCTGCGCCTCCAGCTCGTCGACGGCGTTGTTCACGCCATCGACCATCATGTCGAGTCGGGCGGAGAAGAGGTGCTGGTGATACGGCGCTCCGATTCCCGGCGCGATCTGGGACGCCCACGGGTAGTCACTGCCATCCGGCTGGGTACCGGGGTAGGCCGAGGCGAACACCACGCCGGTCGCCTTGCATTCCAGCTCGATGCGGCCGTCGAGGTAGAGGTGCCAGTAGAACCCGTAGTCGTAGTTCCCGACGGTGATGAAGGACGAGATGACCAAGCGCCGGTTTCGGCGGACATCGCCCGAACGGTAGTACTCGTCGGTGTGCTTCCAGAGGATGGAGGCGTCCTCCTCGTGCATGCAGATGGCGTTGCGGATCGTGCGCGGCATGCCGTCGGTCGCGGCGATCGTCGCGTCGAAGTAATGGATCTCGCCGAGGCAGTCGCAGCCGAGCTCCAGCGAGTTCGCGCACTTGCCCAGCGAATACTCCCCGGCATCGAAGTAGTTCTGCCAGAACCGCACGGGGCTCGGGTCGCCGTAGGGCACGACCATCTCCGCGATCGACGCGCGATAGAGGATCGGCCGCAGTCGCTCGCCGTCGGTGAAGGACAGCTCGTGCAGCGTCAGCCCTTCCACCTGGTTGAATCCGATGCGGAAACGCCACTTCTCCCACTCCACGATGTCCCCGTCGACAGTGAAGCTGGGGCCCTCCGGCTGGGTGATCACGATCGGTTTCTGCGTCGTCCGCGGCGCCGGCAATTCAGCCGGCAGATGGAAGTTGTGGCGCTCCTGCGGCACGTCGAAGTGCCGATCTTCGATCAGCCGCATCATCTCGCCGGTGATCAGATCGACGTACGCCACCACCCCGTCGATCGGGTGGGCCCAGGCGTTGTCGTCCTCGTCGAGCTGCAGGAACGACAGGCACCGCACGATGCGCCGGCCGTCCTCGTCGGGCAGCCCGAAGCGACCAGCCGACAGGGCGGAGATGCGCACCAGAGAGACATCCTCGATGCCCCGTCGGGCCATCGCCGCGACCCACTGAGGCTCCGCGCGCAGCAGGTGCTCGACGCGCTCGAACTCGTCCTCGACGATCGGCGGCTGACCCTCCGCGATCACGTCGACCTCCCGCTGCCCGACCACTGCGCGCGCGACGAGATCGACCGTCACCTCGTGCACCGCTCCGGTGACGCGATCCATTACGACGTTCCCGACACGACGGTCGTGCGCGCTGCCCTCGAGCACGGCGGCCTTGTCCGGCTCGATGAGGTTCACGAGCATGAACGCGGTCGTGGCGTCGTCGAAGCCGGCGCCGAGGACGATGTCGCGGTTGGCCTGGATCTCGGAAGAGGTGAGTCGGTCGAGCGGGTGGGACATGGGGGCTCCGAGGGGTGAGGGGCGGCAGGGGGTCAGCGGCCGGCGAACCAGGTCGTCTTGAGGGAGGTGAACTTGTCGAGGGCGTGCAGGGAGAGATCGCGGCCGAACCCGGATTGCTTGACGCCCCCGAACGGGGTGGTCACATCCAGGGCGTCCACGGTGTTGACCGAGACGGTGCCCACGCGCAGCGCCCGGGATACCCGGAGGGCGCGATGGATGTCGTCGGTGAACACGGATGCCGCGAGTCCATATTCGCTGTCGTTGGCCAGTCGCACGGCCTCGTCCTCGTCGTCGAACACGGAGACGGCCAGGACAGGGCCGAAAATCTCCTCGCGCCACAGCGCGCTGTCCACGGGCGTGTCGGCGAACACGGTCGGCGCCAGGAAGAACCCGCCGGAGTCGGCGTGCAGCTGCTCTCCGCCGGTGACCAGGCGTGCGTCCTCCTTCGCGGCGGCCACGTGGGCGAGCACCCTCGACAGCTGACCGGCGCTGACGAGCGGGCCCATCGCGCTCGCGGGATCCATCGGATCCCCCACGGCGAGGGCCTGTGCGCGGGCGGCGATGCGCTCGATGAGCGCGTCGGCGATCGATCGGTGCACCAGCAGTCGGGAGTTGGCCGAGCACACCTGTCCGCTGCACGAGAAGATCCCCGCCACGGCGCGATCCGCGACCAGGTCGAGGTCGGCGGCATCGGGGAAGACGATGTTGGCGCTCTTGCCGCCGCACTCCAGCCAGACCGCCTTCATGTTCGAGCGGCCGGCGTACTCGAGGAAGAGCTTCCCGACCGTCGTCGAGCCGGTGAAGGCGATCACGTCGACATCGGGGTGCAGCCCCAAGGCCTGCCCGGCTTCCGTGCCGTGCCCGGGCACCACGTTGAGGACGCCCGCGGGCAGCCCGGCCGCGACGGCGAGTTCCGCAAGGCGCAGGGCTGACAGAGGCGATTCCTCGGCCGGCTTCAGGATGACGCTGTTCCCCGCAGCCAGCGCAGGTGCCAGCTTCCAGATCGCCATCTCGAGCGGGTAGTTCCACGGCACGACTGCGCCCACGACGCCCACCGGCTCCCGGGTCACGATCGCCAGGTCGGGAGCCGCCACCGGTGCGACCTCGCCGTACAGCTTGTCGATCGCCTCCGCGTACCACTGCAGGATGGCGGCGCTGCCCGGCACGTCGATCGTGGAGGTGTCGGAGATCAGCTTGCCGCCGTCGAGGGTGTCGAGTACGGCGAGGTCATCGCCCGCCGCGCGGATCGCGTCGGCCAGGGCCAGCAGAACCGTCTTGCGCTCTGCGGGGGACGCCTGCGACCATGCCCCGTCGTCGAATGCCCGTCGAGCGGAGACCACGGCGCGATCGACATCGGCCGCGCGACACCGGGCCACCCTGGCCAGAACCTGTCCGGTGGCGGGATTCACCGTGTCGAAGGTGCCGCCGTCGGCGGCGTCGACGAAGACGCCGTCGATGAACGCCTGCGTGCGGAAGGGGACGGTCTCGGCCAGCGCGGACCACTCAGCGTGTGTGGGCATGGGTGTGCTCCTTTTCGGGACAGGGCAGGGGGGAGTCGTGGTGCCGGGCGGCGTCGATGACGGTCTGTGCCATCAGGATCGCACCCTCGACGGCGGCCTCCTCCGCGGCGGGGGTGCCGGCGGCGTCGGCGAACGCCTCCTGGTGATTGACGGCGGGGAGGGACCCGATGGAGAGGTAGGGGTGGATGGCCCGGACCACCCGCGACACGTTGCCCATGTCGGTCGACGCGGTGTTCATCCCGCCCGGCCGCACCTCGTCGAGATCCATGTCGCGGCCGCGGGCGGCGGCGTTGCGGGCGAAGGCCGCGACGAGGTCCTCGTCGTTGTGGAACTCCGAGTACCGATGGCTCGTCTCCTGGAGGTCCACCGTGCACCCCGTCGCGAGGGCGCCGGCCTCGAAGCACGCCATCACGCGGGGGTAGACCTCCTCGAGCTCCTCGAGCGTCGCGGCCCGCACGTACCAGCTGCCCAGCGCCGACCCCGGGATCGCGTTGGGGGCGCTGCCGGCCTCCCGCACGATGCCGTGGACGCGGACGCTCGGCGGAAGCTGCTGACGCAGAAGGCCGATGGCGACCTGGGCGACAGTGAAGGCATCGGCGGCGTTGATGCCCAGCGTCGGGTAGGCGGCGGCGTGCGTCTCGCGGCCGCGGTACGCGACGTCGAGGTGCGCCACGGCCAGCGGGCGGGCATAGACCGAGTCCGCCGGCCCGGGGTGCACCATCATGGCGATGTCCACGCCGTCGAACACGCCGGCCTCGAGCAGCATCACCTTGCCGCCGCCGCCCTCCTCCGCCGGGGCGCCGACCACGGTGAGCGTGAGCCCGAGCTCGTCCGCGAGCGGCGCCAGCGCGGATGCCGCGCCGACGGCGGCCGCGGCGATCACGTTGTGACCGCATGCGTGACCGAGTCCGGCGAGCGCGTCGTACTCGGCCACGATCGCCACGTGCAGCGAACCCGTCCCGGTCGTCGCGGTGAAGGCCGTCGGCAGGCCGCCCGCACCGCGGCTCACGGTCATGCCGAGCTCCGCCAGCGCGTCCGTCAGCAGGGCGGCAGCCCGGTGCTCGTCGAACGCGGTCTCGGGGTCGGCATGGAGCGCGCGGCTGATGCCGACGACGAGTCCGCGACGGTCCTCCACCGCGTCGGCCGCCCACCGTTTGAGCTCCACCGCTGACGTGCTCATTCGTCGCCCGGCACGCCGTACGACGGTGCCGCCGAGGGATCGATCGCGCGGATGAGGTAGTCGCTCTTCTGGGGGAGCCAGAGGCCGACGAGGCGGCGCAGCTCCGCCACCGGCTCGGCGTGGTCGTCCACCCGCAGGTCGGTCACCCGCCACGAGGCCGCATCCGACACGACGGCCAGTCCGGCCGAACGCAGCGGTCCGGCCTCGCCGCCGGCGGCCTGCGCCGCTTCGAGCCCGGCCAGCAGCCGCTCCTCGAACGACCCGGCCGCGGCGGTGAACCCGGCCACCATCTGCTCGAGCACGTCGTCGCCCGCGAGCATGTTGCCGGCGGCGACGCATCCCTCGCCCAGCCGGTGCCCGTGGATGCCGAGCGCACGCGACCCCGAGTGCACGGCGACGCGCCCAGCGGCATCCACCACGGTCAGCTGCCGGTAGTCGCCGTGGGTGTCGGACGCGAGGGCCGCAGTGAGCGCATCGGAGGCGGGCGCACCGTCGGCGAGCGCACGCAGCGCCGCCGGGCCGAGGGCCGGGTTCGTGACGTTCTGCGACGCGACAGCGCCCACCCCCGAAGCCAGGTGCAGGCAGCGTGAAGCGACGGCGGGGCTCGAGGAGGCGATCACCATGCCGAACGCGCCGTCGGCGTCGCGGGCTGCGAGCGAGAGCGTCACAGCGTCACCGTGTGGTCGTCGGCCGGGTCGCTGATCACGGCGGTCGCGTCGATCTCGACGAGCCACTCCGGACGGGCGAGGGCTTCGACGACCAGGCCCGTCGAGACGGGGTGGACGCCCTTGAGCCAGCGGCCCATCGTGCGGTACACCGTCTCCCGGTAGCGGATGTCCGTGAGGTACACGACGACCTTCACGATGTCCTCCAGCCGGGACCCGGCCTCGCGCAGCAGCAGGTCGATATTGGCCATCGCCTTCTCGGTCTGAGCTTCGACGTCGCCGATGCCCACGCTCTCGCGAGTGTCGAGGTCCTGTCCGATCTGACCGCGCAGGTAAACGACGCCCCCGGCCACAACGGCCTGGCACAGGTCGTTGTCGAGGTCCTGCTCGGGGTAGGTGACCTTCGTGTTGAACGGGCGGATGCGGGTGTGAGCGGTCATCGCGTGATCTCCATCTCTGCGGCGGCGGATTCCAGGGGCACGGCAGCCGCCGTGGCGGGGGCGGCGTCGTGGCCGGCGTCGGGTCCGGGGTACGCGAGGTAGCTGCGCTGGATCTGGATGTGATCGCACACGTGCTTGGCGTCGTGCCAGACGCCCCAGATGAAGCTGGAGCCGCGGCGCGACTGCCACGGCAGCCCGAGGAAGTAGACGCCGGCCTCGCGGGAGACGCCGCGACGGTGAGCGGGCCTGCCGTCGGCATCCAGCGCGCCCTCCGGCAGCCAGCTGTAGTCGGCCGCGAAGCCGGTCGCCCACACCACGGCCGAGATCCCGGCGCACTCGAGATCCAGGTCCTCGAGGGGATGGGTGACGCAGGACGGATCGGAGCCGATGACGCGGGCCTCGGGCTCCTCCGGCAGGTCCAGCCCGTTGCGTGCGATGTACGCATCGGCCTCGTCGAGCAGGGCGAGGTACGACGCGTCGCCGGCGGCGATGTTGGCGGCCAGATCCGGCGCGAAGGTCACCAGCCCGTCCTGGTGGGCGATGGTGCGCCCCACGAGGGTGACGCCGTCGTCGGCCAGGCGACGGAAGTCGACGGTGTGCCCGCCGTCGGCGCCGGAGACGGCGATCGTGACGTGCTTGGCGCCCTGCGGCGGGGTCGCCGCGTCCCACTTGTCCAGGACGCCGAGCCACCACACGAAGTCGCGGCCGCGGTAGCTGCGGGGCGGCCGGTCGTGAGGGCCCACCGACAGATACGTGGGCCGACCGGATCGCTGCAGCTCTGCGGCGATCTGCACACCCGACGAGCCGGCGCCGACCACCAGGACCGCTCCGGGGGGAAGCTGCGCGGGGTTGCGGTAGGCGCTCGAGTGCAACTGCACGACAGCGGGATTCTCGGGGATGAGGGCGGGGATGACCGGCTGCTGGAACGCGCCGGTCGCCGCCACGACGTAGCGTGCCTCGACGGTCCCCGCCGAGGTCTCGACCCGGAAGCCCGGCTGTCCGGTGAGCCTGCGCACCGCCCGCACCTCCACCCCGCACTGGATGGGGGCGTCGAACCGGGCCGCGTACTCGGTGAAGTAGTCGGCGACCTGGTCCTTGGTCGCGAACGCGTCGGGGGCGAGCCCGGCGAAGCTCAGGCCCGGGAAGCGGTCGTGCCACACTGGCCCGTTGGTCACCAGGGAGTCCCAGCGCTCCGAGCGCCACCGCTCCGCGATGCGGCCGCGCTCGAGGACGATGTGGGTCACTCCGGCGCGAGTGAGGTGCTCGCTCATCGCCACGCCGGCCTGCCCGGCCCCGACGACGACGACCTCCACGTTCTCGATCACCGCGCGCACCCCCGTTCGCGAGTGGGGAGCAGCGGGAGAGGACGGGTTGCGACGGGGCCGCGATCCGGGACGAGCGCCATGGTGGGGAGCCTTCGGTGGGAGCAACGGGGGACGGTATGAGTTTGGGAACAGCGGTTCCGGCAAAGCAAATAGCCCGGCGCGCGCTTTTGCATCTAGTATTCGTATGCAAAGGCTTGGCAATATCGCTGAAACCTATCGGAAATACGAGGTCCCCATGCGACAGCCCGCTCGAGCAGACGTCTCCCTGACCCAGCTCCGCTACTTCGTCGCCGCCGCTGAGCTCGGCAGCATGACGTGGGCGGCAGACGAGCTGTTCGTCGCCCAGTCCGCGGTGTCGACATCGATCGCGAACCTCGAGGCCGCGGTCGGGGTGCAGCTGCTGATCCGTCGCAGGGCGAAAGGGCTGCAGCTGACGCCGCAGGGCGCGCAGTTCCTGCAGCGGGCGCGCGGCATCCTCGCCGCCGTCGACGACGCCGTGATGGCGCTCAAACCGGAGAACACCGCCGGGCGCATCGTCATCGGCTGCTTCCAGACCCTCGCGCCGTTCTACCTGCCGCCGATCATCAGCGGCCTCGAGGACGCCTACCCCGAGTTGCAGGTGGACGTGTCGGAGCTCACCGCAGACCGCATCGAGGAGGCGCTGCTGGACCAGTCCATCGAGATCGCGCTCACGTACGACCTCGGCCTCGGACCCGACATCGACCGTGAGGTGCTCTCGCAGGTCCCGCTGTACGCCGCCGTGAGCAGCGACCATCCGCTCGCCGGGCAGGAGACGGTCAGCCTCTCGCAGCTCGTCGACGAGCCCATGGTGCTGCTGGACCTTCCGGCCAGCCGCGACTACTTCCTGCAGGCCTTCGCCGATCAGGGCCTGCGACCGTCGGTGCGCTACCGGTTCACCAATTTCGAGGCGGTGCGAGCCATGGTCGCCAGCGGCCACGGCTTCACGCTGCTCAACCAGCAGCCCAAGCTCGGGCACACGTACGCCGGCACGGAGCTGCACCGGCTCGGCATCCGCGAGTCCACGCGTCCGCTGGACCTCGTGCTGGCGCGCCGCAGCGCCGGGACCCGTGTGACCCGCAAGGCCGAGATCTTCGCCGAGGAATGCAGGCGGGCGGTGGCGGCGCTTGCGGGCCCGCCCGTCGACGTGGCCGCTCAGTCGGCGCGGTAGACGAGCTTCCCGCCCACGACGGTGCGCATGACGGCCGCCGAGCCGAGCTCGTCGACGTGGCGCAGGTCGCGGTCGACCCAGACGAGATCGGCCGCCGCGCCCACACGCAGCGTGCCGGTCTCGCCGTCGAGCCGATTGATGAACGCCGCCTCGGCGAGGTAGGCGTCGAGCGCGACGCCCAGCGGGATCGCCTCGTCCGGCAGCAGCGGCACCGTGAGCACCTCGTTTCCGATCGCGTGGGGGTCCTCCGCGACGCCCGTGCGGGTCACGGCGGTCTTGACCGCCCACAGCGGATCGGGCGCGGTGACCGGCCAGTCGCTGCCGCCGACGATGCGGGCGCCGTGGCGCCGCAGCGTGCCGAAGGGGAAGTGGTGCCCCGCCCGGTCGTCGCCCAGCAGCGGGAGCTTGCGGGTGATGATCTCCTTGTCCCTGCGCGCCCACAGTGCGGTGACGTTCGCCGTGGCGTCGAGCTCGCGGAAGCGCGGTGCATCCGACGGGTGCACCAGGTCGAGGTGTGCGATGTGGTGGCGGTTGCCGGACCGCCCGTTGTGCAGCCGCGCCGCCTCCAGCGCGTCCAGCGCGTCGCGCACAGCGGCGTCGCCGACGGCGTGGAAGTGGATCTGGAACCCGGCTGCGTCGAGGGCGACCGTCAGCGCGGCCAGCGCGGCCGGCTCGATGAAGCGGATGCCGCGGTCGTCGGGGTGCCCGGTGAAGGGCTCGAGCATGGCGGCGGTGTGGTTCTCGACCATCCCGTCGATCATGACCTTGACGGTGCCGGCGTCCAGCCGTGCGCTCGCGCGCAGGCGTTCGCGGGTCGTGATCAGCTCGGCGATCTGCTCCACGCCGCGCTCGCGATCCCACCACAGCGCGAGGACGACGCGGCCGGTGAGCAAGCCCTCGCGGTCGAGATGCTCGTACACCGGCAGCGCGTCGGGGCCGAGGTCGGAGGGCCCGACGGCGGCATCCTGCCATGCCGTGATCCCGGCGGCGTGGAGCCGCTGCTGCGCGGCGCGGAGGGCGAGGGCGAGCATCGGCAGGTCGGGTTCGGCCAGGAGCGCCGTCACCGGCGCGGTGGCCGCCTCGAGCAGCATGCCCGTCGGCGCCCCGTCGGCGTCGCGGAGAATGCGTCCGCCGACCGGGTCGGGGGTGCCTGCATCGATCCCCGCCGCCCGCAGCGCGGCGGTGTTCACCCACGCGCCGTGCGCGTCATGGCTGTGCAGGACCACCGGGCGGTCCGGCACCACCGCGTCCAGCTCGGCGGCCGTGGGGAAGCCGCCGGGAAAGACGTCGCCGAACCAGCCCCCGCCGCTGAGCACGGGGAGCTCAGGGTGCGCTGCGGCGTAGTCGCCGATGAGACGGAGGTACCCGCCGCGGTCGTGGACGGTGTGCAGATCGATCGAGAGCAGCTGGAGCCCGGCGAGCAGGGGGTGCACATGCGCATCCTGGAACCCCGGCAACAGCGTCCCGCCGGCGAGGTCCACGGTCTCGTCGGCGGCGGGAAGCGGATCGCCCGCTGCGAGCACGGCCGCGATCCGGTCACCGCGGGTGAGGACGGCGCCCTCGCTGAAGCGGCCCTCGCCGAGGTAGAGCAGGCCGTTGGTGTAGAGCGTCGTGTGCATGGGACTCCGATCGGTCGCGGCCGCCGTCGGCGACGGCCCCACCTTCCGGCGCTCATATTTCGCATTTGTTACGTCGATATTGCGCAGGAATTGCATCACAAAAGATGATTTAAACTCTCGCCCACGGCTATTTGCTTGGGCGCTCACGGGGTCACGATGCTGGTCCCACTTCACCCGACGAGCGCCACCCACCGGAAGGACCCCCCATGTCCCGCAGAACCCCCGCCCTCCGTGCAGCAGCAGCCTTGGTGATCGGCGCCGGCCTGTTCGCCACCACCGCCTGCTCCGCCGGCGCCGACGCAGCGTCGGACACCCCCACCGTCGGCATGGGCATCCAGCCGTGGCTGGGCTACGGACCCTGGTACATCGCGCAGGAGAAGGGGTACTTCGAGGAGGCGGGGGTCGACGTCAAGATCACCAACTTCATGAACGACGCCGATATGAGCGCCGCCTTGGCCTCCGACCGCATCCAGGTCGCCAACATGGCGAGCCACTCCGCCCTGCAGCTGGTCGAGCAGGGTCTGGACATCACGATCGTGCTGCTGCTGGACGCCTCGCTGGCCGCGGACGCCATCCTCACCGACGGCTCCGTCACCGAGGTGTCGGAGCTCGCGGGCAAGAGCATCGCGTTCGAGGAGGGATCGGTCAGCAACCTGCTGCTCGGCTACGCGCTCCAGGAGAGCGGACTCAGCCTCGACGACATCTCGCCGGTTCCGATGGACCCGTCCGAGGCGGCGACGGCACTCATCGGCGGCAGCGTGCCCGTGGCCGTGACGTACGAGCCGTACATCTCGGAGGCGCAGAAGGCGAGCGAGGGCTTCGAGACCATCTTCACCGCGGCCGAGAAGGAGGGCCTCATCAGCGACGTGCTCGCGGTGGACAACGACTTCCTCGCCGAGAACCCCGAGGCGGTCCAGCGGATCGTCGACGCGTGGGCGCCGGCGATCTCGTTCTACGAGTCCGACACCGACGAGGCGCGCGCCATCATCGCCGGGAGCGTCGGCAGCGACGTGGACGCCCTCGCCACCGCGTTCGACGGCGTGAAGTTCTTCACCCTCGCGCAGAACAAGACGATGCTCTCCGGTGAATACCTCACCTCCGTGCTGCCCGCCGTGCAGGACGTCGCCGCAGCGATCGGCTTGGTGCAAGGGGGCCTCGACCTGGCATCCCTCATCGACCCGACGTTCGTCGAAGACGCGCCGTGAGCCGCATCGACACCACACGGAGTGCCACGATGACCATCACCCCTGACGCCCCCGCCGCGCGCCGACCACGCGCGGCGGGGCGCGCCCGCCCCGCCACCGGGCCGCTGACCCGCCGGCAGTACCTGACCACGGCGATCGTCGCCTTCATCGTGCTGCTCGCGGCGTGGGCTGCGGTGAGTCTGTCCGGGATCGTCAACCCGCTGTTCCTGCCGTCGCCGTTCGCGGTCGTGGCGAAGCTCGGCGAGCAGGCCGGCAACGGCGAGCTGTGGTCCGACATGGGCATCAGCACCTACCGGGTGATGGTGGGCTTCCTGGCCTCGAGCCTGCTCGCCATCCCGATCGGCGTGCTGTGCGGCGCACTGGTGCGCGTCGAGGCGGCGGTCGAGCCGATCATGGACTTCATCCGCTACATGCCGGTAGTGGCCTTCGTGCCTCTGACGATCCTCTGGGTCGGCACCGACGACATGCAGAAGTTCCTCATCATCTTCCTCGGCACGTTCTTCCAGCAGGTGCTCATGTTCGCCGACGCGGTGCGGCGGGTGCCGGTGTCCTACCGCAATCTCGGGGCGACCCTCGGGCTGTCGTCACGGCAGATCCTCACACGCATCGTCTTCCCTTCCGCGCTGCCGCGCATCTGGGACGCGCTGCGGATCAGCCTGGGGTGGGCATGGACCTGGCTGGTCGTCGCCGAGCTGGTCGCGGCCACGTCGGGCATGGGCTACCGCATCACCCAGGCCCAGCGGTTCCTCGAGACCGATCTCATCATCGGCTACGTCATCGTGCTCGGCCTGCTCGGGCTCGTCTTCGACCAGATCATGCGCGCGCTCGGTCGCCGCTTCTTCCGCTACCTGAAGGGACGGTCGTGATGACCACTCCGGTTCTGCTGCGCACGCCCAAGGTTCAGGTGGAGGGCGTCACCAAGACGTTCGGAGAGGTGCAGGCACTCAGCGACGTCACCCTCACCCTCGGCGACCGCGAGTTCGTCTCCGTCGTCGGCGCATCCGGGTGCGGAAAGAGCACCCTGCTGTCGATCATCGCCGGGCTGGAAGCCCCGACCGCCGGGTCCGCTTCGCTCGGTGGCGAGCTCATCACGGGTCCCGGCCGCGATCGCGGCGTCGTCTTCCAGTCCGCGACTCTGCTGCCCTGGCTCAGCGCGCTGGACAACGTCGTGTTCGCGCTCAAGGGCGAACAGGGGATGAGCCGCCGACAGCGTGTCGACCGCGCCCGTGAGGTGCTGTCGCAGGTGGGACTGACCGGGTTCGAGGACTCCTACCCCGCGCAGCTCTCCGGAGGGATGCAGCAGCGCGTGGCACTGGCGCGCTCGCTGGCCTACGGCCCGGAGGTTCTGCTGATGGACGAGCCGTTCGGGGCGCTCGACGCCCTCACCCGTCGCACGATGCAGGAGCTGCTCACCGAGGTGTGGGAGCTGAACCGCATGACGGTCATGCTCATCACGCACGACATCGAGGAAGCGGTCTTCCTTTCGGATCGCGTCATCGCGATGACGCCGCGCCCGGGGAAGGTCAGCGCGGAGTACGTGATCGATCTGCCGCGTCCGCGCGATGCCGAGGTGATCGGGAGCCCGGAGTTCCACGGGTACTACTCCGAGATCCTCCATCTCATCCACCACGGCTGAGAGCCGGGCGTGGCGACCATGGACGAGCAGCTCTGGGACTACGTCGTCGTCGGCGGCGGCACCGCCGGGTGCATCGTGGCGGCGCGGCTGAGCGAGGACCCCGCCGCGACGGTGTGCCTCGTGGAGGCGGGCCCGAACGACGAGTCCGAGGAGCGAGCTGGCCAGATCCGTCGGTGGGCGGAGATGCTCGAGGGCGAGTACGACCTCGACTATCGCAGCGTGCCGCAGGCGCGCGGGAACTCCTTCATACGACAGGCGCGGCTGCGCATCCTGGGCGGGTGCTCCACGGCGAACACCATGATCAGCTGGCGGCCATTGCGCGGCGACCTGGACGAGTGGGCCGCGGCGGGGGTGGACGGCTGGGGTTACGACCTGATCGCCCCGTACTTCGACCGGCTGGAGGCAGGCATCGTGCCGGTGGACCCGGCCGACCGCAACCCTTACGTCGCAGACGCCGTGCAAGCGGCATCGACCGCACTCGGGCTGACCGCGCGCGAGACCTGGAACGACACCGAGTTCGTCGAGGGCGCCGGTTTCTTCGAGATCGGCTACGAACCGCGCACGAACCTGCGTTCGTCTGCTTCGCGGGCATATCTGCACGGCGTGCAGCGGGCGAACCTCCACCTGCAGCTGGAGTCGGTGGCCGAGACGCTGCTGATCGAGGAAGGCCGCGCGGTGGGGGTGCGCGTGCGCACGCCGCAGGGGACGCGTGAGCTGCGGGCACGGCGGGAGGTCATCGTCTGCTGCGGTGCCATCGATAGCCCGGCGCTGCTGATGCGTTCGGGAATCGGGCCGGCCGCGGTCCTGAAAGAGGCGGGTGTGCCGGTCGTCGTCGATCTCCCCGGCGTCGGCGAGAACCTGCAGGATCATGCCGAGGGGCTGATCGTGTGGGAAGGGCGCACACCGCGCGACGATGTCTCCGCCACGGGCTGGGACGCCGGCTATGTCGTGCGCATCGATCCCGACAGCGCGGTGCCCGATATTTCCACGCATATCCCCCTGCACTCGTGGACGGTGCATGCCGAACGATTCGGCGTGCACATCCCCGCGGACAACGTCTCCTTCGCCCCGAACGTCGCCAAGCCCCGCAGCCGTGGGCGCGTGTGGATCACCAGCGGCGACGTCGATGAGGCACCGAGCATCGACTATCGCTACTTCACCGACCACGAGGGACGCGATGAGCGGATGCTGGTGGAGGGCGTCAAGCTCGCCCGCCGGGTCGCCGCCGAGGCGCCTTTCGCGCAGCACATCGGGCGCGAAGTCTTCCCCGGCGCCCACATCAGCACGGATGAGGAGCTGTCGGCCGTGCTGCGGGCGACGCATCAGACCGTCTACCACGTGTCCTGCACCTGCCCGATGGGCGCGGACGACGACCCCGCCGCCGTACTCGATCATCGACTGCGGGTGCGCGGAGTCGCGGGACTTCGCGTCGTGGACGCGTCGGTGTTCCCCACCATTCCCGCATTGAACCCGGTGGGATCGATCATGGTCGTCGCCGAGCGGGCAGCGGATCTCATCCGTGAGGCGGCATCGGAGAACGCGACGGCCGGCGTGGCGGATCAGCCGATGTCGTCGGCGGGAGGGCGGGTCAGCAGCGGCTCGATGTCGAGGGTCAGGTCGATGATCTGACGCAGCAGGCCCCCCAGCGTCGTGGCCTGCAGCAGGGTGAAGCGGTCCAGCTCACCCAGCGGAGCGATGGCCGCCAGCTGCCATGAGGACTCGACGGGATCGGGGGAGAGCTCCGTCTCGGCATCCCACCGCACGTTCTCGTCGTCGGCTGCGCGGGCGAGCACCCGCCGCACGATGTGCTCGGCTTCGTCGCGCAGCGGCGTGAGCGCGTCGGACCATTCCAGCGGAGGCACCTCTGACACGTCGGCGACGGGATACGGGTCATCCGGCAGCCACCGCTCGACGCGGATGCGCTCCGCGCCGATCGCCACCACCTGCAGGTCGGTGGCGGTGGGGGCGACACGCACCAGGCGCGCGAGGGTGCCGATGTCGCTGCGCTGATCGCCGCCGCCGGCTTCGGGGCCGCGCTCGATGAGCACGACGCCGAACTGCGGGTCCTCCTCGTCGAGGAGCCGGCCGATCAGGGTGAGATAGCGCGGTTCGAAGATGCGCAGCGGCAGCGGGGTGTACGGGAGCAGCACGCTGCCCAGCGGGAACATGGGCATGCCGGTCATGGCGACAGTCAACCACCCGTGCGGGTCACGCAACCCCTCGCGCCGCATCTCACCGCATTCCTACAGTGAGGCCATGACCCACCCGCGTCCCGACCCCATCGGCCCCGGCCAGGAATCCGTCTGGGACTACCCGCGCCCGCCCCGCATCGAGCGTGTCGACACCCCCGTGACGATCGACCTCGGCGGCGTCCGCATCGTCGACACGGCCGACGTCGTGCGGGTGCTCGAGACCAGTCACCCGCCGGTGTACTACCTGCCGATCGCGGCGTTCGCGCCGGGCTCGCTCGTCCCGGCGGAGGGCAGCTCGTACTGCGAGTTCAAGGGTGCGGCTCGCTATCTCGACGTGCGCGGCGGCGACCGCGTCGCGCCGCGCGCCGCCTGGAACTATCCGCATCCCTCGCCCGGCTACGAACTGCTGGCCGACCGCGTCGCGGTGTACGTCGACCCGATGGACCAGTGCGCGGTCGACGGCGAGACGGTGACGCCGCAGCCCGGCCTCTTCTACGGCGGCTGGGTGACGTCGTGGGTACGGGGCCCGTTCAAGGGCGGGCCGGGCTCGATGGGGTGGTGAACCGGGGTGTGGGTGCCGGCCCCCCAGCCGGCACCCGTCGCCGATCCCCCCGAACCGGCATCGCACACGCTAGGGCACCCCTCCGACATCGGCCCCGTGGCCAGCGATGACACCCGGTGGCATCATCGGGCCATGACCCGCTACGCCATCGACGCGCCGACGGCGCTGCGGCTGATCGAGGAGGACGCGGTGCTCGGCCCCGGGCACTCCCTGGTCGCGCCGAGCGTGCTGCGCACGCACGCGCTCTCGCTGCTCTACCAGCAGGTGCGTGCCGGCGCGCTCGAGGAACGCGTCGCCCTCGCGCGGCTCGAACGCCTCGCCGAGCTGAAGATCCGCCTTCTCGGTGACCGCGTCTCCCGCGCCACGGCGTGGAAGCTGGCCCTGCGGCTCGGCTGGCCCGACACACCCCCGGCGGAGTACCTCGCCGTCGCCATGCTGCAGGCGGACCTGCTGGTCACGGACGATCCGCACCTGCGCAGCGGTGCCGAAGACCACGTGGCTCTGGCTCCCTACGAGGCGCTCCTGCGCTGACCCCGGCTGCCCGTCGTGCTCAGTCGGGGGCACCGAAGCGGGCGAGCAGGCGCACGAGCGTCGGCAGCCCGCGGGAGGTCGCGGGCTCGCCGGTCACATCCTCGATCGTGGGGGTGGCATTGCCCTCACCCGCCCGCTCGTTGACGGAGACGACCCAGCCTTCACCGGCATCCACCACCCGGCACCGGCGGTGCGCGGCGACGCGCGCCAACTCTGCATCGTCGGGGTCGATGCGGCCATCGGCGTGGAACGACACCTCTCGCCGCGCGGCATCCGGCTGCTCGGCGTGCGCATCCACGATGCGCGAGATCTCCGACAGCGGCAGCGCGCAGGCATCGCGACGCAGGCCGGTGCGGGCTTCCAACGCACGCACCGCGTCGGCCACCGCGCCGGCGGGATCGTCCGCCCGGAAGACCACGGTGCCGTTGCTCTGGAACGTCACCGCGTCGGGCACGCCCGCATCGGCGAACGCGGCGAGGATGTCCGCCGTGGACGGATGCCCGCGCTGGCCCTGATTGACGTTGCGCAGAAACCCGACCCACTCGTCCACGGTCGCGATGCTACGACGACTCCGCCTCGCTTGTCATGAAACGCTCGCCGAGAGGCGTCGCCGGTGACAGGGGAGGCGAAGGGGGAGTGACGGTCAGCGCGCGACGGCGGCCGCGACGGCATCGGCGACCTGCGCGTAGGTGGCCGGGTCGAACGCCACGATGCGCACCTCTGCCACCGCCGTGTCGGCGGCGGCGAGCGTCTCGACGGCGGCGCCGATGGCATCCGCCTTCGGCCAGGCATACACGCCGGCGCTGATGAGGGGGAACGCCACCGACCGGACGCCCAGCTCGTCTGCCACCTGCAGCGACCCGCGGTAGCACGACACCAGCAGCGAGCGGTCGCGCTCGCCGGCGGCGAAGTTCGGGCCGACGGTGTGGATGACCCACCGCGCCGGCAGGTCGCCGGCGGTCGTCCAGCCGGCATCCCCCGTCGCCAGCCCGTCGGGGAACCGTGCGATGCACTCGCGCAGGATCTCGGGGCCCCCGGCGCGGTGGATCGCGCCGTCGACGCCTCCGCCCCCGCGCATGGCGTTGTTCGCCGCGTTCACGATCGCGTCCACCTGCTGCTCGGTGATGTCCCCGCGCACCGCGATGATCCTCGTCATGACGCCAGTGTCGCCCACCGCGTCGCCGCTTGGCGAGCACCCGTCTGCGGGATCGGCGCACAGCATGCGCGGCGCGGCCGGAAGTGGTATCCGTTGAGAGACGGAAGGGACGCCATGCCCGCGACGACCAGCGCCGACCTTCCCGGCCTCGCCGGTCGCACCGCTCTCGTCACCGGTGCGAGCGACGGAGTCGGTCTCGAGGTGGCTCGCGCGCTCGCCGCTGCCGGTGCCCACGTCATCATGCCGGTGCGCAACCGCGACAAGGGCACCCGTGCGATCGAGAGCATCCGGGGCGGCGTCCCCGACGCGAGCCTCGAGCTGCGCGACCTCGACCTCGCCCGCCTCGACTCGGTGCGGGCGCTCGTCGCGGGACTCGCCGCCGAGCACACCCCGATACACCTCCTGCTGGCCAACGCCGGTGTCGTGCTCCTCGGCGACCGCAGACGCCACCTCACCGCAGACGGCTTCGAGCTGCACTTCCAGACCAACTTCCTCGGCCACTTCGCCCTGATCATCGGCCTGCTTCCCGCGCTGCGAACGGAGCGATCCCGCATCGTCATGCAGACCAGCGTCGCCGTGGCGTTCAGTCGCCTCGACTGGTCGGACCTGCAGCTGGAGCGTCGCTACGCGGCCCTGCGCGCCTATGCCAGGTCGAAGCTCGCTCTCGCACTCTTCTGTGCCGAGCTTGCACGGCGCAGCGCGGTGACGGGCGGCGCAGCCGTCACCGTCGCCCAGTCCCACCCCGGCGTCGTCCCCGCGACGGCGATCGCGCCGGACATACGCCGCCGGACACCGCCACCCGTGGCTCGACTGACCGCCCGCCTCGGCAATCCGCTGCCGCTCGCGGCGCTCCCCGCCCTGCAGGCCCTGACGGCGGATGCCGACGAGGGCGCCTTCTTCGCCCCCTCCGGGATGCTGCAGCTCGCGGGTGCGCCGCGGGCGCGGCATCCGTTTCACCGCGCCATGAACAAGCAGGATGCCGAGCGCCTGTGGCGGGTCGCCGAGGACCTGCTGCAACAGTCCGGCCGCGGTGGGGTGCGCCTGCAGTAGCGTCGAGCCCGTGACCACCCGGCTCACGCTCGACCAGGCTTACCGCCCCAGATCCCCGACACCGCCCAGGCGGCACGGGCACCCGACGGGTGGTCCGGAGCCAACGGAGCGAGGGAGACGAAACGGGGGTTCGGGTGGGGGCGTTTCGTCTCGCTGCGCTCGCTCAACGACCGGCCCGCGGGTCGTTGAGCGAGGGAGCGGAGCGAGCGAGACGAAACGGGGTGCGGCGCGGGGGCGTTTCGTCTCGCTGCGCTCGCTCAACGACCGGGTCGGGGGTCGTTGAGCGAGGGAGCGGAGCGACCGAGACGAAACGGGGTGCGGCGCGGGGGCGTTTCGTCTCGCTGCGCTCGCTCAACGACCGGGGAGTGCGCTCGCTCAACGACCGGGGAGTGCGCTCGCTCAACGACCGGGGAGTGGGCTCGCTCAACGACCGGGGGCCCACGGGTCGTAGTCGACCTCGAGGGGCTCCTGGGGCGGGCGCTCGTCCTCGGGCACGTGCTGCAGATTCACCCGGATGCGGTACCACAGCGAACTCGACCCGCGCATGCCGTCGACGAGCACGTCAGCGGGGGAGAGGTGCGCCACGACAGCCGGATGCCGCGCCTTCCAGTCATCCAGCCCCGCCAGGGCCTCGTCCTTCGTCGCGGCGCGCGCGATCTCGATGAGCGGCATCGCCGAGACGCGCCGGCCCGCTCCGCCGCCCGCGCCCCGCGGCGCGCGCTCCGCCGGACCGAGCCGGTCGGCGAGCGCCAGCAGCGCGTCGAGTGACCCCGCGGCGGCATCGATCCCGGCATGGGGGTCGCCGATCTCGGCGAACCGGCGGCGCACCGTCGGCACGGTGAACTCCTCGGGACGACGCACCCGCAGCTCGTCCCACCCCAGCGGCGTCGAAACGCGGGCATCGGGAAGGGCGCGCACCGAATAGGCCGACGCGACCGTGCGGTCCTTGGCGTTCTGGTTGAAGTCGACGAAGACGCTCTCGCCGCGCTCCTCCTTCCACCACTGCGCGCTGGCGAGCCCCGGCGCCCGGTCGGCGACCTCCCGTGCCAGCGCCTGCGCCGCCAGGCGCACCGCCGCGAAGTCCCACGCCGGCTCGATGCGCACCAGGATGTGGATGCCGCGCGACCCGGAGGTCTTCGGCCAGCCGACGAGGCCGTGGTCCTCGAGCACGTCGCGCACGACGAACGCGACGTCGACGATCTGCTGCCAGTCGACGCCCGGCATGGGGTCGAGATCGATGCGCAGTTCGTCGGGGTGATCGAGGTTCCCGGCGCGCACCGCGTGCGGATTGAGGTCGAGGCACCCGAGGTTCACGACCCACGCCAGCCCCGCGGCATCCCGGATCACCGCTTCTTCGGCGCTCGTTCCCGAGGCGTACCGCAGCGTCGCCGTCCCGACCCACTCGGGGTGGTTCTCGGGCACGCGCTTCTGGAAGAACGGCTCCTTGTCGATGCCCTTCACGAAGCGCTTCAGCACCATCGGGCGGTCGCCGGCGCCGCGCAGGGCCCCCTCGGCGACGGAGAGGTAGTACTGCACGAGGTCGAGCTTCGTCAGGCCCGGCTGCGGGAAGACCACCTTGCCGGGGTGACTCACCCGCACCTCGTGCCCGTCGGCGTCGACGGTGACGGCGTCGTCTTTCGCGGATGCCATGGCGGTCACGATACGCCCGTCGCGCCGCCGCGGCGTCGGCGATCACGCGGACGGGTGGCGCCGCGCCGACGGATGCCTACGATGGGGCGTGAACAGCGTCCGATCGGATGCCGGGAGGAGGGCAGCACCATGGTCCAGGTGCGCGTGGCCGGCGTCGCTCTCGATCCCGAGGGACAGCGGGTCGTGCTGCTCAAGCCCATCGACGCACTTCCGGGCGAAGGTGCGATCCTGCCGATCTGGATCGGGGCGCAGGAGGCGACGTCGATACTCATCGCGGTCGAGGGGGCCGTCACTCCGCGTCCGCTCGCGCACGACCTGATGCGCTCGATGATCGCGGCGCTCGACGCCGAGGTCGACCGGGTGGAGGTCGCCCGCATCGACGACGGCACGTTCTACGCCGAGGTCACCCTGTCGTCGACGCGGGGGACGCAGGTCGTCGACGCCCGCCCGTCGGATGCCATCGCGCTGGCGTCGCGCACGTCGGCGCCGGTGTTCGTCGCCGATGACGTGCTGCTCGAAGCGGGGATTCCCGACGTGCTGGCGACCGCAGACGCGGAGGAGAACATCGAGGAGTTCAAGCACTTCATCGACGATGTCGAGCCGGAGGACTTCCGGGAGTGAGCAGAGGGCGCCCCCGGTCACGGCTGCTGACGGGCAGCCGCTTCCAGCAGCTGCCGCAATCCCGCCTCGGGGAGTGCGGACCCGAAGGCGGGCGAGCCTGGCTCGATCAGCCGCCCCGCCGCCAGGGGGCCGATGACGACGGGTGCGAAGCCCAGACGTCGCACCAGCGCGGCCACGGCATCCGTCGCCGGCCCGTCGTCGCCGGCGATCGCGATCGCCGTGCGATGCGGGTCGTCTTCGGGCAGCCGGCGCGGGGCGAGGTCGCGGTAGGCGATGTGGTTGAAGGCCTTCACCACGCGAGAGTCCGCCAGCACGGACTGCACCATCTCGCTGGTGGAGCGTGCGGGTTCGACCCAGTCGTCGCGATCGCCGTCGACCTCCCGCCAGTGGTTCATCGCGTCGATCACGGTCTTCCCCGCCAGCGCCGCCACCGGAAGGTCGTGGACGGCGCTCAGCGGGAGGGCGAGGATCACGAGGTCCGAGGTGGCGGCCACCTCGTCCGCCCAGCCCAGCTGCACGGCCGGCAGCAGCGCGTCGCGCATCATCCGCAGCCGCACGGGCTGCGCCGAACCCGCCGCCTTCACCGTCAGCCCGGCCCGATCGGCGAGACCGGCGAGGGTGCGGCCGAGCTTGCCGAAACCCAGGATCCCGAGCGTCGGGGGCGAGGTGTCGGAGATCATCGGTCCATCCTCGCGCGCATACGGGCAGTCGGGGGGATGCCGCAGCCGGGGAGCGCCCGGCGCGGGGGGATGAAGAAGTGGCGGAGGATAGGGGATTCGAACCCCTGAGAGCTTTCACTCAACACGCTTTCCAAGCGTGCGCCATAGGCCACTAGGCGAATCCTCCATGGCCCCGGAGGGCCGCGGGACAGTCTACCGGGTGCGAGGGGGTGCTGTTGTCGCAGGCCAGCGGGGGCGGCGCGGGCGGGGCGTCCGCAGCGCCGCGGTCAGGTTGTCACGCGGTCTGTGGCGTACGTGCTGCCGGGTCGCACGATGAGCGAGCGCGGCGCGACCACGGCCAGCGCCCGCCGCCGGCGCGCGGCCGAACGCGCCAGCGCAGAGTGGACGGATGCCGCGGCCGCCGCAAGCCCGCGGCCATCGGCACCGCCCGCCGCGTCGCCCCGCCCACCGCTCACGACGGCGGAGGCGGCCGGCGCGTACGCCTGACGTTCGATCGCCGCCACGAGCACGTCCATCGCGTCTTCCGGCGCGTCGTGCTCGGCGACGAGACGGGCGCCGAAAGCGCGCGGGGACTCCGACGCGGGCACCGCGATCCCGAGGTCCACCGCGGCTTCCCGCACGCTCAGCCAGGCGGCCGCGGCATCCCCGCCCGCCGCTGCGGCGAGGCGGCGGCGGCGCCTGACCTCACGGGCGACCGCCGGGATGGACAGCAGCACGAGCAGCCCGAGCAGCGTCAGCACCACGATCAGCGAGAGGCCCTGCGGGGTCGCCGCGCCGGAGGCGCCCGGATCGGCGGCGTCGGGCGCAAGGTCGGGATTGATCGGCTCGACAGGGCGGGCCGGCGCGGCAGTCGGTTCCAGCCCTTCGGTGATGTCCTCGCCGCCGTCCTCGGGTGTCCCCACCCGCTCGGGCAGGAAGGACGTGGGCGTGCCCAGGCTCTTGGTCGGCTCGAACGGCACCCAGCCGATGCCGTCGAAGTGGACTTCCGGCCACGCGTGCAACTGGTCGCTGTTGACCTGATACTCCGTCTGGCCTTCGACGATCCTGCCGTTGCCGGTGCCGGGGAGGTAGCCGACGACGATGCGCGACGGCATGCCCAGGGTGCGGGCCATGACCGCGAACGCCGACGCGAAATGCACGCAGTACCCGCCGCGTTCGGCCAGGAACCCCTCGATCGCGTCGATGCCCGACCCGTCGAAGCCGTACCTCACCGGTGCGCGCAGCGAGTAGGTGAAGTCCGGTCCCCGGAACCAGCTCTGCAGCGCGATCAGCCGGTCGTAGTCGTTCTCGGCGCCTGCGGTGACCTCCTGGGCGGTGCGGGTGATGACGTCCAGCGGCTGGTCGTCGGGGAGGACGGACGTCGCATCGCGCAGCGCGGTGCCGCCCGCCTCGGTCGCGCGGATCTGCTCCCTCGTCGGGCGGGGCAGGTGGGTCACCACCTCGTAGGACTGACCCTGCGAGCTGGTCGTCTGGCTGACCACGGTGCGGTTGTACGGCATCCACTGCCACTCGCCTTCCAGCCCGGCCACCTCCACAGCCGGGAACGAGACCGGCAGCCAGGCCGACGCGAGGTTCGTGACCTCGATCGTCGTACGGTAGGCGGTCACCCGCAGCGCGGGATCCACCTCGATCTCATCGATCTCGGTGCCGTCCTCGAAGGGCAGTGCGCCGATGCGGTCGGGCTGCCACTGCTCGCCGTCGAAACTCGACAGCGTCGTCACGCGCAGATACGGCGGGACCGGTGCGTTGGTGCGCACGTTGAGGACGGGCTCGCTCGCCGGCTGCCGCAGGTCCGATCCCAGGTTGAGCGACGGGTCGATGGTGTTCGCCGGTCCGATGCCGGCGGCGGTGGATCGGGGGGCGGGCGTCGGCAGCAGCGGGGTGACCGTCAGCGCGACGACCACCGCGATGGCCCCGATCCCCAGCGCCGTCGCGCCCACGCCCGCCGGCTGCGGGGGCGTCTGCATCCTGCCCGGTGCCGCCCGGGCCGCCGGCACCTCGCGGGTGCGGGTCTCAGCGCGCAGCAGGAAGAGCAGCGTCACCGCCAGCAGCGCGAACGCCGCCAGGTCCACGCCCCGGGGAACGGCGATCGCCGGCACCAGCCACACCGCCACCACCCCGACGGCGGCCAGCAGCGGAAGCCGCGCCGTGACCACGACATGGTCGAGCACGACCGTGAGCAGCCCCGCTGCGGCGATCAGCAGGAAGGTCAGCGCCCGCCCGGCATCCAGCGGGGCGGCGCCGACGAAGATCTCGTTCATGCCCGCCGAGACGACCACCGGAACCTCTCGCACGGTCTCCGGGGTGGGGATGACCCCCAGCAGGGCGGTGTCGCTGAAGAACACCGCTGTCAGCGCGAGCGCCCAGAGCCCCGCCTGCAGGCCGGTGACCGCCACCGCCGGCACGCGTCGCGTGCGGGCGAGGTAGCCGGCGGCGAGCAGCGCCGTCGCCAGCAGCACGGCCCCCAGCAGCCAAGGGCCGGGCTCGATCACCCGCACGAGCGGCGCGATGGCCGCCACCACCACTCCCAGAACCGCGACCGTGAGCCGCAGGTCGGCGCGGCGATGCACGCGGCGGGTGACGTCAGGAGAGGACACGGCCCACCCCCCGGTCCACGGCGTCCTGCCAGGCGGCCGCGAGGTCGTCGTCCGGGCCGATGGCGGCGGGATGCCAGCCGTGCTCCGCCGCGTGCGCGAGCGCCTCTCCCACGGGAGCGACCGACAGCAGCACCGGCAGGGAGGAGTGGTGGGCGACGGGGGCGAGCGTCGCCGCATCCGCCGCGTCGAAGCGCCCGACGATGACCACCAGCGGGCCGCCGATCGCGCCGACGAACCGGGAGACCAGGTCGCCGAGATGGTCGTCGCGGCGGGTGATGAGCGTGGCGAACCCGGTGCCGAGGGTCTCGACGGCGGTGAGGTCGCCGCCCTCGATCGGGTCGGCGAGCGGGTGACCGTCGGCATCGGTCACAGAGACGGTGTACCCCTCGCGCACCAGGCGCGACACCACCGAGACGCAGGCGCTGAGGGCGCGCTCGAATCCCGGATCCAGTCCCGCACCCCGCATCGCGTCGGTGCTGAATCGCCCGGTCGACAGATCGAGCACGACGGTCGCGGCGGGCGTCGACTCCTGCTCCTCCTGGCGCACCATCAGCTCGTCGCGGTGCGCGCTGGCACGCCAGTGGATGCGGCGCATCGAGTCGCCGGCGACGTAGACGCGGGGGATGAGGTTGTCGGCGCCCTGACCGAGCTCGTTCGACGCCGTGTGCCGAGTGCCGCCCGCCTCGCCGGGCAGGTCCGAAAGGGCAGGGAGATCGACGACCTCGGGAGCGACCACGACCTGGGTGACCAGCGGCAGCGTGTGGCTGCGCAGCACCAGGCCGAACGGGTCGGTCGACGACACCGCGAGGGGGCCGAGGGTGTGCACGCCTCGCCGCGTCCCCTCGATGCGGTAGTCCACGTCCACGGTGTGCGGCTCGCCGCGCAGGCTCGATCCGAGTGCCGGGAACACCCCGCGCGCCCCGCCGGCGACGACCGTCGTCCCGCCGCGTCCGCCGGCATCCGGTGCGGCGTCCCCGGCGGGCGGGCGCACCCACCCGAGCCCGGGAGAGAGCGTGTCGTGCCACGTGCCCGGACTCGACGCCATCGCCGAGCGCAGCGACACCCGCGCCGTCACGCGGGCCTGCCCGCCGACGGTGAGCACCTCGGGCGTCACGGTCCGCGTCATTCCATCCGCCCGGCGTACCGCATACAGACTCAGCAGGGCCGCCGCCACGACGGCCAGCAGCAGCACCGCGACGTACAGCAGCTCGGGCACCCCCTGGTCGGAGGCGAGGAGCAGGCATCCCAGCCCCAGCAGCACGGCACCGGTGCCCCGGATCGTCAACGGCCACGGGCGCTGCATGATCGCCTCAGGCGCGGGCGGTCAGCGGCACGCGCACGGATGCCGCGATCTGAGCCAGCGCGGCCACCACGGCGTCGCCGGTCGAGCGGGCCCGTGCTGTGCCGGCGTTGCGGCTCGGGATCAGCCGGTGGGCGAACACCGGCTCGAGCAGCGCGGCGATGTCGTCGGGGATGACGAAGTCGCGCCCGTCCAGCGCTGCGCGCACCTTCGCCGCACGCACCAGCTGCAGCGTTGCGCGTGGGCTGGCGCCCAGGCGCAGATCGGCGTGGACGCGGGTCGCCTGCGCGAGGGCGACGGCGTACTCCTCGACCGCGGGGGACAGATGCACCGAGCGCGCCCAGCCGATGAGCCTGCGCACCCCGTCCGCGTCGACGACGGGCGAAATGGCCGACAGGGGATTGGTCGCGTCGCGCTGGCGCAGCATCAGCCGCTCGCTGGCGGCGTCGGGGTACCCCATGGAGATGCGCATCATGAAGCGGTCCCGCTGCGCTTCCGGGAGCGCGTAAGTGCCCTCCATCTCCAACGGGTTCTGCGTCGCCACGACCAGGAACGGCTCGGGCAGCGCGTGCGACTCGCCGTCGACGGTGACCTGGTGCTCCTCCATCGCCTCCAGCAGCGCCGACTGCGTCTTGGGGGAGGAGCGGTTGATCTCGTCGGCGATGACGATGTGCGCGAAGATCGCGCCCCGCTTGAACTCGAACTCGCGGTCGACCGGGTTGAACACCGACACGCCCGTGACGTCGCCGGGCAGCAGATCGGGCGTGAACTGGATGCGGCGCACGGTGGCGTGCACGGATGCCGCGAGCGCGCGGGCCAGCATGGTCTTGCCGACGCCCGGCACGTCCTCGATGAGGAGATGCCCCTCGGCCAGCAGGCAGGTGAGCGCGGAGCGCACCGCTTCGGGCTTTCCATCGATGACGCGGGTGACCGAATCGATGATCTCACCGGTCCTGCGGGCGAACTCCTCCGCGGTGACGGGTTCCCCGGACTGCTCGCTCATGCGTTCCCCTCGACCGCTGGCAGAAGCGCGCAGCGTCGTCGCCGCGCCCGTCGATCGTAACCCGCGCGAACGAGGGGCGGGTCGAGTCGGGCTACACTGGTGTCAGCTCTCCGCGAGGCGGCATCCAGGCCAACTCCCCCAGGACGGAAACGTAGCAAGGGTAACCAGGCTCTGCCGGGTTCGCGGAGAGTCTTACTTTTTCCGCCGGGCGATGCGGCCACGGCGATTAGTCACGGACCGGCGGTCTGTCGGGCATCCCAGCCCCCGCCTAGGCTGAGCGGGTGGCTCAGAGCATCTACATCACCTCGGTCGAAGGTCATTCCGGCAAGTCCACGATCGCGCTCGGCGTGCTCGACGCGCTGAGTCGAGCGACGCCGCGGGTGGGGGTGTTCCGCACCATCGCCCGCTCCACCGCGGAGCGCGACTACGTGCTCGAGATGCTGCTGGACCACGACGGCGTCGACCTCGCCTACGAGGAGTGCGTCGGTGTCACCTACGACGACGTGCGCGCCGACCCCGAGGCATCCCTCGCCCGCATCGTGGAGCGCTACAAGGCGGTCGAGCGTCAGTGCGACGCGGTCGTCGTCGTCGGCAGCGACTTCACCGATGTGGGAAGCCCCGCCGAACTGGCCTACAACGCCCGCATCGCGGCCAACCTCGGCACACCGGTGCTGCTGGTCGTCGGCGGCCGTGCGATGCAGGGGCAGAGCGAGCAGTTGGGCACCGCCCCGGCACGCACGGCCGAGCAGATGGGCCAGATCGCGGCGCTCGCCGTGCCCGAGCTGATCTCCGGTCGCGCCGACCTGTTCGCCGTCGTCGCCAACCGCGCCGACCCCGAGCGTCTCGACGAGATCGTCGAGGCCGTCTCGGCTGCCGTGGCGGCGGTGCTGCCGGGGCGCGACATCCCCGTGCGGGCCCTGCCGGAGGACCGCTACCTCGTCGCCCCGTCGGTGCGCGGCATCCTGCGCGCTGTGGAAGGCACCCTGGTCAAGGGCGACCCGGAACTGATGACCCGCGAGGTGCTGAGCATCGTCGTCGCCGGCATGTCGATGGTCAATGTGCTGCCGCGGCTGACCGAATCCGCCGTCGTGGTGATCCCGGCCGATCGCACCGAGGTGCTGCTGGCGACCCTGCTCGCCCACGCGTCGGGCACGTTCCCGTCACTGGCCGCGGTGGTGCTCAACGGCCCGTTCCCGCTGCCCGACACGATCGACAGCCTCATCGACGGCCTCGGCTCGACGCTGCCGATCATCGCGACCGACCTCGGCACCTACGACACCGCGGTGCGGGTCATGACCGCGCGCGGGCGCCTGGCCGCCGACTCGCAGCGCCGGTACGACACGGCGCTGGCGCTGTTCGAGAAGCACGTCGACACCGAGGCGCTCACCCAGGCGCTGGGCGTCGCCCACACGACGGTGGTGACACCGCTCATGTTCGAGTACGCACTGATGGAGCGGGCCCGCAACGACCGCCGCCGCATCGTGCTGCCCGAGGGTGACGACGACCGCGTGCTGCGCGCCGCCGCCACGGTGCTCGCCCGCGGCATCGCCGACGTCACGATCCTCGGCGAGGAGATCGAGGTGCGCAGTCGCGCGCTGGAGCTGGGCATCGACCTGTCCGGGGCGCAGGTCATCAGCCCCTTCGACGCCGTGCTGGTGGACAGGTTCGCCCAGGAGTACACCCGCCTGCGCTCCCACAAGGGCATGACGCTGGAGCGCGCAGCCGACACGGTCACCGACGCGTCCTACTTCGGCACGCTCATGGTGCACCTGGGGCTGGCGGACGGCATGGTGTCGGGTGCGATGCACACGACCGCGCACACGATCCGTCCCGCCTTCGAGATCATCAAGACCCGTCCCGGGGTCTCCGTCGTGTCGAGCGTGTTCCTGATGGCGCTCGCCGACCGGGTGCTCGTCTACGGCGACTGCGCCGTCATCCCCGACCCCACCAGCGAGCAGCTCGCCGACATCGCGGTGTCGTCGGCAGCGACGGCGGCTCAGTTCGGCATCGAGCCGCGCGTGGCGATGCTGTCGTACTCGACGGGGGAGTCGGGCAAGGGCGCCGACGTCGAGAAGGTGCGCGCGGCCACGGCGCTCGTGCGCGAGCGCTCGCCGCAGCTGCCCGTGGAGGGGCCCATCCAGTACGACGCGGCCGCCGACGCCGCCGTGGCATCCCAGAAGATGCCGGGCTCCGACGTGGCCGGCCGGGCGACGGTGTTCGTCTTCCCCGACCTCAACACCGGCAACAACACATACAAGGCCGTGCAGCGCTCGGCCGGCGCCGTGGCCATCGGCCCGGTGCTGCAGGGACTGAACAAGCCGATCAACGACCTCTCGCGCGGCGCGCTGGTGGACGACATCGTCAACACGATCGCCATCACGGCGATCCAGGCACAGGGTGAGGTGGGCGCATGAGCGTCGTACTGGTCGTCAACAGCGGATCGTCGTCGTTCAAGTACCAGCTGGTCGAACCCGAGGACGGCCACGTCCTGGCCTCGGGTGTCGTCGAGCGCATCGGCCAGGCCATGGGCGCCACCAAGCACACAGTGAACTTCCCGTCGTCGTCGGCGGGCGGGGAGGCGGTGACCGCGACGGATGCCACCTATCGCCGGGAGCTCCCCATCCCCGACCACACCGCCGGGTTCGCCGTCATGCTCGAGGCGTTTCGCGAGTGGGGGCCGTCGCTGGAGACGTCGCCGCCGGTGGCGGTGGGTCACCGGGTGGTCCATGGCGGGGCGCGCTTCTTCGAGCCGACCCTCATCACCTCGCTGGTGGAGATCAACATCGACGACCTGTCGGTGCTCGCGCCGCTGCACAACCCCGGCGCGCTCCAGGGCATCCGGGCGGCGAAGTCGGCCTTCCCCGACCTCGCCCACGTCGCGGTGTTCGACACCGCCTTCCACCAGACGCTGCCGCCGGCGGCGTACACCTACGCCATCGACCGGGACCTCGCCGCGGCTCACCGCATCCGCCGCTACGGGTTCCACGGCACGTCGCACAAGTTCGTCAGCCGCGCGGCGGCGGAGTTCCTCGGCCGCCCGCTGGGCGAGCTGCGCCAGATCGTCTTCCACCTCGGCAACGGCGCATCCGTCACCGCGGTCGACCGCGGCCGCTCGGTGGAGACATCGATGGGGCTCACCCCGCTCGAGGGCCTGGTCATGGGCACCCGCTCGGGCGACCTCGACCCGGCCGTGCTGTTCCAGCTCGCCCGGCGCGCGTCGATGTCGATCGACGACCTTGACGACCTGCTGAACAAGCGCAGCGGCGTGCTCGGGCTCGCCGGCGTCGCCGACATGCGCGACCTCGAGGAGCGCGTGGACGCCGGCGACGAGGACGCCATCCTGGCGTTCGAGGTGTACCTGCACCGGCTGCGCGCGTACGCGGGGGCGTACCTCGCTCAGCTCGGCGGCGTCGACGTGATCACGTTCACCGCCGGGGTGGGGGAGAACTCCCCGAGCGTGCGCGAGGGGGCGCTGGCCACCCTCGGATTCGCGGGTGTGAAGGTGGATCGCGAGCGCAACGAGACCCGCGCGCGCGGCATCCGCGTGATCTCCACCGACGACTCCCCGGTGACGGTGCTGGTGGTGCCCACGAACGAGGAACTGGAGATCGCGCGCCAGGCCCTCGACGTCGCATCGTCCCTCTGACGGCACCCCGGACCCCGAGCATGCCGCAACCTCCGGCGTCGACGTGACCGTGCACAGTTCGCGCGACTACGCTGGCGACGTGGCTTCCCGAAATCTGCCCGACCTGACGGCGTACGACGCCGTGCTCTTCGACCTGGACGGCGTCCTCACGCCGACCGCCGAGGTGCACATGCACGCGTGGCAGACCATGTTCACCGAGCTGTTCGCGGCCTGGGGGATCACCCCGCCGTACACCGAGCAGGACTACTTCCTGCACCTCGACGGCAAGAAGCGGTACGACGGCGTGGCGGCGCTGCTGCGCAGCCGCGACGTCGAGGTGCCGTGGGGCGAGCCGAGCGATCCGCCGAGCGCCGACACGGTGTGCGGCATCGGCAACCGCAAGAACCTCGTGTTCGAGCGGGTGCTGCGCCAAGACGGCATCGCCGCCTACCCGGGGTCGCTGCGGCTGCTGGACAAGCTGCAGGCGGCGGGCACGCCCATCGCGGTGGTCTCCAGCTCGAAGAACGCCCGCGAGGTGCTCACCGTGGCGGGGCTGATCGATCGCTTCCCCGTCATCATGGACGGCCTCGTCGCCGAGCGCGACCACCTGCCCAGCAAGCCCGCCCCCGACGTCTTCGTCGTCGCCGCGCGCATGCTCGGGGTGGACCCCGCGCGCAGCGTCGCCATCGAAGACGCGCACAGCGGGGTGCAGTCCGCCGCCGCCGGCGGCTTCGGCCTCGTCATCGGCGTCGACCGCGGTGTGGGCGCGCAGGTGCTGCGCGATGCCGGCGCAGACGTCGTCGTCGACGACCTCGACGCTTTCCTCCCCTGACCGGTGCCCGACCGGCAGCAACCCTCGAAAAAACCTGGAAGGCCCGCATGATCGACCGTGATCGCTTCCCCGTCGACCCCTGGCGGCTCGTGGAGAAGAGCTTCTCGCTGGAGGATCTCGGCGTCACCGAGACCTTGTTCGCGCTCGGCAACGGCTACCTCGGCATGCGCGGAAACCCGCCCGAGGGACTGCAGGGTCACGAGCACGGCACCTTCATCAACGGCTTCCACGAGACCTTCGCGATCCGTCACGCCGAGCAGGCCTACGGCTTCGCCGAGGTGGGCCAGACGATCATCAACGCTCCGGATGCCAAGGTCATGCGGGTCTACGTCGAGGACGAGCCGCTGTCGCTGGACATCGCCGACGTGCGCGAGTACGAGCGCGTGCTCGACATGCGTGACGGCGTGCTGCGCCGTCACGTGCTGTGGGTGACGCCCAGCGGCAAGGAGGTGCAGATCGACTTCGAGCGCATGGTGTCGTTCGAGGAGAAGCACCTCGCGGTGATGAAGATCACGGTGACCGTGCTCAACGCCGACGCGCCGGTGACGATCAACTGCCAGCTGGTGAACCGCCAGGACGGCGAAGACGTCTACGGCGGCAGCTCGGCGGTGCGTGCGCCCCGCGCCGGGTTCGACCCGCGCAAGACCGACCGCATCCACGAGCGGGTGCTGCAGCCGCAGGACTACTGGCAGGACGGCTCGCGCACCGCGCTGTCGTACCGCGTCAACCAGTCGGGCATGACACTCGCCGTCGCCGCCGATCACATCATCGAGACCGAGAACGAGTACGACGTGCGCGGGCTCATCGAGCCCGACATCGCCAAGAACCTTTACCGCGTGCAGGCCAAGGCGGGGGTGCCGATCACGGTCACGAAGCTGGTGACCTACCACACGTCCCGTGGCGTGCCCGCCCGCGAGCTCGTCGACCGGTGCCGCCGCACGCTCGACCGCGCCTACACCACCGGCGTCCCCGCGCTGTTCGCGCAGCAGCGCAAGTGGCTGGACGAATTCTGGGACCGCTCCGACGTGCGCATCGGCGGACACGACGATCTGCAGCAGGCCACCCGCTGGTGTCTGTACCAGCTCGCGCAGGCCGCCGCGCGTGCCGACGGCCGCGGTGTGCCGGCCAAGGGCGTCACCGGCTCGGGGTACAGCGGACATTACTTCTGGGACACCGAGATCTACGTGCTGCCGTTCCTGGCGTACACGACGCCGCTGTGGGCACGCAACGCCCTGCGCATGCGGTACCTGATGCTGCCGGCGGCCCGCAAGCGTGCCGCGCAGCTCAACGAGGCGGGCGCCCTCTTCCCCTGGCGCACGATCAACGGCGAGGAGGCCTCGGCCTACTACGCCGCGGGCACCGCGCAGTACCACATCAACGCCGACGTCTGCTTCGCCCTGGCGAAGTACGTGCGGGCGACCGGCGACGTGGACTTCCTCTACACCGAGGGCATCGACATCGCCGTGGAGACCGCGCGCCTGTGGGCGACGCTCGGTTTCTGGCGCACGAGCGACGGCATCCACGACGATGACGACGACGCCGACGGCGACATGTTCCATATCCACGGTGTGACCGGTCCCGACGAGTACACGACCGTCGTCAACGACAACCTGTTCACGAATGTGATGGCGCGCTTCAACCTGCGCTTCGCCGCGCGCACCGTGCGGGAGATGGAGCAGGACGCGCCGGAGGAGTACCGGCGCGCGATGGACCGGCTGGGCATCGAGCCCGGCGAGGCGGAGTCGTGGGACCGTGCCGCGGATGCGATGCACATCCCCTTCAGCGAAGCACTCGGCATCCACCCCCAGGATCACGTCTTCCTGGAGAAGGAGGTGTGGGACCTCGAGAACACGCCGCCCGAGAGTCGTCCGCTGCTGCTGCACTTCCACCCGCTGGTCATCTACCGGTATCAGGTGCTCAAGCAGGCAGACGTGGTGCTCGCGCTGTTCCTGCAGGGGAACCACTTCAGCGATGCCGAGAAGCTCGCCGACTTCAACTACTACGACCCGCTCACGACGGGCGACTCGACCCTGTCGGCGGTCGTGCAGGCGATCCTCGCCGCTGAGGTCGGCTACCAGGAGCTGGCACTGGAGTACTTCCTCGAGTCGATCTACGTCGACCTCGGCGATCTGCACCACAACGCCGCCGATGGGGTGCACGTCGCGTCGGCGGGAGGGGTGTGGACGGCGCTCGTGTCCGGCTTCGGCGGCATGCGCGACCACTTCGGCGACCTGTCGTTCGACCCGCGGCTGCCCGAGGGCTGGCCGTCGCTGGAGTACGCGCTGCACTGGCACGGCACACGCATCGATGTGCGGGTGACCCCCGACGCGATCTCCTTCGACGTCGGCCCCGGCGGGCCCGTCGTGCTGTCGGTGCGCGGAGCGGGCTACGTCATCGCTGGCGACGAGACCCTCGTGGTGCCGCTCGACGGCCAGGGCACGCGTCGGCCCGGACGTCCGTCGCTGCGCCACATCGAGGATGCCCGTCGCGACGACGGCACCTTCCTGTCGGCGTCGATCCCCACGCTCACGAGCTCCATCCCGGTCATCTCCGACGACGAGCTGCTCGGCGACGACGCGAACGTCGGGGCGGACAGCTGAGCCGGGCGCTCAGCCCGCGGGGGCGACGGTGACGACCGCGACGGCGACGACGGCCTGACCCGGCTCGACCCCGAGCCGTCGCAGGTCGCGCGCGGCGGACCACGCCTGCACGACCGCCTGGTCGGCCACGGTGCTGCCGTCGCCGCTCAGCAGGCGCACGGCGGCGTCGGTGCGGCCCTGCCCTCCGGCGGGGACGTACCCGGCGGCCTCCAGTGCGCGCAGCAGGGCGTCGACGTGCGGATCGGCCGCCGCCTCGCCGGGCAGCACCCAGACGCGCACGTCGGAGGTCGCCTCGAGCTCCTCGATGTCGGTGAAGGAACGCTGCGTCCCGGTGAACGCGCACCCCGGCTCGCCCAGTCCGGCGAGGTCGACCTGCGGATCCGCGGAGACGGGAGCGGCGACGCGCTCGTCGGCGAGGAGTCGGGAGCCGCCCACGATCCACCAGGCGACGCCCGCCGGGCACGGCAGCGAGGCGTCGGCATCCGCATCCGCGCCGGCATCCGCACCCGCGCCGGCTCCCGCACCCGCACCCGCGCCGTCGCCGCGCTCGGGCGTCTCGGGGATCGTGGCGTCGGGCAGCGGGTGCAGGGGCGAGGGACCGGGCGTCGTCGACGCCGTGGGACTCGGGCTCGGAGTGGGGGTGGGCGTCTCGGAGGGGAGGCGAGGCGCGCACCCCGCCACCAGGAGGACGCCGACGACGATTCCGGCGGCGGCGCCGCACAGCGCCCCTCGCCGCGATCGACCGCTCCTGATGCCCATACCGGCAGTCTCGCGCAGGCGGTGCGGAGGCGACACCCCGCAGCCGGATCGCCGGCTGGATACCCGCCGGACGTGATGTCGCGGGCACGCCGTAGGCTAGGAACGTGACCACCGCCCTCTACCGCCGTTACCGTCCCGAGGCGTTCGGCGAGATGATCGGCCAGTCCCAGGTCACCGACCCGCTGATGACAGCGCTGCGCGGAGACCGGGTCGGGCATGCCTACCTCTTCTCCGGACCGCGCGGATGCGGCAAGACCACGTCGGCCCGCATCCTCGCCCGCTGTCTCAACTGCGCCGAGGGGCCGACCGACACCCCGTGCGGCACGTGCCCCAGCTGCGTGGAACTGGGCCGCAACGGCGGCGGCTCTCTCGACGTGGTCGAGATCGACGCGGCATCCCACAACGGCGTCGACGACGCCCGCGATCTGCGTGAGCGCGCCATCTTCGCGCCGGCCCGAGACCGGTTCAAGATCTTCATCCTCGACGAGGCGCACATGGTCACCCCGCAGGGCTTCAACGCCCTGCTGAAGCTCGTCGAAGAGCCGCCCGACCACGTCAAGTTCATCTTCGCCACAACCGAGCCCGACAAGGTCATCGGCACCATCCGCTCGCGCACGCACCACTACCCGTTCCGGCTGGTGGCACCCGCGGCCATGCTCGAGTACGTGCAGGAGCTGTGCACGCAGGAGGGCGTCGAGGTCGAGACCGGCGTGCTGCCCCTCGTCGTGCGCGCCGGGGGCGGGTCACCGCGTGACACGCTGTCGCTGCTCGACCAGCTGATCGCCGGCTCCGATGTCGCCGAGGGCGGCGCGGTGCGTGTGAAGTACGAGCGCGCCGTCGCGCTGCTCGGCTACACCCACGCCGAGCTGCTCGACGAGGTCGTCGAGGCGTTCGGCTCGGGGGACGCCGCAGGCGCCTTCGCCGCGGTCGACCGGGTGGTGCAGACCGGGCAGGACCCGCGCCGGTTCGTCGACGACCTGCTGGAGCGGCTGCGCGACCTCATCATCGTGGCGGCCACCGGCGACGGCGCCGCCGCGGTGCTGCGCGGCGTGCCCGAGGACGAGCTCGAGCGCATGGGTCGCCAGGCGGTGATCTTCGGCACCGAGCGTCTCTCGCGCACCGCCGACCTCGTCGTGACGGCTCTCGACGACATGACCGGTGCGACCTCCCCGCGCCTGCAGCTGGAGCTGATGGTCGCGCGGGTGCTCGCCCAGACCTCGCCCGCCGCGTCGGCCCCGGTCGCGCCTCCCGTGCAGGCCGAGCCCGTGCGCACACCGGCCCCGGCAGCCGTCGCGCCGCCGGTTCCGGCCCCTGCGCCCCGTGCGCCGGAGCCCCAGGCACCCGCGTCGCCCCCCGCGTCCGCGCCCGCCGCATCGGCGCCCGTCGCGCAGCCCGCCTCGGCGCCCGTCGCCTCGGCGCCCGTCGCGCAGCCGGCCTCGACACCTGTCACGGAGCCGGCAGCAGCGCCCGCGGAGCCCGTCCAGGAGCCGCAGGCCGCACCGGCCGAGCCGGTCGTGCCCGCCGGGCCGATCACGTTCGCGCACGTCCGCGACGCGTGGCCGGAGATCCTCAAGCGTCTCGAGGCCGTCAGCCGCACCTCGTGGCTGCTCGCGACCGTCGCACGGGTCGCGGCGTTCGACGACGACGTGCTGACCCTGGCGTTCCAGAGCCAGGCCGACGTCGCCGCGTTCAAGAAGCTGCAGGGCGGTCAGGGCCCGAGCGAAGACCTGCGCGGCGTGATCCAGCAGGTGCTCGGCATCCGCGTGAAGTACATCGCCCGTCACGACACCGATCCGACGCCGCCGCCGCCCGGTGCGGCACCGGCAGGCCCGGCCCCGGCCGGCCCCACTCCGAGCGACCCGGCACCCGGCGGTGCGCCCTCAGGCTCCGGCGACGGACGTCCGGCGCCCGGCGGCTCCCGCACTCCCTCGCCGGTCGGCGGCCCGTCGTCATCGCCGGCCGCCGCCGCGCCGGTGACGCAGTGGGCGGTCGCGCCGATCCCGGCCGACGACCCCACCGTGCCGGCCGCGCAGGCGCAGTTCGCCGTCGACGACGAGCCAGAAGACGCAGCGGCGTCCCGCGCCCGCGTCGCGACCCTCGCGCGCTCGCAGGAGGGCGAGGTGCTGCCCGCCGACGCGGTCGCGCCGTCGATGCCGGACGACGAGCCCGATCTCGACGATGTCCCGCCGCCGCCCGACGACCTGCCGGTGCCGCCGGTCGTGGTCACCAGCCGCCCGATCGCCACGCGTCCCGGGGTCGAGCGTTACGGCGAGCCGGTCATCCGTCAGATGCTCGGCGCCACCTTCGTGCGCGAAGAGCCCTACTCCCCGCCGACGAGGTTCAACTAAGCCATGTACGACGGCATCGTCCAGGACCTGATCGACGAGTTCGGCCGGCTGCCCGGCATCGGACCGAAGTCGGCGCAGCGCATCACGTTCCACATCCTGCAGACCCCCAACTTCGACGTGCAGCGCCTCTCGGTGCTGCTCAGCGACATCCGCGACAAGGTGCGCTTCTGCGAGATCTGCGGCAACGTGTCGGAGCAGGACCGCTGCGGCATCTGCCGTGACCCCCGCCGCGATCCCAGCGTCATCTGCGTCGTCGAGGATGCCAAGGACGTCGCCGCCATCGAGCGCACGCGCGAGTTCAAGGGGCTCTACCACGTGCTCGGCGGGTCGATCAGCCCGATCGCCGGCATCGGGCCCGACGACCTGCGCATCACGCAGCTCATGCAGCGCCTCGCCGACGGCACGGTGCAGGAGGTCATCCTCGCCACGAACCCCAACCTCGAGGGCGAGGCGACGGCCACCTACCTCAGCCGACTGCTGCACTCCCTCGAGATCCGCGTCACCCGGCTGGCCTCGGGCCTGCCCGTCGGCGGCGACCTCGAGTACGCCGACGAAGTGACCCTGGGACGCGCGTTCGAGGGCCGCCGCTCGGTCTGACCGAGGTCAGCGGCGCAGGCGAGCCCGCGCGCGCGCCACGCCCGTCAGCGATGCCCGCAGCGGCTGCCCGAGGTAGATGCCCAGAGATGCTCCCACCGCGAGGCTGATGCCCACGGTCGCCGCCGCGGCGAGGGTGCCGAACCCGGTGAGCAGCATCGCCGGCTCCGGGCCGGACTCGACGATCGACAGCAGGCCGCGGAACACTGCCGCTCCAGGGACGAGCGGCAGGATCGCGGCGGTCGTGATGGCCACCGACGGCACGTGCAGCCGGTAGGCGATGACGATGCCGAGAAGGCTGCCGCCGAAGGCGCCCATCCCCGCCGCAGCGGCGGCGTCGAAGCCGACGGCGGATGCGGCGACGAACCCGAGCCACGCGACCGTGCTCAACAGCGTGCTGATCACGACGATGCGCGCGCCGGCGCCGTTGAAGACCGCGACAGCCACGGCGATGAGGGCCGCGCCGAGGAACTGCAGCGGCAGGGGGCCGAAGGGCACCGCCTCGCTCGGGGGCTCCATGCCCAGGCCGATGACGCGCGCCGTCTCGAGGCCCGCGAGGATCCCGAGAACGACGCCGAGGGTCTGCGTCATGAGCTCCAGGATGCGTCCGGTGGCCGTCAGCGCGAACCCGTCGATGGCATCCTGCGCCGCCCCCACGACGGTCAGCCCCGCGAGCATCAGCACGATGCCGGAGGCGACGATCACCGACGGGCGCACCGTCGCCGCCGCCTCCCAGCCGGTGGCGGCGAGGAGAGGACTCAGCGCCGCGACCATCGTCAGCACGAACGCACCGGCGATCTGGCTGAAGAAGTAGGGCACGCGCGCCTTGGCGAGGGCGAACTGGGTGAGGGCGGCGAGGGCGGCCGCGATGAAGGCCAGCGCGATGACGAGCCAGTTGCCGCCGAACATCACCGCCACTCCCACCGCCAGCAGCGCCTGCGCCGCGATGACGATCGCCGGACGGTAGCGGAACGGGGCGCGCCGGATGGCGCGGAACCGCGCGGTTGCGGCATCCAGCGGGAGCCCGCCGACGACGTCGGTGACGAGACTCTGCAGCTTCTGCAGCCGGTCGTGGTCGGGCGCGGGTCCCCGCACGACCCGCAGCAGCGTGATCGGGCGGGCATCGTCGCCGCGGTGATGGGCGACGGTGATGGCGTTGTACGTGATGTCCACGTGCACCGGTTTCAGCCCGTAGGCTCCCGACACCCGCACGATCGTGAGTGCCACGTCGCTGGCGCTGGCGCCGGCGACGAGCATCGTCTCGCCGATGCGCACCGACAGGTCGAGCATCCGCGCCGCAAGGGTGTCGTCGATGATCGGAAGGGCCTCGGTCAGTGCGGGGGCCGTGTCGCTGCCCCGCAGAAGAGTGCCGAGGGATCGGGCCATCCGCTCTCTTCGATGCATCGTCCGCCCGTCTCCACCCGTACCGCTGCATCGATCGTACCGAGCCGGCCGGAGGCCACCGTCACATGGCTGACCCGGAACGTGGCGATCCCTAGAATGGGGCGTTGGGCGGCATCGGCCCATAATCCCCAGGAGTTCCCCCATGGCGTTGATCGTGCAGAAGTACGGCGGGTCGTCCGTCGCCGACGCGGAGAGCATCAAGCGGGTCGCGAAGCGCATCGTGGATGCCCGCCGCGCAGGCAACGAAGTGGTCGTCGCCGTCAGCGCGATGGGCGACACCACCGATGAGCTGCTCGACCTCGCCCACGAGGTGGCCCCCATCCCCGCGCCGCGCGAACTGGACATGCTGCTGTCCAGCGGCGAGCGCATCTCGATGGCGCTGCTGGCGATGGCGATCCACTCGATGGGCTTCGAGGCGCGCTCGTTCACCGGCAGCCAGGCCGGCATGATCACCGATGCCACGCACGGCGCGGCCCGCATCGTCGACGTCACGCCGGTGCGGCTGCGCGAAGCGCTCGACGAGGGCGCCATCGTCATCGTCGCCGGCTTCCAGGGCTTCAACCGCGACACGCGCGACATCACCACGCTCGGCCGCGGCGGCTCCGACACCACCGCCGTCGCCCTGGCCGCCGCCCTCGACGCCGACGTCTGCGAGATCTACAGCGACGTCGACGGCATCTTCACCGCCGACCCGCGGGTCGTGCCGAGGGCGCGCAAGCTCTCCGTCGTCAGCAGCGAGGAGATGCTGGAGATGGCGGCCAACGGCGCCAAGGTCCTCTACATCCGTGCGGTGGAATACGCCCGCCGTCATGGGGTCACGATCCACGCCCGGTCGACGTTCTCCTCCGCGGTGGGCACCTACGTGCTCGCCCCGGGGATGACCGCGCCCGACAGCGAAGAAGGAGCAGAGATGGAAGAGCCGATCGTCGCGGGAGTCGCGACCGACCTGAGCCAGGCCAAGGTCACCGTCACGGGCGTTCCCGACGTGCCGGGCAAGGCCGCGGAGATCTTCACCGTCGTGGCGCAGTCCGGCGCCAACGTCGACATGATCGTGCAGAACGTCTCGGCGGCGACCACCGGCCGCACCGACATCTCTTTCACGCTGCCCAAGAGCGACGCCGGCACGGCCCTGCGCGCGCTGTCGGTGCGTCAGGGTGACATCGGGTACGAGGGACTCGTGCACGACGACCAGATCGGCAAGCTCTCGGTCGTGGGGGCCGGCATGCGCACCCACTCCGGGGTCTCGGCGACGCTCTTCGAGGCGCTGAGCACCGCGGGGATCAACATCGAGATGATCTCGACCTCCGAGATCCGCATCTCGGTCGTGGTCCGCGGCGACGACCTCGCCGCCGCCGCCCGCGTCGTGCACACCGCGTACGGCCTCGACGGCGATGCGGAAGCCGTCGTGCACGCCGGCACCGGGCGCTGACCCACGCCACGCGCCGGCAGCCGCTGCGCCGGCAGCCGCTGCGCCGCCAGCCGCTGCGCCGGCGGCCTCGCCGCTAGACTCGCGGCATCCGCCCGCTCGGACCCCCACCCGCATCGCCGCAAGGAACTTCAATGACTCGCATCTCCGATTCCGGACTCTCCGTCGCCGTCGTGGGCGCCACCGGCCAGGTCGGCACGGTCATGCTCGAGATCCTGGCGGAACGTGCGTTCCCGATCCGCGAGCTGCGTCTGCTGGCCACGTCGCGCTCGGCCGGCACCGCCGTCGACTTCGGTGGGCACACCGTCATCGTCGAGGACGTCGCGACGGCGGACCCCGCCGGCATCGACATCGCGCTGTTCTCCGCCGGCGCCACCGGCTCGCGCGCGCACGCGCCGCGGTTCGCCGAAGCCGGCGCCGTGGTCATCGACAACTCCAGCGCCTGGCGCATGGACCCCGAGGTGCCGCTGGTGGTGAGCGAGGTCAACCCGCATGCCACCGTCGATCCGCCCAAGGGCATCATCGCCAACCCCAACTGCACCACGATGGCCGCCATGCCCGTGCTGAAGGTGCTCCATGAGGATGCCGGGCTCGAGCGTCTCATCGTCAGCACCTACCAGGCCGTGTCCGGCTCCGGCCTCGCCGGCGCCGAAGAGCTGCTGGGCCAGGTCGAGGGCGTGCTCGCTCAGGGCGACACGCTGCGCCTCGTGCACGACGGCTCGGCGGTGGACTTCCCGACGCCGGAGAAGTACGTCGCCCCGATCGCGTTCGACGTGATCCCGCTGGCCGGCTCGATCGTCGACGACGGCGAGGGGGAGACCGACGAGGAGAAGAAGCTCCGCAACGAGAGCCGCAAGATCCTCGAGCTGCCCGACCTGCGGGTGGCGGGGACCTGCGTGCGCGTCCCGGTGTTCACCGGTCACTCGCTGTCGATCCACGCCGAGTTCGCCCGCGACATCACGCCCGAGCGGGCGCGCGAGTTGCTGGCATCCGCCCCGGGCGTCGAGTTCGACGAGGTGCCGACCCCGCTGCAGGCCGCAGGCAAGGATGCCGCCTTCGTCGGGCGCATCCGCGCGGATCAGTCCGCCCCCGAGGGCAAGGGCCTCGTGCTGTTCATCAGCAACGACAACCTGC
Organism: Microbacterium sp. zg-Y1090; assembly: GCF_030246945.1. Lineage (NCBI taxonomy): Bacteria > Bacillati > Actinomycetota > Actinomycetes > Micrococcales > Microbacteriaceae > Microbacterium > Microbacterium wangruii. The sequence continues at coordinate 842,846 of NZ_CP126742.1, forward strand.
GCAAGGGTGCGGCGCTGAACGCCGTGCAGATCGCCGAGATCGTGGCCGGCCGCCTCGGGGCCGCCTGACCCCGGCAGGGCCCGGCCCACCTGGATGCCGGCGGTCGGGGCGCCCAGCCGCGCCCAGTAGGATGGACCATCGTGATCAAGACGTACGATGCCGTTCTCATCGGTGGCGGTATCATGAGCGCCACCCTCGGTACGCTGCTGAAGGAACTTCAGCCTGACTGGGACATCCTCGTCTGCGAGCGACTGGGCGACGTCGCGCTGGAAAGCTCCAACGCCTGGAACAACGCCGGCACCGGCCACGCCGCCCTCTGCGAGCTGAACTACATGCCCGAGGGCAAGGACGGCTCCGTCGATCCCGCGAAGGCCGTCGCCATCAACGAGCAGTTCCAGCAGAGCCGACAGCTGTGGTCGTCTCTGGTCGAGCGTGGCATCCTCGACGAGCCGTCGACCTTCATCAACGCCACCCCGCACATGACCTTCGTGCGCGGCGAGAAGGACGTCGCCTACCTCAAGCGCCGCTACGAGACGCTCAGGGAGCAGCCGCTGTTCGAGGGCATCGAGTACAGCGAGGACTCCCGCGTCATCAACCAGTGGGCGCCGCTGCTGATGCAGCGTCGTCTCAAGGGCGAGCCGTTCGCGGCCACCCGCGTGCCGGCCGGCACCGACATCGAGTTCGGCGCGCTGACGCGCCAGCTGTTCGCCCACCTGACCGAGCAGGGAACCGACGTCGTCGTCAACTGCGAGGTGCGCAAGCTCAAGAAGCAGAAGGACGGGACGTGGAAGGTCTCGTTCCGCAACACCGTCGGTCGCACCCCGGGCGCCGTCAACGCGCGCTTCGTCTTCGTCGGCGCGGGCGGCTGGGCGCTGAAGCTGCTGCAGCGCTCGGGCATCCCCGAGATCAAGGGGTACGGCGTCTTCCCGATCGGCGGCCAGTTCCTCAAGACCACGACGCCCGAGGTCGTCGCCCAGCACAAGGCCAAGGTCTACTCGCAGGCCTCGGTGGGCGCGCCTCCCATGTCGGTGCCCCACCTCGACACCCGCGTCGTCGACGGCGAGACCTCGCTGCTGTTCGGCCCGTTCGCGACCTTCAGCCCGAAGTTCCTCAAGAACGGCTCGGTGCTCGACCTCGTCACCCAGGTGCGCCCGCACAATCTGCTCCCGATGCTGAAGGTGGCCATCGACAACCCGTCGCTGATCTCCTACCTCGTCGGCGAGCTGCTCAAGAACAAGGCGAAGAAAGTCGACAGCCTGCGGGAGTTCGTCCCGACCGCCAAGGATGACGACTGGGAGCTCATCCAGGCCGGCCAGCGTGCCCAGGTCATGAAGAAGGACCCCGAGAAGGGCGGCATCCTGCAGTTCGGCACGGAGGTCGTCGCGGCGGAGGACGGCACCATCGCCGGACTCCTCGGTGCATCGCCGGGCGCGTCCACGGGTGCGTCGATCATGCTCGGCCTGCTCAAGCGCTGCTTCCCCGAGCGCCACGACGAGTGGGAGCCGCGCCTGCGCGAGCTCATCCCGAGCTACGGCGAGACGCTGAACCCGCGTCCGGAAGCGGCACGGGAATCGATGGATGCCACGGCCGCCGTCCTCGGCATCCAGCCGTAGGCGCCCGCGTGCGCCTGTGGTCGCTGCACCCTGCGGTGCTCGACCGCGCGGCGCTGGTCGCCTGCTGGCGTGAGGGCCTGCTGGCGCAGGCGGTGCTCGCGGGCGCGACCCGCGGGTACACGCGGCATCCGCAGCTCGAACGGTTCCGCGCCTGCGCCGACCCCCAGGACGCCATCGGGCACTTCCTCGCGGCGGTGCAGGCGGAGGCCACCGCACGCGGATACCGCTTCGATGCGACGCGCATCCGGCGAGCGGGCGCCGCGAACCCCGCCATCCCCGTGACCGACGGGCAGCTCGCCTTCGAACTCGAGCACCTTCGGCGCAAGGTCGCCGAGCGGTCGCCGGAGTGGCTGCTGCGCCTGCCCATCGCGGGCGCCGCGGTGCCTGCCGGGCCGTCGTTCGTCGCGGTGCCCGGGCCCGTCGCCACGTGGGAGCGGCCCTAGCCCGGCGGCGGAGCCGCGGCCGGCCTGCGGGGGCGCGCGGCGCGGCGCGCGCGGCGCGGGCCGCGCGGCGCGGGTTTGGGTCGCGTATCGGTTCCCGAGCCGGGTGTTGCGGGGGTTTGGGTCGTGTATCGGTTCCCGAACGTGGGGTGGCCGTGGCGGCGGGGGTTCGGGTCGCGTATCGGTTCCCGACCCGGGTGTTGCGGGGGTTTGGGTCGCGTGTCGGTTCCCGAGCCGGGTGTTGCGGGGGTTCGGGGCGCGTATCGGTTCCCGACCCGGGTGTTGCGCGGGTTTGGGTCGCGTATCGGGTTCCCGAACGTGGGGTGGCCGTGGCCGCAGGGGTTCGGGGCGCGTATCGGTTCCCGAGCCGGGTGTTGCGGGGGTTTGGGTCGCGTATCGGTTCCCGAACGTGGGGTGGCCGTGGCCGCGGGGGTTCGGGTCGCGTGTCGGTTCCCGAGCCGGGTGTTGCGGGGGTTTGGGTCGTGTATCGGTTCCCGAACGTGGGGTGGCCGTGGCGGCGGGGGTTTGGGGCGCGTATCGGTTCCCGAACCGCCTGGTCGGTGGTCGCGGTACTCGTTCTCGCGCTCACGGTCGCGGTCACGGCGCTGATCTGGCTGGCGTGGGCGGCGAAGCGGATGCCGGCGGGGCAGGTCCTGGGCCGGACGCTGCTCGTGATCTTCGTGCCGGCCGTCGGCGCGATCGCCTGGCTCGTGGGCGACCTGCGCGCAGGGGCAGCGGCCCGCAGACGAAGCGAGCTTGCCGTCGCTCCGCCTGACCGGGGTCAGAGCGCAGCGGCCTTGCCGCGCAGCACTGCAGCCTCGCGCTCATTCGCAGTGAGCTTCGCCGCTGCCAGCAGCTCGGTTCGCGCTTCGTCGGCGCGACCCAGTCGTGCCAGCAGCTCGCCGCGCACGCTCGGCAGCAGGTGCGAACCGCGCAGGGCGCCCTCGGACCGCAGCTCGTCGACGATCCGCAGTGCCGTCGCCGGCCCGGTGGCCATCGACACCGCCACCGCGCGGTTGAGCGCGACGACCGGACTCGGGGCGACCCGCCCGAGGGCTTCGTAGAGCAGCACGATCCGCTCCCAGTCGGTCTCAGCGACGCTCGGCGCGACGGCGTGACACAGGGCGATCGCCGCCTGCAGCGCGTACGGGCCGCGGCCGCGGCCGGCGGCATCCGCCCGAGCCAGCGCCGCCGCGCCGCGGATGATCTGCGCGCGGTCCCACCGTGAGCGGTCCTGATCGGTGAGCAGCACCGGTGAGCCGTCACGGGCGGTGCGCGCGGCGAACCGCGACGACTGCAGCTCCATCAGCGCGACGAGGGCGTGGGCCTCCGGCTCGCGGGGGACCAGGCCCGCCAGCACCCGGCCGAGCCGCAGCGCCTCTGCCGCGAGCTCCTCACGCACCCACCGGTCGCCGCCGGTGGCCGCGTAGCCCTCGGTGTAGACGAGGTACACGACGCCGAGCACGCCGCGCAGGCGCTCGCGCCACTCGGAGGGTTCGGGTGTCTCGAACGGCACCCGTGCCGCAGCGAGCGTCTTCTTCGCCCTCGTGATGCGCGCCTGCACCGTCGGCACCGGCACCAGCAGCATCCGCGCGATCTCCTGCGTCGACAGCCCGCCCACGACGCGCAGAGTGAGCGCGATCTGCGAAGTGGGGGAGAGCACCGGGTGGCACGCGGTGAACACCAGTCGCAGCACGTCGTCGTCGATCGGCTCATCGGCCTCCGCGGGGGGTACGGCGAGAGCGGCTGTCGGGTCCGCGGCGATCGCACGGTAGCGCTCGTCGCGGGCGCTCCGCCGCCGCCAGGCGTCGATCACACGCCGACGGGCGACGGCGGTCAGCCACGCGCCGGGACGGCGCGGGATGCCGGCATCCGGCCATGTCTGCAGCGCCTCGACGAGCGCCTCCTGAGCGGCATCCTCCGCCAGTCCGATGTCGCCGGTGGTCTTGGCGAGCACCGCGATGATACGCGGTCCCTCGATGCGCCAGACGGCGTCGATCTCGCGCGCCGTGCGGTCCGTCATCATCTCACTCCCGGCCGCTCACGGCCCGTCGGCACCGGAGGGGATGCCCTCGCCGGCGGCGGTGTCCAGTTCACGGCGCCACTGCTTCTCCTTCTGGATGTACTCGTTGTCCTCGTAGGCGGCGAAGTCGGAGTCGTCGGTCATCCGCCGCACCTCGATCTTGTTGCCAGGGCCGAGCGGTGCGCGGCTGGCCCACTCCACGGCCTCCTCCTGCGTGCCGACCTGGATCGTCCAGAACCCGTTGAACAGCTCGTGGGTCTCTCCGTACGGGCCATCGGTGATGATCGGCTCGTCGGCGGTGAACTCCACGACGGCACCCTGCGCGGCATCCGTCAGACCATCGCCTCCGAGCAGCACACCGGCCTTCATCATGGACTCGTTGTAGGCGCCCATCGCGTTGATGACGGCCTCGAAGTCCATGTCCTCGTAACTCTGCTCAGAGCCGCTGTTGCGCATGATGAGCATGTACTTCGCCATGATGTTCCCCTTTTGTCTCGGCGGGAGCCCGAGCGGCCCCTCCACTATCGCGTCGAACGGGCGCGGGCGGAATCGACATCCTGCGTAGACTTCCGTGGTGGCCAAACTGTACTTCCGCTACGGGGCGATGAACTCCGGCAAGTCGACGGCTCTGCTGCAGGCGGCGTACAACTACGAGGAGCGCGGTCAGCACGTCCTGCTCGCGAAGCCCGCCATCGACACGAAGGGCGCGGGGGAGATCTCGAGCCGGCTGGGCATGACCCGGCCCGTGGACTTCCTCATCTCCCCGGATGCCGACCTGCGTGCGCTCTTCTCCGAGCACCGGGCGCGCGTGCGGGCGGAGGCGGCCGCGGCGCTCGTGCCGGACGGCCCCACCGACGTGGCGTGCCTGCTGGTGGACGAAGCGCAGTTCCTCACCCGCGAGCAGGTCGACGACCTGCTGCGGATCACGGTGGAGGAGGGGGTGCCGGTGCTGGCATATGGCATCCGCACCGACTTCCAGACGCGCGCGTTCCCCGGTTCGGCGAGACTCATGGAGCTGTCCCACTCGCTGGAGGAGCTCAAGACCATCTGCCGCTGCGGTCGCAAGGCGCTGTTCAACGCGCGCCTGGTGGGTGGGCGCTTCGTCTTCGACGGCGACCAGGTCGCCATCGACGAGCTCTCAGCCGACCGGGTCACCTACGAGTCGATGTGCGCGGAGTGCTATCTGCGTGCCTCCGGCGGTCGGCTCGACGGCTGACCTCGCGCAGTGCGTGGGGTTGCATGGTCTGACCACTGCGACTATCGTGGTCGGGCCACGAAGGGGAGGACCTGCGCCGATGACGGACACCACGACGCCGCCCGCGCGCGCCTGGAAGACCGTGCTCGACAAGATCGAGACGGATCTGCTGGAGGGCCGGCTCGGCCCCGGCGATCGCCTTCCCTCGGAGCGCGACCTCGTCGCCCAGCTGGGCGTGGGGCGCTCCAGCGTCCGCGAGGCCTTGCGGGTCCTCGAGGTCATGGGGCTCATCCGCACGGGCACCGGCTCCGGACCGTCCGCCGGGGCGATCGTGATCTCCTCGCCCACCGGCGGCATGTCTGCCTTCCTGCGGCTGCAGGTGGCTGCGCAGGGCTTCCCCATCGATGACGTCGTCGCCACGCGCCTGTTCGTCGAGGAATGGGTGGTGGGGACCCTCGCCCACGCTGCCTCACCGGATCTCGCCACGGCACGTGCCACCGTCGAAGCGATGGATGCCGCACCCCTGCCGCCGACGGAGTTCCTGGCGCTCGACGCCCAGTTCCACTACGCCCTGGCCGCAGCATCGGGCAACACGGTGGTGGCGGCCACCATGGCAGGGCTGCGCTCGGCCATCGAGGGCTACACCGCAGAGGTCGCCGGCCGCGTAGCCGACTGGGATGCCGCCTCGGAGCGCCTGCGACACGAGCACCATGAGATCCTCGCCGCCATCGACGCCGGCGACGCCGAACGCGCACGCGCCCTCATCCCCCAGCACATCTCCGGGTACTACGTACCCTGATCGGAAGGACTCCCATGGTCCAGCGCCAGTTGCCCAAGCCCGCCGAACTGCTCGAGCTGATGCAGTTCAAGAAGCCCGAGTTCAACGCCACCAAGCGCCGCCTTGACAGTGCCCTGACCATCGGTGACCTGCGCAAGATCGCCAAGCGTCGCACGCCGAAGGCGGCGTTCGACTACACCGATGGCGCGGCCGAGGGTGAGCTGTCCCTGGCCCGAGCCCGTCAGGCCTTCGAGGACATCGAGTTCCACCCGGATGTGCTGCGTCCCGCCGAGCACGTCGACACGTCCGTCGAGATCCTGGGCGGACGCTCGGCGCTGCCCTTCGGTATCGCGCCCACCGGATTCACTCGACTGATGCAGACCGAGGGGGAGACCGCCGGCGCGGGTGCGGCGGCTGCCGCCGGCATCCCGTTCACGCTCTCCACGCTCGGGACGACGTCTATCGAGGACGTCAAGTCCACCAACCCGCACGGGCGCAACTGGTTCCAGCTCTACGTGATGCGCGACCGCGACATCTCGTACGGGCTGGCGAAGCGCGCGGCCGAAGCCGGATTCGACACGCTGATGTTCACCGTCGACACACCCATCGCCGGGGCGCGCCTGCGCGACAAGCGCAACGGGTTCTCGATCCCGCCGCAGCTGACGCTGGGTACGATCCTCAACGCGATTCCGCGGCCGTGGTGGTGGATCGACTTCCTCACCACCCCGAAGCTCGAGTTCGCGTCGCTGTCGACCACCGGCGGCACGGTCGGCGAGCTGCTGAACGCGGCGATGGACCCCACCATCAGCTACGACGATCTCGAGATCATCCGCGGCATCTGGCCCGGCAAGATCGTCATCAAGGGCGTGCAGAACGTCGCGGACAGCAAGCGGCTGATCGACCTCGGCGTCGACGGCATCATCCTCTCCAACCACGGCGGCCGTCAGCTGGACCGTGCCCCGATCCCGTTCCACCTGCTGCCGCAGGTCGTGCGCGAGGTCGGCAAGGATGCCACCGTGATGGTCGACACGGGCATCATGAACGGTGCCGACATCGTGGCGTCGATGGCGCTCGGGGCGAAGTTCACCCTTATCGGCCGCGCCTACCTGTACGGCCTGATGGCGGGCGGCCGGGCGGGTGTCGACCGGACTATCGAGATCCTCCGCACCGAGATCGAGCGGACGATGGCGCTGCTGGGCGTCTCGAGCATCGAGGAACTCGAGCCGCGTCACGTCACGCAGCTGCAGCGGCTCACGCCGGTGGGCCAGCCGACGCGTGCGGTGCGCCCGCAGCAGGTGCCCGCGCGGGGCTGACGCGCCGTTCGTCGCCCGCGCCGGGGCTTCCGCGCGTGCGCGGCCGCCGCGCGCGCCGCGCGCGCACCTCGTCGCGCGCTTCGACGCGCGCTTCGACGCGCGCTTCGAGTGTCGCGAACGGTGGGTTGCGGTGCGGGGTACCCGCCCTTTGCGACACCGGAGCGGCGCGGGCGAGCGTGGCGTGGGCGCGCGGCGGGGAGCGCGCGGGGTCGTCGCGCGCTTCGAGTGTCGCGAACGGTGGGTTTGCGGTGCGGGATACCCGCCCTTTGCGACACCGGAGCGGCGCGGGGGAGCGTGGCGTGGGCGCGCGGGGCATCGCGCGCTTCGAGTGTCGCGAACGGTGGGTCGAGGCGCGGGGAACCCGCCCTTCGTGACACCGGAGCGGCGCGGGGGGCCGCGAGGCGGCGCGGGGGAGCGGCGCGGGAGGCCGCGAGGCGGGCGCGGCGCCCGCGGCGGGGGAACTAAACCCGGACGGGAAGGGTGGGGATGAGGCCCTCGAGGTACGTGGCGGTGTCCTCCCAGCCCTCGACGGCGTGGCAGGCGACGCCCATGGCCAGCACGGGGTAGTCGTTGCCGTCCGGGTCGAGGCGGTCGCCCACGAAGAGCATGTCGTCCAGGTCGATGCCGGTCTGCTCCGACAGCTGTCGCATGCCGTACGCCTTGTCGATGCCGCGGTGGGTGATGTCCACGGAGGTGGACCCGCCCGAGCGCACCTCGAGGTCGGGAACGCGGGCAGCGACCGCCTCGCGCAGGGCGTTCTTCTTCTCGCCGGTGGGGTCCCACGCGACCTTGGCATCCAGGGGCGCGGTCTGACCGAGGGCGGAGAAGGTGATCTGCGAGCCGCGGTCCTCGAGGATGTCTCCCCAGGTCTCGGTCTCCCACAGGCCCAGACGCCGCGCCTCTTCCTCCACCGCAGCCATCGCGCGAGTCTTCTCGTCGTCGGTGAGGCTGTGCGCATAGACGGTCTCGATGCCGGCCGCGGACAGGCGGTAGTACTGCGTGCCGCAGGTGGGCATGAGGTGCAGAGACCCCAGCACCTCGGCAGATGCCGGCGGGAGGTTCTCCACGACCTGCGAGCGGAACTGCTGCAGCTGACCGCCGGAGATGATGGCCACCTCGACGCGGCGCGCGAGCTCGACGAGCAGTTCGCCGATGCGGGGGTCGATCGCGCTCTTGGAGGGCGCCAGGGTGTCGTCGAGATCGAACGCGACGAGGCGGGGGATCGGCATGATGGCTCCTCGGTGTTGCGTGGCCGTTCTACACGAAGGGCCCCACCTCGCGGTGGAGCCCTTCTGCTGTCGGGGTGACAGGATTTGAACCTGCGGCCTCGTCGTCCCGAACGACGCGCGCTACCAAGCTGCGCCACACCCCGTGGCAACCCTCCTAGCCTACCCGATCAGAGGCGATGCTCCGAACCGGTGTGCATCGCGGGCGCGCCGCGCACACGGCATTCCGGCGGTCATGCCCGCGGGACGAGCGTGAGCAGCGACGCCTCCGGCCGGCATCCGAAGCGCACGGGGGCGTAGATCGAGTGGCCGATGCCCGCGCTCACGTTCAGCGGCACGGTGCGCGCGGCAGCGGTCCAGGAGCTGAGCCCGCGTGCCTGTCGCAGCGGGATGTCGCAGTTGGCCACCAGCGCGGCGGGCGAGCCGGGGATGCGCACCTGCCCGCCGTGGGTGTGCCCGGCGATGAGCAGGTCCGCCCCGTGGGCGGTGAAATCGTCGAGGACGCGCCGGTAGGGGGCGTGGGTGACCCCGAGGTCGAGGTCGGCCCGCGGCATCCCCACGAGCGCGGCATCGACCGCGTCGAGGTCGTCCCAGTCGCGGTGTGCGTCGCTCACGCCGAAGGCGCGGATGCCGATGCCCCCGGCATCCAGCGTCGTCGCGGTGTTGTTGAGGTCCGCCCAGCCGAGCTCGTCGGTGAAGAACGCGTCGAGCGCGTCGGTGTCGAGGCGCTCGGGGCTGCGCGGCTTGTCGGACGGCCCCATGAAATAGCGCAGCGGGTTGCGTGGGCTCGGGGCGGCCAGGTCGTTGGAGCCGTGCACGAAGACACCCGGGATGCCGGCGAAGGGAGCAAAGGCTTCGCGGACGCCGCGCAGCCCGTCGATGTGACCCAGGTTGTCACCGGTGTTGACCACGAGGTCCGGCTGCAGGTCGATCAGCGACGCGATCCAGCGCTGCTTGCGCCGCTGCCAGGGCGCCATGTGCGCGTCGGAGACGTGCAGCACGCGCAGTGGGCGGGTTCCCGGGGGGAGCACAGCGAGCTCGTGCCGCCGCACCGTGTACAGGTGCCGTTCGATGCCGATGCCCCACACGGCTGCGGCGGCGCCCAGCGCCCCCACCGCCGCGAAGGCGGTGAGGGCGCTGCGCGGGGCGCTGCCCCGGTCAGCCACAGATCAGAGTGATCTGCGCGGAGCGACCGGTGACCGTTCCCGCCGCCGGGTCGGTGCCGGTGACCTTGGGCTGGCTGGGCGGACGCGCGTCTTCGTCGTCGTCATCGTCGCCGGGCGGAGTCGGCGCGGGACAGGGCGTGATGGCCGTGAACCCGGCGCTGCGCAGGGCGTCGCGGGCCTTGTCCGCGCTCATCCCCGCCACGGTCGGCACGGCGATCCCCTGACCATTGCTGGGGCGGATCGTCACGGTCGTGCCACCGGGAACCCGGCCGGGGCCGGGATCCTGCACGGTGACGGTGCCGGCGGGCTCGACGCCGTCGACAGGGTCGCCGACGATGACGCTGAACCCGGCATCCTGGATGACGTCGGTGGCCTGCTCAACCGTGAGACCGACGACATTCGGCAGGTCGGCGTACACGCGCCGGGACAGGTTCGCGTCGGGACCGGGGAACTGGTCGCCGCCGTACTTGGCGTTCGCTGCGCGCTGCAGCTCCGGCCAGATCGCGTGACGCATGCGCCACAGCGGGTACCCGTTGGCCCACAGCCTGTTCAGCTCGGACTCGCCGATGACGTTGCCGACCCACACGGCGCTGGCGACCTTCGTCGAGCTGCCGATCATCCACGTCTGGAACTGCTGGTGGATACCGGTCTTGCCGATGAGGGGCACGCCGTCGAAGGTGCGCGACGGTGTCGCGGAGCCGTTCGCCAGCACGTTCTGCAGGACGTAGGCGGCGGTGTTCGCCACCGACTCATCGAGCACGCGCGAGCAGGTGGTTTCCGGCAGCGGAAGCTCCTCGCCCTTGGAGTTGGTGATCCTGTCGATGACCTTCGGCTGGCAGTAGATGCCGCCCGAGGCGATGGTCGCGTACACGCCGGCCATGTCGATCGGGGCGATGTTCATCGAGCCGAGGATCGAGTACGGCGCGTTGAGGTCAGGGTAGGAGGCGTCGGCCTCATACGTCTTGTGGCCGTCGGCGAGCGTCACTCCGAGGCGGTCCGCCACCTTGTTCACGTCGCAGACCGTCAGCTTCTCGGCCATGGCGAAGAATCCGCTGTTGAGGGAGTCCGCGGTGAACTGGAAGGGGGTAGCGGTGTAGCCGCGCGAGTCTTCGAAGTTGCCGATCCGCACGCCGTCGACCGGCTGCACGCCCTGGCCGCACCCGCGGTCGATGTTGAACGTGCGCACACGGCCGTTGAGGACCTCGTTGATCGAGTGGCCCTTCTCGAGCCAGTCCAGCAGCGTGAACACCTTGTAGGTGGATCCGACGTTGAAGCCGTTGGATCCACCGTTGGCCTTGCGGGTGTTGAAGTTGATCGACGAGAACGACCGGTCGGCCTCCAGCTGCGCGGCCGACTGCGAATAGCGCGTGTTCTGCACCATCGAGAGCACGCGCCCGGTGCCCACCTCGATCTGCACACCGGTCGAGCCGAGCTCGATGCCCTCCATCGTGGCGGGGACGATCGAGATCGCCTCCTCGGCGGGAATCTGCAGCCCGAGGTCCAGAGTCGTATAGATGCGGTAGCCGCCGCGCCGCAGGTTCTGCTTGCGCTCGTCGGGCGTCTCACCGAAGACGGGGTCGTTCTCGACCGTGGTGCGCACCAGGTCGCAGAAGTAGGCCGAGCCGCCGGCCATCTGGCAACCCTGGTCGGTGGGGGTGATGTTCGGCGTGATCGGCTCCGCGGAGGCAGCCGCGTGCTCTTCCTTGGTGATCTTGCCGTCGGCCAGCATGCGGTCGAGGACGTAATCGCGACGATTCAGCGTCTTGGCGTAGCCGTTCGCCTCACCGTTCGTCTCGCTGTCCGGACGATCGATGCGGTAGCCGTTGGGTTCCTGCACCATCCCGGCGAGGGTCGCAGCCTGGCTCAGCGAGAGGTTCGCGGCATCCACGCCGAAGTAGTACTTCGCCGCGGCGCCGATGCCGTAGTTCTGGCCGCCGAAGTTGACGATGTTGAGGTAGCCGAGAAGGATCTCGTCCTTCGTGTAGCTCTTCTCGAGCTGGATCGCGTAGCGCATCTCCTGGAGCTTGCGCTGCAGGCCGCCCTCGGAGACGTCGGAGTTGGTCGCCTCCCAGTAGCAGGCGTCACGTTCCTCGTCGGATGCCGCATCCTCTTCGCAACGCTGCACGAGGATGTTCTTGACGTACTGCTGGCTGATCGACGAGCCACCGCGGCTCGAGGTGCCGCGGACGTTGGCGAGCACCGCGCTCATCGTGCCGGCGAGGTCGACCCCGCCGTGGCGGTAGAAGTTCTTGTCCTCACTGGACAGCACCGCGTCATAGACGAGGGGGCTGATCTGGTCGAACTCGAGCGGCACGCGGTTCTGGTCGTAGAAACGCGCGAGCAGCTGCGGCTGGTCGTTCACCGTGGCGTAGATCTCCGTGGCCTCCATGAGGTCGTCGATCTCGAGATAGCTCGGCATGTTGTCGAACATCGAGATCGCGTTGCTCGCGGCGTAACCGGAGACGGCGATCGCGGGGGTGACCGTGGCGGTGACGAGGATGCCTGCGACGGTGCTGAGTCCGACCAGTCCCAGGAGTCCGCCGAGCACGCCGCTGGCTGTCCGTTTCTTGTGGGGCATAGGCTTGATGCTAGGCCAGAACCCTGGGGAAAGTCCCGACAGGACACCCGTGCGTCGTGACGCCCGGACGAGTGAGGGACCGCCCCACGACCGAGACACGGAGCCCCGATGACCACGTGGGAATACCTCACCACCCCCCTGCTGATCCACAACACCGCCGCCATCCTCAACAACTGGGGCAAGCAGGGGTGGGAGCTGGTGCAGGTGGTGACCGGGCCCGAAGGCGGGCTCGTCGCCTATCTGAAGCGGCCCGTCGGCGGCGGGTCCGACAACGCCGGGCTGGGCGCCGCAGCGCAGGCAGCCCGACAGTTCGAAGGAGAGGGCGCATGAGCGTCTCCGCGCGTCTGAGTGAACTCGGCATCGAGCTTCCCTCGGTGGTGCCCCCGGTCGCGGCATACGTCCCCGCGAAGGTTCACGGAGACCTGGTGTACACGGCAGGGCAGCTCCCGATGGTGTCGGGCGCTCTGCCGGCGACCGGAAAGGTCGGCGACGGCCACGGCCTGGTGCCGGCAGCGGATGCCGCCGCCTACGCGCGGCAGTGCGCGCTCAACGCGGTGGCGGCCGCCGCGGCCGCCGCGGGCGGTGTGGACCGGCTCACGGGAGTGCTGAAGGTCACCGCGTTCGTGGCATCCGTGCCGGAGTTCACCGGTCAGCCCGGCGTCGTCAACGGCGCCAGCGAGGTGCTCGGCGAGATCTTCGGCGACGCCGGACGGCACGCCCGCTCCGCTGTCGGGGTTCCGGTGCTGCCGCTGGACAGCCCGGTCGAGGTCGAGGTCGTCTTCACCCTCGCCTGAGGGGCGCCGGGTGGCCCTGCTGCGGGCGGGTGGGTACGCCGCCCCCGGGCGCAGGCAGAATCCCCGGGACAGGACGTTTCGGCATGAATTGTCCTGTCCCGGGGATTTCTCCTGTGTGCGGAAGGTCGTCGCTCAGACCGCCATGGGGGTGCGACGGCGCAGCACGGATGCCACGGTGAAGAGGACCGCGCCGCCGACCAGCAGGCCGAGGCCGGCTGCCGCCGGCGGGGTGACCGCACCGCCGGTCACCGCGAGCTGGTCGCGCTGCGCGGTCACCGCGAGCTCGTCGCGCTGCACGGTGACGTCCGAGATCAGCACGATGCCCAGGTCGCGGTAGTCGAGGATGAGGTGGTGCGCGCCGCTGGGCACAGCACCCAGGTCGAACGAGCCGGTGACGGTGCCGCGGTCCCACTGCACTGTTCCGATCGCCACCGGTGTGGAGCGCATGTTGCCGATGATGTTCGAGCGGGAATCCTGCATCTTCTTGACGAAGTTCGTCATGACGTCGAAGGCCTCGTTGCGCCTGTTGCTGAGGCTCTGCAGGCGGAGCATGTCCATCTGCTGGCTGTTGGCGGCGGAGTCCATCTCGGTCATCAGCACCACGCGGAGGGCCTCCGCGTGCGGCCGTGCGTTCGCGGCGGTCGCATCGATGAACGGATGCACGGCGCCGCTGGCTTTCGCGGCGGCGACGGCGGCGGCGAAGGCGCGGTCGGTCGGTGAGGCCAGATATGCGTTCAGGGCGTTCAGGGCCTCGTTCATCAGGCCGATCCTCTGGTTGCGTGCCTGCACGTCCGTGATCTGTGCGGCCAGCTGCTGTTCGAGTTGCGTGGCGCGCTGCGACTGCACCATCATCAGTGCCGTCTCGAGATCGATCGACGCGATGTTGATCCCGGCGAGCGAGACCGAACCGGCGCCCGACCCCATCGCGGCGAGCACGGGGGCCTGTGCCTGGCGGAGCGCGGGCGCCTGCGCCGCCGCCACCTGCCAGGCGAGGCCGAGGACCTGGCCCACATCGTTGACCAGCGGCACGGTGTCGTTGGGTGTTGCGGTCTGGGCGAGCAGTTGGTCCAGGCCGCCTTCGGAGATGTCGCTGAGCGCCGGCCCGAGCGCAGAGGCGCCGCCCAGAGCCAGTGGCGCGGGGGACGACGGCGGATCAGGCGTGGGGGCGGGAGCAGGGGCGGGCGCGGGCGCCGGAGCCGGGGCGGGCGCGGGCGCCGGAGCCGGAGCCGGGGCGGGCGTCGGATCCGGCGTCGGAGCCGGGGTGGGCGTCGGACTCGGGTCGGGCGTCGGTGTGGGCACCGGCGTCGGGGTCGGGGTCGGGGCCGGGCCCTGTGCTGCCAGCGCGAAGGTGCGATCGACGGTCAGCGCAGCGGGGCCGGAGTCGCCGCGCGGCAGTGCGAACGGCGGGTTCGCGGCGGGCTGGTCCGGCGCGAGGGCGTAACCGTGCGGGGGGATCAGCGAGACGCTGTAGTCGTCGGCCGAGGACGTCGGCAGGGTGCCGCCGGTGAACGAGCCGTCAGCGGCGAGCGGGATCCGCTGCACCGTGATGCCGCCGCTGGAGACGACCAGCACTGCGCCGCTGAGATCGCTCATCGGCTCGCCGTCCGCCGTGGCGGCGGCGGTCCCGGCGATCGTCCCGTAGTCGCCGCGGAAGGTGACGGCGACCGGATCCGGTGCGGCCAGCGCGAACTCTGTGCGCATCTTCGTCTGCTCGAGGTCGCCGGCGGCGCCGGGCCAGACGGCATCCACCACAGCCTGCGACGCGTCGCTCTCGACCTCGAGCAGCACCGCGCCGTCGGGGCCGGTCGTACCCTCGGCGAGGCCGGGGCCGTCGCCGTACGGGTCCCGCACGGTGACCTGCACGCCTGCGAGCGGAGCGGGGGAGGCTCCGTCGTCGATGCTGACGACGACGGTGACCGGATACGTGGTGCCGACGTCGGCGTGGGCCGCCGTCGGCACGGTCATCAGGACCAGCCCTGCGACGCTGATGATCGCCCCGGTGACTCGGGCTCGGGTGGCGAGGGGATGGGGGCGCGTCCGCGGTGACATGCACGGCCTTTCTGTGGTTTTAGGCCAAGTATGGACTCCGTACAAAGTTGAGCACAAATCAGCCCGGCGTACAGTGGATGCTCGAACCGAGGAGGCCGGATGCCCGAGGGATTGCGGGAGCGCAAGAGGCGCGCGTCGAGGCGCGCGATGGAACGCGCAGCAGTGGACATCGCCTACGCGGAGGGGGTGGCCGCGGTCACCGTGGAACGCGTCTGCGAAGCGGCGATGGTCTCGCGCAGCACGTTCTTCAACTACTTCTCCTCGCTGGAGCAGGCCATCTTCGGGTCGGCGCTCGATTACGATCCCGAACTCACGGAGCGCATCCTCGACCGGTACCCGGATGATCTCGTCCGTGCGGCGAGCCTCATCGTCATGGAGTCGGTACTCGGCCAGGCCGACGACGAGGTGACCAGTCGCCGATTCGCACTCTTCGCACGCGAACCGGGCACGACGAGCAGGGTCTCGTGGTCCAGCCATGAGAGCCGCGAGCGCCTCATCGCCGTCGTCGCGGACTGGCTCGACCGGCATCCGGAGCGTGCACGGCTCGCCGACGCCGACCATCAGACCGAGGCGCGTCTCACCGTGTCGTTCTCCATCATGCTCGGCGACGAGGTGCAGCGCTTCGCTCGGGAGGTCGACGGGGTCGTGCAGATCGACCCCGAGGCGTTCCGTACGGCACGGCACCGGATGGCGGCGATCAGCGCTCCGATCGACTGAGCGCCGCCGTCCGGCTCACTTCACCTGTGCGGAGATGACGCTCATGACCATGGTGTCGGCGAGCGTCGTGGTGTCGCCCACCTCGCGTCCTTCGGCGACGTCACGCAGCAGGCGACGCATGATCTTGCCGGAGCGGGTCTTCGGCAGTTCGCCCACGATGTAGACGTCGCGGGGGCGGGCGATCGGGCCGATCTGCTCACCCACCCAGGCACGCAGGCTTCCGGCGAGGCCCTCGGGCGAATGCGCGGAGAGGTAGCTCTGCTTGATGATGACGAACGCGACCACCGCCTGGCCCGTGGTCTCGTCGGAGGCCCCGACGACGGCGGATTCGGCGACCGCCTCGTTGGCGACCAGCGCCGATTCGATCTCCGTCGTCGACAGGCGGTGCCCTGAGATGTTCATGACGTCGTCGACGCGGCCCATCAGCCACACGTCGCCGTCGTCGTCCAGGCGCGCGCCATCGCCGGCGAAGTAGTAGCCCTGCTTGCGGAACTTGTCCCAGTAGGTCTCCACGAACCGGTCCGGGTCGCCCCAGATGCCGCGCAGCATGCTCGGCCAGGGCTCGGTCACGACGAGCAGCCCCCCGTTGCCGTTGCCGACGTGGGCGCCGTCCTCGTCCACGACGTCGATGGAGATGCCCGGGAGGGCCACCTGCGCCGACCCCGGCTTGGTCTCGGTGACGCCCGGGAGGGCGGAGATCATGATCGCGCCGGTCTCGGTCTGCCACCAGGTGTCGACGATGGGGGCGGTCTTCCCACCGATCACCTTGCGGTACCACATCCACGCCTCGGGGTTGATGGGTTCGCCGACCGATCCCAGCAGCCGCAAAGACGAGAGATCGAACTGCTGGGGCACCGCACGCCCGATCTTCATGAACGACCGGATCGCCGTCGGCGCGGTGTAGAGGATGCTGACCTTGTACTTCTCCACCAGCTCCCACCACCGGCCGGGGTGCGGTGTGTCGGGGGTGCCTTCATAGAGCACCTGGGTCGTGCCATTGGCCAGCGGGCCGTATGCCACGTACGAGTGGCCGGTGACCCAGCCGATGTCGGCGGTGCACCAGAAGACGTCCTTCTCGGGGTGGATGTCGTGTACGACCCGGTGCGTGAAGGTGGCCTGCGTCAGGTAGCCGGCCGAGGTGTGGAGGATCCCCTTCGGCTTTCCGGTCGTGCCGGAGGTGTAGAGGATGAACAGCGGGTTCTCGGCGGGGAAGGGCTGCGCCTCGTGCTCGGCGGAGGCGCCGGCGACGACGTCGTGCCACCACAGGTCGCGTCCTTCGGTCCACTCCACGTCGTTGCCGCCGCGACGCACCACGAGCACGTGCTCGACGGTCTCCTGACGGCCCGAGCCGTTGCGGTCGGCCAGCGCCATGTCGACGGCGGGCTTGAGGGGCGAGACCTTGCCCTTGCGGTAGCCGCCGTCGGCGGTGATGACGAGCTTCGCACCCGCGTCGTCGATGCGGGCGCGAAGGCTGTCGGCGGAGAAACCGCCGAACACGACGGAGTGGATCGCGCCGACACGGGCGACGGCGAGCATGGCGGCGATGGCCTCGGGGATCATCGGCATGTAGATGGCGACACGGTCGCCGGCCTCGATGCCCAGCCCGGTCAGCACGTTGGCGAGGCGCTTGACCTCGTCGGTCAGTTCGCCGTAGGTCACACGGCGCTCGTCGCCGGGCTCACCCTCCCACAGCAGGGCGACGCGGTCGCCGTTGCCGGCCTCGACGTGCCGGTCGAGGCAGTTGTAGGCGACGTTCAGCTCGCCGTCGCCGAACCACCGTGCGAAGGGCGGATTGGTCCAGTCCAGCACCTCGGTGAAGGGGGTGTGCCAGTGCAGCAGCTCGCGGGCCTGGTCGGCCCAGAACCCCTCGCGGTCGGCGGCGGCCTGCCGGTACAGCTCGGCGGTCGCCACCGCGTCGGCGGCGAAGTCCGCCGGCGGGGCGAACCGCCGCGTCTCGTTCAGCAGGTGGTCGATCTGGCTGCTCATCTCGGCGCGCTCCTTTGCGGGTCGGCGTGACGGTTCGACCGTCATCCCGCGTCACTCTATTGACCGTCTCCGACAGGCGACTACCGCCGATAGTGGGTGCCGGTGCACGGAGGCGACAAACCGCCGCGCCCGGGTACGTGCCCTTTTGGTGACGCTCGATCGGCCGCGTAGAGTCGGGAACGGCCGAATTTCTGATTCTGGCGAATGCAACGCCCGTCCATTCCCCCCCCCCGGACGGGTTCGTTGTCCGGCGGCATCCCATCCCCCCCATGGGATGCCGCCACCTCTTTCACCCGGCCTCTCCCCAACCGCGGGGGATCGGCGTGTCTTCCACCGATCGCCCGATGAGACGATGCGGAGCGCGTGACGCGACTTAGCGTCGGGCCATGACCAGCGCGTTCGTCGTCCGATCCCGCCGCCCCGAGGCGGCAGTGGTCGAGGAGCGCGCCCCGCTGCCACTGCGAGCGCTGCCGGACGCCGCACGTCCCGTCCTCGCGGCGCCGATCGTGCCGAGCGTGCCGATCGCGCCGTTGTCGGCGTCCCCGGTCGGGGGAGGCGCCGGTGCGAATGCCGTCGTCCCGCCACCGCCGCCGGTCGCCGGCGTTCCCCGGCCGCGCCGGTCGACAGCGTCGCAGCCGCAGGTGACCCGAGCCGTGGCATCGCCGGCCCGTCGCCGGCTCCCCGCCGATGCCGCGCTGGCACCGCTCGTGCCCCACCTGGCAGACCCGGCCGTCACCGACCTGTTCGTCAACGGTGCGCACGGGCTGTTCGTCGACCGCGGTCGGGGCGCGGAGCGGGTGGCGGACTGGAGCGCCGAGGAACCCGAGGTGCGGGCGCTGGCGGTCGACCTCATCGCGCTCGGCGGACGTCATCTCGACGATGCGACGCCCTGCGTCGACGTCCGGCTCGACGGCGGGCTGCGGGTGCACGCCGTCCTCCCCCCGGTGTCGCGCGGCGGCACGATCATCTCGGTGCGCGCGCCCGCGGCCACGGTTCCCGACCTCGACGCGCTGCAGCAGCGGGGCATGTTCGATGCGCGCATGCGCGAACTGCTCGACGCGGTGGTCGACGAGCGGGTGAACGTGCTCATCACCGGCGCGACCGGCGCAGGCAAGACCACCCTGCTGGCAGCGATGCTCGACCGGGTGCCGCACGCGGAGCGCATCGTGACGATCGAGGACGTCGCGGAGCTCCGGTTGCGCCACCCGCACCACGTTCGGCTGGAAGCGCGCCAGCCCAACCTCGAAGGCGCCGGCGGGGTATCGCTGGCGCGCCTCGTGCGCGAAGCGCTGCGCATGCGGCCGGACCGGCTGGTGGTGGGGGAGTGCCGTGGCCAGGAGGTGCGTGAGTTGCTGACCGCGCTGAACACCGGCCATCACGGGGGAGCGGGAACGCTCCACGCCGGCAGCATGGGCGACGTCCCCGCCCGCCTCGAGGCCCTGGGCGCCCTGGCGGGGATGGACGAGCGCGCGATCGCGCGGCAGGCGGTCAGCGCACTCGGCTGCATCGTGCACGTCGGTCGCGGGCGCGACGGGGTGCGCAAGGTCACCGCGATAGCGCGTCCGGTGCTGGCCGGCAACGGGCTGTCGCTCGAGGCGGTGCCGCGATGATCTGGCGTCGTCGTCGTCGACCGACCATCGCCGATGAGGATGCCGCCGCGGCGACCGTGCTCCAGCTGGCGGTGCTGCTGCAGGCGGGCATCACCCCGCAACGCGCGTGGCAGCACCTCGCGGCAGCCGGCGACCGGGTCGCGGCCGATGTCTGCGCACGGGTGGACGACGGTGCCGCACTTCCTGCGGCGATCGCTTCGGCGGGTGCGACCTGGCGGCATGTGGCCGATGCGTGGTCGGTGGCGACCACCGTCGGTGCGCCGCTGGCAGTGAGCCTGCGGGCGGTCGCCGAGGCGCTGCGCGACGCGCAATCGGCTGCGGACGACGTGCGCGTCGCGCTCGCGGAGCCTGTCGCCACTGCGCGTCTCATCGCCTGGCTGCCTCTGGTCGCCGTCGCCCTCGGCGCCGCCCTCGGCTTCGACGCCGTCGGGGTCGTCTTCACGCAGCCGCTCGGGGCGGCCGCCGTCGTGGCGGGCTTGCTGCTCATGCTCGCGGCGCATCGGTGGACCGCACGGCTGGTCTCCCGTGCACAGGCGCCGCCCGGTGTCCCCGGCCTCGATGCGGAGCTGTTCGCCGTCGCACTCGCCGGCGGGGCATCGATCCCGCGCGCCCGGGAGCTGGTCACCGCCACCGGGATCGCCGCAGAGCCGGGGACCCACGCCGTGCTGGCCCTGTCGCGCACCGCGGGCGCTCCGGCGGTGGAACTGCTGCGCGCGGCCGCCGCGCATGCCCGCCACCGGTCCCGCGTCGACGGACGACTGCGGGCCGCGCGACTGTCGGCCCGGCTGCTGCTGCCGCTCGGCATCTGCACCCTGCCGGCCTTCCTGCTGCTCGGGGTCGCCCCGATGATCCTCGGCGTGCTGGCCGCCACGCCGCTCTCGCTCTGACCCGTGCCCGACCGACACCACATGACAAGGAGCATCATGACCCGAAGAACATCCGCCCCGATCCCCGTCCTCACACGCGGCCGCGCGGCGCGGCTGCTCGCCGACGAGACCGGCGCCGCGACAGCGGAGTACGCCGTCGCCACCATGGCCGCTGTCGCTTTCGCGGGCCTGCTGGTGGTGATCATGCGCTCCGACGAGGTGCGCGGCATCCTCACCGATCTCGTGCGCCGCGCACTCACGGTGGCCTGATGAACCGCCGCCGGTGGGACGACCGAGGCTCGGCCTCCGCCGAGCTCGCGGTCGCCCTGCCTGCGGTGGTCGTCGTCTGCGCTCTTCTGCTCGGAGCGCTCACGGCCGCGTCGCGTCAGGTTCGCCTCGAGCAGGGCGCGGCGCAGGGCGCACGGCTGGCGGCGCGGGGTGAGGGTGACGCACGCGTGCAGGATGCCGTGTCCCGCGCGGTCACCGGTGCCGCCGCGGCCATCGGCTCCGATGGCGACCTCGTATGCGTTACCGCCACCGCGCCGGCGGGCCTGCCCCTGCCGCTCGGTGAGCTGCGTGCGACCGCGTGCGCCGTGGGCGAGGCCCGCTGATGCCCGGGACGGTCGCCGTCGTCGGCGTGCTCGCATCCAGCATGCTGCTGGGCGCCTCGCTGCTGGCCGTCGGATCGGCCGCGGTGTGGAGTCAGCGACTGTCGGGCGCCGCCGACGCCGCCGCGCTCGCGGCCGCCGACGCGGCATCCGGTGCCGTCGCAGGCGTGCCGTGCGAGCGCGCCGCGCAGGTCGCCGCGACCGTGGGGGCACAGGTGCTCGCGTGCGAGCTCGACGGCCTCGTGGCCACCGTCACCCTGGGGGCGACGTACGGGGCCATGCCCGTTGCGGTGGCCGCTCGTGCAGGTCCGCCGCCGGCTCCGCCTCCCGTCGCGCCCTGACGCGCCGCGACCCCGCGGAGCAGGCGCGAGCGGAAGCGGTGGACCCGGCGGATCGACGTGACAGAGGGGTCGACGGGTGCTCTCGGCTTTCTCCAAGGGAGTGAAAAGCAGCGGTGCTTATCCTTTCGCACCGTTGAGTGAAGGCGCCGACCGTCCGCTGCGTCCGGTCGGCCTCGGGCGGTGCGGCGTGGGATGTCCGCCGCACTGCCACGCACGTTGGAAGGCAGTGATGAACCCGAACTTCTCTTTCCTTCGCGGCTTCCGCCGCCGCAAGCATGCCCTTCGCGCGTCCCTCGGCACGCTCGTCGCGGCCGCACTGGTCGTTGCGCCCGTGA
This sequence comes from Microbacterium sp. zg-Y1090, assembly GCF_030246945.1. Taxonomy (NCBI): domain Bacteria; kingdom Bacillati; phylum Actinomycetota; class Actinomycetes; order Micrococcales; family Microbacteriaceae; genus Microbacterium; species Microbacterium wangruii. The sequence goes on from NZ_CP126742.1 coordinate 864,484, forward strand.
TCGCCGACCCCGCGCACGCGAAGGTGGATGACGCGGCCCCGGTGGGCGAGGCGCTGGCCGGCCCGAACACCGAGGTCACCTACATCGGCCACGGGGCGGGTCTGGACCTCAAGGGGTACCTGCCTCCGACGGACATCGTGCCCGACCCGCTGGCCGCGTATCCCGCTGGTCGGCCGGCAGGGTATGTCGACGAGTCGGCGTTCGCCGGTGTCCGCAAGGTCGCGTCCATCGACGACGAGTCGCTCATCGGCGAGACGTTCTGCATCAACCTGCGCATCATGACCGCGGTGGGCACCGGCTACGCGTCGGGGGCCTGGACGGAATCCAACGTCCCGAATCTCGGCTACGTCACCTACGTGCTCAACAACTATTACCCGTCGGTCGATGCGCCGGCCGGACTGACCCGCGACCAGCAGGCTGCGGCCGTGCAGTCGGCGATCTGGTACTTCACCGACGGCTTCGTGATGGGCACCAGCCCGTCCAAGGTGCGCGCGGCCACCGCGGCGATCGTCGAGGCCGCTCAGGCCAACGGCCCGGTGGTCGAGCCGCCGGCGCCCGACGTGGAGATCACTCCGGCGTCCGCATCGGCGGCTGAAGGGGCCTCGGCGGGTCCCTACGTGGTCACCGCCGAGGGCGTCGAGGCGGTCGACGCCGAGGGTGCCGCGATGGTCACCGTCAGCGTGCCGACCGGCTACACGATGTACGCCGACCCCGACGCCACCCTGTCGTTGGGGAGCTCGAACGAGGTTCCCTCTGGCACCTCCGTGTGGATCACGGGACCCGGTGTCACCGCCGCCGAAACCGTGCTGACCGCCCGGGCCGCCGTCGACGTGCAGTCGGGGGTCGCCTATCTCTACGACGGCAACAGCCCCAATCGCGACGACGCCCAGCCTCTGATCCTCGGCAAGACGACCGAGCTCGAGGCCATCGCGACCGCGACCGCGGAGTACTTCGCTGCAGGCGACCTCACGGTCAACAAGCAGTACGCCGGCACCGCGGTGGGTCAGCAGGGCGCGGCCGAGCTGGTGATCGACTGCGGCGAGGGGTACGTCTTCACCCAGCAGATCCCCGCGGGCACCAGCACCAGGCAGACCTACACCTTCACCGGCATCCCGGTCGGCAACACCTGCACGGTGACCGAGCCCATCACCGGGGCGACCACCGAGGTGGGCGTCACCTCCGACGCTCCGCAGACGGGCACGATGCTGCCCGAGGGCCTGGCGCTGACGGTCACCAACACGGTCGACCTCAACCCGGGCTCGCTCGACCTCGTGAAGGTCATCGCGGGCGGCGCAGCCGGCTCGCAGGACGAGGTGTCGGTGAGCATCATGTGCACCAGCGGCCTGCAGGACACCTTTGCGATTCCCGCGGGATCGGCGGCGGGTGAGTACGTGCGGTCGTACACGGACCTTCCCGCCGGGGACGAGTGCACCGTGACCGAGCCGGCGACGGGGTCGAACACCGTCGTGGAGGTGACCACGGACGCCCCGGTGACCGTGGGCATCGCGCCCGGTGCCGCCGTCGAGGCGCGCGTGACCAACACGGTCGAGTTCCGCCCCGGGGCTCTCACGCTGACCAAGACCGTGGCCGGTGACGCGGCCGGCTCGCAGTCGGAGATCCAGGTCGGCGTCATGTGCGACAGCGGGCTGGATGAGACCTTCACCATCCCCGCCGGCGCGGCGGCCGGTGACTACACGCAGAGGTACGAGCCGATCCCGGCCGGGTCGGAGTGCGTCATCACCGAGCTGGCATCGGGCTCCACCACCGAGGTGGAGGTCGTGCCCGGCGACCCGGTCACCGTGACGATCGAGCCGGGAGTGACTGCTGACGTCGAGCTCACCAACACGGTGACCTTCCGGCCGGGCTCGCTCCGCGTGGTCAAGGTCATCGACGGCACGGGAGCCGGCCTGCAGTCCGCCATCTCCCTGTCGGTGATGTGCGACAACGGGTGGGCGGAGACCTTCGACATCCCCGCCGGCTCGGCCGCCGGGGAGTACAAGAAGACGTTCAGCGGACTGCCTGCCGGCACGGAGTGCACCGTTGCCGAGCGGGAGACGGGCGTCAACGACGCGGTGCGCATCGCCGCCGACGACCCCGTCACGGTGACGATCGCGCCGGGTGCCGAGACGGATGCCACGCTGACCAACACCGTGATGCGGCTGCAGAGCATCGCCGGCGGCGGGCTCGCCATGTCGGGTGCCGACGCTCCGATGCCGCTGCTGGCGGCAGCGGCCGGTGTGATCGGCCTGGGAGTGCTGCTGATCGTGGCTGTGCGGGCGAACCGTCGCCAGGCATCCGGCGAGGAGTGATGCGACCGGATCGGGTGGGGGTGTGCACCGCGCGCCTCCACCCGACGGCGGGTCAGGGCTGACCGGGGAGCGCGGAGAGGAGAGAGTCCTCACCGCTGAGCGTACTCAGGTTCTGCTCTGCTCGCCGGTGTGTATGGTGTGCACGGATAGAAAGGCGGCCACCGTGGCACAGGGCAAGAAGCTCGTCATCGTCGAGTCCCCGACGAAGATGAAGTCGATCCAGGGATACCTGGGCGATGGCTACGAGGTGCTGAGCTCGGTGGGACACATCCGCGACCTCGCGGACAAAAAGGACATCCCGGCCGAGAAGAAGAAGGCCTACGGCAAGTACTCGATCGACGTCGAGAACGACTTCGACCCGCTCTATGTCGTCAACGACCGCAAGACGAAGACGGTCGCGGAACTGAAGCGCGCGCTGAAGGGCGCCGACGAGGTCCTGCTCGCCACCGATGAAGACCGCGAAGGCGAGGCCATCGCGTGGCACCTGCTCGAGGTGCTCAAGCCCAAGGTGCCCGTCAAGCGCATGGTGTTCCACGAGATCACCAAGGACGCGATCCAGGCTGCCGCACAGAACACCCGCGAACTCGACCACGCCCTCGTCGACGCGCAGGAGACCCGCCGCGTGCTCGACCGCCTCTACGGCTGGGACGTCTCGCCGGTGCTGTGGCGCAAGATCGGCAGCGGCCGCGAAGGGCAGGCCCTCAGCGCCGGCCGCGTGCAGTCCGCCGCCACCCGCATGGTCGTCGAGCGCGAGCGCGAGCGCATGGCGTTCGTCTCGGCGTCGTACTGGGACGTGGATGCCACGGCCGCCAAAGACGGTGAGAGCTTCGGCACGCGCCTGGCACGCGTCGACGGTCTGCCGCTGGCCCGCGGCACCGACTTCGACGACAAGGGCGAGCTGAAGAAGGCCGTCATCGTCTTCGACGAGCAGCAGGCGCGGGAACTGGCCGAAGCCATCGCGGCGAAGGCCACGGCATCCGTCACGTCCGTCGAGGCCAAGCCCGGCACCCGCAGCCCCAAGGCCCCGTTCACGACGTCGACGATGCAGCAGGAAGCGGGCCGCAAGCTCTCGATGAGCGCCAAGCACGCCATGAGCGTCGCCCAGCGTCTCTACGAGAAGGGCTACATCACCTATATGCGCACCGACTCGACGGCCCTGAGCACTCAGGCCGTCGAAGCCGCCCGCGCGCAGGCGGTGTCGCTGTACGGCGCGGCCGCCGTGCCCGACAAGCCCCGCGTCTACCGCAGCAAGAGCCGCAACGCCCAGGAGGCGCACGAGGCCATCCGCCCGTCGGGCGAGCAGTTCCGCACGCCGTCGTCGGTGGCATCCGACCTCGACCGCGACGAGGCGCGCCTGTACGACCTCATCTGGAAGCGCACCGTCGCCAGCCAGATGTCCGATGCCAAGTACGAGACCACGACGGTCATCCTCACCGCCACCGCGGCCGGACGCAGCGCCGAGTTCACCGCGTCGGGCACGGTCTACACCTTCAAGGGCTTCCTCGAGGCCTACGAAGAGGGTCGTGACGAGAAGCGCGGTGACGCCGACAAGGATGCCGACCAGTCGCTGCCCGCGCTCACCGTCGGCGACACGCTCAGCCTGCGCGACGTCGAGCCCAAGGGCCACGCCACGAGCCCCAAGCCCCGCTACACCGAGGCGAGCCTGGTCAAGGCGCTCGAGGAGAGGGGCATCGGACGCCCGTCGACCTTCGCCAGCATCATCGACGTCATCCTCGACCGCGGCTATGTCACCAAGCGCGGCCAGGCGCTCGTGCCCAGCTGGCTGTCCTTCAGCGTCGTGCGCCTGCTCGAAGAGCACTTCGCTGATCTGGTCGACTACGACTTCACCGCCGCTCTCGAAGACGACCTCGATGCCATCGCCCGCGGCGAGCAGCAGCGTGTGGCGTGGCTGAAGGACTTCTACTACGGCTCGAAGGACCACGTGGGCCTGCGCCACATCGTCGACAACCTCGGCGATATCGACGCGCGCGAGCTCAACTCCACCCGCATCGGCGACGTGGCGACGCTGCGCTTCGGCAAGTACGGCCCCTACCTCGAGGTCCCCGACGCCAGCGGTGACCCCGAGGCCAAGCCCCGCATCGTCAACGTGCCCGACGACCTGGCGCCCGACGAGCTCACTCCGCAGAAGGCCCAGGAGCTGATCGACGCTCCCGTCGCCGGCGACCGGGTGCTCGGGGAGAACCCCGACAACGGCAAGCTGATCGTCGTCAAGGACGGCCGCTTCGGCCCGTACGTGCAGGAAGTCGAGCCGGTCGACCCGGATGCCGTCGACACCGAGACCGGTGAGGTGGCGGAGGAGCCGAAGAAGAAGACCACGCGCAAGAAGGCGGAGGCCGCACCCAAGCCCCGCACCGCGTCGCTGTTCAAGAGCATGTCGGTGGAGACCATCGATCTCGACACCGCGCTGAAGCTGCTGTCGCTGCCGCGCGTCGTGGGTGTCGACCCCGAGAGCGGCGTCGAGATCACCGCCCAGAACGGCCGGTACGGTCCCTACCTGAAAAAGGGCACGGACTCTCGCACGCTGCAGAGCGAGGACCAGCTGTTCGACATCACCCTCGACGAGGCGCTCGCCGTCTATGCGCAGCCGAAGTACGGTGCGCGCAGCGCATCCAGCGCGCTCAAGGAGTTCGAGGCCGACCCCGTCAGCGGCAAGCCGATCAAGCTGAAGGACGGCCGCTTCGGGCCCTACGTGACCGACGGCGAGACAAACGCGACGATCCCGCGCGGCGAGAACGTCGAAGAGGTCACGTTCGAGCGCGCCGTGCAGCTGCTGGCCGACAAGCGTGCCAAGGGGCCTGCGCCCAAGAAGCGCGCCGCGGCCCGCAAGACGACCACGACCCGCAAGCCCGCGGCCAAGAAGAAGTGACCACGCCCGAGTCCCGCACCGGCCTCTGGGTCACCTTCGAAGGCGGCGACGGAGCGGGCAAGACGACGCAGGCCGCGCTGCTCGAGCAGTGGCTGCAGCAGCAGGGGCGCACCGTGCTGCGCACCCGCGAGCCCGGCGGGAGCGACGTCGGGGTGCTGATCCGCGACATCGTGCTGCATCACCGTGGCGACATCGCTCCGCGTGCCGAGGCGCTGCTGTACGCCGCCGACCGCGCGCACCACGTGGCGACGATCGTGCGCCCCGCCCTCGCCCGCGGCGAGGTCGTGATCCAGGACCGCTACCTCGACTCGTCGGTCGCCTACCAGGGTGCCGGCCGGGTGCTCGACGCCGACGAGGTGCGGCAGCTGTCGCTGTGGGCAACCGAAGGTGCCCTTCCCGATGTCACCGTGCTGCTCGACCTCGACCCGGCGGACGCCCGCCGGCGGCTGGATGCCGACGACAAGCCGTTCGACCGGCTCGAGGCCGAGCGGTCCGACTTCCACCAGCGCGTGCGCGATGCGTTCCTCGCGCTGGCGTCGGCGGAGCCCGGCCGGTTCCTCGTCGTCGACGCGGGTCTGCCGGTCGACGAGATCGCCGCCCGGGTGCAGCGGCGCGTCGCTGCTGCGCTCTCGGCCGACGCCGCCGGCTAGCGGCACGCGCCCGGTGCCCGCGCCGGGCGGGCGCCCCTCCGCCGCTGTCAGTGTCAGCGCCCCCGGATAGGCTGGAGTCCATGGATACCGCCCCGATCGTGCATGAGCTGCCGTGGGGCGAGGTCTGGGGGCAGGACGACGCGGTCGCGCAGCTGCGGGCCGCGGCGACCGACCCGGCATCCATGACCCACGCGTGGCTGCTCACCGGGCCGCCCGGTTCGGGTCGGTCGGTGCTCGCACGCGCGTTCGCCGCCCAGCTCATCGCGGGCGAGGGCGAGGAGCACGTGATGCGGCAGGTGCTCGCCGGCACCCACCCCGACCTGACCACGCTGCGCACCGAGGGCGTCATCATCTCGATCAGGGAGGCGCGCGCCCTCGTCGAGCGCTCCTACTTCTCGCCGTCGCTGGGGCGCTATCGCGTGATCGTCGTCGAAGACGCCGACCGCATGACCGAGCGCACCTCGAACGTGCTGCTGAAGGCCCTTGAAGAGCCGCCCGAGCGCACCGTGTGGGTGCTGTGCGCACCGAGCGACGCCGACCTGCTGCCGACGATCCGCTCGCGGGTGCGCACCCTGCGCCTGCGCGACCCCGAGGTCGCCGACGTCGCCCGCCTGATCGTGCAGCGCACCGGCGTCGACCCGGCCGTCGCCGAGCAGTCGGCCCGCCTCGCGCAGCGGCACATCGGCATGGCGCAGCGGTTGGCGACGGATGCCGCCTCCCGCGCCCGCCGCGAGCAGACGCTGCGTGCGGTGCTGGGCGTGCGCGGCGTGGGTGACGCCGTCGAAGTCGCCGGGCGCATCGTGCAGGCCGCGACAGAAGACGCCAAGGCGCTCACCGCCGAACGCGATGCCGGCGAACGCGCTGCGCTGCTGCGCACGCTCGGTGTCGCGGAGGGCGCCGCCGTGCCGCCGTCCGTCCGCGGTCAGGTCAACGCGCTCGAAGACGAGCAGAAGCGCCGTGCCACCCGCAGTCTGCGCGATGGCATCGACCGGGTGCTCACCGACCTGCAGTCGCTGTACCGCGACACCCTCATGCTGCAGTTCGGGCGCGAGACCGACCTCATCAACCTCGAGCTCGCCGACGACCTGCGCGCCTTGGCGTCGGCGTGGACGATGCAGCGCACCCTGACCGTGCTCGATCAGATCTCCGTCACCCGCAGCAATCTCGAGCTCAACGCCGCCCCGGCACTGGCGCTGGAGAGCATGCTCGTGACCGTCGCCAGCGGAAGGACCCCGTGAGCATTCGCCGCCGTCTCCTCCTCGTCGTCTCCGGCCTCGCCGCGATGACGCTCGCCCTCACCGGCTGCGTCGCCGCGATGATCCCCGATGACACCCGGCCCACGCCCGGCCCGAGCAAGGCGCCCGTCACCGATGGCGTGCCCGCCGATCTCCTGCCGTTCTACGAGCAGACCGTCGACTGGCAGGAGTGCGACGGTGCCGACAGCGGGCTCTACGACTGTGCGACCGTCGTCGCGCCGCTGGACTGGGACGACCCCGACGCCGGTGAGATCGAGCTGGCCGTCATCCGCCGGCACGCCGACTCGGGCGAGCCGATCGGCTCGCTGCTGACCAACCCGGGCGGCCCCGGCTCCAGTGGTGTGGAACTCATCCGCGACTCCGCGGCCTACGCGACCGGCGCCGCGCTGCGCGACGCCTACGACGTCATCGGGTTCGACCCGCGCGGGGTGGGGGAGTCCACGCCGGTGCGGTGCCTGGACGCCGAGGAGATGGACGCCTACCTCTACGACCTGCCGCAGAATCCGCGCGGCAGCGCCGAGTGGGAGGCCGAGCTCGACGAGCGCAACGCGGCGTTCGCCGAGGCGTGCGAGGCCAACAGCGACGGCATCCTGCCTTACATCACCACCGATCAGGCCGCCCGTGATCTCGACCTGCTGCGCGCGGTGCTGGGAGACGAGAAGCTCAACTACCTCGGCTACTCGTACGGCACGTTCCTCGGCGCCACGTACGCCAAGCTCTTCCCCGAGCGCGTCGGTCGACTGGTGCTCGACGGCGCGATCGACCCGGCGGTGTCGGGGCTCGAGGTGGGCACGACGCAGGGCGTCGGTTTCGAGTCGGCTCTCCGCGCGTTCATGGCCGAGTGCCTCGCCGGCAGCGACTGCCCGTTCCGCGGCACCGTCGACGACGCCATGGCCGACCTCGGCACGCTGCTGGCCAGCGTCGACGCGCGCCCGCTGCAGGCTTCCGACGGTCGCCAGGTGGGCGCCGACACCCTGATGACCGGCATCATCGCCGCGCTCTACTCCGAGGACAGCTGGCCGTACCTCACCGCGGCGCTCGCCGACGCGCTGCAGGGCGACCCCGAGCTCGCGCTGCAGCTGGCCGACTTCTACAACGGCCGCGAGGGCGGGGTCTACCTCGACAACTCCACGGAGGCCTTCCGCGCGTACAACTGCATGGATTACCCGGTGGCCGACCCCGCCGAGGACGCGGCATCCGAGGCGCTGCTCGCGGAGCAGGCACCGACCGTCGCCCCGTACTGGAGCGGTCCCGATTCGTGCGCCGTGTGGCCGTACGAGCCCACCGGCGTGCGTGAGCCGATCACGGCCGAGGGCGCCGCCCCGATCGTCGTGGTGGGCACCACCAATGACCCCGCCACGCCGTACGAGTGGTCGGTGTCGCTGGCCGATCAGCTCGCGTCGGGGGTGCTCGTCACGCGCGTGGGCGAGGGGCACACGGGCTATAACAAGGGAGACGCCTGCGTCGACGACGCGGTGGAGCAGTATCTCATCGACGGGGTCGTGCCCGACGACGGACTGACCTGCGGCTGAGCGGGCGCCGGTTCGCGGCGGCTCTTTCCGCCATGTAAGATCGATGATCGTGCACCGCGCAAGCGGAGTACGCCACCTTAGCTCAGACGGCAGAGCGATTCACTCGTAATGAATAGGTCAAGGGTTCGATTCCCTTAGGTGGCTCCAAGAAAAACCCCCGGTAAATCAAGGATCTCCGGGGGTTTTTGCTTTGTCTCCTTCCGACTGAGACCCTCACGTGTAGCAAACCGTGTAGCAGGGCAGCTCGTCCCATGGGTGGCCTCGACCGCTGACCGCATGCGTGGGTTCGTGGCAGTATCGCAGCGATCGCACACAAAAACCGCTGATGAACCGGCAGTTCGTGATCATCGGTGGGTTTGCTGGGTGGGCAGATCGGCGAATCATCGGGGGAATGGCAACCGACGAAGTTTAGGCGCGGCTAGGGCATGCTAGACCCCTACCGAGCCATCTTCGGCGTGTGTTGAGCCTGTCCCGTCATGTGCTGTCTGACGAGATATGGGCGGTCATCGGTCTGCTGTATCCGACGGCAACAGTAACGAGGGGCGACCTCTGCTGGATGGGGCGTAGTGGTCGAAGCGACGGCGTGGCTCTAGGTGGTGCTAGTTGGATGCTTCGGTTGAAGGCTGGCGGTGAGGGTGATCACGTTGGCTCTCCCTGACGCGGGCCCGACGATCCGGTTCAGGGCGCATTCCCTCGCCTCTGGCGGGCGGAGATCCTGGGCAAGAGTGTCATCTTGGTCAGCCTGGTCGTGTTGGTTTTCGCGATGCTGGGCGCGGCGTGGCGGGCCGATGGGTACACGGGTGTCGAGTTCGCGCCGGTGATCCTGATGGCGGTTCTCAGGGCTTTGGAGGCGGAGTGTGTATCCGTTGGGGTGTTCATGTGGATCACGATGGGCCGGGTGCCTCTAGATCACAAACCCTTGAAACAGAACCGCGAGGGTACGTTGCTCTGCATGGAAACAACTCGGTGGTCCGCCGAGGACGCCGCCTACGCCAAAGCGCTAGGGGCCGTACTCGCAGGACACAAGGACGCCAGCGGGCTCAGCTTCAGCGACCTCGCGCAGATGACCGGTTTGTCACGCGCCCACTTAACGCGTGTGGTCTACGGGACCATCGATGCCCGCATTCAGGATCTTGAGCGCCTGTGCAAGGTGCTTGAGGTGGATTTGGTGCATGTGATCTCTGACCCGAGGCTTCGCCTGAAGCGCACGTGACGGGAAAGCGCGCCGGGGTCCAGGCCTCACACGCTGGCTGCCGAGGGGGCGTCTACGACTGCCCTTGCTGGACCCATTCAGTGTGCTTCTTCATGGCGTGAGTGACGGCGAGCCGAATGACCCAATACGCGATGAGCAAACTGATGATGATGGCGAGGGTCCCGCCGGCTACGTACATGATGAGGTAGAGGCGGGCGCTGTCCATTCGCCGAGGGTATCGTGCGCTCGCCGAGCGTCCGTGTCGTAAGCGCACGGAGACGCGCGGTGAGCTGCGCCCGGCGCGGCGTCCGCGAAGGTCGCGTCCCATGGCTCCGGTAGACTCGGGACGCCACGTGCCGCCCGCCGGGGTCTGAATCCCGAGGGCGATCCATGCCGTGGTGGTGCTCATCGCAGCCCCGCCGTATTAGCCGCTCGAGCGCTGGGAGACCCATGAACGTCGCGCTCGACGCCATCCTCGAGATCTTCACCTGGGTCGGTCTCGGCGCGGGCGCGCTGGTGGGCCTGATCGCTCTGGGCCTCTGGGCCGCCGACGGATCATGGCTGCCCGCCCAGGCGGTCGTCGACCACGAGGACGGCCGCACCGTCGTGCGCTGGTTCGACGATGCCGGCGGCGTGGGCGCGGCCGACGCCGGCCACGCCGAGGCGGAGACGCTGGCGGGAGTCTCGACGGCCGACATCTGGTACCGACTGGGCGCCCGCGACCGGTTCCGGCTCACGCGCCGATCGCCTGCCGTGCGGGCCGCGGCCTGGCTGGCCGCAGGGCTCGCCGCCGTGGGGATCGCCGCGTTCGCGGCATCCTGGATCGTCCTCTTCGCCGCCTGAGCGGTACTCCGGCGGGCCGACTCCGCCTCCTCGCCTGTCGCCGACTGGCGTTTCCGGAGATTGCTAGATAAGCTAGCAATATGGCAAATGAGCGAAAAGTGCCGCGCTGGCTCCGCGTCTTCATCCCCGTCGTGCTGGTGCTGGTGTGGTTGGGTGCCGGCGCCATCGGCGGCCCTTACTTCGGCAAGGTCGACGAGGTCGCCGTCAACGACCGGTCGGCGTTCCTCCCGTCGAGCGCCGACGCCACCCAGGTCAACGAATTGCTGCCCGGGTTCCTCGGCGATGACAGCGTCCCGGCACTGGTGGTCATGTCGACCGACGACGGCGAGCTCAGTGAGGAGCAGCTCACCGAGGTCAACGACCTGGCCGCCGGCATCGTCGATCTCGAGGGCGTCGTGGGCGATGTGTCGCCTGCGGTGCCGTCGGAAGACGGCGAAGCCGTGCAGGTCTTCGTGCCGCTGGACGCCTCGGCCGACATCGCCGAGGTCGTCACCGAACTGCGCGACTATCTCGCCGACGGCGCACCGCCGGGGGTCGAGACCTTCGTCACCGGGCCCGCCGGATTCTCCGCCGACCTCGTCGAGGGGTTCCTGGGCATCGACGGGCTGCTGCTCGGCGTCGCGCTCATCGCCGTCTTCATCATCCTCGTCGTGGTCTACCGCTCGCCGCTCTTGCCGATCCTCGTGCTCATGACCTCGGTGCTGGCGCTCTGCGTGGCCGTACTGACGGTCTGGTGGCTCGCCAAGGCCGACATCGTCGTGCTGAACGGCCAAGTGCAGGGCATCCTGTTCATCCTCGTCATCGGCGCCGCAACCGACTATGCACTGCTGTACGTCGCGCGCTTCCGTGAGGCCATCGCGATGGGCAAGAAGCGGTGGGATGCCACCATCTCGGCATGGCGGGGAGCGTTCGAGCCCATCCTCGCCTCCGGCGGCACGGTCATCGCGGGTCTGCTCTGCCTGCTGCTGAGCGATCTGGCCACCAACCGCGCGCTCGGCCCGATCGCCTCCATCGGCATCGCGTTCGCCATGCTGTCGGCACTGACGTTCCTCCCCGCCCTGCTGGGCCTTGCCGGGCGGGCCGCCTTCTGGCCCTTCGCCCCGAAGCCCGATGCCCTCGGCATCCCCGAAGACTTCTCCCGTCCGCTCAAGGGCATCTGGCCGCGTCAGGCACGCCTGGTCGGGCGGCACCCGCGTGCCGTGTGGATCGTGTCGACCGTCGTGCTGCTGGCCGCCTGCGTCGGCGTGACCCAGCTGAAGGCCGACGGCGTGCCCTCCAGCGAATTGGTGCTCGGCACCTCGCAGGCGCGTGACGGCCAGGTGGAGCTCGCCGAGCACTTCCCGGCCGGCTCCGGCAGCCCCGTGTACGTCGTGGCCCCCGAGGGCGACCTGACCGCGGCGGTCGAGGTGCTCACCGACGCCGACGGCATCGACTCGCTCGCCGTCGCGACCGAGGATTCGCCCAACGGTCAGGCCGGCGTCGAGCTGGAAGGCGGGGAGGCCGTGTTCACGACCTTCGGCCCTCCCGGAACCCCGGCGCCCGAGCCCACCGTCGTCGATGGCGACGTGCTGCTCTTCGCAACGCTGACCGACGCGGCCGACTCGCTCGCCGCCGAGGATGTGGTGCGCGATCTCCGCCAGGCGATGAACGACGAGATCGGTTCGTCCGTGCTGGTCGGCGGCGAGACGGCCACCGACATCGACACCAACGACACCTCGATCCGCGACCGCACGCTGATCATCCCGATCATCCTCGTGGTGATCCTGCTGATCCTCATCGTGCTGCTGCGGTCGGTGCTGGCACCGGTGCTGCTGATCATCACCACGATCATCTCGTTCGGGTCGGCGCTGGGCGTCAGCGCGTGGGTGTTCAACGGGATCTTCGACTTCCCGGGTGCCGACCCCTCGGTGCCGCTGTACGGGTTCGTGTTCCTGGTGGCCCTGGGCATCGACTACAACATCTTCTTGATGACCCGCGTGCGGGAGGAGTCTCTCAAGCACGGCACGCGCCTCGGCATCCTGCGGGGACTCGTGGCCACCGGTGGGGTGATCACGTCGGCCGGCCTCGTGCTGGCGGCCACGTTCGCCGCGCTGGGTGTGATCCCGATTCTGTTCCTGGCGCAGCTGGCGTTCATCGTGGCGTTCGGTGTGCTGCTGGACACCTTCGTGGTGCGCTCGCTGCTGGTGCCCGCGCTGGCGTTCGATATCGGCCGCGCCATCTGGTGGCCGTCGAAGCTGTGGCGCAACTACCCGGGCGGCTCGCGCTACCTCGCGCGGACGTCGGCCGAGGGCGGCCCCGTGGTGGCGGTCCGTGCGGATCAGGTCGGTGACGGCCAGCGCCGTGGGGACGGCGACACGGTCGCAGCCGTTGCGGCTACCGGCACCGGCGCGCAGAACGTCGCCGAATCGACGCGGCGACCGGTGACACGGCGGTCGCTGCGCCGGCGCTGAGCCGGAAGAGCGACGTTGTGCACGAGGGCCGCGGCTGATGCCGCGGCCCCTCGTGCGTCTGGCCGGCGCGCGCCGCGGCCCCTCGCGCGTCCCGCCGCCGTGCACAACGTCGTCGAAACGTTCCGAGGCGGCGCCGGCGCGGGCACACACCCCCGTCGGTGACCGGGTTGGCGACGCTGTGCACACCCGGGCGGCGTAGGCTCGCCACATGGGCAAGGCGCTGTTCATCGTCGACGTGCAGAACGACTTCACCGAGGGTGGGGCCCTCGGGGTGCCCGGGGGGGACGCCGTCGCGGCCGCGATCAGTCGTCACCTGGCCGATCACGCCGGCGAGTACGCCCTGATCGTGGCCTCCCGCGACTGGCACGCACCCGACGGTGACAACGGCGGCCACTTCGCCGCCGGCGAGCCCGACTTCGTCGACACCTGGCCGGTGCACTGCGTCGCGGGAACGCCGGGCGCCGAGTACGACCCGGCGCTCGTCACCGAGGCGGTGACCCACCACGTGAAGAAGGGCCAGGGCGCCCCGGCCTACTCACTGTTCGAGGGGACCACCGACGACGGCGGCACGGTGGCCGAGCTGCTCACCGCGCACGGCATCGTCGAGGCGGACGTGGCCGGCATCGCGACCGACTACTGCGTGCGGGCCTCGGCTCTGGATGCCATCGAGCACGGCGTGCGCGTGCGGGTGCTGACCGACCTGATCGCGGGTGTCGCTCCCGCCAGCAGCGATGCGGCCCTGGCCGAGCTCGCGCACGCCGGGGCCGAGCTCGCGACGTCGGGAGTCTGACGACCGCGCCCCGAGCTGCCCGCGCTAGCGGGTGCCGCCGCCCTCGCGGCGGAGGTGGTGACGGGAGACGCTGTTCACCCAGCCGACGAACTGCCGCGCCTGAAGCCCGAACGCGGGGTCGACGGGCGCGACCCAGACCTGCTCCGGGCCGTCGATCGAGATGTAGAACTCCCTCCGGTCGACCTTCTTCCTGAGCATGGCGCCGGTGATCATGCCGGCGGGCCCGAACAGCAGTCCGCCCGCCGCCGCGCGTGTCAGGGTGGAGCGTTCGCTGATCTCGCCGGCCGTCTCGAACGACGCGATGGCGCCGGCGACGGGCTGGCTGAGATCACCGCAGAAGATCCACTCACCCGACACGGTGAGACCGGCGAACGTATGCGGTTCCGCCAGAAACTGGGTCAGCGGCGTCCATGCCTCGCCGTCCCACCAGCGCAGACGGCCGCGCCCGTCGTCGTACCAGCCCATCGACTGCGTGCGGGAGAGCGGCGTGGGGGCGTGCAGCTCGACGGTGGTTCCGCTCATATCGGCGAAGTACTCGGTCCACGCCTCGCCGTCCCACCAGCGCTGGTAGCCCGCCCCGTCGTCGTACCATCCCGCTTCCGCGTTCCCCATGCGCAGATCGTAGCCAGTGCGCAGGCGTGCGGCAGGGGGTGCGCTGAAAGAGCGGCGGATGCCGGTGGCCCCGGCCGTCGCGGCATCCGCGCCCGCAGATACAGCAGCGCCGCGAGAGCCGGTAGATCGGCCCTCGCGGCGCCGTGCTGAACGAGCGGTCAGCGTCCGGTCGGAGGCAGCTTGTCGACGCCGTGCCGATCGGGCTTGCCCGGCTCGGCTGCGGTCGCCGGTGACACGTCGTCCGTCGGGGCGGACCCGGTGTCGGGGTACTGCGGTTCGTCGATCTCGATCGCCGTGTCCCGCTCATCGGTCGGCGGAAGATGGTCAAGGGGCTGCTTGATGTCATCTCGGTCGCTCATGGTCCCATCCTGCGTCGGCGGATGCCGTCTGCGCACGGGGTTGCGATCGGCACCCCATCCGTGGCACGGGGCGGGGATTCCGCTGCCGGCACGCACCCTGCGCCGGGCCCCGGGGCGATGCGCCGGCCGATGCCGGTGTGAGGGAACCGTAAGGATCCGCGGCTGCCCCGCATGGGTTGTGTGAGGACGGTCATCGCGCAGTCGCCGCGGGCGTTGGATCGGAATGCGCCCGCGAGTGAGGGCGTGCGATCAGCGCCCGCGCTGTCGCCGTCTCTGAGATGGAGCCCGCTGTGCTTGACCTCGTCTACGTGCTGGGCACGGTCGCCGTGTTCGTCGTCGTCGGACTGCTGGGGAAGGCGGTGGAGAAGCTGTGATCGTGTTCCAGCTGCTCGCCGGCATCCTCGGTGTCGCGGCGATCGTGTACCTCGTGTTCGCCCTCGTGAAACCGGAGCGGTTCTGATGGCGTGGGTGTCGGCGCTGCTGTCGCTCGCCACCGTCGCGGTCATCCTCGGTGTGCTGTACCGGCCCTTCGGCGACTACATGGCCTGGGTGTACACCTCACCGAAGGACACCAGGGTCGAAGCCGGCGTCTACCGGGTGATCGGCATCGACGCGAAAGCCGCGCAGACGTGGCCGGCGTACCTGCGAGCGGTGCTGGCCTTCTCGGCCGTCGGGCTGCTCCTCGTCTACGGGCTGCAGCGGCTGCAGCAGTGGCTCCCGTACTCGCTGGGCCTTGACGCCCCCAGCGAGCACCTGTCGTTCAACACCGCGGCGTCGTTCGTCGGCAACACGAACTGGCAGTCGTACTCGCCCGAGCTCACCCTCGGCTACACCGTGCAGGCGCTGGGCCTGGTGGTGCAGAACTTCGTGTCGGCGGGCGTGGGCATGGCGGTCGCCATCGCCCTGGTGCGCGGCTTCGCGGCACGCCGGTCGGGCACGCTCGGCAACTTCTGGGTGGACCTCACCCGCGGCACCCTGCGCATCCTGCTGCCGATCGCCGCGCTCGCCGCGGTCGTGCTGCTGATCGGCGGGGTGGTGCAGAACATCAACGGTTTCACCGACGTCACCACGCTCACCGGCGCGACGCAGTCGATCCCCGGCGGCCCGGTGGCCTCGCAGGAGGCCATCAAGCTGCTCGGCACCAACGGCGGCGGATTCTTCAACGCCAACTCGTCGCATCCGTTCGAGAACCCGAACGCGTGGACCAACGTCTTCGAGGTGCTCCTCATGCTCGTCATCCCGTTCGCGCTGCCGCGCACGTTCGGCCGCATGGTCGGCGACAACCGCCAGGGGTACGCGATCCTCGGCGTCATGGCGACGCTGTATCTGGCATCGTTCGCGCTGCTGACCGCGTTCGAGACCGCCGGCAACGGCACCGCGCCGCAGCTGGCGGGGGCCGCGATGGAGGGCAAGGAGCAGCGCTTCGGCATCATCGGCTCGACGCTCTTCGCCACCACGAGCACCGGCACCTCCACCGGCGCGGTCAACTCCATGCACGACTCGTACACGGCGCTGGGCGGCATGATGCCGATGCTCAACATGATGCTCGGCGAGGTCTCGCCCGGCGGAGTGGGGTCGGGGCTCTACGCGATCCTCGTGCTCGCGATCATCGGCGTCTTCATCGCCGGTCTGCTGATCGGCCGCACCCCGGAGTACCTCGGCAAGAAGATCGGGCCGCGCGAGATCAAGCTCGCCGCCCTGACGATCCTCGTCATGCCGACCCTCGTGCTCACCGGCACCGCGCTGAGCTTCGCCCTCCCCGGCATCCGCGAAGAGGTGGCATCCACGTCGATCTGGAATCCCGGCATCCACGGCATGAGCGAGGTGCTCTACGCCTTCACCTCGGCAGCCAACAACAACGGCTCGGCGTTCGCCGGGCTCACCGCGAACACCCCGTGGCTGAACACGGCGCTGGGCGTCGTCATCCTGCTCGGTCGTTTCGTGCCGATCGTCTTCGTGCTCGCCCTCGCCGGCTCGCTCGCGGCGCAGGACTCCGTGCCGACGACCGCGGGCACGCTCCCCACCCACCGCCCGCTGTTCGTCGGGCTCCTCAGCACCGTCACGGTGCTGGTCACCGCGTTGACCTTCTTTCCCGTACTCGCGCTGGGTCCCCTGGCGGAAGGGCTGATGTGATGTCCACACTGACCACCGCGCGTCCCGAGGCCGCGCCGAAGGCTGCTCCGCAGGGCGGGTTCTCGCCGGCACAGGTGCGCGCCGCCGTGCCCGGTGCGGTGCGCAAGCTCGACCCGCGCCTGCAGTGGCACAACCCCGTCATGTTCCTGGTGTGGGTGGGCGCCGCGCTCACCACCGTGCTGGCCGTGGCGGAGCCGTTCATCGGGGGACCGGCGCCCTCGGGCGGCACCCCCGTGCCGTGGTCGTTCACCGGCGCGATCGCGATCTGGCTGTGGCTCACGGTGCTCTTCGCCAACCTCGCCGAGTCCGTCGCCGAAGGCCGAGGCAAGGCGCAGGCCGAGACGCTGCGCAAGACCCGCACCAGCACGACGGCGCGGCGGGTGGATGCCTACGATCCGCTCACCGATCCCGCGGCCGAGCGAGCCGGCACGACCGATGTGGCATCGGCCGACCTGCGCCTCGGCGACATCGTCGTGGTGTCGCCGCCAGAGCTCATCCCCGGCGACGGCGACGTCATCTGGGGCATCGCCTCGGTCGACGAGTCCGCGATCACGGGAGAGTCGGCTCCCGTCGTGCGGGAGTCCGGCGGGGACCGTTCGGCCGTCACCGGAGGCACCCGTGTGCTGTCGGACCGCATCGTGGTGAAGATCACCTCGAAGCCCGGAGAGACCTTCGTCGACCGCATGATCGCGCTCGTCGAGGGCGCCGCGCGGCAGAAGACGCCGAACGAGATCGCGCTGAACATCCTGCTGGCGAGCCTGTCGATCATCTTCGTCGTCGTCGCGCTGACGCTGAACCCCATCGCCTCGTACGCCGCCGCCCCGGTGAGCGTGCCGGTGCTGGTGGCTCTGCTGGTGTGCCTCATCCCGACGACCATCGGGGCGCTCCTCAGCGCGATCGGCATCGCGGGCATGGACCGGCTGGTGCAGCGGAACGTGCTCGCCATGTCGGGCCGCGCGGTCGAGGCCGCGGGGGATGTGACCACCCTGCTGCTCGACAAGACCGGCACCATCACCTACGGCAACCGCCGCGCCAGCGCCTTCGTGCCGGTCGGCGATGTGCCGGCGCCCGATCTCATCCGCACCGCCGCCCTGTCGTCGCTGGCCGACCCGACGCCCGAGGGCGCGTCGATCGTCGAGCTCGCCCGGGCGGAGGGCATCGACGTCGGACGGGCGGCGCCGGGAGACATCGTGCCGTTCACGGCGCAGACCCGCATGTCGGGCCTGGACACCCCCGACGGCACGAGCATCCGCAAGGGCGCCGCCTCGGCGGTCATCGCCTGGCTCGAGCAGCAGGGGCAGCCGCCGACGGCGCCGGTGCTGGCGGAGGTGACCGCCGCCGTCGAGAGGATCTCGCAGACCGGCGGCACCCCGCTGGTGGTCGCCACGAGCACCCCGGATGCCGGTTCGCGCCTGCTCGGCGTCGTGCACCTGAAAGACGTGGTCAAGGAGGGACTGCCGGCGAAGTTCGCAGAACTCCGCTCGATGGGGATCCGCACCGTGATGATCACCGGCGACAACCCGCTGACCGCCGCGGCGATCGCGGCAGAGGCGGGGGTCGACGACTTTCTCGCGGAGGCGACCCCCGAGGACAAGCTGGCCTACATCCGTGCCGAGCAGCAGGGCGGCAACCTCGTCGCGATGACCGGCGACGGCACCAATGACGCCCCTGCGCTCGCGCAGGCTGACGTGGGCGTGGCGATGAACTCCGGCACGTCGGCGGCGAAGGAGGCCGGCAACATGGTCGACCTCGACTCCGACCCGTCGAAGCTCATCGACATCGTGCGCATCGGCAAGCAGCTGCTCATCACCCGTGGCGCGCTGACGACGTTCTCCATCGCCAACGACATCGCCAAGTACTTCGCGATCATCCCGGCGATGTTCCTCGGGGTGTTCCCGCAGCTGGCGGCGCTGAACATCATGGGCCTGCACTCACCGGCATCCGCCGTGCTCTCGGCGATCATCTTCAACGCGATCGTCATCGTGGTGCTCATTCCGCTCGCCCTGCGCGGCGTCTCCTACCACCCCGGCGGTGCATCGCAGACCCTCGGACGCAACCTCGCGATCTACGGCCTCGGCGGCATCGTCGCACCCTTCATCGGCATCTGGCTCATCGACCTCGTCGTGCGCCTCATCCCTGGCTTCTGATTGCAGAGGAAGAACCCACATGAACACCTCCACCCGCAGCACCGCCCGCACCGTCGGGGTCGCCGTGCGCGCCATGGCGCTCTTCACGGTGCTGTTCGGCCTCGGCTACACCGCCGTGCTCACCGTCGTCGGCCAGCTGGCCCTGCCCGCCCAGGCGAACGGCTCGCTGCTGACCGACAGCGAAGGCGCGCCAGTCGGGTCGTCGCTCATCGGCCAGGGCTTCACCGATGCCGATGGGGTGCCGCTGCCGCACTACTTCCAGTCCCGGCCCTCCGCCGCCGGTGACGGCTATGACGCGGGGGCGTCGTCGGG
The DNA here is from genome assembly GCF_030246945.1 of Microbacterium sp. zg-Y1090. NCBI lineage: Bacteria > Bacillati > Actinomycetota > Actinomycetes > Micrococcales > Microbacteriaceae > Microbacterium > Microbacterium wangruii. The sequence goes on from NZ_CP126742.1 coordinate 883,956, forward strand.
GTCGAACCTCGGCCCCGAGAACGACGACCTCATCGCGGCGATCGCGGAGCGCCGGGACCAGGTGGCGGCGTTCAATGGCGTGGCCCCCGACGACGTCCCGGCCGACGCGGTGACCGCGTCGTCGTCGGGCCTGGATCCCCACATCAGCCCGGCGTACGCCGAGATCCAGATCGAACGGGTGGCCGCGGAGCGCGGCATCCCCGTCGCCGAACTCAGGGCGCTGGTGGGGGAGCACACAGACGGGCCGCAACTCGGGTACCTCGGTGACGCCACGGTGAACGTGCTGGAGCTTAACGTTGCCCTTGACCAACGATGACGACGAGCGAGAAGGACGACCATGACCAGACGGGGGCGGCTGCGGGTGCTGCTGGGCGCCGCCCCGGGCGTGGGCAAGACGGTCACGATGCTCGAGGAGGGCCGGCGCCTCCGGGACGAGGGGCGCGACGTCGTCATCGGCATCGTCGAGACCCACGGGCGCGCCGCGACGGCGGCGATGACCGAGGGGATGCCGGCGGTGCCCCGCGCCCGCGTCATTCACCGCGGCGTCGCCCTCGAGGAGATGGATCTGGATGCGGTGCTGCAGCGGATGCCGCAGGTCGCCCTTGTCGATGAGCTCGCCCACACCAACGCCCCCGGCTCCCGCAACGCCAAGCGCTGGCAGGACGTCGAAGAGCTGCTGGCTCGGGGGATCGACGTCATCTCCACGCTGAACATCCAGCACATCGAGTCGCTCAACGACGTGGTCGAGCAGATCACGGGCGTGCCGCAGCGCGAGACGATCCCCGACAGCTTTCTGCGCAGCGCCGACCAGATCGAGGTCGTCGACCTCGCCCCGCAGGCGCTGCGCGATCGGCTCGCCGTCGGCGCGGTGTACCCCGCCGAGCGCATCGACGCCGCGCTGTCGAACTACTTCCGCCTCGGCAACCTCACCGCGCTCCGGGAACTCGCCCTGCTCTGGCTGGCCGACGAGGTCGACCAGGCGCTGCAGGGCTACCGGCAGGCGCACGGCATCGACAGCCGGTGGGAGGCCCGGGAGCGGGTGGTCGTCGCGCTCACCGGCGGGCCGGAGGGCGAGACGCTGCTGCGGCGGGGTGCCCGCATCGCAGCCCGCTCGGCAGGTGGCGAACTGCTCGCCGTGCACGTGACCAGCCAGGACGGTCTGCGTTCAGGCAGCCCTGCCGCGCTCGCCGCCCAGCGCGCCCTCGTCGAGAAGCTCAACGGCACGTATCACCAGGTGGTGGGGGAGGATGTCCCGACCGCGCTGGTCGAGTTCGCCCGCTCGGTCAACGCCACCCAGCTGGTGCTCGGCGCGAGCAGGCGCGGTCGGCTCGCCGCTCTGCTCACCGGTCCCGGCATCGGCGCGACGGTGGTGCGGGAATCCGGCGACATCGACGTGCACATGGTCAACCACGCCGCCGCGGGTCGCAGTCCCGCGCTGCCGCCGCTGACCGGCGCGCTCACCGCGAAGCGTCGCCTCCTCGGCTTCGTGGTGGCGCTCGTGGCCGGGCCGCTGCTCAGCGCCCTGCTGTCGCTCTTCCGCAGCGTCGACTCGATCACCACCGACGTGCTGAGCTTCCAGCTGCTGGTGGTGGTCGTCGCACTGGTGGGCGGACTGTGGCCTGCCCTGTTCGCGGCGGTGCTCTCGGGAATCACCCTCGACTTCCTCTTCATCGAGCCGCTGTACACGGTGCACATCCACGAGCCGCACCATCTGCTCGCCCTCGTGCTCTACGTCGTCATCGCGAGCCTTGTGAGCTTCATCGTCGACCGGGCCGCCCGGTACACCCGGGCCGCGCGACGCTCGGCCGCCGAATCCGAGCTCATCCAGACCATTGCCGGCAGCGTGCTACGCGGCGAGAACGCGATCCAGGCGCTCGTCGACCGCATCCGCGAGGCGTTCCAGCTGCCCGGTGTGCGTCTCGTCGTCGACGGCGAGGTCGTGGCGCGGGCGGGGGAGCCGCTGCCCGACGGGCGGTTCACCGGCATCCCCCTCTCCGACGACGCGATGCTCGAATTGCACGGCGCCGACCTCGCGGCATCCGAGCGGCGTCTGCTCGCCGTCGTCACCGCGCAGCTGAGCGCAGCGCTGCAGACCGAGCGCCTGGAGAAGACCGCGCAGCAGATCGAGCCGATCGCGGCATCCGATCGGGTGCGCGGGGCCCTGTTGTCGGCGCTCAGCCACGATCTGCGCCGTCCGCTCGCGGCGGCGTCGGCTGCCGTCGGAGGCCTGCGGGCGGCGGGTCCGGAGCTCGCCGCCGACGACCGGCAGGAGCTGCTCGACACGGCCGACGAGAGCCTCACCGCCCTCGGCACGCTGCTGACCGACCTGCTCGACGTCAGCCGACTGCAGACCGGCGTGCTCACCATCGCCGACCTCGCCACCGACCCGGCCGAGGCGATCGCGCCCGCGCTCGACGAGCTGCAACTCGGCCCCGCCGACGTCACGCTGGCGCTGCAGCACGGCGACGCCGTCGCCCACGCCGACCCGGTGCTGCTGCAGCGGGTGCTCGTGAACCTGCTGGCCAACGCGCACCGCTACGCGCCCGCGGGCGTGCCGGTGCACGTCAGCACCAGTACCTTCGGTGACAGGCTCGAGATCCGCATCGTCGATCGCGGGCCCGGCGTGCCGGCCGAGAAGAAGGACGACATCTTCGTGCCGTTCCAGCGTCTGGGTGACACCGACAACTCCAGCGGGCTGGGGCTCGGTCTTGCGCTCTCGCGCGGGTTCGTCGAGGCGATGCGCGGCACGCTGACCTCGGAGGACACCCCCGGCGGCGGACTGACGATGGTGATCTCGCTGCGCGCGGCGAGCGAAGCGAATGCCGCGGCGAACGTCGCCGCCCACGAGAGGGAGCGCACGTGAGGATCCTCATCGCCGACGACGACCCGCAGATCCTGCGGGCGCTGCGCATCACGCTCACCGCGAAGGGGTACGACGTCACGACCGCCCTCGACGGCAGGCAGGCCATCGCCGCCGCCGTCGACCACCGGCCGGACATCCTGATCCTCGATCTCGGGATGCCGCAGCTCGACGGCATCGAGGTGATCCACGCCGTGCGGGGGTGGTCGGCCGCGCCGATCCTCGTCGTCTCGGGGCGCGCGGGCGCCGCCGACAAGGTCGAAGCGCTGGATGCCGGTGCCGACGACTACATCACCAAGCCCTTCGCCGTGGAGGAGTTGCTCGCCCGCATCCGCGCGCTCACGCGCCGGGTGCCGCACGACGACGCGTCACCCGTGGTGCGCCTGGGCGACGTGACGATCGACCTCGCCGCGCACAGCGTGGTGCGCACCACGCCCGACGGAGACCGGCAGATCCGGCTGACGCCCACGGAGTGGCAGTTCATCGAGATCCTCATCCGCAACGCCGGCAAGCTCGTGACGCGGCAGACGGTGCTGCGCACGATCTGGGGCACCGACCACGCCGAAGACACCGGCTACCTGCGGTTGTACGTCTCGCAGCTGCGCAAGAAGCTGGAGCCCGACCCGAGCGCGCCGCGGTACCTGCTCACCGAGCCGGGCATGGGGTACCGCCTCGACGGGGTGGGGTAGCGCCGCAGCCCGGCTCAGGCCGCGGGATCCTGCAGCCCCGCGTCGCGCCCGTGCGCGTCTTCGAACGCGCCGAGCTCTCGCCGGTAGGTGACGATGTTGAAGATGCCCAGCGGCACCAGAAGGAGGGGAGTCACTGCCGACAGCCAGCCGCCGATGCTCTGCGGGTCGCCGATCAGAACGGCAAGGCTCACCGCGGCCATGATGCCGCCGAGCACGCAGAACAAGACACCGGTCCTGCGTTTGGCGTCGATCTGAAGGCGCTGCTCGTGGAGGCTCACCCCACGAGTCTGGCACGAGACGGCGCTGGGCCATCCGGTTCGTACGGCGCCCACGCCGGCTCCCGCAGGGCGGGGCAGTGCTCCGGCGTCGGGTCGTTCGCGATCGTGATGAGGCGATCGAGAGCGTCGCGGGCCGCGGCGAGTTCCACCATGGCGGTGGTGATGCGCTCGCGCTCCTGCGCCATCAGCTCGAACACGTCGGGCGACGCCTGTCCTGCCTCGATGCAGGGCATGAGCCGCAGGATGGTGCGGCTCGGCAGCCCCGCGGTGAACAGCTGCTGGATCAGCCGGACGCGCTCGACGGCTGACGCAGGGTAGATCCGCTGGCCGCTGTCGGTGCGCTCGGAGGAGAGCAGCCCCTGCTCCTCGTAGTACCGCAGTGCCCGCGCGCTGACCCCGGCCTGACGCGCGACTTCTCCGATGCGCACCGGCATCCTCCGCTCCTGTTGCACCCGCGTGAACGCGGACTTGACGTTGACGTTGACGTCAGGTCTTAGCGTAGCCGTCGGCGAGCCGAACCCGGCCGTCACCGCAGAAGCAGACGGAAGAAAACACGCAATGAACGTCACACAGCAGATCGCCCTCGTCTCCGGAGCGAACCGCGGCATCGGTCGGCAGTTCGTCCTCGAACTTCTGGAGCGCGGCGTCGGCAAGGTCTATGCCACGGCCCGCCGACCCGAGACCCTCGACTTCGACGACGCGCGAGTGGTGCCCCTGCACCTCGATCTCCTGGACCACGCGTCCGTCATCGCCGCCGCGGAAGCCGCGCCGGACGTGACGCTGCTGATCAACAGCGCCGGAATCTCCAGCGGCGCACAGCTCGTCACGAGTGATCTCGCCGAGATCCGCCGCGAGATGGACACCCACTTCTGGGGCACGCTCGACGTGATCCGCGCGTTCAGTCCTGTGCTCGCTACCAACGGCGGGGGAGCGATCGTGAACGTGCTGTCGGCACTGTCGTGGTTCGCAAGCCCCGGTGCTGGCGCATACGCGGCGGCGAAGGCCGCGGAGTGGAACATGACCAACGGCGTGCGTCTCGAGCTCGCCTCGCAGGGCACCCTCGTGCAGGGCGTGCTGCTCGGCGCGGCGGACACCGACATGATGGACGGCTACGACGGCCCCAAGATCGATGCGCGTGAGGTGCCGCGCGCCGCGTTCGACGGCCTGGCCCGTGGGGAGATCGAGGTGATCGTCGATGACTGGACCGCGATGGTGAAGGCATCGGCGTCGGGCGACCCGGCCCCGTTCTACGAGAAGATCACCGCGCTGCTCGGCTGATAGGGCTGCTGCGGCGATCGGGACCGGTGGCTCCGCGCGAGCGGAGGTTGCCGGTCCCGGCCGCCGCGACCAGTCCGGCCGCCGCGACCAGTCCGGCCGCCGCGACCAGTCCGGCCGCCGCGACCAGTCCGGCCGCCGCGACCAGTCCGGCCGCGACGAGGGATGCCACGATGCCGGGCTGCGGAATCGTGCCGACGACGATCAGCCCCAGCGCGGCCCACAGCGCTATGGGCGACCAGCCGCTCTGCGTCGTGGCGTCGACAGCGCCGAGCACCAGCCCGAGTGCGCACGGACGATCCTCATCGTGTGGCGACAGTAGTGCGGCACGACGCTGGGCCTATGGATGGAATACAGATTGGATACGCCAGGGTCTCGACCACGGATCAGGACCTCACCGCTCAACGCGACGCACTGCTGCGTTTGGGCGTCCACGACACGCACATCTACGTCGACCACGGCATGACCGGCGCGAATCGCGCCCGACCGGGATTACGGGAGGCGCTTGCCGCGGTGCGAAGCGGTGACACTCTCGTCGTGACGAAACTCGACCGGCTCGCCCGGTCGCTGAGAGATGCGCGCGAGATCGCGGATGAGCTGACGTCGAAAGACGTCGCACTCAGCCTCGGCGGGAACCGGTACGATCCCACCGATCCCGTTGGTCGACTGCTGTTCAACGTGCTCGCCATGGTGGCGGAGTTCGAGCGCGACCTGATCAGCATGCGCACCCGGGAGGGGATGGCGGTGGCGCGCGCGAAAGGGAGGCTGAAGGGAAAACAGCCGAAGCTGTCGAAGACGCAGCGGGCCCTGCTGTTCGAGGTGCACGATCGAGGCGACTACACCCAGAGCGAGATCGCGGAACTGTTCAGCGTCTCGCGCGCCACCGTTTACCGCGAGCTTCAACATCGCCGTGAGAAGTTCCTCGCATCCTGCGAAGCACACATCTTCTAGCGCCCTTGGAGCCGCGTCGCTCAATTCGGGCGTCCGACCCGACACGGCCGCGGCCCGCTGGGATCGCTTTCCGGGCTACGCCCGGGGCACCGCTGCAGACATCCGCTAGCTCGCTGGGCCCGCCAACGGCCGCGCTACAGCAGCGGGAAGCCGGCGGGGACGGCTTGCATGTGCATGCCCTGTCGGCGCGAAGCGGGTCGGCTTGAAGTGGTGCAAGGATCGTGCCATGAAAGGATTTCGTAGCGGTGAGCAGCGCATTCGGATCGCTAGCGAGGCTTTTGACGTCATCGAGTCCGAAGTTCGGCCGCTCCTTGCCGGAGGAAGTCGGTTGTGGTCGAAGGGATCCGGAGGCTACCCGACTCGCCTCCGACAGATGCTCAGCGGGCTTGACGATGCCCACGATGTGACGTTCGCCACGAATGCTGCGATGCAGTCGCCGCGGCGCCAGCGCGTTGTGGAGCATGTCATCCCGATGAAGCGGATCGTCATCGAGATTGTCGACCCAAGGCAAGCGGATCCTCGTTCGAACACCCGCAATGACCCGATCGCAGGTGGCCCGGCGACGTCGCCGGAACACTTGATCTTGATCTACGACCGGCTTCTGCAGAAGTGTTGGGTTACTCGTGAGGAGCACGATCGTCTGAATCGTGCCGGTGCCAGTCTTCAGTGGGACGCACCAGATGGTGACGGGTGGGCCCGCTATCGACGCGCGGAGGTTGTCGCCTATCGCCTCCCGCAGGGCGATCACGCCGTCCGCGATTGACCACCGTCATGCCGGATCCCTATCCGTGCGAAGCACGTTGATGGGGCGGTACCGTGCAGTCGAAACCCGTCGGAGACGTCGAACTCCCGCGACTGCAGAGCATCGCTGGGCTTTCCTGAGATGGTGATGGCTGCGAGGCCGATCTGCTGGCGCGGTCAGCCCTCGATGCCCGGGGGCGGCTCGCCGGTTACGCCGTCGATCACATGGCGATTGCCGAGGTCCCGGTCCAGCGCGATCTGAAGGCTGTCCTGGCACGCGTCGCCGGGTGAGCGCAGCGTGGAAGTGACGGTGATGATCGCCGTTTCGTCGTCCTCTTCAACCGTCGCGACGGGATTTCCGTGACACGTGCCGATCACGACAGACTGCACATCGCCGCCGTTCGACCATCCGATGATCGGCTGTGGTCCACGCTTTTCGCTCGGCTCGGCAGATTCGCATCCGGTCACGAGCGCGAGCAGAGCAACGTTCGCCAGGACTATCCCGGCTCGACTCAAGGAGTTCGCCCGCAGCGCCACGCGAAACACAATGCCACATCAGCGCCACAGGGAGAGCGACTGATGACCGCGCTTGCTGGCGCCACCGGTGCCGCATCGATCCACAATCGGGCACTGCGCGAAGCAGGAACGAGGCGTACAGGCCAGGAGTAGCGCGATTGACGCTACCTTGCGTGCGACGACTGGGCGGCTAACTGCTAATTGGGGATGCCGTTGATCGTGATGCGGCGGACGGGCTCGGTCGACATGGTCTGGGCGTAGGGGCTGGCCGCGCTCGACTCGAGGCGGCACGGGCTCAACCGGAACTGACCCCGCGCCGCCGCTGCCTGACCCTACGCGACGGCGGGAACTGCGCGCTCGAACCTATCGAGGATCTTCTCGAGCCGCTTGAGAGCATGCTCGCCCTTTCGCTGCGCAGCGAACTCGATGACGATCGCACGGTCGTACTCACCGAGTTCGGCGAGGTCCTTGAGGTGCTTCGTGGTCATCATCTCTGCGATGGAGTCGTGCCAGCCGTTGTAGCCCTCCCAAACCACACCGTCGAGCGCCTTCGTACCGGCCTCGGAGAGTCTTGCGGACATCACCTTCCGCGTCAGCACGTTGTAGGCGCCGACCAATCGGGCCCAGGCCTCGAACCGCTCGGACGGATCCTCGACCATGATGACGATGCTCTTCGAGAGCCGGTGCACTTTGGCCATGACCTTCTGCGTCGGCACGAAGGCCAAGACCACGCCACCGTCCGCGACGGTGCCGGTACGTTCCGTGACGATCGGCAGCTTGGCGAGCTCCGCGTGATACTCCGCGTTCGACTTCTGAGGACAGACGACGGTGAGCCGTGCGCGGAAGTGATCCTTCACGTAGCGCGCGAGGGCCTTGCCGAGGGCGAAGCTGTCGAACTGGTCTGTCCACGGGACGTAGAGGTACTGGTGCTTGACGTACTCGGGATCGCTCTCGCTCATCGCCGACGTCACCGAATCCTTCCGGGCTTCATCTCGATGCGGGTGCCGTCGCTAATGAGCTGCGCCCATTCGCTCAGCTCGGGATCGGTGACCTTGCCGTCGTAGCGCGCGAACAGGCGCTGCAGTGCGGGCTTGATCTCCGCGACCGGATGCCCGGTGTACTGCTGGCGCAGGCGGTCGAGGTCACGCGTCTGCTCACGCGCGACGCGGTCGACTCCCGCCTGGATTTCACGCCGCAGTGCGGCCTGGTCGATCTTCACGTTGATCTTCATTGTGCTGGAACTGCCTTCTCGCCCGTTCGGGTCTATACCTGCGGAGCAGGAGCACTCTGGCGGATGCCGTCAGGCTGGCGAGGAGGGAAGGCCGGCCGATTTCGGGTCGATCGGCCTCCCCCGCTCACTAGCCCTTGCCGAGCGTCGAGCCAGCCTTCGACTTGGCCGGCTTGCTCGACGAGTTGGACGCGAGCGTCCGTCCCGCCTTGCTCAGCGAGGCCTTCGAGGGCTTTCCAGACGACCGCGACGACGACTTCGCCATGGTGCGCTCCTTCCGCAGTGGAGGACGCAGATACACCCGAGCGGACAACGTGTCCAACTCGCGTAGAGGCCATTGAGCCTCTAGAGTCGAGAGGTCCTACCAAGACACCTCGAGCCCTGATCTGCTGCAGGAGAGCCCTTCGCTCCCTCTCGGCAGATCGGGGCTCGCTTGCATTCGGAGTCTAGACGACACCACCGACATCGCGCACGCTATACGCCCGCCTGAGCGCTCGAAAGCTGAGTTATACACAAAGGGCCCCCCTGATTGCGTTTAAACGCGTCACAGGCGCGTACAGGCGCGATTCCGGGCCATTTCCTGCGTGAGATAGACAACCCGAACTACAACCGTGTCATTATCCACAGGCGAAGGCGTTGTCAAGATTTAGTTATCCACAGGCAGATTCCTGTGGTCGGTGATGTCCTCGAAGTAGCCCTCGAGGTCGTCGGTGACAATCTCGGCTCCGATGCGCGTGATTAGTTGCTACGAGAAGCTCGCAACGTACCGCCGACGGCGCTCTTTCCTCTCGGCGCCGCCAGCCAATGCTCGCTATGCCCTCGTGCGATGCAAATGCAGGCGAGGTTTTTCCGAGAGATGTCGGCGGGCGAGTCCAGAATGGGTTCGATGACATCGAAGGGATCCGGATGCACCTCCATCTGCGCGCAGAGAACGTCAACCTGAGCGAGAGCCACGCCAAGGCCCTCGACGACGAGTTCTTTCTCTCGCAGCCCGCCGCCTACTTTTCCTCGCGGATCGCATCGCTCCTAGCCGCAGAGCGCAGCTCCGCGGCTCCGACACCTGCCGATGCACCGGAGTTCTTTGCCGCACTCGGACTGACGAAGACCGACACGCTGCTGTCATTCGAGGACCAAGACAGGAAGCTGCAGGTAGCGGTCGAGGCGCTTAGCCTGCGCCACCACGCCGCCGAGGCACTGCTGCGGTTCATGTACGCCGTAGCGGCGGCGAAGCCGAAGGCCGGCGATGCCCCGAGCACCTGGCTTGGTATCGCGGATAGCCCTACCGCCCTCATCGACTTGGTGCAGAAGACCATGGCCGCAGTGAACAGCGACGAGGAGCTGTTCCTGCGCTGCCTGTTCACCCCCGGCACACGCGTTGACGAGAATGCAGCCGCGGCAGCAGAAACCGCCGTGGCCTGGGTGAACCACGCAAGCTCCCTGCTCACCGGCGACGAGCTGTCGGTCAACGCTGCGCATAACAAGGTCAAGCACGGGCTTGCGGTGAGCGCTCGAGGAGACGTGCGCGTGGAGTTCATCACGACGCCGCCGGATGACCTCGGCCAGATTCCACTCAGCGCGTTCGGCGAAGGCAAGTCGCTACCCATCTTCGATCGGCCCATGCTCACCTACCTCAGCCGCCCTCACGTGAAGCCGAAGCAAGGTGTGGAGGCGGTCTCGCTGCGGGTGGATGTGCCGGTCGTGCTCGCCGAAGCCTGGATGATCGCGAACGTGTATGCCGCGATGTTCCACGCCCGCGCCCGCCGCCACTTCGGCGAGGTAATGCCGGACGGAGTGGCTCAATACCCCACACTCGTCATTGGGCGGCTCCCCGAGCACGTGATTGGTGGGCGCCCGCTTGGCTACCGGTCGGCCGTGACGCTCCCGCCCGATGGCACCACGGCGCCCCGCGAGTCCGGCCTGTTCTTCCACGGCAGCTTCATCCCGATGGACGTCGACTACGGCAGCAAGATCGAAGGCGTGGTCGTCGACGGATAGACACCAATCCGTGTTCAGCCTGGGGCCTCCGTTCGCGTAGAGCTTGGGCTGCGCGAATGCCGGTCCTTCGGCGGGCGTCAGGCTCAATGCGCCTGACATCCGCGCCCATGTGCGGACAGGGGTGCGAATGGCCGGCACGATGACATGCGCGCGAGCGGGTCCCCGATCGCGCGATCTGATGCCGTGGGCGGTCGTCGGCCACTTCGTATTTGTCCCGTTCAGAAAGTGACTGGCGAGTTGCCGGTTCGCCCTCAACTGCGCGTCGCACGGTCAACTGGGCAATTGTCCATGGCGCCCGTCGCGCGGGGCCTCCTGGTCGGGTCGAACGGGAGAGGTGCTAGTGCTAGCTCGCAGCCGCCACCGTGCACCCGCCGGTCAGACCGCGGGATACCAGCTCAGCCGCGGTGTCGAGAAGGCGGTTGTTCGCCTGGGTTTCGGCGATTGTGGCGCGCAGACCCTCGCCGGCGAAGCCCCGTACCGACAGTCCGTGAGCCTCGAAGACCTCAAGAGCGGCGGTCGTGTCGTCGCCGAGGGGGAACCACAGGAAGTTTGTCTCGGTCTCCGGCAGCTGCCAGCCCTGAGCCGAGAGTGCAGCGACGATGCGCTCCCGCTCGCCGATGAGCGCATCGACACGCACCTGCAGCTCGTCCTCCGCCTCGAGCGAGGCAAGCGCGGCGATCTGCGCGGGGGTTGTCACACCGAAGGGGATTGCCATCTTGCGCATCGCTGCGACGAGTAGGGCGGGCGCGATGGCGTAGCCGACGCGCATGCCGGCGAGGCCGTAGGCCTTGGAGAAGGTGTGGGCGACCACGACGTTCGGGTGCGCGCGGAACGCGGCGATGCCGACTGCCGTGTCCGGGCGGCGGTTGAAGTGCACGTAGGCCTCGTCGAGGAGCACCGTAACGTGCGCGGGGACGGCGTCGAGGAACGCGGTCAGCTCTTCGGCGCCGACGGTCGTGCCGGTCGGGTTGTTCGGGTTACACACCATGATCAGGCTCGTGCGCTCGGTGACGGCGGTGAGCATGGCGTCCAGGTCGTGTCCGTGGTCCGCGTTCAGGGGCACTTCCACAGGTACGGCGCCGGCGGTGCGGACGAGCATGGGGTACGCCTCGAATGACCGCCATGCGAACACGACCTCATTGCCGGGCGCCGAGGTTGCGCGGATGAGCTGCGAGACCACCTCGACCGATCCGGCACCGAAGACGATGTTCTCGGGGGCGACGTCGAACCGCGCCGCGACGCGGGCTGTGAGGGCCGTTGCTGCGAACTCGGGGTAGCGGTTCATTCCGGTCAGCGTGGCAGCGACCGCGTCGACGACCGCGGGCAGCGGCGGGTACGGGTTCTCGTTGGAGGAGATCTTGAAGCTCTCCTCCCCCTCCAGAACGGACGCCGGTCGGCCCTGCTTGTAGGCGGGAACGTCATCCAGTCCCTTGCGCATGCGTAGTGCTCCGCTCATCCGGGGCTCTCTCCTCTTCTGCGCATTTGACGCGCGGTAACGACCAATTGATAATAACCATTGTTGCGAATTGCGGGAACGCATGCTGCATAGGAGGAGAAGCGATGGGGCCTGCAAGCACCGACGAGAGCATCGATCTGATCGTGCGCGACATGCGCTGGGAGGCGGATGACGTCCTCCGCCTGGGACTGGAGCGCCTCGACGGATCGTCCCTCCCGTCATGGGAGGCGGGCGCCCACATCGACCTCGTCCTCCCCGTGGGCGTCGAGCGTCAGTACTCACTCTCCTCTGACCCGTCGGACTCCTCGCGGTGGGAGGTTGCTGTTCTCCGGGAGGCTGTCAGCCGCGGCGGATCCCGCTTTATCCACTCAGAGCTGCGACCTGGCGCACGCGTCCAGGCCCGCGGGCCCGTAAACACGTTCCCGCTGACGGATGCCCAGGAGTACCTCTTCGTCGCCGGCGGGATCGGCATCACTGCCCTGCTGCCGATGATCGAGGCGGTCGCCCGGGCCGGCAAGCCCTTCCGCGTCGCCTACCTCGGGCGGCAGCGCGCGCGGATGGCCTACCTCGCGGACCCGCTTCTGCAGGGGCCACGTGTGACCGTCGTCGCCGCCGACGAGCACGAGCGCCTCGACCTGGACGCGTGGCTCGCGGCCCCCGCATCCGGTACCACCGTGTACGCCTGCGGCCCGGCGCGCCTGCTCGACACGCTCGAAGCGGCCAGCGCCAAGTGGCCCGGCGGGCTGCTGCGCGTGGAGCGGTTCCAGCCGAAGGTGTTCGCGGATGTCGCCGACGACTCGTTGTTCGAGGTGGAGGCCCGCCGCTCCGGCCTGCGGGTCACGGTCGAATCCACGTGCACGATCCTCGAGATGCTCGAGCAGGCTGGTGTTCCCGTGCCGAGCTCGTGCCTCGAAGGCGTCTGTGGCACATGCGAGACGACGATCCTCGACGGCGAGGCCGAGCACCGCGACAGCATCCTCGCCCCCGACGAACGCGCCGCTAACGAGACCATGATGATCTGCGTCTCCCGGTCGAAGCTTCCCACCCTCGTCCTCGACATCTGATACCGGAGGCACAACCATGGACACTGGAACCGCGTACGGGCTTCGTCCCGGCTCGCCACTCAACGACCTCGCCCAGGTGGGCCCCGGAACGCCCTACGGCGAGGTGCTACGCCGCTACTGGCAGCCCATCGCGAAGGCCGAGGATGCGACGACCCGGCCCATCAATGTGAAGGTGCTGGGCGAGGAGCTCGTCCTGTTCCGCACACGCAGAGGCGTGCCGGGGCTCCTGCACCCCCGCTGCATCCACCGCGGAGCCTCGCTGTTCTACGGCGGCGTCGAAGACGAGGGCATCCGCTGCTGCTACCACGGCTGGGTGTTCGACACCGAGGGGCACTGCCTGGAGCAGCCGTGCGAGCCGGAACTCGGTCTCCACCGCGACCGCGTGCGCCAGCCCTGGCACCCCGTGCAGGAGCAGTACGGCCTCATCTGGGCATACATGGGCCCGCCCGAGAAGAAGCCGATGCTGCCGCGCTACGACACGTTCGAGCACCTCGCCGACGACGAGGTGCTCATCGTCAACGACAAGGGCGTGGGCGGAGGCGGTCCTGAGATCCTCGATTTCAACTGGCTGCAGCACTGGGAGAACGTGATGGACCCGTTCCACGTGCCGATCCTGCATGCCCGCTTCAGCGGCAACCAGTTCACCCCCGAGATGGCCCTCATCCCCGAGGTGAGCTACGAGTACACGCCCACCGGCGTCCGCTCAATCCAGATGCGCGAGCTCGGCGACGGCCGGCAGTTGCGCCGCGTGACGGAGGTCATGTTCCCGAACCTGCGCGTCGTCGCGTCGCCGAAGCTGGCATCGGGGCAGACGAACATGATCGGATGGGTCGTGCCGATGGATGACACGAACTTCCGCATCTTCACGGTGGCGCGCGACACCGACCCCGAGTTCCTTCAGAAGCTGCGCTCGACCCACGAGGGTAAGCCCTGGAAGGACCTCGCCGACCTCGAGCACCAGCGTCTCCCCGGCGACTACGAGGCCCAGAAGTCGCAGGGCGACATCTCGCTGCACACCGAGGACCACTTGACGACCACCGACCAGGGCATCGCGATGATCCGCCGCATGATGGCCAAGCAGATCCGCGCCGTCGCGGGCGGGGGAGACCCGGTGGGCGTCGTGTTCGACGAGGCCGACCGCGTCGTGCGCATCGAGGGCGGCAACTACTTCGAGGGTGCCGCCGAGGCGCCGCTGCTGGCCGACGCCGTCGAGGACTGACCCATGCTGCCCAACTACCTGCCGCGCCCTCCCCGAGGAGACCGACCCCTCGTCGTCCTCGGCATCAGCGACGTCGTCGTGATCGAAGGTTCCGCCTCGGTGCCGGTGACGACGCACCGTGTGAGCGCGTGGGGCCGGTGGGTGCGCGATGTCGCGATCCCCGACGACGCGGCGGCGCGCATCGCCCGCCTCGCCGACCGCTACGAGGTCGTGTGGGCGTCGGAATGGGGTCACAACGCGCACACGGCGTTCGCCGCGGCGCTGCAGCTCCCCGACGAGCCCTGGCCGTTCCTGCCGGTGCAGTTCGACAAGATCGACCGCATCCGCGCCTACGCGAAGGGCCTCCCGTGGGCGTGGATCGACGGCCCCGTCGTGGACCTGCACGCGACGGACGGCGTGGACGACGGCATCGTCATCCGCGTCGACCCGGCGTCGGGCATCAGCGGCGTCGACCTCGAAGCCCTTGACGCGCAGCTCGCGGAGCTCGCCCGATGAGCGCCGACTACGCCGGCCACGCCGGCCTCGGCGGACTCCGTGCCGACGCGGCGGGCATGCTGTCCGAGCTCGTGGCGCTGCGCCGCGATCTGCACCGGCATCCGGAGGTCGGCTTCGACCTGCCCCGCACGCAGGCCGCCGTGCTCCACGCCCTCGACGGGCTCGGGCTCGACATCACGACCGGGATGTCGCTCGGATCGGTGACGGCGGTGCTGCGCGGTGGCCGCCCGGGACCGTCGGTGCTGCTGCGCGCCGACATGGACGCCCTCCCCGTCGTGGAGGAGACCGGCCTCGACTTCGCGTCCCACAAGGACGCGATGCACGCCTGCGGACACGATCTGCATGTGGCGGGCCTCGTCGGTGCGGCGCGGCTGCTCAGCGCGCGCCGTGACCGCATCGACGGGTCGGTCGTGTTTATGTTCCAGCCGGGCGAGGAGGCCGGCGGAGGTGCGC
Organism: Microbacterium sp. zg-Y1090; assembly: GCF_030246945.1. Taxonomy (NCBI): domain Bacteria; kingdom Bacillati; phylum Actinomycetota; class Actinomycetes; order Micrococcales; family Microbacteriaceae; genus Microbacterium; species Microbacterium wangruii. The sequence continues at coordinate 899,176 of NZ_CP126742.1, forward strand.
CGCGCATGATCGCCGAGGGCGTGCTGGATGCCGCGGGCGACCGTGTCGAGGCCGCCTACGGCATCCACGTGCTGCCGGGCCGGGCGGGGGAGTTCTTCACGAAGTCCGGTCCGCTCATGGGCGGCGCGAACATGCTGCGCGTGCGGGTCGTCGGTCGCGGCGGCCACGGATCGCGCCCGCACCAGGCCGTCGATCCGGTGCCCGTGCTGGCGCAGATCATCCTCGCGCTGCAGACCTACGTCACCCGCCGCGTATCGGTCGAGGATCCCGTCGTCGTGTCGGTCACGAAGCTGCGCGCGAGCGACGCCGTCAATGTCATCCCGGATACCGCCGAGTGCGCCGCGACCGTCCGCACCCTGTCGCCGGCGACCCTCGCGCAGCTGCGGGTGGAGCTACCGAAGCTGGCCGAAGACATCGCCGCCGCCCACGGTTGCGTCGCCGAGGCCGAGTTCGAGGTCGCCTACCCCGTGACGGTCAACGACGCGGATGCCACCGCCGCCGCCCTCGGCGTGCTACGCGACGCGTTCGGCGCGGAGCGGGTGCGGGTGCTCGATGCGCCGATCATGGCATCAGAGGACTTCTCGTTCGTGCTGCAGGAGGTGCCGGGAGCGTTCGTGTTCCTCGGGGCGACTCCCGCGACGATCGCGCCCGAGGACGCTGAAATGAACCATTCGCCGCGCGCCGTGTTCGACGACGGCATCCTGGGAGATCAGGCCGCCGCGCTCGCGGCGCTCGCCTTGCGCCACGTCGCGCGCCGCTGAGCCCGGTCACGCGGTCTGCCCACGCGTCGCGCAGGGTGCGCCACCTGAGCGGACCTCGCACGCGCGCCGCCGGCGGTCAGCGGCCGAGGGTGCGGTGCCGGACGATCGCGTCGCGCTGGATGTCGATGTTGCGGCTGCGGATTGCTTCGACGAGGTCGCGGTGGATCTGCAGGCGCTCGTCGGTATCCGGGTGGAAGCCGAGCACATCGAAGGTGCGCGATTCGCCGACGCTCTCGGACTCGATGTAGTCGACGAGATTGAGGTAGAACGTGCGCAGCACGGCGTTGGGCGTGATCTGCGCGATGCGGCGGTGAAGGCGCCAGTTGCCGTGGAGCCCCGCGATTGGGTCGTGCCAGGTCTCGACCACCTCGACGAGCAGCGCGTCGAGTTCGGCGAGGTCGGCGTCGGTGCGGTGCTCGGCGGCATCCCGCAGCACGGCCTCGTCGAGCGCGTCGAGCACTTCGACGATGTCGTTCACGGTCGCGCCCTGCTGGCGCAGCGACAGCACGTCGTGAGCGAGGCGCAGTAACGGCGACTGCTCGGCGACGAAGATGCCGCCGCCGGGGCCAGGGCGCACCTCTATGACCCCACGGGCACGCAGCACGCGGAGCGCCTCGCCGAGGGTCGCGGAGGCCACGCCGTAGCGTTCGCACAGTTCGTGCTTCGTTCCGATGCGGTAACCCGGTTGCCGGTTTTCGCGCGCAATGAGGTCCTCGATCTCGCGAACGACGCCATCGGCAACCGATTGGCTGATCCGCGCTCTTCCGCCATGGAATGCGTGCTGCTCCGACGCGATCTCGCGGGAGAGGGATGACATTTTCGCCTCCGGATCAGGCGCCTGTGACAGGCGCAGGGTGAGACACATCCTAGGGATTCTCGGGGGAGGGGCGTAGGGGAACGCGCCGCATCGAGACCTATTTGCGTAATTGATTGTAACCAATAGGATGATCTCGATTGACCCCGAAAGGACCTCATGACAGCCACCACGGGAGGCGACCTCCTCGCCGACGCGCTCATCGCCCAGGGAATCGACACCGTCTTCGGCATCCCCGGGGTCCAGCTCGACGGCGCGGCCGACGCGCTCTACCATCGGGCCGACAGAATCGACTTCGTCTGCGCGCGGAACGAACAGGCCACCACGTACATGGCCGACGGATACGCGCGTTCGACAGGCAAGGTCGGCGTCGCGATGGTCGTCCCGGGCCCAGGTGTGCTGAACGCCCTCGCGGGCGTCGCGACGGGCTACTCGGCCAACTCGCAGACCCTCCTCATCGCGGGGCAGATTGACTCGCACGCGATCGGCAAAGGGCTCGGTGCCCTGCACGAGATCCCTGACCAGACCGGCATCCTCGAACGCCTTACGAAGTGGACCGGCACCGCCCGGTCGGCCGCCGAGGTTCCCGGCCTCGTCGCCGAGGCCTTCCGCCAGCTGAAGAGCGGCCGTCCGCGCCCCGTCGCGCTGGAGGTCCCGCCGGACGTGCTTACCGCGACGGCGGAAGCCGCAATCGCGGGCCTCGTCACACCGGCGCCCATCGTGCCCGACCAGCGCGACGTGGCCCGTGCCGCCGAACTGCTGCGCGCCTCGCGTCGCCCCATGATTGTCGTCGGTGGCGGTGTCATCGCGGCAGGCGCTTCGGCGGTGCTTCGCGAACTCGCCGAGTTGCTCGAAGCCCCGGTGCTCATGACCGAGAACGGCCGCGGCGCGCTCGACGCGCGTCACCGCCTTTCGTTCGACAGCCTCGCGTTGCGCACGCTCCGTGAGGACGCCGACCTCGTGCTCGCCGTCGGCACGCGCTTTGTGTCGACATTCGGCACGCAGGTCGATACCAACGGCGCCCCCGTGATTCTCATGAACGCCGAGTGCGCTGATCTGGAAGGCCCGCGCGCCTCGGCCCTCGCGATCCTCTCCGACGCGCGTGTCGGTCTCGAAGCGCTCGTCGCCGAGATTGGCGCAGTGAGCCGCGAAGACCGCAGTGCGGAGTTCGCGGCGGTTCGGGCCTGGCTGGAGGAGCAGCTCGCCGACATCGCGCCGCAGCGCGAGTATCTTGGCGCGATCCGCCTGGCGCTGCCCGAAGACGGCGTCTTCGTGAGCGAGTTCACGCAGGTGGGCTACGCCGCGAGCATGTGCTACCCCGCCTACCAACCGCGCACGTACGTCGGCCCCGGCTACCAGGGCACGCTTGGCTACGGGTTTGCCACGGCGCTCGGGGTCAAGGCCGCCGACCCGTCGCGCGCGGTCGTGTCGGTCAACGGTGACGGCGGGTTCTCCTGGACCCTGCAGGAACTCTCGACGATGAAGCGCTACGGCCTCGGGCTCACGACCATCGTGTTCCACGACGGGTTCTACGGCAATGTCCGCCGCATCCAGAAGAACCGCTATGGCGCCCGCTTCTTCGCGAGTGACCTCACGAACCCCGACTACCCGGCCCTCGCTGGTGCGTTCGGCATCGCCTCGGTGACCGCGCACGACCCGGCGTCTCTCGCGGGCGTACTGGCGGATGCCGTGACCGCCAACGAGCCGATCCTCATCGACGTGCCCGTCGGTGAGTTCCCCTCGCCGTGGCACCTCATCCACGAGGGCGTGCCGCGCCCCGCGCCACTTCCGGCGGGCTCTCACCTCGCCCCGGCCCTGCAGGGACAGGGGGTCACCTCCGCATGACCGGCGTACGCGGGCACTATATCGACGGCGCATGGACCGATCCTGTCGGCCGCGAGGTCATTGCCGTCGACAACCCGGCCGACGGGTCGATGGTCGGGGCGGTCGTCGCCGGGGACGCCGGCGACGTCGAGCGCGCCGTGACCGCCGCCCGTCGTGCGTTCAACCCGTGGGCTGCGCGCCCGATGGCGGAGCGCATCACATTTGTCGAGGCGCTAGCCGGGGGGCTCGAACGGCACCGCGACCGTCTCGCCGAGACGCTGACCGCCGAGATGGGAGCGCCGATCGCCTTCGCCCGCACGGCGCAGGTGGGGGTCGCGATCGGCGACCTCCTGCACCTCATCGCCGCAGCGAAGGCGCACATCGACCGTGAATCGGTGTCGAACAGCCTCGTCGTGACGGAGCCGGTGGGTGTCGTGGCGGCGATTACCCCGTGGAATTTCCCTCTGCATCAGATCATGCTCAAGATCGGTGCGGCGATGCTCGCCGGGTGTACGACCGTGCTGAAGCCCAGTGAGATGGCCCCGCTCAACGCCGCGATCGTCGGCGAGATCCTCGATGAGATCGCCCTTCCCGCCGGTGTCGTGTCGATCGTTTTCGGCGACGGCCCGCGGGTCGGATCGTCTCTCGTGGAGCATCCCGACGTCGACATGGTGACCTTCACCGGCTCGCGCGGGGTCGGGGAGTACATCGCGCGCGCCGCCGCGGCGACAATCAAGAAGGTTGCTCTGGAGCTCGGTGGCAAGTCGGCTGCGGTCATCCTCGACGACGCGCCCGTCCACGACTCGGTCGCCGGAGTGCTGCGCTCGTGCTTCGCGAACACCGGGCAAACGTGCGCGGCGCTCACGCGCGTGCTCGTCCCTGAGTCGCTGCGCGACGAGTGGGAGCGGGCGGCGGTCACCGAGGCGGCGCGCTGGCAGCCGGGCGATCCCAGTGCGTCCGGCACCGCGATGGGTCCGCTCGCGTCGTCGTTGCAGCGCGCCCGCGTGCTGACGCACATGGCCGCAGCGCAGGAGGACGGCGCGCGCCTGCTTGTCGGCGGTCCAGAGCCGCTCAATCTGCCGGGCGCGTACGTGCGCCCGACCATCTACTCGGACGTTACGCCGGAAATGCGGATCTTCCACGAGGAGGTCTTCGGCCCGGTGCTCACGATCACGGGCTACGACGTGCTGGAGGATGCGATCACCCTCGCGAACAACAGCATCTACGGTCTCTCCGGCGGGGTGTGGTCGGCTGACCGTCGCCGCGCCCTCGACGTGGCGCTCCGTCTGCGCACGGGGACCGTGGGAATCAACGGCGCCGGTCTCGACGTCGGCGCCCCGTTCGGCGGCTACAAGCAGTCCGGATTGGGCCGAGAAGCAGGAAGCCGCGGGTTCGAGGAGTTCCTCGAAGTGAAGGCCGTCATGGGAGCAGCGGAGCTTCTCGACGACGGACGGGCTGAGAAGACTCGGTCCGTCAGATGACGTCAATACGTAATACCCGCGAAACATCCATATCCACATAATTGATACCAATCAATTAGCCCGTAGGGTGTGCCTCGACGCACCCAGAGAAAGGACCCTCCATGCGAAGAGGACCTATCGCGCTGGCCGGGATGCTGGGCGTCAGCGCTCTCGCGCTTTCCGCCTGCAGCACCGCCGGCGAGCCCGCCGCGAACGACGACACGCCAAAGGTGATCACCGTCGCTCTCGCGGCTGACCCGGGCGAACTGAACCCAATTACCAACGCCACCGAGGCCGGCCAGATCGTCAGCGCGTACGCTTACGAGACGCTCGTCGACTTCACCTCCGGCAAGGATGCCGCTGGGGCTCTCGCCGAAAGCTGGACCGAATCGACCACCGAGGTGTCCTTCACGCTGAAGGACGGCATCCTCTGCGCCGACGGCACCCCTCTCACCGCCTCCGACGTCAAGGCGAGCTTCGAGTACGCCGCCGCCGAAGAGACCGGCTCCCCGTTCAAGGGCGTCTACTTCCCGGCCTCCGGTCTCACGATCGAGGCCGACGACGACGCCCGCACCGTGACCTTCACGAGCGAGCAGGCCCAGTCTTTCCTCCTCGGCACGATCGGCCTCATGCCCGTCGTCTGCGCCGCCGCGGTCGAAGACCCGTCGGCGCTCGCGACCACGTCGCTCGGCACCGGGCCTTACGCCCTCGCCGACTCGGCGCCGGGCCAGAGCTACACGTTCGAGCTGCGCGACGACTACACGTGGGGCCCCCGCGGCGTCACGAGCGAGACCGAGGGCCTTCCCGCCACGGTCACGATCGAGATCGTCGAGAACGAGACCACGATCGCGAACATGCTGCAGTCGGGTGACGTGCAGGTGGGCACCGTCGCCGGCGCCGACCGCGACCGCCTCGACGCGCTCGACCTGAACGCGCTGCAGGTGCCCGACCGTCCGGGTCTGGTGTTCTTCAACCAGAACGACGGCCGTCCCACGGGCGACCCGGCCGTGCGCCAGGCGCTCGCGTCGGCGATCGACCGCGACGCCGTCGGCAAGGTCTCCACGGGCGGCCGTGGCACCGAGCTGAAGACGCTCGTCAGCTCGTTCTCGTCGGTGTGCACCACGGCCGACGCGACCGCCGTCATCCCGGCGTTCGACGCCGCTGCCGCCGGCGCCGCGCTCGACGCCGCGGGCTGGACCCTCTCGGGCGACGTCCGCCGCAAGGACGGCAAGAACCTCGAGCTCGTCCTCCTCTACCCGGGCAACGTCGACGAGTCGGTCGTCTCGGGCATCGAGCTCATCCAGCAGCAGCTCGCCGAGGTCGGCGTCACGGCGACCCCGACCCCGTCGCCCGCCTACACCGACGTCATCTTCGGCGGCGGCGACTGGGACCTGATCTGGGCCCCGATCGCCACGACCCTCCCCAACACCTGGGCGGGCATCATGTCGGGTGAGTTCCCGCCCAACGGCGGCAACTGGACCTTCAACACGAACGAGGAGTTCTTCGCGCTGACCGCCCAGGCCCAGGCCCTGGCCGGCGAGGAGAGCTGCGACGCGTGGACCGCCGCTCAGGAGTCGCTCATCGCGGATGCCGCGGTGCTGCCCTTCTACGAGTCGACCGGCACCTTCTACGGCGACGGGGTCACCTTCGACCTCTCGTCGACGGGTCTGATCGTCCCGACGAGCCTGCGAGGCTGAGTAGTTCCGCATGACAACCGACACGACCGTGTCCTCGGCGCCCGCCGTGGCGGCTCCTTCGCGGAGCCGCCACGGCGGCCCTTGGGTCGTCTTCCTCGTCCGACGGCTGATCCGGTCGCTCGTGGCGATGTGGGTCATCGTCACGGCGGCGTTCCTCGTGCTGCGTGCCGCCGGGGGCGACCCCGTGCGCGCCGCGCTGGGCGCCACGGCCGACGAATCCGTCGTGCAGGCCCGTCGTGAGCAGCTGGGGCTCGACCAGCCCCTCATTGTCCAGTACGTCGACTACCTCCTCGGCCTCCTGCGCGGCGACCTCGGCGCGTCGCTGATCACGGGCCGCGAAGTGACCGACCTGGTCGCCCAGCGCATGCCCGCCACCCTCGAGCTCGCCGCGCTGTCGTTCGTCGTCATCCTCCTCGTGGCCGTGCCGCTCGGCCTGTTCGTCGCGATCCTCACGCAGGGCGGACGCCGCCGCGGCGCCGAAGTCGCCTTCACCGGCGTCACCGCGTTCATCGCCGCAATCCCCGAATACCTCCTCGGCGTCGTGCTCATCATCGTGTTCGGCATCACGGCGCACCTGCTGCCGGTGGCCGGCCGCGGCGGCCCCGAGTCGTACATCCTCCCCGTCGCGGCGATGTCGATCGCGGCCTCGGCATCCATCGCCCGCATCGCCCGCATCGAGGCGCTCGCGACCCTGGGGGACGACTACGTGCGCACGGCGCGCTCCAAGCGCCTGCCGGCCGCGCTGGTCTACTTCAGGCATGCGCTCCCGAACATGCTGACCGCGACGCTCACGATCGGCGGCACCATGCTCGGCACGATGGTCGCCAGCGGCGTGCTCGTCGAGCAGGTCTTCAACTGGCCGGGCCTCGGCACCGCGTTCGTCGGGGCCATCACGGCCAAGGACTACGGCATCGTGCAGGGTCTCGCCCTCGTCTACGCCGCGATCATCCTGACGATCAACCTCATCGTCGACATCGTCCTGTCGCTCCTCGACCGACGCACCACCCTCATGGAGACGTCATGACCCCTCGTCGACGCCGCCTCGCCGTCCAGCCGATGGCCGTCATCACCGCCCTCATGCTGGCTTTCATCGTCTTCTTCGCCGTCTTCGCCCCCATCTGGTGGGGCGAAGAGGCCGTGCTGGCCAACCCCGACGCCATCGCGCTGCCGCCCTCGGATTCGCATCCGCTCGGCACCGACAACCTGGGCCGCGACATCCTCGTTCGCACGCTCGTCGCGACGCGCCTGTCGCTCCTGATGGCCCTCGCCGCCACCGCCCTCGGCGCCGTCGCCGGACTCCTGGTGGGCGCGCTGCCGGCCGTCATGGGGCCTCGGGCGCAGCGCGCCTTCTCGAACATCATCGCGACGTGGCTCGCGTTCCCCGTGCTGCTGGTCGCGATGCTCACCGTGATCCTGCTCGGCCCGGGCTCGGCGACCGCCGTGCTCGCCCTCGCGCTCACGATGACGCCGTCGTTCGCGCGTCTCGCGCAGACGCTGTCGGCGCGGGTCGCGGGCTCCGAGTACCTCGCGGCGGCGCGGATGCTGGGGGTCTCGCGTGGCCGCCAGTTCACGCACTACATCCTCCCGAACATCGCCGAGCCCGTCATCGTCAACGTGACGACGTCGATCGGCGGCGGCCTGCTCGCGCTGTCGAGCCTCAGCTTCCTCGGGATCGGCGTGCAGCCGCCCGAGTTCGACTGGGGTCGCATGTTGTCGGAGGGCTTCGCGCAGGTGTACGTGTCGCCTGTCGCGGCGATCGGACCGGGTGTCGCGGTCGTGTTCTCGGGCCTCGCATTCAGCATGCTCGGCGAGTCGCTCGCGGCGCACATGCGTCACCGCAGCGGCCGCACGGTGCGCTCGCCCCGTCGCCTGGGGGCCGCACCCCGTACGCTCGTGCCGGCCGCGCCGGCGCCCGCCGAGCAGCCGCTCCTGGACGTGCAGGGCCTGTGCATCTCGTTCCCCGGCGAAGACGGCTGGATCCGCACGGTGCAGGACGTGTCGTTCCGCGTGGGTCGCGGCGAGCTCGTCGGCGTCGTCGGCGAGTCGGGCAGCGGCAAGAGCGTCACGATGATGTCGATCGCGCAGCTTCCTCCCGCCGGTGCCATCGTCACAGCCGAGCGCATCACGTTCGAGGGCGACGAGCTGGCAGGGCTCTCGCCCGAGCGGGCGGGCAGAGCGCTGGGCACCCGCATCGGCGTCGTCTTCCAGGACTCGCTCACCGCGCTCAACCCCGCCCTCCGGGTCGGCACGCAGCTCGGCGAAGTGCCGCGCGTGCACGGCGGCGCGAGCCGCGCCGAGGCGCGCGCCGCCGCCGTCGCCGCGCTCGACGCGGTCGACATCCCGGATGCCGAGCACCGTGCGGGCCAGTTCCCGCACGAGTTCTCCGGCGGGATGCGCCAGCGCGCGCTCATCGCGATGTCGCAGATTGGCGCACCCGCCCTCGTGATCGCCGACGAGCCGACGACCGCTCTCGACGTGACGGTGCAGCGCCGCGTGCTGCAGCTGTTGCGGCGCCAGTGCGAAGACAACGGCTCGGCGGCGCTCGTCGTCTCGCACGACATCGCGGTGCTCGGCGAACTGTGCCGCCGCATCCTCGTGATGTACGCCGGACGCATCGTCGAAGACGTTGATGCCACTCTGCTGGCATCCCCCGAGAAGCTCGCGCACCCGTACACGCGGGCACTCGCGGCGTCGCTGCCCGACCTTGACACCGACCGCACGAAGCCGCTCGCGACGATCGCCGGCGAGCCGCCGGACCTGTCCAGGCCGATCGCGGGCTGCGCCTTCGCAGCGCGCTGCCTGTTCGCGACCGAACGCTGCCGCACGGAGGCGCCCGTCCTGCGCGAGCATCCGCACGGCGGCCGCGTGGCCTGCTGGCACCCGCAAGACGGCGTCTCGGTGCCGCTCACGACCCGCGCGGAGGTGGCTTCCTGATGGCAGAGCTCGTCATCGATGACCTGACGGTCACGTTCGGGCACGGCGCCAAGGCGATCAACGCCGTCGACGGCGTGTCACTCACCGTGCCCAGCGGCACCATCGTGGGCCTCGTCGGCGAGTCGGGGTCGGGTAAGTCGACCGTCGCGCGCACCGTCGCCGGCCTCCAGAAGGCCACTGCCGGACGCATCTCGCTCGACGGCAGTGACCTGCTCGACGCCAAGGCGTCGCGCCGCGAGCGCGCCCGTGACGTGCAGATGATCTTCCAAGACCCGTACTCGTCGCTCAACCCCCGCATGACCGTGGGCGAGACGATCGGCGAAGCGCTCGCCATCCACTCGGGCCGTTCGGCGGCAGGACGCAAGGCCTCGGTGCGCGAACTGCTGGAGCTCGTGCGCCTGAAAGCGTCGGCGGCCGACCAGTACCCCTCGCAGCTGTCGGGCGGCATGCGCCAGCGTGTCGCGATCGCGCGGTGCCTGGCCGTCAAGCCCCGCCTGATCGTCGCCGACGAGATTACGTCGGCACTCGACGCCTCCGTGCAGGGGGCGGTGCTGAACCTCATCCGCGACCTGCAGCGCGACCTCGGCCTATCGATGCTCTTCATCACCCACAACCTCGCTGCCGTCCGCTACATCGCCGACACCACTGCCGTCATGCGGACGGGAAGGATCGTCGAGGTCGCGGGAGCCGAAATGATCGTGTCGGCGCCCACCCACCCGTACACCCGGAGCCTCGTCGCGGCCATCCCCCGCATCGAGCACGCCGGCACCGACCACCTGCTCACCTCTGGAGAGGACTGATCCATGACCCTCGTCGACGACGCGCGCGCGCTGCTCCCCGACCTCGTGCGGCTGCGCCGCGAGATCCACGCCGACCCCGAGCTCGGACTCACGTTGCCACGCACGCAGGCCCGCGTCGTCGCGGCCCTCGAAGGTCTCGGCCTGGAGATCACGCTCGGCACGGGCCTCGACTCGGTCGTCGCGGTGCTGCGCGGTGCGCACCCCGGGCCGTCGGTGCTGCTGCGGGGCGACATGGACGCCCTCCCCATCGTCGAGCAGACCGACCTCGACTTCCGTTCGGAGAACGGCGCGATGCACGCGTGCGGCCATGACTTGCACGCCGCGGGCCTCGTGGGCGCTGCGCGCCTGCTCGCCGCGCGACGCGACGAGCTGCATGGCGATGTCGTGTTCATGTTCCAGCCCGGCGAGGAGCTGGGAAACGGCGCCGAGATCATGGTCGACGAAGGGGTGCTCGATGCCACGGGCACCCGGGTGAGCGCCGCGTACGGCCTGCACGTCGTTCCCGGTATCAAGGGCGTCTTCTCGACGCGGCCCGGTCCCATCATGGCGGGCGCTCTCGAACTCGAGGCGACGATCATCGGCAAGCCCGGCCACGCGTCGCAGCCGCACTTCGCGGTCGACCCGGTGCCTGCCGCCGCCGAGATCGTCACGGCCCTCCAGAGCTACGTCACGCGCCGTCACTCGGTGAGCGACCCCGCCGTCGTCACCGTCACGAAGCTCGCCGCCGGGGGCGATGCCTTCAACGTCATCGAGGGCACCGCGTACCTCGGCGGGTCGGTGCGCGTCGTGTCGGAAGACGCCCTCGCGCGCGTGAAGACGGAGATCCCCGCCCTGATCGCCGCGATCGCCCAGGCGCACGGGTGCACGGCGGAGGTCAGGCTCGATCTGCTGTGCCCTCCGACGACGAACGACGTCGCCCTCGGCGAAGCGGCGCTCGGAGAACTCGCCCGCGTCTTCGGGCAGGAACGCGTCTGGACCACTCCCGCTCCCGTCATGGGCTCAGAGGACTTCAGCTACGTGTCGCGCGAAGTGCCGGCCGTGTACTTCTACCTGCGGTCGACGCCCGACCACCTCGATCCCGAGACGTCGGCGCCCAACCACACGCCCTTCGCGCTGTTCGACGACAGTGTGCTCGGCGACCAGGCGGCCGCGCTCGCCGCGCTCGCGCTCAGCCACCTGCAGCGGTGAGTACTCTCACGCGGCACCGCCTGGGCGACCGGGAGTACGCGTGCCACGTCGAGTCGTGGAACCTCGAGATCGATGACCGTGTCGTCGCCGACGCGTGGACCTTCGGCTACGTCACGGAGCCCATCGACCGCGCACGGCCGGTGCTGTTCCTGTTCAATGGCGGCCCGGGCGTCGCATCGATGTGGCTGCACCTGAGCGGGCTCGGCCCGTTCAAGGCCGACACCCCGGTCGATCTTGACGCCCCGGCGTCCGCCACGTCGCCCCTCGTGCCGAGTGCGCACACGCTGCTCGATGAGGTCGACCTCGTGTTCGTCGACCCTGCGAACACCGGATTCTCGCGCTTGGCCGACGGCGCCGAGCCGTCGGAGGCCACCGGCGTCGACCGCGACGCCGCGCTCACCGCCCAGGTGATCCGCCGCTGGCTGCGCCGCCACGGGCGCTTCGCCTCTCCCGTAGCACTGCTCGGCGAGAGCTACGGCACCGTGCGCGCGCCGCTCACGGCCACCGCCCTGCGGCAAGACGGCATCATCGTCACCCGCATCGCCCTGCTCGGACAGTGCCTCAACACCCAGGAGGTCAACCAGCGGGCGGGGAACGCCGCCGGCTACGTCGCCGCCCTCCCGTTCCTGGCCGCCACCGCCTGGTTCCACGGGCGGAGCGCCCACGCCGACCTGACGCTCGACGAGGTGACCCGCACCGCTCACGCCTTCGCCGTGCGCGACTACGCGCTCGCGCTGGGCGAGGCCGAGCCCGCAGGCGCCGTCGTCGACACGCTCGCCGGGTTCACGGGGCTCACGCCCGCGCAGCTGCGCTGCCGGCGCCTGCGCGTCGACAAGGAGGAGTTCCGCCGCATCCTCCTCGCTGACGCCGGCCGCACGGTCGGCCTCACCGACACCCGGTACACGATCGCCGCCGGCGACGAGCGCGAGCCGTACCTGGATGCCGCCGACGTGCGACTCGCCCCCGTGTTCACCGCCGCGCTGCACGAGCTGTTCACGGGGCCGCTCGGGCTGTCGGTCGAGCGGGATTACCGCCCCGCCGTCTCGTCGCACCGGTACTGGAACTACCTCGAGGCGTCGGCCCTCCACCGATTCGACGCGAGCCCCACGCCGTCGCCGTTCGCCGTGTTCGACTATCCCGCGCACCTGAGCGCCCTCTTCCGCGCCGACCCGCGCACCCGCGTGTTCATCGGCACGGGGCACTTCGACGCCCTGACGACCGTCGGCGCCGTCGAGCACCTGAAGGCCCAGTACGGCCTCCCCGCCGACCGCATCAGCGAAGGCCGCTACCCCGCGGGTCACATGATGTACTCCGACCCGGCGAGCCTCGCCGCGCTGTCGGCCGATCTGCGCGCGTTCCTGCGCGACTGACGCCCTCCCCGCCGGTCTCGTGCGCCACCGCACGAGGAAGGGCCCGGACGCCGCGGCGTCCGGGCCCCCGTGGCCGAGGTCTGTTCGGGTTAGACCTCGACGGGGGTGTGGTCGGTCGCGTCCGCGTAGAATGCGTGCAGGTCGGTCACCATCTGGGCGATGACGACCTCGTCGACGAACGTCATGTGCCCCGACTCGTAGAAGCGGAAGCGGATGTTCTCGCGCAGGTCGGGCGCCAGGTACAGGCGCGAGATGTCGACCTCCGACGAGAAGAACGGGGTCGCGAGGTCGTACACGCCGCCCATGACCGCGACCTTCAGGTTCGGGTTGCGACGGATCGCGGCCGACAGGTCGAGGCTCACATCGGGCACGAACTGGGGAGCGTCGATGCCGGGGGCCTTGTGCTTCCAGTCCCACGCGCGAGAGATGGGCATGTTGTAGAGGTGGCGGTAGTGCAGCTCGCTCGTGTAGCCGAGGTCGCCGGCGACGTGCTCACGGAACGTCGACAGGTGCGCGCTGTTCACGCCGGCGGTGGCGGCGTCGTCGGTCGCCGGGTCGTGCGAGCCGTTGCCCACGACGTACTGGTGCTCGGCGACGAAGCGGGTGTCGAAGCGGCCGACGACACGGCCCTGATCCTTCAGCAGCGCGTAGCGGAACGGCTCCATGCCGATTCGGAAGTGCGCCGCCAGCACGGCGTCGACCTCGAGGCCCGTGAACGCGGCGTACCGCTCGGCGACGGTGCGCTCGAAGTCTGTGTCGATGCGGTCGCCCAGCTGCAGTGCGCGGGCGTAGTCGCCCTGCGCGAAGTCGCGCGCGTCGGCCAGTAGCGTCTCGAGCGACGCTGCCTCCACGCGGCAGCGGCCGTGATGCCAGGCGGTCGCCGCGAACGAAGGCACCAGGTTGATGTACTCCTGATCGAAGCCCAGGTTGTTGAGGCCCCAGTTGAGCACGGTCGACAGCAGCACGACGCCGTTGAAGTCGAGTCCCTGGTTCTGGAGCTTGTGCACGAGCGCCGCCGAGCGGGTCGTGCCGTACGATTCGCCGAACAGGAACCGCGGGGTGTTCCAGTTGTTCGTGATCGTCAGGTAGCGCGTGATGGCGCGCGCGAACGCATCAACATCCTGGTCGACGCCGTACAGCTGCGCCGCCGTCGTGTCACCGAGCAGACGCGAGTACCCGGTGCCCGGCGCATCGAGGAACACCATGTCGGTCTCGGCGAGCAGCGTATGCGGGTTCGGTCCGACCGTGTACGGAGCGGGAGGCGTGGCCGTGGGGGTCGCGGTGGGCGCGCGCATCGGGCCAAACCCTCCGATGTTGAGCCACAGGCTCGCAGAGCCGGGACCGCCGTTGAAGAAGAAGGTCAGCGGGCGCCGTGGTGCGCCGGCAAGGCGGTCGGCAGCGTACGCAAGGTAGAACATGCTCGCGAGCGGCGTGCCCTCGTCGTCGCGAACGATTATGGTGCCCGCCGTTGCGGTGTAATCGATACTTCCGGCCGCCAGGGTTATCGAGTGCCGGCTCGAGACGGCTTCCTCTGTGTGCGTGGCGGGCTCATAGTCGGTCATGCGCGCTCCAATGATCCAAACGATTACTATGAATAGGCTAGCGGGTCAACCTAGTTGGGTTGGACGTCGAAAGCCCGTAGAGAGCCCCGAGCTCGGCTCACCTCGGCGCACTCGCTGCGAGCGCACCCCATACAAATCGCCCGCCAAAGAGCTCGTACGCGAGTTTCATCGGCCGGCGACCGAAACGACGATGCACGCAGGCACCAATCGGTGGCCCACAACCCCTCTTGCGGAAAAACAATGATCGCGTGTAAACCCGGTTACGTGGGCAAGAACGCCACCGACCGACGGAAGGCTCGTCGCAGAGAAGCTGCGGCGAAGGCTGCCGCGGCCGTTAAGGAACAGGTGCTCGTCGATCGATGGGGGAGTCGGCTCGGTGCTCTCGACCGCGTGAGTGCGATCTCGCGCAGACTCGACGAGATGAGGGCGGAGGAGCTGCGCCTGCTGCTCGAGCGCGACGATCTCGTCGTCGCGCTCCGCGATGTCGACGTCCCCTGGACGCACCTCGCCGCGCGCACGGGCCTCAGTCGCCAGGCGCTCATTAAGCGCCTCGTCGTCTCAGCGGACCGGGTCTGAGTCATGGGCAGCATCCACTCGTATACGACCGCCGCCGGACGGCGATACCGGATCAGCTACCGCAAGCCGAACGGGCAGCAAGCGACGTTGCGCGGGTTCCGGACGAAGCACGAGGCGGAGATCCGACTCGCCGAGGTGGAGATCTCGAAGAACCGCGGTGAGTTCGTCGATCCCTCGGACTCGAGAACCCCGCTCGGATTGCTGGGGACCGAGTGGCTCGCGTCGCGACAGGCGGATCTCAAGCCGTCGACGTTCCGCAGCGTCGACTCAGCCTGGCGCATCCATGTGCGTCCGAAATGGGAGCGGCGCGCGGTCGGCGGCATCCGCCACTCGGAGGTCCAGGCGTGGGCCTCGGAGCTCGCCAAGACGCACAGCCCGACGACGGTGCGCCGCGCGCACGAAGTGCTCGCCGGCATCCTCGACGTCGCCCTCCGCGACCGGCGCATCGCTTCGAACCCCGCCCGCGGCATCAAGCTGCCACGGAAGGTCGCGAAGTCGCGCGCGTACCTCACTCATCAGCAGGTCGCCGACCTTGCGCGCGAGTCGTCGCAACCCGAGCTGGTCGTGTTCCTCGCCTACACGGGCCTTCGCTGGGGTGAGGCGACCGGGCTGCGCGTCAAGCACGTCGACCTTCGGCGGCGGCGGGTGAGCGTCGAAGAGAACGCGGTGGAGGTGGGAAGCGCCATCCAGGTCGGCACGCCGAAGACCCACGAGAAGCGCCAGGTGCCCTACCCGCCGTTCCTGGCCGGCACGATGGAGCGGCTCGTCACCGGCCGCGGACGCGACGAGCTGGTGTTCGGGGACGGAAAGAGTCACCTCCGGCGGCCGAAGTCCACGAGTGGCTGGTTCCACGGCGCGGTGACGCGCGCGCAAGCCTCCGCCGACCAGGCGATCGCGGACGCGCTCGTAGCCGGCCGACAGCCGCCATCATCGTTCCCGCGTGTGACTCCGCATGACCTCCGCCACACTGCCGCATCGCTCGCCATCTCGGCGGGTGCGCACGTGAAGGCGGTGCAGCGGATGCTGGGTCACGCATCGGCGGTGATGACACTCGACACCTACGCCGACCTTTTCGACGACGACCTCGATACCGTGTCGGAAGCGCTGGGGTCAGCGGCCGCTGCATCCGACGTGCCCGCGATCCTGTCCGAGGCGATGGCGCGTGACAACGCCCTGACAAGGGCGTCTGACAACGCCCCTGACAACGCCTCTGACAACGGCGCGTGACAACAAGCGACAGCCTTCCGCGCCGAGAAACCGCGTACGGATGTTGTCAAATTGTTGTCACGGGGTGATTTCCGAGACCTTCGACGGGCCGCGATCCCAGTGTTTACAAGGGATCGGAGGGTATGATATGCAGTGGGCCCCGTGGGGCTCGAACCCACGACCCGCGGATTAAAAGTCCGATGCTCTACCGACTGAGCTAGAGGCCCTCGACTCCCAGCCTAGTAGGCCGTCAGCGGTTGCCGTGCCCGTTGCCGCTGTTGTTGCCGGGGCCCCGGTTGGGGTTGGCGTTGCCGCTGTTATTGCCGGGGCCCGCGTTCGGGTTCGCCTGCGCGGGGCCACTCGGCCGCTCGGCGGGTGCGTCCACAGGCGTCACGACGACGGGCTCGGAATCGACGGCCGAGACGGGAGCAGGCGCCTCCACCTCTTCGGCGACGATGGCGGGGTCGATCGGTGCGGGCTCAACAGGTGCCGGGTCCTGCTGCACGATGGGCGCCGGGTCGGGCGAGACATTGGCGGCGCCGAACACGGCGGAGATCAGAGAGACCGACATCACCGCGAGCACGGCGACCGCGGCGGCAGCCGCATAGACGCGGCGCGGGTAGCGGGCGGCCGGCCGCGCGATCGGCACGAGGCCGGGCACGGAGAGGACCGCGTCGTCGGCGCGCCGTGCCGACACGGCCCACGACGCCCGCCGGGGCGCGGGGGTGGTCGGCAGCTGCAGGGCAGCGGTCGTGACGTTCGCGGCCGCCGCGCGGGCGCGGTCGCGACGTGTCGCCGCGGGAGTCGCGGACGCGGCGGCTTGCATCGGCATGGTGATGGCCGGCGGGGTCAGGACGCCCGTTCCGGGCGCGTCGGGCACCGTCAGGCGGGCGGCCGCGCAGGCCACCTCCAGGGCGCTCGGGCGGTCCTCGGGACGCATCGCCGTCATCGCCTGCAGCAGGTCACGCCACGGCGCCGGGAGCGATGCCGGAATCGCGGGCGGGTCGATGAGGCGAGCCGTGAGCGCACCGATCCCGGAGGCGTCGGAGTAAGGGCGCCGGCCCGTGAGTGCCTCGATGAGAAGGATGCCGAGGGCGTAGATGTCGGCCGCCGGGGTGGGCGTCTCGCCGCGGGCCTGCTCCGGCGCGAGATATGCGGCCGTGCCGATCACCAGTCCCGGGTCGGTCGCCCGCGTCGTCTGCTCGAGATAGGCGATGCCGAAGTCGGCGACCTTGGCGCGCCACCGTCCGTTCGACAGCGGCGAGCGCCACAGCAGCACGTTGGAGGGCTTCACATCGCGGTGGACGACGCCCGAGGCGTGGGCGACGTGCAGGCCCTCCGCGATGTCGAGCGCGATGCCCGCGAGCTCCCGGGCATCCAGGTCGCCCTGGTCGAGCCTCCCGCGCAGGGTGAGACCGGGCACGTACTCCATGACCAGGTAGGCGACATCGTCTTCGGTGTGGCCGATGCGCGCGTCGAACAGGGTGACGAGGCACGGGTGGTTGAGCGAGGCCAGCAGCAGCATCTCGGCGCGGGCGCGCTCCACCGAGCCCAGCCCGTCGACCTGACGGTGCATCACCTTGACGGCGACGGTGCGCTGCAGGTGCACGTCGTCGGCACGGAAGACGCGCCCCGCCCCGCCGGCGCCGATCTCCTCGCGCAGCCGGTAGCGGCGCTCCAGCACCGTGCCCTCGGCGATCTCGGTCGCGCTTGCGTGGATCATGGCCCTCCAGCCCATCGTCGGCGGCCTATCCCGCGGTTCGATCTTTACGACGCTAACGAAGTCGATTCCGGCGCATCGATGCTTGACGAATCCGCCGAAACATGAGATAGCCCCCGGTGACATCGCTGCACCGGGGGCCTCACCGTTCCTCACAGGCCGCGGATTCCCCGCCGCGACCCGTTCGACTCACTGTGCCGGAGGCATCAGGACCGTGTCGATGAGATAAACGGTGGCATTGGAGGTCTGCACGCCGCCGCAGATGACCATCGCGTCGTTGACCATCCACTCGTCGCCCGACCCGGTCACTTCCAGCTCCTCGCCCTGCAGCGTGGTGTGGGTGCCGGCGATGTCCGCCGGGTCCACCTGGCCCTCGACCACGTGGTAGGTCAGGATCGACGTCAGCGTGTCGGAGTCGGTCTTGAGGGAGTCGAGCGTCGCCTGGTCGATCTTCGCGAACGCGTCGTCGACGGGGGCGAACACGGTGTACTCGCCGTTGTTGAGCGTCTCGACGAGGTCGACATCGGGGTTGAGCTCACCGCTGACCGCGGCGGTCAGCGTGGTCAGCAGCGGGTTGTTGGATGCCGCGACAGCCACCGGCTCCTGCGACATGCCCTCGATCGAGCCGGCGCCGTCCGGAACGGTCTCGGCGTAGTCCTCGCAGCCGGCGCCGACGAGCATGGCACCGGCATCCATCGCCTCGGGCGTGGTGGTCTCCGACGACTCCGGTGCCATCGACGCCGTGTCGTCGCTCTCGGTGTCGCTGCCCATCGAGCATGCCGACAGTGCGAAAGCGCCGGCGACCATGAGAGTCAGAGCTGCGGTGGTCTTCTTCTTGGTGCTGAGCATGATGTCCTCCGGTTTTGGGGAGCCGCCAGGACTGCGGCCATGACTGCTGTTCGGAGCGGTGCGCCGATCGGATGGAAAAAAATCCGATCCCTCTGTCGAGCCGAAGAACCCCCCGACGGAAACGGGGACACATGGAGCTCATCATCATCGGCCTGCTGGGAGGGCTGATCACCGGGATCTCGCCGTGCATCCTCCCGGTGCTGCCGGTCATCTTCCTCACCGGCGGCGCGCAGTCCGCGCGGTTCGAGGGGGACCCCACGACCATCCCCGCGCGGCGCAGCCGTCCGTACCTCGTCATCGCGGGCCTGGTGACCAGCTTCACCCTGGTCACCCTCGCCGGATCGCTGATCCTCGGGGCGCTCAACCTGCCGCAGGACGTCATCCGGTGGGTGGGGATCGCGGTGCTCGTGCTCATCGGCGTCGGCCTGCTCGTGCCACGGTTCGAGCAGGTGCTCGAGAAGCCGTTCCAGAGGCTGCCCCGCCGCGAAGTCGCCAACAGGGGGAGCGGCTTCGCGGTGGGGCTCGCGCTGGGCGCGGTGTTCGTGCCCTGCGCCGGTCCCGTGCTGGCGGCCATCATCGTCGCCGGGGCGACCGGGCAGATCGGCGTGGACACCGTCGCCCTCACGGCATCCTTCGCCATCGGCGTCGCCCTGCCCCTGCTGGTGTTCGCCCTCGCCGGGCGCGGCCTCATCGAGCGCATCAAGGCGTTCCGCACCCGCGAGCGCGGCCTGCGCATCGCCGCCGGGGTCGCCATGCTCGCCCTCGCCGTCGGCCTCGTCTTCAACGTGCCGCAGCTGCTGCAGCGCCTCGTGCCCGACTACACCGCCGACCTGCAGCGAGACCTCACCGAGAACGAGGATGCCGCGCGCGCCCTGAACCTGGGAGGCATCGTCACCGACGAGAACCGTGAGCTCGACAACTGCACCAACGGCGCCACCGAGCTCGAGTCGTGCGGCACCGCCCCCGGCATCCGGGGGATCGAGTCGTGGCTGAACACCCCTGACGGCGGTGGCATCGACCTGGCAGACCTGCGCGGGCAGGTCGTGCTCATCGACTTCTGGGCGTACTCGTGCATCAACTGTCAGCGCTCGATCCCGCACGTCGTGGCCTGGGACGACGCCTACCGCGACGCGGGCCTGCAGGTCATCGGCATCCATTCGCCCGAGTACGCCTTCGAGAAGGATGCCGGCAACGTCGCCGCCGGTGCGGCCGACTTCGGCATCGAGTACCCGGTCGCGCTCGACAACGCCCTGTCGACCTGGACCAACTATCGCAACCGGTACTGGCCGGCCCACTACCTGATCGACGCCGAGGGCACCGTGCGGCACATCTCGTTCGGCGAGGGCAACTACACCGCGACCGAGGCGATGATCCGCGAGCTGCTGAAGGACGCCGATGCGGATGCCGCTCTGCCGGCGCCCACCGACGTCGCCGACCTCACCCCCGAGGCGGGGTCGACGACGCCCGAGACGTTCCTCGGGTCGGCGAAGGACGTCAACTACGGCGGGGACGAGCGCTACCGAGCCGGCACGCGCCCGTTCGCCTACCCCGGCGACCAGCCGGCCGACTCGTTCGCCCTGTCGGGGGAGTGGGACGTGCAGACGCAGTTCGCCACCCCGGCCGGCGACGAGGGCGGCATCCGTCTGCGCTTCACCGCCGAGGAGGTGCGGGTGGTGCTCGCCGGCGAGGGGCGGGTGCAGGTGCGCGTCGACGGTGAGGCGGCAGACGCCATCGAGGTCGGCGGCACGCCCCGGTCGTATGCGCTGATCGAGGCGGCGCCGACCCGTGACGGCGTCATCGAGATCACCGTGCCGGCGGGGGTGCAGGCGTATTCGTTCACATTCGGGTGATCAATGCAAGCCAGGCGCGGACGAGGGGATGTGGTGCATGCTGGACGAGATGGTCATCGACGGCGTGGATGTGCCGGAGGACGGGCCGGCGCGGGACCACGCCGCCGAACTCCTCGTTCGTGTTGCCGCCGGCGACCAATCCGCCTTCGCGCGGCTCTACGACATGCTGGCGCCGCGGGTGTTCGGTCTGATCGTGCGGGTGCTGGTCGACCGGTCGCAGAGCGAAGAGGTGCTGCAGGAGGTCTTTCTCGAAGTGTGGCAATCCGCTGCGCGCTTCGCTCCGAACAAGGGGCAGGGGAGGGCATGGGTCCTCACCATGGCCCACCGCCGAGCGGTGGACCGGGTGCGGGCATCCCAGTCCAGCGCAGACCGCGACCTGAAAGCGGGCCTGCGTGATCTCGACGTCGCACACGACGACGTCGCCGAGCAGGTCGAGCTGAAGGTGGAGGGGCAGAAGGTGGCAGGTGCGCTGTCGGCTCTTCCCGCACCTCAGCGCGAAGCGATCGAGCTGGCGTACTACGGCGGTTACAGTCAGAGCGAAATCGCCGTGCTGGTGGGCGCGCCGCTCGGAACGATCAAGACCCGGATGCGTGACGGACTGTCGCGACTGCGCGCCGCGATGGGGGTGACCGCATGACCGAGCAGGACTTCGCCGAACTCGCCGCCGGTCACGCCCTCCATGCCCTCTCGCACGACGACGAGGCCGCCTACTGGGAAGCGCTCGCCGCCAACCCGGCGTGGGAGCAGATCGCGCAGGCGGATGCCGCTGCCGCCGCCGCCCTCGCCGACGCCGTGCGCCCGGTCGCGCCGCCGCTGACCGCGCGCTCGGTGCTGCTCGCTCGGGTCACCGCACTGGCACGGGAGCAGGCCCACCCCGCGCCGGCGGCGGCCGCGTTCGACGCCGCGGATGACGACGTCGACGACAGCGGGCCCGTCACCCACGTGGTCGGGGTCGTGCCGCCGCCCCCCGCGGCACTGCGACCGCCGGCCGACCCGGTGGCGGCTGCGCCGCCGGTGCCGCCGGTACCGCCGCTTCCGCCGGTGCCGCCCGTGCCGCCCCTGCCGCCTGCCGCGGCAGCGTCGGGGGACGACGTCCCCGCCGCGCCGTCTCGGCGCCGCGATCGTGCCGCGGGCGAGACGACGGATGCCGCCGGTGCCGAACCCGAGACGCAGTTGCTGCCCGCGGCTGACCCGGCAGCGGCTGCCGTCGACGACGAGCCCGCGGCGGAGCCGGCATCCGGTGCCGTCGACGACGAGCCCGTGACCGACCCGGCATCCGGTGCCGTCGACGATGTGCCCGTGACCGACCCGGCATCCGGTGCCGTCGACGACGAGCCCGTGACCGACCCGGCATCCGGTGCCGTCGACGATCTGCCCGCGCCCGACCACGCCTCCGAGGATGGGCAGGCCGAGGCGACCGGCCCATCGCCGATCACCGGACCGAATCCGATGACGGGCCTCACGCGGCTGTTCGGGTTGCAGGCGGCCGCCACGTCACCGATATCCGTGCCGCCGGCATCCGGCGATGGCGCCGAGCCGCCGACGACGACCACGGCGATGCAGGCCGTCGTGCGGCAACGCTGGACGCGCGGGCTCATCGCGCTCGCCGCCTGCCTGACGCTGCTCGTGGGCGTGGGGTTCGGTGCGGGCGCCGTGCACAACTGGCTCAACCGCCCGGCATCCGTCGTGGCGCTCGACGAGGTCAGGGACGCCCCCGACGCGCAGTCGGCCACCGTCGTCATGGAGGGCGGCCTGACGATGACGGCGTACTGGTCGGCCGAGCAGGGCAAGGCGGTGCTGGTGACCGACGGGCTGCCGCCGATCCCCACCGACGAGACGTTCGAGATGTGGCTGATCCGCGACGACGAGCCCACCTCGGCGGGAACCTTCACCCCGCAGTCTGGCAGCCGTGCCACCTCGGTGATCGACAGCGAGGTGCAGCCGGGCGACGTCTTCGCCATCACCGTCGAACCGGCCGGTGGGTCTCCGAACGGCGCGCCCACGAGTGATCCGATCGTCGCCGTCCCCACCGCCTGACCGGCTCCGGCGCGGTGGTCGCGGCGCCCTCACGGGGAGCCGCGGGTAGCCTGGATTGATGACCGACGACGCCGGCAACCCGTTCCACAAGCCCGTCCGGCGGCCCTCCGACACGTTCGACCGGTTCTTCGCCGCCCAGGATCCGGCCGAGGTGTCGCGCGTCGCGCACGCCACCGCACAGGCGCTGCTCACCCGCGTGCGCGCGGAGCAGGACGACGAGGTGGTGGAGCGCCTGGTGGGGTTCACCGATCGTCACGGCATCCACGACATCGCCGAGCTGTGGTCGCAGGCTCCCGCCCGGTCGCTGCCGGGCGCGCTGTGGCGGCTGTACCTGCTGCAGCTGATGATCCACGACGACCCTCAGACCGCGGCGCTGCTGTACGACCGGGGGCGGGTCGCCACCGCCACCGTCGACCCCGTGGTGGCCGGGGCGCCCACGCCCGCCGGGCCGGAGGAGCTCGTGACCCTGGTCGACACCATCATGCGCGGGCTCTTCACCGGCGACTTCGCGGTGGCGCTGGAGCGCGCGGCGGCATTCTGCCGTGTGGAGGCGACGGGCGCCACGCACCTCGCCGACGACTACGAGACGACCGAGTCCGACCGGGCGAGCGCGCTGACCACCCGCGCCCTGCGGCTGTCGACCTATGCCGGCGACCTGGCGTCGTGCGCCGCGCTCTGGCGCCGCGACACCCTGACGTAGGCCGCGGGGCGGCTCCCCCGTCGCTGAGACGAATTCTGGCGGACGAGACCGTGGGTAATGCCCGTCGTCTCGTCCGCCAGAATTCGTCTCACGGAGTCTCGCGGATCGGACGCCGCCGCCGGGGCATGAAAGTGCCGGGCCGCAGAACGCCTCTCGGCGCGAGGCCGCTCGCAGCGGCAGAAGATGGAGCCCGGGGTTACTGCGGCCCGGCTGCTCCAGTGTAACGGAGGCCCGCCGCCGGGCATTCCCGAATCGGGCGGATTGCACCGGATGCCAGGTCTGCGTACCCTGGCGCCCCGCGCGGCCTAGGCTCGCGTCATGGCCTGGATCTTCGCCCTCACGATCGACCCCGTCGCTGCGGATTCCGCCGACGCCGACTTCGCCGACACGTTCGCCGTCATCGATCCCGCAGCGCCCGCACTGAGTGTCGGCGAGCTGAGCACGCAGCGCGGCGACGGCATCTTCGAATCGATCGGCGTCGTCGACGGACATGCCCAGGAGGTCACCGCGCACCTCGAGCGGCTCGCCCACTCCGCACGCATCTGCGACCTCCCCGCGCCGCACCTGGGCCAATGGCGCCAGGCCGTCGAGATGGCCGCCGCCGCCAGCGGGCCGGGGGAGTCGGTCATCAAGCTCATCCTCAGCCGCGGCGTCGAGCACGGCCCCGCCCCGACGGCGTGGGTCACGGTGGCCACGGCGTCCGATTTCACCGCGGTACGGCGCGACGGCATCCGCGTGGTCACCCTCGACCGCGGCTACGCCCTCGACGTGCCGGCCCGCGCGCCCTGGCTGCTGCTGGGCGCGAAGACGCTGTCGTACGCGGTGAACATGGCCGCCATCCGCGAGGCCAAGCGTCGCGGCGCCGACGACGCGATCTTCACCACGTCCGACGGGTTCGTGCTCGAAGCCCCCACGGCGTCGCTGATCCTGCGCCGCGGCGACACGTTCGTCACGCCCGCGCCGAACGGCGGCATCCTGCACGGCACCACGCAGCTGAGCCTGTTCGCCCACCTCGAGCAGCAGGGATTCGCCACCGCCTACGAGACGGTGCCGGTGGCCGACCTGTCGACGGCGGATGCCGCCTGGCTCGTCTCGAGCGTGCGGCTCGCCGCGCCGATCACCGCGGTCGACGGGGCGGCGCTGCCGACGGATGCCGAGTTCACGGCATCCGTCAACGAGTACCTGCTGAGCCCTCGGGACTGAGCGCCGCTCCGCCCCGCGCCGCGCGCCGGCCCGCCGAGCGGGCGCTGAGACCTCATCTGACGGATGAGACGTCGGTAATCACCCGCTGTCTCGGCCCTCAGATGAGGTCTCACGGCGGCGGCGGGAGCTCACGGCGGCGGCGGAGGCCACGGCAGCGGAGGTCACGGAGACGACAGCCACGCCGCCTCCGGCCGCGCTCACCCGAAGCGGCCGGAGACGTAGTCCTCGGTGGCCTTGACGGCGGGCGTCGTGAAGATGGTGTTCGTGTCGTCGTACTCGATGAGCTTGCCCGGCTTGCCGGTGCCGGCGATGTTGAAGAACGCGGTCTTGTCCGACACGCGCGATGCCTGCTGCATGTTGTGCGTGACGATGACCACCGTGTAGTCGTTCTTCAGCTCGGCGATGAGCTCCTCGATCGCGTAGGTCGAGATCGGGTCCAGGGCCGAGCAGGGCTCGTCCATGAGGATCACCTGCGGCGACACGGCGATCGCGCGCGCGATGCACAGACGCTGCTGCTGGCCGCCGGACAGACCCGAACCGGGCTTGTCGAGGCGGTCCTTGACCTCGTTCCACAGGTTCGCGCCGCGCAGCGACCGCTCGACGAGGTCGTCGGCGTCGGACTTGGAGATGCGCTTGTTGTTGAGCTTGACCCCCGCCAGCACGTTCTCCTTGATCGACATCGTGGGGAACGGGTTGGGCCGCTGGAACACCATGCCCACCTGGCGGCGCACCAGCACCGGGTCGACGCTCGGCCCGTAGAGGTCGTCGCCGTCCAGCAGCACCTTGCCCTCGACGCGCGCGCCCGGGATGACCTCGTGCATGCGGTTGAGCGTGCGCAGGAACGTGGACTTGCCGCAGCCCGACGGGCCGATGAAGGCCGTCACGCTGCGCGGTTCGATCTCGAGGGAGACGCCCTCGACGGCGAGGAAGTCGCCGTAGTAGACGTTCAGATCGCTGACTTCGATGCTCTTGGACAACTGGTTTCCTTCGGGTGGGAGCGTTCGGGGATGCCGCGTCAGCGGCCCATCTTGGGGGCGAAGATCCGCGCGATGAGGCGCGCGAAGAGGTTCAGCGCCATGACGATGACGATGAGCACCAGCGCACCCGCCCAGGCGCGGTCGACATATGCCCAGCCGGGGATGCCCTGGTTCATGTACTGGGTGTAGACGAAGACCGGCAGCGACGCCATGCGGCCGTCGAAGAGGTTGTAGTTCATCGACGTCGCCATGCCGGCGGTGATCAGCAGCGGAGCCGTCTCGCCGATGACGCGCGAGATCGACAGCATGATGCCGGTGGTGATGCCCGCCAGCGACGTCGGCAGCACGACCTTGACGATCGTGAGCCACTTCGGCACGCCCAGGGCGTACGACGCCTCGCGCAGCTCGTTCGGCACGAGTCGCAGCATCTCCTCGGTGGAGCGCACGACCACGGGGATCATCAGCACCGACAGTGCGACGGCGCCCATGATGCCCATGCGGATGCCGGGACCGAAGAACAGCGCGAACAGCGCGAAGGCGAACAGGCCCGCGACGATCGAGGGGATGCCGGTCATGACGTCGACGAGGAACGTGATGCCGCGGGCGAGGCGCCGCCCGGCGCCGTACTCGATGAGGTAGATCGCGGTGAACAGGCCGATCGGGATCGAGATGACCGCAGCGGCCAGCGTGATCTGCAGCGTGCCCATGATGGCGTGCAGGGCGCCGCCGCCTTCGCCGACGACGTTGCGCATCGAGTGGGTGAAGAACTCCGCCGACAGACCCGCGATGCCGTTGGTGATGACCGTGATGGCCACCGAGATCAGCGGCACCATGGCGATGAGGAACGCGGCGGTCACGACACCGGTGACGAACCGGTCCATGCCCTTGCGGCGGCCCTCGATGAGCGAGGAGATCGTGGTGATGAGCGCCAGGTAGACCAGCGCCGAGACGATGGCCCACCCGGCGACGTTGAATGGGGAGCCGCCGGCGAGGGCGATCACGCCGAACAGCAGCGCCATGAGGGCGGCGGCACCGACCAGGATCGCCCACGGCGCCCAGCGGGGCAGGCGTCCACTGGTCAGGCGCAGCGGGGCGCCGGCCGATACGGGGCGCGCCGACGGGGCGGGGGGAGCGGTGGTCACGGTCATCAGTTCGCTCCCGAGAATTCCTTGCGGCGGCTGACGACCCAGCGCGCCACCGCGTTGACGGCGAACGTGACCACGAACAGGATCAGGCCTGTCGCGATCAGCACGTTGATGTTGGTGCCGTAGGCCTCGGGGAAGGTCAGGGCGATGTTGGCGGGGATCGTGCTCGGGTTGGACGGCGTGAACAGTCGGAGCGTGACGACGCCGGTGGCCGAGAGCACCATGGCGACGGCCATGGTCTCGCCCAGCGCGCGGCCGAGACCCAGCATGGATGCCGAGACGATGCCGGAGCGGCCGAAGGGGAACACCGCCATGCGGATCATCTCCCAGCGGGTGGCGCCGAGGGCGAGCGCGGCCTCTTCGTGCAGACGCGGCGTCTGCAGGAAGATCTCGCGGCAGATCGCCGTGATGATCGGGACGACCATGACCGCCAGCACGATCGCCGCCGTGAAGATGGTGCGGCCCGTCTGCGAGACGGGGCCGGCGAAGAGCGGGAACCACCCCGCGTTGACCACCAGCCAGCTGTAGACCGGCTGCACGGCGGGGGCGAGGACGAGGATGCCCCACAGGCCGAAGACCACCGACGGCACCGCCGCGAGCAGGTCGACCACGTAGCCGAGCGCCTGCGACAGCCGGCGAGGGGCGTAGTGCGAGATGAACAGCGCCACCGACACCGACAGCGGAACGGCCATCAGCAGCGCCAGGAACGAGGCCCACACGGTGCCGAACGCGAGCGGCCAGACGTAGTCCCAGAAGTCGGACTTCAGCAGCGACGCGGTCTCGCTCGTCGCCGTCAGACCGGGGAGGGACTGGACGATGAGGAAGATCGCGACCGCGGCGAGGGTCGCGAGGATCATTGTTCCGGCGAACAGCGCGGTTCCCGAGAACCAGCGATCGCCCACGCGCTGCGGGGGACGGCCGGTGCGGGTCTTCGCGACCGCGGCGGGGGTGGTGGTCATGGGTTCCTGTTCTCGGGTATGGGGAACGCGGTGCTGCCCGGCCCGACCGGAGTCGGGCCGGGCAGCCGGTGTCACTCGGTGACGATCAGGTCGATCGCGGCGTTGACCTTCTCGCGCAGCGAGTCGGAGATGGGGGCGTTGCCGGCGGCGGCGGCCGCGGCATCCTGGCCCTCGGGGCTCGCGACGTACTCGAGGTAGCCCTTGACGACCGGGGCGAGGGCGGGGTCGACGTAGTCCTGGCAGGCGATCATGTAGCTGATCAGCACGATCGGGTAGACGCCGGCGGCGTCGGTGGTGCGGTCCAGTGCGATGGCGAGGTCGCCGTCGGCGCGGCCCTCCTCGAACGGCGACGCGTCGACGACGGCCGCCGCGGCCTCGGGGGAGTACTCCACGAACTCGTCGCCCACCTTGATGGCGACCGTCGACAGCCCCTCCTCGGCGGCCCGGGAGGCGTCGGCGTAGCCGATGGTGCCGTTGCCGCCGGAGATGGCCGACACGACACCGGAGGTGCCCTGGGCGGCCTCGTTGGTGCCGGGGGTCGACGGCCACACGCCGTCGGGCTCCCACGTCCACGTGTCGGGGGCGGCCTGGAAGAGGTAGTCGGTGAAGTTCTCGGTGGTGCCGGAGTCATCGGCGCGGTGCACGACCGTCACCTGCAGGTCGGGGAGCGTGACGCCGGGGTTCAGGGCGGCGATCGCCGGGTCGTTCCAGTTCTCGATCGCGCCGGAGAACAGGCCGGCGAGCGTGGCGGCATCCAGGTTGAGCGTGTCGACGCCCTCGAGGTTGAAGATGACCGCGATGGGGGAGATGTAGGTGGGCAGTTCGATGATGCCGCTGCCGTCGACGCAGCCGTCGAAGGAGCCGGTGAGCTCGTCGGTCTTGAAGGGGCGGTCCGAGCCGGCGAAGGCGACGGCGCCGGCCTGGAACGACTCGCGGCCCGCGCCGGAGCCCGAGGCGTCGTAGGTGACCTCGACGTCGGGGTTGGCGGTCTGGAAGCCGGCGGTCCAGGCCTGGACCGCGACCTCCTGCGAGGAGGCGCCGGCGCCGGCGATGGTGCCCGAGAGCGTGGCGTCCTCGCCGCTGGCGGCAGGGGTCTGCTCGTTGACGGCGCAAGCGGTGAGGGTCAGTGCGGCGACGGCGGTGACGGCGCCGAACTGGGCGAAACGGGAGAGCTTCACTGTGTGTCCTTCGGGTTCGGAGTGGGCGCCCGGTGCAGGGCCCGCCCCGACGGTAGAGAGCAACTCTTACGAGAGTGCGCTTCCCGGGTGAACGAAAGGTGAACGGCTCCCGACCGCGAGCGGGTGCCCGCTCCCCACTCAGCGCGGCAGCTTGGGGGAGTGCGTCTCGATCGCCACGATCCCCGACCCCGGATTCGTCGCCGACAGGTGCACGACCGAGAACGCCGCGACCTCCAGGGCCGACGCACTGCCGAGGTACGACCCGCGCATCGTGCCGGTGGCCAGCGCGATCTCGGTGAGGATGTCCGGCAGCACCGGCCCGTGGCTGCACAGCACCGTCGGTTTGCGCGCCCGCACCCGCTCTCCCACCACGGCCCGCGCGTCGGAACGGCCCTCCTCCCAGGCATCCTGGCTGATCAGGGCGGTGCGCTCGATGCGCCGGTCGAGGGCTGCCGCCAGGGGCGTGACCGTCGCGACGCACCGCTCCGCCGGGCTCGTCACGATGCGACGCACTCCGAACGCCGACAGCGGCCCCACCAGCGCCGCCGCCTGCCGCGCGCCCTT
This sequence comes from Microbacterium sp. zg-Y1090, assembly GCF_030246945.1. Taxonomy (NCBI): domain Bacteria; kingdom Bacillati; phylum Actinomycetota; class Actinomycetes; order Micrococcales; family Microbacteriaceae; genus Microbacterium; species Microbacterium wangruii. Next base: position 928,550 of record NZ_CP126742.1, read on the forward strand.
GGGCGACAGCGGGCGCTTGGCGTCGGCCTTGTGCCAGTCCTCCCGCGCCACAGCCTTGGCGTGGCGCAGCACGATGAGCGGAAACGTCTCGAGCACGCCGTCGTCGACCAGCCGCGCGAACCCGTCGAGGATCTCGATGTCGACCGGGTAGCTCAGCATCGACCGTGCCTTCTTGACGCTCACCCACTCCAGTGCCGCGATCTCCTTGTTCGGCACGAACTCCGACGCGCGGATCGCCGGCTCGGTCGCCTGCGCCGACCAGTAGTGCACGATCTTCTGCTTCTTGCTGGGCAGCACGTAGCGGGACACGCCCAGCGCGACGCCGAGGGACACCCGGATGCCGGTCTCCTCGTGGATCTCGCGCACCGCCGTCTCGGCAAGCGCCTCGCCGGGATCGACCTTGCCCTTGGGCAGGGTGACGTCGCGGTACCGCGTGCGGTGGATCAGCAGGACGCGCAGCTTGCCGTCGACGACACGCCACACGACACCTCCGGCGGCGTAGACCGCGGTGTCGGTCATCGCACCGCCCGCACGCGCCGGCGGCGCTGCACCAACGCCATCGTCTTGTCCTGCAGGTCGGCCAGCGGCCGCCCCTCGGCATCGAGATGGTGGCGCACCCACTCGCCGTCGGCCCTCAGATGCCACGAACTGGTGCGGTCGCTCATCGCGACGTCGAAGAGCGAGATGAGCTCCTTCGCGTGCGCCGGCTCCGTGACGCGCACGAGCGCCTCGACCCGGCGGTCGAGGTTGCGGTGCATCATGTCGGCGCTGCCGATGTACACCTGCGGCTCGCCGCCGGCTTCGAACGCGAAGATGCGGGAGTGCTCGAGGTAGCGGCCGAGGATGCTGCGCACCGTGATGTTGTCGCTGACCCCGTCGAGCCCGACCTTGAGCGAGCAGATGCCGCGCACCCAGACGTCGACCTTCACCCCCGCCTGGCTGGCGCGGTACAGCGCATCGATGATCTGCTCGTCGACCATCGAGTTGACCTTGATGCGCACCGACGCCGGCTTGCCGTCGAGGGCGTTGCGGCGCTCCGCGTCGATCAGTCGCAGCAGCCCCTTGCGCAGGTGCAGCGGCGCGACCAGCAGCCGCTTGAACTTCTTCTCGATCGCGTAGCCCGACAGCTCGTTGAACAGACGTGTGAGGTCGCGCCCGACCTGCTCGTCGGTGGTGAAGAGCCCGAAATCCTCGTACAGGCGGCTGGTCTTGGGGTTGTAGTTGCCGGTGCCGATGTGGCTGTAGCTGCGCAGCGACCCGTCTTCCTCGCGGATGACGTGCAGCAGCTTGCAGTGGGTCTTGAGCCCCACGAGGCCGTAGACCACGTGCACGCCGGCCTTCTCGAGCTTGCGCGCCCAGACGATGTTGGCGGCCTCGTCGAAACGGGCCTTAACCTCGACCAGCACGAGCACCTGCTTGCCGGCCTCGGCGGCGTCGATGAGCGCCTTCACGATGGGACTGTCCCCCGACGTGCGGTACAGCGTCTGCTTGATCGCGAGGACGTGCGGGTCTTTCGCGGCCTGCTCGAGGAACGCCTGCACGCTCGTGGTGAACGACTCGTACGGATGGTGCACCAGCACGTCGCCCTTGCGGATGGCGGCGAACAGGTCGGCACGGCCGTTCTGCTCGGCCGGCTGGAACGGCAGCGCAGTCACCGGCACGTGCGGCGGGAAGTGCAGGTCGGGCCGGTCGATGCGGGCGAGGTCGAACAATCCGCGCAGATCGAGCGGGCCGGGGAGGCGGTAGACCTCCTGCTGCGTGATGTCGAGCTCGTTGATCAGCAGGTCGAGGGTGAGGTCGTCCATGTCGTCGCCGACCTCGAGTCGGATCGGCGGCCCGAAACGGCGGCGCAGCAGCTCGGCCTCGAGCGCCTGGATGAGGTTCTCCGTCTCGTCCTCTTCGATCACGACGTCTTCGTTGCGGGTGAGGCGGAAGGCGTGGTGGTCGAGGATCTCCATTCCGGGGAAGAGGTCCTTGAGATTGTGCGCGATGAGGTCTTCCAAGGGCAGATAGCGCACGGTGCGCCCGTCGGCGCGCACCTGCACGAACCGCGGCAGCATCGGCGGCACCTTCAGTCGCGCGAACTCCTGGCGCCCGGTGCGGGCGTTGCGGATGCGGATGGCCAGGTTCAGCGACAGCCCCGAGATGTAGGGGAAGGGGTGGGCCGGGTCCACCGCCAGCGGCATGAGAACGGGGAACACCTGTCCCTGGAAATAGTCGTAGAGCTGCGTGCGCTCCCCGTCGCTGAGCTCGTGCCACGACACGATGTCGATGCCGGCGTCGGCGAGGGCGGGGCGCACCAGCGTCGTCCACGCGTCGGCGTGCCGCAGCTGCAGCGCATGGGCCTCGGCGGAGATGTCGGCGAGCACGTCCTGCGGGGCGCGGCCGACGTTGGTCGGCACGGCGAGGCCGGTGATGATGCGGCGTTTGAGGCCGGCGACGCGCACCATGAAGAACTCGTCGAGGTTGCTGGCGAAGATCGCGAGGAAGTTGGCGCGCTCCAGCACGGGCAGCGACGGATCCTCCGCGAGCTCGAGGACCCGCCGGTTGAACGCGAGCCAGCTGATCTCGCGGTCCTGGTAGCGGTTCTCGGGCAGTTGCGCGTCGTGCGTCTCGACGACCTGGTCGAAGTCGTCGTCGTCGGCGTCGCCCAGACCGGTGTCGAGTGCCTCGGTGTGGATCATCTGCCCATCATTGCAGGGCTGACGCAGCAGGGGAGAGCGGATGCCGCGGCGGGTCAGGCCTGCGAGCGCTCGCGCGGTGCGGGCACCTGGTCGTCCTCGTACACGTTGAAGCGGTAGCCCACGTTGCGCACGGTGCCGATGAGCTGCTCGAGGTCGCCGAGCTTGGCGCGCAGGCGTCGCACGTGCACGTCGACCGTGCGCGTGCCGCCGAAGTAGTCGTAGCCCCAGACCTCGCTCAACAGCTGCTCTCGCGTGAACACCCGAGAGGGGTGCGTGGCGAAGAAGTGCAGCAGCTGGAACTCCTTGTAGGTGAGGTCGAGCGGCTTGCCGTGCACCTTCGCCGAATACGACGACTCGTCGATCGTGATGCCGGAGGTCTGGATGCGGGTGGACGTCTGCTCCGCCGACTGGCGGCCGACGGCCAGTCGCACGCGGGCGTCGACCTCGGCGGGGCCCGCGTTGACGAGGATGACGTCGTCGATGCCCCAGTCGGTCGAGACCGCGGTAAGGCCGCCCTCGGTGACGACCAGCACCAGCGGCGCGTCGAGGCCGGTGGTCGTGAGGATCTTGCACAGCGACTTCGCGCCCACCAGGTCGGTGCGCGCATCGATGAAGATCACGTCGGCGCTGGGAGCGTTGACGAGCTGGGCGGGTTCGGCCGGGATCTGTCGCACACGATGGCTCAGCAGTTCGAGCGCGGGCAGTACCGGAACGCCGCCTGGCGCGGAGCTCAGAACGAGAAGCTGGGCCACGTGAGGATCCTCCCCGAGCGCGGCGGGCCGCGTCGTGTCCCCCATCCTAGAGCGCACGCGGAGCGGTCTTGGCACCGCTCCCGCCGTTGTTGCGACAGTGCGTCACAATAGAGACATGACCATTCCCGAGCTCGCACCCCGGCGCACGTTCGGCGGCATCATCGCCGTGTGGGTCGTCGCGGCCCTCGCCGCGGTGGCCATCGGGATCTTCGCCCCGGCGGAGTGGCGGGCACCCTGGGTGACGGTGGCGCTGGGGGGATGCCTCGTCCTCTCGTTCGCCGTGCAGCTGGCATCCGGACGCTCGCAGCGGTTCACCGAGCGCATGGCGGCGAGCATCCTGGGGTCGCTCCTGGTGATGGGTGTCATCGGGTTCGGATTCGGGCTGGCGAGCCTCGTTCCGGCGTAGAGTGAGGGTCATGGATCTTTTCGCCCTCGAGATGTTCTTCATCGGCCTGCTGGGGCTGGCCGGACTCTCCATCGCGTTCATCTCCGCCGTCGTGGTCAAGAACCTCTACCGCGGCCAGCGCTGACGGCACTGACGTGATCGAGCTGCCGACCGATCTGCCCGCCGACCTGGTGCCGCTGTCGTGGCTGCTGGGGGTCTGGGAGGGCACCGGCGTCATCGATTACGAAGACGGCGAGGGGCGCCGCTTCGAGGGTGAGTTCGCGCACCGCGTGAGCTTCAGCCACGACGGGGGCGACTACCTCAACTACACCGGGCACGCGCACATGCTGGCCGATCCGCAGACCCCACTCGTCGCCGAGACCGGATTCTGGCGGCTGGCCCGTGCCGCCACCGATGTCGACGCCGGTCCGGGGCTGCTCCCCGCCGTCGCCGAGCCGGTGAACCGCACCGCCGACGACGTCGAGGCGCTGCGCACCGCCGAGGGCGGCTTCGAGATCGAGGTCGCACTCGTGCACTCCGACGGGGTCAGCGAGATCTACGTGGGTCAGGTGCGGGGGCCGCGCATCGACATCGCGACCGACGCCGTGATGCGCTCCGCATCCGCCAAGCCGTACGCCGCCGCGACCCGCATGTACGGTCTCGTCGACAACCACCTGCTGTGGGCCTGGGACATCGCCGCCCTCGGGGCACCGCTCGCCTCGCACGCGTCGGCGCGACTGGCGCGGGTGCAGTGATGACCGACCGCACCCCGATCGACTCCGGCACGACCGACGCCACGGCGACCACCACGTCCGCCGCCGACCCCTTCGCCGCCGTGCCCGCCGCGGTCGTCGACGACGGGATGCTGCTGCACCTCGGCGCCCCGTCGGCCGAGCAGCGCGCCCTCGCCACCGGCACCGCCGTCGCCCCGCTCGGCGACCGCACCGTGCTCGCCGTCACCGGCGAGGACCGCCTGTCGTGGCTGGACTCGCTGTCGTCGCAGGCGCTGAAGGGCCTGGCCGCCGGCGCGAGCACCGAGCTGCTGATCCTCGACCCTCGGGGGCATGTCGAGCACGCCGCGGCCGTCGTCGATGACGGTGAGACGACGTGGCTGATCGTCGACCGCACCGGAGCGGAGTCGCTGCTGACCTGGCTCACCCGCATGCGCTTCCGCCTGCGGGTCGCGCCGCGCGACGCCTCGGACGAGGTCGCCGTGGTCGGCGGAACCGCCGAGGCCATCGCACGCGAGGTCCCCGAGGCCACCGCGGTGTGGACGGACCCGTGGCCCGCCGTCGCCGTCGGCGGCTGGGGCTACGCCCCCGCCGACCCGCACCCCGGCTTCGACCGCGACTGGAGCGAGGCGATCGTGCCGCGCGCCAGCCTCGACCGGCTCGCCACCGCTGCCCGCGACGGCTCGCTGTCGCTGGCCGGCACGCTCGCCGCCGATGCGCTGCGCATCGCCGCCTGGCGCCCGCGCGCCTCCGCCGAGGGCGGGGAGCGCACCCTGCCGCACGAGGCCGACTGGCTGCGCACGGCGGTGCACCTCGACAAGGGCTGCTACCGCGGTCAGGAGACCGTCGCCAAGGTGCACAACCTCGGCCACCCGCCGCGACGCCTCGTGGCGCTGCAGCTCGACGGCAGCGACGCGCTGCTGCCGTCGCCGGGTGCGGTCGTACGCCGCGACGGCGACGCGGTCGGCGAAGTGACCTCGGTCGCGCGCCACTTCGAGGAGGGGCCCATCGCCTTGGCGTTCCTCAAGCGGTCGGTTCCGCTCGACGCCGCCCTCACCGTCGACACCGATGAGGGGGCGGTCGCCGCCGCGCAGGAGACGATCGTGCCGCCGGATGCCGGAGCCACCGCCGCCATCCCGCGTCTGCCGCGCCTGTCGCGTCGGCGCTGAGGGAGCCGAGCGACCGTCAGCGCGGGGCGACCGCGGCCCACGGCACGGTGAGCTCGCCCAGGCGCCAGCGTGCCGAGGGGCCGAGCGACCAGCCGGCATCCGTCATCGCCGCCATCGTCGTGCGCCAGCGGTGCACGGCGCCGAACGGTGACACGACCGCGGCCTGGTGCCACCGCGCGTCGAGCTCGCTCAGCAGGGCGTGCACGCCCTCACCGGGGACGTTGCGGTGGATGAGGGCCTTCGGCAGTCGCTCCGCCGCGATCGACGGCTGCTGCAGCGAGGCCAGGTGCAGCGACACCGTGAGCGAGCGGGGCGCGGCATCCGCCCCCACCTCGACCCACGTCGAGACGCGGCCGATCTCGTCGCACGTGCCCTCGACGAGGATGCCGCCGGGGGCGAGCCTGCTCGCCATGCGGTCCCATGCCGCCGGGACGTCGGACTCGCCGTACTGCCGCAGCACGTTGAACGCCCGCACCACGGTCGGCCGGCGCGGGGCGGGCACCTCGAAGCCGCCGCGGGCGAAAGAGACGCGGGCATCCGGGGAGAAACCGGTGCGGCCCTCGCGCACGTCGGCCAGCTGCGCGGTCGCGCGGGCCACGCGGGCCGGGTCGATCTCGAGGCCGAGCACCGTCACGTCGGGGCGCAGGCGGGCGAGGCGGGCGTGCAGCTCGAGGGCGGTCACGCCGCTCGCGCCGTAGCCCAGGTCGACCACGAGCGGGTCGACGGGGGCGGTGCGCAGCGCGCGATGCCGGGCGATCCAGCGGTCGACGCGGCGCAGCCGATTGGTGTTGGTCGTGCCGCGGGTGATCTGCCCGACCGGGGAGGTCGCCATACGAACCATGATGCCAGGAGTGGGGTGGGAGCCCGCCGAGTAGGATCGGAGCATGACCGAGCCGCACACGCTGATCCTCCTCCGCCACGGGCAGAGCGAGTGGAACGAGTTGAATCTCTTCACCGGGTGGGTCGATGTCCGCCTGACCGACCAGGGCAAGGCCGAGGCCGAGCGCGGCGGTCGGCTGATGGCCGAGGCGAACCTGCTTCCCGACGTGCTGCACACCTCCGTGCTCAGCCGCGCCATTCAGACCGCGAACATCGCCCTCGACGCCGCCGACCGCCTCTGGATTCCGGTGAAGCGCTCCTGGCGCCTCAACGAGCGCCACTACGGCGCGCTGCAGGGCAAGGACAAGGCGCAGACGCTCGCCGAGTTCGGCCAGGAGCAGTTCATGCTGTGGCGCCGCTCGTTCGACGTGCCGCCGCCGCCCCTGCCCGCCGATGACGAGTTCAGCCAGGCCGGCGACCCGCGCTACGTCGGCATCGACGGCGAGGTCCCCGCGACCGAGTCGCTCAAGCTCGTGATCGACCGCATGCTGCCGTACTGGCACAGCGACATCATCCCCGACCTGCAGCAGGGCAAGACGGTGCTGGTGACCGCCCACGGCAACTCGCTGCGCGGCCTGGTGAAGCACCTCGAGGGCATCAGCGACGACGACATCGCGCAGCTGAACATCCCCACCGGCATCCCGCTGGTGTACCGCCTCAACGCCGACATGACGCCGGTCGGCCCGGGTGAGTACCTCGACCCCGAGGCCGCCGCCGCCGGCGCCGCCGCCGTGGCCGCACAGGGCAAGAAGTAACCGACAGCAGCAACGACGAGGGGTGGATGCCATGTGGCATCCACCCCTCGTGTCGTTGCGGGATCAGCTGTTCGGCTGCGTGCGCAGGAGGCCCAGCATCTCGGGGTCGGCGGTCCAGTCGCCGGTCGCGAGGTAGAGCACCTTCTTCGCCACCGACTCGGCGTGGTCGGCGAAGCGCTCGTGGTAGCGGCTGGCGAGCGTGGCATCCACGGTCGCTGCGGCCTCACCCTGCCAGTTGTCGCTGAGCACCTTCTCGAACACCGAGATGTGCAGGTCGTCGAGCTTGTCCTCGGCGACGCGGATCTTCTCCGTCAGAGCCAGGTCCTCGGTGCGCAGCAGCTCGGTGAGCAGGCGCGCGACCTCGACGTCGAGCTCACCCATCTTGGTGAACGTGTTCTTCAGTCCGCGGGGGATGGCGCGCTCGGGGAAACGCATGCGGGTGAGCTGGGCGATGTGCTCGGCGATGTCGCCCATGCGCTCGAGCGACGCCGACACGCGCAGCGCGGCGACCACGATGCGCAGGTCGCGGGCCACCGGCTGCTGGCGGGCGAGGATCTGGATGGCGAGCTCGTCGAGCTCGATGGCCTTGTCATCGATGACCTGGTCGGCTTCGATGACCTCTTCGGCCAGAGCGACGTCGCTGGTGCCGAAGGCACGGGTGGCCTTGTCGATGGCGATCGTGACGAGCTCGGCGATCTCGACGAGCCGCCCCTGCACGTCTTCGAGGGACTGGTGGAACACTTCGCGCATGGGGGTACCTTCCTTCCGCGGGCACAGCACCGCTTCGACCTCGCGGCGGGGCGTGCGTTCGCGAGCTTGGCGATTCTCGTCGGCGAAGGTTAACGAACGGTGCCGCCGGAGTGAATAGTATCCCGCGGGGCGCCGTGGCGGCCGGATTCCGAGCATGTGCGCGGCTGCGCCCCGTCTACGCTGGACACATGGATTCGCTGCAGCTGGCGCTGCTGTCCTTGCTGGTCGGGATGTTCGTCGGCGTCTCCGTGGCGCTGCTGATCACCCTCGCACTGCGCGCCCGCGACCGTGCCCTCGCCGCGGATTCCTCGCACCTGCCCGACGGCCTGCACGCGGTGCTCGGCGGCATGGACGATGCGGCCGTCGTCGTCGATGCGTCGTCGACCGTGGTGGCGTCGTCGTCGGCGGCGGAGCTGTTCGGCATGCACGAGGGAGAGGTGCTCCCGAGCGTCGAGCTGCGCACGCTGGCGCGCACGGCGCGCACGAACGGCCGGCCCGCGACCGACACGCTGCGGCTGGGACGCACCACCACCCTCGCCCCCACCCGTCTGGTCACCGCCCGCGCGAGCGCCGTCACGCCGCGCCTGGTGCTGCTGGTGGTGCGCGACATCACCGAGCGCGAGCGGGTCGAGGAGATGCGCCGCGACTTCGTCACCAACACCAGCCATGAGCTGAAGACCCCTGTGGGCGCGGTCATGTTGCTGTCGGAGGCGATCGAGTCCGCCGCCGACGACCCCGCCCAGGTGCGCTCCTTCGCCGGCAGACTGCATGCCGAGGCGGCGCGGCTCGGCCAGCTGACCGGTCGCATCATGAGCCTGTCGCGCCTGCAGGCCGCCGACGAGCTGAGCGAGGTGCGCGACCTCTCCGTCGACCAGATCGTCGCGGCCGCCATCGAGGCGCACCTGACGCAGGCGGATGCCGCGGCGGTCGAGGTCGTGCGCGGCGGCGACCGCGGGCTGCACGTGCGCGGCGACATGCAGATCCTCAGCGAGGCGGTCGGCAACCTGGTCTCGAACGCCATCGCCTACTCCCCGTCGGGGTCGCGGGTGGGGGTGGGGGTCAAGCGCGTCGGCGACGTGGTGGAGATCGCCGTCACCGACCGTGGCATCGGCATTCCCGAGGGGGAGCAGCAGCGCGTGTTCGAGCGGTTCTACCGTGCCGACCAGGCGCGGTCACGCAGCACCGGCGGCACGGGGCTGGGGCTGGCGATCGTGAAGCACGCCGTGCAGCGCCACGGCGGCGAGGTGCGGCTGTGGTCCCAGCCGGGGCGCGGATCGACGTTCACCGTGCGGCTGCCGCTGGCCGCCACTCCCGCCGCCGAGGGGCAGCCGCGCAAGAAGAAGGCCCGCACCCAGAGCGGACGCCCCGCCACCGCCCTCTCGAACGGAGACCCCCGATGACCCGCGTGCTGATCGTCGAGGACGAGCCCGATCTCGCAGACCCGCTGGCCTACCTGCTGCGCCGGGAGGGGTTCGAGGTGCAGATCGCCGAGGACGGCCCCACGGCGCTGCGGATGTTCGATTCGGCCGGCGCCGACATCATCCTGCTCGACCTCATGCTGCCGGGGATGCAGGGCACCGAGGTGTGCCGCCAGATCCGGATGACGTCATCGGTGCCGATCATCATGCTGACCGCGAAGGACTCCGAGGTCGACATCGTCGTGGGGCTCGAGCTCGGGGCGGACGACTACGTCACCAAGCCCTATTCATCCCGCCAGCTGCTCGCCCGCATGCGCGCGGTGCTGCGTCGCAGCGCGCCCGCGGGGGACGACCTCGAGGAGCGCGTGCTCACCGGTGGCCGGGTGACCCTCGACATCGATCGGCACGCCGTGGCGGTCGACGGCACCGAGATCAACATGCCGCTGAAGGAGTTCGAGCTGCTCGAGCTGCTGATGCGCAACGCCGGGCGCGTGCTCACCCGCGGGCAGCTCATCGACCGCGTGTGGGGCAGCGACTATTTCGGCGACACGAAGACCCTCGACGTGCACATCAAGCGCATCCGCTCCCGCATCGAGGAGAACCCGAGCGAGCCGGTCATGCTGGTGACGGTACGCGGCCTCGGCTACCGCTTCGAAGGCTGAACGCGCCGCACACGCCGAAGCCCGGCCGAGGGACGATCCTCGGCCGGGCTTCGGCGTGTCTCGGGGAGTGCGTCAGTCGAGGATGAACTCGTCCTCGACGGGCACGAACTCGGAGTAGTAGGGCAGTGCGCCGTCGAGCACGGGCACGTCCACCAGAGCGCCGGTGGCGTCGCCGGACTGGAAGGCCATCGGCACGGTCGCGCCCGCGGGCACGCCCAGGTCGGTGAAGAGGATGGGGTCCACGTCCACGCCGAGGCTCACGGCCTCACCGGCGGGGAGGACGAAGGTCTCCGCCTCGCCGTTCTCGATGGCGATGGTGATCTCCTGCGCCTCGAGCGAGGTGTTCACCAGCGCGCCGATGAAGTTGCCCAGCGTGCCGTCCTCGTTGGCGATGACCATCGCGTTGCGCACCTCGACGGGGCCCGACGGCGGAATGTTCACCCCGTCAGAGGGGGAGTAGGAGATGGTGGTCGCCTGAGGGGCGATCATGTTGCAACCGGTCGCCCCCACGACGACGGCGGCACCCAGAGCGAGCGACGCGAGCAGGCGCGATTTCACGGTTCCTCCCGGAGAAGCAGACAGCATTCTGAGCATTCTATGCGGAAGGCCCCGAACTGCCGGGACCACCGCCCCCGGCCCGAGCCGGCAAACCTTACCCTATGACCGCTGTGGTATCCTTAAGGTTGCCGAAAGGACATTGCTGCATGCTTTTTGAGGTTGGCGAAACGGTTGTCTACCCGCACCACGGGGCCGCTACGATCATCGAGGTCAAAGAACGGGTCATCAAGGGCGAGACCAAGAAGTATCTCAAACTCAACGTCACTCAGGGAGACCTCATCATCGAGGTCCCGGCGGACAACGTCGATCTCGTGGGCGTTCGCGATGTGATCGGTCAGGAAGGTCTCGACCGCGTGTTCGAGGTGCTGCGCGCGCCGTTCACCGAGGAGCCGACCAACTGGTCGCGCCGGTACAAGGCCAACCTCGAGAAGCTCGCTTCGGGCGACGTGATCAAGGTCAGCGAGGTCGTCCGCGACCTGTGGCGCCGCGATCAGGACCGCGGCCTGTCGGCCGGTGAGAAGCGCATGCTCGCCAAGGCGCGTCAGATCCTCATCTCCGAGCTGGCGCTGGCTGAGAAGACCGACGAGGAGCGCGCAGGCGTCGTCCTCGACGAGGTGCTCGCCAGCTGACTCGCCCGTCCGGGTAGGTTCGAGGCGTGAACATCACGCCTGTGCCGCGCATCGCGGTGATCGTCGTCGCCGCCGGATCCGGCACCCGTCTGGGAGCGGACGCACCCAAGGCCTTCGTGGGGCTCGATCGTCATACGATCCTGCGCCACTGCCTGCAGGGGGTGTTCGTCGCGCCCGAGGCGCAGGTGATCGTGGTCGCCCCGTCGGGGCGTGAGGGCGACGCCCTCACCGACGCGCTGGAGGCCGCCGGCGACCGCCGTGACCTCGTGCAGGTCGTGGTCGGCGGGCAGACGCGTCAGGCCTCGGTCGCCGCCGGACTGCACGCGGTGTGGCCCGACGTGCAGGTCGTGCTCGTGCACGACGCCGCACGCGCGCTCACTCCGCCCGAGGTGTTCGAGCGCGTCATCGCGGCGGTCGACGCGGGGGCCGCGGGCGCGATCCCCGTGCTGCCGGTGGTCGACACTCTGAAGCGGGTGGAGGGCGAACGCATCGCCGCCGCGGTGGACCGTGCCGAGCTGGCCGCCGCGCAGACCCCGCAGGGGTTCCGCCGCGACGTGATCGATGCCGCGTACCGCGCGGCGGCGGAGGAGTTCACCGACGACGCCGCGCTCGTGGCATCCGCCGGTCATGACGTCGCCACGGTCGCCGGATCGGAACGAAGCTTCAAGATCACCACGCCGGCCGACCTCGAGCGTGCCCGCGCGCTCGTCGCGCCCGTGCCTCCCGCCGCCGCGCCGATCGACGCGGCGCCCCGCGCACCGCGGGTGGGCGTGGGCACCGACGTGCACGCCGTCGGCGGCACCGGCACGCTGTGGCTGGCCGGACTGGAATGGCCGGGGGAGCAGCCGCTGTCGGGACACTCCGACGGGGATGCCGTCGCCCACGCCATCGTCGATGCGCTGCTGGCCGCTGCCGGTCTGGGCGATATCGGCACGCACTTCGGCACCGACCGGCCCGAGTACGCCGGCGCCCACGCCGATGCGTTCCTCGCCCGCACGCGCGCGCTGCTGGGTGAGGCGGGCTGGGCGGTGGGCAACGTCTCGGTGCAGGTGCAGGCCAGACGTCCCCGGTTCGCCGACCGCCGCGTCGAGGCCGAGCAGGTGCTGTCCGCGGCCCTCGGCGGGGCGGCGGTGTCGGTGTCGGCCACCACGACCGACGGACTGGGTTTCACCGGCACCGGTGAGGGCGTGGCGGCGTTCGCCGTAGCGATGATCGTCCCCGCCTGACCGCCGGCGATCGCGCCGTCGGCGCCGTCAGCCGCTGAGCTCGCGGACGAAGAACATCGACAGCGGGTCGTCGGTGTAGTCGGCGAACGGTCCGCAGGGCGTGAACCCCTCGCTGAGGTAGAGCGTGCGCGCGGCCGTGAACTCCGGCCCGGAGCCGGTCTCCAGCTGCAGCCGCTCCAGGCCCCTGCCCGTCGCCTCGGCCGTGATGTGGCGCAGCAGGGCGCGGCCGACGCCGCGGCGCAGGTGACCCGGCGCCACGCGCATCGACTTCACCTCGCCGTGCGCGGCATCCCGCTGCAGGAGGGCGCCGACCCCGGCGATGTCGTCCCCGTCCCAGGCCGACCACACCGTGATGAGCGGATGCCGCAGCTGCGCGACGCCCAGCGCGTGAACGCTCTCAGCGGGACACTGCGCATGCATGGCGTCGAGGTGCGCGGCGATGAGCGCGCACGTCGCCGTGCCGGTGAGGTCGTCGACGATGATCTGCAGGGTCATGGCGGCCTCCTCAGCCTTCCAGTGCGTAGGGAGCGGGATCCCGGGGTGTGCGGGAGCCGGCGGCGAGCAGCACGAGACCCGCCACGAGCACGGCCAGCCCGATCAGCGCCGCGACGCTGAGTCGTTCGCCGAGCACGCCGATGCCGAGCAGCGTCGCCGTGAGCGGCTCGGCGAGAGTGAGGGTCGCCGCCGTCGCGGCCGTCAGCCGCAGCAGCCCCACGGTGAACAGCGTGTAGGCGATGCCGACGGTTGCGAGGCCGAGCCACAGCGTCATCGCGATGCCGTCGGGCGAGGCCAGCCACGCCAGGTCGGCGAAGAACAGCATCACGACGCCCCACGCCGCCCCGCCGAGCCCCATCGCGCCGCCGATGGTGAAGGGATCCCAGCCGGCATCCATCAGCCGCCGCTGCACGTTGGCCTGCACGGCGAACGCGGTGCCCGCTGCGAGCGAGGCCAGCAGGCCCAGCGGGTCGCTGCCGCCGCCGCCGCCCGCGGCCGTCGTGCCTCCCACGCCCAGCAGCACCACGCCCGCCGTCGCGAGCGTCGTCGCCGTCAGCCACGTGCGCGAAGGGACGCGCCGGGTCAGCGCCCACTCCACCAGGCCGGCGATGACCGGCGCCGATCCCAGCGCGATCACCGTGCCGACGGCCACGCCGTTGCGCTCGGCACCCAGGAAGAACAGCGGCTGGTACAGCGCCAGGCACGTGCCGGTGGTCGCCATCAGCAGCACGGCGCGACGGTCGAGCACCGGCCGGGGAGCGGGGGCGGCGCCGGACGCCGCAGCGGCCCGACGTCGCTGACGCGCCCCCAGGGTGAACGCCAGGGCAGCCAGCGCCGCGCCGCCGAGGGTCAGGCGCACCGCGCCGACCGCCCAGGGCGTGCTGTCGGCCGGACCGAGCGCCTGCGCGGTGCCCGTCGTGCCGAACAGCACCGCGGCGGCGAGGACGGCGAGCACGGGGAACATGCTTCCGTTGTAGCGGACCCGTGTGTCCGGCTCGTGACGCGCGCCCAGGAACCGGGCGCCGCCGCCGGTAGGCTGGTGCAGTGAACACCGGCGGTACGGGCGTGAAGCTCTATGACACGAAGGCGCAGCAGCTGCGCGACTTCGTCCCCGCCGACCCCCGCAACGTCACCGTCTACGTCTGCGGTCCGACCGTGCAGTCGGGGCCGCACATCGGCCACCTGCGCGGCGCGCTGAGCTTCGACATCCTGCGCCGCTGGCTCGCCCACCGGTTCGGACGCGTCACCTTCGTGCGCAACGTCACCGACATCGACGACAAGGTGCTCGCCAACGCGACCGCCGACGAGCCCTGGTGGGCGCTGGCCTACCGCATGGAGCAGGCGTTCTCGCGCGCCTACGCGACCATCGGCATCCTGCCGCCGACCTACGAGCCCCGGGCCACCGCGTCGATCCCGCAGATGCTCGAGCTCATCGACCGGCTCATCGACGCCGGTCACGCCTACCCCGCGGGCGAGGGCGACGTGTACTTCGATGTGCGCTCCTGGCCGTCGTACGGCGAGCTGACGCGCCAGTCGCTCGACGCCATGGAGCCGGCCGCCGACGCCGACCCGCGCGGCAAGCGCGACCCCCGCGACTTCGCGCTGTGGAAGGGCGCGAAGGCCGACGAACCGGCGGATGCCGTGTGGGAGTCGCCGTGGGGCCGTGGCCGCCCCGGCTGGCACATCGAGTGCTCCGCCATGTCGCGGCGCTACCTCGGGCCGTCGTTCGACATCCACGGCGGCGGGCTCGACCTGCGCTTCCCGCACCACGAGAACGAGCTCGCCCAGTCCACCGCCGCCGGCGACGCGTTCGCGGCGTACTGGGTGCACAACGGACTGGTCACCGTCGGCGACCAGAAGATGTCGAAGTCGCTCGGCAACTTCCTGCTCGCCGACGAGGTGCTCGCGCAGTACGACCCGCTGGTCGTGCGGTACGCGCTCGCGGCGGCGCACTACCGCTCGAACCTCGACATCACGGCGGCGTCGTTCGACGAGGCTGCGGCGGCGCTCGATCGCATCCGCACCTTCCAGGTGCGTGCGGCGCGGGTGCTGGGCGCGGGCAGCTGGCTCACCGTCGCCGACCTGCCCGCCGCCTTCGCTGCCGCGATGGACGACGACCTCGGCGTGCCGCAGGCCCTCGCCGTCGTGCACGAGACCGTCCGGGCGGGTAACGCCGCTCTGGACGGCGACGACCGGGATGCCGCGGCGCGCGCGGCCGTGCAGGTGGGCCGGATGACCGGCCTGCTGGGCCTGAACCCCGAGGACCCGCAGTGGCGCACCAGCGATGGGGGAGCTGCGGCATCCGCGCTCGACGCGCTCGTGCAGACGATGATCACCCAGCGCGCGCAGGCGCGCATCGACAAGGACTGGCCGGCGGCCGACCGCATCAGAGATGCGATCGCGGCCGCCGGCATCACTCTGGAGGACACTCCGGACGGAACACATTGGAGTCTGAACAATGGCTAAGCCAGGGCGCCCCGGCGCAAGCAAGAGCAGCAAGAAGGGCCCGACCAAGGGCACCGGCGGCAAGAACAAGCGGTCCCTCGAGGGGCGCGGTCCGACACCGAAGGCGGAGGAGCGCGCCTGGCACCCGGCCGGCAAGCGCAAGGCTGCGGCCGAGCGCTACGCCGCCGCCGGCGGCAAGGGCGCGCCCGGGCAGAAGCCCGCGCCGCAGCGCCGCGCGAAGAAGGACGACGACACCGAGATCGTCACCGGCCGCAACTCCGTGCTCGAGGCGCTGCGGGCGAAGATCCCCGCCACCGCGTTCTACATCGCGCAGCGCGTGGAGATGGACGACCGTGTCAAGGAGATGCTGTCGATCGCGACCCACCGCGGCATCCCGGTGCTCGAGGTGACCCGCCCGGAGCTCGACCGCATGGCCGGCTTCGACGGTGTGCACCAGGGCGTCGCGATCAAGGTGCCGCCGTACGAGTACGCCCACCCGCAGGATCTGCTGGAGCAGATCATCGACCGCGACCAGGTGCCGCTGCTGGTCGCCCTCGACGGCGTGACCGACCCCCGCAACCTGGGTGCCATCATCCGCTCCACGGCAGCGTTCGGCGGGCACGGCGTGATCCTCCCGCAGCGTCGCAGCGCGAGCGTCAACGCCGCCGCCTGGAAGACCAGCGCCGGAGCGGCCGCCCGCATCCCCGTGGCCATTGCGCCGAACCTCACCACGACGCTCAAGGAGTTCAAGAAGCAGGGCGTGTTCGTGCTGGGTCTGGATGGCGGGGGCGACGTGTCGCTGCCCGAGCTCCAGCTCGCCGATCGGCCCGTGGTGATCGTCGTCGGCTCGGAGGGCAAGGGCCTGTCGCGTCTGGTCACCGAGACGTGCGACCAGATCGTGTCCATCCCGATCTCGGCGGCGACGGAGTCGCTGAACGCCGGCATCGCGGCATCCGTCGCGCTGTACCAGGTGTCGACGATGCGCTCCACGGAGGTCTGAGACCCATGACCCGCATCGCCGTCATCGGGGGGACCGGATACGCCGGCCGCCACATCGTCACCGAGGCTCTGGACCGCGGCCACACCGTGATCTCGGTCGCACGCACCCTCCCCGGCGACCGCATCGAGGGCGCGACCTACCTCGTCGGCACGATTCTGGACGTGCCCACCCTCATCGCCCAGCTCGACGGTGTCGAAGCCGTCGTCGTCGCCACGTCGCCGCGCGGCGACATGGAGGGCAAGATGCGCGGCGCCATCGCCGAACTGGTCGCGGCGCTCCCCGAAGAGGTGCGCGTCGGCGTCATCGGCGGCGCGGGCGGCAGCCTCGTGGCCCCGGGCGGTCCGCGGCTGATCGACACCGACTTCCCCGAGGAGTTCAAGCCCGAGGCGTTCGAGGCGATCGGCGTGCTCGAGGATCTTCAGGCGACGGATGCCGCGCGCGACTGGTTCTTCGTGCACCCGGCCGCCGCCTTCGGCGCGTTCAACCCGGGGGAGCGCACCGGGCGCTACCGCGACGGCGGCGACGTGATGGTCACCGACGAGGCGGGGGAGTCGCACCTTTCGGGGGCGGACCTCGCCGTCGCGGTGCTCGACGAGATCGAGTCGCCGCGGCACCACCGGGAGCGCTTCACCGTCGGCTACTGACGCCGACGCAACGCGCCGGCCGGTCAGACCAGGTCGCGCCAGTCGACGTCGTCGTCCTCGTCCTCTGACACGGGGACCGCTCCGGTGGGCAGCGACATCGCCAGCGACAGCGTCTCGGTCTGCGGGCCGACGACCGTCGCCTCATCCCGGCGGTGGCGCAGCACGTTCTCGATGTACGAGGTCAGGGTCTCCGCGAGCGGCACGGAACGGCCGCGGGCCTGAGACATGTACCAGCGGTGCTCCAGCACCTGGTGGAACACCTCGGCGGGTTCGAGCTTGGCCCGCAGGTCCCAGGGAATGGCCTTCACCACCGGCTCGAACACGCGCGTCAGCCACTCGTGGGCGACCATCTCCTCGTCGGTCCCCAGGCGCGAGACGCGGGCGGCGAATTCGTCGAGGTCGTTGAGCAGCCGGCGCGCCTGGTTCTCCTCGACATCGAGGCCCGTCAGGCGCAGCAGCCGTCGCTGGTGGTGCCCGGCATCCACCACCTTCGGCTGGATGGACACCCGGGTGCCGTCCGCCGTGGAGTCGATCGACATCTCGTCGATGTCGAAGCCCAGGTCGTTGAGGCGCTTGACCCGCTCGGTGATGCGCCACGACTCGTTGGCAGCGAACGTCTCCTGGTCGGTCAGCGCGCCCCACAGTGAGTGGTACGACGACACGATGCCGTCGGCGATCGCCACGGCATCCACCCCGCCCTCGAGCCGGCCGCCCGCCTCGAGGTCCATGATCTCGCCCGCGATGTTGGTGCGGGCCACGTCGAGGTCGTGCAGGCGCTGGCCGCGGGTGAGGCCGGATTCGTGCAGCTCGCCGGTCTCTGCGTCGACGAGGTACGCGGCGTACGCGCCGGCATCCCGTCGGAAGAGGGTGTTCGACAGCGACACGTCGCCCCAGAAGAATCCCACGTTGTGCAGCCGCACGAGCAGCACCGCGAGTGCATCGACGAGCCGGGCTGCCGTGTCGGGCCGCAGCACCTGGGTGAACAGCGCCCGGTAGGGGAGGGAGAACTTCAGGTGCGCGGTGACCAGAGCAGCCGGCAGCGGCTCTCCGTCGTCATCGGTGCGGCCGGCGATGACCGCCACCCTGCTGACGCAGGGGATGTCCAGGCGCGACAGATTGCCGAGCATGTCGTACTCGCGCCGGGCCATCTGCTCGGTCGTCTCCTTGATGGCGACGACCTTGTCGGACAGGTTGGCGAAGCGCACCAGGTGGCGGGACAGGCCCTTGGGCAGGAAGACGATGTGCTGCGACGGCCACTCGGCCAGCGACGTGGACCACGGCAGCGACAGCAGTGCGGGGTCGATCGTGCTGGCGGTGATGCGGAGGGCTGAAGACACGGGTACTCCTCGCAAAACGACACGGCGCGGGCAGCCTCAAGGCTACCCGCGCCGCGCGGTGACTTCGTTCGATCAGGCCGAGACGACGGGCTTGTCGTTCAGACGCTCGCCCGACTCGATGTCGAAGGCGTGCACGTGACCGGCGGATGCCGCCAGGGTGACCGTCTCGCCCGCGTTCGGGTGGTTGCGGCCGTCGACGCGAGCGACGAGGTCGGCGCGCTTGCCGTTGATCTCGGTGTGGCCGTAGAGGTAGCCGTCGGCGCCGAGCTCCTCGACGAGGTCCACCATGACCGAGAGGCCGCGACCGTCGGCGGGGCCGACGACGATGTCCTCGGGGCGGACGCCCACCGTGACCTGGCTGCCGTTGGCACGGCCGACGGTGTCGCGGTCCAGCGGAACGACCTCGTCGCCGAAGCGCACGCCGCCCTCGGCGAGGTCCGCGGCGAAGAGGTTCATCGCGGGCGAGCCGATGAAGCCGGCGACGAACACGTTGTTCGGCTTCTCGTAGAGGTCGCGCGGGGTGCCGACCTGCTGCAGCAGACCGTCCTTGAGCACCGCGATGCGGTCACCCATGGTGAGGGCCTCGGTCTGGTCGTGCGTGACGTAGACCGTGGTGACGCCCAGGCGGCGCTGGAGCGAGGCGATCTGGGTGCGGGTCTGCACGCGCAGCTTGGCGTCGAGGTTCGACAGCGGCTCGTCCATGAGGAACACCTGGGGCTGACGCACGATGGCGCGGCCCATGGCGACACGCTGACGCTGACCACCCGAGAGGGCCTTCGGCTTGCGGGTCAGGTACTCCTCGAGGTCGAGCAGCTTGGCGGCCTCGAGCACGCGGGCGGCGCGCTCTTCCTTGCCGACGCCGGCGATCTTCAGTGCGAAGCCCATGTTCTCGGCGACGGTCATGTGCGGGTACAGCGCGTAGTTCTGGAACACCATCGCGATGTCGCGGTCCTTCGGCGGGACGTCGGTGACGTCGCGGTCGCCGATGAGGATGCGGCCGGAGTTGACCTCTTCGAGGCCGGCCAGCATGCGCAGCGACGTGGACTTGCCACAGCCGGAGGGGCCGACCAGCACCAGGAACTCGCCGTCGGCGACCTCGAGGTTGAGCTTGTCGACCGCAGGGCGCGTGCCCCCGGGGTACAGACGCGTTGCGTTGTCGAATGTGACGGACGCCATGGTCTCTTCTCCTTCACCGGCAGGTACGTGCCGGACGATCCGTAGTGAATGAGCGGGGGGTTGCCCGCGCGCCCGTCATCGGGCGTGCGTTCAGTATGCCATGCCCGGACACCGTGTCTGGGCATTTCCCAGCGACCCTGACTAGCATCGAGAAGGCCGCCACACCCGAGCGGCAACAGTCGGGAAACCGGCCGCACGACTTCCAGAAGGTTCAATGTCCAGCCACGACCCCTCGAACGCACCGGTCAAGCGCGACGCCCGCGAGGCGCTGCGTGCGAAGGCCCAGCAGGTGCAGGCCCAGCAGTCGCGCCGGCGTCTGGTTCAGCGATCCCTGATGGCGGTCGCGGGCCTTGCGGTCATCGCCGTGATCGCGGGGTCGCTGGTGTGGGTGTTCTCGAACAACGCCTCCCAGCCGCAGCTCGCGCCCACCAACGTGACCGACAACGGCTTCGCGATCTCGTCGGTTTCTGGTGTGGCCGGCGCGGGCGCCGCAGCCACCTTGGATGCCACGGCGACGCCGGAGGTCGCGGCGACGGAGCCGGATGCCGAGGCTGATGCAACCGCTGCCGCGGGCGAGTCCGCGGCCGTCGACATCCGGGTGTACGTGGACTACCTTTCCGAGGGCTCCCGCACGTTCCAGATGGCGAACATGTCGCAGCTGGCCAGCTGGGTCGAGGATGGCTCGGCGACGCTGACCTACCACCCGGTCGCGATGCTCAGCGCGAAGTCCAACGGGACCAAGTACTCGCTGCGCGCGGCCAGTGCCGCAGCGTGCGTGGCGACCCACTCGAGCGACGCGTTCTTCGCGTACACGAACGAGCTGCTCACCCGCCAGCCCGCGGTCGACGCCGACGGCATGTCCGACAAGGAGCTCGCCGACCTGGCGCAGGCATCCGGTGTGGAAGCGCCGAAGGAGGTGCGCGCGTGCATCGAAGAGGGGCGCTTCGCCGCCTGGGCGCGCACCGCGACCGACAACGCGCTCGAGGGCATTCCGGGCACCGATGACCTCGCATTGACGGGCACGCCGACCGTGCTCGTGAACGGTGAGCCCTACGTGGGAGCCCTGGACGACCCGGCCGAGTTCGCGCAGTTCGTGATGACGCTCGCCAGCGACGCGTACTTCAGGGAATCGTCCACCCCGAGTCCCACGCCGACGCCCGCGTCGTGACGCGCGATCGCCCCGATAGACTGGGCGATCTGCCGGCTTGGCGCAATTGGTAGCGCACCGTACTTGTAATACGGGGGTTGCAGGTTCAAGTCCTGTAGCCGGCACCAGACTCTGTCGCCGCGCACCTACGCGCCTGGCTATCGTTGTGCAGCGAGGGAATCGTCGAGCAGGATCGCCGCCTGCTCGAACCCGGCCGGATCGGGTCCCGCGAAGTTGAGTCGCAGGTACCGTCCGGCGGGTTCGGCGGGGAACCACTCATCACCGCCCGCGATCGCGAGCCCTCTCGCTTCGGCGTCTTGCACGAGTCGATCGAGGTCGACGGTGTCGGGCAAGCGAACCCAGAGGTTGAGTCCTCCTGGCGGCACGGATGCGATGGTCGCGTCGGAGACTCGTGAGGTGAGCGCGTCGACGAGGAGGTCTCGACGATGGCGCAGCTGCTTTCGCAGGGCGCGTCGGTGCGTCTGCCAGCCTGGCTGGGAGACGACATCCAATGCGGCGGCCTGAAGGAGGCCGCTGACGTACATCGACTGCGCCTGCAACTCGGAGAGGAGCCGCGTGCGGATCGGGCCGCGGGCGATCACCGCAGCGACGCGGATCGCCGGCGAGATGCTCTTGGTCAGGGAACGCAGGTAGACGACGTGCCCGCTGTCATCTCGAGCGGCCAACGGGACCGCGTCCGTGGTGATCCCGAAATCGTGCGCCCAGTCGTCCTCGATGAGGAACGCACGATGAGACCGCACGATCTTCAGGACCGTGTCGCCCGTCAATCGGCTCCACTGTGCGCCAGTCGGATTCGCGTAGTTCGGCTGCGCGTAGAAACCCCGCGCCCCGGTCTCGCTGAACGCCCTGTCCAGCGCATCCAGGTCGGGCCCGTCTGTGCCCGTCGGGATGGGAATGAGTGTGACGCCGACCTGCCGAGCGGCGAGGATCGCGCCCCAATACGTGGGGGACTCGATGAGCATTGTGTTGCGGGAACCCGCGATGCTGCGGAAAAGCGCCCCGAGGCCGAGCTGGCTGCCGGGAAGCACGATCACGTCCTGCGCACTCGGCGGCGTGATCTGCGCCGGCGTCTGCGCGGCCAACTCCGACGCGAACCACACGCGCAATCCTGTCGATCCGGCTGAGTCACTCCGTTGCAACGCTGCATCGCTTCTGGTGGCGCGGGTCACCGCGGCGCGCACCAGACGCTCGGGGAGGAGTTCTCGATCGGGATACCCCGAGTGCAGGGCAATCGCGTCAGGACGTGTTGCGCGCAGCGCCGCAGACGTTGTCGGCAGCGCCTGCCCGGCAGCCCCCAGCGAGCCGGTCTGCCAGGAGTAGTCCTGCGGTCGCGCTCTGCGTGCCGCAGCGACGAAGGTGCCGACCCCGGGTCGTGTCTCGATGAGGCCGCGAGCGGTCAGCGATCTCAAGGCCGACTGCACCGTGACAGGACTCGCTGCGTGTCGCGCAGCGAGTTCCCGCGTCGACGGCAACCGAGCACCGGGTGGCGCGGAAGCCAACCACGCTGCGAGGTCAGCCGCGATGCGCGCACTGCTACTGTCATTCATGAACGCACATAGTAGCGCTACTGAATTGATGGCTCGCCCGCTACCGGTTCCCCGAAACGGAATCGCCTGGGGCTTCGCCGGCGTCGTGGCTTTCTCCCTCACCGTCCCGATGACTCGTCTCGCTGTCGAGTCGGGCCACATGTCCGCCCTTTTCGTCGGCAGCGCGCGCGGTGTCGTCGCGGCATCCATCGCGGCCATCGCCCTGATGATCACTCGGTCGCTCCGCCCACGCGGACGTCAGTGGGTCAGCGTCGGCATCGTGGCGATGGGAGCTGTGCTCGGCTTCCCGTTGTTGACCTCGCTGGCCCTGACGCAGACGCAAGCGAGCCACGGAGCCGTCGTCATCGCATTGCTGCCCGCGACGACCGCGGTGGTCTCGGTGCTCCGCACCGGAGAGCGCCCAACCGCGATGTTCTGGGTGGCTGCAGGCGCCGGTGCCGTCGCGGCTGTGACCTTCGCGGCCGTTCATGCCGGCGGCCTCGGTCAGATGGGTCCCGCTGACGGCCTGCTCTTCGCGGCCGTCATCGTCTGTGCCATCGCGTACGCCGAGGGGGGTGTGCTCTCGCGCGAACTCGGCGCGTGGCAGACGATCTCTTGGGCACTCGTCGTCGCTGCACCTGTGATGGCGGTCTTGACGGTGGTGGCGGTGGTCTCTCATGCACCGACGGGAACCCCGGTCGAGTGGCTCGGGTTCGTGTACCTCTGCGTCGTCAGCATGTTCCTCGGATTCGTCGCCTGGTACCGCGGACTCGCGATCGGCCCGCTCGCCCAGGTCAGCCAGGTTCAGCTGGCCCAGCCTGTGATGAGCATCGGGTGGGCGGCGCTCCTCCTCCACGAACACCTCACCGCGCCGACGCTGATCGGCGGAGCTGTCGTCATCGCCTGCGCACTCGTCGCCGTTCGCACTCGACGCCGGGTCCGACAGTCAGCCCGCGTCAACTCGCGGTTGCCAGCGCATGTTCGGCTGCGACGTGGACGACCCGCGAGACGACGTCGGCCTGGGTCATGAAGACGGCGTGGCTGGCGGAGACGTAGGTGATCTCTGCGCCCGCCCGCTCCGCCATGTGCCTCAGCATCGCCTGGTCGAACGACTGGTCTTCGGTGGCGATGACCGCCCACGCCGGCTTGTCGTGCCACGCAGCGTGCGCCACGGGTGTCGCGAAGGCCGACATGTTGATCGGCACCTGTGAGTCACGCAGGAACGCGGCATCCTCATCGCTGGCGTCCGCCGCGAACCCGATCTTGAAGGTGTCGTGGTTGAGGAAACCGAACCCGTCGTCCCCCACGTCGATGGTGAAGTTCGGGGTGGGCGCGAAGCCCTCGTACTGTCCCGCAGTGTTCTCGCCGCTGTCCGGGGCCAGCGCCGAAACATACACCAAGCCCGCGACCGCGGGGTGGTTGCCAGCCTCGGTGATCACGGTGCCACCCCAGGAGTGGCCGACGAGAATGGTCGGACCATCCTGCATATCGAGCACCCTCAGGGTGGCAGCGATATCGTCCTGCAACGAGGTGAGCGGGTTCTGCACGATCGTGACGCGGTGCCCCTCCGCTGTGAGCTTCTCGTAGACCTTCCGCCAGCCGGAACCGTCCGCGAATGCGCCGTGCACCAGCACCACGTTCTTGATGGACTTCTCCGAAGCCGGGGGCGTCGCATGTGGGGTGGCCCGTCCGACGTTCTCGAGCGTGTGCTCGCTCATGGCATCTCCTGTCGATGATCCGCGTACGGGCACGGTTGCGCCCGTACGTCGATGTTCCGCCGCCGACGGCGCGCGGGTAAGCGTCGACCGACTGGCTCAGGTCGTCGGCGGGTCGTGGCAGGTCACGCGAGTCGCGAGCGGACACGGAGCTGGCGGCGTTGATAGCGCCATAAAGGGTGCAGGTCAGAGTCTGTTTCCATACAATGAACCATGGTGACCCGACCACCGCCTGCAACGGATGCACCTGGTCCCTCCGCGCTCGTCCTTCGCCACATCGAGGAGGTTTTCGGTCCGAGGGGGGCGCCTCAAGCGGTGGTTGCGCGACTATCGCGCCAAGATCGTTGGCCGGAAGCGCTTCCCCGACTCAGCGATCTGGCAGCAGACGGAATGGATGCCGTCGCCGACTTCCGAGCGCTTTCCTCCGAGCTTCGCGGTCATCTTCTTGCGCTGGCTCTCCACGGGGAGGCGGGCGTCGTGCCGCTGGACCTCGCCGCAGCCTCGGCCACCGGGTTCGTCGACGTGGAGCGCGGAGGGCTCATAACCTGGAAATCCGACGTGCACCGCGTAGCCGTCCTCGCCGGCGGTGACCAGGACGATCATCGACTTTCCGGTCACCTCTGCTTCTCCGGGCCCTCCGCCCTGCATGGCGGCGCGCTCCACCTGCTGCTCGCCGGAGAGCCGGTCGAGAGCGCCGACCTCGTCGTTGCCGCCGGGTTCTTCGAGCGAGCGGATCGACCGTCATGGGCGATGTTCTGCCTGGTCAGCGCTGCCTTCGCAGCGGCCACCCCCGCGGCCGCTGCATCCTGCGCGGCGGCTGCAGCGAACCTCGCCGCGTTCGAGGGCGACTTCTCCGAGGCGGAGCGCGTGGTGAAGCACTTCACCCCCAGCGACAGCGGGGTGCTCCTCCGCGAAAGCGCGCCGGCCAGAGCGCTGAGACAAGCGGTCTGCGACAGCAACACCGTCGCCGCGCGGGCCACGGTGCTGGCCCGCCTGCAAGAGCCCGGGCTCACAGCGGACGCAGCCGGACAAGCCCTCGCCGTCTACGCGCTGGCCAGCATCATCGACGGCGAGCCGACCGCCTGGGAAGGGTTCGTCCGCGCGTTCTCCGAGGCGCCTGGCCCCGCGCACCCGGCGATCGCGGCCATCGTGCACACGATCGGCGCACCGGACACGGCATTCGAGCCGCACCTGGATCCGCCTGTGGCCGACGGGCGGGGATGGTCGCAGCTGGTCGGGTGCATCTCCTCGCTCCTTGACGCATTCCGCGATATGCGCCTGGGATTCTCTTCCCTTCCCGCCCTGGGGACGCGTGCGGCGAACCGGCTCGTCCGGGCAGTCGCTGCGACGTGGGGTTCGGTGATGCTCGCACACGACCACCACTGGGCCGTGCTCGAGTCGGAAGTGGAGATCGCTTTGGACACGACGCGAATCGTGCCCGCACCGCTGATGCGGCTCAACGCCGAGACGCTAGCGGCATTGTTCGAGGCCTTCCGCGGAGAACGCGCTGCGGCGCGCGAGCGCCTGGATCGTATCCGCTCCGAGCCGGTGCTGCGTCGCGCATATCGGCTTCGGCTGGTGCTGGACTCGGTCAACGTCATGATCGAGGGGCCGCAGGGGAACTATGAGCACGCCCTGGCTTTGCTGTCCACCCGGGAACCAGACATCCTCGATCTCATCGTCGGCCCGTGCGGCCCTGTGGAGCTTTTCGACTTCGTCGACTACGCGCTCTTGCTCCACCAATACGAGGAGGCGGTCGCCCGTGTCGAGTGGGCCCGGGGGAGCTTGCGCCCACATCAATCGGAGCGGGCGGCCTTCGTGCTGGCGGCCTGCGACGCCGCGATCGCTGCGCGCACCACGTTGACACCCGCGGAAGACCTCCTCGCCCGCGCCCAGACGCTTCCGTATGTGTACGAATCTGCTCGGCTGCGCCTCGTCTACGCCGAAAGGCTGAGGAAGCGGAACCGAATCGCCGACGCTCGCCGCCAGCTGCTTCGTGTCGAGGTGGAATTCAAGGCGGTGCAGTCCGGCGCCTGGATGGGCCGGGTGCAGAGTGAACTCCGCGCATGTCGGCGCGGAGCGGCGATGGGCATCGCCGACCTCACCGAGCAGGAATGGCGAATCGCGGAGCTCGCCGCAGGCGGGCTGTCCAACAAGGAGATCGGTCTCCGACTGCATCTTTCCCCGCGCACGATCGGCGGCCACCTCTACAGGGTCTTCCCGAAACTCGGGGTCACCAGCCGGGCTCAGCTGCGCGACGCCCTGGCCATCGCCCAGCGCGACAAAGTCTCGGGAGCGTAGTGCGGCGTCGCCCGGCCGAACCGCAGCCGTGATGACGCCGATCACAGCCTGCGGGGATTCTTCGCGTGCGGAATGTCGATGCCCCTGCTCATGATTCGACGTACAAGGGGTACGCCACGTCTTGGAGGTCAATCGATGAGCGGCGAAAGAGCACCCACGATCGAGGATGTCGCGACGGCAGCCCACGTGTCGCGATCGACCGTTTCGCGTGTGATCAATCACGATCCGCGCGTGAGCTTCGCGGTGTGGGAGGCGGTGACCCGCGCCATCCAGGAGCTCGCCTACATTCCCGACCCGTCGGCCCAGGCGCTTGCGCGCAGGCGGGGCGCGGCGCCGGGTGCGGAGCCGGACGCGGGTCCCGTGTGACCCGCCGATGACTCCCGGTGCGGCGCCATGCCGGGGAAGCGGGGGCGATGGAAGGTGGCCGGTGCGGGCATCCGGGCCTGCGTCGAGGTGGTCATGGCACGCCCTGGCTGCGGGCGTCGTGGCGGCGCCACGCTCGGCATCCTCTCCGACGACTACAGGTACTCGGTGCGCGCCGCGTAGGCGATCGAGCGTTCCCGGATGTCGGCCCAGTCGAGCACGACGACCCCGTGCAGTCCGGCGGGGTCATCGCAGCGGTCGAGGAG
The DNA here is from genome assembly GCF_030246945.1 of Microbacterium sp. zg-Y1090. Taxonomy (NCBI): domain Bacteria; kingdom Bacillati; phylum Actinomycetota; class Actinomycetes; order Micrococcales; family Microbacteriaceae; genus Microbacterium; species Microbacterium wangruii. The sequence continues at coordinate 955,584 of NZ_CP126742.1, forward strand.
GCGCTCGGTCAGGCCCGGCACGTCGGTGCAGTCGCTCACGTCGAGGAACGTGACTTCGACGTCCCGCCCTCTGTCCCGTTCGAGGTCGGAGTGCAGGCGTGCCCCGAGCGCGGATGCGATGCGGTCGAATCGACCCGCATGGCGCGGCGCGAGCATCACGGCGAAGATGAGATGCCGCACCGAGGGCTGTCGGGCCGCTGCCGTGAGGGAGAGCGCCGCCAATGTGCGGAGACGCTCGGGTCCGGACCGTCGCGTATCGTCGCGTAGATCCGCGAACGCGAGCACGGCACGGGGCGCTGAGAGGGCGGCGGCGCCGGACGAGCGCCGGGCGGTGTCGAGCGCTGTCATGCCGCGGGCGAGCGGCGTCTCGGTGTCTCCGAGGAGCAGGGTGTGGTGGCTCATGGGTGCGCCTTCTATCAAAGAAACGGTCGAGGACCGTTGCCGACCAGACTTCCCGGCTCACCCTGCGTTGCTCGGAGACCTTACTCCCTTTCGGCGTCCGGGGTCGGAGGCGCGTCCTGGTACACGTCGGGGATGCCGTCGCCGTCGGCGTCGACTTGCTCTGCGGCCGCGATCTGACGATAGCGGCGGTTACGGACCAGCAGGATGGCGGCGGCGATCAGCGATGCCAGGACCGACGCGATCATGATGGCGATCTTCGCGTCGTCGCCCGCCGTGGAGCCGACGGGAAAGCTGAGCTCTGCGATCAGGAGGGAGACCGTGAACCCGATGCCGGCGAGGAGGGCGACGCCGAGCATGTCCACCCAGCGCAGGGCCGGGTCGAGTCGCACCCGCGTCACGAGGGTGAGCAGCCGCACGGAGAGCAGGATGCCGATGGGCTTGCCGAGCACCAGGCCCGCCACGATGCCGATCGCGACGGGGTCCGTGGCGGCGCGGACGATCCCCTCGGTGCCGCCGACGGCGACACCGGCGGCGAAGAACGCGAACACGGGGACCGCGAAGCCCGCGGACAGCGGCCGGAAGCGATGCTCGAACTCGCCCGCGAGATCCTGGGGCTGACCCTGGATAGGCAGGGTGCGCGCCGCCTTGACCGGGACGGTGAAGGCGAGCGCGACGCCGGCGATGGTGGCGTGCACGCCGGATGCGTGGAGGAACGCCCAGGCGGCGAAGCCGATCGGGAGGAGCACCGCCCAGGCCGCGAAGGGGCGACCGAGGAACAGGGTGCGGTAGCGCTGCGCGATCACGCCGTAGACGGCGATGATGGCGACCGCGATGAGCAGCGGAACGACCTGGATCTGCTCGGTGTAGAAGACGGCGATGATGCCGATGGCGATCAGGTCGTCGACGACGGCGAGGGTGAGGAGGAAGATGCGCAGCGGGCTCGGCAGGTGCGAGCCGACCAGCGCCAGCACGGCGACGGCGAAAGCGATATCGGTCGCCGTGGGAATGGCCCAGCCTTGCGCCAGGCCCTCCTGCCCCCGCGTGATCAGCACGTAGATCAGCGCGGGGACGGCCACTCCGCCCAGCGCCGCCGTGACCGGGACGATCGCCGTGCGGAACCGGCGCAGGTCTCCGCTGACGATCTCCCGCTTCAGCTCCAGGCCGACGAGGAAGAAGAAGATGGCGAGCAGTCCGTCGGCGGCCCACGCGCCCAGGCTCAGCTCGAGGTGCCACGGCTCGTATCCGATGCGGAAGTCACGCAGTGCGAAGTACACGTCGGCAGCGGGCGAGTTGGCCCAGACGATCGCGACGACGGCCGCCACCACGAGGAGCGCGCCGCCGACGGCTTCTTTCCGCAGGATGGCGGAGACGCGCTGTGCTTCCGCGTAGCCGGGCCAGCGGGGTGCACGCAGCGTCGAGGGGGTCTTGGCGGGTGCGGCCACGGGGGAGTCCTCCGGAAGGGTCGACGATGGTGTGTGTCGACCAGGCTTCCCGACTCCCCGCATCCATCCTACCGGCAGTGCGGTGGGACGGTGCAGGTCACGCGCGCAGCGCGGCGTCCAGCCGGTCCAGCCCATAGTCGAAGGCGGCGTCGATGTCGCCGCCGAGCCGGAAGGCTCCGGCGAGCTCCATGCTGACGAAGCCGGTGGCCCACGCCGTCAGCAGCCGCGCGGCGTCGAGCGCCCGCTCGTCGCCGACGGCCGCGTGCGCCGCCCGCAGCACAGGCTCGCTGGCCCGCTCGAGCGAGAGCTGATCCGGCGACGACGCGTACATGAGGCGGAACGCCTCGGGGCGCGCGTGCCCGAAGGCGCGATACGCGCGCGCCAAGCCGGCGAGCGTGCCATCGGATGCCGCGAGGTGCGAGCCCAGGTCCGCCACGGTCGCCTCGACGACGAGGCGCATCAGCGCGTCGCGGTCCCGCACCCGCTTGTAGAGCGACGGCGCCCGCACGCCCACCCGCTCGGCGACCGCCTGCATGCTGACCCGGGCCGTGCCGCCCTCTTCCAACAGGTCGCGCGCGGCCGCGACGATGGCGGGGAGGGTCGTACGTTCAGGAGCGGGCATGCGGCGTCCTCCGGCGATGGCTACGGGTCTAAGTTATGATGGCTACGAAGAATAGCCTACCTCTCAAAGAAGGAGTCCTCGTGCGACTCGCCCCCAACCTCCACCGCATCGGCAACGACATCGTCGCCGCCTACCTGATCACCGCGCCGGACGGGATCACGCTCGTCGACGCGGGGCTGCCCGGGCACTGGAACGACCTGCGCGCCGAGCTCGCCGCCCTCGGCCGTCCGATGTCGGACATCAAGGGCATCGTGCTCACGCATGGTGACAGCGACCACATCGGTTTCGCCGAGCGCTTGCGCCGTGAGCTCGGCATCCCCGTCTACGTGCACGCCGACGACGCCGATCGCGCCCGCGGCGGTGACAAGCCGAAGACGCCGATGGGGCCGCTGCGGCTCGGGGCGCTGGCCGGGTTCTTCGCCTACGCGCTGCGGAAGAACGGCATGCGCACCCGCTATCTCACCGAGGTCGTCCCGGTGTCCGACGGCGCTGTCCTCGACCTGCCGGGCTCACCGCGCGTCATCGGGATGCCAGGGCACTCGCCGGGAAGCATCGTCGTGCACGTCCCCGAGGTCGGTGCGGTGTTCGTCGGCGACGCGCTGACGACGAGGCACGTGCTCACCGGCCGGACCGGCGCTCAGCCGGCGCCCTTCACAGACGAGCCCGAGCGCGCGCTGGCATCGCTCGACCGGCTCGCCGCGCTGGATGCCGACTGGGTGCTGCCCGGCCACGGCACCCCGTGGCGTGGCTCGCCGGCCGACATCGTCGCCCAGGTGCGGCAAGCCGCGGCACGCTGACGCTGCGCCGTTCGCGCAGCTCCGGTGTCGCGAAAGGCGGGTTGCAGTGGCGGGCATCGACCATTCGTGACACTCGAGCGGCGCGGGCGGCGGCAGCGCGGGCGAGCGGCGCGCCGCTCCGGTGTCGCGAAAGGCGTGTTCCCGCCGCGCGCATCCACGATTCGTGACACTCGAGCGGCGCGGGTGCGGCAGCGCGCATCTCCGGTGTCGCGAACGGCGGGTTGCAGTGGCGGGCATCCACCATTCGTGACACTCGAGCGGCGCGGGCGAGCGGCGCCGGCGAGCGGCCCCGGCGCGGGGGCGGGTCCGGCGCGGCGCCGGCCCGGCGCGGGGCCACGCCCGGCCCTCAGTCGGCCGTGGCGACGCCGTCGGCGTGGGCGACGAGCGCGTCGAAGGCGGCATCCAGCTTCTCGTCGACACGCTGACGGTCGGGGTGCGCGTCGTAGAACGCGAGGATGCGGCGTGCTCCCTCGTCGAACGTCACGGTCGTGCGGAAGTCGGGGGCGAGTCGGGTGACCTTGGCATTGTCGAAGACCATCGAGTGCGCCTTGTCTCCGACGAGGGACGGCCCGACGTCGGGGAGGGCGGCGGCGATCGTGTCGCTGGCGACGTGCACGAAGCGCGGGTCGGTGACGCCGGCGGCATCCGCCAGCCAGCCGTAGATCTGGTTCCAGGTCGGGGCGTGGGTGCCGGTGATGGTGAAGGCGTCGCCCACGGCGGCCGGGTTGCCGAGCAGCCCGGTGAAGGCGACGGCGAAGTCGTCGGAGTGGGTGATCGTCCACAGGCTCGTGCCGTCGCCGTGGATGACGACCGGCTTGCCGGCGCGCAGGCGCGCGATGTCGGTCCAGCCGCCCGTCGTCGGGATCATGGTCTCGTCGTAGGTGTGCGACGGGCGCACGATCGTCACCGGCAGCGCCCGCTCGCGATGGGCCGCGACCAGCAGGTCCTCGCAGGCGATCTTGTCGCGGGAGTACTGCCAGAACGGGTTGCGCAGCGGCGTCGACTCCGTCACCGGCAGGTAGCGCGGGGGCTTCTCGTAAGCGGATGCCGAGCTGATGTAGATGTACTGCCGGGTGCGGCCCTCGGCGGCGGCGAGCACCGTTTCGACGTGCTCGGGGACGAAGGAGAGGAAGTCGGCGACGACGTCGACGCCGTCGCCGACCGCAGCGCGGATGTCGTCGGCGTTGCGCACATCGCCGGTGACGTGCTGCACCTGCTCGGGCAGGTCGCGATCGCGGTTGCCGCGGTTGAACACGGTGACGTGGTGACCGGCCGCGACGGCCGCCCGCACGCACGCGGTGCTGATGGTGCCGGTGCCGCCGAGAAAGAGGACGCGCAGAGAAGTCATGCCCCGACGATAGTCACGCGCGAGGGGTAGCCGGGTCACCGGCGCATGATCGCGGCGCACGTTCTTGATCCGGCACCCCAACGGTGGTTGTCTGCTGGCACGACCCGAGCGGAGGTCTGGTGAGCGGACATTCCACCATCCCTGTGAGTTCTGAGGAGCGGCGCACGCGTTCCCCGCGCCCTCGCACGGACTCCATCGCAGACAAGGTGCGCGCCATGCGTCGAGACCGGGGAGCTCGAGATCGTGCGCGACGCGCTGGCGTGGGTCGACGAGGCGGTGATCACCGTCGTCGGGCCGCGCTCCTTCGCGGGTGAACTGGGCCTGCTCAACGGCCAGCGCGCGTTCCTCTCGGCGCGCGCCACCGGCCCGGCCGCATGCGCCGGCTGTCGCGCGGCAATCTGCGCCGGCTGCTGACCGAGGACGACGACCTGGGCGACGTGATCCTGCACGCCCTGTGGGCGCGGCGGGAATCGCTGCGGCGGGGGCCCGCGGCCATGACGCTGAAGTTCGTCGGCACCGAGAGCTCGGCGGACTTCCTGGCGCTGCGGCGGTTCGCCGAACGGCTGGATCTCGTGCACGCCGCCGTCGCCCTGCCGCCGGGGGAGGCGGTCACCCATCCCGCGCACACCTACTCCGCCGACGACCTGCCGATCGCGTTCATCCAGGGCGAGCCGCTCGTGCGGGCGACGCCCGGCCTCGTCGCCGACCAGCTCGGCCTCAGCTACGAGCCCACGCAGGAGGGCGACGCCGACGTGGTGGTGATCGGGGGAGGGCCGGCAGGCCTCGCCGCCGCGATCTACGCCGCCTCCGAGGGGCTCAGCACCGTGCTGCTGGAATCCGTCGCCCCGGCGGGCAGGCCGCGTCCACCGCCCGCATCGAGAACTTCCTGGGGTTCCCGTTCTGTGTGAGCGGCGGCGACCTCATCGGACAGGCATCGTTGCAGGCGATCAAGTTCGGCGTCCGCGTGTGCGCGCCCTGCGAGGCGGTCGGGCTCACCCCCACCGCGACCGGTGTGCGGGTGGAGCTGGCCGACGGCCGCGCGATCGACGGGCGGGCGGCCATCGTGACCTCCGGCGCGGCGTACCGGCGGCTGCACCTGGACCGGTGGGAGGACTTCGAGCGCAGCGCCATCCACTACGCGGCCACGCCGCTCGAGCTCAAACAGGTCGCCGGGTCGCCGGTGGTCGTGGTGGGTGGCGCGAACTCGGCGGGACAGGCGGCGCTGTATCTGGCATCCAGCGGGTCGCCGGTGCACCTCGTGGTGCGGGGCGACGACCTCGGCGCGCGGATGTCGTCGTACCTCGTCGAGCGCATCGCCGAGGACCCCCGCATCCAGGTGCACACCCGCTCGCACCTGGTCGGGCTCGAGGGGGAGGAATCGCTGGAGGCCGTGCAGATCGACACCGTCGGCGACGTCGTCGCGCGCGGGGTCTTCTGCTTCATCGGAGCCGACCCGGCCACGGCGTGGCTGCCGCGCATCGCCCGCGACGAGGCGGGGTTCATCCGCACGGGGACGGACGTCACGTCGCCGGCGCGCCGGATCTGGGGCCCGCTCGGGCGGGAGCCGCTGCCGTTCGAGACATCGATTCCACGGGTCTTCGCCGCCGGCGACGTGCGCCGCGGGTCGATGAAGCGGGTCGCCGCTGCCGTGGGAGAGGGCTCCAGCGCCGTCGCGTCCGTGCACCGCGTGCTCGCCGGGTGAAGGAAGGGCGCCGGATGAGGGGAGTGCGGCGAGGGCTCACGCCCCCGCCGCACCCGCTATCAGTCCCCGAAGCGGGCGACGAGGCGCCCGGTGACCTGGTTGTTCTTGAGCCGCTCGAGGCCCGCGCCGATCTCGTCGAACGCGATCTCGCTGTAGACCGGCTCGATCTCCTTCGACAGCAGGAGCGCGAAGACCTCCTCGATGTCGGTCACGCTGCCGCCCAGCGACCCGAGCAGGTTCTTGCCGAGGATCGCGTTGGTGGGCACGGTGAAGGTCGGCTTGCCCAGCCCCACCTGCACGGCCGTGCCGCCACGGCGCACGGCTGCGAGTGCCTTGGCGGTGGTGTCGAACCCGGCGTAGTCCACGACGAGGTCGAAGCCCTGTCGCGCCCACTCGTCGGCATCCTTCACGACGGCGGTGACACCGGCGGCCAGCGCGAGCGGCCACACGTCTTCCTTCACCTCGGCGACGTGCACTTCGGCGCCGGCGAGCACCGCGGCGCGCGTGCCGATCTGCCCGAGTCCGCCGTAGCCGATGACGCCCACCTTCATGCCGGCCTTCGCCCCGCCGGTCTTCATCATCGCGTGATACGAGGTCATGCCGGCGTCGGTGGCGAGTGCGGCGAGCGACAGGTCGAGGCCTTCGGGCACGCGAGCGAGGTCGGCGGCGGTCGCGACGAGCTGGTCGGCGAAGCCCCCGTGGGCGAACATGCCCAGCGGCGGACGCACACCGGACGAGCACACGCCGACGACGTCGCCGACGCTCCAGCCGGTGACGCCTTCGCCGATGGCGCTGATGACGCCGGCGTTCTCATGGCCCTGCGTCATCGGCAGGAACGGCATGACGGCCTCGCCCATCTCCATGTACATGATGTCGCTGTGGCACAGCCCCGCCGCCTTGACGTCGATGACGACTTCGCCGGGTCCTGCCGTCGCCTCGGGAACCTCGTTGAGCGCGATCGGCTTGCGGCCGCCCTCGTACTGCCATGCCTTCATCTGATGCTCCTTCTGTCTTGGCGGCGCGCCGGAGGCGCACCCGATTTCAGGCTAGGCACTTAATCGGTTAAGTGATAACTTCTGCGCATGCGGGATGAGCGCCGGCCGACCATCCGTGACGTCGCGCGCGAGGCGGGCGTCTCCACGGCGACGGTGAGCTACGTGCTCAACGAGACGCCGGGCCAGACCATCCGCGAGACCACCCGCGAGCGGGTGCGCGAGGCCGCGACGACGCTCGGATACCTGCCGCACGCCGTGGCGCGCACCCTGCGGGAGGGGACGGCGCGGGTCGTCATCTTCAACACCGGCCCCGTCGTCATCGGGGAGAGCCTCAACGGATTCATCCGGGGGATGGCCGATGAGCTCCGCTCGCTCGGTCATGCGCTCATCGTCACCACCCCGACCGAGTCGGCCGGGGGTGCCGTGCCGCGCGAGGTGCTCGACGCGGTCGCTCCCCGGGCGGTCCTCGATCTCGCCTCGCTCATGTCGGACAGCATCGAGGACGACCGCGTCTCGGGTGAGCGGGGTGGCGCCCATGTGGGGTTCGCCTTCCAGTCCAGCCAGCAGCTGCGCTATCTGGCCGACCGTGGGCACCGCCGCATCGCCTTCGCCTCGCTCACTCCGGCCACCGAACTCACCCGCGTGCGCGAGGCGCAGGCGAGGCGCGCGGCCCGCACCCTGGGCCTCGACCTGTCGGTCGTGCGCCTCGACGTCGACGACGACCACGACGCGTGGTGTCGCGAGGTCGACCGGCTCGCCCGGCATACGGCGGTGACGGCGGTCGCCGCCTACGACGACGACGTCGCGATCGCGGTGCTCGCCGCGATGGCCGCGACCGGTCTGCAGGCGCCGACAGACCTCGCGGTCATCGGATTCGACGAGGGAAAGCTCGCGCGGCTGTGGCGGCCCGCCCTGACCACCTTCCGCATCGACGCGGAGAGTTACGGCAGGCGCGCGGCGCGCGTCGCGCTGGGGCTGGATCCCGGGCAGTGGCACCACAACCCGTCGCGGGTCGTCGTGCGGGAGACGGCGTGACGAGCCGGCATCCCCCCGCCAGTAGACTGCCGCGAGTGCCCACTGAGTCCCGTCGCCTGCCCGTCTGGGTGGCGTTGGGCGGCGCCGCACTCATCGGTGTGATGACGGCGGTGCAGGCGCGGGTGAACGGCCAGCTGGGCGTGCGGCTGCAAGACGGACTCGTCGCCGCCTTCATCTCCTTCGGCTCCGGCCTGCTGATCCTCACCGTCGCGTCGCTGGCGCTTCCGGCCGGCCGCCGCGGATTCGGCCGACTGGCATCCGGCGTGCGCGAGCGGCGCATCCCCTTCTGGATGCTGTGCGGCGGTGCGGCCGGCGCCCTGACGGTCGCGACACAGGGCCTCGCCGTCGGACTGATCGGCGTGGCCCTGTTCACCGTCGGCATCGTCGCGGGCCAGACCGTCTGCGGTCTCGTGCTCGACCGCCTCGGCTACGGGCCTTCCGGAGTCGTCGCCGTCACCACCGGGCGGGTGCTCGGCGGCGTGCTCGCGCTGGCTGCGGTCGCGATCGCGCTCACGGGCGGTCGGGTCGACGCCCCGATGTGGATGCTGCTGCTGCCGTTCGCCGCCGGCGTCGGCATCGCGTGGCAGCAGGCCACCAACGGGCGGCTGCGCCAGCGCGTCGGGACTCCCTTGACCGCCACGCTCGTGAACTTCATCGGCGGATCGCTGTGCCTGCTCGTCGCCGCCGGCGTGGGCGTCGCCGTGACCGGTCCGCCCGCGGCGCTGCCGACCGAGCTCTGGCTCTATGTCGGCGGAGCGCTCGGAGTCGTCTACATCTTCCTGTCGGCCGCGCTGGTGGTCCACACCGGCGTGCTGCTGCTGGGCCTCGCCTCGGTGGCCGGGCAGCTGGCGGCATCCGTCGCGCTCGACCTCGTGTGGCCGGCTCCGGCGGGCCCGAGCGTCGGCACGGCACTGACCATGGCGACCGTCGCCCTCGCGTCGGTCGTGGTCGCGGCGGTGCCGTGGCGCCGACGCCGCGCCCGCTGAAGGCTACGAGAGCGGCTTCTTCGGAGCCGGCATCCTGCTCACGAACCGCTCGGCGTCGATGACCTTCTCGCGGGCGTCGCGGGAGCGTTCGGGCCTGCCACCGACGTAGAGCCAGCCGAGAAGCCGCTCGTGCTTCTTCAGCCCGTGCGCCTTCGCCACGGCCTTGGCGCGGGTGTAGTGACCGGTGCGCCAGATGACGCCCCACCCGGCCTCGTCCAGCAGCAGGCTCAGCGCATGGGCGACACCGGATGCCACCGCCTCCTGCTCCCAGTACGGCACCTTCTCGCTCTTGCGCGGGCTGGCGACCACCGCGATCAGCAGCGGTGCACGCAGCGGCTTCGACGACGCACCCTTCTCGCCCTCGGCCTTGTTGATGGCGCGGCCGAGGGTGAGGCGATCGTCGCCGCGCAGCTCGATGAGCCGCCACGGCTTCAGCTCGGAATGGTCGGCCACCCGCCCCGCCGCCGCCACCAGCTCGAGCAGCTGCTCGTGCGTGGGGGCGTCGTCGGTCACCTTCGACAGCGAGCGGCGCCGCCGCATCGCGTCGAGGGCGCTCACTCGGGCTGTTCCGGCGTGAACTGCAGGGCGACGGAGTTCATGCAGTAGCGGTCGCCGGTGGGCGTGCCGAATCCGTCGGGGAACACGTGCCCCAGGTGCGAGCCGCAGTTCGCGCAGCGCACCTCGGTGCGCACCATGCCGTGGCTGGTGTCGTCGATCAGCTGCACCGCTTCGGGGCGCACCGACTCGTAGAAGCTCGGCCACCCGCAGTGCGAGTCGAACTTGGTCCCGCTCTGGAACAGCTCCGCGCCGCACGCGGCACACGCGTACAGGCCGGCCCGGCTCTCATCCAGCAGTTCGCCGGTCCACGGGCGCTCGGTGGCCGCCTGGCGCAGCACCGCGTACTGCTCGGCTCCCAGCTCCTGGCGCCACTCGTCTTCGCTCTTGTTCACCGCGTAAGTCATGTCTCTCCTTCGTCACTCCATTCAACCCGACGGCAGGGCAGCGTGTTCCGTCTGCGCACAATGAGAGGGTGACGATTCCCGAGGATGCCGCCGGAGCGGTGCGCGAACGCTACGCCCGCTTCGCCCGCGACGAGGCGCCCGGCCGCTCCGAGCTCTACCGCGCCTGGGCGCAGGGCGTGGCCACGGACGGATCCGTGCAGCAGCTGCTCGCGCGCATCCCTCCCGAGCGGCGCCAGCCGCCCCTCGTCTTCGCCGTCACCCGGCTGCTCGGCGCGCCCGAGACCGATTACCCCTCGTGGGCGTCGTGGCTGGCCCAGCACGCCGATGCCGTCGTGACCGAATGCGGTCGGCGCAGCGTGCAGACCAATGAGCCGCTGCGCTGTGCGGCGCTTCTGCCGGCCCTCGCGCTCGTGCCCGGCCCGATCGCGCTGCTCGAGGTCGGCGCCAGCGCCGGACTGTGCCTCTACCCCGACCGCTACTCGTACCGGTACCGCCGCCCCGACGGCGAGGTCATCGCGCTCGATCCGCCCGACGGTCCGTCTGCGGTCACCCTCGAGAGCGACCTGCGGGGCGAGGCCGTGCCGCCGCTGCGTCTGCCCGAGGTGGTGTGGCGGGCGGGTATCGACCTCGCGCCACTGGACCCCGCCCTGCCCGACACCGAGGCGTGGCTCACCGGTCTGGTGTGGCCGGGGGAGACCGGGCGGGCCGAGCGCGTGCGCCAGGCCCTGCGCATCGCGGCATCCGACCCGCCCCTGCTCGTCGCCGGCGACGGGGCCGCGCTCATCGCCGAGGTGGCGCGGCAGGCGCCGGCGGATGCCACGCTCGTCGTCACCACGCCCGGCGTGCTCGCCTTCGTGCCGTGGGCCGGGCGGCGGGCGATGATCGACGCCGCGCGTGCCGCCGGCCGCTGGATCACCCTCGACGCCCCGACCCTGCACGACGGGTGGACGCAGCCGGTCGACCCGCAGACCTGGCCAGGCGGCTTCGCCCTCGCCCTCGACGGCGAGGTGCTCGCCGCCGTCGATCCGCTCGGCTCGTACGTGGAGTGGCGCGCAGAGGATGCCGCCCGGCCGCGTTAGCGTGGAAGGGTGCCGCTGACCCCCCGCGATCGCGCGATCCTCGACTTCGAATCGGGCTGGTCGCGTCACGGTCCGCGCAAGGAAGAGGCGATCCACGCCCACCTGGGATTGTCGCCGGCGCGGTACTACCAGCTGCTGGGCCGGCTGATCGACACCCCCGAAGCGCTGGAGTACGACCCGATGATGGTGTCGCGGCTGCGGCGCATCCGGGACGCGCGGGAGCAGGCCCGCCGAGCCCGCGTCGCGATGAGCCCGCGCGTGGCCAGGTAGCATTTCACAGTGCCGAGAACGACCTACCCGAAGGATCGCTTCGATCAGCTGCCCCCTGGCAGCGGTCGTGTGGGCGCGCACCGCGCGGAGAATCCGCGCATGCGAGGCTGGGTCGTGCTGCTGTGGGCCGCCGTCGCAACAGTCGTGCTGGTCGCCGTCGGCATCTTCGGCACGCTGGTGCTCACGGGCCGCGTGAGCCTCGATCCCGAGGTCGCGCCGACGGCCGTCCCGGCGCCCGTGGTGACCCCGGAGCTCGACACCGAGTACAACGTGCTCGTGCTCAACGCCACGCCCGAAGCCGGACTGGCCACGCGCGCCCGCGACCAGATCGTCGCTGCCGGCTGGTCGCCGGATCTCGTGCTGGCCGGCGATGCCGGGTCGCGGGACTTCGCCACCACCACGGTGTACTACCCCTTCGCCACCGATGAGGCCGCGGCCCTCGCCCTCGCCGAGGTCATCGGCGGCGCCGAGGTCGTGCAGAGCGACGTGTATCAGCCGGTCGACGACCCTGAATCGCGGCAGCTGGCGGTCGTGCTCGGCGTGGACCGCATCGGGTCCGGCATGGACACGCCTGCTCCCTGAGCCGCACCGAGCGCCACCTCCGGCGTGCTGTGTTTCGCCGATGTGAAGACTTCGGGGCGCCCGCGTCAACAGTGCCCGCTGCGGCCGTGACGCGAGGCGGCCGCTGGCTACGCTGGCGTCGTCACATCCAGCAACAGGAGATTCACATGGCCCAGGGCACCGTCAAATGGTTCAACGCTGAGAAGGGCTTCGGGTTCATCACCGTCGCCGACGGCCAGGACGTCTTCGTTCACTACTCGAGCATCGAGATGAGCGGCTTCCGCGTGCTCGAAGAGGGCCAGCAGGTCGAGTTCACCCTCGGCACCGGCGCGAAGGGCCCGCAGGCGGAGGCTGTTCGGCCGCTCTGAGGCGTCCGCGGATGCCGGCGCCTCGCGTGGCCGCGGCATCCGACCCTCTCGACGTGTGTCGACGTGTGTCCCGACGCGCCCGGCGTGGCTTGCACTCCCCAGGGGCGAGTGCCAGAATGGCTTAGCACTCACTCCTGTTGAGTGCTAAAGACATTCCGACGTCCGGGAGGGACGAACACACACATGGCAAAGATCATCGCTTTCGACGAAGAGGCCCGTCGTGGTCTCGAGCGCGGCCTGAACATCCTCGCCGACGCCGTCAAGGTGACGCTCGGCCCGCGCGGTCGCAACGTCGTGCTCGAAAAGAAGTGGGGCGCCCCCACGATCACGAACGACGGCGTCTCGATCGCCAAGGAGATCGAGCTCGACGACCCGTTCGAGAAGATCGGTGCGGAGCTGGTGAAGGAGGTCGCCAAGAAGACCGACGACGTCGCCGGTGACGGCACCACCACCGCCACTGTCCTCGCCCAGGCGCTCGTCCGCGAGGGCCTGCGCAACGTCGCAGCCGGCGCCGACCCGATCTCGCTCAAGCGCGGCATCGAGAAGGCCGTCGAGGCCATCACCGCCGAGCTGCTGTCGTCGGCCAAGGAGGTCGAGTCGAAGGAGCAGATCGCTGCCACCGCGTCGATCTCGGCCGCTGACGCCTCCATCGGCGAGCTCATCGCCGAGGCGATCGACAAGGTCGGCAAGGAGGGTGTGGTCACCGTCGAGGAGTCCAACACCTTCGGCACCGAGCTCGAGCTCACCGAGGGCATGCGCTTCGACAAGGGCTACATCAACCCCTACTTCGTCACGGACCCGGAGCGCCAGGAGGCTGTCTTCGAGGACCCGTACATCCTCATCGCGAACCAGAAGATCTCGAACATCAAGGACCTTCTGCCCATCGTCGACAAGGTGATCCAGGAGGGCAAGGAGCTCCTCATCATCGCCGAGGACGTCGAGGGCGAGGCTCTCGCGACGCTGGTGCTCAACAAGATCCGCGGCATCTTCAAGTCGGTCGCCGTCAAGGCCCCCGGCTTCGGCGACCGTCGCAAGGCGCAGCTGCAGGACATCGCGATCCTCACCGGCGGCCAGGTCATCACCGAAGAGGTCGGCCTCAAGCTCGAGAACGCCACGGTCGACCTGCTCGGCCGCGCGCGCAAGGTCATCATCACCAAGGACGAGACGACCATCGTCGAAGGTGCGGGCGACTCGGCTCAGATCGAGGGTCGCGTGACCCAGATCCGCCGCGAGATCGAGAACACCGACAGCGACTACGACCGCGAGAAGCTCCAGGAGCGTCTCGCCAAGCTCGCCGGCGGCGTGGCCGTCATCAAGGCGGGTGCGGCCACCGAGGTCGAGCTGAAGGAGCGCAAGCACCGCATCGAGGACGCCGTTCGCAACGCGAAGGCCGCCGTCGAAGAGGGTGTCGTCGCCGGTGGCGGCGTCGCGCTCATCCAGGCCGGCAAGAAGGCGCTCGACGCCCTCGAGCTGACCGGTGACGAGGCGACCGGTGCGAACATCGTTCGCGTCGCGATCCAGGCGCCGCTGAAGCAGATCGCCCTCAACGCGGGCATGGAGCCCGGCGTCGTCGCCAACAAGGTCGCCGAGCTGCCGCTCGGCCACGGCCTCAACGCCGCGACCGGCGAGTACGGTGACCTGTTCGCACAGGGCATCATCGACCCGGCCAAGGTGACGCGCTCGGCTCTGCAGAACGCGGCATCCATCGCCGGTCTGTTCCTCACGACCGAGGCCGTCGTCGCCGACAAGCCCGAGAAGGCCGCGGCTCCGGCCGGCGACCCGACGGGTGGCATGGACTTCTGATCTGATCAGAACCCGATGAACGAAGGGCCCCTCCCCACGGAGGGGCCCTTCGCCGTTCCGGCGGGGGTCACCGGAACAGTCCGGCCGTCGTCGCCTCGGTCTGCGCGTACTGCTGCCCGGCGGTGCCGAGTGCCGCGCTGATGTCGGCGAGCGAGGCCTCCACCTCCCGCTGTGTCGCCCGCCACCGGTCGATGACCGACTGGAAGCCGAGCGCCGCGGTGCCGGTCCACGAGGACTGCAGCGCGGTGAGCTGCGCGAGCATGGCGGAGGTCTCGCCGGCCAAGCGGTCGGCGGTGCCGCGGACGGCGGCGGTGGCGGACAGGACGGCGTCGCTGTCGACGGAGAAGACGGCCATGGTGTGCTCCCTTCGAGCGTTTCCGCCACGGTAGGGCGCGGCGGCAGGGCCGTGGATGCCGCATCAGCCCGATCGGGGAGGGATCGGCCCTCTTCGTGCCTGGGGAGAAGTCGCAGCGACCCGGGGGTCAGCCGTCGGACGTGCTCAGGGCCGGTGACGTCGCCTCGGACGGAGCCGTGTCTGAGGGGCCGCCGGTGCCGACGAGGGGGAAGGCGACGGTGAAGGTCGCTCCGCCGCCGGGGGTGTCGGTGACCTTGATCGACCCGTGCAGGGTCTCCACGATCGCCGCCACGATCGACAGCCCCAGGCCGGAGCCGCCGGTCTCGCGGGTGCGCGAGGTGTCTGCGCGCCAGAACCGCTGGAAGATCTTGTCGCGGATCTGCGGCGGAACGCCCTCGCCGTGGTCGCTGACGGCGATCCAGCCTGTGCCGGCGGCGGCGTCCACACCCACGCTGATCTCGATGGGGGAGTCCTCGGGGCTGTACCGGCGCGCGTTGCCCAGCAGGTTCGTCACCACCTGGCGGATGCGGTCCTCATCGCCGGTCACGATCGGGGCCGCGGGCGGGCGGGCGGGCGGCTGCGCCGCCGGGGGCGGAGTCGGGCGCGGCCGCGCCGGTTCGGCCGGCGGCTGCTGCTTCGGGCGGCGTCGAAACCGCGACAGCGTCGCGCCGGCCAGGCCGATCGCCGTCGTGGGGCTGGGGCGCTTGCGGGCGGGTTCGCTCGGCGGGTGCTCTGGGGCGTCGGCCTCGGGCGCGGGTGCGGGCTGCGGGAGCGGCACGGGTGCGCTGATGGTGGTGGTGTCTCGCACGATGACGGTGCGCAGCGGCGCGGCCGCGCGGGCGTCGAGCGCGGCATCACGGGCGATCGGGCGCAGATCCACCGGGGCGAGGGTGATCCCGCGGCGCTCGTCGAGGCGCGCCAGGGCGAGCAGATCCTCCACCAGCACGCCCATGCGGATCGCCTCCTTCTCGATGCGCTCCATCGACTGGTCGATCTGCTCCTCGCCGGAGATGGCGCCCATGCGGTACAGCTCGGCGTACCCGCGCACGGTCACCAGAGGGGTGCGCAGCTCATGGCTGGCATCTCCGATGAAGCGGCGCATCTGCCGCACCGTGGCATCCCGCTCGGACAGCGCCGCGTCGATGCGGCCGAGCATCGCGTTGATCGCCGCCTTGAGCCTGCCGACCTCGGTGGTCGCCGGCTCGATGTCGGTCATGCGCAGGCTGAAGTCGCCCGCGGCGATGGCATCGGCGGTCGCCTCCACCTGCCCGAGGCTGCGGAAGGTGAGGGTGACGATCCAGCGCACCAGGAACGCGCTCGCGATGACGGTGATGATGGCCAGGAAGCTGTAGATGCCGAGGAACGCGGCGAGGAACCGTTCGTTCGGCGCCGTGGGGAGGGCCACCAGCTGCGTGTAGAAGACGCCCGACGGGGTGTCCTCGACTCCGACCGCCGCCCGGTAGCCGGCCCCGCCGTCGCGGGCATTGAGGTCGAAGACGGTGGACGTGCCGAAGATCGTCGCCTGGGCGAGGGTGAACGTCTGGGGGAACTCCGGCTCGGGAGCGGAGTTGCCGCCGCCGCTGGTGAGGAAGCGCCCGTCGGGCCCGTACACGGCCACGAAGTACGCCGTGGCATCCGATCGCACCTCGAAGTCGTCACCGGACTCGGTGACCCAGCCGGTGAAGACGCTGCTGACGGCATCCGTCTCGGCCAACTGCTGCACCTGGGCGTCGAGGTTCATGGCCAAGGTGTTGCGCAGGAAGGCGAGGGTGCCGACGCCCGCGGAGACGAGACCGATCGCGAGCACGGCGACGGTGACGCCGGTGACCTTGGCGCGCAGGCTGACGCCGCGCCACCACGAGGTCAGCGCGTCGTTCTTGCCCGCGTGGGCGGCTAGAGCCACCGGTTCACGCGGACTTGCCGGCCTTCAGCATGTAGCCGAAACCGCGCTTGGTCTGGATGAGGGGCTCGGAGGAGTGCGGGTCGATCTTGCGCCGCAGATACGAGATGTAGCTCTCGACGATGCCGGCATCCCCGTTGAAGTCGTACTCCCACACGTGATCGAGGATCTGCGCCTTGCTGAGCACCCGGTTCGGGTTGAGCATGAGGTAGCGCAGCAGCTTGAACTCGGTGGGGGAGAGATCGATCGACACGTCGCCGACGAGCACGTCGTGGGTGTCCTGGTCCATCGTCAGCTCTCCCGCGCGGATGATCGAGTCTTCGTCGGCCTGCATCGTGCGGCGCAGGATCGCCTGGATGCGCGCGACGATCTCGTCGAGGCTGAAGGGCTTGGTGACGTAGTCGTCGCCGCCGGCGTTGAGGCCCGTGATCTTGTCCTCGGTCTCGTCCTTGGCGGTGAGGAAGAGGATCGGGGCGGTGTAGCCCGCGCCGCGGAGGCGCTTGGTGACGCTGAAGCCGTTCATGTCCGGCAGCATCACGTCGAGGACGATCAGGTCGGGCTCCTCCTCGAGGACGGCGGAGATCGTCTGCGCGCCGTTGGACACGGCACGCACCTGGAAACCTGCGAAGCGCAGGCTCGTGATGAGCAGGTCGCGGATGTTCGGCTCATCGTCGACGACAAGGATGCGAGGCGCGGTCATGGCCCCATTATGGCCACGGAACCCATGCGCTGTCTGGACATCGGTCGGAGCGGCTGTCATGCGGTATAGGGGCCGGGCGCGTCCGGAGCAAGCGGATGCCGTCATCGCGCCGGCCCGGAGCCGCGCGGGCGCCGCGCGGGGGCCGCGCGGGGGGCGTCGTCGCACGCCTGCCGGATGCCGGGCCGCAGACCGTCGACCGAGATGCGGAGATCTGCCGGAATGCGGATGCCTGCGGCTCAGGGGTCCGCATCCGGGCGGATCCCCTCGTTTCGGCGACGGTGGTGGTCGGTGACTGGAGGCCGCGCGACGCCGTCGGCGGGTTCGCACCCAGCGCGGGGTGTCGGAATTCCGGCTGAGGGGCGGAACCGGCCACGCCGGCCGGTACCCGTGCTGAGGCCGAATTCCGAGAGGTATCTCGCGGCCGGACGGCCGGACGGCCGGGCGGCCTACGCCCCCAGCGCGGCGTTCACGGCGCTGGCGGAGTACTCCCTCTCGACCACGAGGGTCGCGAGTCCCACCATCGCCGCGCGCTCGCCGAGGGTGGATTGGCTGATGGCCAGGTGCCGGGTCGCACGGGGGAGCGACCGAGGGTAGAGGGTCTCCCGCACGCCGGCCAGCAGCGGCGCCGACGCGAGCATCCCGCCCAGCACGACCTCGGCCGGGTTCAGCAGGGTGACCACCGTCGCGACCACCTCGCCGATCACCCGGCCGGCAGCCTGGGTGAGTCGCGCGGCGTCGGGATCGCCGGCGGCGAGGTACGCGCCGACATCCGAGCCCGAGGTCGCCGACTTACCGAGTGCGCTGAGCTTGCGGGCGACGGCGCGACCGGATGCCACGGCTGCGAGGCAGCCGTGCGATCCGCACTGGCACACGTCATCGTCGTGGCCGGCAAGCTTCACATGCCCGATGTCGCCCGCCCCGCCGTCGGCGCCGCGATACACCCGGCCGTCGAGGATGATGCCGGTGCCGATACCGGACGAGACCTTGATGAAGCACAGCGAGCGGGAATCGGGGTGAGCGCTGCGCTGCTCGCCGAGGCCCGCGGCATCCGCGTCGTTCGCGACGAGCACCGGCGCGCCCAGTGCGTCACTCAGGTGCTCGCTGACCGGGTAGGCATCCCATCCCGGCATGATGGGGGGTTGGCTGGGTCGTCCGCTGTCGGGATCGACCGGTCCCGGGATGCAGATGCCCACACCACCGAGGGGCGGTGCGGCCGGGTTCGCGGCGAGGCTGCGTCGGGCGCTGTCGACGATGGCGTTGAGTGTGCGATCGGGGCCGTCGACGACGGCGACCTCCACGCGTTCCTCGGCGGCCACGCGACCGGCGAGATCGGTGAGGGCGACGGTGGTGTGGGTCGTGTCGACCGTCGCGATCATGAGCGACGCGCGCGACGTGTTGAACTCCAGTCGTCGCGAGGGGCGGCCGCCGGTGACGCGGTCGGTGCCGTTCTCGATGACGAGGTCGGCGTCCCGCAGAGCGTCGATGCGCGCCGACACCGTCATCCGCGACAGCCCTGTCACGTCGAGGATCTCACCGCGGGTGACGGCGCGGCCGCTGCGCACCAACTCGAGGATGTCACCGGGTCCCGGCATCGCGCCTCCTACTTATGCTTGACAGCTAGACATTACACCCCTAGCTTCTAGGCATTACGGCGCCCTGGCGCCACCGGCAGCATTGAGCGCAAGGAGGCGCGCGATGAAGAATCGTGCCACAGCAGTCACGATTTCGGCGGCCTGCGCCGTGCTCATCCTCAGTGGGTGCACCACGGGCGGTGATGACGGCGGCGGGGGTGACGACGGCACGCTGACGTTCTGGGTGCAGGAGGATCTGCCCGACCGGGTCGCCGCCACCCAGGAGATCGTCGACGCGTTCACGGCGGACAGCGGCACCGAGGTGGAAGTGGTGTCGGTCGGCGAAGACCAGTTCAGCCAGCTCATCACCTCTGCGGCGGCGGCGGGCGACCTGCCCGATGTCATCGGCGGCATCTCGCTGCCGCAGGTGCGGACGCTCTCGGCCAACGAGCTGATCGACACCGACGCCGTCGCGGCCGTCATCGACGCCCTCGACCCGTCGACCTTCTCCGAGAAGGCCCTCGAGTTGACGTCCGACGGCGACACGGCGCTCGCCGTGCCGAGCGAGTCCTGGACGCAGATGCTCTACTACCGCACCGACCTCTTCGATGCGGCGGGACTCGACGCGCCCGATTCCTACGACGCGATCCTGGAGGCGGCGGCGGCTCTGGACAGCGACGAGATGGCGGGCTTCGTCGGCGCGACGGCCCCCGGCGACGCGTTCACAGAACAGACGTTCGAGCACATCGCACTCGGCAACGGATGCGAGCTCGTCGATGACGAGGGCGAGACCCGGCTCGACTCGGATGCCTGCGTGGCGGCGTTGGACTTCTACGGCGATCTGGTCACGAACTACTCGGTGCCGGGTGCGCAGGACGTCGACACCACTCGCGCGACCTACTTCGCCGGAGATGCCGCCATGTTCATCTGGTCGAGCTTCGTGCTGGACGAACTCGCCGGGCTGCGTGAGGATGCCAAGCCGTCGTGCCCGGAGTGCGTCGACGATCCGTCGTTCCTCGCCGCCAACACCGGCGTCGTCACGGCGATCACCGGCCCCGATGCCGATTCCCCCGCGCAGTTCGGAGAGATCACGTCGTGGACCGTCACCGAGGGTGCGGACACCGAAGGGGCGCAGGCGTTCATCGAGTACATGATGAGCGACGGCTACGAACCGTGGATCGCGATCGCGCCGGAGGGAAAGGTGCCGGTGCGCACCGGGACGTCCGACGAGACGATGCTGTACGCAGAGCTCTGGGGCACGCTGCCGGCGGGGGTCGACACGAAGGCGCCGCTGTCTGATTTCTACGCGCCGGAGGTGCTCGAAGCCGTGGCCGCCGGTCCGGAGGACCTCGCGCGCTGGGGCATCACTCAAGGTCAGGGCACGCTGTTGGGCGCCCTGCAGGGCGAACTGCCCGTCGCCGAGGCTGTCAGCCAGGTAGCGCAGGGCGACGACCCCGCCGCAGTCGCAGCGAACGCCGCAGAGGCGGTGCGCGCCGTCGCGGAGTCGATCCGATGACGCAGGTGGCCGGGGGGCCGGGGCTCACCGGCGCGGCCCCCCGCCCACCGGCGCCGACGACGCCGGGTGGAGCCTCCCGCACGCGGCGGGGACGTCGGTCGCGGCGGAGCGCGGAGGAGAACCGCGCCGGTCTGCTGCTGATGTCGCCGACGCTCATCATCGTGACCGTCGCGGTGGTGCTGCCCATCCTGTGGGCCGTCGCCCTGGCCTTCCAGAACGTGCGACTGATCAACATCCGTGGCACGGGGTTCTTCGGCGAATACACCCTGGAGAACTTCGCGAACGTCCTGACGTCGCCAGGATTCCTCGGCGCGTTGTGGACGACCCTGGTGTATTCGGTGTGCGGCACGGCCCTGGCGGTCGGCATCGGGCTCGTCGCGGCGCTCGCGCTGCGCTCGCCGTTCCGGGGGCGCGGACTGATCCGAGCTTCGCTGCTGCTGCCCTATGTCGCGCCGGTCGTTGCGGCCACCTTCGTGTGGTCGACCGCGCTGAATCCGCAGTACGGCATCGTCAACTGGTTCGGAACGACCGTGCTCGGCTGGAGTGAACCGGTCGCGTTCCTCTCCGACCGCGCCCTCCCGGTGTCGATCTTCGGCTGGCAGGTGGACCTGCCCGTCGCGCTGATCACCGTGATCTGCTTCGAGGCATGGCGGTCGTTCCCCTTCGCCTTCCTCTTCCTCACCGCCAGGCTTCAAGCCGTTCCCGACGTCCTCGACGAGGCCGCCCGCATCGACGGCGCCACCCCCACGCAGCGCTTCCGCCACATCCTGCTGCCGCAGCTGCTGCCGACGATCGCCGTCTTGTGCGTGCTGCGGTTCATCTGGACCTTCAACAACTTCGATGACATCTACCTGCTCACCGGTGGCGGTGCCGGCACCGAAGTGGTGTCGGTGCGTGTCTTCGACTACCTGACGGCGCGAGGTGACATCGGCGCCGCCGCCGCACAGGCGCTGCTTCTCGCGGCCATCCTCGCGGTGCTGGTGGGGCTGTACCTGAAGCTCTTCGGCCGGCAGGAGGAGCAAGCATGACCACGGCGGTCGGCAAACACCGCACATCGAGCGGGTTCAACCGCGACAGCTTCGAGATCGCGCTGTTCGGCATCCTGCGCCCGATCGTCATCGTGGCGCTCCTGCTCGCTGCCGTGGTGCCGTTCTACTACATGGTGCTGCTGAGCTTCCGGTCGCTGGATTCGCTGCTTCAGAGCCCTGGTGCTCTATGGATCTCGATCGAGGAGTTCGACCTCGGCACCTACTTGGAGGTGCTCGCCCCTGTCTCTGACGGCGGACAGGGGTTCGTCGTCTTCATGCGCAACTCGCTCCTCGTGGCGCTCGGGACGGTGGCCCTGACACTGCTGGTGGCCATCCCGGGGGCCTATGCCATCAGCCGCCTGGAGTTCTTCGGGCGCCGGCAGGTGTCGGCATTGTTCCTCGCGGTGTACTTCTTCCCCAGCATCCTGCTCGCCGTCCCGCTGTTCGTGTTCTTCACGCAGATCGGTCTGCGCGGCTCGCTGGTGGGGCTGCTCATCGTGTATGTGTCCCAGGTGGTCGCCGTGTCGATCTACACCCTGCGCAATTACTTCTCCACGATCCCGGTCTCACTGGAAGAGGCCGCGGCGATCGACGGCTGCAGCCGGCTGCAGATCATGCGCCGCGTCAGCCTGCCCCTCGCCATGCCGGCGATCGTCTCGAACGGGCTGTTCATCTTCATGATCGCCTGGAACGAGTTCCTCTTCGCGCTGCTGTTCCTCGTCGAACGGCGTGACTCCTGGACGGTGTCGCTCGGGCTCTCGCAGTTGTCGGGCAGCATCGAGGTACCCACGACCGTGCTGATGGCGGGGTCGGTGATTCTGACGCTGCCCATCATCGTGCTGTTCTTCGCCTCGGAGCGGCTGCTCGTCGGTGGTCTCACCGCCGGCGCGGAGAAGGGGTAGCGCTTCGGCGCGGATGCGGCTGTGCCCCAGATCGTGCAGTTCACCGCCCCGGGCTTGGTGGAGCTCGTCGAAACGGATGCCATGCCTCTCGGGCCCGGCGACGTGCGGGTGCAGACGCTGTACTCCGGCATCTCGGCCGGGACCGAGCTCACCGCGTATCGCGGGACGAACCCGTATCTCACGTCGACGTGGGATGCGCGGCGGCGGCTGTTCGTCCCCGGCGAACCGAGCTTCAGATATCCGGTGCAGGGCTGGGGATACTCCGAGGTGGGCCGGGTCTGTGAGGTCGCGCCGGATGTGACGTCGCTGCGCGAGGGCGATGTCGTCCACGGCATCTGGGGACACCGCAGCGACGCGGTGCTGCCGGCATCCGTCCTCGACGGGCGGGTGATGCCGACGGATGCCGATCCGATCCTCGGCACGTTCGCGCGGGTCGCGGCCATCGCGCTGAACGCGGTGCTCGCCGCCGACGTGCGCCTCGGGGAGCAGGTCGCGATCTTCGGACAGGGTGTGATCGGCTTGCTGGCGACGCGCCTGGCGGTGCTGTCGGGCGCGCGCGTGCTGGCCGTGGACACGCTGCCGGAGCGGCTGGCGGTCGCCAGGGATTTCGGTGCCGACGTGACCGTCGATGCGACGGGGCGAGGCGGTGCGGGAGCAGCTGTCAGAGTGGCATCCGATGGGGGCGTCGACAGTGCGATCGAGCTGTCGGGGTCGGATCGGGCGCTGCATGAGGCGGTTCGGTCGGTCGTGCCCGACGGCCTCGTGGCGGCTGCCGGGTTCTACCAGGGCGGTGCGCCGGAGCTGCGTCTCGGGGAGGAGTTCCACCACAACCGCGTGCGCATCGTCGCAAGCCAGATCTCCGGCGTGCCCGCGGGCCTGGTCGGACGCTGGAGTCCGGCGCGCCTCGTGCAGACGGTCATGCGGCTGATCTGCGCGGGGACCATCGACGCCGGTGTGCTCGTGACCGATGTCGTGGATGCCGAGGACGTCGCGGCGACGTTCCGGCGACTGGACAGCGGAGACCGGGGCATGCTGCAGGCGGTGCTGCGGTTCGGGCAGGCGGGACGGAGATGACCGTCATCGACGAGGTTCCGGTGTCGTCGCGGGCGCAGGTGTACGCGGAGGGCTGGCAGAGCTGGAGTCCCACCGGTTGGTATCGGCGGGACGACGTCGCGCCGCGGCCCGCGCAGACGTGGGAGCACCTCATGCGTTTCCGCCCCGGTGCTTCCGTCGCCGCGCACGGCGCGCAGGGTGAGGGGCTGTTGCTGGTCGATCCAGGGGACGGTTCCGCCGCACGCGTGTACTGCGCGGTGGATGCCACCGTGGCGGTGCCGTCGATCCGCGCGACGTGGCGCGACGAGCACGTCGTCGTCGACGCGACGGGGGCGGTGCGGTGCTGGGAGGTGGGGGGCGACGCCGGACCCGGTCCGGGGGACGGGGCCGGGGCCGGAGCCGGAGCCGGCACGAACGCCGGCGCGGCGGCGCTGGCGGCCGTGGGTGCGCGAATCGGGGCGGCAGCGGGCGCGCGGACGACCGCGGTGGTGCCTCGGGTCTGGTGCACCTGGTACCGGTACTTCGAAGCGGTGACCGCCGCCGACGTCCGAGAGAACCTCCGGGCGATCGACGCGCTGCGGCTGCCGGTCGACGTCATCCAGATCGATGACGGCTGGAGTCTGGGCACGGGGGAGTGGACGGCACCCAAGCCGGCGTTCGGTTCGCTCGGCGCCACCGTCGACGCGATCCGTCACAGCGGCCGACGTGCGGGTCTGTGGCTGGCGCCGTTCACGGTGGGCGCTTCGTCGGGTCTCGCCCGCCGGCATCCGGATTGGCTCACCGGCCCCGCCGGTCGCAACTGGGGTGACGACCTCGTCGGGCTCGACCTGACCCACCCGGGGGTCAGCGAATACCTCACCGAGGTGTTCACCTGCGTGCGGGACACGGGGGTCGACTACCTCAAGCTCGATTTCCTCTACGGCGGCGCGGTGCCGGGGGTCAGGCGCGACCGCGACGCCTCCGCGATCTCGGCCTACCGCCGCGGCCTGCAGCTCATCCGCGAGGTGATGGGGGAAGGGGCGTACCTGCTCGGCTGCGGCGCGCCGCTGCTGCCGAGCGTGGGGCTCGTCGACGCGATGCGCATCTCGCCCGACACCTTCCACGAGGGCGGTGAGGACGGGTCCCAGGGGCTTCGCGGACGCACGTCGCTGCGGGCGAGAGCGTGGCAGCACGGGCGGCTGTGGACGACCGACCCCGACTGCCTGGTGGCGCGCCCGCAGTTCGCCCTCAGGGAGGAATGGGCTCGAGAGGTGTTCGCCGCCCCCGGCGTGCGCGGGTTCTCCGATCGCATCGACGAGCTCGACGAGCGTGGCATCCGACTCGTGCGGCAGCTGCTGCAGGGGGCACCGGAGTGATCGACGAGGACGCTCTGCGGGCGAAGCTCACACCACTGGTGACGCGGCTCTACCCCGAACAGGCATCCGCGGTGCTGACCGGACTGCTCGCGCTCGCCGAGCGCTGGGCGCCCGTGCTGCCTACGGCGCCGCGCGCTCGTCCCGACGAGGGAACCGCGTACCTGATCACCTACGGGGACGCCTTCCGCAGGTCGGGCGAGCCGCCGCTGCGCACGCTCGCCGGCGTGCTGCGTGAGCAGGTCGGCGACGCGATCACCGATGTGCACCTGCTTCCGATCTATCCCTGGACGTCGGACGACGGGTTCGGCGTCGTCGACCACCGTGAGGTGAACCCTGACCTGGGGTCGTGGGAGGACGTCGCGGACCTGCGGGCCGACCATGCGCTCGCGCTGGACTTCGTCGCCAACCACGTCTCCAGCGCGAGCCCCTGGTTCCGGGGCTGGCTCGCGCGGGATCCGCGGTTCGCGGGGTACTTCCTCGAGCCGGGTCCCGAGTTCGACACCTCCCGCGTGGTGCGTCCGCGGACGACGCCGCTGGTGCACGAGTACGACCGGCCCGACGGGACCGTGGCGCGTGCCTGGACGACGTTCGGACCCGACCAGATCGACGTGGACCCCCGGACGCCCGCGGTGCTCCTGGACCTGACCGACGTGCTGCTCGGGTACCTCGCGCGGGGGGCATCCACGGTGCGGCTGGATGCGATCGGGTTCCTCTGGAAGGAATCGGGATCCACCGGCATCCACCTTCCCCAGACACACACCGTCATTCGGATCTGGCGGGTGCTCGTGGATGCCCTGGCGCCGGGCACCCTGCTGCTCACCGAGACGAACGTGCCGCACTCCGACAACATCCGCTACTTCGGCGACGGGTCGGACGAGGCGCACATGGTGTATCAGTTCGCCCTTCCCCCGCTCGTGCTGCATGCGTTCGTCACGGGGCGGGCGACGGCGCTGGCTCGGTGGGCGGCGGGCATCGAGCCGGTCAGCCCGACCGCGACCTGGTTCAACTTCCTCGCCAGCCACGACGGCATCGGGCTGCGGCCCACCGAGGGGCTGCTCAGCGACGAGGACCGGGAGCTGCTGGTGGAGCGCACTCTGGCCCGCGGCGGGCGGGTGTCGATGGCGCAGCGCCCCGACGGCAGCAGCGGCGTGTATGAGCTGAACACCAACTTCCTCGACGCGCTGGTCGCACCCGACAGCGCGGACCCCGACGGTGACGCCGTCGCACGCGGCCTGGCGGCGCACGCCATCCTCCTGTCGCTGGTGGGAGTGCCGGCCATCTACTACCACTCGCTGTTCGGCTCGGGCCAGGATGCAGCAGGCATGGCGCAGTCCGACATCGCGCGCCGCATCAATCGGGAGGTGCTGGATGCCGACCTGCTGCGGGACGAGTTGCGCTCCTCCCCGCGCCGCGCGGGCATGCTCGACGGTCTGCGGAAGCTTCTCGCCGCGCGGAGGGGACTGCCGGGGCTGTCCCCCTTCGCATCGCAGGTCGTGGAGCGACTCGATGACCGGGTCGTGGTGATCCGCCGGGCGGCGGGGACCGGCGACGAACTGGTTGCCGTGATCAACGTCAGCGGCGACCACCTGCAGGTGCCGTCGCTGTCGGGGACGGACGTGCTCACCGGCATCCGGCACGAGGGCCTGCGGCTGGGCCCGCATGGGTACGCGTGGATCGTTACCGCGGGGCCGGGAGGTGGCGCCGCGGCCGGCCGCTGAGGAACCGGGCGCCGCGGGCATCGGCGTGGGCCCGGATGCGGGGATCTGCCGGAATGCGGATGCCTGCGGCTCAGGGGTCCGCATCTGGGCGGATTCCCTCGTTTCGGCAACGGTGGTAGCCGGTGCCGGGCGCCGCGCGCGGCCGTGGCGGCCGCGCGCCGGTACCCGCCGGCGCGGACGCGCGGCCCGGCCCGCGCTCAGGCCGCCGCGACCTGCTCGGCGTCGAGGATCGTGTACGAGTACCCCTGCTCGGCGAGGAACCGCTGCCGGTTCTGCGCGAAGTCCTGGTCGACGGTGTCGCGGGCGATGAGCGTGTAGAAGCTCGCCGTGTGCCCGTTGGTCTTGGGCCGCAGCAGACGCCCCAGGCGCTGGGCCTCCTCCTGGCGGGAGCCGAACGACCCCGACACCTGGATGGCGACGGATGCCTCGGGCAGGTCGATCGAGAAGTTCGCGACCTTCGACACCACCAGCACCGGCACCTCGCCGACCCGGAACGCCTGGTACAGCTGCTCGCGCTCGTCCACGGGCACCGCGCCGGTGATCTTCGGCGCGTCGAGCGCCTCGGCGAGCTCGTCGATCTGGTCGAGGTACTGGCCGATCACCAGGATCTGCTCGCCCTCGTGGCGGGCCACCAGGTCGCGGACGACCTCGATCTTCACCGGCGCCGTGGCGGCGAGACGGTAGCGGTCCTCGTCGGCGGATGCCGCGTACTCCAGTCGCTCGTCGACGGGCAGGTCCACGCGCACTTCGTAGCAGACGGCGGGGGAGATGAAGCCCTGGGCCTCGATCTCCTTCCAGGGGGCGTCGAAGCGCTTGGGGCCGATGAGGCTGAACACGTCGCCCTCGCGGCCGTCCTCGCGCACGAGCGTGGCGGTGAGACCGAGCCGGCGGCGGGCCTGCAGGTCGGCGGTGAGCTTGAACACCGGCGCCGGCAGCAGGTGCACCTCGTCGTACACGATGAGGCCCCAGTCGAGGGCGTCCAGCAGCGACAGGTGGGCGTACTGGCCGCCGCGCTTGGCGGTGAGGATCTGGTAGGTCGCGATCGTGACCGGCTTGATCTCCTTGACCTGGCCGGAGTACTCGCCGATCTCCTCGGGCGTGAGGCTCGTGCGCTTGAGCAGCTCGTCGCGCCACTGCCGGGCGCTGACGGTGTTGGTCACGAGGATCAGCGTCGTGGTCTTCGTCTGCGCCATCGCGCCGGCGCCGACCAGGGTCTTGCCCGCGCCGCAGGGGAGCACCACGACGCCCGAGCCGCCCTCGTGGAAGACGTCCACGGCGGTGCGCTGGTAGGGGCGCAGCGTCCAGCCGTCCTCAGCCAGTTCGATCGGGTGCGGGGTGCCCGGGGTGTAGCCGGCGTGGTCCTCGGCGGGCCAGCCGATCTTCAGCAGCTCCTGCTTGATCTGCCCGCGCGCCCACGCGTCGACGACGAAGGTGTCGGGGGTCGGGTGGCCGATCAGCAGCGGGCTGATGCGCTTGTTGCGCGACACCTCAGACAGCACGGCGCCGTCGGTGGAGCGCAGCACCAGCACGCCCTCGCCGAAGCCGGGGACGTCGGCGCGCTCGATGATCAGGCGGCCGTAGCGATTGACGGTCTCGCGCAGGTCCATCGACACCGATGCCGGCACCGGGAACCGCGACCAGCGGTCGAGGGTCGCGAGCATGTCGTCGGCGTCGTGGCCCGCCGCACGGGCATTCCACAGTCCCAGCCGGGTGATGCGGTAGGTGTGGATGTGTTCGGGGGCGCGCTCGAGCTCCGCGAAGATCGCGAGCTCGTGGCGCGCGGTCTCGGCATCCGGATGGGCTACTTCAAGCAGCACCGTCCGGTCGCTCTGCACGATGAGGGGGCCGTCAGCCATAACGTGCAAGTCTAGACCGCACCGGACGGGGTGAGGTCGTCCGGGCGCCCCCTGGCCGCGGTTCGCTCGCGTGCGGCCGCGGCGCACGGCGCGGCGCGAGCGCGGCGCGAGCGTGGCGCGAGCACGGCGCGAGCAGCAGCGCGGCCGACTCAGACCGACTCAGACGGGGTGCACCGACTCGATGCTCGCCACCGGCAGGGTGCGCTCGACGTCGGCCGCCTTGTCGCGTCCGCGCAGGCGTCCCCCGCCCAGGCCGCTGGCCTCGAGGGTGAACGCACGCGTGCTGCCGTCCGGCAGGCGCACCGTGACGGTGATGAGCGCCTTCGCGCGCACGGCGTGCTCGAGCTCGCGGCCCAGCCACGCGGCATCCGAGTCGGACTCGTGCGCGGCCCGCAGCCGTTCCAGCAACGGGGCGTAGGGGTCGGATGCCGGCTCCCCCGGCTGCGCGAGGCGGTGCCGCTGCACGGTGCGCGCGGTGCCCGAGGCATCGTGCATGCTCACCGGGTAGCGCGCGTCGGCGAGCATCCAGAAAACGGCGTCGGGGTTCGAGCGCGAGGCGAGACCCTCGGCGTGGCGCATGAGCCCGAGGGAGCGCAGCGCCTGGTCGACCGCCAGGGTGTCGAGCACGGCCGGGTCCTCGCTGCGTACGAGGGTGAGGCCGGAGGGGTCGTCGACGACCTTCACGAGGCCGTGCCGCGCTGCGGTGCGCTCG
Organism: Microbacterium sp. zg-Y1090; assembly: GCF_030246945.1. NCBI lineage: Bacteria > Bacillati > Actinomycetota > Actinomycetes > Micrococcales > Microbacteriaceae > Microbacterium > Microbacterium wangruii. The sequence continues at coordinate 984,622 of NZ_CP126742.1, forward strand.
ATCTCGTAGGCCAGCGGCTGAGGCAGGCCGGTCAGCGACAGCTCGGTGAGGAACGCGCGCATCGACTCGGCCGTCTCGCCCAGGGTGATGGCGGCGCCGATCGACTCCGGGGTGAACCGGTAGCTCGACGCCTGGGCGCGGGACTCCCGCAGCGCCATGGTGCGCAGACGCAGATCCAGGTGCGGGGCCAGCGGCCCCGGGGCGATGGCGGTGAGGTCGTTCTGCAGGAAGACCTTGTCCACCTCCGGCGGCAGCAGGGCGCGGAGGGCCTCGAGGTCGGCGTCGCCGCCGGCGGCCAGCCCCGCCGCCCAGGGCGCGCTGTGCCCGTCGGCGCCGACCATCGCCCACCGGTGCAGCAGGCTGCGCCACTGCTCGGCGCGCTCGGGCCACGACGGATCGAAGGGGTATGCCCGCGGCCAGTCGCCCACCGCGATCCAGCCGGCACCGTCTGCGCGCAGACCTGCAGGCAGAGCGTCTCGCAGCCGCCGGGCGACCTCGTCCCAGCGGGCGACGGAGCCGGCCTGCAGCCACTGCAGACCGTCGGCGGTGACGAGCCACTCCTTGCCCGTGGGCGCGGCGAGCCCGGTGGTGGCCGCAACGGCGACCAGTTCGTCGGCGGTGGCGGGGTCGTCCACGATGCCCGCTTCGAGCAGTCGCCGGCGCTCGCTGGCGCCCAGGGCGCCCGAGCCGATGCGCGCCAGCGGCGAGGTCAGCGCCAGCTGCAGGATCTCGGCGAGCGTCGCCGCGGCGGTGAACGCGCGTTCGGCTGCGGCTGCATCCGACTCGGTGGCGCCCGCGGCCGGTTCGGGCGCGGCCGGCGCGACCGGCGCCATCGTGGCCACGGCGGCGGCGACGGCCGGGTACGCCGACCCGTCAGGGGCGACCAGCGCTCGGGTGGTCAGCGCGCTGCGGGCCGGTTCGGGCGCGGTGCCGCCGTCGGCCACGGCGGCCAGGGCTTCGGCGAGCGGGCGGGGAAGGGAAGCGAGCGCCCGGGTGAGCGCAGGGGCATCCTGCAGGGCTTCAGCGGCGTCGAAGAAGTCCGCCCACGATGCGTTCGGAGAGGCGCCGCGTTCGGCGAGTACGGCGCTCAGCACGGCGTCGTTCTGCGTGGCCAGCCAGGTGGCCAGTGCGCGGGAGTCTGCCGAGGAGGCCATGGTCAGTGTGCCTTGTTGGCACGAGCCCTTCGGACGAAGCTCATGATGACGAGGGTCATCAGCAGGACGAAGGCCACGGGCGGGGCGAACCAGACGATCGCTCCCACGGTGGGCCAGATGCCCGACCGCATGTCGCCTCCGGTGGACGATCCGACGATGATCGCCACGAAGCACACGATCGACAGCAGCAGCAGGCCGAAGGACATGTAGGCGAGGATGCGGTCGATCCGGCGGACCGGCACGTCTTCGCGCGGTGAAGGTGTGCTCATTCGCTCCAGACTAGTGGGTGGTCGGTGCCGTAGGCTTGAGTCGGGGTTCCATCGGCCCTATTTTTCCCTGCCCGCGCGCAGGCCCGATTCAGCGAGGTTCGCATGCCCACCGGCAAGGTCAGGTTCTACGACGACGAGAAGGGGTTCGGCTTCATCTCCGCCGATGACGGCCAGGACGTCTTCCTGCACGCCTCCGCCCTCCCCGCCGGCACGACCGGCCTCAAGCCGGGCACCCGGCTGGAGTTCGGGGTGGCAGACGGCAAGCGCGGACTGCAGGCGCTCTCGGTGCGCGTGCTGGAGGCGCCGGTCAGTCTCGCCAAGCGGTCCCGCAAGCCCGCCGACGACATGGCGATCATCGTCGAGGACCTCGTGAAGCTGCTCGACGACATCGGCGGCGACCTGCGCCGTGGCCGCTACCCCAGCGGTTCCCACGCCAAGAAGGTCGCGGCCGTGCTGCGCAAGGTCGCCGATGACTTCGAAGCCTGAGCCCGCCGACGAGCGGCTGCTGCACGCTCACGACCTGGCCCGCGCCGCGCTGCGCGAGGTGACCCCCGACGCGACCATCGGCGATGCCGCCGGCTACACGGTGGAAGAGGGCGGCGTCGTCTCGCTGCGCTTCAACAACCGGATGCCGGGATACCCGGGCTGGTTCTGGACGGTCAGCGTCGCCGCCGTCGAGGATGCCGACCCGACCGTGCTCGAGGTCGAGCTGCTGCCCGGTGACGGCGCGCTGCTCGCTCCCGAATGGGTGCCGTGGGCCGTGCGGCTCGCGGACTACCAGGCAGCCCAGGCAGCCCAGGCGGCCGCCGCAGCCGAAGCCGGGGAGCCCGTCGAGGACGGCGACGAGTCCTACGACGTCGAAGACCTCGACGACCTGGATGCCGCCGACTTCGACGACGACGGCTCCGCCATCCTGCACGGCGGCGACCTGGACGGCGTGGACATCGACGAGCTCGATGACAGCGGCATCGAAGACGCGCTCGCCCAGGACGGCGACGACGACGTCGATGACGACGCGGACGACGATGACTCGGACGACGATGACTCGGACAACGACGCCGACGATGACGTGGACGACGACTCGGACGACGACGACTCCGATGACGACGAAGCCGACGATGACGTGGACGACGACTCGGACGACGACGACTCCGACGAGGACGACGACCGCTAGAACGAACGCGAAGGGGGCCGACGTCGTGTGACGCCGGCCCCCTTTCGTGTTCGCGGGTGTCAGCCCCGCACGGTGAACGGTGCGCTCAGCAGCGCGCCCTCGCGCGACGACGGGCCGACCAGCAGCTCGAAGGCGCCGGGCTCGACGACGCGGCGACCCGCGGCATCCACGATGGTGCAGTCGGCCTGAGGGCCGCCGACTCAGAGGTGGTCGACGACCTGCTCGATGCAGCGGATGAGCTGGCGCACATCGGACGGCTCGATGGAGACGAACGTCGCCACACGCAGCTGGTTGCGACCGAGCTTGCGGTACGGCTCGGTGTCGACGATGCCGTTGGCGCGCAGCACCTTGGCGACCTCGGCGGCATCCACCGCGTCATCGAAGTCGATCGTGGCGACGACCTGTGAGCGGTCGGCCGGGTCCGCGACGAAGGGCGTGGCGTACGGCGTCGCCTCGGCCCACTCGTACAGTGCCGACGACGACTGGCGGGTGCGGGCGTCGGCCCACTGCAGGCCGCCGCTCTGGATCATCCAGTCGAGCTGGTTGTCGAGCAGGTACAGGGTCGTCAGCGCCGGGGTGTTGAGTGTCTGGTTCAGGCGCGAGTTGTCCAGCGCGTTCTTCAGGCTCAGGAACTCGGGGATGTACCTGCCCGATGCCGCGATGCGCTCGATCCGCTCGACCGCGGCGGGGGAGACGAACGCGAGCCACAGGCCCCCGTCGGAGCCGAGGTTCTTCTGCGGCGCGAAGTAGTAGACATCGGCCTGGCGCAGCGAGAAGTCGATGCCGCCGGCGGCGCTGGTCGCGTCGATCACGGTGAGCGCGCCGGGGTCGCCGTGCACGCGCTCGACGGGGGCCATGACGCCGGTGGAGGTCTCGTTGTGCGGCCAGGCGTAGACGTCGACGCCCTCGACCGGCTCGGCGACCGCGCGGGTGCCGGGGGCGGCCTTGCGCACGTCGGGCGCCTGCAGCCACGGGGCGGCCGCGGCGGCGGCGAACTTGCCGCCGAACTCGCCGAAGACGAGGTTCTGGCTGCGGTTCTCGATGAGTCCGAACGCGGCGGCGTCCCAGAAGGCCGTCGAGCCGCCGTTGCCGAGGATCACCTCGTAGCCGTCCGGCAGGCGGAACAGCTCGCCGAGGTTCGCCCGCACGCTGGCGACGAGGCTCTTCACCGGCGCCTGGCGGTGCGACGTGCCCAGCAGCGCCAGCCCGGGGCCGACGAGAGACGCGATCTGCTCGGCGCGCACCTTGGAGGGTCCGCAGCCGAAGCGTCCGTCGGTGGGCAGGATGTCGCGGGGCAGCGTCACATGGGCCATGTGCTGATTGTAGGGCCGCGCCCGAGGGCATCCCGGCGCCTCAGGAGCCGTATGACGGCCAGACGATAGGCTGGAAGAGCTGCCACCACTCCTGACATCGAGGCTTTGATGACCGATCTGATCGACACCACCGAGATGTATCTCCGCACCATCCTGGAGCTGGAGGAAGAGGACATCATCCCCCTGCGTGCGCGCATCTCCGAGCGTCTCGGGCACTCCGGCCCGACCGTCTCGCAGACCGTCGGCCGCATGGAGCGCGACGGACTGGTCGTGGTGTCGGAGGACCGCCGGCTCGAACTCACCGACGAGGGTCGGCAGAAGGCCGTCGACGTGATGCGCAAGCACCGCCTCGCCGAACGGCTGCTCAGTGACGTCATCGGGCTGGACTGGTCGTACGTGCACGAAGAGGCGTGCCGGTGGGAGCACGTGATGAGCGAGCAGGTCGAACGGCGGCTGATCGAACTGCTCGGCCACCCCACCGAGTCGCCGTACGGCAACCCCATCCCGGGGCTCGACCAGCTGGGCGACATCCCCGCCCACACGTTCGACCAGGGAGTGGTGGGACTCGTGCGCCGCCTGAACGCCGCCGGCGGCCCGATCCGCGCCACGGTGCGCCGCCTGGCCGAGCCCGTGCAGGTCGACCCCGAGCTGCTCACGCAGCTGCGCGCGGCGGGCGTGGTGCCCGGCGCGACCGGCGACTTCCAGTTCAACGAGGGCTACGTGCTCGTGCAGATGGACGACAACGACGAGGCGCTCGAACTGCCGGTCGAAGTGGCGTCGCACATCTTCCTCATCGACGATCGCGGCTGACCCCGCGGGAAGGCCGGATGAACGGCTGCTCACGCGCTGTGCAACCGGGCGTGACATGTTCGTTATCTTCGGGTAGCCTCAGGGAAGTCCCACGGCGAGAAGCACGCCAACGGATGCCACGAGGATTGCCTCCCCGGCTCGTCTTCCACGTGGGATCGCATATCTGTGCCCCGACACCGAATGCCGACGAGCCGGCGTCACTCGGCGCGGAGGCGCGCGGAGGGTTGACTTGACCGAAGCACAAGATTCGTCTCGCGGTGACGCTGAGATCGCTCCCACGCGCGGGACTCGTCGATCTGCGCGGAGCCTCGCAGCCGCCGCGTCCACGCGGCTCGTGCGGCGTCGTCCGGCCGTTCCCGCCGCGGCATCCGCGTCATCGCTGCCTCGGGCCGAGAAGAACAGGCCCGCCCGCAACATCACGATCGTCGCGATGGTCGTGGGCCTCGTGGCCTCCGTCGCGCTGCCGGCCTACGCCGCCTCCTCGCGTCCGGTGGCCGATGAGGTCGCCGTGACCCAGCACCAGGTCGCCGCCGACAACGCGCAGTCGCTCGTCGTGGCATCCGAGGCCACCCCCGAAGCGCTCGAGCGCTACAGCTACTCGGCCACCACGCCCGAGGAGATCGAGAAGAAGAAGGCCGAAGAAGCCGCCGCCGCGCGCGCCGCCGCCGCGGCCGTCGCCCGGGCGAGCGCCGTCACGCGCACCGCCGAGGTCGCCTCGGTCGACCTGTCGATGACCGCTCCCGGCTCGGGCGAGGTGCGCTGGCCGGTCACCGCCTTCACCTACCAGAGCTACAACCTCTTCGGCGGATATCCCGGACACAAGGGCTTCGACCTCATGTCGGGCTCAGGCACCCCCATCTTCGCCGCGGCATCCGGCGTCGTGCGCACCTCGACCGACGGCGGCGGCAGCTACGGCGCCGTCGTGATGATCGACTCGGTCGTCGGCGGCCAGCAGGTCAGCACCACGTACGCGCACATGAGCTACGGCACCCGCGTCGTCTCGGCCGGCCAGAGCGTGCAGGCCGGGCAGCTGATCGGCCAGGTCGGCCAGAGCGGCAACGCCACCGCGCCGCACCTGCACTTCGAGGTGCAGGTCAACGGGTCGTTCGTCGATCCGCTGGCGTGGCTGCAGAGCAACGCGGGCTGAGTCCGCTTCGTCGCCCGGCTGTGCCGGGGACGTGGGCGTGTGCGACACGCGCAACCCGCCGTTCTTCCGCTCTCCGGCGCCCATGGGTGGAGGGTGGGTTACCCTGATCCCGACGCTGAGAGAAGCGGAGGGAAGCCGATGGACGGCACGCGACGCACCCGAACCACGGGTGCGCTCGGGCTGCTCGTCCTTCGGCATCGTGAGATCGGATGCCGCGGTGCTGCCGCGGCGCCCAGGCGCTGTCTGTGAGGACGGCGCCTTTTTTCATACCCTGACGCGGATCGATCGTCACCGCAGTTCGAATTTCCGGGAATCCGTTCCGGCCATTCGAGAGGACATCGATTGTGCGCACACTGGTGCTGAACGCCGGCTACGAGCCGCTGGCCGTCATCTCCTTCAAGCGAGCCCTGGTGCTCGTGATGAATGAGAAGGCCACCATCGTCGAACGCGTCGAGGGCGACCCCGTCTGGGGTGCGCGCGGCGCCTACGACCGACCGGCGGTGATCCTGCTCACCCGCTATGTGCGGGTGCCGGGCGCGCGGCGGGTGCCGGTGACGCGCCGCGGCGTGCTGCGCCGTGATGGGCACCACTGCGCCTACTGCGGCAAGGCGGCGGCGACCATCGACCACGTGATGCCGCGCTCGCGCGGCGGCGCCGACTCGTGGGAGAACCTCGTGGCCGCGTGCGTGCGCTGCAACAACACCAAGGGCGACCGCACGCCGCAGGAGATCGGGTGGCACCTGCGGGTCACCCCGCGTGCTCCCCGCGGCGCGCAGTGGACCGTGCGCGGCACCGAGCGCAGCGACCCGCGCTGGGAGCCGTACCTGGTGCTCGCCGCGTAGCGCGGGGCGCGAGGCGGTTGCGGGACTCGGGGTTTGTGGCGCCCGGGGGCGTGTGTGGTGCCCGGGTGCCGAGGGCAGTGTCGCGCTCCGGCATCCCACGCGGCATTCGCCCCGCGGGCGATGTCGGAACCCGAGCGTATCTTCGACCCTGACGTTGATGATCTAGAACATCCGTTCTAGTCTGGGTTGGTGAGGTCGATCGTGCGCAACCGGGCTGCGGCAGAAGACGTGCAGCGTCTGCGCGCGCAGCTCGAGCGCGTGCAGGGGCGTCGCATGGACGCCCCGGTGCTGCCCGCCGACCCGGCGCTCGCGGGACTGCTGCCGAGGCGCGGGCTGCGGCCGGGGTCGGCGTACGCGCTCGGCTCGTCGCTCACGCTGCTGTCGGCGCTGCTGGCGCCGCCCTCGCAGGCCGGCTCCTGGTGCGGGGTGGTCGGCATGCCGGAGTTCGGTGCCGAGGCGGCCGAGCGGGTGGGGGTCGCCCTCGACAAGCTGGTGCTGATCCCCGAGCCCGGCACCCGGTGGCTGGCGGTGACGGCGGCCATCGCCGAGGTGCTGCCGGTGGTGGCGGTGCGCCCGCCCTCGCGGGCGAGGGATGCCGACGTCTCGCGGCTGGCCGCCCGGCTGCGTGAGCGCGGCGCGGTGCTGCTGGTGCAGGGCACCTGGCCGCAGACCGAGGCGATGATCGACGTGAGCGACCCGGTGTGGTCGGGGGTCGGCGACGGCTATGGCTACCTCGCCGCGCGCGAGCTCACCGTCACCGTCACGAGCCGCCGCACCCCGGTGCCGCGCCGCGCGCGCGTGCAGCTGCCGGCATCGTCGGGGCAGGTGGCCGCGGCATCCACCCCGGTGCCGCGCTCGGTGCCGCTGCCGATTCCCATCCGGGCGGCGGGATGAGCACCGCACCCGACACCCCCGTGCCCCGCACCCTCGTGCTGTGGCTGCCGGACTGGCCCGTCGTCGCCCTCGCCCGCGAGGCGGGGGTGGATGCCGCCGCGCCCGTCGCCGTGCTCGCCAAGGGGGCGGTGGTCGCCTGTTCCGCGGCCGCCCGCGCCGAGGGGGTGCGGCGAGGGCAGCGCCGCCGTGATGCGCAGGCCCGGTGCCCGCAGCTGACGGTCGCCGACGCCGACCCCACCCGCGACCAGCGGGTGTTCGCGCCGCTCATCGCCCGCATCGAGGAGCTCGCCCCCGGGGTGCAGCTGCTGCGGGCGGGCCTCTGCGCACTGCGCGCCCGGGGTCCGGCCCGCTATTACGGCGGCGAGGAGCGTGCCGCCCACACCCTGCGCGATGCGATGGGCGAGACCGACACCCGCATCGCGATCGCCGACGGCCCCTTCACCGCAGAGCAGGCAGCCCGCCGCACCCTCGCCGACGCGCCGGTGCGGATCGTGCCGGCGGGGGAGTCCGCCGCTTTCCTCGCGCCGCTGCCGATCACCGCGCTCGACGAGCCCGACATCGTCGACCTGCTGGGACGGCTCGGCGTGCAGAGCCTCGGGCAGTTCGCGGCCCTCCCCGCCGAGCGCGTCGGCGAGCGGCTGGGGGAGCGCGGCATCCGCCTGCACGCGCTCGCGGCCGGGCGCGACTCCCGTCCCGTGCAGCCGCGCACGCCGCCGCCGGATCTCGACCGCGAGGTGGCGTTCGAGCCGCCGCTCCAGATCGCCGACCAGGTGGCCTTCGCGATGCGCGTCGCCGCCGAGGAGTTCATCGGCGCGCTCGGCGCCCTCGACCTCGTGTGCACCGAGCTGCGGGTGCAGATCACCGGCGACCGCGCCGAGAATAGCGAGCGGGTGTGGCTGCACCCCGGCGCGTTCACCGCCGGCGAGGTGGTCGACCGGGTGCGCTGGCAGCTGGGCGAGGCGGGGCTGCGCAGCGCCGTCACACGGGTGCGCATCGCTCCCGAGACGGTGGATGCCGCCGCCCACCACGTGCGCTCGCTGTTCGGCGGCGGGCCGGACGAGCGCGTGCACCATGCGCTGTCGCGGGTGCAGGCGATGCTGGGGCATCGCGGCGTGGTGACGCCCGTCGTCGGGGGCGGCCGCTGGCTGAGCGAGCGGCAGGTGCTCGTGCCGTGGGGCGACCGCCCGGTGGTGCCGCGGCCCCGCGAGCGGCCGTGGCCCGGGAGCCTTCCCGACCCGCTGCCGTCGACGGTGTTCGACCCGCCGCTGCCGGTGGCGGTGGTCGATGCCGACGGCGACACAGTGGCCGTCGGCGACCGCGACGCGCTGACCGCGCCGCCGGCGGTGCTGGTCGAGAGCGGGCGGCGCCGGCGCATCGACGCGTGGGCGGGGCCGTGGCCGGTGCGCGAGCGCGGGTGGGATGCCGCGCGCGCCCGGCAGGCGCACCGGTTCCAGGTGGTGGATGCCGAGCAGTCCGCGTGGCTGCTCGTGTGCGAGGCCGGCGACTGGTCCGCCGAGGGTCGTTATGACTGACCGGTCGTTGAGCGAGCCCCACCGGTCGTTGAGCGAGCGGAGCGAGACGAAACGCAGCAACCCACAGTCGGGACCGCGTTTCGTCTCGGTCGCTGCGCTCCCTCGCTCAACGACCCGCCCCCGAACGGGCCCCCGCTGATGGGCTTCAACAACCCCTCGGTGTCGTGGTCCGAGATGGAGCGGCTGCTCAGCGGCCGCAAGCCCGCCGGCGCCGACGGCGGCGACAGCCCCGCCTGGTCCCGCAAGCGCGGCGCCTACACGCCGCCGCCCATCGCCCGCCCCGACGACGTCGTGCCGTACGCCGAGCTGCACGTGCACACGTCGTTCTCGTTCCTCGACGGCGCCTCCTCCCCGGAGGAACTCGTCGAAGAGGCCGAGCGCCTGGGCCTTCACGCCCTCGCCGTCACCGACCACGACGGCTTCTACGGCATCGTGCGCTTCGCCGAGGCCGCCGAGGCCCGCAGCGTCAAGACCGTCTTCGGTGCCGAGCTGTCCCTCGGCCTCCCCGGCCCGCAGAACGGCGAACCCGACCCGCACGGCCGGCACCTGCTCGTGCTCGCCCGCGGCGAGGAGGGCTACCACCGCCTCGCCGCCGCCCTCACCCACGCGCAGCTGGCGGGCGGGCAGAAGGGCCGCCCCGTCTACGACCTGCATGACCTCGCCGCCCGCGCCGACGGCCACTGGGCGGTGCTGACCGGATGCCGCAAGGGCGCCGTCCGCGCCGCGCTCGCCGCCGAGGGTGCCGCCGGTGCCGCCCGCGAACTCGACCTTCTGATCGACGTCTTCGGCCCCGACGTGGTCAACGTCGAGCTGATCGACCACGGCAGCCCGCTCGACTCCCGCGACAACGACGTGCTGGCATCCCTCGCCGCCGACCGCGGACTCCCGGTGCTCGCCAGCAACAACGTGCACTACGCCGCCCCCGAGCGGGCCGACCTCGCCGCCGCCGTCGCCGCGGTGCGCGCCAACCGCAGCCTCGACGAGCTCGACGGATGGCTCCCTCCTAACGCCGGCGCGCACCTGCGCTCGGGCCGCGAGATGGCGCAGCGCTTCGCCCGGTACCCCGGCGCCGTCGCTCGCACCGTCGAGCTCGCCGACGAGCTGGCCTTTCCGCTGCGGCGCGCGAAGCCCGCGCTGCCGAAACTCCCCGTGCCCGAGGGGCACACCACCATGTCGTGGCTGCGGCACCTCGTCTGGCAGGCGGTGCCCCGCAAGTACCCCGACGCGACCGACGCCGCCCGCGCCCGCATCGAGAAGGAACTCGGGGTCATCGAGCAGAAGGACTTTCCCGGGTACTTCCTCATCGTCCACGGCATCGTGCAAGAGGCGCGCCGCCGCGGCATCCTGTGTCAGGGCCGGGGCTCCGCCGCCAACAGCGCCGTCTGCTATCTGCTGGACATCACCGCCGTCGACTCCATCGCCTACGACCTGCCGTTCGAGCGGTTCCTCTCGGCCCTGCGCGATGAGGAGCCCGACATCGACGTCGACTTCGACAGTGATCGCCGCGAGGAGATCATCCAGTGGGTCTATGCGACCTACGGGCGCGAGCGCGCGGCGCAGGTGGCCAACGTCATCCAGTACCGGCCGAAGAACGCCGTGCGCGACATGGCGAAGGCGCTCGGGCACTCGCCGGGGCAACAGGATGCCTGGTCGAAGCAGGTGGAGCACTGGGGGCCGCTCCCCGAAGCCGATGCCGCCGCCGAGATGCACGACATCCCCGAGCGGGTGCTGCAGTACGCGACCGAGCTGCTGAAGGCCCCGCGACACCTCGGCATCCACTCCGGCGGCATGGTGCTGACCGACCGGCCCGTGGGTGAAGTGGTGCCGATCGAGCACGCGCGCATGGAGAACCGCACGGTCATCCAGTGGGACAAGGACGACGCGGCGTGGATGGGGCTGGTGAAGTTCGACCTGCTGGGGCTCGGCATCCTCGCCGCGCTGCAGTACAGCTTCGATCTCATCGCGGATGCCACGGGGGAGCGGTGGGAGCTGTCGACCCTGCCCAAAGAGGAGCAGGGCGTCTACGACATGCTGTGCCGGGCCGATTCGATCGGGGTGTTCCAGGTGGAATCCCGCGCGCAGATGGGCCTGCTGCCCCGCCTGCAGCCGCGCAGGTTCTACGACCTCGTGATCGAGATCGCGCTGATCAGGCCGGGGCCCATCCAGGGCGGGGCGGTGCACCCGTACGTGCGGCGCAAGCTCGGGCACGAGCCCGTGACCTACCCGCACCCCAAGCTCAAGCCGGTGCTGGAGCGGACCCTCGGCATTCCCGTCTTCCAGGAGCAGCTCATGCAGATGGGCATGGCCGTCGGCGGGCTGAGCGGGGCGGATGCCGACGTCCTCCGCCGCGCGATGGGCTCCAAGCGCGGCATCGAGCGGATCGATTCGCTGAAGAAGAAGCTGTACGCCGGCATGGCCGAGAACGGCATCACCGGGGACCTCGCCGATGACATCTACGCGAAGATCCAGGCGTTCGCGAACTTCGGGTTCGCCGAGAGCCATTCGCTGTCGTTCGCGCTGCTGGTGTACGCCAGCTCGTGGCTGAAGCTGCACTACCCGGCGGCGTTCCTCGCCGGGCTGCTGCGCGCGCAGCCGATGGGGTTCTACTCGCCGGCGACCCTCACCGCCGATGCCCGTCGCCACGGCGTCGAGGTCCTGCGCCCCGACCTGCACCGCTCCGGCGTCGAGGCCGTGTTGGAGCCCGCCGACCGGTCGCCGAGCGAGCGAAGCGAGACGAAACGCCCCGCCTTCCGGTCGTTGAGCGAGGAGCGTAGCTCCGAGACGAAACGTCCCGCCTTCCGGTCGTTGAGCGAGGAGCGCAGCGACGAGACGAAACGCCCCCCAACAGGGCGGGATGCCTGCACCCACCGCAAGCAACCCCCCGTCCCCGAGTTCGACCCCACCGCCCCCGACGAATCCGCCGCGCACCGCCGCGACGGCGCATTCGCGGTGCGACTGGGCCTCGCGGCCGTCAAAGGCATCGGCCAACCGCTCGCCCAGCGCATCGTCGCAGAGCGCGAGGCGTCGGGGGAGTACCGCGACCTGCGCGACCTGGTGCGGCGCACCGGGGCAACCGCCGCCCAGCTCGAGGCCCTCGCCACCGCCGGAGTGTTCGGCTGCTTCGGTCTCAGTCGCCGCGAGGCGATCTGGCTCGCGGGCTCCGCGGCGCAGGACCGCGCCGAATTCCTCCCCGGCACCCTCGTGGCGGTGCAGCCGCCGCTGTTCTCCGACCCCACGAGCTACGAGGTGCTCGCCGCGGACCTGTGGGCAACCGGCATCTCCACCGATGACCATCCGCTGGCCCACTACCGGGCGAAGCTCGATGCCCGCGGAGTGCTCACCTCGGGGGAGCTGCGCACGCACGAGACCGGCCGCCGGGTGGAGGTGGCGGGCCTGGTGACGCACCGGCAGCGGCCGGCGACGGCATCCGGGGTGACGTTCCTCAACCTCGAGGACGAGCACGGGATGGTGAACATCGTCTGCTCGATAGGGGTCTGGAACCGCTATCGCCGGGTGCTGCGCGACTCTCCCGCGCTCATCGCGCGCGGGCTGCTGGAGCGCTCGCCGGAGGGTGTGACGAACCTGGTCGCGGATGCCTTCGAGGACCTCCGGGTGGGGGTGATGCACCGGTCGCGGGACTTCCGGTGACCCGGCGCCGGCGCGGGCCGTGGCTCCCGCCCGGCACGACGAAGGCCCCGGGTCGCAACCCGGGGCCTTCGTCGTGTCTCGTGGTGCGCGTCAGGCGCGCACGCCGAGGGCGAAGCTCAGTGAGCCGTCGTCGCCGATCTGGGCGTCGAGCACGCGGTCGTCCAGCGGCAGCGCAGCTGCCTGTTCGACGAAGACGCGGGCGCCGTCGGATTCGATGACGGCATCCTCGGGCTCGGGCGACGACACGAGCGCGAGCTCGAAGCCGGCCTCGGCCTGGTCCGCACCGCGGATGCGCAGTCCGCCCTCTTCCGTCGGGATCTGCGACGTGAGCGTCTTGACGGCACTGGTGGCGTTCTCGGTGAGTGTGAGCATGATGCTCCCTTCCGTGGATTGCGGCGAGACGGCCACGATTCCGAGAACCGGCCGCGGACGCAACCCACGACGCACCTTCGAGCGGGACTCTCACCGGATACGGAGGTTCGGCGCTGGCGAGCGCTGCTGGCCCGGGGCGTCGGCTGGTCGCGGCTAGAATCGATCAGCCAGCCTCTGTAGCTCAATGGAAGAGCAGTTGCGTCCTAAGCAAACGGTTGGGGGTTCGAGTCCCTCCAGGGGCACTCTGTGATGAGTCGCGACATAGGAGACATCTGAGTCGCGTCTGGTGGAGGCGGAGGCCGAGGCAGGTATTCACTCGCCCGAGGCTCGCAGCGCGTCACCGACCACTGAACTGGGCGAATCGCTCCGCAAGCAGATCGCGCGCTGGCCACGCCTTTCGGTTAGAAGGTGCGCGAATCGTGCGACCGTGCATGTCTTGCAGGCCGTGGCGGAGCATTGGCCCGTCGACCTCGTCGAGGAGGCGGCGATCAATGCGTACCTCATAGTCGGCCGTGATGCCGAGGAGGAAGCGGTCGTACGCCGCGTGGTGCATCTTGCACATCGCGAGCCCGTTTGTCACGTGGGGGACGCCATGTGACTCGGTATCCCCGATGATATGTGCAGCATCGAGGAGCTCGGGGTGTTTGAGATCACAGACTGTGCAGGCATTCTCGTATGCGCGGAGAACGCGTGCTCGAAACAACGGCTGGTGCAGACGAGTTCGTACAACCGATTCTGCGTATCGACGCTGGTCGCTTGAGTACTGAAGCGGATCGCCGAGGAACCCGAGCCCTTGATCGAGCGGGAAGCGCACTTTCCGCTCCACGACGTCGTTCTCTGCGATCACGATGGGGTAGTAGGGGAAGTAGTATCCCTCGCGAACCGCGCGAAAGTACACCATGGGCGAGCGAAGCTCGAAGGCCCGGATAAGTTTCAGATTGTCGCCCGCTTCTTCGTCGCGGTACGAGTACTCGATCCAGCCGTTTTCGTCCTCGAAGTCGCGGTACCTGTTCTTTTTCCAACCGGACATGATCGACAACGTCGACCGGAATGTCGCGGGGTTTCGAATACCTCGTCCGGTGTCGAGGAGTGGGATCCGTTCGCCGCGGAATGAATAGTTCAGGAGTTCCGCACGGCTGATTTCATACCCACCCCCGCCGATGAAGGCGGCGTCCAACCAACGGAAGACGTCGTTCCGGATGGCGAGCTCCTCTTCAGCGCTTCTCATCGGTGCCTTTCCGCGCGAGCAGTTCTACTGTGTCTGCGATCTCCCGCGCAGACTCATGTTCCCAGAATCTCGCGACGATCCATCCGGCCGCCGACAACCGTCGATCAGTGTCCCGGTCACGTGCGACGTTCGCCGCGAGCTTCGGGCCCCAATAGTCAGCATTCCGTCTAGGTGCTGTCCCGTGAATAGGGCAGCCGTGCCAGAAGCAGCCATCGATGAATACCGCGATACGTGCGCGGGTGAAGACGACGTCTGCGCGCCGTCGCAGGCCTGGGACGGGTGCGAAATCGACGCGATACCGCAGACCGCGCGACTGCAGCTCCCGGCGCGCGGCGATCTCCGTCGACGTGTCGCGACGCTTGTTCGCGAGCATCGACTTTCTCGTGCCCTCAGATGAGGCCCAGGAATCGGCCATCAGCCCCTCAACCCAGATCGGTGATAGCTCCGTGCTCCCAGAGCTTGGCGAATCGCTGTCTCATGCCCGACGCGAACGCAACGTCGTGGACGACGACACCCGCCTCGAGATTCCGTTCAGCGCCCGCGGTTGAGAGGTTCGCGCTGGTGACGAATGCGCTGCGCGAGTCCACGATCAGGACCTTCGAGTGTTGCAGAGCATATTGCCCGTCGGGTGCCCTGTACGTCCAGAACCGTGCACCGGTCAGTTTGGTGCGAAGCATCGATGCAGTCTGGCCGTTATTGACAGTCGAGTCGACGAGGAGGGTGGTGCGAACTCCGCGCGCGACCGCCTTCCACAACGCCTTCACGAACTCCGAGTCCGGTGTGGCTGAATACGTCGAAGCGAAGACGTCCTCTTTGGCGCCGTCGATCAGGTGTGCGATCGCCGACGTCGTGTGGTCGCCATCGCCATCGAAGGTGGGGCCGCTCCAGACCGCCCGTATGTCCCTCGCGCTCGTCTGGGCGGCGACCGCGAAGCCGCGCAGGACGGCGGCGAGCGCCGCGCCACCAACCACCTTGTACGCAGCCTCAAGCGGTGCAGCCGCCGCGGAACTGGGTGGCACCTTTTCGAGCGCCCTCGACAGCCGGCCGTCGATATCCAAGCTCGACGCGACTCTCAGTGCCATCGCAGGCGACAGTGTGGAAGCGAGCGCGACGAACGGGTCAGCCATCAGCCGAAGCTCGCCGAGATGCCCGCCAGCAGCGGCTTCACATCGAGCGATCCGGCGTGGAGATCGAGAACGAACCGCCGATCGAGGAAACGATTCGCGCGCTCGCACGACGTCTCCGACAGGAAGGCGCAGAAGTGGCACGCGGCACCGTGGAGGAAATCTTCCTGATTCTTCGGTACGCGGTGAGCGCAGATCGGATCGGATGAGCACCGCTGCGCACGATGCAGAGCCTCTTGCAACACCGGTTCGAGACGGTCGGTGCGAGCCAGATCCACGAGACCGCCGAGCGTACCCTCGCTGTCGGGCGACGTCGTCGTGATGAGAATGCCGGCAGCAGGATCTCGACCCTCCGATGCCCGCCACGCGTAGATGCGCTCCGATAGCGACGCCGACCCGTATCCGCTCGACATCGCCATCTCGCGGATCAAAAGGTGCGACAGGGTGTGAAGCGCCCAGTAGCGCGGCGGTGGCATCCGATCGTCGGCGCTGACGGCGGCAGCTGTGGTGCTCTGGCGGCGGGCGAGATTCCGCTCGTGCGCCGCGCAATGCGCGGCCCACACGGCGCTTTCGAGGACGCCCGCCTCCCACGTCTCGACGACGGCTTCTTTGAAACGGAGGAAGACGCCCTCGCCGCGGTCCTCGGTGGCGGGTACCCACTTCGGCTTACCGGAGAGCGAGATGGGCGCGATACGCGTTGCGTCGTCGCCAACGCGGTCGAGCGCGTCGATCCGGGTGAATCCGATGAAGGCATTCGCCTTCCGGATGCGGTCGACCGCCACCACGTCGCTGATCGTGGTGTCCAGCGTCGCCGCAACAGGAACCGGGTGCACCTTGAACCCGTTGCGCCGATCCTCCGCGAGAAACTCCGTCGGATGGGTCAGCGTCTCCCATTCGGGTGCGAGCAAGTAGTTCGGGTCGTATCCGATCGGGCCGGCTGCAGCCGCCGCGAGTGGCGGAAGGTCCCCTCGTGCGATCTGGATTGCCGTCCAGAGTTCCTCATCCGAGATCCCGGCGAAGCGCTCGGTGATGTTTTCGGGAGCGAAGGTGCGCCAGCCCGCCACCGCAGCGAGCGAGGTCATCTTCGCCACCTGAGCGGGCGGTATACCGAGAACCTCGGTGACCGTATCGGCGGGCTGCGGCACCTTGCGTGAGGGGAGAACAAGCACGCTAATCGTGGCGGGGAACCACTGGTTCGCAGCCCCGAGCAGCATGAGCCGAACTTCGCCCTGGCAAGGTTCGTCCGCGGATGCGTACGACGGAAGATGCGGATGCCGCCCGCGGCAGTTCGGGAGGGAGTCCTCGCCTCCCGCACGGGTCAGCTCAGCGATATTGCGGGAGGAGCCGCACACGACGCACTTGATTGATACCTGCGGACCGAGGTTCGAGCGCCACTCGAGCATGCGCATCTTCGGCTGTGCGACGCATTCGGTGCGGTGGCCGTCGGCACCGTGCACCCAGTCGACATATGGGAACTCGTCGAGGTGCCCGTTGGTGCATGCGATGAGATAGCGTGCGGGCACCGCAGCGCGGGGCCGCGCCTTCCCCCCGAAACGACCCTTGCAGGCCTTGTGAACGAAACGAGCCAGATCGGGTCGATGCTTGCGCGTGTTCTCGAACTCGAAGGTGCTCGCAGCCGACACCGGAGCGAGAAGGTCGCACCCCGTGCACCGTAGCCACTGCGGGAAGATGCGGGTAGGGATGCCGATCGGGGTCGTGTTACCGCCGAGGTCGTCCGGCAGCCACGGCGGTTGGCGGAGCTCCCCGACCTGCTGGCCCAGCTGGCGGCGCACCGCCTCGATGAGGCGAGGGACCAGCACGAGAGGAGGATCGCCACCCATCCTCGCGTACGCCTTGTCCCAGGCGTCGATGCCTTGCGGCATCACCGCGATCTGCGGCAGATCGACCGTTGCGCCGATGCCCGAGGTGTAGAGCATGCCGTTCGGCCGGATCGAGCCGATGCGGGCGCGATTCTTCGGTTCTCCCGAGCCTGCGTAGGGGTCCGCGACGTCGCCGGGGACCTCTACGACTGTCTGCTCATCGCCGGCGGTCGCCCGCTCCGTGGTCACGCGCTCTTCGGTCACTTGGCATCCTTCTTCGCCTTGACGGTAAAGGTCCACTTCGGCGTCGTCGCAGTGACGGGCTCAGCGAGCTTGCCGGGGAAGGGCGAAACGAGGAGGTCGATCTCGGGCTGCACCTCGCGCATCGAGTTCGCGACCTGGAAAAGCCGGTCGCCCTCCTCGCCGATCGAGTCCTCCGGGCTGATCAGCAGCGGTTCCACGATTTGGTTCGGGAGGGACTTTCTCGAATAGGTGAGCGCTCCGGAAGTCGCGGTTGCACGATCCGTCCACTTGTCGAGCCTCAACACGATCTTGCTCTTCATGCTTGACGCCGCCCCGGCGTCGGCGGCGAGGTCGACACGCGCAACCAGCTTGTCTACGAGAGCGTCAATGGTCGCGCGACGGATAGCGATCCGGCCCGCTCCGGCGTTGGACTCCGCCGAGAGAGACTCGGCGGGCGTCACTGTGGCATCGATCACGCGCGCCGCCGAGACGATGAGCCCGGTCAGCCCGCGTTCGAGCGCTGCCTCCGAGAACGGGGTGACGGAGAGCGCCTCGACATTCGCGTAGAAGGTGTCGTGATAGTGCTCGAATTGCTCGTAATGAGCCATGTCGCGCGGCCGGGCGCGGTTCGCGAGCGTCACCACGAGCCCGGGTTTCGCCCCCTCGCGTCCGACGCGGGAGGACGCCTGGATGTACTCCGCTGTGTTCTTCGGCTGTCCCACGATCATCATGAGCCCGAGACGAGGGACGTCGACACCGACCTGGAGCATCGACGTGGCAAGGACGACGTCGTACGGCAGTTCCCGCGGGGCGAGTTCCTCGCCGGCCTTCCGCTTGGCCGCGATAACCGCCCGCCCTGTCGTCGTGTCAATGTCGGGGTCGAAGGGCGAAGCAAGGTGAGTCAGAGTCTTCCCGATCTCGGAGGACGAGATGCGGGATGTCAGTTCGCCGAGCTTGAGAGGCGTGCGCCTTCTGGGGTAACCCGTCGACTTATCCGGGCTGCTCACGCGCGTCGTCACATCGTCCTCGAGGTACCGGCGCATGCCGGCAAGCTCCCGTGTGGCGGAGAAGTAGTCCACGAGCGTCAGATAGGGCTCTGCAGCAGCGCCGTGCTCGTCGAAGAGCTTCTGACCAGCGAGCAGGAGGATCTCGCTGAGGCGGATCTCGGCGAGCGTCAGACGTGCGCCGTGGAGGCAGACGCCGAGGTACCGGCGACCGGGAGCCTCTTTCGGAGGGTTCTCTCCATCGGCCCGGGCAGCACTCAAGTCCGCCGTTCCGGGTAGCGGCACCTCCTTCGAGAAGAAGGTGTCGCTCACGCTCAGTACTTGCGGTGGGAAGACCTCGACGTCGCGGGCATACAGCCGCTGAACCTGCTCGGCAGCTTTTCGAACGGTCGCGGTCGACGCGATCACGAGCGGCTTCACCGGCTTCGCGGTCCCCGAAGCTCCGAGCTCCCAGCTCGAGAGGACGTCGATCGCCCCCTCGAAAAGACCCACGGCGGTGCCGAGAGCCCCGGTGATGAGGTGGAGCTCGTCCTGGATGATCAGGTCCGGCGGGCGCAGTCGGCCGACTGCCGTGACCTGGGTGGAGGGGTAGGCGCGTCCGTTCGCGGTCTTCGCGTTGTGGGTGTCGGCACCGCAGACGCTGGCGTCGGTGTCCAGGTGCTTGTAGCCGTGTCGCGGACACTTCTTGGCCACATAGCCGAACAGGCTGGCGGCTTCACCTTCGCGGGCTAGACGAGCGAACTTGTCGACGGTCGCCAGGAGGAAGGTGGGCGGATGCCGGTAGATCTCGTCGTCGACGGTGAGCACGGGAAGCCCGACCTCCGCGGACCCGCCGGCCGCGAAAGGGCATCGAGCCCGACGGTCGCCGCAGTAGATGCGGATGCGCTTTTCAACATCGTCGGCTTCGACGTTCGACTTCGGGTTGATCGCCGTCCCGCACCAGGGGCAATGGTCGAACTGGAGCACCGTCAGCCCGTACGCGGAGTTGCCGTCTCTCTCGCGCACGTCTTTCACCTGCTCGGCCGCTTCGGAGTAGCGCTTCGGGCTGACGCTCGATCCGACCCAGAGTCCGATGGTGAAGGGAGCTGAGCCCCAGCTCGCCGGGTCTTCTCGGCGGACGACCTCGGCGGCGCACATGAGAGTTGTCGCGCGCAGAAATTGCTGCGACGTGAGCAAGCGCAGCGTGTATCGCATGAGCACAGCGACGCCGTCGCCACCGTCAAGTAGTCCTTCGGGCGTCTCGACCTTGCCCTGCAGACGGCGGATACCGAATGTGAACGCGGCGAGGCCGAGGTAGGCCTCCGTTTTGCCGCCACCGGTCGGGAAGAACAGCAGCTCGGCGCGCGCGTAGTCCGTCGACCGGCGCACGTGGGTGGGGTCGACCACCGACGGTAGCTGCATGAGGATGAACGCGAGCTGGAACGCGCGCCACGATGCCGCTTCCTCGCCACGCGCATCGACGCGGGCGACAGCGTCGGCGATCGACATTTCCCTCTGCTCGATACGAACCGCCGCGACCTGCGACCGCAACCGCTGATCCCGCATCGTGCGGTTCATGAACCAGAAGGCGCGCTGCGCCTGCTTATTGGAGACGAGGAGCTCAAGCCCTGCGCGCAGCCGCTCAAGCGCTGCAGCGCCGTCTTCAAGTCCGATGCGGCCTTGTTCCTGCAGCCACTCCGGAAGCGCGGCGTTCTTTGCTGCGCACTTTTGCAGCCACGCCGAGTACCCATCGAGGAGAGGGTTCAGACCTGCTTCGAGCTCCTCGGGGGACGCGGCCATGAGTGCGCTCATGCTGAGCACAGCACCCGTGACCGTTGGAGCCTGCGTTTGCGGCACCTCCGCCGTCGGTAGCCACGTCGTCCTGACCGCTGTCGCCCGACGAGGGTCGGCTGGCGAGACATCCCATTCCACAGAGGCTGTGCGGCCGACGGCGAATTCGAGGCGATCGCGGTAGAGAAGATCGAGACGGCGCACTTCCGGGTCTCGGGAGCCACGATCGGCGACCATCGCGTCACGTGCGGGCAGGAAGATGCCGTTGCCACTCGGTGTCGTGACCTCAAGCTCGGCTTGGAACATCCAGAGTTTGGGAGGCAACTCCCGCCCTGTGACCGCTGTATTGAGAAGAGCAGCCTCGACGACGCACCGTCCCTCGACGTCGAACACCTCGACACTGATCTCGACGTCGCCGGGCAGCGAGGCGCGCGTTGAGCTGCCGTTCGCGATCGCTGAGATGTCGATATCGGCGATTTCTTCGAAGGGCGTGCGGTCGTAGTAGGTCTGGATTTTGCCCTGCTCATCAGCCTCGCGCCTCGCTGAGTACTTCCCCCAGCGTGCGGTGAAGCGGAGTACAGGCGTGTCCGCCGGCACCTGGAACCGGAGCCCCATCGACGACGGGGCGATGATCTTCGATTCCGGGCCGCGGTCCTCGTCGCGTTCGCTCGGCGAAGCTTCGGTGATCGACGCCTCCTCGTCGGCTGGCACACCCTGTACGTCGTGGGCGCCGCTGAGATCGCCGACGGCGAGGGACTCATCTGCGCGAACATCGGCGAGTGAGGCCCCGTTTGCGTCGGTTGGCGATGCCACCGCATCCGGGGCGCCGTCGAGGAGCGAGATCGGCGCGAGTGCGCCGGCGAGGTAGCGAGCGCGGGGCGTGCCCACGATCGTTTCGTCAGGCCCGTCCCACG
Source organism: Microbacterium sp. zg-Y1090 (assembly GCF_030246945.1). Lineage (NCBI taxonomy): Bacteria > Bacillati > Actinomycetota > Actinomycetes > Micrococcales > Microbacteriaceae > Microbacterium > Microbacterium wangruii. The sequence continues at coordinate 1,005,880 of NZ_CP126742.1, forward strand.
GGCCGACGAGGTCACGGGCGATCAGGTCGACGAGTTCATCGCGGACCTGTGCCGCGGAGGTAGGGGATTCGCCGGTCACTAGAACATCGCTCCTTCGGGAACGCATGATTGGTCAAAGTTGTCGCCGCGGTCGGGCGCGGGGGTGCGAGACTTGTCCGCCTGAAGCTCCCCCCTTCGGTTGTTCTCTGCAAGCAGCAGATCGAGGATCTTCACCCGAGAATCGGGATCCACTGTCCATCGCTCAACTTGCCGGTAGCTGTAGAATCCGTGGTTAAGCTGAATACTGTCCCAGCCGAACGCTCGGACTACAGCTGAGTTGATTCGCGCATGGATCGAGCGAAGGTGATCGATGTCGGCATCGCCTCGAACCAAAGGCGAGTTGACTCTCTTGTAGAGCGCCGTCAACCCCAGACCGCGGCTTCGCATAATATCCGCACGATCGCCGTCCAATAGCATGCCGAGTTCGGCCATCTCATCCGTTGGTTCAGGGCGAGGTAGCGTCTCGAATACGTCTGAAGTCGTGTATCTCGCTGCCGCATCGAGACTTGAGCCCCACCGCATTGCCCAGAGCTGATGTATCGACGAACTCAGTAAACAAAGTGATGCGAAATCGTCAAGAAGGAAGACGCCGAGGGAGTTACTGAATACCAATTTCGAATCGAATCGAAGCGGCATCAGAGTGTCGCTTGTGAGGACGATCGCGATCACGGCGTCCAGCTCCTGTAGCCCTGCGGACAACCCGGGAGCGCGTTCAGCGTACTGCCACCACCTCTCCCGATACTGCCTCTTCTTGACTCTGTCTCGCGCAGGCTTCACTAGTTCTCGGACTCGCCTGAGCGCGGCAGGAAATTGTTCTGCCTCGGAGAGTGTCAAATTACCGAAATCAATCACCGTGCTACTTGGCCCCGGTGAGGCGCGTCCGTTTACGTCTACTCCGGTCAAAAATGGCCGAACGACCCGCGCAGAGGATGGATCTTCCTCCAGAAGCTGCTCGCGTTCCGCGTCGCTCATAACGAATCCCTTGCCTGACAGGATCACGCCCATGAAGCTCAGTCCTTTATTCTCGGACAGCACAGTAGGCGGCTTGATATAGGCCGTCGCCGGCTCGAGTGCTGGCGAGATGAGCGATACCCGCTGCCCGTCGCAGACTGAACGGCCACCGGCTTGAGGGCGAGCTGTCAGCCAGATCAGGGAAACGTGCACACTTGCGGTTGTCGGCCATTTATAGCGCTTGACGGTTCGGTGCACCCGCCATGTGGTGAGCAAAAGGGGGTCGAGCGCTACTCGGCGCCCGTCGCCCTCCGATAACGACTCGGAGGCGATCATCCCTACGGTCGCGTCCTGATTGGCGAGTGTCACCAACCGGAGTACGAAGTACGCGACGAGGTCTGCCTCGCCCTTGCGTTCGTTGGCGATTGAGTTGACCAAGAACTCCCGAAAGTTCGAACCCGAAGCGCCAGAGATCTTCTTTCCCCCGAGGAACGGGGGGTTGCCGATGATGGCGTCGAAGCCGCCGCGGGTGTGGATGACGTCCGGAGCCTCGAGTATCCAGTGCAGGGGCTTCCACCGCGCCTCGCCCGTATCAGCGGCCGGTGTGAGGCCCGCATCGATGATGGCATCGAGCTCGGTTCGGTCCGGCTCGGCATCTCCGTCGACGGGGTAGGCGGCGCGGAGGGCGTCGGCGAGGTCGTCGTAGCGGTCGTCGAGCTTCTTGCCGCGCTTGCCACCTTCGAGGAGGCCAGCCGCGATTATGCCCTCGGCGACGTCGCGTAGCTTCGCGGTGACCTGGTCGGCTTGGACCAGGAGTGCGTGTTTCGCTTTCGTGGAGCGCATGCGGTCGGCGTCGTCGACCTGCCCAGAGGAGAGCTCGCGGCGGATACGGGCGGCGTCGTCAAGATCCTTATCGACGTCGAACCAGAGCAGCTGCTCCCGCCCGCGGCGGCGCTCGGGATAGATGTGCTGGGCCTTCAACTGCTCCTCGGTGGTGACGCCGAGCAGCGAGTTGCCGTGGAAGACGCGGTCGTCCACGAAGGAGAACGGCTTGCCCGGGTCCATCGAGATGAGCCAGAGGGAGAGCTTGCACATCTCGACAGCCATGCCGTTGATGTCGGCGCCGTAGAGACAGCGTGCGACGACTTCGCGCACCGCCCACCGTTTCAGATCCGGCTCGCCACTCACGTCAAGCCCTTCTTCGGCGCGTGCCTCGATGAGCCGGTCGGCGAGGTAGTGGGCTGCGGCGACGAGGAACGCGCCCGAGCCGGCGGCGATGTCTGCGACCTTCAGGTCGAGGATCTCCGCCGAGGACTTCAGCTTCCACTCGCTGCGATTCTCGGTATCGAGAGGTCCGGGATTATAGACGAGCGGCTCCAGCGCGTGGAGGACCACTTCCTCTGCGAGGGAGCGGGGGGTGTAGTGGGTCCCAGTGTTCGCCCTCTGCGGGGATTCCGTCATCACAAGCCCGTCAGCCGGAACGACGTAAGGCATCCCGCGCAGGTCATTGCGGATGAGGCCGTAGAAGGGATGCAGCCGGGTTAAAACGTCGTCGTTGCCGAGGAGCGCATATCGAAGTCGCGTGCGAGCAGCGGCGGCGGGCTCAGGGGCATCGGCTCCGTACGCCTTCGCAATCTGCTTCGCGGTGCGGGGCCTGGACTGTTTCTGAGTCGTCTCCAGATGCTTTACGAGCCGTTCCGCGAAATCCGCCGGCGAAGAGGCGGCAGCAGCGACGTCTTCCAGCTCGTCAAGGGCGATCTCGGGCTCGAACCCCGCCGTACCCTGGAGGCCGACCGTGACGTCGGAGACGTAGGTAGCCGAGTAACCGAGCAAACCTTCGTAGACGTAGCCGATTTGCTCGACGTCGAGCTCGCGGAAAGAGAGCCGCAGCGCGCCGTCTTCGATCGTCTGCACGGCGCGGAGGACGGCTAGCATCGCCCGGTCGGTCAGTCGCACCCGCAGCCGGCCCTGACCGTCGGTGGCATGCAGCCATGGGAAACGAGCGGGATCGAACAGGGAGCCACCGTAGGCGGGCATCCGCATGTCCTGGAAGGAGGCCCCTCCGAACACCGCATTGCTCGCTGCGAGCAAACGGTGCCATGCCTCCCACGAGTGGTCGAGTGCCTCTTCCGAAGTCGCAGTCGCGTCCTGCTGGAGGTGCTCGCGGACTCGCGCGATCGCGTACGAGGAACGGTAGAGGTCATGATCGGGAAGCAGCCCGCGTTCCTCCGCGAAGAGGAGGAAGACGATGCGCATGAGCACCGTGACCGCGGCTGCGTAGACAGCTTTCGGGTCCTCCGGCAGCGGGGAGGGCTCGCCCTGCGCGAGTGCACGAAGGTGTGTGTCTGACATCGATTGGAGGACGAGCTCGACGGCGCGGCGAACCTGGTCGCCGAGCGCCTCGGTGATCTCCTCCGCGCTCGCGATGCTCTTGTCGAAGAGCAGCGGAAGCCGCTTCATCTCGTCTCCACCCGCGATCGACGTATAGCTAGCCAGAGCGAAGAACGCATCGCGGCTAGGACGTTCCTCACGCCACAACAACGCATCCCACACGCCGCTGGCCGTCGTGACGTCCTTCGCCGCTGATACCAGCGCCCACCATCGGCCGTCGGTGACGATGCCGGTCGTGACGCCGGTCTCCCGCAGCAGCACCGCCATTCGGTCGATAGCGTTCGCCGACCACCCATCGCTGCCCACCGAACGCAGATCATCGGTGCGGTCCACAACGGTGACGAGGGCGGACGGGACACTCGAGCCGGTCAGCGCGGCCCATGGTGTCACCGTGACAGCGCCATTAGGGGACTGCGCGGAGAGGCCTTCGGGCGACAGCTGCAGGTCGTCGGACCAATCGAGCAGGCGGCGCAACACGACCGCCACCCACCGGTCACGCGCCGTGTCGTAAACGTCCGCCGGCGCGGTCCACGCTGCGGACCATCGGACGAACTCTTCGGCGAAGACGTCTGCTGTCTCGTCCGCTGCGGGGCGGGGTAGCCCCGAGGGGTAGAACGACTTCAACGCCGCTTTCGACAGGAAGGGACCGTCGTGGTCGATCAGCGACAACCACTCCCACACATCAACGGGCACCGGCGGACTCCAGCTTCTCGGCGTCTTCGGGGGTCAGAGCGAACACGAGCGCGGCAACGAAGGTGTGCGCTTGCACGTCGCGGTAACGGCGTTCGACGGCGTCGCGTTCCGTGTGCAGCTCGTCATCGAGGTGAGAGAGGCGCGTCCGGATGCGAGTCCGGTCACGGTCGTGCTGCTGCTTCTCCTCGGGCAGCTGGAAGAGCATCTCCTCGCCGGATCTGCGTGCCTCCTCGGCCGCGGCGAGGGTGCTCTCCAGTGTGCTGCGGAACCGGGCGAAGATCTCCTCGACGGTGGCGAGCTCCGCATCACGTCGTTCCAGCAGGTCGGATTCGACAGCGCCTCGGAGGCGTTCCGCGCGGCGCTGGACGGCGGCGTTGACGCGGCTTCGGATGCCGTCGACCGTATCCGAGTCGGTACTCCAGTCGGAGGCCAGCTTCGCAAGTACCTGCTCGCTCGGGCGGGTGAGACGCGTGCCATCCAGCGCGGACGCCAGCAGGTCCTCGGCTTTCTCCATGCCGAGTTCCTGGCGACGCGAGAGGCGTGTGCCGGCGAGGAAGACCTCTTCGTGCAAGCGCGTGCCGCCCTCGCCGACGAGCACGAGGCGGGCGACCCCCGCCGCGAAGGACTGATCCAGCCCGTCGACGATGACTGCGCTCACGCCCCGGACGTGATCGGTGCGTGTCCACACCTGGCCCCGTAATTCGCGAGCTGCGCGCTGGATGAGGGGGTGGCCGAGATGCGCGTACACAACGTCGGTCCGGTGCCGTGCGCGCTGCTCGTCGAATGTAATCGGGCGCTGCACATCTGGGGCGAGGCGCGTGTTGAGGCCCGCAAGCGCGGAAACCCACGTTCGGGACACCCCGGGTGGGACTTGGAAGAGGCGCGCTTCCTCACGGGGATCGTCGACCTCGATGAGGCGGGGCTGGCCCGAGATTCGCAGTCCCTCTTCGAGAACACGAAGAAGGTTGCCCTCGTGCAGGTGCATGCGATCGCGGGAGCCTTCGAGGCGCTCGGCGAGGCGGGTCAGGTTGGCGCCGAGAGTGTGCTCCGCCTGCAGCACGCGATTGATCACCTGGCCACCGGCATCCGTCTGGCTCTTTCGCGCCGGGGCGTCTCCGAAGCCGAGTTCGCGCTGCAGGTCGGGCGCGATGATCTCATTGGCTGAGATACCGTCGTGTTCCGAGTTCGTGATCTTGCTCGCGAGCCGAGCGAGCAAGTCGTTGTCCTTCGCGTAGTCCGACGTGTTCTGTTTGTCGGCGCGAGGGTGCCAGACGAGGGGAGTCTCGTTCTGTCCGTAACGGTCGATGCGGCCGATCCGCTGCTCGAGACGGTTCGGATTGAACGGGATGTCGAAGCTGACCAGACGATGACAGTAGGTCTGCAGGTCGATGCCTTCGCCGGCCGCATCCGTTGCCAGCAGGATCCGAATCGGTTCGTCACGAGGAGGCGCGTTGAATCGGGCGCGGATCTCCTCGCGCGTCTCGGCGTCGGTCGATCCGTCGATGATCGCTAGCCGCTCGCCGCCGAGCCCTCGCGATTCGAGCACGTCACGCAGCCATTCCAGGGTGGTGACGTACTCCGTGAAGATGACGATGCGTTCCTCGCCCCAGCCGTGCCCTTGAACGATCAACTCGCCCTCGATGAGCCGCAGCAGGGCTTCCAGCTTCGAATCGGGACGGCCGTCATAGCGGCGCCCCCAAGCGATCAGGTCGCGGAGGTCCGAGACGTCCTCATCGCCGAGCGGCACCTGGGCACGCTTGGCGGTTCGAAGTGCTTCGAGCTCGGGCTGCTCGGCGCGACCTTCCTCCTCGTCGGATGCCTCGTCGCCCAGAATGTCGTCGTAGTCGGGAAGCTGCACGTCCTCGTCGCCACGCGCCTCCAGATATGTCTCAGCGGTCCCAGCGAAGGCGACCGGCGAGGAGAAGAACCGCTTCTTGAGGATCACCGTGGCGAGGTCGGACGCACGCTTTCCCCGACCCTGCTGCACAGCGGCGTTGCGACGACGCGTGAAGGCGATGAGCTTTTCGTATGCCTCGGCCTCGTCGCCCGAGGGGTCAAACCACAGTGGGCGTACCTCGCGAAGGCGGAATCCCTCATCCGGCAGGTCCCGCTTCAGGCGGCGCACCGCGACTTGTCGCAGAGCCTTCTCGTCGAGATCCGCGCCGCGCGCGAACCGCTGCGGGTCGATCATCTCCAGGAGTGCCGTGAAAGATTCGGTGTAGCCGTTATGCGGCGTGGCGCTGAGGAAGAGTCTGTGCTCGCAGAGCTCTGCGAGGCGTCGCACCGCGATCGTCCGCTGGCTGTCGACTGCATAGCGGGCCTTGTCTGCATTGGCGCGGCTCGGAGTAGCCGGGGCGACGTGGTGCGCCTCGTCGACGATGAGAATGTCGAAGGCACGGCGCTCGGCCGTGCGTTTGTCCTTGACGCTGGCATACACCTCTTCGAGCATTCGCTCCGCGCGGGGCGAGGGCAGCCACGACATCGAGACGATTACGCGCGGATAGACCCGGAAAGGATTGGCGTGCACACCGAAGCTCCGGCGGAACGTTTTCATCGTCTCGGTGTTGACGATCTCGAAGTCCAGGCCGAACTTGTCGCGCAGCTCTTCCTTCCACTTGATCACCAGTCCGGCGGGGCAGACCACGATCACCGAGCGGGCGCGGTGACGCAGCAGAAGCTCCTGGATGACGAGACCGGCCTCGATCGTCTTTCCAAGACCGACGTCGTCTGCAAGGAGCATGTTGGCGCGGGGAGAGTCGATCGCGCGGCGAAGCGGTTCGAGCTGGTACGCCTCAACGGATGCGCTGCTTCGGAACGGCGCCTGCAGCGTCTTGGGGTCGGCGCTGGTGAGCGCACCCCAGCGGAGCGCATCGACGTAGGCGGCGAATGTCGTAGGGTCGTCGAACTGGTCGGGACGCAGGGTTGTAGGCAACCCCTGTTCGTGGATGACGCCCCGGCCTGGCTCGAGTTCCCAGATGACGGTGAGCTCGCGGCCGTAGAAATCCTCCTCGACGGACTGCATCGTGACAGCGTGCTGCAGCTCGGCACGGCCGTCGTCCGCGCTGCTGCGCGGCAGCGACTGCGCGGTCACGTCGGTGACCGACCAGCGAGCGCCGCGCACGTTCACCAGGCTGCCGATCTCCGGCACCTCGGTTGTACGGGTCCTGGTCTCGATCAATCGCGACGACATTTCGCGCCCCCTAGTTTCCCCATGATGCCCAGTCCATTGTCCGTGCGCTGGCCGCTAGGCCATCGCCGCAAGTTGCTCTGATGAATCGCTTCGCGCCTGAGCGAGGGTCAAGTATGCGTTGACAACCCCAGCCGACAAGGCAGGTGGCACAGCATTCCCGATCATCGTCGCGAGCGCGTGCCGCGTCGGGCAGGAAAAGAAGTCGAAGTAGTCCGGAAACCCTTGAATGCGGGACGCCTCGTGAGCGGTAAGTGCGCGTGCTCGCTCAGGGTGCATGAAGCGGCCCTGGCCGATGCTTCCGAATCCGCTGGTGATGGTCTGCGCGGGCTCGTCCCAGCGGAGCCGGCCGTACATCGACTTGTAGGAGTGGTCACCCTGATGGCACTTCGGGCGCAACCTGTTCGGAAGGTCGAACTCGTCATTGTCGAGCAAGTACCGCATTCGCTCGAGGTTTTCTCTCTTCGCCTGCGGCTCGCGATCCCAGGGAGCATCCCCTCCAATATCGAGCAGGTCGCCGATCGCCCAGCGGAGAGTGCGGCGCTCTCCCGTCGGCATCGCTTCGAAGAGCGACTCCGGTGAGATGGCCTCGCCCTCCGCAACGGCGAGCAGAACGTGGCGCCTGCGCCGCTGCGCGACGCCGAGAGCCTCGAGTTCGATGATCCGCTCCGCGACGCGATACCCGATCTCTGTCAGCCGACGCTCCGCGCGGGTGACTACTCCCTCGCCGTTGTGGCGGTCGTTGCGCACAGCCGGCACATTTTCGATGAGTACGACCCGGGGCTTGACGATTTCCGCTGCGCGCACCATGCGTAAGTAAAGCGCGTTCTTCTCGTCCACCTGGCGGGTGTGGTTGTTCAGACTGCTGTGTCCCTGACACGGGGGTCCGCCGAGGAGGATGTCGACCTCGCCGACACGCGCCGCGACTCGCTTCTCAGCGAACGTCGGACGGGTCCCCGCGTCTCCGTCGAAGAGCATCTCCACGGGTCCCGTCTCTATGTTCGAGGCAAACGGGAAGTTGCGGCGATACACCTCTGTCGCGAGCGGTTCGAAGTCCACGGCGAGCGCGATCTCCACGGCGCGATCGTGGAGCGACGCGGCCTGGGCAGCGCCCAAGGTGAGACCGCCGCAGCCGGCGAAAAGATCGACGATGCGAATCGGCGCGCCATTGCCATCGTCGAACCGCGGGGCGGTGCGCTGGCGCAGCGGATGAGATCGGAGAGCATCGGGCATGTCGACTTCACTCTAGTAAGTAGGGCTGACATTCGAGCGTGTGGAGCTGACCTCCGCAGGCTAGGCGCCATTCAACGAAGCCGGAGGCGCGAGACGCGCTCGGGTGATTCGCGACGACTAACCCAACGTTGTGCCGGCGCGCGGGGCGTGGCCCTGTTGTGAGGAAAGGGGATTGGCTTTGGGATCCTCACGCCCGGGCGGCCAACCATCGCTCGGCCTGCGCCGAAGTCAGTCGGTAGTGTCCCTCGGCCCGGTACTCGCGACCGAGGTGTGTACCCCACGCAAAGCTCAGCATCCATCCCTGCTCGTCGAAATGCGTGTTCAGTTGTCGCGTCAGGGAGGCGAAAGCGCCCTTGAGCTTGCGACGCTCGACTTCCGTGAGCATCTCGAGCTCGGTCGTCGATGCCCATGAGTTCGGTCGCTCCGCGAGGGCATCCATCACCTTCCCGATCGTCACGCTCGTCGCCGAATCCATGGCGGCGAAGCGGCGCAGATCATCCGTGCTCCACAGATCGGGGCTCGCACCCGGATCACGATCGGGCGCATCAGTCCCGACTGCGAACCCGAGTGCACGGAAGTGACGGCGCGCCTCTGACGAATTGAACTGCGACGGCTCGACATCGAGTGCGACCGAGAACGCCTGTTTGACGGGCCATCGCGTGCCCTCGATGTCCACCCAGTAGGTCACGACGCGTGCTGGCTCATTCCCGTGCATCGCTTCGACCACGCGGTCGCGCGACAGCTCCCTGCTCACCCCATCGACGGTGAAATGGATGCTCGAAGCGAACGCGCCTGATTGTGCAATTCGGTCGTATTCGCCGACGACGCCCATGAACCACTCCAGAGCGTCGGTAACCCTGGCGCGCGCTGTGATGTCGGCGAGTACTTCGATCGAGAAAGAGGGTCGACTCTCGAGCTTTGAGTCGGGTAGCTCGACATCTCGTGCGACATTCAGCCGGGCGCGGAACTCGTCCCGCAGCTTGCGGTCATCGAACGGCGCCCGGTTTGCAAGCCATTGGAAGACGACTTCCACGGTGCCCGAGCTGTACACGACGATCGGCCAGATGTGGCTGCCGGCGCTGGGCTCGCGCACGTGCAGAAAGGCGCCGACATCGGTGGATGTGCCGAATGTCACGAATCCGCCCATCGCGCGCCACGCGGTGAACAGCTCGATCACCCCATGAATGATGGACGGTGCGAACCGGGACGCGAGCTGTGCGAGATATGCGCTCTCGCTTTGCTCGGACTCGTCCGTCCCGCCGGCGTCATCATCGTCACCCTCGAGGGCAACTCCCACGAGCGCGGCGAGGTCGCGCGCCGATAGCCGCTGCGCTGCGTCGGCGCGTCCGTCGGTGCTGAAGAGCACCCCTTCGGCCTCCAGCACATCGTGGGGATCACGGCCGGTGTGTTCGCTGCCGGCGGTCCAACGGAATCCGGGCGAAACGGTTCCCGCCGCTTGAAGCACGCGCCATGCGTTCGGTATTTCGGTCTTGCCGAGGTATACCCCCAGCGGCACGGGGTGCGTGCCGGCGATGGTGGCCACATCGCCGTAGGTCGTCCACTTGCCGGGCGGTATCGCCTCGATGGCAGCGGTGGCCACCTTCCAGGCGATGCCCGATTCGACCGTGTCGGTGTCGGGGAGAGGTGCGATCCAGTTCTGGGTGATCCTGGTTGCGAGCAACGCGCCGCGTTGCGTGATCTGCTCCCGGCCCCAGCGCGAGTGTCCAGCGATGGAGCGGTTCAGAGCGATGTTGCTCTCGGCGAGGAGTTTGCGCTTCGTCTCGAATGGAGAGTTGCTGAGCTCTGAGTTGTAGCCCGACAAGGTCAGGTTGGCCAGCGTATGGAGGTAGGCCTCATGGAGATCCTCGACCGACGCGAACTCCCCGAGATCGCTCGACAGGCTGTCGTGCCAGGCCGGGGTGAGTGTCTGCGGCATGACATGCTCAATCGTGGATTTTTCGAGCGACGCCGGCTCCTTGCCTGCCCAGAGCTCCTCGAGCCACGCCAGCAGCGTTTTGCGTTGATTGGGGCGTCCGGAGTAGTAGAACGGCCTGCTGACGACTGCTTCCATGATCTGTCGATCGGTGGCGTAGAACTTTCGCCCCTTCGACAGGTAGCGGTGAAGCGAGGCTGACAGCTCGTCGGGCTCCAACTCGTCCGCGGCGCGGAGAAGTATGCGCGACAGCCCGCTCGGGGGAGCGTTGATGAGGAGTCGGCGTACGAGGTACGACTCGAGGATTTCCAACGCCTGGGAAACCTCCTCGGCGGGTGCGCCCCGATCGCCTTCGTCGAGGATCCTCAGCACCAGGGGCTCCGCAGCTACGCTGACCCACTGATTGAGTCTTTCGAGGCGCCCGCGCACCGACGAATCCGGCACGCGTGATGGATCCCGCATCTGGGCGAGAAGCTGCGCGAGACGGGCGTAGCGCCGCACTTCGTCCTCGACGTCTGCATCGCTGAGCTTCGACATCCGTGCCTCTTGCAACGCATAGATGTCACCCTGCTTCGCCTCAGGATGCGACCAGGTCATATCCATCCAGAAGAGCGCCTCGAGGTCGGCTGAGCTCAGCATCGTCTGCATCGGCAGCCACACTGACGTATAGACCTCTTCGCCGCGGAGACCGAGGCGCATGAAGATGTAATTCCGCAGCAGATCGCCCTGCGTCAGCTTCATTCCCGTGTTGTTGAGTGACTCGAAGATTCGATAGACGTTGTCGTCGTGGCTCGCGGTGATCGCGACGAAGACCAGGCCGTCGAGTACCGCGGACGCGATCCGATCGATGTCGTGCGGGTCCTCCCGGTCGTCGGCTTCGATCAGGCGAGCGCGAAAGAACCGATAGGCGTCGATGACGCCTGATCGGAGTTCGTCATTGATCGTGCGGTCGACGACCGAGCGGAACGCGTCACGGTCGGCCTGCGTAGGCAGCAGCTTCAAACGGTCGTCGCCACTCTTAAAACGGTCTGAGAGATAGGTCTCGTGGAGGCGCGCCACCTTCTCGGGAGAATCGAGGTCGGTCTTGGCGATGTGATCGCGGATCGCGGCGATCAGTACAGAGAGGGTTGTGAGGCGCTGTTGGCCATCAACGACGAGGAACTCCGCACCGCCCGGACCGATGCCGCCCGTCGAGAGTACGAGCGAACCCGTGAAGTGCTTGGCGTGGGGATCGTCGATGCGCGCATCGGACAGGTCGACGACGTCGCTCCACAGCCGGGACAACTGCTTAGGGGTCCACGAGTACGTGCGTTGATAAAGCGGGACTCGGTACTGCTTGGTGCCTTCGAGGACCTGCTGAAGTCGAATCTCCTGCACGTGCATGTTTAGTCGCTCCCCAGAACTACGGCGCGTCAGTGCGCCGTTTCACACTATGGCCGGAAGGGATGATGGGGCGAATGCGGGGTCGGGGCGGCGGGTTAGCCCACGCTGCTTCCGCGACCTAGAACCCCTGGACGCCGGTGTCGAGGCCACGCAGAACGACCGCGCCTGCTGCGCCTCTGCCACACTCTTCGGCGGCATCTGACCAGGTCGTGCGAGGGATCCGGCTTCGTGCCGGTGCAAGTGCGCCCTCACATGCCGTTCCACCACGCCCACGGTCGAAAGCCCGTGTAGGGGTCACGTCGGTCACAGGCGAACTGCCTCACGAACTGCAGTTCGTCAGGTCTCTCGTCGATGAGTTCACGTGATACCGGCGTAGAGATGCCGGAATAGATGGCGTCCGACCAGACCCGCCAGGTGCGGTTTGTCACGAGCCCCAACTTGCGAATCTCCAGTTCGTCCTCGCATAAACGCAAGTAGTCGAGGGCGAGCGCACGGTCCTCCTTGCTCAGCCTGTGGCCCGCCCCCAAACGCACATCAGCGGATTCTCGATCGCGTAGTGTCCAGTAGCGCTGGACGTAGAGGCTCTCGAACTCGCGGTGTCGCTGACTACGATCTCCCACAAAAGAAAGAATGGCGATGACGACGGCTGCGGCCGTGACAATTGCGGCGATGTCCGCCCAGTCGGTCAACGTCAACTCAGTCGCCATCCTTGTCGTGCGGAGACGTTGTCTCGACCGGCTCGTCCGCGAGGCTATTGGCCAGCAGGGGTGCGTCGACGTGGCTGCCCTGGGCTTTACGCGACTCATCCGGCTCGTCGGTGCGCTGCAGCCGCTCCGCCAACCTCCCGGCGAACCTGCCCGCCGACATGCGCGCGTTCTCCAGCGCCTCGTTGCCGAATCGCCCGACCGCCTGCAGCCCGCCTGCGCCGGCTTCAAGCACATCGTCACGCACTTCCTCGGCGGCCTCGGTCCAGCGTCTACCCTCGATGGCGGACCGCTCGGTGGCGATCCCGATGCTGCCGTGGAAGTCATCCACACCCACCGCCACGCGGTTGCTCGCTTGGACCACGACGCGCGACGACATCGGATTCAGGAGAACCTTCGCGTTCGCGCGCTTCGCCGCGGCATCCATCCGTGCGACGAGTCCCGCCGTGGTCCGGCTGATCAGCTCGACGCGGCGCTGTCGTGCCGCCTGGAGCCCGATGCGATGCTCGTCCAACTCGTGCGGTGCCGCGTCGAGTACGCGGTCGAGTTCGATGATGGCCATGCCCTCCTGCAGCTGGAAGCAGCGCGCGAGCACGGCGAGCCATTCGACGGTCGTGGCTTCAGCCGGTTCGGCGAGTTCTGCGAGGTCGCCCACTTTCGCGGTGGCGTCGAGCTTCTCCGCAAGCGCATCGAGCTGCCGCAGGGCGTAGGCCTGAGTCCGCGCGATGGTCCCCGCCGACGACTGCAGCTTGGACCACGTCACCTCCGACACTCGCCCGACCCGCTCGCGTACGACCATGGCCTCGTCGAGAAGGAACTCGACGCCGATCATGTCGGCGAACACCGCATCCTTCTGCGCACGCAGGATGTCATCGACCTTGGCGTCGATCTTCGCCAGGTACTCGGTGATCTCCTCCATGGTCTGCTGCATCGCATACTGCGCCATGAGGCCTCCGACGCCCGCGAGAAGCGCAGGGTTGGTGAGCATGGCACCTGGCTTGGCGACGAACTGCAAGCTCTTCGCGAACTGCCCGTTGGGCGCTCGCGTGGTGGCGTGAACGAAGTTCGTTGTCGAGTTCCGCACCAGGGGCAGGTGCTGCACAGCCCGTGCGGACTCGTCCGTCAGCTTCATCCAGCGCCCGGCGTTCGCGGAGACTCCGGATGCCGCCTGCAGCACCGCACCACCTTGGGCGCTGAGGGACGAGAGCCGACGAAGGTCGAGTTCCCGCGAGGCCACCCCGGTCGAGGCGAAGAATCGATCGACCGCGGCGGGCGGACCGATGACCGCCAGTCCATCGCCGTCGACGATGAGTTCGATGTCGAGGCCGCCGGTGCCGTCGGAAGGTTCGAGGTGTTCCGGGGTGATGGTCATGGTCGTGGCATCCTCAGTTCCTGCGTCGGGTGGTCATGAGGCGAATTCGAAGGTCAGCGTCGCATCGGGGTCGATGCCCTGGATGATGCCCGTGTAGTACGCCTCAGCTTGATCGCGCAGTATCTCGGCGTGGTCTTCGATGTACGTCTGCTGGTTCTCTTCGCTGAGGATGTTGTTGATCATCTCGGTCACCTCGACTTCTTCGGTCAGGAAGCTGAGGGGGCCGTTGCTCTCGATGGCGTCTTCGAAGCGGGGGTCGTCGTACCCGATGAAGATGAATTCCGGGATGGACACCACGTAGGATCCTTCGCCGTCGCCGGCTGCTTCGATCGTCGCGTGTGAGCCGTCGATGCCCACTTGAGCGGTGAAGGCGTACTGGATAATCGTCGTCCGATCGCCCGCCGGCGCCGGAATACCCAGAATGCTGCCGTCGGCTTCCTGTCGGGAAATTCCCTGGATGCTGAGCGCCAGGAGCGCCACCTTCTCCTGGCGTTGCACCGACTGGTAGATCTGCGAATCGCTGGTCTGTGCGGCGGCGAACAGCCCACTGGACACGAAGCCGATGACAGTGGCCAACACGACGAGAAGCAGAACGAGGACGACACCGAGAGCTCTGCGGAGCGGCCCTTTTCTTCTGCGTGATTTTGGCGCGCGCGACGTCGGCGTAGACGTAATGGTCATGCGATGTATTCCCCCCCAGGATGCCTGCAACAGTGCAGACGTTGTCAATCTATACGCTCTCGGGGACACCGCTGTGAAGGGAGCCCTGGCATAAATTCATGGAGCGCTTCGGACTGCGGCCCGATGGCGCCTGCGCGATCGCGGGACACGCGGAAACAAGCTGGTCAAGGTGAGGTTTGGGGGCAATGAGGACACCTGTTACGGTCCATCTCATGTCGAACTTTGAAGATGCAATGGCGGACCTTCGTGGTCGGCGAATCGCGATCACCGACGCGCCTGGAGTTGTTCCGTCCGCGCCGGGGCTCTACGCCATCTACGGCGATAAGGAGGCCTGGAACGAGCTGCGGATGACCCCGCATGTCGACAGCCCGCTGTATATCGGGAAAGCCGAGGACAGTCTGGCTCGCCGCGAATTACAGGGGCACTTCGCTGTCAATAGATCTGTTCGTGCGCAGACCGGCAGCAGCACGGTACGCCGGTCCTTCGCGGCGCTTCTACGAGAAACGTTGGGCCTGCGAGGGATTCCGCGCAATCCCGATAAGCCGGCGCACTTCAGCAACTACGGCCTTTCCCGCGAACATGACGATTTACTGACCGCGTGGATGCACCGCCACCTCGCCATCGCAGTGTGGCCCGCGTCGCGAGTGCTCGACGAACCGCTCGCAGATATCGAGCGCGCCATCATCCGACGATGGACCCCACCACTCAACCTGTCCGGGAACCCGCACCCCGCGCCGGGACTCAGCGCTGCTCGCGCGCGCCTGGCTGCGGAAGCGAGAGCCTGGGGCGCGTCCGACGCCGCGGTGTAGACGCCGGATTCAGCGCTGCGCCCCCGGGGCTTCACGCGCGGGATGGCACGTTCCCCATCTCGACGCGCTCCGAAGAGGTCGAACCGGAAGCGCGAGCACACCGAGTGCAGCGACGCGCCCTTCACTCCTCAGGGCCACCGCTGGATCAGCATGCTCCACGGGAGCAGCATCACGACGGATACCAGGCGTGCGGTGCTGTGCAGTGAAGGTGTGCACGCCGCAACTCCATCGGGCCGAATGGGACCCTGCAGTGTCGCGGCGCCCGCCGTGAAGGGGAGGATCCCACCGATGACGGAGCATGACCGCGAGCCAAATAGGCTGGCGGGATGTCGCGCGCTCGCGGGTTCGGCGTGCTCTGGAGCGCGAACGCTCTGTCGAACCTGGCCGATGGTCTCGCCTTCGTGTCGATGCCGCTGCTCGCGGCATCCATGACCGACGATCCGCGCCTGGTCGCAGGGCTGGCCACGCTCTACGCGCTGGTGCGTCTGCTGGTCGCGCTGCCGATCGGGGTCTGGGTCGACCGGCGGGACCGCCGCACCCTCCTCGTCGCGGCGAACTTGCTGCGAGGCGTTGCGTTGCTCGTTCTGGCGCTCACCGTTCAGTTCGGGGTCTCATCGCTGGTGGTCCTGTACGCGGCGATGGCCGTGGTCGGCGCGTTGGAGAGCGCGGCCGACAGCGCTGCCGTGGCCATGCTGCCTTCCCTCGTCGACCGGAAACGCCTCGACTCCGCGAACGGACGGGTCGCGGCCGCGCAGCTGTTCTGCGACGAGTTCGCCGGTCCTCCGCTCGGAGGCCTCCTGTTCGCGCTGGCAGCGGCCGCGCCCGTCTTCGCGATGGGCGGGCTCTGGGCGGCCGCAGGGCTCGTCGCCCTCGCGCTACCGATCCGGCGCTCGCCGCAGCCGCAGCCTGACGCCGAGCCCGCCCGGCGCTCGGTCTACGCCGAGGCGCGAGAAGGGATCGCCTGGCTCGCGCGGCACCGAGTCGTCGGCATCCTCGCGCTTATCGGAGCACTCGCGAGCGTCGGCTACATGCTGCCCTTCTCGATCCTCGTCCTGTTCGCCGAGGAGCGGCTCGGGCTGAACGGCACCGGCTACGGACTGCTGCTCGCCTTCTCTGCGCTCGGCGGGCTGCTCGGCTCGTTCCTCGCGCCCGGCTGCGCACGTGGCTGGGATACCGGTGGACGATCGCGGCCAGCCTGTTGCTCGGGGCGCTGACTCTCGGCGGTCTCGCCGTCGCGATAGATCCGATCCTCGCCGGCGTGCTGTTGGCGCTGTACATCCTGCACGCGATCGTCTGGAGCATCTGCGCACTCTCGCTGCGGCAGCGGCTCGTGCCCGACGCCCTGCTCGGACGGGTCGGCGGCGCCGCGCGCGTGCTCGGTCTGCTGGGGCTGGCCGCCGGCTCCGCGGTGGGCGGCATGCTCGGGGCGATCGACCTGACGATTCCCGTTGCCGGGGGAGCGGTGGTGTTCGGGGGATGCTGCCTGCTCGCGGTGACCGCGCTGCGCGGCGAGCTCGCGCCCGACGAGCACACTGCCGTCGCGATTGACGAGGTGGATGCCGAGATCCGGTAGGTGCATTGCTTGGCGCCCTACCTTCGGTCGGCTAGCCGTCTCGGTCGTCAGCGCGTCGGCCATACCGTGCGAGCAGGTGCCACACCTTCTTAAGGGATTGCGCGGGGTGGAGTCCTGAACGGGCGGCGGCCCCGATGACGTCGGGCGTCAACTCATCCGCGAGGGATGCCGCGAGAGCTGCGTACTGCGGCCCTCGGTATGCGGGGTCAAGCGCGCCGGTCGTGACGCGGAAGCCGGGATGGAAGTCAACCTCGGAAAGGCGCGCCGCTGCCGCATGAACGGCCGTTCCTCGATAACAGGGGTCGAGAACGATCGCCTCGACATCGTTTGCGAAGGTGACGCCGCCGTGGACGTGCGCCTCGACATAGCGATCCAATGGTTCGAGGTCTTCGGACAGCATCCGCTCGGCGAGCGCCGGCAGTTCATCCACACCAGCGATCCGGTCCGGTTCGAACACCGAATCGGGGTAACAGAAAGTCGCTCGTTCAGACGCCTCGGGCCCAAGGCGGAGGAACGCTGAGCCGAATCGCGGAGCGGCTCCGTGCATGTCTCCGAGGTCGACCGCGCCGTACACCGGGCGAGCGTCAGCGGGTGTCGTGTCGTATCGGCCGTTGAAGAGCCGGCTTTCCCAGCGCCAGCGGTCGCCGCCGGGATGAGCGGTGAGGCCTCCGTTGGACGTGCCGGTCTCGAACTGAGAGAGGTACCGACCGCTCGACGCCATGGCGTCGAGGACTGTTGCGCCGCGATAAGGCCAGTCCGGATGGAAATGGAGGAGCACTCTCGTGGGCACGGGGCGAGAGTAGCAAGAGCCCCGTTGCGCGCGGCGGGTGGGTGCATGGCGGCTATCAGGAGACCGCCGGTGCTCCGCTCGCCGTCGCAAACCGACCTGCCAGCTGTGCGAACGCCTCACCCAGCTCGCGCGGCTCCACCGCCTCGATGTCCGCGTCGAACCGCCCCAGCGACGCCGCGAGCGCCACCCACGACCACGACCCCGCCGTGTACCGGCAACGGTCCGGTCCCAGTGCCTCCACCACGCCGTCCCCGGCGAACGGGAGCACCGCCTCGGCGGGCAGATGGAGTACCACCGTCCCCACGCACGGCCACCCGGAGCCGTCCTCCGACCCCATGAACCGCCCAGCTACGAACGCCGCGGCATCCCCGCCGGGAATCTCGCGCGGTGCGAACGCCAGCCGCGTCAGCGCGCGCGGCGTGATGCGATCGGCGCGGAAGAGGCGCCAGTCCTCGACGTCGAGGTCCCACGCCACGAGGTACCAGCGGCCCTGTGACGCGACGAGGTGGTGCGGCTCCACCCGCCGCGGCCGCGCCACATCGGCATCCGGCCCCAAACCACCGGACGCGCCCGGGGTCGCGTAGTCGAACCGCAGCACCTCATGCGCGCGGACGGCGCTCGACAGCGCGATGAGCACCTCGGGCGACGCGGATGCCGCGGGGCCGTCGCCGGGGCGGGGCACGGTGGTGAAGGCGATGGCATCCAGGCGCTGGCGCACCCGCGACGGCATCACCTGCCGCACGGTGGTGAGTGCCCGCAGCGCGGCCTCTTCGATGCCCGCTCCGGCCACGGTCGCCGCCTGCAGCGCGACGGCCAGCGCCACGACCTGGTCGTCGTCGAACAGCAAGGGCGGCAGCTCACTGCCGGCATCCAGTCGGTATCCGCCGTCGGGGCCCATGGTCGCCTCGATGCGGTAGCCCATCTCGCGCAGCCGGTCGACGTCGCGGCGCACCGTGCGGTGACTGATCTGCAGCCGGTCGGCGAGCACGGCGCCCGGCCAGTCACGCCTGCTCTGCAGCAGCGACAGCAGGTTCAGCAGCCGGGAGGTCGTCGTCATCACGCCTCGACTTTAGGGGGGTGGAGGACCGAAACAGTCCTCTACTGCTGCGACAGTGGGCGCAGCCGGGAGGCACCCGGCATCCGATCGAGGAGCAGACATGAGCATCACCACGACCACCCACCTGAATTTCCGCGGCGACGCCCGCGCGGCCCTGGAGTTCTATCGCTCCGTGTTCGGCGGCGACCTCTCGATCGCCACGTACGGCGATTTCGGGATGCCCGCCGAAGCTCCGGGTGCCTCGAACGTCGTGTTCGGGCAACTCGAGAGCGAGAACGGATTCCGCGTCATGGCCTATGACATCCCGGGCGCGACGGGCGGCTCGGCGGCGACGGCGGGCACGACGCGACGCGAGAACGGCGTCACCCTCACCGACCAGCCGTTCTTCGTCTCGGTGCGCGGCGACGCGCTCGACGAGGTGCAGGGCTACTGGGTGGCCCTCTCGGTCGGCGCCTCGATCGTCGAGCCGCTCGCGGCATCGGCCTGGAGCCCCGGATTCGGCATGCTCACCGACCGCTTCGGCGTGACCTGGATCCTCGACGTCGCCGCCTCAGACAACGGCCACTGACGCTGCGGGAGGCACGCGCGTGCGGTGTGCGTGTCTCCCCGCCGTCAGTCTCCGGAGGCCGCAGCGCGCTGCGACCGCACCCACCCGAGAAACGCCTCGATGGCATTCGCCGCAGCCCGTGCCCGCCCCGACGCGAACAGGCTCGGGTTTCTTGCCGCGCCCACCATACTGAACGCATGAAAGCGGAGCAGGACGGACCCTCCGAACCATCGGACTGGGTTCGTTTGGGACGAGTGGACTGGCGATTCGTCTTCATCGTGGCGGGGCCGTTGTGGTTGCTGGCGTACATCCCCGTTGCCGTTGCTCGCCTCTTCACCGACGTACTCGCATTGCAGCTGCTGCTCGGGTTGGCGGGCTTTCTTGTGTTCGCGGTGGTCACACTGCTTGTGATGTGGGTGAGAACCCCGGGTGTGTGGGCCAACGTTGCCGAACAGAAGCTGCGCTCAGGTCGGAGAACCGTCAACTGGGCAGACCTGTCCACAGCCGAGTTGGTACTCGTCAGCCAGAATCGTCATGGCGGACGCACGCTGCTACTCGTGCTACGCGACGCCGCAGGCACGCGATTCCCGGTCATGCTTCGGCGACGCGAGAAGCTGGCGTTGACGGCTAGTGAGGCCGCTGTGGCCCGCGCGGTCATCGAGGCATCCTCAATCGCCATGCCCCGGGCGAAGGAAGATCCGCGCGGTGACTTCTCCCGTTGGAACTTCCCGTCGAACGTGTCGAAAGCGGATGCAGTGCGCTTGGTCTCCCAGCCGCCGACGAAAGATGAGCTGCTCCCTATCCCGCAGTGAACCGACCGTGCGCGGCTGCGGCGATCGGACGAGGTGGATGCCGCGTAGGCACCTCGGGCTCATTCGGCCGACGCGTCGGCGGCTTCCACCAGCAAGCTGGCGCCGGCGACAGCAACGCCGTCGGACGCACCGACGACATCGACATCGAGGGTGTAGTCACCATCGCCACGGAGGTTGGGGATCCAGATGTCGACGCTGGCGCCGTCATCGGCGGTGGGCTGCAGCCGGGCTCCCAGTCGACTGGCATCCCAATGGGCGCTGACATCCGCACCGCTGAGTGACCAAGTCACCAGCAGCGGCACCCCGGCGATCCCCTCGGCGGCGACATCGACGGTGACGGTGTAACCGAAGGGATCCACGGAGTCGTTCACTTCGACAGCGTCGACCTCCCGCAGGACCGCCGCGAGATGACTTGCCAGCGCGCCGGCGGCTATCGCCCTGTCGTAGGGATCCATGGGGGAGATGTCGTGAGCGGTGGCCGTGGGCATGGGCGACAACGCCATGGCCTCCTCCTTCGTCAGCCGGTACGGTTCCAGACGCTCGTCGTACACCGCCGCGCTCGGCGTCGCCGCCAGGGGATCCGGCAGCGGCACGTCGCTGATCTCTCGGGGACCGTCGAACGCATTTCTCACCGGAAAGTCGAACTCGTGCAGTGTCGATTCGCCGGTGAGGGCGAGGTCGAGGCTGGCGGCATCCTGCGCCTGGCCGGGGCTCGTGCACCCGCTGAGGCCGACGACGGCGATCATTCCGGTGGCGATACCCGCACTGATGACGAGTGTGTTCTTCCGCTGCGGTCCAGTCGGAGTTGTGCTGTTGATGGACACGATCCACCTCCTCTCGAATGAGCGTGACCTGATACGGGCGACGCTAGGCGTGAGGCGCTGACCGCCACATGACATGAAATGCCCATTTCGACGCGTCGTTCGAACCGCTGATGTGGGGATCGACGTGAGCCGGCGGCGGGCATATGTTGGCCGCATGCGGGCCTGGAAACCGCCGCTCTTGCCCCGCGCATGGCGCAGCTCCGATCAGCCGCCGTTCGTCGCGCGGGAAGAGGAACTGGATGCCGTGGTCTCGGTGTGGCCCGACGTGGTGAGCGGGGCGGTGCACTGCGTCTTCGTCACGGGAGAGCCGGGAGTCGGCAAGACCAGGCTCATCGCCGAAGCAGCGACCCGGCTCAGCGCGCACGGTGCCGCCGTCTTCGCAGGCTCGTGCGTCGCCGAGTTCGGTGCGCCGTTCGAGCCGCTCGACGCCCCGTTGCGCAGGCTGCTGGACCTTGTCCGGGGGGCGACGGCGACGGATGCCGCCAGCCGCTTGATACGCCAGGCCATCACGGCGGACCGCGCGGAGCCCGGGCCGGAGGCACGGGACCCGGGCGATCAGCACCGGCTGGCGACGGCGATCGTCGGTCTGCTGAGTGAGGCCGCCGAGAGCCGGCCCATCGTGATCGTCCTGGACGATCTGCACTGGGCCGATGAGGCCGCGCTGCGGCTGCTGCCCAGGATGATCGCCGGACTCGAGGACAGCTCGGTGCTGCTGCTCGGCGGAGTGCGTTCCACGCATCCGGACCGCTCAGCGGTCGTGGACCGGGTCCTGGCGAACCTCTCGTCCTTCGAAGGAGTGCGGCGCATCTCGCTGCAGACGCTGACGCCGGACGAGGTGCTCGCCTATGTGCGCACCCGGTCGACGGCATCCGACGCAGACCTGCTCGAGGTGGCGACGCGACTGCGGTTCTTGACGGGAGGCAACCCCTTTCTGCTGCGCGAGGCGTGGCGCTATGCCGGCGACATCGCCGGCCCCGATGTCGCCGGCATCTCCTTGCCCGAGTCGGTCAACGATCTGCCGTACACGAGGCTGGACACGATCGATCCCGCGCAGCGCCATCTTCTCGAGGCAGCAGCGGTGCTGGGCATGGACGTGGTCTCCGACGAGTTGGCCGCGATCTCCGGGGAACCGGCCGAGACGGTGCTGGATGCGCTCGACCGGGCCCTGGCGGCGGGACTGCTCGAAGCGCCCCATGGTGCAGGCGACGACCTGCGCTTTCCGCACGCGATCGCGCGGCAGGCGGTGCTCGACGGCATTCCCGCGCGAGACCGGCCGGCACTGCACGCACGCGCGGCCGCGATGCTCGAGCAGCGTGCACCCGCCCCCGCCCGGCTGACGCAGCGGCTCGCCTACCACTACGTGCATGCCCTCGACCTGGGCTTTCGGGACGAGGCGGTTTTGTACACGGCTGCGGCGGCGGAGCTCGCGGCATCCAGAATCGCGTACGAAGAGGCGGCGCGACTGTTCGAGCAGGCGGCGGACCTGACCCAGTCGCCGAGCCGGCGCGACGAGCTGCGCCTGGCGGCAGCGCGCAACTGGCTACTGGCGGCCGATTTCGCCCGAGCGCGCGCTCTCGCCGAGCGGGTCTGCGCGCTGGGTACCCGCTCGATCAGCTGCGCGGCGCGATCCAGTACGAAGAAGCGACCTGGCGGCCGGGCATCCACGGTGGGCGGGCGGTGGAGCTGCTGATGGGCGCGCTGGACTTTCCCGCCGAGCCCGGTTCTCGGGGGGAACGGGTGGAGGCGCTCGCGGCGCTCGCGCGGGCGACGTCGTTCTCGGGGCGCCTGGACGAGGCGCGGGTGCGGGCGGCAGAGGCCACTGGGCAAGCTCGCGCGCTCGGTGATGCGCAGCTGCTGTTGCGGGTGCTGCGGACGGCATATCTTCACAGTCTCCGGCCCCAGATCCTCAGAGAGGCGTACGACCATGCCGGCGAGATCTGGACAGTCGGCACCGCGCGTGCGGCCAGCCCGGCGGACATCGGCGAGTGGTTGTATGCCGCCCCCAACTATCGGGCCGCCGCAGCGTACGTCCTCGGCGACAAAGGCGGACTCGAACAGGCCGAGACGGCCCTGATCGCGGCAGCGGCGCGCGGGAAGCTACTGGCAGTACTGGCGCGACTGCGTCGACTACGGCCGCCACTTCATCGCCGGCCGGCTGGAGGCAGCAAGAACCGCATACCGGCGGGCGGCACGAGCCGAAGCGGCGTTCCTGTCGGATGCCGGGTCCAGCGTCGCCGCGCAGCAGCTGTACATGATCAAGCGAGAACTCGGACAGCTCGCGCCCGTGCGAGGGGTCATCACCGGAACCGAATCACCCCACGAGCATTGGGCGCCCGGGCTGCTCGGCCTGTACACGGAGTTCGAGATGAGGCGGCCGGCGGCGAGGATGCTGGCGTGGCTGCTGGATCAGGACGCCGCGGTGCGGCACGAGTCTGCGGAGTGGCCGGCCGTGCTGGCACTGCTCACGGAGGCTGCGGTGTTCCTCGAGGACCGTGACGCGGCGGCGAGGCTGCGACCCCTGATGCTGGAGTACGCCGGTCTGAACCTCATGTCGGGCTACTTCGTCTCGTGCTTCGGTTCGGCGGACCGCTACCTCGGACAGCTCGATGGTCTGCTGGATTCCGGCGACCCGCAGACCTCTTTCGACGCTGCGCTGGCGCTGGACGATCGGCTCGGCGCGGCACTGGATGCCGCCCACACCCGCACGGCCCTGGCCCACTGGCTGATCTCGCGCGATGCCCGTTCGCGGGACGCGCTCGTCCTCGCCGAACGCGTGCGGGCGGATGCCACCGCCGCAGGCTGGGCCCGCGTGCTGCGCGCGGTCGAGCGGGATGCGAGGCTTCGTGGTCGCGCCGACGGGCTGACCCCCCGCGAGATCGAGATCCTCCGTCTGATCGATCAGGGCCTGACCAATCGCGCCATCGCCGCGCAGCTGTTCATCAGCGAGCACACCGTGGCCAACCACATGCGCAGCATCTTCACCAAGACCTCGAGTTCCAACCGATCCCATGCCGTCCGCTACGCCCGGGATGAGGGCCTGATGTGACGGTGCGCACTACTCCGCTTCGATGAGGTGGCCATTGGGCATGACGCGGCCGGCGACTTCGATCACGCTGTCCGCAGGGAGGCCGGCCCGCTCGGCGGCGGCGCGGATCGCCTCTGCCGAGGGCGCCTCGTAGAGACAGTAGGTCTTGGTGCGGTCGAGCGAGAGATAGGAGAACACCCACCGCACATCTTCTTCATCGTTGATGAGGTTGATATCGTCCGCGGCATCCACGGGCAGGGCCACCGGTTCGGCGAAGGTCCGCTCGATGACGAAGTACGGCATGCCATCACCACCTTGGATGTGGGGTCAGGGAGTGCTCGGTGGGGTCAGCCTACTCACGCTGCGGCGGGAGACAAGCAGCACTGTGCCCGGATGGTACCGAGTGGTACCTTCCGTGTTACCGTCGAAGCACGTACTCCAGGAGGGGCTTTCGCATGGCGATGAACCTACGTCTCGACGCTGCGCACGAGGAACTCCTCGACGCGCTCGCTGCTCAGGAGCGGCGCACCAAGACAGAGATCGTGAAGCTTGCGATCGAGGAGCGTGCGGCCAGAGCCGACAAGAGCGCGCGAACTCGCGCCATCTTCCAGCGGATCCTCGACGAGGACGCTGCCCTGCTGGACGCACTGTCGCAGTGACGGATTACCTCGAGCCCACCGACGTTGAAGACCTCATCGAGTTGGTGGATTTCCACCTTCGCGAGAGAAATCTTCTGCTCTCAGCGCTTGCCGCGCCGCTGCCCGTTTTTGGCGAAGAGGTCTATCCAGCGCTCCACGACAAGGCTGCCGCGTTGATGATCGCCATCAATCGCGATCACCCTCTCTCGGACGGGAACAAGCGACTCTCCTGGCTGGTCGCGAAGGCGTTCCTTGCCCTCAACGGGCATCATCTGGCTGCCGACAATATTCGCGACGGTGACGAATTCGTTCGGGCAGTGGCGGACGGTCGGCTGGGGTTCGTAGAAGTGGCCGACTGGATCGACACCCACACAACGAGACTGTAGACGGCTCGCGACGGAGCCCGGCCCGAGCTGGAGCCGGGAGTCGGCACCGGCGGGCACCAGCGGGCACCCCGTCCCTAGACCGCCCCCACCGCCACCCCGCGAGCCTCAGCATTCACCGGCACCCGCACCACCCCAACACCCCGCGTCCGGACCCACACCACCACGACAGCCACAACGATCACGGCCATCGGCACCAACGTCTCCACCGAGGCCACGCCCGCGGAGCGGTCGTAGGCGGTGCCGATGTCCACGCGCAGTGCCACATCGAACACGAAGTTCACCGTGTTGAACATCGCGTGCAGCACGATCGCGATCTCGATACCGCCGGTGCGCCAGGTGATCAGCGACAGCCCCACGGCGAAGACGAGGTACCAGGCGTTCAGCCACACGTCGGTCGAGAGGTGGACGATGGCGAACAGCACGCTCGAGACGACGATGCCGAGCACGAGCCCCGCCCCGGCTCCGCGCGCCCACCCGCCGGCGACGCGGAAGATCAGTCCGCGGAAGCCGTACTCCTCACCTGCGCCCTGCAGCGGCGTGAGCAGGATCGTGGCGAGCAGGAACCACAGCACATCCGTGTGGCTCCAACTGGCCTCGGGCAGCGGTGACCAGTACAGCACGACCGACACGATGCTCCACGCCGGAACCACGAGCAGCAGCGCCTTTGCGAACAGGTCGAACCTGAAGCGTGAGAACACCGAGTGCAGCGACGCGCCCTTCACGCCGTACAGCCACCGCTGGATGAGCATGCTCCACGGGGTCAGCAGCGCCACCGACGCCATCCCCGCCGCGTGCAGCAGCGGCGTATAGGCCGCGCCGCCGTCGTGCTGAACCGAGTTCACCATCACCGCGACAGCGGCGAAGAGGATGTTGAGGAAGAACATCCCGCCGATCAGCAACACGATCGCGAGGATGCCGCGACCGATGCGCCGCTGGTCGCCGGCGAGCACGCGGTGGTATTCGACCCCGGGGGCGAGGGTGTCGGTCTGGGCGGTCATGACGGGGCCTTCTTTCATCGGAATGAGGGTGTGGCATCCACTGGACACCGTGTGCTCACCACAGGGTCAAGCGCGCCCGGCACCGGCCCCGCGTGACGGACCACCGAAGGTGCGCTTCACGAGATCGATGTCGGCCAGCCGGGGCGTGCGGTAGGCGCCGCCCTCGGCGACGTACTCCCCGCCGTGCTTCGTGAGGTGCCGGGCGAACAGCGGGCACACCGGCACGACGGTGACGCCTTGGCGGATGCTGTCGGCGAGCGCCTCGCGCAGCAGCAGCATGCCGAAGCCGCGGCCGCCGTACGCCGGATCGACCTCGGTGTGGAAGAAGATCCGCTCGGCACGTCCCTCCGGCGCGTCGATGAAGTCCGCCCGCCCCGCGACGCGGCCGTCGGCGAACCTCGCGATGTAACTGCTGATCCGATCTCCGATCGCGAGGTGCACCGTCGCGGTTTCGTTCGTTCCCGTCGTTGTGTCCTGACTCATGTCTCTCTCCTTCTCTGTTGTCATGGTCTGAACCCCTGGCCCGGCGCGCTCAGGCATCCCGGCGCTTGAGCAGCACCGCTGCGGCGGTGAACAGCACGACCACCCAGCCGACGAGCACGAGCCCGCCCTGCCATGGTTCGGTGAGCCAGCCGGCGGATGCCGGTGCGAGAAGGTCCACCCAGCTCTGCTCGGTCGGGTATGTGAAGAGGATGCCGCCGGCGGTCGACGGCAGCAGCATCGCGAGGTTCTCCACCCAGCCCGACGATGCGAAGCCGAGCACGAGGGCCAGCACGAGCGGTGCCGCCAGCACCAGGCCGAGCGCAACGGCGATGCCTCCGGCGGTGTTGCGCAGGAGCGCTCCGATGCCGAACGAGATGAGACCCACCAGCACGAGGTAGCCCACACCTCCGAGCAGCGCGAGCCAGTACTGCGGGTCGTCGAGGGCGACGCTGAGTCCGTCGGCCGCGAACAGCGCCGCCGAGACCGGAGCCGTGATCGCGAACGCGACCGCGCTCACGACGAAGGTCGCGACGGCGAAGACGATCGCTTTGGCGACGAGCGCCGGCACGCGCTGCGGCACGGCGGTGAGGGTCGATCGGATCATGCCGGTGCCGTACTCGCCGGCGATGATGAGCACGCCCAGCACGCTCACGATGAGCGCGCCGACGTCGGTGCTGACCATCACGGCGTACACGGCCATGTCCTGGACGGCGTCTTGGGTGGGAACGGCCTCGACGCCCTGAAAGCTGAGCGACGCGGACATCTGCGCCCCGAACCCGACCGTGAGCACCACGAGGATCGCGTAGGCCCACCAGGTGGAGCGGATGCTGCGGAGCTTGATCCACTCCGCGCGCAGCACACCGGTGAAGCGCAGATCGTGGCCGACGGGG
This sequence comes from Microbacterium sp. zg-Y1090, assembly GCF_030246945.1. Taxonomy (NCBI): domain Bacteria; kingdom Bacillati; phylum Actinomycetota; class Actinomycetes; order Micrococcales; family Microbacteriaceae; genus Microbacterium; species Microbacterium wangruii. Next base: position 1,033,279 of record NZ_CP126742.1, read on the forward strand.
GAGAGGGTGGGGTGTGTGGCGGTGGTGGTGCGGGTGGTGCTCATCGGGTGGCCTCCGTGCTGCGGTATTCGACGTCGTCTCGGGTCAGCTTCATGTAGGCCTCTTCGAGCGACTGCGTCACCGGGGTGAGTCCGTGCAACACGATTCCCGCCGCGGCGGCGAGCTCGGCGATGCGCGGCGCGGTGAGCCCGGTGACCGACACCAGGTCGTCCTCCAGGGGTGTCACGGTCGCGCCCTCCGCTTCGAGCAGGCGGGAGAGCCCGACGACCCGCGACGCGCGCACCTGCACAGCATCGCCCTCGGCGCGCGCGAGGATCTCACTCACGGGAGCGTCGGCGACGATGCGGCCCCGGCCGAGGATGATGAGGTGGTCGGCCGTCTGCGCCATCTCGCTCATCAGGTGCGAGGAGAGGAAGACGGTGCGCCCCTCCGCGGCGAGGCTTCGCGCGAGCCGGCGCACCCACACCACGCCCTCGGGGTCGAGCCCGTTCACCGGCTCGTCGAGGATGAGGGTCGCCGGATCTCCCAGCAGCGCCACGGCGAGGCCGAGCCGCTGACCCATGCCCAGCGAGAACCCGCCCACGCGCTTGCGCGCGACGGAGTCGAGCCCCGTGAGCGCGATCACCTCGTCCACGCGCTTGGCCCCGAGGCGATGTGTGGCGGCGGCCGCGAGCAGATGGTTGCGGGCGCTGCGCCCGGGATGCACCGCGTTGGCATCCAGCAGCGCCCCCACCTCACGCAGCGGCGCGCGGTGCCGGGCATAGGGCATGCCGTTCACCGTCACCGAGCCGGATGACGGGTGGTCGAGCCCCATGATCATGCGCATCGTGGTGGACTTGCCGGCGCCGTTCGGGCCGAGGAATCCGGTCACGATCCCGGGGCGCACGGTGAAGTCGATGCCGTCGACGGCGGTCTTCGCGCCGTAGCGCTTGGTCAGGGAGTGAGCTTCGATCACTGAGGGGCTCCAGGTCTTTCTGTGTCGGACGACGCCGTACGGGGCAAGCCGGCCCCGCCGGGTTCACCCAGTGGACACCGTGTCGTCGGCACAGGGTCAAGCGCGGACGCGAGCGCCCATCACCGATTCCGTATCGGCGATCTGGACGTGGTGCCCCTCCGACCTCAGCCGATACACGACCTCGCGCAGCATGCGGCGGGATACGTCATCGATGGACGACACCATGCCGAGGTCGAAGACGAGCCGGTGCTCGGTGGGCGCGGTGTCCACGACTTCGCGGACGATTCGCTCGGCTCCGGCGAATCGGATGCCGCCCTGCAGCTCGAAGACGCGCGTCGCGCCGGGCCCGCTGCCGCTCGTGCGGTTCGCGCGCACGACGGTGCGGGTCGTGGCCGGAACCTCCATCACATGCAGGCCCATATCCGACGAGAACCGTTCGAACAGCGAGATGCCGCGCACGCTGTTGCCGTGCGGGTCCAGCCGCGGGGAGAACGTCGCGATGCCGACCTGGCCGGGCAGCGCGCCGATGAGCCCACCGGCGACGCCGCTCTTGGCCGGAATGCCGACCTGCGTCGCCCAGTCGCCGGCGGTGTCGTACATGCCGCAGGTCGCCATGACGGTGAGCACCTGCCGCACCACTCGCGCGCCGACGACCTGTTCTCCAGTGAGCGGGTTGACGCCCGCGTTGGCCAGCGTCGCCGCCATCATCGCCAGGTCTCGCGTGGTCACACGCACCGAGCACTGCCGGATGTATCCGTCCACGACGACGGTCGGATCCTCGGTGAGGATGCCGTGGCTGCGCAGCATGTGCGCGATCGCGAGGTTGCGGTGCGCGTTCTGCATCTCCGACGCGCACGTCGCCTCGTCGACCTCGAGCCGGCGACCGGCGAAGGCGGACAGGCCGTCGACGACGCGGGCGACGCGCTCGGCGGGCGTCAGCTGCGGCGAGCCGACGAGCGAGTGCACCGTGATCGCGCCGGCGTTGATCATCGGGTTGCGGGGGCGCCCCGTGTCGCGCTCCAGGGAGATCTCGTTGAACGCCTCGCCCGACGGTTCGACGCCGACCTTCGCGAGCACGGCGTCGAACCCGGCGTCGTCGAGGGCCATCGCGTAGGCGAACGGCTTGGAGATCGACTGGATCGTGAACGCGGTATCGACATCGCCCGCGCCGTAGAGACGGCCGTCGGTCGTGGCGAAGACGGCGGCCAGCCGCTCGGGATTCGCTGCGGCGAGCTCGGGGATGTAGTCGGCGAGCTCGCCGGACGCATCGGATGCCACACCCTCCAGCGCCGCGTCGAGGTAGGCGGGATGATCGACTTCATGAGAAGCAGCCCCCTGCAGGCCGTGGCCGAGCCGCCCGGACCGCCTGCGCGATCGGCGTCGCGCCCTGGTTGAGCTCGAGGATCTGCCGCGCGATCCGGGGTTCGTGGAGGAGCGCGGCGAGCGTGGCGGCGACGTCCTCGCGCGGGATCTCGTCGTGCGGCTGGGCGGGACCCAGGGCGACGGTCCCGGTGCCGGGATCGTCGACGAGCATCGACGGCCGCAGGATGAGCCAGTCGAGCTCGCTCACGCTGACGGTCACGTCGACGAGCTTCTTCACCGCGAAGTAGAACTCCTCGTCGGCGCTGAGGTTCTGCCCTCGGCCCGCCTCGGGCAGCACGGACACCAGCACGAATCGCCGAACTCCGGCGATCGATGCGGCATCCAGAGTCGTCACGACCCCTTCGCCGTCGATGGCGAGGGTGACGTCGCGGGCGCCGCCGTTCGATCCGGCGCTGTAGACGATGGCATCCATTCCCCTCAGCAGGGATGCCAGCGCCTCGGGGGAGATGTCGGCGAGCCTGCCCACGCGCGCACCGATGCCCCGGGCTGCCAGCTCGGCGCGCTGCTGCTCGCGGCGCACGAGCCCCGAGACCTCGTCGCCGCGGTCGATGAGCTGCTGCGCGAGCAGCCCTCCGACGGCTCCGGTGACGCCGATGATGAAGACCTTCATTGCACTGTTCCCTTCCGTCGAAGACGACGTGGGGACACTCCACCCCCTGTTCCCGGCACCGGGTCAAGCGGGGGTCTGGATCGCCGTCAGGCCAGCGGCATGTCGCGCAGCTGGCGTCGGGAGGTGATGCCGAGCTTGCGGAAGATATTGCGCAGGTGCGCCTCGATGGTGCGGGGGCTGAGGAACAGCTGCGTACCGACCTCGCGCGACGTCGCTCCCGAGGCCACGAGTCGGGCGATGTGCAGCTCCTGTGCGGTGAGCGCGTCGCTCGGCTGCGCGGTGCGCTTCTGCGGGTGCTCGCCGGTCGCGCGCAGCTCTCGGGCCGCGCGGGCGGCGAACGCCTCGGCGCCCATGGTCGTCAGCATGTCGTGGGCGATGCGCAGCTGCTCACGCGCGTCCTGACGCCGACCTTCGCGACGCAGCCACTCGCCGTAGACGAGGTGCGCGCGGGCCAGGTGTGTCGCCATGCGGCTGCGCGCGAGCTGATCGATCGCCTCCCTGTAGTGGTCCTCGGCGGTCGGACCGGTCGTGGTCAGCGCCCGGGAGCGGGCGGCCAACCCGAGGCCCCACGGGGTGCCGGCGGCATCCGCTCGCGCGGTGAGCTCCTCGAGGGCTTCGGTCGCGCTCTCGGGTCGTCCCGAACGGAACGCCGCCTCGATGAGTTCGGGGTAGATGAGGTTGTTGAATTTCACCGCTTCGGATTCGATGCCGCGTGCCGCAGCGGTCTGTGCCGCCTCGTAATCGCCCGAACCGTTGTGCAGCACCGCCAACGCATACCCCGCAATTGCCATCTCGGCAGGGCGCCCGCGGGCCGGGCCTGCCTGGCCGATCATCACGGTGATCTCCGCGGCCTCGTCGGCACGGCCGCGCCACGCAGCCAGGATGAGGCGCGCGTGCAGCAGAGGCCCCACCTTGGTGGCCGCTCCGGTCTCGGGCTGCTCGGCCGCCCGGATGGACTCGCCGGAGTGCACGTTCATGACGGATTGGATGGCAAGAGCCGCAGGGAGCATGGAGAGGGCGCCGGCTTCACGCGTTGACCGCATGTGCTGCGCGACCAGCGTGAAGAAGAGATCCTCGTCGAAGACCGTCATCGCCGTCCGCGCCGCGAGCCATCCCCAGCGGCGGATCTCTGCGTCGCTCGCCGGCTCGCCGGTCTCGCCGCCGCAGAATGCGGCCAGCGCCAGCCGCAGCTCGGGGACGCCTGCCGCGTGCCCCCGGGTGAACATGGTCACCAGCCCGTCGAGCAGCAGATCCGCTGGTCGCGGTGCCCCAGGCGGGGCAGGTGCGCTGCGGGCGGCCTCAGCCACGTCGCGCACGGTGGAGCCCGTCCCGGGCCCACCGGTGCTGATCGCGGCGTCGAGTGCCTCCAGGTAGGTTTCGCGCGACACTGCCGGATGCAGTCGGGCGAGGCTTTCGGCCGCCTTCAGCAGCATCACCGGGCTCTCGCCGTCGCGCGCGACGTGGAACGCGATTCGAGCGCGCAGCAACTCCAGGCGAGCCTGCTGCAACGCGTCGAGCGGCCCGGCCGCCGCCATCGCCAGCAGGTCGGATGCCGCCTCGGAGGCGCCGGCCTCGTGCTTGGCGTAGGCCGCTTCGAGCGCCCGGCGCGCCCGCGCGCCCGGCTCCGGTGTGAGGGTTGCCGCCTGCGCCATGAACGCCGCCGATGCCGCCACGCCGCCCCGGGCGCGCGCACGGCCGGCCGATCGTTCGAGTTCTGCGGCGGCATCCTCATCCGTCCCGAGCACGGCCTGGGCGCGGTGCCAGGCGCGGCGGTCGGGGTCGGTGTCGGGGTCGGTGGCGGCCGCCAGGGCGTCGTGCGCGCGACGCACGTCGGGCGGCGGCGCATCACGATAGACGGCCGAGCGTACGAGCGGATGCCGGAAGGTGACCCGGTTGTCGACAACCAGCAGCCCGGCGGCCTCGGCAGGCGCGAGGGCGTCTTCAGCGACGCCGAGCTGCGCCGAGACGCGGCACAGCAGCGCCGCGTCTCCGGTGGGGTCCGCTGCTGCGGCCAGCAGCAGCAGCTGGGTGTCGGCGGGGAGGCTCTGGGATCGGCGACGGAAGCTCTCTTCGACGCGGCGCGGCACATCCAGAGCGCTCGGCACCTCGTATCCGCCGGCCAGCTGTGCGGCCGCCGCACTCAGCGGCAATTCGACCAGCGCCAGCGGATTGCCGTACGACTCGGCGATGATCCGCTCGCGCACCCTCTCGTCCAGGGGAGCGGGCAGCGCGGACGCCAGCAGTTCGCGCGCATGTTCCTCGCAGAGACCCGCGAGGCGCAGCTCGGGTAAGTCCGCCAGCGCCGTCGACGCGGCGGCGGCATCCGCTCGGGCGCCATCGCGCACCGCGAACAGGAGGGCGATCCGCTCGGCCGACAGCCGCCGCGCCACGAACGCGAGCACCTGCGCGGAGGCATCATCGAGCCACTGCGCATCGTCGACGAGGCACAGCAGTGGCCCCTCTTCGGCCGCCTCGGCGAGCAGGTTCAGGGTGGCGAGCCCGACGAGAAAGCGGTCGGGCGGGTCGCCTGCCTGCTGACCGAACGCGACGGCCAGCGCACTCTGCTGCGGTTCGGGCAGGGCGGTCGCGTGGTGCATCAGCGCGCCGCACACCTGGTGCAGGCCGGCGAACGCGAACTGAGATTCCGACTCGACTCCGACGGAGACCTCGACGCGGAACCCCGAGGATCGGGCGACGCCGCGGGCGTGATCGAGCAGCGCCGTCTTGCCGATGCCGGCGTCACCGCGCACCACGAGCGCTCCGCTGTGCCCCGCCCGCGCGCGGGCGACAAGCTTCTCCACCGCGTCGCGCTCGGCATGCCGGCCGAGAAGGTGGGTCACGAGTGGCTCCCTTCGGGTGGTCGCCACCGTACTAGGTGATGATCACCGACGCGAACAATCCCGATCGGCCGTGGCCGGCCGCGGAGACCGGAATCATCACCGACGCGACGCGGTGGCACCCGGTGCGAGCCTGACGGGACCGTCCGAGAAGGGACCTCCTGATGAAGACACCATCGCCCACACCGCCCGCCCGCGCAACCGCTGACATGCCGGCCGCGGGTGCTCTGCCGGACACCACTGACACGGGTGCCGTCAGCCTCGCCGCCGCCCTCGCCGGCATTCTGCTGGGCGCGTCGGGCGCGAGCCCTCGCACCTCGTCGGCGTCCGCCGGCCGCCCGGGCGCGGCGCGCGTCACCGGCATCCACCGCTAGGAGCATCCCATGGCCTGGAGCACCCGTGAGCTCGCCGATCTGGCGGGCACCACCGTCAACACCGTGCGGCACTATCACCGCCTCGGCCTGCTCGACGAGCCCACACGTCGCTATAACGGGTACAAGCAGTACGGCGTGCGCCACCTCGTGCGTCTGCTGCGCATCCGCCGGCTGGCGCAGCTGGGCGTGCCGCTCTCGCAGGTCGGCCCGGTCGGCGCGGGCGACGAGAACGCGCCCGACGCGCTGCGCGCGGTGGATGCCGAATTGGCGGCGAACATCGAGCGCCTGCAGCAGGCGCGCGCCGACATCGCGGCGATCCTGCGCGACGATGCCCCGGCCGACGCCCCCGCCGGCTTCGCATCCGTAGCCGCACACCTGTCCGAGGCGGACCGCTCCATCATCCACATCTATTCGCGGTTCTACGACGACGAGGCGCTCGCGGATCTGCGGCGCATGGTCGAAGTCGATGCCGAATCCGGCGCCGTCGGCGACGAGGTCAGCGCGCTGCCGGCCGATGCCGACGAGGCCACCCGGCAGCGGCTCGCCGAGCGTCTTGCCCCCTCACTGGCGCGGAATCTCGTCGACTACCCGTGGCTCGCAGACCCCGCCCGGCACGCCGTGCAGCGAGCGCGCGCGACGCACCAGACCTTCGTCGAGGCGGTGACGGAGCTGTACAACCCCGCCCAGATCGACGTGCTCGCCCGGGCCGGCCTGCTCGCGCAGGAGCGCGTGCGGGCGAGCGCCGAATCCGACGACTTGACCCTGTTCTGAGAACAGGGGATCTCCTTATTTCCGCTCCACACCACAACAGAAAAGGGAAATGCCATGAACTTCGTGCAAGAACTCATCCTGAACCTGCAAGAGCTCGCCACCCAGGTGCCCGCTCTCGTCAAACCCCTCATCGTCGCGCTCGCCGCCGCGATTCCCATGGTCGAGGGCGAGGTGGGGGCTGTGATCGGCATGATCGGCGGAATGCACCCACTCGCCGCGGCAACGGCCGCGGTTGCGGGCAACTTCCTGACCGTGCTGATCATCGTGCTGCTCACCTCGCGGGCGCGCACCGCCGTCGTCTCCCGCAGCAGAGCGCGGGTCGGCGCGAGCGTGGGCGCGTCGTCACTCGCGGGTCTCGAGGACGTAGGGGATGCCGCGGTCATCGAGCCGGCGGCATCCGCCAAACCTGAATCGAAGGGGCGCCAGCGCGTCAAGACGTGGCTCGTGCGCTTCGGCGTGCCGGGTGCGAGCATTCTCGGGCCCCTCGCCATCCCCACCCAGTTCACCTCGGCGATGCTCGTCGCCGCCGGCACCTCGCGGGCGTGGGTGCTGCTCTGGCAGGCCGTCGCGATCGTGCTGTGGACGACGGTGACCACCGTCGGGTTCTGGCTCGCCCTCACCTACGTCGTGGGGGTGTGACGGCCATGGCTCCCCCCGTGCTGCGCAGATTCCGCTGGTGGGAGGCGTTCTCGCGTTCGCTCTTCCACCTGCGTCTCGTGGATGCCACCGGCTTCGCGGAGACATGGTCGGTCGACGTGCGGCACGGGGGAGATGACGACGGCGTGGTGTGGGCGGAGCTCTACCGCGACGGCCGCCCCTACGCCCGTGCGAAGACGCCCGCGACGTTCCCGGTGTCGGGCGGGAGGATCGAGGTCATCACCAGCGGCTACGGGCTGCGGCGCGCGCACTACGTCGCTTTCGACGGGTCGGAGCGGCAGCTGACCCCCGACCCGGCCTCCGCCGAAGGCCGACGCGCACGGCTGGAGCGCACCGCCCCGGCGGTCAGCCACGCGCTCAGCACCGCCTCGCTGATCGTGCTGGTCGTCGCCCTCGTGCTCGCCGTGCCGCAGCTGATCGAGACTGTCACGCAGTTCCCGCCCATCGCGGAGCGGATCGGCGCGTTCGAGAGCCCCATCCGCCTGCCGGCGTGGCTGAACATCTCCCTGGTCGTGGCGGCCCTGGCCGCCAGCACGGAGCGCGCGCTGCGCCTGCGCTACAACCGGGTGCTCGACGGAGGGCTGTTCGATGGTGATGAGTAGGGCGGGCGGCGGCTCGCCGGCGCCGTCGTCACGCGCGGTGGCGCCCGGTCACCGCGCGACCGTCGCCCGGCGGGATGACACGCTCGCGCCCGGGCCGGGTGACATCACCGTGCGGTCGACCTTCTCGGTCGATCTGACCCACCTCGTCACCGCCGGGCTCGAGGGCGCGGGGAACGGTTCGGCACAGCCGGGCTGACCGGGCTCCCTGCGCCGGCCGGGGCTGGTGCAGCATCCTCCGGCGGCGCGCCCCCTGCCCGCCTCCGGCGTATCGCTCACCGACATCCGCGAGTACCGTAATGCCCGCCACGTGCCGTCGACGATGACGGCGCCGGACGCTGCAGAAGAGGGCTTCCCATGGACGAGTCGACGAACGCCCCCGCGGCCATCTCCGCCGCGGAGTTCCACCGCGCCCCCGGCGTCTCGGACTGGCGGGTCACCGAGGTCGGCCCGCACGCCGTCTTCACCGCGACGTCGCTGGCGCAGGCCGCCGAACTCATCGCACCGATCCTCGCCGCATCCGAACGCTTCGGCATCCTGCCCGACGTCGACCTGCGGCCCGAAGGTGTGGTCGTGCGGGTGGCTGATCGCACGCAAGACGGCATCCCGGCGGCCGCGCCCCAATTCGCCGCTGCCGTGTCGCGTGCCGCCGCCGAACGAGGGCTGACCGCCGACCCGTCGCTCGCCCAGTCGGTCGGCATCTATGTGGCGCAGCATTCGCAGGCCGACGTGCGGCCGTTCTTCCTGGCTGCGCTCGGCTACGAGCCGCTCGGCGAGACGGATGCCATCGACCCGTTGCGGTGCGGCCCACAGCTGGCGTTCAACCCGATCACCGGGGACACCCCGGCGCGCGGGCGCACGCACTTCGACGTCTTCGTGCCCGCCGATCAGGCGCAGGCGCGGGTGGATGCCGCGCTCGCCGCGGGCGGCCGCCTGGTCGATGACACCCAGGCGCCGGCGTGGTGGTCGCTGGCCTCGCCGGACAACCACGGCGTCGACATCGCGTCGTGGACCGACACCTCCGGGTGAGGGCCGGTCAGTCGCCCAGTGCCTCCCGCAGCAGCTCGATGGCCTTCGGGCCCACTCCGTGAAGCGTCGCGATGTGATCCAGACCCACGCGTCGCACATCGTCCATCGTGCGGATCTGAGCCTGCGCCAGGGCGCGGCCTGCGGGTGCGCCGATCTTCGGGAGGTCCATGCGGTGGACCCTAGCCCTGACGGCGCCCTGCCGATACCGTGCGTGCGCTTCCCGCCTGTAGACGCTCGTCGCGCTGGGCCTCGGGTCTGTCGCGCCGGTCGCGATCGCCGCGTCAGTCGGCGGCGGTCGCCAGCACCTGCGCCAGTCGTCGGAACGCCTGGTCGGCGGGGTGCGCATGGTCGGGCAGATTCGACTCGTTCGTGAAGACGACGATGGTCGCCCCGGTCGCCGGGTGGTGGAACACAGCCGACGTGAAACCGAAACCCTCGCCGTTGTGCCCCCACCAGCCGTCGGTCTCGCCGATGCCGAGGGCATACCGGCCGTAGGGCGGGCCGGCGTCCAGCGGTGCACCCTGCGTGCGCTCGGTCTGCGTCGCCGCATCGACCAGCGCCCCGGTGGCGAGCGCCTCCGCCCACACGCGGCTGTCGTCGAGGGTAGAGACCATCGCCCCCGCCGGTCCGAAGATCGAGAAGTTCTGCGGCATCGGCGCGCGCGGCGTGGCATCCGGCCCATAGCCCGACGCGTGCGGCTCGGTCCACGTGGCGGCGTCGACGACGTACCGCGTGTCGTCGAGTCCGAGCGGCTCGAGGATGCGCTTCTCGAGAACCTCGGCGTAGGGGCGGCCGGTCACCTGCTCGATGACGGCACCCAGCAGGTTGGTGTTGGCATTCGTGTAGACGTGCCGTGCGCCCGGCGCGAACTGCGCCGGCTTGCCCAGCATGAAGGCGTTCAGATCGTCGAGGGAGTAGAGCCGCGTCGGGTCGGACGTGAATGCCGCGAGGAAGTCGTCGTTGGTGTAGTCGGCGTTGCCGCTGGACATGCCGGCCAGCTGCCGGAGCGTGATGCGATCCCCGTCGGTGACACCGTCGACATACGTGTCGATCGTGTCGTCGAGCGAGATCGTGCCGTCGTCGCACAGCTGCAGCAGCAGGGTCACCGTGTACGACTTGGTGACACTGCGCAGCGGCCACGACATGTCGGTCGTCGTCGGTTCGCCGCTGTCGATGTCGGCGAGCCCGGCGGCCGTCTGCCACGTGCCCTCGCCGGGGAGCCAGACCCCGGCGACGGCTCCCGGTACGTCGTGCGCGGCCATGACCTCATCGAGCGCGGCGGCCAGCTCCGACACCAGCGCCGCAGGCAGTGCGCCTTCGGCCGCCGCTGCCACGGTGGGCGAGGCCGACGGCGGAGCGGGCGGTATCTCGGATGCCGCCGCGCACCCGCCGAGCGCCAGCAGACCCGCCGCGGCGGCAGTGACGAGGGCAACGCGTCGGGATCGGCGGCGATCGCCGGAGGCCTCAGTCCGCATGGGACGGCACCGTCGGCGCGCTGACCGACAGGGCAAGAGGGCAGACCACCGGCTGCGACATGGGCGACTCCTGAGCACGAGTTCGGGGCAGGCGCGGATGAAGGACGCCCCTCACGCTAGCGGGTCATCGCCGTGCGACGGCGGCGTGGCTCCGGTCGGGATGCCGGTTGGGCCACGCCACCGCCTCAACGAGGAATCGTCAGTCGAAGACGACGGTCACCTTGTCCGCCGCGCCGGGCGTGGCTGCGAGCTCGAGGGCTTCGAGCGTCTGCTCGAACGGGAACCGGTGGCTGATGATCTTGGCGTACTTCTCCCAGTTCTCGACGATGTCGTCGGTCACCTCGAAGATCTCGGTCGGGTAGCCCATCGCCCACACGATGTTCAGCTCGGTTTGCAGGATGCCGCCGAAGTCGAGCTCGACCGGCTTCTTGTGCACCGCGACGATGCCGAGCGTCGCGCCGTGCTTGGCGATGCTCGTGACGGTCTGCGGCACGACCGCGACGCCCGCGGCATCCAGGTAGATGTCGGTGGCCGGCCGCACGCCGCGCACCCACGGGGTCGCGCCGTCGCTGTGCAGCTCGACCAGGCGCGCGCCGACGTCCTCCTTCGAGGAGTCGATGACGGCATCCGCGCCGATCTCCAGCGCCTTCTCGAGGCGCGAGGGGATCACGTCGACGACGACAATGTGGCTGGCACCCTTGCGACGGTAGCCGAGCAGGGCTCCCAGGCCGATGGGGCCGGCGCCGAAGATGACGACCTTGTCGCCCTCCTTCACGCCGGTGCGGTTGACGGCGTGCAGGGCCACGGCCATCGGCTCGTTGAGCGCGGCGACATCCCACGGCACGTGGTCGGGGATGACCTTCAGCTGCACGCCCGGGGTGGCGTCGCGCACGACGACGTACGGGGTGAAGCCGCCCTGCGCGCCGCCCGAGCCGAGCAGGCCGTCGGTGAAGCGCATCGTGTCGATGACGACGTGGTCGCCGACGGCGAAGCCCTCGACCTCGGCGCCGACCTCGGCGACCTCGGCGGCAGGCTCGTGACCGAGGGGAGTGGCGCCCTGACGGGGCGGGATGCCGCCGTAGCTGGCATACATCGCGTCGGAGCCGCAGATGCCGCACGCGCGCATGCGCAGCAGCACATCCCGCGGGCCGACCTCGGGCTTGTCGACCTCGACCCAGTCGATCTGGTTCACACCGGTGACGTGGACGGATTTCATGGCGGCCTCCTGATGCCTTCTGGTCTGGTCGGCGGGGTTTCCCGACCGCTTCCACAATATCCGAACCGTGTTCGGAAATGTAGAGTGACGGGGTGAGTGCGAACGGTGCAGTGGCGGCCAAAGGGCCGGGCCGACCGCGGCGCGCGAGCCGGGACGAGGTGCGCGCCGTCGCCCTCGCCCTGTTCGCGAAGCAGGGGTATGCCGCGACGTCGCTCACCGAGATCGCCCGGGCCGTCGGCGTCAGCCGCACGACGCTGTTCTCGTACTTCCCCGCCAAGCGCGACCTGATGTGGGACGAGTTCGATGCGCGTGCCGAACGGATGCGCAAGAGCCTCGCGGATTCCGAGGGTCTGCCGGCGATGGACGTCATCGTCGCCGCGATCCTCGCGCTCGCGCACTACAGCACCGCCGATCGCGCGTCATTCACCGCGCGCTGGCGCATCGTGGATGCCGATGACGAGCTGCGGGCGGCGGCGGCCCTGCGCACCGCGGCGCTCAGCGGGGAGATCCTGGAGCACGTGCACCGGTGCGCGCCCGAACTCGACCGCGACCGCGCGGGGGATGTGGTCCGCGCGCTCATGGCCGTCGGCGAGCGTGTGACCTCAGACTGGGCCGCTGCCCCCGAGGTGAGTGAGCCGCTCGACACGGTCATGGCACGGCGGCTGCATCCGTTCGTGGAGGCGCTGCGACCGTTGCTCGGGTGACGCGCGACCGGCTGCCGCCGGCATCCGCCTCGATAATGGACGGATGGAGTCGTGGGAGCTGCACGAGTGGTTCGCGGACCACGTCGACGCGCTCAATCGCCACGACCTCGAGGCCATCCGGTCGTTCCTCGACCCGGCGGTGCGTCGGGCGCACCTTCCGGGAGGGGCGGACGCGTGGATCGAGGATCTCGCCGATCTCTTCCACGCGTTTCCGGACTGGCGCTGGCGCCGCATCCAGCTCGTCGTCGAAGACGACCGCGTCGCCGCGCACCTGCGCGGCAGCGGCACCCACCAGGGCACCTTCCGGGGAATCGCGCCGACGCGTCGTCACGTCAACGTGGCGGAGTTCGCCTTCTGCCGCGTGGCCAACGGGCGGATCGTCGAGGCCTCGGGAAGCGGCGACACCGAGCTGCTCGCGCAGCTGCGCGGCGAGTGACGGCCCGCACCGCCCGTACCCTGAACGCATGCCCGACGTGCACCTCACCGGCCAGCTCATCTGCCGCAGCGCCGAGGAGGACGCGCTGGTGCGGGAACACCTCCCGCACCACATCGCGCTCACGCGCGCGGAGCCCGGATGTCTGTCCTTCGCCGTCGTCCCATCCGCCGCCCCGTGGGCGTGGGATGTGGCCGAGCGATTCGCGGACGAAGCGTCGTTCCGCGCCCACCAGGCGCGGGTCGCAGCCAGCGAGTGGGGTGTGGCCACGGCGGGCATCGAGCGGCGCTACACCGTGCGCGGGTTGTCACGCGCGGGTCTTGACCCCGCAGAATGAACGCGCCCCGACGTTCAGCGCCCCGGATTGCGAACACCGCTCTCACGCGGCTCCGCCGTCACTCCTGCGCGACCAACGTTCCCTGATGGAACCGCAGTTGTACGCGTCCGTCGGATTGCACCCACAGGGACGCATGCCGGCTCGGCTGCCCGGGTCCCGTGATCGTGTAGGTGACCAGTGCCAGATCCGGCGCGAGCTCCACGGCCTCCCACTCGTCGGTCACGACCGGGAGGGGGTGTTCGTCGGCGAGGGCCGTCACGATATCGTCGCGAGACCAGCGCCGGCCGGACCGGCCCACCTCGACGAAGTCCGGGTGCAGCAGTTCTCGCACCCGCTTCGGATCGCGCCGGAGCTCCGGAGTCAGCATCGCCTCCTCGGCGGCGCGGGCGGATGTCAACAGTGCGTCGGCGCGAGCCATCATGCGCCCACGGTAGCGACGAAGACGACGGGCGTCTCGGGGTGACCCATCGCTCCGCACGCCAGAATGGACCCATGCCCGCCGCCCATCGCCCCGGTCTGCGCGTCACGCCCGCGCTGACGATCGCGGAGTCGGAGCTGACCTGGCGGTTCTCGCGCTCGTCGGGCCCGGGCGGGCAGGGCGTGAACACGACCGACTCACGGGTGGAGCTGGTGTGGGATGCCGCCGGCTCGGCATCCTTGACGCCGCATCAGCGCGAGCGGATCCTCCAGCGGCTGTCGGGTCGCCTGGTGGGTGGAGTACTGACCGTCACGGCATCCGAACATCGCGCCCAGGCGCGCAACCGCGACGCCGCGCGCGAACGGCTGGCGGGCCTCGTCGCCGACGCTGTGCGCCCGCCGGCACCGCCGCGGCGTGCGACGAAGCCGACGCGGGGCGCGAAGGAGCGGCGGCTGACCGCGAAGAAGCAGCGCACCGACGTGAAGCGCCTGCGCCGCCGGCCGGAGGACTGACCGGCGGGGGCGGGGGCGGCGGCGTTTCGTCTCGCTTCGCTCGCTCAACGACCGGTGTGGTGGCGGCGGGGTGGGGGCGTTTCGTCTCGCTTCGCTCGCTCAACGACCGGGGCGGTGGCGGCGGGGTGGGGGCGTTTCGTCTCGCTTCGCTCGCTCAACGACCGGTGTGGTGGTGGCGGGGGGCGGGGGGCGTTTCGTCTCGCTTCGCTCGCTCAACGACCGGTGCGTCAGTCGCCGTCGGCGCCCGCGCCGCCGAGGTCGCCGACGTCGACAGCCGACGGCTCTTCGGGGTGGGCGACGTGGGCGGCTGTCTCCGTGGCGCCACCGGCGCGGAGGTTCGCGGCTTCGAGTGCTCGATCCAGGGCGAGATCCGTCTCGGATCCGGGCAGAATCTGGTCATCGCTGTTCGACACGGGTGCCTCCTTGACCGCACCGTACTGAGGCGCCCGGCATGTCGGCAAGCCTCAACCTCGAAACCGCTCCGCCAGCCGTGCGAACGCCTGCGCCAGCTCGGGCGGCTCGATCACTTCGAGGTCGACGTCGAAACGTGCCAGCGCCGCCGTGATCGAACCGCTGGCCGCCTCGCCGTGGAGCCCCGGGTTCGGCATTCTCACCGATCGGTTCGGAGTGACCTGGGTCGTCGACGTAGCCGGTGCCGGCACCGTCTGACCGCTCAGCGGACGATCGGCAGTCCCGTGGCCTCGGCGGCGTGCGCGACGCCGCCGAGGTCGGTGACGTCGGTCAGCCCGGCATCCGCCATCATCCGCACCGCCTGCGACGAGCGGTTGCCCGATGCGCAGTACACGAGGTACTCGGCGTCGGCGTCGAGCTCGTCCATCGACGCCGCGAGCTGGCCGCCGTTGAGGTCGTACGAGAGGGCACCGTCGAGGTGGCCGTCGGCGTACTCCGACGGAGTGCGCACATCGATGATGATCGTGTCGTCGGCGACGGTGACCGGCTCGGCGGGGGCGGCGCAGCCGACGAGGGTCAGGCTGAGGGCGACAGCGCCGAGGGCGGCGGGGAGGAGGCGGGGCATGGGAATCCTCAGGACAAGGGCGGGGTCAGCAGCTGCAGCGGTCGGCGGGAGCGACCCCGGCGAGGGCTTCTTCGACGTGCTGGCCGCAGCCGTCCCAGGTCGGCTTCTGGCAGCAGGGGCAGGTGACGCGTGCGCACATGGTGGTGTCTTTCTTTCGGGTGGGGGTGGGGGAGTGGGGGGCGTTTCGTCTCGCTGCGCTCGCTCAACGACCGGGCGCTGCGCTCGCTCAACGACCGGGCGCTGCGCTCGCTCAACGACCGAGGCGAGCGGGGATCAGCGGCCGAAGAGGCGGGCGAAGAAGCCGCCGCGCTGCGACTGCGCCGCCGCGATCTGGTCGGGGCTGTGCTTGCCGTTGCACCAGTCGGATGCCGGCACGCTGCGCTTCACGCTCTGCACGTGCTGGCCGCAGCCGGTCCAGGTCGTCTTGCCGCAGACGCGGCAGGTCACTGCTCGACACATGTCGTGTTCCTTCGTTCGATGGGGTTCGGGAATACCCCAGGGGGTATCGCCACCATACCCCGTGGGGTATCATGGGTGTCAAATCGGCTCCCCGGAAGAGGCTCCCCATGACCGACGTCACCGCCGCGGCAGGCGCTGCCTTGCATGATCCCGACGCGCAGCGCAAGATCGTCAACCGACTGCGCCGTGCGCAGGGTCAGCTCGCCGCCGTCATCTCGGCGGTGGAGTCCGACGCCTCGTGCCGCGACGTCGTGCAGCAGCTCTCGGCCGTGTCCAAGGCGCTCGATCGGGCCGGATTCCTCGTGATCTCCACGGCGCTCAAGGAGTGCCTGAACGACCCCGACGCCGAGGGTGGCTCGAACCCCGAGGAGCTGGAGAAGCTCTTCCTCTCGCTGGCCTGACCGCGGCGTCAGGCGGTCGCGGCCGCGTGCGCCGCGAGCCGCCGCAGCCCCTCATCGATGCTCACCGACGGCGCCCACGCGAGCGCCCGGCGGGTCTCGCGCTGGTCGAACCAGTGCGCGGTCGACAGCTGCTCGGCCAGGAACCGCGTCATGGGCGGCTCGTCCGCTCCGGGCCGCAGCGCCCAGGCACGCTCGATGAGCGAGCCGGCGGCGCGCGCGAGGCCCGAGGGCACGCTCCACCGCGGCGGGGTGACGCCCGCCGCGAGGCAGATGCCCGCCAGCAGCTCCCCGACCGGACGCGGCTCGCCGTTCGTGATCACGAACGCGCGGCCGTGCGCCTCGTCGGCGCGGTGCAGCGCCGCGACGATGCCGGTGGCCGCGTTGTCGACGTAGGTGGAGTCGATGAGCGCCCGCCCGCCGTCGAGCAGCGGCAGGCGTCCCCGCCGCGCGCGGTCGACGATGCGGCCGACCAGCTGGGTGTCGCCCGGCCCCCACACGAGGTGGGGGCGCACGGCCACGACGCGCATCGCGGGGGAGTCGCGGTCGAGGGCGATGAGCTCGGCCTCGGCTTTCGTCCGCGCATATTCGCCGCGGGCGTGCTGAGGGGATGCCGGTTCGGCCCCCACGCCTGCGAGCGCCACTCCGGCGTGCGCCACCGAGGGCGACGACACCTGTACGAAGCGGGATGCCCCGGCGCGCTCTGCCGCGTCGAGTAGGGCTCGCGTGCCCTCGACGTTGACCTCATGGAACTCGGCGGGGTCTCCCGCCAGCGACACCTTGGCGGCGAGGTGGACGATGCCCTCGGCGCCGTCGACGACGCGGGCGACGGCCTGCGGATCGGTGACGGACCCGAGAACGTCGGTGACGCCCTCGACGCGGCTGGGCCGTCGCTGCAGCGCGCGCACCTCGTGGCCGGCGGCGACGAGCTCGGCGGCGACCGCACGCCCGAGGTAGCCGGACGCTCCGGTGACGGCGACGATCACGGCCGGCCCATCCGTCCGCCGGCGAGCGTGCGCTCGGCCCACTGCGACAGCCGGGTGCGGTCGATCTTGGAGTTGTGGCGGATGTCGGTGGGCAGCTGCGGCACCGCCAGCACGGCGACGAGCGGAAGATCCGTTCGCCGGCGCAGGTCTGCGGTCAGCTCCGGCGAGGCCAGCCCGGGGCGGGCGACGGCCGGAACCGTCTCGACGACGGCGACCGGCTGGCGCAGCCCGTGCGGGCCGATGGCGACGACCGCGGCGCGGCGCACCCCGTCGGAGCCCTCGATGTCCTGCTCGGCCCCGACCGGGGCGACCGGCCCGTCGGCGGTGGCGAGCACGTGGGGGAGGCGCCCCTCGATCCACAGCCGTCCCTCGGCATCGAGGTGCCCGACGTCGCCGGTGCGGTGCCAGCGCCCCTCGGACGGGGTGTCGACCACGGCACCCCGGTCGGTGAGCCACAGCCGGTCGTACGACGTCTTCAGGTGCGGTGCCGACACGACGACCTCGCCGAGCACACCGGGCTCCGCGCTCGGCGCGCCGGTCGCGTGGCCGTCGGCATCCAGCGCGCTGATCAGCACCTGGTTCACCCCGATCGGCGAGCCGACGCAGACGCCGCGATCGGCGGCATCGGCCACGGCACGGATGCCGTCGAGCGTCACGTCCGTGACGAGCAGGCACTCGGTCATGCCGTAGGGGGTGTGCGGCTCGGCGTTCGGCATGAGCTCGGCCGCGGCCGCCAGCAGCGGCTCCCCGACCGGCGCGCCCGTCGAGAGGAACGTCCGCACGGTCGCGAGAGCGCGGCGGTCCTCGCCGGTCAGCGCACCGGCCGTCGCGACGACGTTGAGGATGGCCGCCGGCGACAGGAACACGATGCGGGCGTCAGAGGCGCGCACCGCCGCGGCGACGGCCCGCGCCGTCAGGGTGCGGGGGGCCGAGACATCCATGTCGGGCGTCGCCGAGCGGGTGCCGAGCGCCGGCCCCAGCAGGGCGAACGGGGCGAAGCCCGTGACGAGCCCGGTGTCGCCTGTCACGTCGAAGTGGGCGGCGAGCACGTCGCGCAGCGCCGAGAGCTGGCGGTGCGTGTAGGCGACGCCCTTGGCCGGGCCGGTGGAGCCGGAGGTGAAGAGGATCGCCGCGGGGTCGTCGGGTGCCGGCTCGTCGGGGAGGGGAGCGCCTGCCCCGAACGCGGCCACCGTGGTGAGGTCGGCCGCGACCCCGAGCAGCTTCGCGGATGCCGCCGGCAGCCGTGGCACCGAGATGCGCAGGCCCGGCCACCCGAGCGCCCGGGCGGCGGCCAGGCCCGGCAACTCGCCGATGACGACGTCGGGCCAAGCGCCCCGCACAGCGCGGGAGAGTCCCCGCACCCCGAGCCCGGCGTCGGCCACCACGACGACGGCGCCGATGCGCAGGCACGCGTAGATCACGGCCGTGAGGGTCGGCCCCGGCGGCACGAGCACCGAGACGCGCTGGCCCTTCTGCACGCCCATCTGCGCCAGTCCCGCCGCCAGGCGCCGCACGCGGTCGTCGAGCTGCCGCCAGCTGACGCGGCGCTCGCCGCCGCGGCGGGTGGCCATGTCGATCACCGCGACGTCGTCGTCGCGGCGGGCGTCGAGGGCCGCCCACAGCGGCGTGAAATCGGCGCCGCGGTCGTCGTCGACGGACGGCGACGCGGCGGCACCGTCGCTCGCCGTGCCCGCGTCGCCGGTCAGGCGGGCGCCGTTGTCGCCCAGCCACGTGAGGATCGCGTCGGCGTACGGGCGGTCCTCGGCGATGAGGTGGCCGGCGCCTTCGAAGCGGTGCACGTCGGCGTGCGGCAGGCGGTCGACGAGATCGTCGAGATAGCGGTCGCCGAAGATCGGATCGGCCGGCCCCCACAGCAGCAGCGCAGGCACATCGAGGGCGGCGACGCCGTCGGCGATGCGCTGCAGCTCGTCGAAACTCTCGTGCGCGGCATCCACCGGGATGTCCGCCACGAACGCGCCGATACCCTCCCGGCGTGCGGCGGTGCGGTACGGCGCCCGGTAGGCATCCTTCACCTCGGGCTCGAGCGCCGGGTGGGCCAGCGCCAGCGTCGTCTCGAGAAAGGCGGGAGTGGCGACGGTGGATGCCGCGAGCACACCCCGGGTGCCGGCGAGGCGCAGCGGCGCCGGGATCGGCTCGCCCGCCGGATGGTGCACCGCGGTGTTGAGGGCGATGACCCCGGCCAGCAGCTGCGGGTGGTCGATCGCCCAGCCGAGGGAGACCACGCCGCCCCAGTCATGACCGAGGGTGACGACCGGTCCTTCGAGGCCGAGCGCATCGGTGACATCACCCAGGTCGCGCACGCGCTGCGCGAGGGTGCGGGGCGCGCCGGTGCGGGCCGAGAACCCCATGTCGAGCTGGTCTACGGCGATCACGCGCCAGGCCGGCTGCCCCTCCTTGGCCGCGCGCAGCGAGGCCGACACGAGGCGCCGCCAGAGGTAGGACCAGGTCGGGTTGCCGTGCACCGCGAGGATCGTGCCGACGGGCGCGATGCCCAGGCGCGCGAGCTCGGCGCCGGTGTCGAGGTAGTGCCACTCGTGCGCGGCATGCGTGCCCCGGCCGACGACCTCACGGGTGCGACTGCAGCGGACATCGAGACCCGGGAGCCCCGCCAGCGTCCCGGTGAGCGCGGCGCTCACCAGGCCAGTTCCATCATCGCCGTGTTCAGGCCGGAGCCCACGCCCATGAGTAGCACGCGGTCGCCGCGCTGCAGGCTCGCCTGCTCTTCGACGAGGGTGATGGGCACGGATGCGGGACCGATGTTGCCCAGCCGGGGGAACGTCGTCGGCACGCGGGAGCGGTCGAGGTTCACCGCCTTCACGATGGCATCGGTGTGCACTGACGACACCTGGTGCGTGATGTAGCGATTCATCGACTTCCAATCCCACTCGGCCGACGCCTCCTTCCACGCCGACACCACCAGGGCGAGACCCCCCTTGAGCAGCGCCTTGGCATCGGTGAACATGCCGTCGACGCTTCCGACGCACAGCTTGTGGAACTGGGTCGCGGCGCGGGTCACGCCGCCGACGATGCGGTGCCCCGCGGGGTGCTCGTCGGCGCGGCCGAGCACGGCGGCGGCGGAGCCGGAACCCAGCGTGAGCGAGGCGAACTCGCTCATGAACCCGTCGCGCCCGCTCTCGGTCTGCAGCAGACGCTCGATCGTGTTGACCTGGATCTCGTCGGCATCCTCACCGGCGACGACGACGGCGTACCGGATCTGGCCGGAGTCGATCATCGTCGCCGCGAGCGACATGCCGTTGATGAAGCCGAGGCAGGCGTTGGCGATGTCGAAGTTGATGGCCGAGCTCGGCAGGTCCAGGCCGTGGTGCAGCGCCACCGCGACGGAGGGCTCGAGGTTGCTGCGGGTGACCGAGGTGTTGATCAGCAGCCCGACATCCGACGGGCTGACCCCGGCCTGCGCGAGCGCCTGCTTTCCGGCGGCGATCGTGGCGGCGTCGACGGTCTCGCCCCTCGCCCAGTTGCGCCGCTCCCGCACGCCCGCGACGCGGGTGAGCATGCCGCTGCGCAGCTTCAGCCGCTTCAGCGACGGCGCGAGGCGCGCTTCGATGTCGTCCGAGGTGGTCACCCGACCGGGCAACACGCTCGCGACGGACAGCAGCGCGACGTTCTCGAAGCGGGCGGTGGCATTGCCGGGCACAGATCCTCCTCGTGGAGGCGCGTCGTCCTCCCTATAGCGTTGTACCCCACCGCGCCCCTGTGTTCCCGGGGTTGCGCTCCGCGCATTCGCCTGCTCACGCTCTGCGTTCCGTGAGTTCCTGCTCACACAGCAGTCGCGTGTGAGCGGCAACTCACATGCGCGAAAGAGAAGACGTCTGCGAGGATGCCGCCGCCGGCCGCGGCGGCATCCTCAGACCGCGGTCACGCGCCGGTGCACCATCCGCACCACAGTTGCACCAATCGGATGCGAGGGCGGCTCGAATGCCGAAGAGCGGGAGAAGCTCGTCCTGTCGCTCGCCCGACCGATCCGGGGGTTGCTACCAGGGCATCGGTCGGTCGGCGTCGCGTGAACTGTCGTTCGGCATGTGCGGCAGGGGTTCCCCGCCGGCCCTGATGCACAGCCAGCGCAGCTCGGTCGGGCTGTCCGGCCACGCGCGCCAGGTACGCCACACGTTCTGCCCGACGCGGACCGCGGTGCCAGGATGCACGTCGATCACGTCGTCGTCGAGGCCCATCTGCCCCTCGCCTTCGAGGAACACGTACAGTTCCTCGACCTGCGTGTGCGTGTGCCAGTAGCCCGCTTCTTCGCCGGGCAGCAGCGCATTGGCGGACAAGCCGATGTACTGCATGGTCAACTCGTGGTCGACGATGCGCCTGCCGTCGCGCGAACGGGCGGGGGCGAAGCCGCCGAAGTGCTGCCGCCACTGGTCGAGCGGGCCGATCTGCGTCACCTCGTAGGGGCTCACGATGGCATCCCTTCTTCCCTGCCGCTGCTGCTGCCGCCGCCGCTGCGGGTGCGGCGCCAGGCTTCTCCGTCGCGCTCGTACACGACGCGGGTGTGATTGCGGTCGAGTGATCCCTGCCAGAACTCGACCCGCTGCGGCGCGATGCGCCACAGCATCCAGTCGTCCGCCGCAACGCCCGCCCGTGCCTCCGCCGACCGGGCGGCAAGGTCGGCCGCGACCTCGGCACCGGTCGCTTCGCGGACGTTTCCGCGCACGCGCACGGCGCGCACGAGCGGCTGCCACCAGAAGTTCAGCGCGGCGGCGGGATGCGCGGCCAGCTGCGTGCCCTTCACCGATGATCGTGGGCCCGCCACCGCCCAGCCGTGATCATCGACGTCCTTGAGGATCAGCGTGCGGGCGTCGGGCAGACCGTCGGCGTCGACGGTCGCCAGCGTGGCTGCATGCGGCTCGGGCACTCCCGAGTCGACAGCCTCGCGCAGCCAGGCGGTGAAGAGCTGCTCCGGGTCATCAGGAAGCGCGGAAAGATCGAACGGGGGAGGCGACCCGGTGAGCGACGGCAGCGAGCGCAGCCACTCCGCGATCGACGAGGACTCCATGCGCCCATCCTGGCGGGCCGCCCGCGCGAGGGGAACCCGCGGCATCATCGTCGCCTCGGCCGATCACGATCAGGCGGTGGATGCCGGGCCTCAAGATCCGCCACCACTCGGCCCGTCGCGCGGCTGTCGCTGAGCGACGGTCTTGCCTGCGGCTCAGCCGGCGGCGAGGGCGGCGGACCAGACGTCTTCGTGCGTCTGCACGTACGGGATGACCGCGTGCCAGTGTTCGCCGTGCCCGGCCGTGAACATCGATGCCCACGGCTCCGCGCCCGTGCGGTGCGACGACTGCAGCAGGTCGTACATCGCGGCGGTGCGTCGGGCCATCTCCGCGGGCAGGTCGCTGCGCAGTCGTGCGTCCGCGCCGTATCCGTCCACGAAGGCGGCCAGATCGCGCGCCGACTCCTCCGGCGTACGGTCCGGGTCGTTCAGGGTGAACGACTGGGCGGCGTAGGCGAGGTCCCACAGCCGGGTGCTGGGCGCGGCGGCATCCCAGTCGATGAACACCCATCGCTCGCCGATGAGCAGATTCCAGGGGGCGAGATCGTTGTGGCACACGAGGTCGTCGCCGGGCGCAGGGATCGCCGTCTGCCAGACCGCACCGGGCTCGGGCGTATAGCCGGCGCTCGCGTCGTGGATGGCGCGGACGAGCGCGCCGACCCGGTGCAGCTCGGCAGGGGAGAGCGGGCCGACCTCGATCGCGAGCCGGCCAGGCACGAACTCCTGCATCTGTCGCCCCTGCTCGTCGCGGCCGAGCGGCGCGGGCGCATCCACGCCGACTGCGCGCAGCGCCTCGACGTACCGGGTGACGCTCGGGGTCGACGCCGTCCACGGCTTGCGAACGGTGTCACCCACCCGCACCACGCCGTTGCCGCTCGCGTTTCCGCCGGCGAGGGTCTGCTCTTCGATCACTCGTGGAGACTATCCGCTACGCGAGGGCTCTCGAGCACACGGCGCTGCACGAGGCGCACCACCGCGATGAGCACGGCGCCGACGCCGACGGTGACGGCCACCGCCGTCACCGTCGTGGGGCTGAGCGCGACGAGTTCGAAGAAGTCGCGCGAGATCGGCACCAGGTACATGAGCGCCAGGCCGCCGATCATGGCGGCGACGATGCCCACCGTGACGAACGTGAGCGGTCGCGCCAGCACGGCGAGGATCCAGAGCCCCAGCATGCCGAGCACGAGCGTCGCGCCGGCGCGCACCTCGACCTCGGGGACGCCTCTGCCGTCGAGCACGCGCGCGTATACGGCGATGCCCGCCGCGACGACCACGCCCGCCGGCACGGCGAACGACAGCGACCGCCGCAGGAACCCGGGGACGTAGCGGCGCGTGTTCGGGATGAGCGCGAGGAAGAACGCCGGGATGCCGATCGTCAGCCCGTCGGTCAGCGACAGCTGCCGGGGGAGGAACGGGAAGGGGAGGAACAGCACCCCGAACGTGATCGCGAGCACCGTGGCGTAGGCGGTCTTGGTGAGGAACAGCATCGACACCCGCTCGATGTTCGCGATGACCTGCCGACCCTCGGCGACCACCGACGGCAGGTGCGAGAACTTCCCGTCCAGCAGCACGAGGCGCGCGACGGCCTTGGTGGCGGCGGAGCCGGAGTTCATCGCGACGCCGATATCGGCCTCTTTGATGGCGAGGGCGTCGTTGACCCCGTCGCCGGTCATCGCGACGGTGTGGCCCGCCGACTTCAGTGCGACCACCATGCGCTGCTTCTGATCCGGGGTGACCCGCCCGAACACCACGTTCTCCTCCAGCACACGGGCGAGCGCCGCGTCGTCGTCGGGGAGTTCGCGGGCATCGAAACCGTGCGGGGCATGGAGCCCTACGTCACGCGCGATGGCGGCGACGGTTTGCGGGTTGTCGCCGGAGATGATGCGCACCGCGACGTCCTGCGCGGCGAAGTAGGCCAGCGTCTGCGCGGCATCCGGCCGGATGCGCTCGCGGAAGGTCAGCAGCGCCACGGGAACCGCGTCGCCGGGCACCGTCTCACCGCCAGTCGGGGTGCCGCGCGCGAGCACGAGGGTGCGGCGCCCCTGCGCGGCCAGCACGGCGGCCCGGCTCGCCATATGGGCGACCGGCGAGGCGGCCGGCGCGGCGCCGGGGAAGACCAGCTCGGGCGCGCCCATCACCCACATGCCGTCGTCGAAGGTGACGGCGCTCCACTTGCGGGCCGACGAGAAGGGCACGGTGGCGATCGGCGGTGTCCGGGGCGGGTCGGGAAAGGCCGGGGCGAGGCTGCGCGCGGTCGCGTTGGCGGCAGGGTCGGCGGCGAACCAGGCGAGCACCTGCTTCCATCCGGCGACGTCGGCGAGTTCGTGCGCCGCGTCGAACACGACGTCGCCCTGGGTGAGCGTGCCGGTCTTGTCGAGGCAAATGACGTCGACGCGGGCAAGCCCCTCCACCGCGGCGAGCTCCTGCACGAGCACCTGGCGCCCGGCCAGCCGCACCGCGCCGACCGCGAAGGCGATGCTCGTCATGAGCACCAGCCCGAGCGGAATCATCGCGATGACCGCCGCGATCGACGAGGTCGCCGCCTCGCGCCACGCGCCGGTTCGCCACGCCTCCGCCCAGCCGCCCTGCACGTCCATCTGCGCGTTGAGCACGAGCAGGGCAACCGGGAAGATGATCCACGTCACCCACCGCAGCACCCGGTCGATCGACGAACGCAACTCGGATGCCACGAGGGAGAATCGCTTCGCCTGCGCGGTCAGCGAGTGGGCGAACGACTCCGCGCCCACCCGGTCGACGCGCGCCAGGCCGGACCCCTCGACCACGACCGAGCCCGACAGCACCCGGTCGCCCGGGCCCTTGTCGACGGGCTCGGACTCGCCGGTCAGCAGCGACTCGTCCACCTGCAGGTCGCGCGCCTCGGACACCTCCGCGTCGGCGGGGATCTCGTCGCCCGCTCGCAGCACCAGCACGTCGTCGAGCACGACGTCGGCGACGGCGATCGTCGTCTCCTCGCCGTCGCGGTGCACGCGCGCGTCGGCGGCGTTGAGCAGCGCGAGCCGGTCAAGCGCCGCCTTCGCACGGAACTCCTGCACGCTGCCGATCACGGTGTTCGCCAGGGCACTCAAGCCGAACAGGGCGTCCTGCCATCGGCCGATCACGAGCAGCAGGGTGAAACAGCCCAGGACGAGTCCGTTGAAGAGGGTGAAGACGTTGGCGCGGATGATGCTCCACGCGCTGCGACTGGCCTGCTGCCGGTAGGCGTTGGTCTGACCAGCGGCGATGCGCTGCTGGACCTCCTGCGCGGTGAGGCCCGGGTCGCCATCATCCATGGAGCCTCCACACGACTGTCGGTACGCGTTCAGAGTAGGCGGGCGGGAGCACGCGCGGGAGGGTGGGACGTTTCGGCTCGGGCGGAGGCCGGGTCGTTGAGCGAGCGCAGCGAGACGAAACGCCCGGTGGGGTGAGGCGTTTCGTCTCGGGCGCGGCGCGCCCTCGCTCAACGACCCGGGGCAGGGGGGGCGCGCTCGCTCAACGACCGGGAAATGGTAGACCTCCGGCGGCGGCTACTCAATCACTGCCGTGCCCGAGAAGGGCTGTGCTTGCATGGCCTCGGCGTCACCACCGCGGGGCGCTCCGCGACGAGGCGGCGGAAGGACGATGGATGTCTGTTTCCACACGATCGGCGAGGCGCCTCGCGCGCGTGATCGGCGCGGGCCTTGCGGTGACGCTCGGAGCCACGCTGGCGGCGTGCGCCGCCGGCGACAGCGGCCCCACCGAGATCCGCTTCCACCTGAGCAAGCCTGAGGCGATCCCGTACTTCCGCGAGCTCATCTCGGAGTACAACGCCTCGCAAGACGACGCGCGCGTCGTCTTCGATACCTCGTCCAACCTGCAGGCCGGGTTCCTGCGGGGCAACCCGCCCGACCTCGGGCTGCTCAACTACAACATGGAGATGGCCCGCTTCATGGAGCGCGGCGCCCTCAGCGACTTGAGCGACATGCCCGAGGCCGACCGCATCCTCCCCGAGGTGCAGGACCTCGTCGACCAGTACGCCACCTACCCCGGACGCACGAGCGTGCTGCCGTATTCGGTGATGGCGGCATCCGTCATCTACAACAAGGAGATCTTCGAGCAGCAGGGGCTCGAGGTGCCGCAGACGTGGGACGAGCTGCGAGCGGTCTGCGACCAGTTGCTGGATGCCGGCATCACGCCCTTCTACGCGACGTTCAAGGATCCGTGGACGGTGGGACAGGGCTGGTTCGACTACACGGTGGGCGGTTCCGTCGACGTCGCGGACTTCTTCGACCAGATGAACGAGCTGGGAACCGAGGTCGGGCCCGACTCCGAGGTGTCGTTCGCGACGACGCTCGCGGAGCCCGTCGAGCGGATGACCGAGCTGACCTCCACGTACGTCAACCCGGATGCCGCCAGTCGCGCGTATGGCGACGGCAACCTCGCCTTCGCGAACGGGGAGGCGGCGATGTACCTGCAGGGGCCGTGGGCGTTCGGGGAGATCGACAAGACCAACGACCAGCTGCAACTGGGCACGTTTCCGCTGCCCATGACCGACGATCCCGACGACCTGCGGGTGCGCGTCAACATCGACCTGGCGGCGTGGATCCCCGAGGCATCCGCCCACAAGGAGGAGGCACGCGACTTCCTGAGCTACCTGTTCCAGAAGGACGTGATGGACGAGTACAACGCGGCGTTCCTCGGGTACGGCACCACCACCGACGCGGCGCCGGTGACCGACGAGCGGATCATCGGGATGAAGGAGTACTACGACTCCGCGCGGTTCTACCAGGGGCCATCGAAGGCGATCCCGCTGACCATCCCGACCGACAACTACATGCAGGGCATCGTGACCGGAGCAGATGCGCAGAACATGCTGCGCACGCTGGACGCCGATTGGGCCCGACTGGCGCTGCGCCAGTAGCCGGGCCGAAAGGGGAGACAGATGGCATCCACGACGGTGACGGCGGGCGCACCGCCCGCGGTCGGCACGCGCGGCCGCAGCGCAGCGGCCGCGAAGCCCCGCACCCGGCGCAAGGTCGAGGGGGTCTACTACCTCTTCCTGCTGCCGAGCCTCATCCTCTTCACGCTGGCCATCACGCTGCCGGCCGTGATCGGCATCTTCTTCAGCTTCACCAACTCGATCGGGTTCGGCGACTGGGAGTTCATCGGGCTCATCAACTACCTCGCCGTCTTCAGCGACCCGGCGATCCTGCAGAGCTACCTGTTCACGTTCTTCTTCGCCATCACGACGGTGATCGTGGTGAATATGCTGGCGTTCCTGCTGGCCGTGGGGCTCACCTCCCGCATCCGGCTGAAGACCGGGCTGCGCGCGGTGTTCGTCATCCCCATGGTGATCTCGGGCATCATCATCGCCTACGTCTTCAACTTCCTCTTCTCCAACTCCCTGCCGGCCCTCGGCGAGGCGTGGGGGATCGGATGGCTGAGCCAGAGCATCCTCGCCAACCCGGATCTCGCGTGGCTGGCGATCGTGATCGTCGCCGCCTGGCAGGCGATCCCCGGCACGCTGCTGATCTACATCGCGGGTCTGCTCGCGATTCCCGGGGAGGTGTACGAGGCGGCATCCATCGACGGGGCAGGCAAGGGCCAGCAGATGCTGCGCATCACGCTGCCGCTCGTGGCCGGGTACGTCGTGATCAACGTGATCCTGGGCTTCAAGAACTTCCTCAACGCCTACGACATCATCGTCGGCCTCACCAACGGCGGACCGGGCACGGCGACCCGCAGCATCGCGATGACGATCTTCACCGGGTTCTCCGGCGGCGATTACGCCTACCAGATGGCCAACGCCACCCTGTTCTTCCTCATCGCCGTCGTGCTCTCGCTGCTGCAGCTGCGGCTCACCCGCGGAAGGAACGTGTTCTGATGTCCTCCACGCAGATCTCCCTCACCGTCGAAGACGTCAACGCCGAGCGGGTGCTCGACGGGGACGCGCCCCGCAAGAAGGCCGCCCGCCGGCGCGGGGAGCGGTGGAACTGGTCGGGCACCGTCATCCTGATCATCTGCGCGCTGACGGTGCTGGTGCCGCTCTACGTCACGGTGTCGATGGCGTTCAAAACGCGGTCGCAGGCCGTCGACGGCAATGCGTTCTCGCTGCCGGCGCCGTTCAGCGTCGACGGGTTCGTCGAGGCGTGGGAGCTGACCGACTTCCCGCGGGCGTTCCTCATCTCGGCGCTCGTGACTGCGTTCACCGTCGCCGGCACGGTGCTGCTGGCCGCCCTGGCGTCGTTCGCAATCTCACGCAACTGGGACCGCAAGCTCTTCCGGTACTCGTTCTACTACCTGCTGGCGGCGATGTTCCTGCCGTTCCCGGTGGTGGCGCTGCCGCAGATCCAGTTGACGGGGCTCACCGGGCTCGACAACCCGGTGGGCGTGACGATCCTTCACATCATGTTCCAGCTGAGCTTCAGCATCCTGCTGTTCACGGCGTTCCTGCGTTCGATCCCGGCGGAGCTCGAGGAGAGCGCCCGCATCGACGGCGCCTCGACGTGGCAGACGTTCTGGCAGCTGATCTTCCCGCTGCTGGCGCCCATGAGCGCCACGGTCGGCATCTTCGCGTTCCTGGCGTCATGGAACGACTTCATGATGCCGTCGCTCATCATCTCCGACCCCGCGTCGCAGACGCTGCCGGTGGTGCAGAACATCTTCCAGACCCAGTTCAGCAACAACTACAACGTCGCGTTCGCCTCCTACCTGATGGCGATGGCGCCCGCGATCATCGTGTACCTGTTCACCCAGCGCTGGGTGATGGAGGGCGTCACGCAGGGGGCGGTGAAGGGGTAGGGCGGGCGCCCGTGCCGCCGCAGCGGCGCTTCCGATCAGGCCCCGCCCGGTCCATAGCGCACCGGCGCGCTGTGGACGCGCGCGCACGCCTCCGTCAGCACGCCCAGGAGGTCTCCGTCCGCAGCGGCGAAGGATCTGCCGTCGATGGCCAAGGGAGCGCCGAAGACCACCACGGGAGCGCCCAGGGCTGGGCACCCCACAGCCTGCTCGATCGAGAGCCCACCCACGGCCTGCACGGGAACACTCGTCGCGGCGACGATCGCGGGCAGATCGGTGAGGGGAGACAGGCCCTCATCGGGGTGGGCGTTGCGATGGTCGTAGCCGATGTGGTGGATGACCATGCCCACCCCCAGCGACTCGAGGCGGGCGCACTCCGCCACCCGATCCGGTGCCCCGAGGTCGTCGCCCATGACGAGCATGCCGAACCTCTCGCCCGCCGCGACGACCGCGTCGATCGTCGCGTCGTGGGCACGGCCCATGACGATGACGGCGTCGGCTCCGGCATCGCCCATCATCTCGGCCTCGAGGTAGCCGCCGTCCATGGTCTTCAGATCGACGATGAGCGGATGGCGGGGGAACTCCTTCCGGAGCGCGCGCACCGCGTGCAGCCCTTCGGCCAGCACGAGGGGAGTGCCGACTTCGATCCAGTCCGCGCCGGCCTCCACGGCCACGGCGGCCGTCTGCAGGGCGTCACGGCTGCTGGTGAGATCGAGTGAGATCTGCACGAGGGGACGGGTGATCGACGCGCGTGTGAGCCCGCGAATGGTCGTGGACACCGCCGTCACACCTCCTTCGCTGCTCGGACGAGATTGCGCAGCTGTTCGCCGCGCCGATAGGCCCGCAGGTTCGCGGCGATCAGCTCCGCCGCCCCGAGCGGGCGGCCTCCCGCAGCGTGCGGAGTGATGATCACGTTGGGCAGGTCCCACAGGGGCGAGGATGCCGGCAGGGGCTCCTCGGTCGTGACGTCCAAGGCGGCGCCGCCGATCCGGTCCGCACGTAGGGCCTGCACAAGAGCCTGCTCATCGATGGTGCTGCCGCGACCGACATTGATGACCCAGGCGTGCGGCGGCAGAGCTGCCAGCAGCGCGGCACTCAGGGCGTGCTCCGTCTCGTCGCCGGCGGGAAGGATCATGATCACGACGTCGGTGGTCGCGAACAGCTGTGGCAGCTGCTCGTCGGTGACGACCTCGATGTCGCCCTCGCGGCGCGGTCGACGTCCGACGCCCGTGACGGAGGCTCCCAGCGCGCGAAGATGCGGGGCGAGGGCCGACCCGATGCTGCCGAATCCCCAGATCACGACGTTCGCGTCCCGCAAGGTGGAGAACACCCCCGGGCTCGGTTCGGCCTGGATGCCGCCCAGCTCACCGGCCCAGCGGTGGCCGATCTGCGCTCGCACGAGCAGGTTGAGCCGCCGCGCCGCGGCGAGAGTGAGTGCCAGGGCGTGCTCGGCGACGGGCGCATCGTGCAGCGAGCGCCCGCTGGTGATCGCCACATGGTCCGGGAAGCCGGCCGCGAGCGCGGCATCGCTGCCGGCGGAGAGCAGCTGCACCCACCGGAGGCGCTGCAATCGGGTCGCCGCGTCGGCGAGGAGGTCGTTCGGCACGCCCCACACGACCAGACCCTCGGCATCGACGTGCAGGTCGGGGATGGGTGACGACGGATCGTAGGCGACCATTTCGACGCCGTCGGGCGCCGAGGGCGCGTCGACGATGTCCGGGATGAGCAGCTTCACGACGACGCCTCCGTACCGGGGTAGGGGACCCCGCCGGCGACACCGAGTTCGATGAGGGACTCGACCGTGGCTGCGGGCAGATCGATCCCCGCAGCTTCGCGCGCCTGCGCCGTGAGTCGTTCCGGTTCGCCGGGGACAAGAACCCGGTCGAACCCGGGGGCCGGCTCGGCGCCGTGTGCAGAGTCGATCAGCGCATCGATGCGGTCGCGGAAGAGCGGGAGGGGGAGGAAGTGCGCGACGTCCATGGCCAGCATCCAGTGCCCGACATCCTGTCGCTTCGAGAAATCGGTGTACATGTTGCCGATGTCTCCGGCCACGGCGGCGCCGCTGAGAACCCCGGCCAGCACTTCGATCAGGAAGGCGAGGCCGTACCCCTTGGGCCCGCCGGCGGGCAGGAGGGACACCACGGCGGCCGCGTCGGTGGTGGGCGCGCCGTCGGCATCGACTCCCCAGTCCGGCGGCACCGGCTGACCCTTCGCGCGCGCCACGAGCACCTTGCCCATGGCCGTCGTGCTGGTCGCCATGTCCAGGCTCAGCGGCTCGCCGCCCGTCGGCGCGGCGAACGCGAGCGGGTTGGTACCGAGAAACGCGCTCTTCCCTCCGAACGGCACCACGTTCGGCTCCGAGTTCGAGACGACGACGGCGACCTTGCCGCGTCCCGCGAGCGCACGGGCGTAGTAGCCGGCAGTGCCGAAATGGGTGCTTCCCCGCACGGTGGCAGCGGCCACGCCGAACTCGCCGCTCAGCTGGGTCAGTTCATCCACCGCGGCGCGCGCGGCCAACTGTCCGGCGGTGCCGCCGGCATCGATGCGCACCACGGCACCGTTGCGGTCGACCGAGGGTCGCGCCGCCGGATCCACCAGACCCGCGTCGATGCGTGCCCGATAAGCGGGAAGGCGGATCACACCGTGCGAGTCGACGCCGCGCAGGTTCGCGTCGACCAGCGTGTCGGAGAGGTACTCCGCGTCTTCTGGTTCGTAACCCCAGGTCTGGAGCAGCGCCGTGGTCCACGTACGCAGTTGCTCAGCATCGATGGTCATGTCGACTCCTTCTCGCTTCATTGCGTGATCGATCACCTTGCCGTGGTGCCGCGTACACATAATAGTCTTACTCGTCATACTTTTGAGTGACCGAGCTTCAATGAAGAAACGAGGAACCGATGAGGATCAGCGTCTTTCCCAAGGGGGAGCTGGACGATCTGGCCGTACGGCGCACCATGACGGTGTTCGAGTGGATCGACAAAGCCGCCGTGCTCCCCGCTGACGGGCTCGAGCTGTACAGCGGAATGCTCTGGCAGAGCGACGACGACTACCTGGATGCCATCGGCGAGGCGCTCGACGACGCAGGCTTCGAGATGCCGATGATGTGCGTGTCACCCGACTTCACCCACCCCGACGCCGATGTGCGGGCAGCGGAATTCGACAAGGAGGTCGAGATGATGCGCGCCACCGCTCGACTCGGTGGCAGAGGCGCCAGCACGCGAGTGCTCTCCGGCCAGCGGTGGCCGGAGGTGCCGCGGGAACAGGGCATCGAGTGGGTGGTGGAGGCCTACACCCGGCTCATCCCCATCGCCCGGGAACTGGGCGTGACCCTGGCGATGGAGAACCACTACAAGGACGGCACCTGGCGTTACCCCGAGTTCGCGCAGCGGTCGGACGTGTTCCTCGAGATCGTGGATGCCATCGAGGACCGAGCCACGTTCGGGGTGCAGTTCGACCCCTCGAACGCCATCGTGGCGGGTGACGATTCCGCAGACTTCCTGGATCGCGTCGTCGATCGCGTCGTCACCATGCAGGCGTCGGATCGATCGCTGGCCCCCGGGGGATCCCTCGACGAGCTGCGCCAGAGCGACGGCACGCTCGGCTATTCCCCACTGCTGCAGCACGGCGTGATCGGCCGAGGCCTCAACGACTACCCGAGGATCTTCCGCACGCTGGTGGACGCCGGCTACGACGGCTGGATCAGCATCGAGGACGGCGTGAACGGCATGGGGGAGATGGCAGAGTCCGTGGACTTCCTCCGCGCCGCCCGCGATGAGTACTGGGCCGGCTCGACCGCCGTCCGGGTGCGCACCCAGGAGGACGCGCTCGCCGCAGCGGGGCTGCCCAGCATCGCACGGGACGACCACCGCCGTGAGGTGGCGCGATGAAGGCGCTGGTGAAGTTCGGCCTGTCCGACGGCGATGTCGAGCTGCGCGACGTACCTGCTCCGGTTCTGGAGCCGGGCACCGTGCTGGTGGCCGCGCGCGCAGTGGGCGTGTGCGGCTCCGACATCCACATGTGGCGCAATGGCCAGAGCTGGGACGTGGCGCTGCCCGTCGTGCTCGGCCACGAGACCGCAGGCGTCATCGCGGCGGTCGCCGACGATGTCACCGGCTGGCAGGTCGGCGACCGCGTGGTGTGCGAGACCGCCGCCCGCATCTGCGGCGTCTGTGCGCTCTGCCGCGTGGGCCGGTACAACCTGTGTCCTCATCGTCAGGGGTATGGAGCGACGCGCGACGGCGCATTCGGTGAGCTGCTTCTGGCCGAACCCCGCGTTCTGCACCGGATTCCCGAGACCGTCTCGTTCGAACAGGCGGCGATGACCGAACCGTTCGCCGTCGCCTACAACGCCCTCGTCGAGCGCGCCAGTGTCACGCCGGGCGATCTGGTGGTGATCCAGGGTGCCGGCGCGATCGGCGCGCTGGCCCTGCAGATCGCTCGGCTGAGAGGTGCGGGAACGACGGTGGTGCTCGGGACGCCGGTGGATGAGCGCCGCCTGAAGACCGCGCTCGAACTCGGTGCCGATCACGCGATCGACATCACCAGGGAGGACCCCGTCGCGCTGATCCGTTCACTCGGCGATGGTCTGGGGGCAGACCTCGTCGTCGACGCGACCGGCGTGAGCGCAGCGCTCGCGCAGGGACTGGAACTGGTGCGCCCGCTCGGGGCCATAGCGAAGATCGGCTGGGGCCCGCAGCCCCTGAACTTCAGTCTGGATCCGCTCGTGGCGAAGGCCGTCACCCTCTTCGGCTCCTTCTCGCACACGTGGACCACCTGGGAGCGGGTGCTGGGTCTCTTCGCCACGGGCGCGCTGGACACCACGCGGGTTCTCGGCGGCGTCTACGACCTGGCCGACTGGCGGGAGGCGTTCGAGCACATGGAATCCGGGCGCAACATCAAGTCGGTCATGGTGATGCCGCACTGAGGGCGCCCGCCGGGGCGTCAGCGGGAGCGCGAGCGGTCGTGCATGTGGTCGAACTCCCGCAGCGTCCGCTCGACCAGGCTGATGGCCAGACTCTGGGCGGCGGCGACGTCACCACGCACGAGGGCCTCCGCCAGTGCCAGGTGGTTCTCGACCGAGTCGGCGGTGATGTCGTGCATGCCCGGGCGGGTGTCCTGCCCGCGCGCGTCCAGCGTTGCTCCGATGGTGTCCGCGAGCTGCGCGATGACCGCGTTCTGTGTGCCTTCCAGGAGCAGCCGGTGGAATGTGGCATCCCGCTCGAAGAATCGACGCGCGTCGCCGGAGAGGAAGGACTCCTTCATCCCCTGGGCGCTCTCGAGGATCGCCTGCGCGCCTTCGGCGTCGATGCGCGTGGCCGCGAGCCCGGCGGCCACGTGCTCGATGCCGAGGCGCAACTCGAGCAGCTGCTTCATCTGCTCCACATAGCCCGGCCCCTGCCCACGCCACTTGACCACGTAGGGATTGAGCAGGTCCCATTGCGATGACGGCAGCACTCGGGTGCCCACCTGCGGTCTGGCTTCCACCAGCCCCATCGAGCTGAGGGTGCGGATTCCCTCCCTGACCACGCTGCGTGACACCCCGAGCCGCTCGCAGAGCTGGTCGGCATAGACGATGCTCCCGGGCGGGATGTCCCCGTTGATGATCTCCTGTCCGATCTCATCGACGACATGGGCATACAGGCCCGTTCCGATGCGTGCTCGGTAGCGCGCGGCGGCGCTGACGCTTCTGCCATCGGTCACAGGGGTACTCCGCTCACTCACTCGCCGCAGCGTCGAAGTCGTAGTCGCCGTCGGCGGCTGCCGCTTCGTACGCGAGGCGTGGCATCTGGGAAGCGAGCTTGCCTCCACTGACATCGATGAGCGTACCTGTGATGTACGACGCATGATCGGAGGCGAGGAAGCAGATCAGGCTGGCGATGTCGGCCTTGTCGCCCCACCGACGCAGGCTCAGGGTATCGAGGAGGCGGGACTGCTCCTCGGGCGGCAGCTGCGCGAACCCGTTCATGGCGGTGGGGATCATGCCGGGCGCGTAGGCGTTCGCGGTGATGTTCCAGGGGCCGACCTCGCCGGCGAGTGCGCGGGTGAAGTGCGCGACGGCGATCTTCGACGAGGCGTAGGCCCCGCTCGCGTAGATCGGGACCAATGCGGCGAAGGAGGCGGCATTGATCACGCGGCCCCACCGCTGCCGCTTCATGATCGGCAGCACTGCGCGGCACATCAGGAACGTGCCCTTCAGGTTGACGTCGTGGACGAGGTCCCACGTCGCCTCGTCCATCACCTCGATGGCGCCGTTGCCCACGACGCCTGCGTTGTTCACGAGGATGTCCAGGCGCCCGTAGGCCTCGTCGACGGCCTGGACGACCTCGCCGATCCGCGCCGAATCGCGGATGTCGCAGACGAACTCCCGGTGGGGGGTGCCGATCGCGTCCAGTTCCGCGGATGTGTCCTGCAGGTCGGTCGCGCTGACGTCGACCGACACCGTCGTGACGCCCTCACGGGCGAGCGTCGTGACGATCTCCCGGCCGATGCCGCGGCCGACCCCCGTGACGAGGGCGACTTTTCCGCGCAGGTCGATGTGCATATGACTCCCTTGTCGTTCGTGCTTGCGCTACAAGTATGATTTATTAGACTAGTCACGGCTAGCGGTGCGGTGCACCCGGCCCCCCTCTTACCGGCGCAATGCTGCGCGATGACAGAGAAGGAGATGCGATGAAGCATCGAACGGTACTCAGGACCTCGACGGTCGCCGCGGTCGCAGCCCTCACAGCGGCGTCGCTGGTGGCCTGCTCGGGCGGCACCGGTGACGGCGGAGGGGAGAGCGATGTGCTGCGCATCACCCTCGCGAACCACGTGTGGACCGACATCATGAAGGAGAAGCTGTCGGAGTTCGAGGAGGAGACCGGCCTCACCGTCGAGCTGACCCAGCTCGGCGAGGACCAGCTCTCCGACCAGTACAACGTCAAGCTCAACGCGGGCACGGACGAGATCGACGTCATGATGTACCGCCCTCTCCAGGAGGGAAAGCTCTTCGCGCAGAACGGCTATCTCGCCGATCTCACCGCGAATGTGGAGGACGCCGGCGACTGGGACTGGAGCGACTTCCAGTCCGGACCCGTGGAGGCCACCACGTACGACGGGACCGTCGTCGGCGTTCCCCTCATCACGGAGTCGGAGGTGCTCTACTACCGCACCGACCTCCTCGAGGCCGCCGGCCTCGAGGTCCCCCAGACCCTCGACGAGCTGGAAGCGGCGGCCAAGGCGATCTCCGAAGCCAACCCCGGCGTCGCGGGCTTCGTCGCCCGCACCGGCCGCTCCGCAGCGGTCACCCAGTTCTCGAGCTACCTGTTCAGCTTCGGCGGAGACTTCCTCGACGGCACCGAGTCGGCCATCGACACGTCGGCGGCGCTGGAGGCCTATGAGTACTACGGCGGACTGCTCAACGCATACGGCCCCGAGAACGTCAGCACCGACATGAGCTGGCCCGAAGCGGCAGCCATCTTCGCGCAGGGTCAGGCAGCCTTCTACACCGACGCCAGCAGCCTCTACCAGAACCTCGCGCTCGAGGAGAACTCCACCGTCTACGACAAGCTCGGGTACG
Organism: Microbacterium sp. zg-Y1090; assembly: GCF_030246945.1. Classification (NCBI taxonomy): domain Bacteria; kingdom Bacillati; phylum Actinomycetota; class Actinomycetes; order Micrococcales; family Microbacteriaceae; genus Microbacterium; species Microbacterium wangruii. Next base: position 1,069,832 of record NZ_CP126742.1, read on the forward strand.
CCCCCTTCCCGGAGGGACCGGCCGGCTCGAAGCCGTACAGCATCCCGTCGTGGGCGCTGGGCATCAACGCGACGTCTCCCAACCAGGAGAACGCCTGGAAGTTCATCGAGTGGGCGACCAGCTTCGACAGCGTCCTGGCGGTCCAGGAGCAGGGTGTGCCGGGGGCGCGTACGTCGGTGTGGGACGACCCGGCGGGCACCGCCAGCTTCCCGCCTGCGCTCGCCGAGGCGATCGCCATCAACGCCGAGAACGGCGTCGGATACGATCGCCCGCTCGTCGTCAACGTCGCCGAGGCGCGAGAAATCGTCGGAGAGCCCATCGTCGTGGGCATCACCGGCGGCGATGTCGAAGACGCCGTCGAACAGGCCCAGGAGAAGTTCACCGCCTTCCTCGAGGACGAGAACCAGTAGGCCCGGCGGAACTGGCCCCCCACACCACGTCGGTGGCGGGATGCGCGAACGATGCATCCCGCCACCGGACGACAGAGAAGGAGGACCGGCGTGAGCGTTGTTGCGCGCCGTGAGAGCGACGTCTGGGCGAGATACTCCCACTGGGTGAACAAGCACCGCAGATGGGTCTTCGCCGCACCGGCGATGATCTTCATCGCCCTGCTGCTGATCTTCCCGCTGGTGTGGACGCTCTATCTCAGCCTCACCAACTCGCGCGGCTCCGTTCGCGCGCCGTTCGACTTCGTCGGTCTGAGCAACTACGCCGACGTACTCACCGACACCGAGCGCTTCTGGCCGGCCGTCGGGCGCACCGCCTACTTCACCGGCGGGGCGCTGCTGTTCGAGGTCGTTCTCGGCATCGCGATCGCGCTGCTGCTGTGGAAGCCGTTCCGCGGCGAGCGGTGGGTGCGGGTCGCGATCCTGCTTCCCCTCGTGGCGACGCCCGTCGCGGTGGGCATGATGTGGCGGCTCATCTTCGAGCCGAACATCGGCTTCGCGAACGAACTGCTCTCGTGGGTCGGCATCCCTGCTCAGCCGTGGCTGAGCAGCCCGGACACGGCGCTGAGCACCCTGATCTTCGTGGACGTCTGGCAGTGGACGCCGATGGTCACCCTCATCGTGCTGGCCGGGCTGACGGCTCTTCCCGAGGAGCCGGACGAGGCCGCACGCGTCGACGGCGCGAACTGGTGGCAGCGGCTCTGGTACGTCACGCTGCCGCTGCTCGCGCCCACCATCGTGGCTGCGGTCATCCTCCGCGGCATCGATGCACTGAAGACCTTCGACATCCTCTACGCCACCAAGGGCAAAGGGGGAGGGTCCTTCCATGAGGTGGAGACGCTCAACATCTACGCGTACGGACTGAGTTTCGACTACAACCGCTACGGCCAGGCATCCACCGTTCTCATCCTGTTCTTCATGATGATCATCGGCCTGATCTGGATCATGTCGCTGCGCAGGAAGGCGCTGAACAAATGAGCACCACGGCTCTCGTCGTCGTCCCGGAGAGGCGTCGCAAGCGGTTCCCCTGGCCTGGTTTCGGGCGCACCGTCGGTCTCGTGGCCGTCGTCGTCACCTTCGTCGCCCCGCTGATGTGGATGCTGCTGGCGAGCTTCAAGACGAACGTGGACATCTACGACCCGTCGAAGTCCTTCGTCTTCACCCCCACGCTGGGCAACTACGCCACCGTGTTCGGTCAGGCGAACTACGCGGCCTACATCTGGAACTCGCTGTTCGTCGCCTTCGTCGCCACGGTGCTGTCGCTGCTTCTGGCGGTTCCGGCCGCATACAGCATGAGCCGGTTCGTCATGGGGAAGTCGGCGATGGTGGTGCTTCTGGCGAGGATCATCCCCGGGGTGAGCCTGCTGGTGCCGTGGTACTTCGTCTTCTCCCAGATGCGGCTCGTGGGCAGCTATACGGTGCTGATCCTGTCCATGATGTTCGTGTCGCTGCCCCTGATCCTCTACATCATGATGTCGTACTTCGATTCCATGCCTGAGGAGCTGGAGGAGGCGGCGCAGGTCGACGGTCTCACTCCCATCGGAGCGTTCCTGCGCATCACCCTGCCGCTGTCGATGCCCGGGGTCGCGACGGCGGCCATCCTGTCGTTCATCTTCGCCTGGAACAACTTCATGTTCGCGCTGGTGCTCTCCGGGTCGAGCACGAAGACGCTTCCTGTGGCGATCTTCGACTTCGTCGGCTACGCGAGCATCGACTGGGGCGGATTGATGGCGGCTGCCGTGATCGTCACCGTGCCGATCATGCTCATCGCCCTGTTCACGCAGAAGTACATCGTGTCGGGGCTCACCGCCGGCGCGACGAAGGGGTGACCGCGGTCGGGCGAACGGAGCTCAGCGTTCCACCGATCCCACCGGAGTGATGACGAGTTCGTCGATGCGCACGTGCGGCGGAGAGGTGACGACGAAGGTCACTGCTCGCGCGACGTCCTCGGCTGCGAGCATTCGCCTGCGCGGCTCGTCCGACGGGGGAGCGGGACGCAGCGAGAGGAACTCCGTGTCGATGTCGCCCGGCAGAATCGCCCCGGCTCGCACGCCGTGCGTGGATTCCTGCTCGTTCAGCGCGTCGGTCAGCGCGCGCAGCGCCATCTTGCTGGCGCGGTAGGCCACGCCGGCTCCCGGGGACGCCGTCCAGGCGGCCACGGAGGAGATGATGCACACCGTGCCCTGGGCGCGGCGCAGACCCGGGAGTGCCGCGGCGATGATCTCGGCCACCGCGATCAGATTGGTGTCGATGACGCTGCGGAAATCGGCCATGTGCTGGTCGCCCCAGGTGCGCTGCGGCGTGTTCAGCCCTGCGGCCAGCACGAGGTCATCCACTGGGCCTGCGGCTTCGAGCAGGGTCTCGGCGTCGCCACGGGTGATGTCCCACGCCAGCGCCGTGGCGGTGCCGCCCGCCGCGCTGATCTGCTCGGCGACACTCTCGAGGCGGTCGAGGCGCCGCCCGACGAGCACCACGTGGTGCGTCGCCGCCAGGGCTCTGGCGGCTGCGGCCCCTGTGCCCGATCCGGCTCCGGTGATCAGCACCGTGCGGCGCTCCTGCTGGGTTCTCGGGGATGCCATGGTGGCAGTATGCCAGGGCCTCGCTTCGCCCTGCGAGCGCGCCGGCAGCGGACGGCGTCTCAGCGTGCCCGGGCGAACGGAGGGCGTCACGCAGGGGGCGGTGAAGGGGTAGTGTCGGCGCCCAGCGAGACGCGGACCGCGGTGCGTGGGTCGCTAGAACGGAGCGGTCTCGAGTGGCTCGGTGCGACCGAGCCTCGCCTCGGGGGTGGGGCCGTGCGGTGACGCAAGAGCGGCGAACTCGAGCACCCGGCGAGGGACGTCGGGGAAGACGCGCCCCGTGGGGCTGGTCCAGCGCAGCACACCCCGATCGACCTGCTCGACCGTCCACGCGGCGGCGTGCTTGAGGGTGTGATGCCGCCGGCAAAGATTCGCGAGATTCGTCAGGGACGTCGGCCCGCCGCGGGCTGCGTCGACGGTGTGATCCTGGTCGCACCTGCGGGAGGGCGTTCGGCATCCCGGAAAACGGCAATGCTCGTCGCGGGCGTCGAGATGTCGGCGCTGCACGCGGGAGGGGCGATAGGTGTCGACGTGCATCACTGCGCCTGTCGTGGGGGAGAGGAAGATGCGCTCCCACACGTCCGCGGTGGCGGCGAGTCGTCGTGCCGCACTGCTGTCTATCGGACCATGGCCGACCAGCTCGGCCGGGGAGTGGTCCAAGCCCGGGAGGATTCCGTGGCCGCCGTCGGCGCCGTGGATGCTGCCTGCGGGCACGGGGGTGGACGGTGCGGTCACTCCCGCCCGGGTGAGCATGTCGCGGGGAACGAGCAGGCCGCGGGGAACGAGCGCGTCGGCGGGGACGACGACCTGCACCTGTGCGGTGATCGCCGCACACCCGGCCAGCGCATCGTTCGACACGGCGCCCGTCGCGTGGCCGGTGAGCAGCAGGTCGGCCAGCACATCGGCGCGGACCTGCGCCATCGTGCGCCGATCGACGTCTTCGGGGACGGCCTCACCCGCCTGCGGCCGGCGGGTGTCGGCGACCTGCCGGGCGAACGTCGTCAGCCGGTCGTGGGCGGCGTGCACCAGGATCGCCGGCAGCACGGCACCCAACTCGGCCATGCCGTCGTCGAGATCCCGCACCCACACGCGACGTTCTTCGGCTGCGTCGGTGTGCCGCTCATCGGCAGGCACGGGGTCGAGCCGCTGCGCGATCACCGCGACGATCGGCCGAGCTCGCCCGGGCGTCTCGCGTTCGCACACCGCGAGGGCCGACTGCTCGAACCGCCGCCGGGCGTCGGGGTCGGCGATGCGGGCGCCGGCATCCTGGATCACCCGCACGTGCGCCGCGTCCACCCGCCCGGCCTGCAGCGCCGCGAGCGTCGCGGCGAAGCCGGTCACGAGCACCGCGGCATCGTGCAGCCGCTGCTGCATGCCGCGGTCGGATCGGCGCAGCACGGCGGCGGCCTCGGCGGCGATGTCGCGCAGCGGAATCTCGCGTTCGCGTGCGGTCGACGATGCGAGTCGCGCCGTCTGCGCCATCGCGAGCGCATCGGCGCGGGCGAGGAGTCGCAACTCCTCCGCCTGCAATGCGGCGATGCGCTGACGGGTGCGTTCGAGTCCCGCCATGACCGCGCCGCGCGAGCGCATATCGCGCGGGGCGGTGAGCGTCGGGGCTGCGGTCATGGGTCTATTCTCGCGACCCCCTCCGACATTGAGAGGGGTAAAGCCCAGGCCAGCAGGTGATTGTGGAGAAGTCGCAACTCTGGCCGGCTGTGGAGAAGGTGCCGGTGCTGCGCGCCCCGCGACGGCCGCGCTCCCGCGCTCCCGCGCCCCGCGGCCGCGCTCCCGCGCCCCACGCACCGCGCTCCCGCGCCCCTTCCGGTCAGTCCGCGCGGGCGAGCAGCGTGAACTCGGCCAGCACCCGCGGGTGCGCGAGGATGCGGAAGTGCCCGCCCGTCTCGAGCTTGACGTTCTTCGCCCCCGGCAGCTTGCTGCCCTCCGGGATGTGCGGGTCGAACCGCCCATAGACCGACACGATGCGTGCGTTCACCTCTGCCTGCGCGGCCAGCGCGAGAATCGTGGCATCCCGCGGGGAGAAGATGCGCAGCGTCGGCGGGAGCAGCAGCCGCGCGTATCGTGACCCGCCGAACGGCGTGGCGACGGCGAGCATGCTGCGCACGCGTGCGCTCTCCGTCCCGATCATCACCTGCTTGCCCACGAGGCCGCCCTTGCTGTGGGCGACGACGATGGCGTCCGCGAGATCGCGCTCGGCAAGGTACGCCGTCACCTGCGCGGCCATCTCGACGACGGGCCGCTCGTTGCGGTGCAGGTCGTCGAGCACATGCACCGGATGACCGCGCTCGTGGATGGCGGCCACCAGGGGCTGCAAGAACTTCCAGGTCTCGTAGATGCCGGGGAGCACCACCACCGGGCGGCCCGTCCCCGTCAGGAACGCATCGGGGTCGGTGCGGTTCAGCAGCGCCCGCGCTTGCCAGATGCCGGCGTACGCGTAGTCGCGCGCCCACCAGGCGGCGGCCTTGACGGCCCCGATCACGTCGCCGCCGTGAGGCCGGCGCGGGCCAGGATCGCCGAGGCCACCGCGCGCGGCGCGGTGTGCTGCACGATGTGGGCGGCCGCCGGGATCTCGACCACCGTGGCATCCGACGCCGCATCTGCGAGCCGGCGGCACCAGTCCGCCCGGGCGACGGGGTCCCGCTGGCCGCGGATCACCTGCAGCGGCACGGCGAGATCGGCCACGCGCTGCTCGATCGGGTAGTCGATCATGTGGCGCACCTGCGCCAGGTAATAGCGGATGCCGCAGCGCAGGTAATCGGTGAATACGATCGCGTTCGCCACCGGCGACTCCCGGAGCGTGTCCAGAGCGAGCGCGCCCGCCTGCGCCGGCAGGGAGCGGTGGCGCTCGTCGGCCACGGGGCCGATCGCCACGACCTGAGCGACGAGGTCGGGTCGGCGGCAGGCGGTCTCGACGACCCACTGGGCGCCCATCGAATGACCCACCAGCACGACCGGGCCGGTATCGAGGGTGGCGAGCACCCCGGCGAGTCCCTCCGCCATCTCGGCGACGTCGACGTCGTGGTCGGGCTTGGGCAGCCCCCCGTAGCCCGGCAGGTCGATCGAGAACACCGTCGCCTCGTGGGCGGCCAGCGCGTCGTGCAGGCGACGCAGGGAGCGGTGCGACATGCCGATGCCGTGCACGAGCACCACGACGGGACGGTTCGACCGCGACGGGCCGCTGCTTTCGACCACACGGAACCGCAGCGTGCCGTGACGCACGTGCCGCCCGGTGCGCGTCGGTGGGACGCCGGGCGTCACGCTGCTCAGCGGGCGGCTTCGTACGCCTCGAGAACGGATGCCGGCACGCGACCCCGTTCCGAGATGGCGTAGCCGTTCGACTTGGCCCACTCGCGCACGGGGCCGTAGTCGTGCTGTCCGGTGCGGCGACGCTTCTGTCCGCCGTTCGAGGCGGCCGCGCGGCCGCCTGAGACACGGCGTGCCGCCGACACGTAAGGCTGCAGAGCGTCACGCAGCGCCCGCGCATTGTCGTCGGTCAGGTCGATTTCGTACGCGATGCCGTCGAGCGAGAACAACACGGTCTCACCTGAGCCGACCTCGAGTTCGGTTCCGTCGAGGTCGTCGACGAGCTGGTGCACAATTCTCCGGGCCATGCGGACACCATAGTGGCGCGCTCCCCGCAATGACAGGGGGCAATGCCGCAAAGCGACAATTCGCGGATCAGGGTAGAATTCCGGCCCGCCTCGCGCGCATTACGGCGGCGTGCCGAGTGGAGGCGTCGAGTTTGGCCATGGCCGAGGCGAGATAGGACTTCACCGTCCCCTCTTTCAGCCCCAGCGAGCCGGCGATCTCGGCATTCGTCGCCCCGAGAGCGCAGCAGGCCAGCACGTCGATTTCACGGCGGGAGAGAGCGGCATCCACTTTCTCGGATGGCGATGAATCGGCCGAAAGCGTGGCCAGGCGCTGCTCGATCCGGGCGAGGCGTTCGCGGATGGCGGGGTCGCCGACGGCGGCGGCGATGCTGCGAAGCTCCGCGTAGCTCTCACGCAGCTCCTCCCGCGCGGCGGTGGGCATCGTGGCGGTGGACTCCGGGGGAGGGATCAGCGCGACCCGGCGGCGCACCTCATCCCGCACGCGCAGCTCGACCGCGAGCGACTGCGCGGCCGCGAAAACCGGCTTGGACACCGCGTCGCCCACCGACGCGCGCTGCCATGACCCGCAGTAGATGACGCCCCGCGCTTTGGCAGCGACCATGATCGGCACGGCCAGCAGGGTGGAAATGCCCTCGCCCAGGATCGCCCGGTCGTAGTCATGGGTGATGCTGCGGCTGGTGCGGTAATCCGGGGCGAGCCGCGGCCGGCCCTCGACCAGCGACGCGCCGCCGAGCCCTCGGCCGGCGAGGACGACGAGACCCTCGATGCTGCGGGTGCGCGCGCCGGCGATGGCGCTGACGTGCACCGCGCCGGCGTGCTCCAGGCCCGCGAACACGACAGGAAACCCGGCGTGCCGGGAGAGGTCTCCCACTGCCCGCGCGACCAGTTGATCGTCTGTATCGAAACCCGTTTGTGCCACCACGCACTACCTACTTCCGGGGGTGACGGCACCGTCGCCGCCTTCGTAGCGTCGACGATATCACGCGGCCGCGGGGCGCTTCCCGGGCTTTTCGGGCGCTGTGACACCCCTCGCGAGGGGTGCCCCGCACTGAGGCGGTGGTGCACCCGAGCGGACAGAACGAGTGGCAAGGAGGCCGCACAGATGACCGCACCACACAACGAGACCGCCCCGCCGGGCGTGATCGATTACATCGCGGTGGAAGAATCACCGCAATTTCGCAACCTCAAGCGCAGCCAGCGGAGTTTCGTCTTTCCGTTGGCCATCGCGTTCCTGCTCTGGTATTTCCTGTACGTGCTGCTGTCGTCGTTCGCGGCGGACTTCATGGCACAGCGCGTCACGGGAGACATCACGGTCGGCCTGCTCCTGGGGCTCGGGCAGTTCGTGACGACCTTCGCGATCACCATGACCTACGTCTGGTACGCGAATCGCAAGCTGGACCCGCAAGCCCAGGCGATCCGTGAGCAGCTGGAGAAGCAGGAGGCGGGAGCATGAACGAGATCTTCGGCGCGATCGATGCCGCGGTGGACACCGTGGAGAACAACCCCATCCTCAACATCTCCATCTTCGGCGCCTTCGTCGCGGTGACGCTCTTCATCGTCATCCGGGCGAGCCGCAACAACAAGACCGCGGCGGACTACTATGCGGCGGGCCGCTCGTTCACGGGACCGCAGAACGGGTTCGCGATCTCGGGCGACTATCTGTCGGCGGCATCCTTCCTCGGTATCTGCGGCGCCATCGCCATCAACGGCTACGACGGCTTCCTCTACTCCATCGGGTTCCTGGTGGCGTGGCTGGTCGCTCTGCTGCTCGTGGCCGAACTCATGCGCAACACCGGCAAGTTCACGATGGCCGATGTTCTGTCGTTCCGTCTGAAGCAGGCTCCGGTGCGCATGGCCGCGGCCATCACGACCCTCGCGGTGTGCTTCTTCTACCTGCTGGCGCAGATGGCCGGCGCCGGCGGTCTCGTGTCGCTGCTGCTGGGCATCGACGACAGGATCGGGCAGTCGATCGTGGTCGCCGTCGTCGGCCTGCTGATGATCCTCTACGTGCTCATCGGCGGCATGAAGGGCACCACGTGGGTGCAGATCGTCAAGGCGTTCCTGCTCATCGGCGGCGCACTGGGCATGACGATCTGGGTGCTCGCGCTCTACGGCTTCAACTTCAACTCGCTGCTCGAGGCGGCCGTGGCGGCCTCGCCGGCGGGTGAGGGCGTACTCGGCCCTGGCCTGCAGTACGGCGCCAACCCGTGGGACTTCATCTCCCTCGCCCTGGCCCTGGTGCTCGGCACGGCGGGTCTGCCGCACGTGCTGATGCGCTTCTACACGGTGCCGACCGCCAAGGAGGCGCGTCGCTCGGTGGTCTGGGCCATTTGGCTGATCGGCCTGTTCTACCTGCTCACGCTCGTGCTGGGCTACGGTGCCGGCGCGCTGGTCACGCCCGAGGTCATCGCGGCCGCTCCCGGTGGCGTGAACTCCGCAGCGCCGCTGCTGGCGCTGGAGCTCGGCGGGCCGATCCTGCTCGGGTTCATCTCGGCCGTGGCGTTCGCGACGATCCTCGCCGTCGTCGCCGGACTCACCATCACCGCGGCAGCGTCGTTCGCCCACGACATCTACGCCAACGTGGTGAAGAAGGGCAAGGTCGCACCCGACGCCGAGGTCAAGGTCGCGCGGCGCACGGTGGTCGTCATCGGTGTGCTGTCGATCCTCGGCGGCATCGGTGTGCAGGGTCAGAACGTGGCGTTCCTCGTGGCGCTGGCCTTCGCGGTCGCCGCCTCGGCGAACCTGCCGACCATCCTGTACTCGCTGTTCTGGCGCAAGTTCACCACGCGCGGCGCGGTGTGGAGCATGTACGGGGGCCTCGCTGCCGCCGTCATCCTCATCTTCCTGTCCCCGGTCTTCTGGGGCACGGAGACGAGCGTGTTCAAGGACACCGGTGCGGCGATCTGGCCCCTGAACAACCCGGGCATCGTGTCGATCCCGCTCGGGTTCTTCCTCGGTTGGCTCGGAACGGTCACCTCCCGCAAGCGGGAGGACCCGAAGCTCGCGGCCGAGATGGATGTGCGTTCGCTGACCGGCTTCGGAGCGGAGAAGGCGACGAACCACTGAGGTGAGTGGGCCGGGCGCTCCGCGTCGGGCCGGCGGCCCCGGGCATCGCGCCCGGGGCCGCTCATCGTGCGGGCGGCCTACACGCCCGCAGCCTTGCGGGGACCGTCGCCTGCGGCTGCGCTCGGGGCGGCGTCGGCTGCGGCACGCTCGCCCGCGTCGCCCGCGACGGCACCCTCCGCCGCGTCGCCCGCGACGGCACCCTCCGCCGCGTCGCCGGCGACGGCGCGGGCCTCGAGGTCGAGCAGAAGCCGCTTGGCGTGAGGATGCCCGCCGTACTCACCGATCGATCCGTCCGCCCGCACGACACGGTGCGCGGGGATCACGATGGAGATCGGCGTGCGTGCGCATGCGCTGCCCACCGCGCGATGTGCGCGGGGGTGGCCCGCTGCAACCGCCACGTCCCCATAGGAGGTGGTCTCGCCGTAGGGGATCTCGCAAACCGTCTGCAGTGTGGTGCGGGTGAAGCCGTGCACCAGGCGCCAGTCGATGGCGAGGTCGAAGGAGCGGCGGATGCCGGCGAAGTACCCCTCGAGCGCCGCCGTCACCGCGGCGGTGGCGGCCGGATCGTGCTCGGGCACGGCGCCGAGCTCGATGGTGAGCGCGGCGAGGTGATCGCCGGCGGGGGTATCGAGGATGTGGAGGGCGACGAGGCCCTCATCGCTCACCACGACGAGGGCCTCGCCGATCGGTGTCGGGTGCACCGAGTACGCGGTCGGGGTCATGCGCCCATCCTGGTCGTCCCGCTGCGTCCACGGGAGCAGGAGAGGAGATCAGTGGAGGGACACGGTCGAATCCGAGCCTGTGGAGGAGGCGATGGGCGCGCCATGGCGGGCAATACCGCGAAACTCGGGCCCGCGTGCGGGCTGACGGGTGGCAGCCGCTTAGTCTGGCTCGTGTGTGGCGAGGAGAGGGCAATGCGACGGTCGATGCCGCGGCAGCGGATCGTGCCGTGTCGGTCGCGCCCGGCGAGCTGGGGGTGGCGGAGCCCGGAGTCGCCGTGACGCACGTCGCAGAAGGTGAGCGTGCCCGCCTGCGCCGCGAAGCGGCGGAACTCGGCGGACGATCGAGCCTGCTGCACTACGTCGACGCGGGCGACGCCGGAATCGAGATCACCAAGGCGCATCCCGGCAGCCTGCCGCAGTTCATCACCGGCCGCTCCACGCTGCTGTCCAACCTCTTCCGCGACGAAGTCGCGCTGCGCGGTGCGCGTCTGGCCGCCGAGCGCATCACCTCCCGCGACGTGGAGCTGCGCACCGCGCGCGGCCTCGACACGGTGAACCTGGCGGTGGGCCTCGCGACCTGGCGACTGGGCGGGCTGGCCTGCTCGGCGCCTGTGCTGCTGCGACCGCTGGCGATCCGCCGCCACCACTCCGACTTCGAACTGAAGCTGCACGGATCGTTCACGATCAACCCCGAGCTGGTGCGCGCGGCCCGCGCCCACTTCGGCATCGAGCTCGACGGGCGGGCGCTGGCTGCGCTGGCCCACGACGGCGGCGTGTTCAAGCCGCAGCCGGTCATCGACCACCTGCGCGCGCTGACCGCGCGCATCCCCACCTTCACGGTGCAGCCGCGTCTGGTCGTGTCGACGTTCGCCGACGTCGGCTCGGCCATGGAAGCCGACCTCATCCACCTCGACCACCCGGTGCTGAACGCGCTCGCCGGTCACGCCGCCGACCGCGAGCAGGTCTCGGCGGTGCGGCCTCTGCCCAAGACCCTCGGCGCCGACGAGCGCTCGCCGGCGGCCGACACCCTGCTGCTGGACGCCGACGCCGAGCAGGAGGGCGTGCTCGCCCGCATCGCCGCCGGCCAGTCGCTCGTCGTGCACACCCTGCCCGGCACCGGCGGCACCCAGACCGTGATCAACGCCGTCGGCGCCCTCGTGCAGGAAGGCAAGCGCGTGCTCGTCGTGAGCGCGCGTCGCTCCACGCTCGAGGGCGTGCGCCACCGCCTCGCGGGGATCGGCCTGCCCGGACTCGCGGTCTCGCCGCGTCAACTGCACCGCGACCTCGTCCGCGCGATCGCTCGCAACGAGAAGGCGGAGCAGCCCAAGGTCGCCGACATCGACGACGCACTGGTGCGGCTGCGCAGCGTGCTGCGCGACTACCGCGGAGCACTCACCACGCGGCATCCCACCATCGGCGTCTCGCCGCTGGAAGCCCTGCGCACGCTCACCACGCTCGCCGCACGCACCCCGCAGCCGTCCACGAGCGCACGACTGGATCTCACGACGCTCGTGCGCCTGTCGACCCGCCGCGCCGAGGCGGCCGTCATGCTCTCGACCGCCGCACGGCTGGGGGAGTTCCGCTTCGGGCCCGACGACTCGCCCTGGTACGGCGTGAGCTTCGCCACGACCGACGAGGCGCGCAAGGCCCACGCGCTCAGCTCGCGGCTCCAGCGCACCGATGTGCCGCAGCTGCTCGAGCGCGGCTACGAGCTCATCGGCCAGACGCGCATGCGTCCGTTCCAGACGGTTGCGGAGCTCGGCGGCTACCTGCGGCTGCTGCAGGGCATCCGGGACTCCCTCGACCGCTTCAGTCTCACCGTGTTCGAACGGCCGCTCGCCGAGCTCATCCAGGCACACGGGCCGCGCCGCGACGCCCCCGAGATGAGCGGGCCGCAGCGCCGACGGCTGAAGGGCCTCTCGCGCGAGTACGTGCGCCCCGGCATGCACGTCACCGACATGCACGCGGGTCTCGTGCGCGTGCAGCAGCAGCGCGCGGAGTGGCAGCGCTACGTGGAGCCGGGCGTGCTGCCGGAGGTGCCTCTGGGCCTCGCCGACGTGCACGCCGCCTGGCAGCGCGTGGATGCCGACCTCACCGCGCTCGACGCGGTGCTCGGCCGCAGCGCGACCGCCTCGCTCACCCACCTGCCCATCCCGCAGCTGCTGCGCACGCTGGCGGGTCTCGCCGCCAAGTCGGACGTCTTCGACAACCTGGTCGAGCGCGCCACCCTGCGCACCCAGCTGGCCGAACTCGGGCTGGAGCCGCTGCTGGCCGAGCTGTCGGTGCGGCACGTCCCCGAGGCGGAGGTGGGCGCCGAGCTCGAGTTCGCCTGGTGGCAGTCGGCGCTGGAGTACCTGCTGCGCACCGACCGTGCCCTGCTGGGAGCCAACACCAACGTCGTCGACCGTCTCGAGCGCGATTTCCGTCTGGTCGACGAGGCCCATGCCGCCGCGTCCGGCCCTCTGCTGGCGGCTCAGCTCGCCACCCGCTGGAAGATCGCGATCGTCGACGAGCCTGTCGAGGCCACCTCCCTCAAGCAGGCGCTGCGCGAGGGCTCGGCATCCGCCGAAGAACTCGTCGGTTATGCGCCCACACTGATGCGCGCGCTCGCCCCGGTGTGGCTGGCCTCGCCGTACGAGGTGCCGCAGATCCCCGACCGTCCCGAATTCGACGTCGTGATCGTGGCGGATGCCGCCGCTCTCAGCCTCGCCGAGGCCGCCCCCGCGCTGCGACGCGCCCGCCAGGTCGTCGTACTGGGCGACCCGGTCACCCAGAAGCCCACCCCGTTCCGCGTGTCGGCGGCCCTGCCCGGCACCGTGCCCGACGATGAGGCGCCGGTCGACACCGACGAGCCGAGCCTGTTCGAGCGCCTGGCCGACCTGCTGCCGGTCGAGACGCTGACCCGCAGCTACCGCGCCGGCGGCGAGGACCTCGCCGAGCTCGTCAACGACGCGTTCTACGGCGGCGAGATCATCTCCCTGCCGTGGGCCGGCTCCTACCTCGGCCGCGGCAGCCTGGGCGTGGACTACGTCGAAGGCGGCGTCGGCGCGCCCGACCCGATCACCGGCGCGGTCGAGAGCCCCGACGCGGAGGTGGCCCGCGTGGTCACACTCGTCGTCGAGCACGCCGTCAACCGCGGCAGCGAATCGCTGATGGTCGTCACCGCCAGCACCCGCCACGCCGAGCGCGTGCGCGCCGCCGTGGAGGCCGCGTTCGCGGGCCGCTCCGACGTCGCCGACTTCCTCTCCCGCGACACCGCCGAACCCTTCGCCGTGCTGACGCTCGAGGAGTCGGTCGCGGAGAGCCGCGACCGTGTCATCTTCTCCCTCGGGTTCGGTCTCACCCGCCATGGACGCGTGCTCAGCGACTTCGGCGACCTGTCCACTCCCGACGGCGAGCGGCTGCTGACGGTGGGCATGACCCGCGCCCGCCGCTCCATGGTGATCGTGTCGTCGATCCGCCCCTCCGCGTTCGACGACGGACGCCTGGAGTACGGGGCCGCGACGCTCATGTCGATCCTCGGCGGCATCGCCGCCCGCTCCCGCGACGCGCGGCTGGAGGACCTCGCCGACCCGCTGACCCTCGCGCTGGCGCGCGAGCTGCGCAGCCTCGGCGTGTCCGTCGACGTGGACTACCGTGGCCTGCTGCCGCTGGTCGCCCAGTACCGTGGCAAGGCCGTGGTCGCGGAGAGCGACCCCGAGGCGATGGGCGAGTCGCTGCGCGAGTCGCTGCGGCTCCGGCCGCTCATCCTGCGCCGCCTGGGGTGGCATTACGTGCGCGTGCACGCGTTCGACCTCTACAGCGACCCCGCCGGGGTCGCGGCGCGCATCGCCGGCATCCTCGGCGTGCAGCCCCATACGCCGACCGCCGACACCCCGACCCAGCCCTTCGATGCCTTCGAATGACCGTCAGCGCGTCGAGCGGGTCCCCGGGGCGCGGCGCGCGAAGCTGACGCCGGCGCCCGGGACCAGTCCCGAGCCGGTGCCCGCAGACGCCGACGACCCGGATGCCGCGCCTCCCGCACCTGGCGGGGCTGCGGCACCCGGGCCGAACGACGAACGCCTCAAGCGCGACGTCCCGCCGCACTGGTGAGTTGAGAGGCTGTTTCTTCGTGCCGCCCTCGACTATGGCCGGTTCGCGCTGTTCTTCTCGAGCAGGTCGCGGATCTGCACCAGGATCTCCTGCTCGGTGGGCAGCTTCTCCTCTTCCTGCTCGCTGATGCCGGCCTTGCGCGCCTGGCGCTCCTTCCAGCGGTTCATCGGCACGACGAACACGAAGTAGACGACGAGCGCGACGGCGAAGAAGCTGATGACCGCGCTGATGAGGTCGCCGATGGGGAACGTCACCGCTTGGCCGTAGAGGCCGTAGACAGTTGGGCCGGCGATGCCGGCCTCGTTCTCCTGGTAGAACAGAGCGACGATCGGCGTGATGATGCTGCTGACGACTGCGTTCACCAGAGCGGTGAACGCGCCGCCGATCACGACCGCGACGGCCAGATCGATGACGTTGCCGCGCAGGATGAAATCTTTGAAGCCCTGGATCACGAGGACTCCCTTCGTCTCGCCGGCAGTGCCGGTCACGAACCCGCCGCGGCGGGGGAGGCGGATGCCCCTGCAGACGATGATGACGAAGAAGAGGTCGTCGCGGTAGATGAGGAGCTGGCGGCGGCATCTTTCTTGCCACCGCTCGTGCCGCCGCCGGCGGCGCCGGCACGCGAATCGGTGCGGTAGAAGCCGGATCCGTTGAAGGTGACGCCGATCTGTCCGTACTCCTTGCGCAGCACGCCGCCGCACTCGGGGCACTCAGTCAGCGACGGCTCTGCGAAGGACTGGACGGCGTCGAAGCGGTGGCTGCACTGCTTGCAGGCATAGGCGTAGGTAGGCATGGTGTTCCTCGGGTGTGGGGGATCAGCGCCGCGCGGGCGACAGGACGATCGTCTGGGTGGGGGTCACGACGCCGGTCACCGGCTGGTCGTGCACATCGCGCGGGACTTCGTCGATGAACTCCGCGTCGAAGACGACCGCGTAGACCGGCGGGCAGCGCTCCATCGAGCCGAGCGTCTTGTCGAAATAGCCTCGGCCCCATCCCAGCCGCATGCCCGACCGGTCCACGGCGGCGGCGGGGATCACGAGCAGGTCGACGTCGCCCACCGCGATCGGGCCGAGCAGCTCGCCGACGGGTTCGGGCAGGCCGAACAGGCCGTCGGTGACGTCGCCGTCGGGGGTGGCCACCGACCAGTCGAGCAGGCCGTCGGTGCGGGTGACCGGCAAGAGCACCCGGATGCCGCGGGCGATGGCCGCGTTGAGGAACGACCGCGTTCCCGGCTCGGTGGGGGTGGAGAGGAAGCAGGACATGGAGCGCGCGCCGGTGGCGTCCACGAGGGCGTCGAGCTGCACGCGGATGCCTTCTTCGGCTTCCTGGCGCGCCTGGTCGCTCAACTGCTGGCGGCGCTCGCGCAACTCTGCGCGCAGGGCCCGTTTGGCGTCGTCGATGCCATCTGACATGAAGTCGATTGTAGGCGTCCGCAGCGTCATCCCTGGCGCATTCCGCCTCCCCACTACACTGTCGGCATGCCCCAGCCCTTCAAAGCTGTCATTCCTGCTGCCGGACTCGGCACCCGTTTCCTCCCCGCCACCAAGGCGATGCCGAAGGAAATGCTGCCCGTCGTCGACAAGCCCGCGATCCAATACGTCGTCGAAGAGGCGACCCACGCCGGCATCCAGGATGTGCTGATCATCATCGGCCGCAACAAGAACAACATCGCCAACCACTTCGACCAGATGCCGGAGCTCGAAGAGCGTCTGCGCGCCAAGGGCGACATGGAGAAGCTGAAGAAGGTGGAGCAGTCCACCGATCTGGCCGACATCCACATGGTGCGCCAGGGTGACCCCAAGGGACTGGGTCACGCGGTGCTGCGCGCCCGCAGCCACGTCGGCGACCACCCGTTCGCGGTGCTGCTGGGCGACGACCTCATCGACGAGCGGGACCCGCTGCTGACGCGCATGATGGAGGAGCACGAGCGCACCGGCGCCGCCATCGTCGCCCTCATGGAGGTGGAGCCCTCGCAGGTGCACCTGTACGGTGTGGCCGCGGTGGAGCCCACCGACGATGACGACGTCGTGCGCGTGACGGGACTCGTCGAGAAGCCCGACGCCGCCGACGCGCCCTCGAACTACGCCGTCATCGGCCGGTACGTCCTGGCGCCGAGCGTGTTCGAGATCCTGGAGCGCACCGAGCCCGGCAAGGGAGGCGAGATCCAGCTCACCGACGCGCTGCAGGAGCTCGCCGCCGACCCCGACGGTCCCGGCGTGCGCGGCGTGGTGTTCCGGGGTCGTCGCTACGACACCGGCGATAGGGTGGACTACATCAAGGCCATCGTGCAGCTGGCCACCGACCGCGATGATCTGGGGCCGGAGCTGCGTCCCTGGCTGAAGGACTTCGCGGCGAAACTCTGACGCCGGCACCGAGGGGGTTGCGTGGAACTGTCGCCCCGCGAACACGGGCCCATCTCCATCAGGTTGGTGCGCTCGCGCGATGCGCGCGTGCTGCAGCAGGAGCTGCTGAGCAACCGTGAGTGGCTGCGGCCCTGGGAGGCGACCAGCCCCGACGGCCCGACCTCGTTCGACATGCGCCTGGGCGTGCGCCGCCTGCTGCAGCAGTACCGCGACGGCGCAGGCGTGCCGCTTGTCATGGAGTACGAGGGCGAGATCGCCGGCCAGCTGAACGTGTGGGGGATCGCGCGCGGGTCGCTCTCGTCGGCGACCATCGGGTACTGGGTCAGCCGGCGGTTCGCCGGCCGGGACATCACGCCGACGTCGGTCGCCCTGGCGACGGACCTGAGCTTCGGCGAACTCGGGCTCCACCGCATGGAGATCTGCATCCGCCCGGAGAACCGGGCGAGCCTGCGGGTCGTGGAGAAGCTCGGATTTCGGTACGAAGGTCTGCGCCGACGGTTCATCCACATCGACGGGGACTGGCGCGACCACTACGCGTTCGCGCTGGTGCGCGAAGAGGTGCCGGAGGGTGTGCTGCGGCGCTGGGTGAACGGCGCAGCCCCGCAGGATGCCGCGGCGATTCCGCCGTCCGACCGCCTTCCCGCCTGAAACTTTCACCTTCTGGTCGAAGGTCAGACTGCGACACGCGCAGAAGAGCGCGTGCGGACGGCCCTGATCGCATACCGTGGTCGGCATGGGTGGGCAGGTATTGGGTGGAGGCGTGATCGTCGCCGTCGCCGTCGCGCTCTGGCTGATCTACCTGCTGCCGTCCTGGTACAGCCGCTACCAGTACGAGGCCGCGGAGCGCAACGCACTGCGGATGAACCGCGCACTGCGCGTGCTCGCCGAGACCAGCGAGGCGCCGGAGGAGATGCGGCTGGAACTCAACGCGCGCACCGCCCTGGCGCAGCAGCGGCTGGCCCGCCAGGCCCTCGCCGAACGGGAGCAGGCGTCGCTGCAGACCGCCCGCGCCGAGCTGGTCGTGGCCAAGGAACGATCCCGCGCCGAGGTGGAGGCCGCCAAGGAGCGCGCCCGCGTCGAGGCGGAGGTCGCCCGCGCCGAAGCCGAGGCCGCCAAGGAGCGAGCCCGCGCCGACGCAGAGTACGCCCGTGCCGAGGCCGTCGTCGCGAGGGAGCGCGCCCGCGCCCACGCCGCAGCAGCCCAGGAACGTGCCCGCGCCGAAGCGGCCGCCGCCCGTGCGCTGCCCGCCGCCCGTCGCGCCCGCGCGCGTCGCCGCGCCCGTCTCGTCACGAGCGTCCTCGCCCTCGCCGGCATCGTCATGGCCGGGTGGGGTGGGCTGGTGCTCGCCGTCACCGGAACGACCACGCTGCTCGCCATCGGTGCCACGACCACCGTTGCCTGCGCGCTGCTGCTCGTGCGCATGGCGCGGGTCGGCGCCCGCGCCGGCATGCGGGCAGGCGTGCGGACCGTCGTCGCGTCCGAGCCGTCCCTCGCCGCCGTCGCCACTTCGCTGCAGGACGTGTCACTCGCGGACGAGCGCGCCTGGATGCCGCGTGAGCTGCCGCGCCCGCTCACGGCATCCGCCGGCTCACGTGCCGCCGCGGCCCTGGACGCGGCAGCGGCCCAGGACGCACTGCGCCAGGCGGCGCTGGAGGAGGCCATGCGCGAGCGCGCCGAACGCGCCGCCCCGCCCTCGATCACCGCGGCACGTGCGGCACGCACGACGCAGGCGCCGTTCGCCGGTCGGGCTGCAGACGACGCCGAGATCGAAGCCCACGTGCGCGACCTGCTGACCCGTCGCGCGTCGGGGCAGTAACGCCCGACTGCTCATCGTCGCGACTCTGCCGGACGGCGGGAACGCTGTCGCTCAGGCCGTTCGCGGTTCCGGACCGGTCTCGTGATCGTGATAGTGTTGCTGAGGTTCATGGGCCTGTGGCGCAGTTGGTAGCGCGCTTCGTTCGCAATGAAGAGGTCAGGGGTTCGAATCCCCTCAGGTCCACCGAAGAAGCCCCGAGATCACAGCGATCTCGGGGCTTCCGCTTTCCGCCGCGGCATGCGCAAGCGGTCGGGCGCGGCGTTTTGGTGGAGGGCACGAGGCCGGGGACACTGGAAGATGCTCCAGAAAGGTCGTCGTACCCGACATGACTCACATCCGCGTCTGCGCCCCCGCTCCCGCTGAGATCACCGATCTCGGCTCCGGCAACGTCACCGTCACCCGTCGCTGGGTCGCGGTCGACGGCGAGCCGGTCTTCCCGCTGACCGGCGAGGTGCACTTCTCCCGCCTGCCCCGCGCGCAGTGGGACGACACGCTGCGCCGCGTGCGCGCCGCAGGCATCACCCACGTCGCCTCGTACGTGCTGTGGAACCACCACGAGCCCACCCGCGGCGAGGTGTCGTTCGACGACGGCCTCGACCTCGGCGCGTTCCTCCGCGCCGCGCGCAGCCACGGCCTCGAGATCGTGCTGCGCATCGGCCCCTACGCCCACGCCGAGACCCGCCACGGCGGCCTGCCCGACTGGATCGCCGAGTCCGGCATGGCGGTGCGCACCGACGACCCGGCCTACCTCGCCGAGGTTGAGCGGTGGTACACCCTCATCGAGGAGCAGGTGCGCGGCATCCCCCTGTTCGCCGTGCAGGTCGACAACGAGCTGTACGACCAGCCGCAGCACCTGAGTACCCTCCGCACCATCGCCGAGCGGGTCGGGTTCGCCGCGCCGCTCTGGGTCGCCACGGGCTGGGGCGCCGCCGACCTGCCCGACGACGTGCTGCCGGTGTTCGGCGGCTATTCCGACTCGTTCTGGATCGAAGCCTCCGATGTGCGGGACCTGCGCAGCGAGAGCAATTTCTACCCATCGGCACGCCGCGACGACGACGGCATCGGCGCCGACCACCGCACCGGCGAGCCCGGCGAGGCGCGCGACTACGACCTGCCGTTCGCGACGTGCGAGATCGGCGCGGGCATGGTGGCCGCCTATCACCGGCGCCCGATCGTGACCGCCGACGACATCGACGCGCTCACCCTCGCCAAGCTCGCCTCGGGCAGCGTCTGGCAGGGCTATTACATGTTCTCCGACGGCCGCAACCCGCGCGCCGGGCTGCAGGAGGCCCACGCCACCGGCGAGCCGAACGACTTCACCGACATCTCGTACGACTTCGGCGCCCCGCTGACCGTCGACGGGATGCCACGCGAGAGCTGGCGCCGCCTGCGCCGCCAGCACCTGCTGCTGCACCGGTGGGGTGCGCAACTGGCCGACATGCCCGCGAGCTTCCCCGACGACGCGCCCGCCGTGCCCGACACCGCGGGCCTGCGCTGGTCGGTGCGCTCCGACGGGACCGCAGGCTTCGTGTTCGTCATCAACCACCAGCCGGGGGTCACCCTGCCCGCGCACGACGACGTCGCGTTCACCGTGACGACGGATGCCGGCGACGTGACCTTCCCGCCCGTGCACATCCCGTCGGACAGCGCCTTCCTGTGGCCGTTCGGCGTGCGCGTCGGCGGCGTCGTGCTCGACTGGGCGACCGGACAGCCGCTCACCGAGGTGATCTGGCGGGACGCGCCGCTGCTCGTCCTGAGCGAGACGGCCGGCATCCCGGTGCGCTGGCAGACGGACGCCGACACGCGCGAGGTGGCGTTCGACGGACCCGGCGCGCTCTTCGAACTCGTGCGCGACGGCGGCATCGGCGCCCGCGTGCTGGTGCTTTCGGAGGCCGACGGATTGCGTTTCGGGCTGAGCGGCGGCGTGCCCGTGCTCGCCGACGGTGTCGTGGCCGACGACCGGGTCGAACTGTTCGCCGCCGGCGACGTGCTGCGCCTCGGCGCGACCGGGTGGGAGAAGGCCGGCGAGGGTGCCCCCGCCGTGAGCGAGGCGACCGTCACGACGGTGCGCGCGGCCGGCACACCGCCCGAGCGGCACGCGGCCCCGAACGGGCGCGCCTCGATCCCGACCGACTGGAGCGGTGCCGCGCAGGTGGCCCTGGACCTCCCCGACGACCCCGACGGCACGCTGGTCATCGAGTGGGAGGGCGACGTCGCGCGTGCCTGGCTGGGCGAGCGGCTGCTGTCCGATGCGATCTACCGTGGCGAGCCGTGGCGGATCGGCCCGCACGAGCGGCGCGGCGCGCAGCGCATCGCGGTGGAGATCCTGCCCCCGCACCCCGAGGCCCACGTGCTCATCGGGCACGGGCGCGTGCCGACCCGCACCGAGGTGCGCGCGGCTCGGCTCGAGACGCCCGCGACGGTGCTGCTGCCGCGCTGACGCGCGCTGCCGATCCGGGCGCCGGGACCGCGCGCGTGCGGACGCGCTGCGTCTGCTGCGCGGCCGGCGCGCACAACGTCGCTGATTCGTGAGTTCCCGACGGTATCGCGCCCTCAACCGGTGGTTCCGGGAGACATCGGCGACGTTGTGCACGCACTCGAACGGTGCCGGTGCGGTGGGGACTGCGACTCCGGCTGGGTGGCGGGTGGCGGGTGGCGCACGGCCGCGCGGCGACACGGCCGGACCGCGCGGCTCCGCGGGGCAGGCGTGCGCAACGTCGCGGAACCGCGTGCGTGTGAACGGATATCGGCCCGGAGCCGGGGGTGGCGACGCGGAACCGCGACGTTGTGCACGCGGCGCGGAGCGGGTCGGCGCTGGCCCGCGGCACGCGCAGCGGTGCCCGTGATCGGCGCTAGACGACGCCGGTGGTGTCCAACAGCAGGCCTACCGCCCACGTGGCGCCGAGCGCCAGCGCACCGCCCAGCACCGTGCGGGTCATCGCCCGCAGCGCCGGCGCCCCACTGATGCGGGCGGCGACGGCACCGGTGATCGCCAGGGCGATCAGCACGGTGACGAAGGTCACCGGCACCCGCCACGCGGCCGGCGGCAGCAGGATCGCCGCCATCGGCAGGATCGACCCCACCACGAACGCGATGCCCGAGGTGAACGCCGCCGCCCACGGGCTCACGACCCCCTCGCGGCTGATCGCGAACTCCGCCTCGAGATGTGAGCCGAGGGCATCGTGCTCGGTGAGCTCGCGGGCGACCTGCCTGGCCGTCGGCTCCGACAGGCCACGGTCGCGGTAGACGGCGGTGAGCTGGTCCAGCTCGTCGTCGGGGGTATCGCGCAGCTCCCGCTTCTCGCGTTCGATCAGCGCCCGCTCGGTGTCGCTCTGACTGCTCACCGAGACGTACTCGCCGACGGCCATCGAGATGGCCCCGCCGATGAGGGCCGCCGCGCCCGCGGTGATGACGTGCGACGACTGGGCGTTCGCACCGGCGACGCCGACGACGACGGCCGCGACCGACACGATGCCGTCGTTCGCCCCGAGCACGCCCGCACGCAGCCGGTTCAGCCGCGAGGCGAGAGCGCTGCCGCCGCTCTGAGCGCCGCCGCTCTGAGCGCCGCCGCCGCTCGGATCCGATGAGCTCATGGGGCACACCCTGGCACGAGCGGCGACGCCGAGGAAGACCCCGCGTCCTCAGCTCAGTGCCGGCTCGTGCCGACCGACGACGCCGAGGAGCGACCCCTGCGCCTTCAGGTCAGTGCGGCCTCGCGCCGACCCGCGGCCAGGCGCTGGGCGGCGAGATCCTCGGCGGCGGCCAGCGGCGTGACGCCGCGGGCGTCGGCATCCTCGAAGATGTGCCGCAGCGTGTCGCCGATCTGCGAGACCCGCTCGAAGATCTCCGCCCGGCTGCCGGTGTGCTTCGCCGCCATGTCGAGGTAGATGACGCCGCCCGCGTTCACGACGAAGTCCGGGGTGTACAGGATGCCGCGCGCGGCGAGCCGCTCAGCACCCTCGTGCGCGGCGAGCGGGTTGTTGGCGGGGCCGCAGACGGCCGCGGCGTCGAGCGCGTCGATGACGTCGTCGGTGAGCAGACCGCCGATGCCGGCAGGCACGAAGACGTCGGCAGGGACGCGGTGCTCGGTGCCGGGCTCGACCCAGGCAGCGCCCAGCTCGGCAGCGAGGTGGCGCTTGGCAGGATTGACGTCGGTGACCGTGAGGCGGGCGCCCTCGGCGGACAGACGCACCGCCAGTCGGCTGCCGACCTGGCCGAGGCCCGAGACGGTGATGCGGCGGCCCGCGACGTCGGGGGAGCCGGTGACCCGCTCGAGCGTGGCCCGCAGCGACTCGTAGACGCCGAGACTCGTGGGGCCGGCCGGCTCGCCTGATCCGCCGACGGCGTCGGGCAGTCCGACGACGTGCTCGGTGCGCTCCGAGACGATGAGCATGTCGGCGGTCGTCGAGCCGACGTCTTCGGCGGTGCGGTAGCCGCCGTCGAGCGACTCCACCGCGTCGCCGAGGTCGAGGAAGGCCGCGCGCCGCTGGTCGGGCGCGAGCACGGTGCCGGGTCGCAGGCCGATCACGGCCTTGCCCCCGCCGGCGTCGAGGCCGGCTGCGGCGTTCTTCAGCGTCATCGCGGCGGACAGCCGCAGCGCGTCGCCGAGGGCGTCGCTCCAGTGCGGGTAGGTCCACAGCCGGGCACCGCCGAGGGCGGGGCCGAGAACGGACGAGTGCAGGGCGACCGCGAGGAACAGGCCACTGCGCCGCCCCGTGATCACCTCCACCCGCTCGTGGGTGACATCGGGCAGGGGCAGGGTGGTGCTCATGGCGTTCCTCTTCCGGCGGGCCTCGTGGGCTGCACTCCGGGAACCGCGGCGTTGCGGCATCCCGCCCCCCATTGTGCCCCACCGCGCCCGGGGGGACGAGGGGCGGCGGCGATCACTTGCCCCAGGCGACCACCCGCGTCGGTGTGAACTCCACCCGCGTGGTGAAGGTCTGCCCGAACTGGTCCAGCGGCATGCCGTACGCCGCGATCGCCGCGCGATACTTCTCCTCGTACGGCTCCCGGTGCTGCTGCAGCCACGCCGAGGCGCCGTTCGGCTCGAGGCGCACGTCGCCGTGCAGCACGACGATGTCATCGCCGAACGCCCCGCCGGAGTCGAGGTGCAGCACGGCCTGCGACCCGCGCTCCAGGTGTCGCACCTTGAGGGTGTCGGGTTCGCTGAGGATCGTGATCACCCCGTCATGCCACAAGAACCACACGGGGGCCGGATGCGGCCGTCCCTCACGGGAGGTCGTCACCAGCCAGGCGATGAGATCGGTGCCCAGACGCGTGCGCGCCATCGCGTGGGCCGGATTGTCGACGTCGAACAGATCAGCCATGGGCCGACTCTAGGCTAGGGCTGTGACAGCGCACCTCCCTCCTCGCAGCAGGCTCGTGCACGACGCGCTCCGCGCCGCGGGAATACCCGGCGAGATCGTCGTGCTTCCCGACTCCGCCGCCACCGCCGCGCAGGCCGCCGCCGCACTCGGAGTCGAGGTCGGCGCGATCGCGAACAGTCTCGTGTTCTGGTCCGACGGCGAACCTCTGCTGGTGATGACCAGCGGCGCCCACCGCGTCGACACGACCGCGCTCGCCGAACGGCTGGGACGGCAGAGCATCGAACGTGCGACGGCGCAGCAGGTGCGCGATGCCACCGGCCAGGCGATCGGCGGCGTCGCCCCCACCGGCCACCCGGCACCGCTTCCCACGGTCGTGGACGAGGCGCTGTCGACCTATCCCGAGATCTGGGCGGCCGCCGGCACCCCGCACACCGTCTTCCCCCTCACCTTCGACCAGCTGGTCGCTCTGACCGGCGGCAGGGTCGCGCGGGTCGACTGACCGCCCGGCCTCACGCCCCTGCTTCGATCTGCAGGCACACGATCGCCGCGGCCGCCGACCAGGCCTGCGGCCGGCACGCGGCCGGAGCTGGTCGCGGAGGCCGTGCTCGACCACCTCGTCTCCGGTGCGACCCCCGGCGGGAGACTCATCCTCCCGGAGCTGGTGGTGCGTACCGCGGTGGTCTGAGCGGCACCCGCAGGGCTCACCGAGGTGAGTCGAAGGTCCACGCGTCGGGGTCCAGCGCAGAGGCGACGTCCCAGTCGTCCTGATCCCACGTGAAGGTCGCCACGGCACAGGTGGGCATGTGCGCGATCTCCGGCGCCAGGCGGCCGGCCAGCGCGCTCATGCCCGGGTCGTGGGCGACGAGGAGGACGGATGCCACGCCCTGCGTCGCCGCGGTGCGCAGCAGCTCGTCGGCCCCGGCGCCGTACAGCTCGTCGCGCAGGAGCGGGGCGAGGCCGAAGCGATCGGCGAAGATCTCTGCCGTGGTGCGCGCGCGCAGCGCGGTGGAGGCGACGATCAGATCCGGGGCGAAACCGCTGTCGGCCAACCGCGCCGCCATGACGGGCGCGTCGCGCAGACCGCGGGGATTCAGCGGCCGATCGTGATCGGGCAGGCCGGGGTCACCCCAGTCGCTCTTGGCGTGGCGCACCAGCGCGAGGCGGATCACGGCTGCGCCGCCAGGTACACCCACGCGAGCCGACCGCTGGCGAGGGTCACCGCCAGGCGGTGGAACAGCGGGGAGACGAGCTCGTCGGCCGCCTCCAGTTCGAGGTCGCTCAGGTGCAGCACCTGTCCGGTCACCTTGTCGCGCGGGTCGCCGGTCATCCGCAGCAGCCGCTGCGGGATGGGACCGAGCCGCTCCACGATCTCGGGGTCGAGTCGCTCGGCCACCTCGGTCGCATAGCCCGGCAGCATGTCCGGCTCACCGTGCAGCACGCGGCCGAAGGTGTCGCGTTGCAGGTCGAGCACGTCGAGCGTGCCATAGCTGAACAGCAGCTCACCGGGGTCGCCCATGCGATCAGGGTAGTCAGCCGGTCAGGGCGTGCGCGAGGGTGTAGATCACCAGACCCGCGAGGGACCCGACGATGGTGCCGTTCAGCCGGATGTACTGCAGGTCGCGGCCGACCATCAGTTCGATCTTCTCCGTGGTCTCGGCGGGATCCCAGCGCTCGACCGTCTCGGTGATGATCGACGCGATGTCGTGCCGGTAGCGGTCGACGAGGAACACCGCGGCCCCGGTGACCCACCCGTCCACGCGGTTCTGAAGATCGGCATCCGTCGACAGGCGCAGGCCGGCATCGGCGAGGGCCTCGGCGAAACGGCGGCGCAGCTCGCTGTCGGGTTCGGAGAGCGAGCGCAGCAGGCCGTTCTTGGTGCTGTCCCACGCCTCGGCGGCCAGCTCCCGCACGCGCGTCGACTCGAAGACGCCCGACTTGGCGTCCTCGAAGCGGCCGATGGTGGCGGGGTCGTGCTGCAGGCTGTCGGCGAGGCGCCCCAGATAGCGGTCGATGGCGTGCCGGGCCGGGTGCTCAGGATCGTCCTGCACCGCGCGCACGAAGGCCACCGCCTCCTTGTAGAGGGTGTCGTCGATGAGACGGTGCGCGAGCGACGGCACCCACGACGGCAGCCGGCGCGAGACGAGGCCGTCGAAGGAGTCGCGGTTGGTGGCGAGCCAGGTGCCGAGGGAGTCGGCGGCAAGGTCGACGGCGCCGTGGTGCGCGCCGGCATCCACCATGCGCTCGAGCCACCCGCCGACCGACGGACCCCAATCCGGCTCGATCAGGTGCTCGCGGGCGATGTCGGCGATGAGGTCCTGCACGTCGCTGTCGCTGAGCGCCCGCAGCACGCCCGCCGCCATGGCCGAGCCCTCCGTCGCCACGCGCTCGGCGTGCGCGGGCTGGGCGAGCCACTCGCCGAGACGCTGCGACACGCTCATCGACTCGAGCTTGGTGCGCACGACGTCGGCGGAGAGGAAGTTGGTCTCGACGAACTCCCCGAGGGTGCGCCCGATCTCGTCCTTGCGGTGCGGGATGATCGCCGTGTGCGGGATCGGGATGCCCAGCGGATGCCGGAAGAGCGCGCTGACGGCGAACCAATCGGCGAGGGCGCCCACCATCCCGCCTTCGGCGGCGGCGCGCACGTACGCCAGCCACGGGACCTCGTCCTGCAGCGGAAACGAGATCGCGAAGACGACCGCCATGAACACCAGCGCGCCGAGGGCGACGCTCTTCATCAGCCGCAGCGCGCGACGGCGCTCCTGGTCGGCGACGCTCAGCAGCGCCGTGGGGGTGCGGGACATGTCGTCATCCTCGCATGCGGGTTCAGCCCTCGGCCGGTCCCAGCCACGCCGTGGCCGCCGTGGCGTGGGCGGATTCCGGGTCGGAGGGATGGAAGAGGCCGGCCAGCACGTCGCGATACAGGCGTCCGAGCTCGGCGCCGGCGAAGTAGGAAGAGCCACCGCCCACCAGCACCGCCTGGTCGACGACCTCCTTCGCCATGGTGACCGCCCGGTGCTTGACGCCGCTGAGCAGTGAGAACCAGCGCGCGCCGTGGTCGGCCTGCCGATCGACGTCGGTGCAGAGCACGTGCAGCTGGGGCGGCAGGGCGTCGTAGGCGATGCCCATCTCGGCCACCCGCCGGCGGATGTCGGGGTCCTGGCTGTAGGCCCGTCCGGTCTTCTTCGAGCGCCGACGGCCGGCCGTGTCGACGGCGACGTCGATCGCGCGGCGGGCGATGCCGGTGTACACCGACGCCAGCAGCAGCTCGAACACGCTGAAGATCGCGAAGACGAGCGGGTCGGGGCTCGGCCCCGGCGCCAGGCGTCGCCCGATGCGGTCGGCGGGCGCGACGGCGCCGTGCAGCTCGGTGGTGCGGGACTGCGTGCCGCGCATGCCCACCGTGTCCCAGTCGTCGCGGGTCACCACGCGCCCTGCGGCCTCTTCGGCGCGGGGGACGAACGCGTAGACCAGGCGTGGGGCGTCGGGGGAGGAGGTGTCGAGGCCGTGCAGGCCCAGCTGCGTCCACACCGGCGCGAGCGACGTGAAGATCTTCGTGCCGGTGAAGGCGTACCCGCCGTCGGGCAGCGGTTCGGCGACGGTGTCGCTGCCGAAGAGCACCAGGTCGTTGCCGGCTTCGCTGATGCCGAACGCGTACACCTCGCCGGCGACCGCGCCCTCGAGCACATGATCGAGGTCGCGGATGCCGCGGTCACGCAGCACCTTCGCCACGCCCGTCCACACCAGGTGCATGTTGACCGCCAGCGCGGTGGCCGGCGCGGCGGTGGCCAGGCGCTGCTGCAGCAGCGACACCTCGGCCAGCTGCAACCCGCCGCCGCCGATCTCGGCGGGAGCGAGCACAGCGAGGTAGCCGGCGGCCCTCAGGTCGGCGAGGTCGTCGTCGGGGAAGGTGTTGTGGCGGTCGTGCGCGGCGGCCCGTGCCCGGATGCGCTCCAGCAGCGCGTCGTCGAGCACGCTCGCGGGGTCGAAATCGGTCATCGCAGGGCCTCCCACAGCAGTCGCAGAGTCTCGTCGGGGCGGTCGCGGTGCGGCGAGTGGCCCGCGCCGGCGACCACCGACATCGTCACGTGCGGATTGGCGACCACGTCGTCGACGACCTCGCCGGTGAAGATCGAGTACACCGCAGGGTCGCTCGCGATGACGTGGGTGGGCACCTGGAGCCGCGCCGCGTCGGCACGGACGTCCCACACCGCGTTCTGCTCGCTGGTCTGCTCCACCGTCCAGCGGCTCGCCTGCCGCACCGACAATGCCTTCAGCTCGATGTCGAGCGGATGCCAGTCGGGGTGCTCGGCGCGCACGGCCGCCTCGGTCGGGTCGGCGAACGAACGTTCCTGGCTGTCGCGCACGATCGCCCGATCGCCCTCGGCGAGGTAGATCCCCGGGTCGATGAGCACCAGGCGGCGCGTCCAGCCGGGGGTCGCGGCGGCGGCGACGGTGGCCGCGGCGCCGCCCAGCGAGTGACCGATGACGAGGTCCCACGCCGCCGGCGGGGCATCGTCGGTGGCGGGAGTCGTCGCGGCGACGTCGGCGGCGTACGCGGCGATCGTGCAGTCCAGCGCGCGTGGCGCCGCGCCGTGGCCGCGCAGGTCGACGGCGGTGGCGTGCCAGCCGGCATCCGCCAGCGCCGTGCCGAAGCGCCACATGAGCGGTCCGTTGGAGCCGAGGCCGTGGATGAGCAGCGCGTGCCGGGGCGACGCGGGATCGCCCCACGCGTACCGGGGGAGGGCGACGGGGGCGGGCATGCCCCCAGCCTAAAGGCGGCCGTCGGCACCGCGCCCGGTGCGCAGAACCGGGGGAAGATAGGCAGGTGATCTCCACCGACCTCGCCCGCGAGCTGCGCGCCGCCGGCCTGCGCTGGCATCCGCGCTCCGGCGACCGCTTCCAGCTGGACGAACCGGAGTTCGAGGCCGACGTCTTCACCGTCAGCGAGATGACCATCGAGGCGCGCAGCTATCCCACGGGGACGCTGCTGGCCTTCAACGGCACCACGGAGTGGGCTCTGGACTCGGTCGCGATCGCCGACGCGCTGTGGCTGCCCTCGGAGGCGCAGCTGCGTGAGATGCTGCGCGGCACGTTCCGCAGTCTGACGCGCCTGCCCGACACGTACCGCGTGGAGATCGAGGTGGATGCCGAGCGGCACGGCTTCGACCATCCGGCCCCGGCCGACGCCTACGCCCAGGCGGTGCTGTTCCTGCTGGCGCGGATCGCCTGAGCCCGAGCGCTCACGTGATCGTCGGCACCGGCTCGGTGTCGGGGATGGGGCTCGCGTCGCGTCCCCGCAGGTCGGGGAAGCCGCGCACGAAGGCGACCGAGACGAGCACCCCGGCCACGGCGAACGCGGCACCGGCGACGAACGCGCCCTGCGGCCCGACGCCGTCGATGAGGAAGCCGGCGGTCGCGGATCCCGCGGCCGAGCCGATCAGCTGACCGGTGCCGACCCAGCCGAACGCCTCTGCGGTGTCGCTGAACTTCACGCTCGCCGTGGTCATGGCGAACATCACCGCCAGAGCCGGGGCCACGCCGGCGCCGGCGATGAGGAGGGACCCGCCCATCCACCAGACGTCGAGGGAGATCATCGCCAGGCACAGTCCCGCAGCGACGATGGCGAACCGCCGCGCCATGGCCCAGCGGCCGATGGGGATGTGTCCGAAGCCGAGCCCGCCGGCGAGGCTGCCGATCGAGAACACCGCCAGCACGAGACCTGCTTCGAGTCCGCCGTGGTCGAACGTGGCCACGACGCCGGCCTCGACCGCGGCGGCCGCGCCGATGAGGAGGAAGCCCGTGGCGGTGGCGAGCACCACGGCGGGGCGCGTGAGCACCTTGCCCAGCCTGCGGCGACTGCGGGGGATGCGCACGCGGCCGACCTCGGGGGAGAGGATGAACCACGCGCAGCCCAGCAGCAGGATGACCACGATGCACACCAGGGCGGGGACGGTGCCCGCCTGCGTGGCGATGAAGGTGATCAGCACCGGGGCGATGATCCAGATGATCTCCTGCAGCGACGCGTCCAGCGAGAACAGCGGGGTCAGCTGCCGAGACGTGACCATCTTGGGGTAGATCGTGCGCACCGCCGGCTGCACGGGCGGCGTGGAGAGACCCGCGATGAGCGCGAGGAGCATGTAGACGGGCACGACGGTCTGCACGAACGCGAGCGTGGTGAGCATCACGGCGCAGATGATCGTGGTGAGGGTCAGCACCTTGCGCATGCCCCAGCGGCCCATCCAGCGGCTCGTGACCGGACCCGCGACCGCCTGGCCCACGGAGGTCGCGGCCAGCACGAGGCCCGCGGCCCCATAGGAGCCGGTGACGTGCTCGATGTGCAGCAGGATCGCCAGGCTCGTCATCCCGTTCGGGAAGCGTGCCGTCAGCTGCGCCGCCATGATGCGCCCCACGCCTGGACTGCGCAGAAGGTCCCGATATCCCGCCACGTTCGTCCACGCTACCCGGACACGCCGCGACACGCCGTACCGACGGTTACCCAGGAATCCCGATGTCGGAGGGGGTCCCTAGCGTCGTACCTGTGGATGGATCCGGCCGGGCGGCTCCGCACCCGCGTGATTCAGCGCTTCGCGGGGCCCGAAACCCGTCGGCATCCTGTGGATGAAACGGTGGACAACCTGTGTTGTACATGGGGAGGGCGGTGGAAAACTACACGGATGTAACTACTATCCCTTGTGGTGCTTCTGAACGTCGGCACCCATATGTAGTATTGGACTCCCCGGCCCCGAAGCCGGAGAACACAGCGAAAAGACTTGAAGGGGACACGTCGACATGGCGATCACGGTTTACACGAAGCCCTCCTGCGTGCAGTGCAACGCGACCTACCGCGCACTGGACTCGAAGGGCATCGAATACGAAGTCCTGGACGTCTCCGAAGACGCCGCAGCGCTCGAGCACGTGAAGTCGCTCGGCTACCTGCAGGCGCCGGTCGTCGTCACCGACGAGGACCACTGGTCGGGCTTCCGTCCCGACAAGATCGACGAGCTCGCCTCGCGCCTGGCCTGAAACCAGACCGTGGCGCGGCGCTCCGGCGCGGCGCCCGATCGGCGGGCGGACGGCGGCAACCTGAGGGGAGATGATGTGCTCACGGCGACGCACGCACCTCTGCTGGTCTATTTCTCCAGCGTCTCGGGCAACACCGCCCGCTTCATCGACAAACTCGGGATGCGGGCTGTGCGCATCCCCCTCCTCCCCTCGGATGAGCCGATCGAGGTGTCCGAGCCCTTCGTCCTGGTCACGCCGACCTACGGCGGCGGGCAAGGGCGGGGCGAGGAGAAGGGCGCTGTTCCCAAGCAGGTGATCCGGTTCCTCAACGACGAGGGCAACCGTCGGCTCCTGCGCGGAGTGATCTCCGCAGGCAATACCAACTTCGGCGAGGCGTACTGCCTCGCCGGTGACATCATCAGCCGCAAGTGCAACGTGCCGCACCTGTATCGGCTGGAACTCTTCGGCACGCCAGATGACGTCGATCGCGTGAGCGAAGGACTGGAGCGATGGTGGAATCAACACTGACGGACATGGAATTCAAGACCGAGGCGCGCTTCGAGGGCATGGACTACCACGCACTCAACGCGATGCTCAATCTGTACGGGCCGGACGGCAAGATCCAGTTCGACGCTGACAAGCGGGCGGCGCGGGAGTTCTTCCTGCAGCACGTCAACCAGAACACGGTCTTCTTCCACTCCCTCAAGGAGAAGCTCGACTACCTCGTCGAGAAGGAGTACTACGAGCCGGCCGTGCTCGAGAAGTACTCGATGGAGTTCATCCAGGAGCTGCACGACTTCGCCTACAGCAAGAAGTTCCGCTTCGCGACGTTCCTCGGAGCGTTCAAGTACTACACCAGCTACACGCTGAAGACCTTCGACGGCAAGCGCTACCTCGAGCGGTTCGAGGACCGTGTCGTCATGACGGCGCTGGGCCTGGCCGACGGCGACGAGAAGCTCGCGACCGAGCTGGTCGACGAGATCATCTCGGGTCGCTTCCAGCCGGCCACCCCGACCTTCCTCAACACCGGCAAGGCGCAGCGCGGCGAACTCGTGTCGTGCTTCCTGCTGCGCATCGAGGACAACATGGAGTCGATCGCCCGCGGCATCAACTCCGCCCTGCAGCTGTCCAAGCGCGGCGGCGGCGTGGCCCTGCTGCTGTCGAACATCCGCGAGGCCGGTGCCCCGATCAAGCAGATCGAGAACCAGTCCAGCGGCATCATCCCCGTGATGAAGCTGCTCGAAGACAGCTTCAGCTACGCCAACCAGCTCGGCGCGCGTCAGGGCGCCGGCGCGGTGTACCTCTCGGCTCACCACCCCGACATCCTGCGGTTCCTCGACACCAAGCGTGAGAACGCCGACGAGAAGATCCGCATCAAGACGCTGTCGCTGGGTGTCGTCATCCCCGACATCACCTTCGAGCTCGCCAAGAACGACGAGGACATGTACCTGTTCTCGCCGTACGACGTCGAGAAGGTCTACGGTGTGCCGTTCGGCGACATCTCGGTCACCGAGAAGTACCGCGAGATGGTCGACGACGAGCGCATCAAGAAGACGAAGATCAACGCGCGCGAGTTCTTCCAGACCCTCGCCGAGATCCAGTTCGAGTCGGGCTACCCGTACATCATGTTCGAGGACACGGTGAACAAGGCCAACCCGATCAAGGGCCGGATCAACATGTCCAACCTCTGCTCGGAGATCCTGCAGGTCAACACCCCGACCACCTACAACGAGGACCTCTCGTACAAGGAGATCGGCAAGGACATCTCCTGCAACCTCGGCTCGATGAACATCGCCCTGGCGATGGACGGCGGCGACCTCGGCAAGACCGTCGAGGCCAGCATCCGTGCTCTCACCGCGGTCAGCGACCAGAGCCACATCCGTTCGGTGCGCTCCATCGAGGACGGCAACGACCGGTCGCACGCGATCGGCCTCGGGCAGATGAACCTGCACGGCTACCTCGCCCGCGAACACGTGCACTACGGCTCCGAAGAGGGCCTGGACTTCACGAACATCTACTTCTACACGGTGCTGTTCCACGCGCTGCGCGCCTCGAACCTCATCGCGATCGAGCGTGGCACGGCGTTCGAGGGCTTCGCCGACTCGACCTATGCGTCGGGGGAGTTCTTCGACAAGTACATCGAACAGGAGTGGGTGCCGCAGACCGAGAAGGTCGCGCAGCTGTTCGCGGGCATCCCGATCCCGACGCAGGACGACTGGCGCGCGCTCAAGGCATCCATCCAGAAGCACGGCATCTACAACCAGAACCTGCAGGCGGTGCCGCCGACCGGCTCGATCTCGTACATCAACAACTCGACGTCGTCGATCCACCCGATCGCGTCGAAGATCGAGATCCGCAAGGAAGGCAAGCTCGGCCGCGTCTACTACCCGGCACCGTTCATGACGAACGAGAACCTGGAGTACTACCAGGACGCGTACGAGATCGGCTACGAGAAGGTCATCGACACGTATGCCGCCGCCACGCAGCACGTGGATCAGGGTCTGTCGCTGACGCTGTTCTTCAAGGACACCGCCACGACGCGTGACATCAACAAGGCCCAGATCTACGCATGGCGCAAGGGCATCAAGACCATCTACTACATCCGTCTGCGTCAGCTCGCGCTCGAGGGCACGGACATGACCGAGTGCGTCTCCTGCATGCTGTGACCTCGGTCGCCGCACACACATACGAGACGCGCTGAAGAAAGACATCGACATGACCGAAAAACTGCCGCTGCTGGACCACGTCCAGGCCATCAACTGGAACCGCATCGAGGACGACAAGGACCTCGAGGTCTGGAACCGCCTGGTGAACAACTTCTGGCTGCCCGAGAAGGTGCCGCTGTCCAACGACATCCAGTCGTGGAACACGCTCACCCCCGAGGAGCAGACGCTCACCATGCGGGTGTTCACGGGCCTCACGCTGCTGGACACCATCCAGGGCACCGTCGGCGCCGTCTCGCTGATCCCGGATGCGCTGACCCCGCACGAGGAGGCCGTCTACACGAACATCGCGTTCATGGAGTCGGTGCACGCGAAGAGCTACTCGTCGATCTTCTCGACGCTGTGCTCGACGAAGGAGATCGACGAGGCGTTCCGCTGGTCGGTCGAGAACCCGAACCTTCAGAAGAAGGCTCACATCGTCATGGACTACTACCGTGGCGACGAGCCGCTCAAGCGCAAGGTGGCATCCACCCTGCTCGAGAGCTTCCTGTTCTACTCGGGCTTCTACCTGCCGATGCACTGGTCGAGCCGCGCGAAGCTCACCAACACCGCCGACCTCATCCGCCTCATCATCCGCGATGAGGCCGTGCACGGGTACTACATCGGGTACAAGTTCCAGAAGGGGCTCGAGACCGTTACGCAGGCCGAGCGCGACGAGATCAAGGACTACACGTTCTCGCTGCTGTACGAGCTGTACGACAACGAGGTGCAGTACACGCAGGATCTCTACGACGGCGTCGGCCTCACCGAGGACGTCAAGAAGTTCCTGCACTACAACGCCAACAAGGCGCTGATGAACCTCGGCTACGAGGCGATGTTCCCGGCGACGACCACGAACGTGAACCCGGCGATCCTGTCGGCCCTGTCGCCGAACGCCGACGAGAACCACGACTTCTTCTCGGGGTCGGGCTCGTCGTACGTCATCGGCAAGGCCGAGGCCACCGCGGACGAGGACTGGGACTTCTAGAAGTTCCTGTGCGGCGTCACGGTAGTTGGCACATCACACCCTTGAAGTTGGCACGCGTCAAACTACTTGGCACAGATTGCGCAGTTGGCACATGAAACGACTGGACTCGCGCCGACCGGTTCCACAGGAGCGATCCTGTGGCTAACCGGCGGCGCGAGTCGCCGTCTGAGCTGACACCGTCGTGGCCGGACGCGCCGTCGTCGGATCCAGCGGGGGAGACGGCCCGGCAGTTCGTGCTTAATCTTCGATGCGGGCTGGGTGAGCGAAGCGTCCGCGCGGTCGCAGAGCAGGCCGGCCTCGATGAGGCGACGGTCCGCCGCGTGCTGTCGGGCGCTGCATGGCCAGACCTACGCACGGTGGCTCGTCTGGAGGATGCGCTCGGGGCCCGGCTCTATCCGAGATGACCGGGGGAGTCGAGCGAGCATTCGAGCCGACGCCGCGGGACCTGGTGCAACGCAGGTTCCCCGCCGACGCTCCTCGCAGGCTCTGGGTCGCGGACGTGACGTATGTCGCAACGTGGTCCGGGTTCGCCTATGTGGCTTTCGTCACCGACGTGTTCTCTCCCGCCGCATCGTCGGTTGGAACGTCGCCTCGACCTTCAAGGCCGACATCCTGCCGCTATAGGCGCGCAGTGGCTGCGTGGGCCGTCGACGGGGACCTCAATGGGGTCGTGCATCACGCCGACCACGGATCGAACTACCTCGCCGTCGTCCACACCGACCGGATCGAAGGACTCGGCGCGACGCCATCGACCGGCACCGTCGCGACAGTTTCGACAAACGGGGCTCAAGGCGTCAGCGTATGCGAACCTCGCGCACCTCTCGTCCGTGAGCACGGGCATCACCGCTCGCCGAGTTCGCCCAGAACCGTTATGTGAGCGCGCGTGCTCACTCGTCGGTCGGTAGGGGCATCGTGCGCCGGTTCGAAGGCTGCGAGGGCCGCGAGGAGTTCGCCGCGTATGGACTCGAAGAACCAGCTCGTTTCCCCCGGCGCCGACCGACTCAGCCCAAGTGTCATGCGAGTCTCTCTGAATCGGCCTGACTTTCGTTCCGTTCTTCAAGTAAGGATGGAACACGATGAACAGGAAGTATTCGCCGGAGATGCGTGAGCGGGCGCTCAGGATGCTCGCGGAGACGCGGCCGTCGCACCCGACGATGATGAGCGCCGTCCGGCATGTCGCCGGGCTGCTCGGGATGAGTCCGGAGACGCTGCGGTTGTGGCAGCGTCGCTACGAGGTCGACGCCGGGGTGAAGCCCGGCGTCACGACTGAGGCCGCGGCGGAGATCAAGCGGCTGCAGAAGGAGGTCTCGGAGTTGCGGAAGGCGAACGAGATCCTCAAGGCTGCGAGCATCTTTTTCGCGAAGGAGCTCGACCACCCCTCGACGAGATGATCCGGTTCATCAACGAACACCGGGATCGTTTCGGGGTCGAGCTCATCTGCCAGGTCCTCCGACCGGCAGTGAGAGGGTTCCTCACCTCACGCGGCTACCGTGCCGCGGTGAATCGGACTCCGTCCGCGAGACGGCTCCAGGATGATCTGCTGGTGCCCGAGGTCGCTCGGCTGCATGCGGAGAACTACGGCGTCTATGGGCGCCGGAAGATGCACGCGCTGATGCGACGGCAAGGGTGGGAGATCGGTCGGGACCAGACCGAACGGCTGATGCGGCTCGCCGGTGTTCGCGGGGTGCGCAAGTCTAAGCGAGTGTTCACGACGAAGTCTGATCCCGCCCTGCAGCGGCCGACCGATCTCGTCAACCGCCGATTCACCGCCGACGGTCCCCGCCGGCTCTGGGTCTGCGACGTGACCTATGTCGCCACCTGGTCCGGTTTCGCATACGTCGCGTTCGTCACCGACGTCTACTCCCGGCGCATCGTCGGCTGGAACGTGGCGGCGACTTTGAAGGCGGAGATCTTGCCGATGCAGGCGCTCGATATGGCGGCGTGGGACGCCGGCGATGACCTCACCGGGCTGACGCACCACTCGGACCACGGATCGAACTACATGGCGATGGTCTACACCGACCGGATCGTCGAGCTCGGCGCCGTTCCCTCGACCGGAACGGTCGGCGACAGCTTCGACAACGCGATGGCCGAAGCAGTCAACAACCTCTACAAGACCGAGCTCATCCGCCAACGCGGACCCTGGCGCACCGTCGAACAGGTCGAACTCGCGACCCTCGAGTGGGTGTGGTGGTGGAACAACCAGCGCCTCCACGGCGAGCTCGACATGCGCACCCCCGCCGAGGTCGAGCAGGCGTACTACGCTGACCTCGAATCAGCCCAGCCGGCCCCTGCCGGACAAAGCTCCCAATAGGAACGAAAGCCAGGCCGATTCAGCTCGGCGTTGCCGTGAGTGCAGTGCTGCTGACACTGGGCGGGCTAGTTCCGGCGGCGGCAACTGAGCCCGCCGAATCCGGTGAGGATGTCTGCGTACAAGAAGCAGTTGATCGAGCCCTGGAGGTGTGGACCTGCCTCGGGGGCACGTTGAGTTACTACGAAGAGTCGGCAGATGGGCAGGATGACCTGGAGGTCGTGAGTGAGATAGTCGCCCCGACTGAGGTCATCGAGACGTCGCCTGGCGCTCAGGTTTCGCCGTTGTCGCTGTCGGACCCCGACAACTATTGGTGCGAACAAGGTACAATCTGTACCTCAAGGCAGAGCAGCTATATCTCCAAGACGAAAGGAAACGTCGCCTGGGGCAATACGCAGGGCGTATCCGGCTCGTTTGACATCGTGATCTACAGCAACCTGAACGGTCGCTCATCGAGAGGACAGGTCAAAATCTTCCGCGATCTTGGCGCATCCTTGAAGTTCACCAATCTCGCAATCGAGTGCGTCCACGCAGGCAATGCTTTCGGGTACGGATCGAAGTTCGCAGATAAGGAAGACGGCATCGTGAGCGTGAGCAGCTCTTGGCTCGGCCCGGTGGTGCAGGGCAACAAGCTGACGCAACAAGGGACGTACAACGACAAGGTGACGGGTCGAGTTACGCCGACTGGGGCTCCGGTTCTGCCGCTTCCCACGCTCTCAGGCCTCGCGTTCAAGTGCCCTTCCGGAACCGGAAACTGCACGTTCCCTTGAGCGGCAGTCGCTGGGAAGAGATGCCGAGCACCCCTCCCCGGAAGGGCGCTTCGGTGGTGCTTGGCCCACACCTGCGACACTCTCTGATCGCGTATCTCGCCGGTCCTAGGCATGTGCAGCGAGTACCCCGCCAGTTCGATGACGTCGTCGAAGCGGTCCACGGCCAACCGCCGGTCTCCCGGCGCCCGAGCGACACCGAGCGGGACGAGATCCAGGAACACCTGACGGAGTTCCTGGCAGACTTCGGTATTCCTGCACCCCCAGCGGCGGACGAATGGCGGCTGTACCTGCCACCCGAGGTGTCCGAGGGGGACCTCTGGTCAGCAGTCAACGGGCCGGAAGTCCGTCATGAGTCAGAAGCGAGCGCCCCAGAAGTCCTCGCGGATCTGCGCACCCAGCTTGAGCGGATCCTCGGGCCGTTGGACTGAGGGCTCTGTGCGCCCAGCTGGACACACAATCCCAGCTGGGCGCACGGCGCTTCAACCGGACCCTCGCCAGAGAGTGGGCCTACGCCCGGACCTGCCGGTCAGACGCCGCTCGCGCGGCGACCTATGACAACTGGCTGCATCACTACAATCACCATCGACCCCACACCGGGCTCGGAGGCTCAACCCCCGCCGAACGCGTTCACAACCTCACGAGGAAGAACACCTAGTCCCGCTCCCCCCGCGGGACGGGCACGGCACCTGTTGTGTCGCCATGCGGTGGGGAAGCGCGGTTACCACTCGACCGTCCAGTTCTGGCGAGCTAGATCGAGAACGAGATCCGGATCTTCGAGGTGGTCGACCGGTCTGCCGCGCGCAGGGTCGAGGAACGTCGTCGGCGTCATCATCCAGAGGGCAACGCTCTCGGATGTCTTGCCGCGCTGGTGGGCGAGTCGAAGAAGCGGCTGCACCCAGGGTTGGGAGCTGAACCCGGTTCGGTGGACACGGGTTGTGTGTTGAATTATGCCGCGAGAGCGGCGTGATGGGTGTTCTCGAACTCCAGTGGTGAGACGTCTCCGATGCCGGAGTGGCGGCGGCGCGGGTTGTACCAGGCCTCGATCCATTCAAAGATCGCCTGCCCGAGCTCATCTCGGCTCTGCCAGACGCGTTGGTCGAGGAGTTCGCGCTGCATGGTGGACCAGAACGATTCCATGAGTCCGTTGTCGACGCTGGACGCGACCCTGCCCATCGATCCGAGGAGCCCAGCTTGTCGGAGCCGGTGCCCGAACACCCAAGACGTGTACTGGGATCCGCGGTCAGAGTGCACCACGGTCCCGGCCTCGGGTTTGCGTCTCCACCTCGCCATGTCGAGGGCGTCGACGACGAGTTCGGCGCGGATGTGGTCGGCAATGGCCCAGCCGACGACGCGGCGGGAGAACACGTCCACGACGGCAGCGCAGTAGACCTTCCCGGTCTTCGTCGGATGTTCCGTGATGTCCGTGACCCAGAGCTTGTCCGGAGCATCCGCGACGAACTTCCGCCGCACGAGATCCTCGTGCGGCGCCGGCAAAGGACGCGACTTTCCGCGTTTGCGACGGTGACTGATCCCCGCCAGGCGCATCAGCCGTGCGACACGTTTCTTCCCGCACCGGATCTGCAACCCGAGCCGCAGCTCGGCATGCACTCGACGCGCGCCATAGCTGGTCCTCGAGTCCTGATGGATTCGGACGATCGTGCCCGTCAGCTCCGCGTCGGCCCGTGATCGATCCGAAGCTGGCCGGTTCTTCCACGCGTAGTAGCCCGAGCGGGAGACTCGCAGCACCCGGCACGCCAGGGCCGCGTCGATCCCGGTGGCGACGAGACGGTCGATCACCGGGAAGACCCTTTTGGGCCGACCACCTCCCGCGCGAAGTATGCAGACGCCTGCCGGAGAATCTCAATCTCCGCAGCCTGAACCCTGTTCTCCCGCCGCAACCGAACCAGTTCCGCCCGCTCGTCGGACGTGACGCCTTCCTGGACGCCCTCGTCGACGTCGGCGATCTTCACCCACCGTCGCAGACACGACTCGCTGATCCCCAGATCGGCCGCGAGCTGCGCGATCGGCTTCTCCTTCGACCGCGCGAGCGCGACCGCCCTCCGACGAAACTCCACCGGGTGAGCTGCAGGCATGACGACTCCTTCACGAACGACTCTCGCCGCTCAGATCAAGTGTCCACAAGACCGGGTTCAGCTCCTCTCCGATTGACGCAGTAGCTCGGCAACGTCGTTACGGCGGCCAGTGTCTCGACAGGATTGAGGCGGACGAGAGCCTCGGAAGCTGATCTCCGTGTATGGGAGCGACGGGCCCCGACCACCCGGGCGCCGAGACTGCTTCCGCACCGTGCCAACTACTGTGACGGATCAGACGACGGGGGCCGGCTGGTGCTTCAGCGGGGCCTTGAGCCAAGTGCGACGCAACCGTGCCAACTACCGTGACGCCGCACAAGAAGTTCCGGATCATGCCCCGCCCATAAAGGGCGGCTGAGAGGCCCGGGCCCGTAGGATTCTGCGGATCCGGGCCTCTTTCGTGCCTTCTCTCGACAGACAGAGGAGGACTCAGATGGACAGGAACTGCCGTTCCGCGAGCGAATGGTGGTGGTGAGATTGTCCGGCCGGGTGGACGTCGTAACGACCGCGCCCGGAGCGTCGAGGATCGCGTTGATGACGATGTGTGCACCCTTACCTGATCGGGGCGGACCGATCACGAGAATCGAATCCTCGACCGAGGCCCAGACCTTCGTTCCTCGCGACACCCCGCGAGCTCGCCGCCGACGGGATCCCCGTCGCGGTGACCTGCCGGTTCCTGAAGGTCTCGACCTCCGGCTACCACGACTGGCGGGACCGGGCGCCGCCGGAGCGGTTCTTCAACCCCCGCCGGCGGCACACCAGCCCCGCCGACGACGAAGCCCTTCACACCGCCGCAGAGATCGCGGCCTGATCAATACACAGGAACCGTCGGGAAACCGGGTCAGGCTCTCTTACCTGGGATGGTCGTTGACACGTCACACCACACATCCCCGAGACGATCGCCTCCTGGGTGGGGCGACTGCTCGTACCTCTTGAGGAACTCGCGTCGCTGATCAGCGGTAGCCGACCGCGCTTCTAGATACTTCGCCACTGAGTCGTACGAGTGGGAGCCGAGTGGCGAATCGTCTTTGAGATCGATTGGCCCGGATGGGTTCAGTTTGGCCCGCTCACCGATCTCATCTGTTCGAGCGGCCAAGTGGCGTAGCACCGTATGTGGCGTCGCCACATTCTGGGTGAGACTTGCTAACACGCCGAGATCGTGAGATTCGGCCAGTG
Organism: Microbacterium sp. zg-Y1090; assembly: GCF_030246945.1. Taxonomy (NCBI): domain Bacteria; kingdom Bacillati; phylum Actinomycetota; class Actinomycetes; order Micrococcales; family Microbacteriaceae; genus Microbacterium; species Microbacterium wangruii. The sequence continues at coordinate 1,110,908 of NZ_CP126742.1, forward strand.
CCCCGTAGACGCTCTCGGGCAGATCTTCCCGCCCAGCCAGGTCCCATCTATCGTCTCGACTTCCGGACGCCACCCGCTCATGAAGCGACCGCTCAGACTCGCGCATGAAGCCTCACTCTAGGGGGGACGGGCACCGACCGGGTGCTCCCCGGCCGCGTCGCTGAGGCCCCCATCAACCCCTGCTCCGCCGGTTTCCCCTGAGCAGTATGACGACCCAGGTGGCCGCGGCCAGACATGTCGCCACGCCCAGCCAGCCACCCGGGGTGCCCCAAGACACGCGGGCGACGCCGAAGCCGCACGCGCCCGTGATCCCTGCCAGAACAGCAAGCGTCTTCCTTCAGTCGTCGATATCTCCTCTACTTCTGGCCAGCGCGGTAACGCAGGAAGACCACAAGAGTGGCCACCCCGATGGCTATGAGCACCGGGCCTGATACGAAGGTAAGAAACCAAGAGTCCCTGCCGGCGAAAAGGGCCCATCCTCCGGCAACGATAAACATCACGGCGATGACCGAGAACACCCAGAACACAAATGTGCGCGCCTTATCTTGAGTCACGCTCGCTCCCTATGAACAGGTGAAGCAATGGCTGCGGCCGCGGTGCCTCTCGAGAGATGTCGTCGCCAACCATCCCCGCGCGTACGTGCCGACACACTGCCCCCAACCGGTCGACGTTCCCCAATGAACGTCCCGTGTCAGCGGTCCAATCTGCATGACGCGTGCCTAAAAGCTAGCGCATAGCAATCGGCAAGGTGAACAATTTCGTGCGGTTGATGTGGTCACCACTCAGTAGTCCATGTTTCGGGGGCCAGAAGATCCCATCGTCCGCGTGATCGACCGACGGGTGCGGGTGGGAGCCGAGGAACGTAGTGGCCGCACCAGCCACGGGGGGATGCTCTCCGGCGTAATTCCTGGGTTGCGAGCAATGCGGAGCGGTGGCCTTACCCGGTCCGCGAGACGACTCGCGTGCGGCCCGCGCGGACGATTGCGGCGAACGGATCATCACCCATGCGCCGCTCACGCCGCAGAAGCTGTCCACAGGCGCTCAGCGTCCGCAACCCCCCGCTGACGCAGAGGGCCGTGACGGCCGACGCCGACGTGGCTAGGCTCGACCCACGCCGCCGAGGGCGTTACCGGAAGGATCGCCGTGCCACGCTTCGACCTGCCCGAATCCGAGCTGCGGACCTACCGGCCCGAGGTCCGCGAACCCGCCGACTTCGACGCCTTCTGGGAGCGCACGCTGACCGAGGCGCGGGCGGTCGGCGACGCCGCCGTGCTCACCCCCGTGGCCACGCCGCTGCGGCACATCGAGGTGCACGACCTCGTCTTCCCCGGCTTCGGCGGCGACCCGATCCGCGCCTGGTACCTCCGCCCGGCGGGCGTCGCGGGACGCCTGCCCACGGTCGTCGAGTTCCTCGGCTACGGCGGCGGACGCGGCCTGCCGCACGAGCGCCTCGCGTGGGCGGCATCCGGTCGTGCGCACATCGTCATGGACACGCGCGGGCAGGGCGCCACATGGGGCGGCGGCGGGGACACGGCCGATCCGCACGGCACCGGTCCCAGCGTGCCGGGACTCATGACGCGGGGCATCGAGGATGCCGAGGACTACTACTACCGCCGGCTCATCACCGACGCCGTGCGTTGCGTGGACGCGGCGCTCGGCCTCGACGGCGTCGACCCGGACCGGGTCGCCATCACGGGCATCAGTCAGGGCGGCGGGCTCACCGTCGCGGTGAGCGGCCTGCACCCGCGGCTGGTCGCCGCGATGCCGGACGTGCCCTTCCTCTGCCACTTTGAGCGGGCGGTGGGGATGACTGACACGGACCCTTACGCCGAGATCGTGCGCTATCTCGCCGTACACCGCGGCACCGGTGATGCCGAGCGCGTGTTCGACACGCTCTCGTACGTCGACGGCGTCAACTTCGCGCGGCGGTCCTCCGTGCCGGCGCTGTACTCCACAGCGATCCTCGACGACACCTGCCCGCCATCGACGGTGTTCGCCGCCTTCAACCACCTCGCCACGGCAGACCGTCGCATCGACGTGTACGGCTTCAACCGGCACGAGGGCGGCGAGGTCTACCGGTTCCCCGAGCAGGCCGCCTTCCTCGCCGCCCTCGGCTGCTGACCGGCGCGGTCTCAGGCGCCGGTCTCAGGCTGAGGTGGCGGAGGACGGCCGGCTCTGCACCTCCGATTGATGCCTCAGGTCGGCGAGCGCCGGTGCGGCGGCGAGGGCGGGAGCCGGCTTTCGTTTCGCGGGCAGAAGAGCGGAGCGGGCGTGGGGCGCGGATCGTGCAGGGTCGCGAATCCCGGTGAGCAGACGCGAACGATGCCAGGCTGCGGGTGGCCACGCCGTAGGTCAGGAAGCCGACGTCGCGCGAGGCCAGGCCGCCCAGCCTTCGGGGAGGTCGCGGAGCACGCGTTTCGCGGCCCTGAGCCGTTCAGCGGGGAGGTCTTGGGTGCGGGATCGCCCGCTGCTCGCGCCGTCGGGATAGGTGAAAGCGAAGTCGACCCAGGGACGAAGTCCTCGTTCGACGGTCTCCCGGTAGTTGCCGCTGACTATGGCGAACACCTGTTGCTCGAGTTGGTCGGCCTCTGCCTGCCAGTTCGAGTCGCAGGCGTCGCAGCCGCAGACCGGGTAGTGGAAGTCGTGCAGCAAGCCCGCATGCATCATGACCCCCGGGTACGACGTGAAGACCAGCGTCAGAGCCGCGCACGCCGGATCGTTCGGCCGTATGCGCGCCGCGCGCACCACGTCGTGAAATGCCGGGCTCAGCAGATCCGCCGCTGTCTCAGCGCCCTCATCGATCTCGACGTCGTAGGTAGCCCGGAGATGCGCGATGAGCGCTTCAGCGACGAGGTGGAGGGGCGCGAAGCGCTCGGGATGCGTGTCCACCGAGTAGGTGTCCTCCGGGGGCGAACCGTCCCACCGATTCCCGTAGTCGATGACGTGCCCATCGGCGTCCCGGAACGTCCGCTCGTCGATGGCGGGGCGCACGTAGGAGCTCACCACGTCATCCTGTCGCACGGCGGGGTCCCGGTCGAGCTCCGCGTCCCACCGGCATCCGACGCCCGCGCCGTCCTGGTCCGTGACGGCGCGGGGCGTCGGATGCCGGTGGCAGACTGACCGCATGCTGCTCGCCGAGCTCGTCGACACCGCCGATGCCCTGACGGCCACGCGATCGCGGCGGACGAAAGTCGAGGCGCTCGCCACGCTGCTACGCCGGCTCGAGGCCGACGAACTCGCCCCGGCACTGGGGCTGCTGCTGGGCAAGCCCCGTCAGGGACGACTCGGCGTCGGGTGGCGCGGTCTCGCGTCGACGGCCGTCGCGCCGGCGGAAGAGCCCGCCCTGACGATCGCCGAGGTCGACACCGCGCTGGACCTGCTGGCGGCGGCATCCGGTCCCGGGTCGGCGGCGCGTCGCTCCGCCGCGCTCACCGGGATGCTCGGCCGCGCCACCGCGGGGGAGCAGGACTTCCTTCGCAGAGCGCTGTTGGGGGAGATGCGCACCGGCGCGCTCGAGGGAGTGGTCACCGATGCGATCGCCGCGGCCGCCGACCGACCGCTCACCGCGGTACGGCGCGCGGCCATGCTCTCGGGCGACCTCGGTGAGACGGCTCGTATCGCGCTGCACGGCACCGAGGTCGACCTGGAGGAGACCGGCCTGGTCGTGGGGCGGGCCGTGCTCCCGATGCTCGCGAGCACAGCGAGCACCGTCGCGGAGGCGATCGCCACGGTGGGGGAGGCCTCCGTCGAGTACAAGCTCGATGGCGCGCGCATCCAGGTGCACCGCAGCGGCGACGACGTGCGCATCTTCACCCGCAACCTCGCCGACATCACTCACCGGCTGCCCGAGATCGCCGACATCGTGCGGGCCATGCCGGTGCACGACGTCGTGCTCGATGGTGAGACACTCGCCCTCGACGAAAACGAGGCGCCGCGCCCCTTCCAGGAGACGATGGCGCGGTTCGGCGCCGAGGCGGCGCGCGAGCTGGTGCTGCATCCCTGGTTCTTCGACGTGCTGCACCTGGACGGCCGGGATCTCATCGACGAGCCGCTGCGCGCCCGCAGGGCAGTGCTCGCGCAGATCGCGCCGGACCATCGCGTCCGCGGCGAGGTCACGTCCGATCCCGAGGTGGCCGAACGGGTGAGCCGTGAGGCGCTCGCCGCCGGCCATGAGGGCGTCGTCGTCAAGGCCATCGACTCGACCTATGCGGCGGGCCGCCGCGGGGCGAGCTGGATCAAGGTCAAGCCCGTTCACACCTTCGATCTCGTGGTGCTGGCCGTGGAGGCGGGATCGGGACGCCGCGCGGGCCTGCTCTCGAACATCCATCTCGGCGCGCTCGACCCCGTCGGCGAGTTCGGCGAACCCGGCGGCTTCGTCATGGTCGGCAAGACCTTCAAAGGGCTGACGGATGCCACGCTGCGCTGGCAGACCGCGCACTTCCCGACGATCGAAACCCATCGCACCCCCGGCACGGTGTGGGTCGAACCCGTCACCGTGGTCGAGATCGCGATCGACGGCGTGCAGCGCTCGCCCCGCTATCCCGGCGGGATCGCGCTGCGCTTCGCGCGCGTCAAGGCATACCGCGATGACAAGCGGCCCGAGGATGCCGACACGATCCAGGCGCTGCGCGGCCTGCTGCGGTAGCCGGGGGCGGGGTCGCGCGCGCCGCGGCGGGTGCTCCCGCAGGTCAGTCGCGGGACGGCAACTGCTGCAAGGTCCAGGTGTTCCCGTCCGGGTCGTCGAACGTCACGAACCGGCCCCACGCCTGCTCGTCGACCCCCTGCGCCGCGACGCCCGCGCGGCGCAGCTGGGCCAGCGCCTCATCGGCATCGGGCACGACGACCTGGATGGAATCCTGGCTGCCCGGCTGCATCCGAGAGCCCAGCCCGGTGCCGAACGCGATCGAGCACGCCGATCCGGGCGGAGTCAGCTGCACGAACCGCGGCCCCTCATACGGGACCTGGTCGTGATCGGCGTGGAAGCCGATCTTCACGTAGAAGTCCTTCGCCCGATCGACGTCCGTGACCGGCACGAAGATGAGCTCGATCCTCCAGTCCATGGCGTGCCCCTCGGCCTGGGATCCCGGCGGGATCGCTGTCCGGCGCACGCTACGCGCATATCCGGACAGATCATGTCCGGGGGAGCGGCCGGGTCTTGGGCCGCGGGCCGGCGTGTGCCACGCTCGGAGCAGCGACGATGCTCTGGAGGGAACGATGGAAGACGTTCTGCAACCGATCCCCGCTCAAGCGCTGCGCATCGGCAGCGGCCGCACGCGCCGGTTCGTCGGCCGCGAGCACGGTGCGGGCCTGTCGTACTTCTTCGTCGACAATGACCCCGGCCAGGGGCCGGAGTTGCACCGGCATCCGTACACCGAGACATGGATCGTGCTGGAGGGCGAGGCCGAGGTGACGATCGGCGATCGCGTCTTTCGGGCGACGGAGGGCGACACGGTGACCGCGCCGCTGTGGACCTGGCATCGCTTCGTCAACTCGGGCTCGTCGCGGCTGCGGATCGTGTGCATGCACGCGTCGCCGGTGATCATCCAGGAATGGTGGGATTCGCGCGGCACCCTCGACATCCCCTCGCTGACAGAGTGAAGGAGAGCACATGTCGTTCCAGGCGTACCTCGACGCTGTCGAGAAGAAGACCGGGCTCACCCCGCGCCAGTTGGTGGAGATCGCCGGGCAGCAGGGGTTCGATTCGTCGACCCCTGCCGGTGCGATCGTGCGGTGGCTCGCCGATGACTATGCACTCGGCCGCGGCCACGCCATGGCCATCGTCCATGTCATCACGAAGGGACCGCAGATCAGCGCGAAGCACGTCGGCAGCGGCGGCACGCACTCAGACCCCACCGACACGCTGTGGCTCGACGGGGCGGCGACGAACCCGCATCCCTGAGGCGGCGGATCAGAACCGCGCCGAGAACCCGCCGTCGGTGTGCAGCAGCTGACCGGTGACCCAGCGTCCCTCCGGCGAGAGCAGAAAGGCCACGACTCCGCCGATGTCGCGGGGCGTACCCATGCGCCCGAGCGGGTGCATACCGGTCAGGGTGGTACGCGTCTCGTCGTCCATCCAGCCGGTGTCGATCGGTCCGGGGTTGACGACGTTCGCTGAGATGCCACGGGGACCCAGCTCGCGTGCGGCGGACATGACGATGCGGTCCAGCGCCCCCTTGGAGACGCCGTAGGGGAGGTTGCCGGTGGTGTGGTCGCTCGTGAACGCGACGATCGCGCCGCCCGTCGGTGGCGCCTGCCGGGCGAATGCGGCGATCAGCAGCAGGCTTGCGCGGGCGTTGACCGCGATGTGGCGGTCGAAGCTCTCCGCGGTGGTGTCGAGGATGCCGGACTCGATGTCGTGCGCGTGGCTGAGGATGAGGGCGTCGATGGGTCCATGGTCGCCACGCACGGCTTCGATCACGGCAGCGGGGGAGGCGGGGTCAGACAGGTCCGCTGGGTAGTCCGCGGCGGTGAGGTCGCTCGTGACGACATGCCAGCCGTCGGCGACGAGGCGCGGTGCGACACCGGCGGCGATGCTGTTCGCGCGCGCGGCGCCGGTGAGGAGGGCGAGGGACATGGCTCGATGCTAGGGCCGCGGGGGCGTGGCCTTCGCGGCGCGCGCCGTTGTCAACGGACGAGGCGCGGCCGTCCTAGTCGCCTAGCCTGCCGGGCGCAAGACCTCCATGGCGCTTCGTCCGGTCACGTAGCATGGGGGCGTGACGGAGATGCAGACGATGGTTCGGACCGAAGTGCGGATCAACGGGGAGGGCTATCTTCTGGCGCAGGGTGCGGATCTCAACGAACTCCGACGTCAAATGGAGAGCGCCTCACGCGAAGGCGGCCGGTTTGTGGACTTCACTGTGGTGGGCAACCGTTCGGTTGCGGTGCTCGTCTCACCCCGCACCGAGGTCGTCATCGCCGAGGAGACGGTGCAGTTCGACGCTCGTGACACGGGGGACGACGAAGACCCGTTCGGTGGGTTCTTCGACTTGTGAGTGCGGGCCGCCTTCGCCGCGGCTCACCAGGACACGGACAGAGCTCGTGCGCCGCCGCGCACAGGACCGGAGGACCCGATGGGCAAGTTCACCTACAACTCGCAGACCAGCGCGACCTTCGATGATCGCCTGCTCGCCCATCTGCAGGTGGTGATCGGCGCGAAGCTCCGTCGCTCCGAAGGGTTCTTCTTCACCTGGCGGGAGGACTCGAGCCTGGGGGGTGGCCGTACCGCCCTGTGGATCCACCCGGGGGCATCGTTGACGTTCAAGTTCAGCGGCAGCCGCGAGCCCCGCATCAACCGGGCCTGGATCGACGCGCTCGCCGCGACGGCGAACTCGCCGCGTGGCCTCTATGCCGTTCCCGAGCCACAGCTGTCAGAGAGCGACGTCGAGCGGGTCCTGCTGGGTTGACCCGGGCCGGCGGGCTGGTGGATCCGTCGCAGCGCGCCGCGCGACAGGGCGCGTCCCCGGGCCTGCTCCGTGTCAAGTCGTTGCATCCGCCGGTCGCCGTGCGCTCTGATGGACCGCATGGATGACGATCGCAGCCTGCCGCCGATCACCCCTGGCCCGGAGCCCGACACGACCGATGCCGCCGAGCCCGACGACGTCGACGCGCGGCTGGATGCCGAAGACGCGCCGCCCATGGTGGACGGCGACGGCGAGGTGGTCACGGACTGAGGGCCGTGGTGCGCGAGAGCCCTCCCTCCGGCTCGATAGCATCGAGTGTCGGTCCGAGCGGAGGAGGAGTCGCGATGAGCGTCGAGCGACCACCGTTCAGCCCCGTCATCGCGCTGCTGACCGTCTCTGCGCTGTGGGATGCCCGGCTGGGGGCTGCGCTGAAGTCCATCGGGCTGACGACCCGGAAGTACGCGCTCCTCGCCCACGTCGGCGCGGAGCCGGGCATCTCGTTCAGCGAACTCGCCCGCCGCAGCCAGATCACCGTGCAGACGGCGCACACCGCCGTGCGCGCCCTCGCCGACGACGGCATGGTGACCGACGCGATGGCGCACGCCGGTTCGGCGTCGGACCTGCGGGTGACGCCCAAGGGCCGACGGGCGCTCGACGCGGCAGTCGCGCTGCTGGCGTCACTGGATGCCACATTCACCGCATCCCTGCCCACGCTCGCGACCGCTCTGGAAGGGCTGCACGAGCGGCCCGACGGTGACGATCCGGAACATTCCTTCAGATAGACTGAAGGAATGTTCCGTACTCCGCGCAGGCTCTTCCGCACGTTCGCGTTCGCCGAGGCCGTCTCGTGGACGCTGCTGATCGCCGGACTCATCCTGCGCGCCACGATGGACCTGGACATCGCCGCCACGATCGGCGGCAGCATCCATGGATTCGTCTTCATCTCGTACGGGGCGACGGCGATTCTGGTGTCCAAGAACAACCGGTGGAAGCCCGGACCGACGGCGGTCGCCGTGATTTCCGCCGTGATCCCGTATGCGACGATCCCGGTCGAGATGTGGCTGGACCGCCGCGGCCGACTGAACGGCGAGTGGCGGCTGGAGGAGACCGGCGACCCCCGCGAACGCGCCTGGCACGATCGGCTGCTGCGCGCCCTGCTGCGCCGGCCACTGCTGTTCGGGTTGGCGCTGCTGGCCGCGGTGATCGTGGTGTTCACCGTGCTGCTCATCATCGGCCCTCCCGGCGGACGCCACTGATCCACGCCGCCGGGCGGATGCCAGGATGGGTGGCGTGTCGACGCCGATCCTCCGCCCCCTCGCCCGCTGGGCGCTGGCGGCGCTCCTCGCCGCAGCGGGCCTGGCCCACCTGTTCTGGCTGCGCCGCGGGTTCCGCATCGCCGTGCCGCCGTGGGCGACCCGGCTGCTGCACACCGACAAGGACATGATCGTGGTGTCGTCGGGGGCCGCCGAGCTGGTGTTGAGCGCCGGGGTGGTGGCGCTGCCGCACGAGCGGCGCCGGGTCGGCATGGCGGTGGCGGCGTTCTTCGTCGCGGTGTTCCCCGGCAACGTGCACCAGTGGCGCACCGGCACTCCGGCGCCGGGCCTGCGCACCGACCGCGTCCGCCTGCTGCGGCTGTTCCTGCAGCCGCTGCTGGTCGCCTGGTCGCTATGGGCCACCGCGCCCGAAAGGAGCCGCTGACATGCTGTCGATCGGCATCGCCGCCGCCGCGGGACCGCAGGTCGCCGCGGCCCTCGCGCCCGTGCTCGAAGAGAACGGCTTCCATGCGCTCTGGGTGAACGACACTCCCGGCGTCGACGCGCTGCCGGTGCTCGCCGCGGCTGCCGCGGCATCCGAGCGACTCGTGCTGTCGACCGGCGTGCTGCCGATCGACAGACGTGACCCCGACGACATCGTCGACGCAATGGAGCGGCTCGGTCTGCCGCAGCACCGGCTCACCCTCGGCATCGGGTCGGGCGGCTTGCGTGCGGGCGCCCTGGCGCGCGTCGGCGACGCGGCGGCGGCCCTGCGTGAGCGCACCACCGCGCGGGTCGTGGTGGGCGCGCTCGGACCTCGCATGCGCCGGCAGGCCGCGGAGCAGGCGGACGGGGTGCTGCTGAGCTGGCTCGACCCCGCGACGGCCGCCGTGCAGGCGGTCGAAGCGCATGCGGCGGCCGGCTCGAGCACGGTCGCCTTGTATGTGCGCACCGCGGTCGATGCAGCCGCCGACCCCGCCCTGCGCGCCGAGACCGCCCGCTACGCCGGCTATCCCGCGTACGCCGCCCACTTCGCGCGGCTGGGACTCGACCCCGCGCGCACCGTCATCCACAGTTCGGCCGACCTGGGCGCGGCGGTTGCCGCCTATGAAGCGGCCGTCGACGAAGTGGTGCTGCGCGCCATCACGGCGGGAGACGCAGCCGCCGACTACGTGTCGTTCGCCACCGTCATCGCCCGCAGGCGCGCCGGTCGTTGAGCGCCCCGGGTCGTTGAGCGAGCGGAGCGCCCCGGGTCGTTGAGCGAGCGGAGCGCCCCGGGCCGTTGAGCGAGCGGAGCGAGACGAAACGGGGTTCCCCGCGCGGTTGCGGCGTTTCGTCTCGGGCGCTGCGCGTCCTCGCTCAACGACCGGGTGGGTGGGTGCGGGCCGTTGAGCGAGCGGAGCGAGACGAAACGGGGTTCCCCGCGCGGTTGCGGCGTTTCGTCTCGGGCGCTGCGCGTCCTCGCTCAACGACCGGTGGGGTGGGTGCGGGCCGTTGAGCGAGCGGAGCGAGACGAAACGGGGTTCCCTGCGCGGTTGCGGCGTTTCGTCTCGGGCGCTGCGCGTCCTCGCTCAACGACCGGGTGGTTGCGGCGTTTCGTCTCGGGCGCTGCGCGTCCTCGCTCAACGACCGGTTGGTTGCGGCGTTTCGTCTCGGGCGCTGCGCGTCCTCGCTCGACGACCGGGTGGTTGGGGCGTTTCGTCTCGGGCGCTGCGCGTCCTCGCTCAACGACCGGGACGGCGAAACATGAGGCAACGGAATTATTGTGCGGCCCCTGCGTTTGGTTACCTGTCATGGTGAGCACCGAAACGATCACAACAGCGTCCGACAGCTACGCAGAATGGGCGCGCGCGCGCCGCGAGACCGTCACGGGTGCGCAGGGCGCGCTCTCGCTCGTGCTCACGCACTGGTCGCCTCCCGGTGAGCCCGCGGTCGATGAGGCCGTCGCCCGCGAGGGCCACCCGGCTACGGCGCTGTTCACCCGGCTGCAGCGCACCGACATCGACACCGGACTGCCGCAGGAGGGCTACCGCATCTGGCGGCAGGACTCGCCGGCGCAGCAGGCCTTCGAAGACATCGACCGGTACCCGTACGACCCGGCCTGGGTCCTCGAGGGACGCTTCGAGCTCGTCGACGAGCAGCGGGTCGTGCCGTTCGAGCACATCAAGGATGCCGGTGCCACGCGCGGCCTTCCCGTCTCGGGCGACCTGGTGTTCACCGTCGACGGCACGGAGTACCGGCTGAACGCGTTCGACACCGTCTACGGCGGCACCGCCAAGCTGCAGCTGGTGTTCGGCGACCGCACCAACGGCGTCGAGACGTACGGCGCCGGCCGCTTCCTCTTCCTCGACCGGCCGGCCGAGTCCCGCGACCTGCGCCCCGGCGACAGCGTCGCCCTGACGGTCGACTTCAACCGCGCCACCGTGCCGCCCTGCGGGTTCTCCAACCAGATGAACTGTCCGCTGCCGCCGGCGCAGAACCGGCTGCCGTTCGCGCTGCGCGCGGGCGAGAGGCGCGTGCGCTTCGCCGACGGCTTCACCCTCTGACGTCCTCCCTTCCCCTTCCCCTTCCCCTTCCGCTCACCGACACCCGGCGCCCGCGCCGACCGCGTTCCCCCCACAGCAAAGGACCCGACGTGACTTCACGCCGTCTCACCCGCCTCCTCACCGCGTCCGCCGCGGCATCCGCCGGTCTGCTCGTCCTCTCGGGCTGCGCCGCGGGCGACACCTCGACGTCGGGCTCGGGCGCGCCCGACCCCGCCGCCGAGATCGTCATCGGCTCGCAGAACGAGCCGACCAACCTGGACCAGATCTTCGGTGGCTCCTCCGGCGTCACCGAGGTGTTCACGGGCAACGTCTACGAGGGCCTGTTCCGCATCACCGACGACGCCGAGGTCGAGCCGCTGCTGGCGACCGAGACCGAGGTCTCCGACGACGGCCTCGTCTACACCTTCACCCTCGCCGACGCCGCGTTCCACTCCGGCGACCCGCTGACGGCCGACGATGTGAAGTACAGCCTCGAGCGCTTCGTGGGGGAGGACTCCATCGCCGCGCGCAAGCGCCAGCTGAGCGTGATCGACAGCGTCGACGTCGTCGACGACAACACCGTCGCCGTCACGCTGACGCAGCCGTCGATCAGTTTCACCTACAACCTCGGCTACGTCTGGATCGTCAACGACGAGGCCGGTGAGCTCACCACCAGCGCCGACGGCACCGGCCCCTACGCCCTCGCCGACTACCGCAAGGGCGACTCCATCACCCTCGAGGTGAACGAGGACTACTGGGGCGACGCCCCGGCCAACGGCGGGGTGGTCTACCAGTACTACGCCGACCCCACCGCGTTGAACAACGCGCTGCTGACCGGCGCCGTCGACCTCGTCACGAGCCAGTCCAACCCCGACAGCCTCACCGAGTTCGAGGCGGCCGGCTTCCAGATCATCGAGGGCACCTCCACCACCAAGGAGCTGCTGGCGTTCAACGACCGCATCGAGCCGTTCAGCAACGTCAACGTGCGCAAGGCGGTGTACTCCGCGATCGACCGCGAGAAGCTGCTCGACGCCATCTGGGACGGCCGCGGCGAACTGATCGGCTCGATGGTGCCCCCGTCGGAGCCCTGGTACCTCGACCTCGCCGACAACAACCCGTACGACCCCGAGCTGTCGGCGCAGCTGCTCGCCGACGCGGGCTACGCCGACGGGTTCGCCTTCACCATCGACACCCCGGACTCGGGCGTGCACTCGACCGTGGCGGAGTTCCTCAAGTCGGAGCTGGCGAAGGTCGGCATCACCGTCGACATCAACATCATCACCGACGACGAGTGGTACCAGAAGGTCTACAACGACAAGAACTTCGAGGCCACGCTGCAGGGTCACGTCAACGACCGCGACATCAACTTCTACGGCAACCCCGACTTCTACTGGGGCTACGACAACGCCGACGTGCAGACCTGGCTGGCCGCGTCCGAGGCGGCATCCAGCGTCGAGGAGCAGACCGAGCTCATCGCGCAGGCGAACCAGCAGATCTCCGATGACGCCGCCAGCATCTGGCTGTACCTGAACCCGCAGCTGCGCATCGCAGCGGAGGGCGTGACGGGCGTGCCGCAGAATGGACTGAACTCCCTCTTCTACGTGTACGACATCACGAAGGCATAGCGCGATCGCCCGGTATCTGCTTCGACGGACAGGATTGCTGCTGCTGGCGTTCGCGCTGGCGGTGACGATCCTGTTCGTCGTGCTCCGGGTGCTGGGCAACCCCGTGTTCGCGTTGATCTCGGTCGGCGCGACGGATGCCGAGATCGCCGCGGCCGCCACCCGGCTCGGGGTGGACCGCCCGATCTGGGAGCAGTTCCTGTCGTACCTCGGCCAGCTGCTGTCCTTCGATCTCGGGCAGTCGTTCACCAACCACCTCGACGTCGGCGACGAGATCGTGCGGCGGCTCAACGTCACCCTGCCGCTGACGCTGCTGTCGTTCCTGCTGTCGGTGCTCATCGCCGTGCCCGTGGGCTTCTTCGCCGCCTGGAAGTCGCGCACCTGGTACGGCACCGCGTTCTCGGCGGTGTCGCAGCTGGGCGGCGCGATCCCGGTGTTCTGGGTGGGGATCCTGCTCGTGGCGGTGCTGTCGCTGGGATGGCGGATGTTCCCCGCCGGCGGCTTCCCCCGCACCGACTGGGAGGACCCCGGCGCCGCGCTGTACGCGCTGACACTTCCGGTGATCACGATCGCGATCGTCGCCGGCAGCGACCTCGCGCGGTACGTGCGCAGCGCCACGCTCGACATCCTCGGGCAGCAGTACCTGCGCGCCGCCCGCGCCACGGGCCAGAGCTTCGCCACGGCGCTCTGGCGCCACGGCGTGCGCAACGGCGTCGTGCCGCTCATCTCGATCCTCGCGATCCAGCTGTCGACGACCTTCGTCGGCGCCGTCATCATCGAGCGCGTCTTCGCGCTGCCGGGCCTGGGTGACATGCTGCTCGTGGGCATCAAGGAGCAGGACTTCCCGAGCGTGCAGGGCGTGCTGCTCTTCTCCACCGCCCTGGTGCTGCTGCTCGGATTCCTCGCCGACGTGCTGCAGCGCCTCATCGACCCGCGGCTGCGCGATTCGCTGTCGGGCAACCGTCGGGTGAAGGCGGCCGCATGACGACCACGATCCTCCCCACCCCGGACGCACCGCCGATCGCGCCGACCGTGCGGCGCCGCACCCGACGCTCGATCAACCTGGCCGTCGGCGGCATCCTGTTCGGGCTCATCGCCGTCATCGGACTGGTGTCGGTGTTCTGGACCCCCTTCGCCTACGACGACACCGGTGGCGGTCGCCTGCAGCCGCCGTCGGCGGAGCACTGGGCCGGCACCGACCGGCTCGGCCGCGACCTGTTCACGCAGCTCATGATCGGCGCGCGCCTGGCCCTCGCCGTCGGCTTCGGGTCGGTGATCATCGCCGCCCTCCTCGGGATCGCCCTGGGGCTGGCCGCCGCCGCCGCCCGCCGCTGGGTCGACGACGCGATCTCGAGCCTGCTCGACATCGCGATCGCCTTCCCGACGCTGCTGCTGGCGATGCTCATCGTCGCGTGGCGCGGTGCCTCGCTGGACTCGGCCATCCTCGCCATCGGACTGGCGGGAGCGGCCGTGATCGCCCGGCTCACCCGCATCACCGCGACCCGCGTGATGGCGATGGACTTCGTCACCGCGGCACGCACCTCCGGCACCGGCACCCTCGGCATCCTGCGCCTGCACGTGCTGCGCAACGTCTGGCCCACGCTCATCGTGCCGCTGGCCCTGCAGTTCGGCGGCGCGGTGGGCGCGGAGGCGTCGCTGTCGTACCTCGGGCTCGGGTCGCCGCCGCCGAACGCGTCGTGGGGCCGCATGCTGCAGGAGGCGCAGAGCACGGTGCTCGTCGCGCCGACCGCCGCGATCCTCCCCGGCATCCTGCTGGTGGCCCTCATCATCGGTGTGAACCTGCTGGCCGACGGCTTGCGCGACATCGCCGATCCGACCTCCCGGAGCATCCGATGACCCCGTTGCTGGCGATCGAGGGCCTCGGTGTGCGCCTCGAGGGACCGGAACTGGTCGACCTCGTGCACGCGGTGGACGTGGCACTGGAACCGGGGGAGCGGCTCGGGATCATCGGCGAATCGGGGTCGGGCAAGTCCCTGACGGCGCTGGCGGCGCTCGGGCTTCTCGCGCACCCGCTGGCCGCCCGCGGATCGGTGCGCGTGGACACCGGCCACGACGTCGTCGAGGTCGTCGGCACCGCATCGCGGCGGCTCGATCGCGTGCGCGGCACGACGATGAGCGCGGTCTTCCAGGAGCCGCTGGCGTCGCTGGACCCCCTCATGCGGGTGGGCAAGCAGATCGCGTGGCCGTTGGCTCATCATCGCGGGCTGCATGGCGAGGCGCTGCGACGAGCGGTCCTCGACGCCCTGGCCGACGTGCAGCTGGCCGAACCGGAGCGCATCGCCCGGTCGTACATCCACGAGATCTCGGGTGGGCAGCGCCAGCGCGTCGCGATCGCCCTGGCGCTGGCCGCGGGCCCCCGGCTGCTCATCGCCGACGAGCCGACGACCGCCCTCGACGTCACGGTGCAAGCCGGCATCCTCGAGCTGCTGCAGCGGGAGGTCACCGACCGCGGGATGACGCTGCTGTTCATCAGCCACGACCTGCCGGTGGTGTCGACCATCGCCGACCGTGTGCTGGTGATGCGCAACGGACGCCAGGTGGAGCTGGGCGACACCGCGCAGATCCTCACCGCGCCCCGTGACCCCTACACGGCCCAGCTCGTCGCGGCATCCCGGCGGCTCGACGAGTTCCTGCCCCGCGTCGGAGGTCGCGCATGACCGGGGTGACGCCGCTGCTGGCGGCTGAGGGGATCGACTTCGCCTACGGGCACGGGCGACCGGTGCTGCGCGACGTGTCGCTGTCGCTCGCGCCGGGCGAGAGCCTGGGGCTCGTCGGCGAGTCCGGGGCGGGCAAGACCTCGCTGCTGCGGCTGCTGCTGGGCCTGCAGTCGCCCACCGGCGGGCGCGTGCTCTTCGACGGCACCCCGCTGGACCGCCGGTCGGGCGCGGAGATGCGGCGGTTCCGCCGCGCGGTGCAGCCGGTGTACCAGGATCCGTTCTCGTCGTTGGATCCCCGCATGACGGTCGGGGAGTCCATCGCCGAGCCGCTGCGGTCGCTGCGCGTCACGACCGACCGTGCGGGCCGCGCGGCGCGGGTGGCGGAGCTGCTCGCGGCGGTCGACCTGCCGGCGGATGCCGCGACGCGCTACCCCGACGCCTTCTCCGGCGGACAGCGGCAGCGCATCGCGATCGCCCGCGCGCTGGCGCCCCGGCCACGGCTGATCCTTGCGGACGAACCGGTGAGCGCCTTGGACACCTCGGTGCGCATGCACGTGATCGAGCTGTTCCAGCGGCTGTCCCGCGAGCAGGGGATCGGCATGCTGCTCGTCTCGCACGACCTCACGATCGTGTCGGCGCTGTGCGCACGCATGGCGGTGCTGGAGTCCGGGCGCATCGTGGAGGAGGGGCCGACCGCCCGCCTGCTCTCGGAGCCCGAGCACCCCTACACGCGCCGCCTGCTGGCCTCGGTGCCGCGCCTGCCGCGACCCGCGGGTCGTTGAGCGAGCGGAGCGGAGTCGAAACGCGGTTGGGGCGTTTCGTCTCGGGCGCTGCGCGCCCTCGCTCAACGACCGGGGTGGGCGCTGCGCGGTCGTTGAGCGAGCGGAGCGAGACGAAACGTCCTACCTTGCGGGGCGTTTCGTCTCGGGCGCTGCGCGCCCTCGCTCGACGACCGGGGTCAGCGGCGGGTGGAGACCGTGACGGTGAATTTCGCGTTGCGGGCCACCTGCCGGGTCGGGCCCACCAGCCGCTCCAGCGCGGGGCGATAGCGCAGCGCCGAGTTCCACACGCACCACAGCTCTCCGCCGGGCTTCAGCACGCGTGCGGCGTCGTCGAACAGCCGGGGCGCCAGCGCATCGGTGACGGCCGCGCCGCTGTGGAACGGGGGGTTCAAGGCGATGAACCCGGCGACGCCATCGGGGAGCGCCGACAGGGCGTCGTCCTGCTCCACCCGCACCCGCCCGCCCACGGCGTTCGCCTCCGCGGTCGCGCGCGCCGAGGCCACCGCGGCGGCCGAGGCGTCGCTGGCGTAGACCCGCAGGTGCGGATGCCGCATCGCGAGGGCGGCGGCGATCACGCCGGTGCCGCAGGCGAGGTCGACGACGAGGTCGCCGGGAGCCCCCGACGGCAGCTCGTCGGGAAGGTGCTCCAGCAGCAGTCGCGTGCCGATGTCGATGCGGGGGCCGGCGAACACCCCGCCGAACGCGCACACGGTCATACCGTCGTGCCGCTCGTGGGCGGGCTGCGGGTCGGCGCCCTCACGCGGTTCGCGGGCGATCAGCACCCGCGCCTTCTGCCGTGCGTGGGTCACGTCCAAGCGCGAGAAATGACGACGCAGCACGTCGTTCATCGCGGGGGTCATGTGCTTTATGCGTCCCCCGGCATATACCTCGACGCGGGGATGCGCGTGCGCGGCGATGAGCCCGGCGATGTCGTCGAGCGCCGCGAGCGACCGCGGCAGTCGCATCAGCACGATCCGCGCGTCGGCGACCAGCGGCGCGGTCAGTGGCAACGATCGCACGCGGTCGCCGAGGGCGAACGTGTGGGCGTTGGCGGCCAGGGCCCGCTCCCCGGTGATCGCATCCTGATGCACGCGGATGTCCCCGGCCCCGGCATCCGCCGCCCCCAGCGCAAGAGCACCGTACGCATCGCCGATCACCACGAGCTCGCCGTCGTGAGCCGCCGCCCGCGCGGAGGCGGACTCGTCCAGCAGCAGACGGTCGGCGGCGTCGACGGCCCGCAGGTCGGCCGCTTCGACGTCCGGCCAGCGTCGCAGCGCGTTCAGATCGATCATGCCGACTCCGCGTAACGCAGGCGTGCGTCGTCGGGGGCGCATTCGTCGCCGATGCGGATGCCCGGTGCGAGCGCGCCCGCCTCCCGCAGCTCTCGCAACCGGGTGACGGCGCGGTCGCGCAGCGCCCACGGGTCGATCGTGTTGACGTAGATCTTCGTGCCGCCTTCGAAGCCGGCCGGGGTGGAGATGCGCCACTTCAGCACGACGCGCCACGGCATGGGCCAGGACGCCCCGGGTGGCCGGTAGTGCCACTCCTCGTTGGTCGGCACCTGGTGCCCCGTCGCGGCGTGCAGGGCGTGGAGCAGGTCCGAGACCGCCCGCACCTCGGACGCGCTGTGCTCGGCGGGCAGGTTCGCCGACGACGTCGAATACACCTCGAACGCGGGGTAGCGGTGGCCGACACCCGCGAACGCCACCGCACCGTCGGTCGCCGCCACCACGAGGCCCTCGCGCACCGACATGTCGGCGATGGCGTGCTGGTACAGCTCGTGATCGGATGCCAGCATGCGCAGCTCCCGGTCGATCTGCGGCCCCGCTTCGTCCACGGCGACGAGCTGCTTGTGCAGGTGGTCGAAGGAGGCTCCCGCAGGGCGCAGCCAGTTCTGGAACACCGAGATGTATGCCGCGTGCGGCTGCGCCGCCGCGATCTCCGCCAGCGAGCGCACCGTGAAGGCGATGTACGCAGCATGCTCGTCGGGGGTCAGCCGCCCGGACGAGCACAGGTCGTCGTCGGTGCGCGCGCCCTCGACGACGTGGCGGCGCGCCACGATCACGTCGTGCGATCCACCGACGAGGTCGAGGGCCGCCTCCTCCAGGCTCTGCGTCTCCCCGGAGGCCTGAGCCCGGATGGCGGCGAGAGCGCGGATGTGCTCGTGCCCCACCGGGTCGGCGAGGTACCGCTCGGCCCACTGCACGACCTCGGACGGCTGGCGGAACCCATGGTTCTCACGCCAGTACTCCGCCGAGACGATCTCGAACAGATTGCCGAACCGCCGGAAGCGCGCGGTCGTATCGGAGAGCTGTGCTGCGGGCACCCGGCGGATCTCGGCGAAGTCCGGCCCGACCAGGCGCGCCTTCTCCGGCGTGGTCTCGAGGTAGCGGCCCTCGCAGAACGCGCACAGCCGGCGTTCCTCTCCCGGGGCGAGCACGGCGACGTCGTGCCGCGGAGTGAACAGCGGTCGCCCGGCGCGGCCGGGCACCGTCCACACCCGGGTCCCGGTGAGGGGGCCCAGCTGTTTCACCGTCCCGTCGGGCATCCGCTGCAGCGGCGGGAGCTGCCTCGCGTCGCTCACCCTTCCACCCTACCCACGGGCGGTGTCAAGACGTCGACGGCCCGCCCGGGGGTCGGCTTGACTGGCGCGATGAAGAACGTCGCGCGCTGGCTGCTGGCCGGCTCCATGCTGTTCGCGGGCCTCAGCCACCTGTTCTGGGGGAGGCGCGAGTTCCAGGCGCAGGTGCCGGACTGGACCACCGAGGTGGTGCCGATCGACAAGGACGGCGTGGTCGTGGCATCCGGGGTCGTGGAGGCCGCGTTCGGCGTGGCACTCGTGGCGCTGCCGAAGGAGCGCCGGCGCATCGGCGCGGCGCTGGCGGCGTTCTTCGTGGCCGTGTTCCCCGGCAACATCGCGCAGTACACCGAGCGCCGCGACGGTTTCGGACTCGACACCGATCAGAAGCGCCTGACGCGCCTGTTCTTCCAGCCGCTGCTGGTGGCGTGGGCGCTGTGGTCGACGTCTCCGTCGCCGCGCCGCGCGCGACGCTGAGCCCGCCCGCTCAGCGCGCGTCGGGGTGGAAGCGCACCTGACGGGTGTTGCCCTCCTCGCGCAGATCGACCACCTTCGGGTGCTCGCGCAGGAAGTCCGTGAACGACTTGTGGCCGAGCTCCTTCTCGCTGAACGAGGGGTCCATGCGCCGCATGAGGTCCTTCACGGCCGAGGCGTTGACCCACTCGTCGTCGGTGCGCACGCCCTCGAGCCGCAGCGCCCGCTCGAGCAGCTCGGTGGCGGGATCGCCGGCCCGCTTGCGCGCCCGCGACCGCGAGGGGGTGGAATCCTTCTTGTCCGACGCGGTCGTGTCGGGGCGCACGACACCGGGGAGGGAGTCGTACGAGTCGAACTGGTCGCATGCGGCGGCGAGCGACTTGGCGGTCGAGCCGGCCACGCCGACACCCACCACGATGCGTCCGAGGCGCTTGCAACGCTGAGCCAGCGGCACGTAATCGCTGTCGCCGCCGACGATGACCACGTGGGTGAGGTCCGGCAGCCGGAACATGTCCTCGACGACGTCGACGGCCAGGCGGATGTCGGCGCCGTTCTTCGCATAGGCGGCGGCGGGGAACAGCTGCACCAGGTCGACCGCGCGCGCGACCAGCTGCGAGCGGTACTCGGCGTTGACGGGAGAGGACCAGTCGGCGTACGCCCGGGTGAGCACGAGCGTGCCGAAGGATGCCGCGTAGTCGATGATCGCGCCCACGTCGATCGTGGCCAGCGCGAGCCGTCCGGCCACCTCGGGGTCGGTGGCGTCCGCGGCGATCTTCTGGCGGTCGCGGGAGTAGGCGTTGCGCCCGTGCACGCGGTCGTACCAGCTCATCACGATGTTGTCGAAGTCGAGATACACGGCCACGCGGGCCGGCTGCTGCTCAGCCATGGATTGTCTCCTGCGGGTAGTGCACGCCGATCTGCGCGCGGATGTCGTCGAGGGTGCCCATGATGGCGACACTCTCGTCCAGGGAAAGCTCTTCGCTGTCGGTGCGGCCCTCCGCGATCAGACGCTCGGCGGCGAGGGCCTGATACTGCATGCCGCGGCCGTCGACGTCCGACACGAACTCCTCGCGGATGGTCCCGTCGGGATCGGTCAGCCGGAAGGTGGTGGGGGCGTACCAGGTGCGGTCGATGTCGATGCGCCCCTCGGTGCCGACGACGTGCGCGGTGTTGGGGCCGGCGGCGCGTGAGGACGAGACCGAGCTGGACACCGCGCCGGAGGCGTGGGTCATGACGGTGGCGACCTCCGCGTCGGCGCCTGTCTCGGCCAGTCGGGCGACAGCACGCACCGAAGTGGGGGCGCCCAGCACATCCCAGATGAAGGAGACCGGGTAGATGCCCAGGTCCAGCAGCGCGCCGCCGCCCAGTTCGAGGGCGTTCAGCCGGTGCGTCGGGTCGGCGGTGATCTTCTGGGTGTGGTCGGCGAACACCGTGCGCACCTCACCCACGGCTCCCTCGGCGATCAGCCGGCGGATGCGCTGCATGTGGGGCAGGTAGCGCGTCCACATCGCCTCCATCGCCAGCAGGCCGTTGCGACGGGCGACGTCGCGCACCCGGGCGGCCTCGGCCGCGGTGAGGGTGAAGGGCTTCTCCACGAGCACGTGCTTGCCGGCGTCGAGCATCATCACGGCGTTGTCGGCGTGCGCGGGGTGCGGCGTGGCGATGTAGACGATGTCGACCTCGGGGTCCGCGGCCAGGTCCTCATAGGAACCGTGGGCGCGCGGGATCGAGAACTCGTCGGCGAAGCGCTGTGCGGATGCCGCACTGCGCGAGCCCACTGCGACGACATCGAGCCCCGCGGTGCGCAGGTCGCTTGTGAAAGCGTGGGCGATGCCGCCCGTGGCGAGGATTCCCCAGCGAAGACCGGTCATCCTTCGAGCGTACCCGTCGCCGGGCGTCGCGCCGGCGGCTGGGGCGGCCGGTCGGAGACGCCCAGGAGGAACGCGGCGATGTCGGCACCGTTGCCGGCCAGCACCGGTCCGCGGCCGAACTCCCACCCGTCGTCGTCGGCGCGCACGGTGTGACCCGCGACCACGGCGCGTCGGTCGAACGGTGCGGAGGTCGCGGCATACAGCGCGACCGCTCCGGTGACCGTCGGGGGCAGGCGCGGCGGCGAACCGATCGCGGCGGCCAGGCGCAGATGGGCCCGCACGCCGTGGGCGAGGGCGCGGATGCCGCGCCGGCGGCCGGCGCGCACCGTCGCCGCCGCCCGCTCCAGCAGGGCCGCCGAGTGTGCCGGGCCACCGATGACGTCGTCGGCGGGCGGCGGATCGATGCGCGCGGTGGTGAGGTACTCGCCCGCCAGGGCGGCGGCCCGGGGCGCGGGCAGAGCGGCGAGCACCCCGGCATCGGCGGCGATGAGATCGGCCAACTGCGCGCGGCGGTCGGCGGTGACCGCGGACTCATCGCCGTGCGGCCGGTTGCTCAGCGGCAGGAAACGTCCCAGATCCGGCATGCGGGCAGTCTAGGCCGACGCGGCATCCAGCCGTCGGCGAACCTCTGACCCGTCCGATGCAGCGGCGCGGAGCAGGGCAGGCATAATGGGCGCAGCAATGTGACCGTGCACACGGGCGTGCAGCGAGGACGGGCGGCGATGACCGACGATGGCAGCGGGCGGCGACCCAGCATCCGCGATGTCGCGCGCCTGTCGGGGGTGTCTCACCAGACGGTGTCGCGCGTGCTGAATCAGCACCCGAGCATCCGGCCCGAGACACGGGAGCGGGTCCTGGCCGTCATGGCCGATCTGAGCTACAGCCCCAACCGCGCCGCGCGGGCGCTGGTGACGAGCAGGTCCCAGACCATCGGCATCCTCGCCGCTTCCAGCACCCAGTACGGCCCGGCATCGAGCATCGCGGCCATCGAGGCCGCCGCCCGCGCTCGTGGCTACTGGGTCTCCACCGCCAACATCGAGGCCTCCGACCCCCAGTCCATCCCCGCGGGCCTGTCGCACCTCATGGCCCAGTCGATCGAGGGGCTCGTGGTCATCGCCCCGCAGGTGAGGGTGTTCCGTGCGCTCGCCGCCCAGCCCCTGGACATCCCGTACGTCACCCTGCAGTCCACCGACCTCGACCCGGGGCACACCCTGTCGGTCGACCAGATCGCCGGGGCGCGGCTGGCCACGCGCCACCTGATCGAGTGCGGTCATCGCGACATCTACCACCTCACGGGCCCCCAGGACTGGATCGAGGCCGAGGCGCGCATGCGCGGCTTCCTCGAGGAGATGAGCGCCGCCGACATCCCCACCACCGCGCCGATCCTGGGGGACTGGACGGCGGAGTTCGGCTTCCATGCCGGGCGGGAGCTGCTGAGGGTGCGCGATTTCACTGCGATCTTCGCCTCCAACGACCAGATGGCTCTGGGGCTCATGCACGCCATCCGCAGCGAGGGCCTCGACGTCCCCCGCGACATCAGCATCGTCGGGTTCGACGACATCCCGGAATCCGCGCACTTCTGGCCCCCGCTGACGACCGTGCGGCAGGACTTCGCCGAGCTGGGACGGCGCTGCGTCGACATCCTGCTGGGCGGCGATCCGGGGGCGGCTCCGCCCATCGGCTCCATCCCACCCGAGCTGGTCGTGCGGGCCTCGACGGCGCAGCCGGCGGGCCGCTGACGGCCGTTACCAAGCCGAGACGCGCGGCGGCTTGACACGTACCGGCGCTGAGTTGCTATGGTTTCCGCGATGTGAACGGTCACATGGGCCGGAATCCGAAGCATCACATCGATCGATCGACGGGCGAAGGAGCCGAACCGTGGGCGCTGGCAGTGACGCCGAGCAGCAGGACCGCTACGTCTCAGGCGTGAAGACCGAGGTCGCTGTGGCGCGGGTGCGCGCGGAGGTCGCGGCGCTGCACGCCGAGCTGGTGCGCTACGGGCTGGTCGTCTGGACCGGCGGCAACGTGTCGGGCCGGGTGCCGGGCGCCGACCTGTTCGTCATCAAGCCCTCGGGGGTGTCGTACGACGACCTGGCCCCCGAGAACATGATCCTCTGCGACCTCGACGGCAATGTCGTCCCGGGCACCCCCGGCAGCGAGCGCGCCCCGTCGAGCGACACCGCCGCCCACGCCTACGTGTACCGCCACATGCCTGAGGTCGGCGGGGTCGTGCACACGCACTCGCCCTACGCCACCGCCTGGGCCACCCGCGGCGAGGCCATCCCCTGTGTCATCACCGCGATGGCCGACGAGTTCGGCGGCGAGGTGCCCGTCGGGCCGTTCGCGATCATCGGCGACGACTCCATCGGCCGCGGCATCGTCGAGACCCTCACCGGCCACCGCTCGCGGGCGGTGCTGATGCAGAACCACGGTCCGTTCACGATCGGATCCAGTGCGAAGGACGCCGTCAAGGCCGCCGTGATGGTGGAGGACGTCGCCCGCACGGTGCACCTCGCGCGGCAGGGCGGCGAACTCATCCCCATCCCGCAGGACGCGATCGACCGTCTCTTCGACCGGTACCAGAACGTCTACGGACAGACCACCGACGACCGCCGGTAAGCCCTGACCCGGGGCAGCGGTCACGACAACACCAAGACAGAGCAGTCAGTTGGAAAGGAAACACAGTGAAGACGAAGAAGTTCTTCCTCGCAGCGGCCACCCTGGCCGCCGGCGCCCTCGTGCTCTCCGGATGCACCGGGAACGACGGCGGCGGCAGCGGTTCCGGGGGCGAGGGTGACGGCGGCCTGATCGGCGTCGCGATGCCCACCAAGAGCTCCGAGCGCTGGATCCAGGACGGCAACGCCGTCAAGGAGGCTCTCGAGGCCGAGGGTTACACGGTCGACCTGCAGTACGCCGAGGACGACATCCCCACCCAGGTGTCGCAGATCGAGAACATGATCACCAAGGGCGCCGAGGCGCTCATCGTGGCCTCGATCGACGGCACGACGCTGTCGGAGGTGCTGCAGGATGCCGCCGACGCCGACATCCCGGTCATCGCCTACGACCGCCTGATCCGCGACACCGAGAACGTGGACTACTACGCCACGTTCGACAACTTCCTCGTGGGCCAGCAGCAGGCCCGATCCGTGCTCAACGGACTGGGGCTCACCGACCTCGAGGGTGAGCCGCTCGCGGACGCCCCCGCCGGCCCGTTCAACATCGAGCTGTTCGCCGGCTCGCCCGACGACAACAACGCGACCTTCTTCTGGAACGGCGCGATGGACGTGCTCGAGCCGCTCATGGAGGACGGCACGCTGGTCGTGCAGTCGGGTCAGACGGACTTCGAGCAGGCAGCCACGCTGCGCTGGGACGGCGAGACCGCCCAGAGCCGTATGGAGAACATCCTGACGGCCGACTACTCCGACGGCACGCAGGTGGACGCGGTGCTCTCGCCCTACGACGGCATCTCGCGCGGCATCATCTCCGCCCTCACCGACGCCGGTTACAGCGTCGGCGACGAGTGGCCGGTCATCTCGGGTCAGGACGCCGAGGTCGACTCGGTCAAGGCGATCCTCTCGGGTGAGCAGTACGCGACCATCTTCAAGGACACCCGCGAGCTCGCCAAGGTGGCGGCTTCGATGGCCGTGGCTCTGCTGCAGGGCGAGGAGCCCGAGGTGAACGACACCGAGACGTACGAGAACGGCAAGAAGGTCGTTCCCTCGTACCTGCTCGGACCGGTGCCCGTCGTCGCGGACAACGTCGAGTCGTCGCTGGTCGACACCGGCTACTGGACCGCCGAGGACCTCGGCCTGTAACACCCCGCGCCGGGGGGGGGGGGGGCCCCCCCCCCCCCCCCCCCCCCCCCCCCCCGGACCCCCACCCACCCCCGAGGAAGCGGGAACAGTGACTGACAACATCCTGGAGATGCGCGACATCACCAAGACCTTTCCCGGCGTGAAGGCGCTCTCGCACGTCACGCTGGCGGTCAAGCGCGGTGAGGTGCATGCCATCTGCGGCGAGAACGGCGCCGGCAAGTCGACGCTCATGAAGGTGCTCTCGGGTGTCTACCCGAGCGGCACGTACGAGGGCGCGATCGTGTTCGAGGGCGAGGAGGTGTCGTTCAAGAGCCTCCGCGACAGCGAGGCGAAGGGCATCGTCATCATCCACCAGGAGCTGGCGCTGAGCCCGCACCTGTCGATCGCCGAGAACATCTTCCTCGGCAACGAGCGCACCTCCGGCGGTCTCATCGACTGGAACAAGACCAACTTCGAAGCCGCCGAGCTGCTCAAGCGGGTGGGGCTGCGCGACAACCCGACGACGAAGATCCGTCAGATCGGGGTCGGCAAGCAGCAGCTCGTCGAGATCGCGAAGGCGCTGTCGAAGAAGGTCAAGCTGCTCATCCTCGACGAGCCGACCGCGGCGCTCAACGACGCCGACTCCGACCACCTGCTCGATCTGATCCTCAGCCTCAAGGACGAGGGGATCACGTCGATCATCATCAGCCACAAGCTCAACGAGATCAAAAAGGTCGCCGACGCCGTCACCGTCATCCGAGACGGAAAGACGATCGAGACGATCGCCAAGGCCGAGGTCACCGAGGACCGCATCATCAAGGACATGGTGGGCCGCGATCTCGAGCACCGCTATCCCGACCACGAGCCGCAGATCGGCGAGGAGCTGCTGCGCGTGGAGGAGTGGACAGCCCACCACCCCCAGGACCCCACCCGGGTCATGGTCGACAAGGTCTCCCTCACCGTGCACGCGGGCGAGATCGTCGGTATCGCCGGCCTGATGGGAGCGGGGCGCACCGAGTTCGCGATGAGCCTGTTCGGCCAGAGCTACGGGACGCGCATCTCCGGACGGGTCTACATGCGCGGCAAGCAGGTGAAGACCCGCAGCGTCGCCGAGGCGATCGCCGCCGGCATCGCGTACGCCACCGAGGACCGCAAGACCTACGGGCTGAACCTCATCGAGGACATCAAGCGCAACGTCTCGATGGCTTCGCTGCACAAGCTCAAGAAGGCCGGACTCGTGAACGACAACGAGGAGTTCAAGGTCGCCAACGACTATCGGCGCAGCATGAACATCAAGACCCCCTCGGTGCTGTCGAAGACCGGCAAGCTCTCCGGCGGCAATCAGCAGAAGGTCGTGCTGTCGAAGTGGATCTACTCCGACCCCGACGTGCTGATCCTCGACGAGCCCACCCGCGGCATCGACGTCGGCGCGAAGTACGAGATCTACACGATCATCAACAAGCTGGCCGCCGCCGGGAAGGGGATCATCGTCATCTCCTCGGAGCTGCCCGAGCTGCTGGGCATCACCGACCGCGTGTACGCGCTGTCCGAAGGCCGCATCACCGGCGAGCTGCCCGTCGAGCAAGCCACCCCCGAATCCGTTCTCAAGCTCATGACCATGGAAAAGCCCCGCTGACGGGCGCCGCAGGAGACACGATCATGTCCAATTCCACGCAGACCCCGTCGGCCCCCAGCGAGTCGCAGGCCGCCGGTGCGCTCGTCCAGCCCGCCGACAACCCCTTCACCCGGTGGCTGTCCACCGTTCTGGCCGACCTCGGCAAGAACGGCATCTTCATCGCGCTCATCGCGGTGGTGGTGCTGTTCACGATCCTGACCGACGGCATCCTGCTGCGCCCGCAGAACCTCTCCAACCTCGTCGTGCAGAACGGGTACATCCTGGTGCTGGCGATCGGCATGGTGATGGTCATCATCGCCGGCCACATCGATCTGTCGGTCGGCTCGGTGGCCGCCTTCATCGGCGCCGTGTCGGGCGTGCTGGCGGTGAAGATGGAGTACCCGTGGTGGCTCGCCATCGTGCTGTCGCTGCTGATCGGCGCGCTGGTGGGTGCCTGGCAGGGGTTCTGGATCGCGTACGTCGGCATCCCGGCGTTCATCGTCACGCTCGCGGGCATGCTCATCTTCCGCGGGCTCGCCCTGGTGGTGCTCGGCAACGCCAACATCGGATCGTTCCCCACCGAGTACCGCGCGATGGGCAACGGGTTCCTCTCCGGCATCTTCGGCGAGAGCGATCCAGACCTGTTCACCCTCATCATCGGCGCGGTCGCGATCGTCGCCCTCGTCGTGCAGCAGCTGCGCACTCGCGCCGGGCGCGCGAAGTACGGCCAGGAGGTGGAGCCGCTGATCTGGGTTGTGGTGAAGCTCGTGGCCTTCGCCGCGGTGATCGGCTTCTTCACCTGGGCGCTGGCGTCGTACAAGGGCGTGCCGGTCACCCTCATCGTGCTGGCGGCACTGGTGATGATCTACGGCATCGTGATGAACCGCACCGTCTTCGGGCGCCACATCTACGCCATCGGCGGCAACCGTCACGCCGCCGAGCTGTCGGGCATCAAGACGCGCCGCGTGGACTTCTGGCTGTTCGTGAACATGGGCTTCCTCGCGGCGCTCGCCGGGCTCATCTTCACCGCGCGGCTGAACCTCGCCGGACCCAAGGCCGGTGACGGCTTCGAGCTCGAGGCCATCTCGGCGGCCTTCATCGGCGGCGCGGCCGTGCAGGGCGGTGTCGGCACCATCGGCGGCGCCATCATCGGTGGCCTCATCATCGGCGTGCTCAACAACGGCATGTCGATCATGGGCATCGGCATCGAGTGGCAGCAGGCCGTCAAGGGTCTGGTGCTGCTGCTGGCCGTGGCCTTCGACGTCTACAACAAGCGGCGCTCGGGCAACTGACCCGGCGCGGTGACGGAGCGCGGTTCCCTCTCTGGGGAGCCGCGCTTCGTCGTTTCGGGTCGTTGAGCGAGGGAGCGACGGAGACGAAACGCTGTTCGGTTGTGGGGTGGGGCGTTTCGTCTCGCTGCGCTCGCTCAACGACCGGTGGGTGCGGCGAGGGGGTCGTTGAGCGAGGGAGCGCAGCGACCGAGACGAAACGGGGTTCGGTTGCGGGGTGGGCGTTTCGTCTCGCTGCGCTCGCTCAACGACCGGTGGGTGGTGCGGCGCAGAGGGGTCGTTGAGCGAGGGAGCGCAGCGACGGAGACGAAACGGGGTTCGGTTGTGGGGTGGGGCGTTTCGTCTCGCTGCGCTCGCTCAACGACCGGTGGGCGTTTCGTCTCGCTGCGCTCGCTCAACGACCGGTGGGTGCGCTCGCTCAACGACCGGTGGGCGTTTCGTCTCGCTGCGCTCGCTCAACGACCGGTGGGTGCGCTCGCTCAACGACCGGGGCTGCGCTCGCTCAGCGACCGGGGCTGCGCTCGCTCAACGGCCGGAAGGGGCGAGGGGGTCGAGTGCGGCGGTGAGGTCGGCGACGATGTCGCCCGGGTCCTCCAGGCCGATCGACAGCCGGACCGTCGCCGACGTGATGCCGCCGGCGGCGAGCTGGTCGGCGCTGAGATGACTGTGCGTCATGGATGCCGGGTGCGCGACGAGGGTGCGGGCATCGCCGATGTTCGCCACCAGGTGGGCGACCTGCAGGCGGTCGATGAGGGCGGCGGCGCGGTCGAAGTCGTCCTCGGCATCCGCGCCGGGGTGCAGTTCGAAGGAGAACACCGACGCCGCACCGCGGGGGAGATAACGCTCGGCGGCGCCGTGCCAGGGACTCGACGGCAGACCCGGGTGGTGCACCCGCGCGACGGCCGGGTGGGCCGCCAGCGCCTCGGCGACGATCTGAGCGGACGCGCTGTGCCGGGCCATGCGCAGGTCGAGGCTCTCGAGCCCCTGCAGCAGCTGGAACGCGTTGAAGGCCGACAGCGACGGCCCGAGGTCCTGCGAGTACTTCGTGCGCAGCAGCGTCAGATACGCCTTCGAGCCGAACTGCGCCGTCAGGGCGGCGCCCGGCACGCGTGCGAGGGGCGTGTTCAGCTGCGGCCAGCGCGCGGCATCCGCCGTGAAGTCGAAAGTGCCGAGGTCGACGACGAGTCCGCCGAGGGCCGCGCCGTGCCCACCGATGAACTTCGTCGCCGAGTGCACGACGATGTCGGCGCCGTGCTCCTTCGGACGCTGCAGGTACGGGGTGGCGACGGTGTTATCGATGACGAGCGGCACGCCCGCATCGTGGGCGATGTCGGCGACGGTGCGCACATCCAGCACCTGGGCGAGCGGGTTGGCGACGGTCTCGGCGAAGAAAGCGCGCGTGGTCGGACGCACCGCAGCACGCCACGCCTCGGGGTCGTCCTGGTCGACGAAGGTGACCTCGATGCCCCAGTCGGCGAACGTGTCGGCGAGGAGATAGATGGTGCCGCCGTAGAGCTGATGCGCTGCGACGATGTGCTCACCCTGGCGGGCCAAGGTCAACAGGGCCAGCGCGACCGCGGCCTGGCCGGACGCGACGGACACCGCGCCCACGCCGCCCTCGAGGGCGGCGACCCGCTGCTCCAGCACCGCGGACGTGGGGTTTCCGGTGCGGCTGTAGACGTTGCCCTCGCGGCGCAGCGCGAACAGGTCACGCGCCTCGGCCAGCGAGGCGAAACCGTAGGCGTTCGACTGGTAGATCGGCGGAACGGAGGCGTGCTGTACGGCACCGGCGTCGTAGCCGGCCTGGACCTGCACAGTCGCGAACGAGGGACACGGAGCAGCGGGCATGGCACCATCCTGTCGGCGGGCGCCGGACCGACCCGGATCGTGTGACGCATTGTTGCGGCATCCGCCGGTCTGTGACGTGGCGGGCGGCGGCGTCGCGCGGCCTCGCGGGTCGTTGAGCGAGCGCAGCGAGACGAAACGTGGGTGCGGGCGTTTCGTCTCGGGCGCTGTGCGCCCTCGCTCAACGACCGGGGGGCTGTGCGGGGGTGCGGGCGTTTCGTCTCGGGCGCGGCGCGCCCTCGCTCAACGACCGGGGTGGTGCGCGCCCTCGCTCAACGACCGGGGTGGTGCGCGCCCTCGCTCAACGACCGGGGATCAGGGGACCAGGGTCACCTTGCCGTCGACGCCGTCCATGACCACCCGGTGCGCCTGTGCCGCCTCGGCGAGCGGGAAGGTCGGGCCGAGCTCCACTTCGAACTGCCCCGCGGCCATGAGCGCCAGCGCCACCGGCACCGCCTCAGCCCGCCATGCCTGCTGCTGATCGGTGAGCGGCCACGGCGCGCCACCCGAGAACGCGCGGATGCCGAGACCTTCGGCATCCGCCCCCCGCACGATCGTCGCGATGCGCGAGCGGTCATCGAGCAGCTCCAGCGACGCCTCAAGCGCTTCGTCGGTGCCGGCGCCGTCGAGCACCGCGGTGACGCCGGACTCGCCGGCGGCCTCCCGCACGCGGCCCACGAGGCCATCTCCGTAGCGCACCGGGATGGCCCCCAGGTCCGCCACGCGCCCGGCGCGGCGCTCGGAGCACGTCGCGATCACGGTGGCGCCGGTGAGCCGGGCGAACTGGATGACCGCCTGCCCGACGCTGCCCGAACCGCCGTGGACGAGCAGCACGTCGTCGGACCCGATCGCCAGCGACCGCACGCACTGGTAGGCGGTGCCGACGGGGATGCCGAGGGCCGCTCCCGCGGCTGCGGACACCGCCGCGGGCCGGGCGAAGACCTTGTCGACGGTCGCGACGATCTCGTCGGCGTAGCATCCGTTCGCGCCGGAGACGACGACCGGGTCGCCGACGCGGAAGCCGTCGACGTCATCGCCGACGTCGGTGACGATCCCGGCGGCATCCATGCCCAGCCGACGCGGTTTGTCGGCGCTGGGCGGTGCGGAGGCGCGCAGCCCCGAGCGGAGCTTCGCATCGATGGGATTCACGCCCGCGGCCTGGATGCGCACGGCGACGGTGCCCGGCCGCAGCTGCGGATCGGCCACCTCCTGCTCATGCAGAACCTCGGGGTCACCGAACTCGGTGTAGACGATCGCGCGGGTCATCGGAGCCTCTTCCGTCGGGGAACAGGCCTATCCTCGCAGAGCCTTCTGGATTCGTTGGGGCGAAACCGGCTCGGCGGTGCCGAGCCGCTGGGCGAACAGGCTGACCCGGTACTCCTCCAGCAGCCAGCGGGTGTGGACGAGGTTCGCCGGGGCGTGCTCGTCGATCGGGATCGTCCCCCCGGCCTCGGCGTAGAGCGCGGCCATCCGCTCGTACTCGGTGAGACGCTGCCGGTCGCGCCCGGGATTGTCGGACAGCTGTGACACCCGCTCGAGGGCCCCGGCAAGGTAGCGCGGCAGATGCGTCAGGCGCGCCAGCCCGGTGCGCGAGACGAAACCGGGGAAGACGAGGCCCGCCACCTGGGTCTTGATGTCGCCCAAGGCGGCGAGCAGCGTCATCGAGTTCTGCCCGCGCACGGCCTTCTCCACCTCGCGGGATGAGGTGAGGATGCGCGCGGTCAGCGACACCGTCTGGAAGAGTTCGTCGACCACGGTGCGCGAGAATTCGTCACGCACGCGCGCGAAATCGGCGGCGGTGCGCACCAGCGCGCCCGACATCACCCGCGCGAGCACGGCATCGGCGACGGCGACGCGCGCGTCTTCGATGAGGGCCTTCGCCGAGGGGTACGGAGAAGCCGCCAGCGCGAGCTTCTCCTGAGCGGTCAGGTGCTCGAGCACATACGGGGCGGGGGAGGGCACCGTGAGCAGCAGCAGACGCCGCGCCCCGGCATGCGTGAGTCGCTGCGCGGCCTCGGGGGTCGCCTGGATGCGCACCGACACCGACGCGCCGTCGTCGACGAGGGAGGGGTAGCCGCGCACGACACCGCCGGCGACACGGGTGTCGACCAGTGCGGGCAGGTCGCCGATGGTCCAGTCGGTGAGCCCGCTCTGCTCGGTGATGCCCGAGGTGCCCGCGTCTGCCGAGCCGCCGGGCGAGCCGGTGACGGCGGCCACCGCGCCGGGCCGTGGCGCAGGGGAACCCGGGCCGGCTCCGCGTGGCGCGGTCAGCGATCGGCTGACCGAGGCGCGGGCACGGTCGGCCAAGCGGTCCTGCAGCGCCCTCAGATCGCGATCGGATGCCACGGTGCGGCCGCGCTCGTCGACGGCGCGGAACGACATCCCCAGGTGCGCGGGCACGCGTTCGAGGTCGAAGTCGGCGGCGGTGACCGGCTGGTTCGCCACACGCTGCACGCGCGCGGCCAGCGCGTCGCGCAGGGCGCGGGGCGGCAGGCCGTCGTGCGACTCCGGACCGTCGCCGGCGAGCTCCTCGGCGAAGCGTGCGGCCCAGTCTGCAGCCGGCACGACGGAGCGCCGGATGGCCTTGGGAAGGGCGCGCAGCAGCCCGGCGATGAGTTCGCCGCGCAGCCCCGGCACCTGCCAGTCGAAGCCGTCGGGCCGCAGCTGCGCGAGCAGCGCCAGCGGCACCACCACGCTCACGCCGTCGTCGGGGGCGCCCGGCTCGAACCGGTAGGCGAGCGACAGCACCTGGTCGCCCTGCTGCCAGCGCATCGGGAAGTCGCGTTCGTCGGCGCGCGAGGCGTCGTCGACGAGGTCCGCCTCGGTGAGGTCGAGCAGGCGCGGCGTGCGGGACGAGGCATCCCGCCACCACGCCTCGAACGAGCGCACATCGAAGACGTCGTGCGGCAGGCGGGAGGCGTAGAAGGCATAGACCGCCTCATCGCCGGCGAGGATGTCGCGGCGGCGCTCGCGCTCCTCGATCTTCTCCAGGCGGCGGCGCAGCTCGAGGTTGCGCCGCTCGAACGCGGTCAGTCGCTTGTCGAGATGGGTGACGTTCCACTCGCCTTCGACGAGGGCGTGGCGGATGAACATCTCCCGCGCGAGCGGGCGGTCGATGCGGGCCAGCTGCACCCGGCGGCGCGGCACGATCTCGAGGCCGAACAGGGTGACCTTCTCGGCGGCGACGGCGGCACCGGCATCCTTTGACCAGTGCGGATCGCTGAGGCTGCGGTGGACCAGGTCGCCGGCGAGCTCCTCTGCCCACTCCGGGTCGATGGCCGCGACGGTGCGCGCATACAGTCGCGATGTCTCGACCAGCTCGGCGGCCATCACCGCGTCGGGGGAGGCCTTGCGCAGCCCCGACCCGGGGAAGATCGCGAAGCGGGCGCCCCGCGCTCCGCGGTACTCCGCGCGCGGCCGTCCGTGAGGAGCCTTCGCGCCCTTGCCCTTCGCGCCGGACGCCGGTGCCGCCGTGGACCGGGTGTCGAGGATGCCGAGGTGCGACAGCAGCCCGGCGAGGATCGCCCGGTGCACCAGCGCCGGGTCGGCGGCGCCGCTGTTCTTCGCCCGCGGGGCGTCGGTCAGCTGCCGCAGCTGCCGGTGCACGTCGAACCACTCGCGCACCCGCACATAGTTGAGGTGCTCGGAGCGGCACATGCGGCGGAATGCGCTCGAGCCGAGCTCGGACTGCTGCTCGCGCAGGTGGTTCCACAGGTTCAGCAGGCTGAGGAAGTCGCTCGTCGGGTCGGTGAAGCGCGCGTGAAGGCGGTCCGCCTCCTCGCGGCGCTCCTCCGGTCGCTCGCGCACG
This sequence comes from Microbacterium sp. zg-Y1090, assembly GCF_030246945.1. Classification (NCBI taxonomy): domain Bacteria; kingdom Bacillati; phylum Actinomycetota; class Actinomycetes; order Micrococcales; family Microbacteriaceae; genus Microbacterium; species Microbacterium wangruii. The sequence goes on from NZ_CP126742.1 coordinate 1,144,442, forward strand.
TCCTGGATCGACAGCCCCGCCACGATCGCCAGCACGTCGCCGGCGACGTCGAGTCGCCGCGCCTCGATGAGCATGCGCGCGAACCGGGGGTCGATGGGGAGCCGCGCGATCTCACGCCCGATGTCGGTGAGGCGCCACCCCTTGCCCGCGTCGGCGGAGGCGCGCGCCGCGCGACCCTGGCCGCGACCGCCCCCCGAGCCCGTCGCAGGACGCACCGCGCCGAGCTCGACGAGCAGGTCGAACGCGGCTTTGACCCCGCGGGAGTCGGGCGGCGTGAGGAACGGGAACTCGGTGATGTCGCCGAATCCGAGCGACAGCATCTGCAGGATCACCGAGGCGAGGCTCGTGCGCAGGATCTCGGGCTCGGTGTACTCGGGCCGGGAGGTGAAGTCCTCCTCGGTGTACAGCCGGATCGCGACACCGTCCGAGGTGCGTCCGGCGCGACCGGAGCGCTGCTGCGCCGACGCCTGCGAGACGGCCTCGATCGGCAGGCGCTGGATCTTGGAGCGCGCGCTGTAGCGCGAGATGCGGGCGGTTCCGGCGTCGATGACGTACTTGATGCCGGGGACGGTGAGGCTCGTCTCCGCGACGTTGGTCGCGAGGATCACCCGGCGCCGGACGCCCGCGACCTGAGAGCGCTCGAAGACCCGGTGCTGCTCGGCGGACGACAGTCGGCCGTACAGGGGCAGCACCTCCGTCGGCGAGGTGTCCTTTGCGTACATGCCGCGTACGGCATCCATCGCGTCGCGGATCTCCGCCTCGCCGGGCAGGAACACCAGCACGTCGCCGGCCGGTTCGCGGTCGAGTTCGCGCAGCGCCCCCAGCAGCGCGTCGACATCGTCGGGGCCGTCGTCGTCGGCGTCGGCGACGCGACCGCGGTACCGGATCTCCACGGGGTAGGTGCGACCGGACACCTCGATGATGGGGGCGGGCTCGCCCGCGGCATCCGCGAAGTGCTTCGCGAAGCTCTCGGGGTCGATCGTCGCCGAGGTGACGATGACCTTCAGATCGGGGCGGCGGGGCAGGATGCGGCGCAGGTACCCGATCAGGAAGTCGACGTTCAGAGACCGCTCGTGCGCCTCGTCGATGATGATCGTGTCGTAGCGGCGCAGCAGCTTGTCGCGGTGGATCTCGTTGAGCAGGATGCCGTCGGTGACCAGCGCCACCCGGGTGTCGGCCGAGACGTTGTCGGTGAAGCGCACCTTGTAGCCGACGGTGGTGCCCAGCGGCACCTGCATCTCCTCGGCCACGCGCTCGGCGATGGTGCGGGCGGCGATGCGGCGGGGCTGGGTGTGCGCGATGCGGGTGCGCCCGAGCTCCAGACAGATCTTCGGCAGCTGGGTGGTCTTTCCCGAGCCGGTCGCGCCGGCGACGATGACGACCTGATTCTCGGCGATGGCGCGCGCGATCTCGTCCCGCGCGGCGCTGACGGGCAGCTCGGGCGGGTAGACGATGACGGGCTCTGGTGCGGACACAGCCCTCCATCGTATGCCCGGCGGGCGTCGGGCCGGCGCGCGAGTGCGCGAGTGCGCGAACGCGCGGATGCCGGGCTCAGGCGTCCTGGAACGCCGAGGCCGCCACGATCGCGTCGAAGTACGACAGCAGGGTGTGCGCGATGTCGCCCAGGGGCGTGGTGAACACCGCGGTGAGCAGGCGCTTGCTCCCCGGCACCGGGTACCAGTACTGCGCGATGAGCCGGCGCTGCGTGAAACGCTCGCCGTCCTCGATCTCGACCGTCTCCTCGATCCGGTGCACGCGGACGACGTCCGAGTCCATGCAGCGACGCCGCACCGCGGTGCCCGCGCCATCGGGGTCCATGAGGGGGAGGGACTTCTCGAACACCGTCAGCACCGCGTCGGCCCCGGTGCCGATGGCCGGGCTCATGCGCATGCCCTCGTCCTCGAAGACGGTGAGGGTCGCCGACATCGGCTGTCCCGGACCCAGCTCGGTCTGGATCATCAGCAGCTGCGCATCCGCCTCGACGGCGGCCGTGGCCGCGCGGGTGAACTCCTCGCGCAGCCGCGCGCGCTCCGTCGCGCGCTCATCGGCGCGCCCGAGCACGCCGGTGGCGATCTTCTTGGTGGAGTCGGCGACGGCCTCGGGGGAGGACAGGTCGATCCGCCACCACGTGCCGATCATCCGGAACACGAGCCGCGGCTGGGCGACGGCTGTGGTCATCGCGCGCCGCCGATCACCGCGGGGTCCGTCGTGGTCAGCTGCAGGCTGTCTTTGATGAAGCGGTACTGCACCGCGTCGGGGAGCCCTGCGGCGGCCTGCGTGAGGTCGAGGATGCGGGAGTCGTCGGACGCGGGCCGGGCGATGAGGGTGAGCTGGTCGACCTCGGTCGTCGCGTTCTCCAGCGCGGCCACGGCGATGCGCACGACCGTGTCGGTGCTCACCGGCTCGTCGCCGGACAGTGCGACGGCGATGGTCATGACGCTGGCGAAGCCCGACGGGTTCACCATGACGGTGGGCACGTCCACGACGCGCGGGTCGGATTCAGCCACGGCACTGCGGACGGTGGTGGGGGACATGTCGTCTTCCTGGTCGGTGCCCTGCGGGGCGGGGGAGCCGGGGGCGGTGCCCGGCAGGATGCTGCAGCCGACGAGTGTGGCGGCCAGCAGCGCGGCTGCGGTCGCCGCTCCCGCCCGTGCCCCGTGCCTGCGGTGTGCGCGGGTCACTTCTCCGACCAGCCGTACTGCCGCCGCTGGTAGCCGTAGGCGCCGTCGTGGCCGACGAAGTACCGGTCGAGGTCGGCGACGGTGCCCGGGGGCACCTGGCCGACCCGCTCGGCGAGTGTCTCGTGGTAGGCGCCGGCGTTGTGGATGCCGTGGACGCCCTTGTGCGCCTCCGACGACTCCGCGTGGATGGTCGTCCAGTTCGGGCGCTGCTGCGCGTAGCCGTCTGTCCCGACACTCACGATGGTGTCCAGGCGTGGCACCGGGTCGCCGTTGTGCTGCACGGAGACGACGGAGGTGGAGGACGGAATCGGCATGTGGTCGATCGGCGCGCCGGCGGCGACGACCGCGGACCAGTTGTAGTCCCGGTTGTACGACGCGAGCGTGCCGGCCATGATGCCGCCCTGGCTGAAGCCCACGAGCATCACGGGGTCGTTCGCGCCGACCCCCGCCTGCTGCATGGCGTCGATCACGGCACGCTCGTACTGCGAGCGCAGCGAGGGGGTGAGCATGAGGGCGAGGTTGCTGTCGAGGTCGTGCACGCCACCCTGCTCGCCGAACCGGGACATCCACTCCTGGGTGCTGGGGAGGATGACGCGCCAGCGCACCACCCCATCGGCATTCACGACCCGCGTCACGGAGATGACGGTCTCATCGACGCTGGTCGGCTTGCCGTTGTCGTCCCAGCTCTTGCCCAAGCCGTCCACGAACTCCGTCTCGGACAGCGCCTCCGACAGGTCGGCGGGCTGCCCCTTGTAGGAGTTCGCCTCCTGGTCGGTGAGGGTGTGCTCGCCGACGCTGGGCGTCGGCTTGAGCACGTCGGACAGCACGCTGACCAGCAGGAACCCGGCCAGCACCGCCGTGACGAGGGCGGCGATCAGCGGCGTGATGAACGGCAGCGCCGCGAGCACGGCGAACACCAGCAGCAGGATGACGGCGACGCCGAGCAGCGCGGCGACGGTGGAGATGAGGCGCTGCAGCTCGGCGTAGAGGTCTCCGAGGAAGTCGCCCACCCAGCGGGCGATGGTCGCCAGGAAGTCGCCGACGTCGTCGAGGAAGTTCTTGACCCGGTCCCAGAACCCTTCGTTCGTGCCGTCGATGGCCGCATCGATGCGGTCGATCGCGGTCTGGGCCGCCCGCTCCATGTCTTGGCGGGCCGCCTCGATCTCGGCGCGGGCGGCCTGGGCCGCGGCATCCATCCGGGTGCGCCGCGCGCGCGCTGCCTGCACCTGATCCTCGGCGGAGCGGAGGTTGCCGGCGGGCGCGTCGGCTTCGCCGAGCCGTTCCAGGCGCCGCTCGGACACCAGCAGGTCGTACTCGGCCGTTGCGGCACCGGCCTCGGCACGGGCTTCGGCGACCTCGGCGTCGTCGGCGCGATCGTGTGCCGCCTTCAGCGCGACGGCGTACTCCTGGAGCGCGCGGGCGGTGCCGTCGTAACGCTCGTGGGCACGGTCGAGGTCGCGGGCGACCTCGGTGCTGCGATCGCGGATGGCATCCATCGACCGAGCGGTGCTGTCGTATGCGATGGCACGCAGGTCGTCGGCGGCCCGCTGGATCAGCGAGGCCGACGAGACGTACGACGCCGACCGCTCCGCGAGGGAGGTGGGGTTTCCGGGCAGGACGCTCATCGGGTCGCTCCCTGGGTCATCTCGTCGGCGGTGAGGTCACGTGCCCACACGGGCGGCTCCGCGGCGGGGGTGGAGGCGGGTCCCGGTGACGGGCTGGGGGCGGGTGCGGGTCCCGGTGACGGCGCCCCGGGCGTGGGTCCGCCGGGCGAGGGCTGCGGCGTCGGGTCCGGGACCTCCTGCACCGGCCTGACCGCGGCGGCGAGGTCGGTGTCGAGGTCGCTGAACGTGTCGACCACCGCACCGAGGTAGTCCGCGATGAAGAGCAGGTTCTCCTCGAGCTTGCCGCGGGCGATGTCCCACTTGTCGCCGAATTCGCGCACCTTGCCGCCGAGGCGGTCATGGCCGGTGTCGGCGGCGGCACCGGCGGCGATGCTCTCCGCGCGCGCGAAGCTGCTGGCGACGGTCTCGGCCGTGCGGGCGCTGCGGCGCAGCTCCGCGAAGTCCAGTTTCAGATCGGCCACGGCCGTTCCCTCCCGCTCAGACGACGACGCGGGGCCGGCCGTGAAGGACCGGCCCCGCGTCGAGGGACTGTGATCAGCCGATCGAGCTGGCCAGCTGCTCGTCGGTGGACTGCAGCGCCGATGCTGCCTTCTCGAGGAACTGGGCCATGCCGTCGATGCCCTGCACGGTGCGCTGCGCACCCGAGGTGAACTGCTCGTAGGACGAGTCGAAGGCGCCGGAAGCGCGGGTGGTGGTGAAGCCATCCTGCACGAGCTGGCTGACGAGGGAGCGCAGCTCCTGCAGCTTGCCTTCCAAGTCCGACTGGCCGGCACGCAGACGGTTCGCGGCGCTCTGCATCTGGTCGTAGGTGACGTTGAGGTTCGCCATGGTCACTCCTTGTGTCGTGAAGCGGCAGTTCCTCTGCCGACGTGATTCAACCTATGGGAGGGCGTGCTGACCCGCCAATGGGGAGTAGTCCCCATTCGCGTCGACCGCCTCGCCGTCGACCAGCGGGAAGTGCACGCGCACCGTCTTCGCGCTCGCGGCGAGCATGGCACGTCCCGGCGGGAACTCGCGCTTGAGCAGGCGCGGGAACGCCGTCTTGAGCACCACTTCGCCGTCATGGGTGTCCGGCTGCAGCACGACCCCGCGTCGCGCGGACTTGATGTCGCCCAGCAAGCCGAAGCTCGTGGTCCAGTCGCTCGTCTCGCCCTCGGCCACCAGCAGTCCGTCGCCCCGCTTGACGCGCTTGGCGAAGTCCGACAGCGGCATCTCGGCCAGAGAGGTGGCGTACTCCGACGCGCCCTCGAGGAACACCGCGACGCCCGCGAGCCCTCGCTCGTCCTGCAGGATCGCGTCGATGAGGCGGCTGGCGGATCCGCCGTCGACGGCGGTGTCGTCCCAGGCGACGGCGTCACGCAGCGTGGACCGGGCGTTGCCGATGTAATAGCGGCGCACGCCGGGGTCGGCGCGGCGCACCGCCTCGGCCATCGCACGCAGCGCGTTGCTGCGCCCGCTCTGCGGGGGACCGGCGACGACGAACAGGCCGTGGGGGTCGAACCCGATCGGGTCGAGGGTGTCGCCGGACAGCCCCAGCACCGGGCGGCCGTCGACGTGGCGCGGCAGGTCGCTGAACCCGTACACCTCCGGCAGCGCACGCACCGGCGGCGCGTCGGTGCGGCCCTGGCGTCGCATGGCGTCGGCGAACTCGCCGATCGCCTGCGCCTGCGCCCTCGGATCGGGGGTGCCGGCGATGACGGCGATCTGCGTCTCGAGTCCGTTGACCACAGCGCGGCCGGCGGGCGACTCCGGCGACAGCACGTCGCGCGGGGCGCCGACCATCGCGTAGGCGTCGGAGTCGGACAGACGCAGCACGACCCGCTTCTGGATCGACGACTGCAGCGCCGTCGGAACGGCCTGCCCGCGGTCGGCGGTGAGGGCGACATGGATGCCGACGGAGCGGCCGTCGGTCATGATCTGCTGGAACACCTGGTAGGCCTCGGCGCGTCCGGTGACCGCCTCGTACTCCGAGCGGAACGTGGGGAAGCCGTCGATGAGCACGAGGATGCGCGCCTCGTCGGGGCGGCCGGCAAGCGAGCGGTACTGGGAGATGGTGCCGGCGTTGACAGCCGCGTACGCCTCACCGCGTCGGTCCAGCTCGTGCTTGAGCATGCGGAACAGCCGCGAGACGCGCTCGCCGGAGTCGGCGGGGATGACCGCGCCCACGTGCGGCATCGCCTCGAGCATCCGCAGACCGCCGGAGCCGAAGTCCAGTCCGTACACCTCGACGGGGCCGCCGCGCGGGGTGATGCCGGCCGCGACGGCGAGGGTGCGCAGCGTGGAGCTCTTGCCGGCGCCGCCGGTGCCGTAGATCGCCAGGTGGCCGTCGTCGTCGGGCTCGAAGTACACCGTGTCCTGCGCTTGGCGCTGGGGGACGTCCTGCACGCCCAGCAGGAGCTTCTGGTCGGTGCGCTGGCGCAGCAGCGTCAGGTCGTAGACGGCGGCCAGCTCGTCGAGCCACGGGCGGCGCGGGGCGGCGATCGACGCCGACTGCGCGGCGGCGACCATCGTGGACACCAGACGCTGCTGGTCGGTCGGCCCGAGGTCGCGCTCGGCCGACTCCGCGTCGGCCTTCGGGGCCTCCCAGCGGCGGGGCGGCCCGAAGGCGAACGACTCCAGTTCCACCTCCGGGGCCTCCTCCTCGACGAAGCTCCACCCGCCGGTGTAGGCGGACTGGAACACCGTCAGCCGGCCCGGCCCGGTCTTCGCGGCGCCGCGGCCGGGGATGGCGGGGTCGAAGCCCGCGGCATCCTTCGTGCCGATGACGTCGTCGGAGTCCACCTCGTCCGCCATGCGCAGTGCGACGCGCATGTTGGTGTTGGCGCGCAGGTTGTCCTTGATGACACCGGCGGGCCGCTGGGTGGCCATGATGAGGTGGATGCCGAGGGAGCGGCCCCGCTGGGCCACGTCCACGACGCCGTCGACGAAGTCCGGCACCTCGTTGACCAGCGCGGCGAACTCGTCGATGACGATCACCAGCGCCGGCGGGGTGTCGGGGTCGCCGCGCTTCTCCAGGTCGAGGATGTCCTTGGCCTTCTTGCGGGTGAAGAGCGTCTCGCGGTGGTGCAGCTCCGCCCGCAGGCTCACCAGCGCCCGGCGCACGAGGTGGGGGCTCAGGTCGGTGACCAGCCCCACGCAGTGCGGCAGGGCGGTGCACTCGGCGAACGCCGCGCCGCCCTTGTAGTCGACGAAGAGGAACGTCACACGCTGCGGGCTGTACTCCGCGGCCATGCCGAGCACCCACGCCTGCAGGAACTCGCTCTTGCCGGAGCCCGTGGTGCCGCCGACGAGGGCGTGCGGTCCCTGGGCGCGCAGGTCGAGGTGCATCGCCCCGGCGGCCGCCTGCCCGACGATGGCGCGCAGCTTCGGCGTCGACGGCGCGCGGGTCGCGGAGGCGAGGATCGAGCCGTTCTGCTCCCAGCGGTCCACGACCGCGCCGGGCGCCGTGGCCATCTCCTTGCCGATCAGCTGCAGCATCGGCACCGAACGGGGCACGTCGCTGGTGTCCGCCGCGATGGACCCGGCGTCGACGTACGACGACAGCCGGCGACAGAACTGGGCGAACTGGGGGACCGTCAGCCCCTCCACCTCGACCGGATCGATGGTCAATCCCAGCCGCACATAGCCGACGGAGGCGGAGCCGTCGGCGGCGATGTCGACGAAGGTGCGGCAGGCGGCGGGCAGTGCGGCGGTGTCGGCGGCCATCCAGATCGGGTAGACGCCGCGGCCGGCCGCGCGCTCGAGCACCTGGATCAGTCGTGCCCGGTCGACGGGGGCGTCGTCGGAGATGAGCACGACGATCGCCGGCAGGGGCCCGTCGTAACCGCCGTCGGGACCGGAGCCCGACCCGACGGCGGCGCCGGCGGCCAGCGCCGCCTGCTTGTCGCCGATGGCGCCCAGCTGCAGGGGTGCGTCCTGACCGCGCGGCGAGCGGGCACTGAGGGCCTCTTCGAGCCGGGACAGCAGATTGGCCGCGGCAGAGGCGGTGTCGGCGAAGGGAGCGCCGCCGAAGACGGCCTCCGAGTTCATGGCGTGGGGCAGCCACTTCGCGTCGGCGAACTGGGCGGCCCAGCCGGGACCGAACAGGCCGCCGATCACGACGTCGCCGGGGGCGTGCAGTCCCGCCACCTGAGCGGTGAGCGCCCGGCCGTACGCCGCGACGGCGGCGGGGTGGCCGGCGATGCCGAGGGCTCCGGCATCCGAGAGCTTCTCCACCGCCGGGGTGCGGGGCACGAGCTCGTAGGAGGCGATGAGCTCCTCGAGCTGGGTGACCTGCTCGGGCACCGCGCGGTCGGTGTTGCCGGTCTCCTTCACCGTGTTGCGGGTGGGCACATCGCCCACCCCCAGCCGCACCTGCAGGAACGACCAGTGCTCGGGGCGACGTGTCCACACCAGCGGCGAACGGTGCTGGACCGCGTCGTAGATCTCGTGCAGGGGCACCGCCTCCCGCGCGCGGATGCGGGATTCCTCCTCGCGCTCGCGGGCGAGCCGGGCGGACAGGCGTTCGATCTGGCCGACGAAGCGGGCGTGCTCCATCTTGAGCTTGCGCCGCTGCTGCGACTTGGCCGTCGCCCAGGTGCTGATCATCATCAGCGGGGAGATGGCGACGAAGATGAGCGTGATCGCGCGCCCGGTGGCGGCGAACATGGCGATGCCGGCGATGGCGGGGAGGATCGCCGCGGCCCACGGGAACGGCTGCGGGTCACCGGGGATGGGCGGGTCCGCGCCCTCCAGTTCGCGGCCGACGTAGCGCGGCTCGACGCTGGGCGAGCGGGTGAAGCGCACCTCGCCGATGGGGGAGGACTGCGCGATCTCGGAGGGCAGGTACCCCGCGCGGATGACCGTGCTGCCCAGCTCCGCCTCCTGACCGTGCTGCAGCTCCAGGCGCCCGACGGGCGCCCCTTGCACGATGATGCCGTTGGCGGAGTTGAGGTCGACCAGCTCGATGCGGTCGCGTCCGACGTGCAGGCGCGCGTGGCGGTTGGACACCATCGGGTCGTCGAGCACGATGCCGCAGTCGTCGCTGCGGCCGATGATCGTCGAGCCCAGGGGAACGGCGTAGCGGCGCCCCGCATGCCGGCCGCCGACGATCTCGATGTAAGCCACATCGGGGCGGGGGGCGTCATCGAGACCGACCACGCCGATCTCCACGCCCGACGCGAGCGCGAGGTCGGCGAGGGTGTCGTCCGGGTCGAGCACCTCTGGAACGCCGCCCACCGCGGGGGCGTGCGCTTCGAGCGTGACGGCACCGGGAGCGAAGGCGGGGTCTCGATAGACGCCCGAGGGGTCGCGCGCGACCAGGGAGTCGGCGACCTCGCCGACACGCACGCCGGGTTCAGCGGCCAGGGCGATGTCCTCGGTGGAGCCGTCGGGGCGGCGCAGCGTGGCGCGGATCTTCATCGGGTGCCTTTCTCGCTCGCGGCGGCGGCCACCTCGAGCAGATCCAGATCCTGGGGCGTGACCAGGCGCGAGAGCACCGCATGCTCGACCAGGCGCGCGCGCCGGTTGGTGGCGAGCCTGCCCACACCGCCGCGCAGTCCCTGCACGCCCTCACGGTCGAGCTTGTCGCAGACGTTGTCGAGCTTGCGGTTGAAGGTCGTCAGCGGCCAGCCGAGACGTGCCGCCGCGGCCGCCGACGAGGGCAGCTGGCTGGAGCCGACCATGCCGCCGCGCAGGATCGGCTCGCACAGCGCGACCAGCAGCAGCTTCTGGCTGGGGGTGAGGCTCACCGCCCCGATCGTGGTGGTGCCGTCGCCTTCGGGTTCGTCCGACGCCGCATCGCGTCCGACGACGAAGCTCGCCGCGTCGTTGTGCACGCCGAGTTCGTAGGTGTAGGCGCCGGCGGAGAACATCACCGCGAGCTCGGGGAACACCAGCGGCACGCGTGCGCCGGGACCGAGCACGGCCTGGTAGGCGCCGTCGGGCGTGGCCAGGCTCACCGAGATGCTCTGGCCGATGTTCGTGAGCCACCACAGCCCCGCGTCGGCGTCGAAGGCGAGCAGGCGACGGTGCAGGTAGCGATTGGTGTCCACGGTGAGATCGGCATCGCGCCCCACCGAGAACGTCGTGCCGGGAACCGGCCGGTGCCACTCGCCGCAGAACTCGATCCCGAGTGTGCCCTCCGCTACGGCATGCGCGTCCATCGTCGTCATGACTTCCTCCCCCTCATAGCCCCACCAGCACGGCGATTCCCGCCGCGGCCGCCGCGATCACCGCGATCGTCGCCGCCACCGCGATCACCGGCACGAGCACCTTCCGCCGCGCCGCCCGGGCGGGGCCGCGGGGCGCCGTGCGTTCGATCGGGGGCTCCGCGGGCGCCGGGGCGGTCCGGCGGACCGGCGCCGGCTTCTCGCGGCGGATGCCGTAGCTCACCGGCCCGCTGGAGCTGCCGGGGTCGCGGGCGGTGCGGCCGGCCGGCCGGGCGGCGTCCGCGGGCCCGCCGGGTGAGGCGGGCGCCCGGCTGCCCGCGGTCGGCGCCTCGACGGGCGCGGCGGCGGGGTCGGCGGCAGCGCGGCGGGACAGACGGGTCCCGTCGTCCGCCGCCCGTGGCGGGCCGCCGGCCCCGGGGCCGCCGCGCGACGCGAGCAGTGTCGCATCGTCGGGTGCGGGTGCGGGTGCGGGTGCGGGTGCGGGTGCGGGTGCGGGCGTGATGCCCGGCCCCGTCGGCGTGCGGGAGGCGAGAAGGGTGGCGTCGTCGTGCGCCGTGCGCCGCGCGAGCAGCGTGGGCTCCGCATCAGCGGCATCCGGATCCGAGGCGTTCGGCGCGGCAGGCGAGGTGAGGTCGACGTGGGTCACCGGCAGGTGCAGGCGCTCCTCGATGCGCTGCAGCTCCCGCGCGAAGTCGCCGGCGGTCTGAGGGCGACGGTCGGGGTCCTTCGCCAGCGCACTGCGCAGCACGAGCTCGAGGTCGGCGGGCACGTCGTCACGCCCGACCGCCGGCACCGGATCGGTGAGCACGCGTGTGACCATGCGGGCGAGGTCGTGCGGAGCGCGCGGGTCGGCGAAGGGAGAACGGCCCGCGAGCACGGTGTAGGCGGTGGCGGCCAGGGCGTACAGGTCGCTGCGCGGGTCGAACCCCCCGCCGCTGAGCACCTCCGGGGCGGCCCACGGCACCGACACGCCCGTGCCGCCGACCCCGAGCGCGGACGGCTCGAAGCCCGTGAGCGCCGGCCAGCCGTAGTCGGTGGTGAGCACGTGGGAGGGCCTGATGTCGCCGTGCACGATGCCTGCGCGGTGCGCGGTCTCGAGCGCTCCAGACAGGCGCACCGCGGTCTGCAGCACCTCGGCCACGCCGAGCCGGCGCGCCGCGGCGGTCTCGGCGAGGGACGGGCTCGAGCAGTACTCCATCACCAGATAGGGGCGGCCGTCCCGAGCGACTCCGGCACGGCGGATCGTCACGACCGAAGGATGGGCGGACAGGGCGATCAGCCGCCCGGCCTCGTCATCGAACCGCACTCGGGCGGCTTCGTCGGCGATCGGGGTGCGGTGCACCTTGACCGCGACGGAGTCGCCGGCATGCTCGGGCCGGTAGAGGAAGACGTCGGCATCGTCCCCGGCGGCGAGCAGTCGCTCGAGCGTGAATCCCGCGAGGTCGATGGGCCCGGAACGGGGGATCATCGCACCCCCTCGAAGACGAGACGGGTGCCGCCGAGGTCGGCGACGGCCCCGGGGGTGACGCGCACCGTCTCACCGGGGTGGAGGCGCCGCGGGCCGCTGCCGGCAGCGGTGAACACGGTGCCGTTGGTGGAGCGCAGGTCCTCCAGCAGCACGTGGGCGTCGTCGACGCGAACGCGCAGGTGCGTGCGCGACACATCCGGGTCGTCGATGGTGACGAGGGTCGGCAGGCCGACGGTGTCGGGCCCGTCGGCGCGCGGGCTGCGGCCGATGAGCAGCGTCCCCGTCAGCGGCAGGACACGCCCGTCGGGAAGCACGACCGCTCCCCGCGGTGCGCGGGGTGCGGGGGCGTCCTCGCCGGCGCGGGCACCGCCGGCGGGGGAATCGTCGAGCACGTCCTCCTCAGGAGGGCGCACGGCAGCCGCCTCCACGGCACGGTGCAGCGTCGCGCCGAAAAGCTCGTCGTAGCGTCCGGCCGGCATGCTCTCGGCGGGCATCCGCTCCGGCCCGACGGCGGGCGCCGCGCCGAGGTCGAACAGGGCGTCGGAGAAGTCCAGCGTCAGATCGGGGTCGAGCTGCTCGTGCGGGGCCGGGATCAACCGTGCGTGCAGGCGGGTCGCCGCGAGCGGGCCGGGGTGCGCCGGCCGGGTGGGGGATGCCGCGTCGTCGCCCGCGTCGGCGGCGAAGGCGGCCACATCGGTGAGGTGGAACTCCTGCCAGGTGCGCTGCGCCGCGCCGGTCAGCACGCTCACGCGGCCGTCGACGTGGGTGGCGACGATCCTCGACGATCCGCGCACGACGCCGGTGAGGGAGGTGCCGTCGATCCCGGCGGCCACGAAGTGCGGTGCGGCGGCGAGGCCGGCGCGCACGATGACGTCGACGGCGCTCTCCCAGCCGCCGGCGACCGCGCCGCCGGCGAGCACGGCGCGGGCGGTGGGAGTGGCGCGCGCGCCGGCGAAGAGCACAGCGGTGTCATCGCCGAGGATCGCCGGCAGATCGCCGGGGGAGTAGGACCACTCAGCCACGGCGTGCCCTCGTGCGCAGTGAACGCAACGTCGAGACCTCGATGGTGGCGGAGTCGTCATCTCCCGCGGGCAGACCGCCGGTCGTGTCCTCCTGGGACGGGCTCATGCCGCCGGAGACCACGTCGATCACGATCGCGGAGATGTTGTCCCGCCCGCCGTGCGCCAGCGCCTGCTCGACCAGCGCGGCCGCGGTGCCGGGGGGAGCGCCGCCGAGTGCGAGGCCGGCACGGATGGCCTCGTCGGTCAGCTCGCCCGACAGGCCGTCGGAGCACACCAGCAGACGTTCCCCTGTGACGACGGGAAGCAGCCAGTAGTCGGCGCGGCTGCGCTCCTCGCCGACGGCACGGGTGATGACGTTGCGGCCGCGGTAGCTGGACATCTCGCGCCGAGCGAGTCGACCCTGGTCCACGAGCTCCTGCGCGACGGAGTGGTCCACCGTCAGCTGCTCGAGCCGATCGCTGAGCAGGCGATACACGCGCGAGTCGCCGATGTTCACCACGAGCCACCGCCGCACGCCGTCCTGGCGCACGGCCACGACGCCGGTGAGGGTGGAGCCGGCGCCCCGGGTGCGGGTCGCCGCGATCGCCGAGACCGCCGTATGCGCCTCGTCGACCGCGGCGGCGACGTCGTGGGGGGTGAGATCGGTGCGACCCACCAGACCCCGGAACACCGACACGATCGCTGCGCTGGCGAGGTCGCCCGCGTCATGACCGCCCATGCCGTCCGCGACGATGTACACCGGATGCTCCGCGAGTACGGCGTCCTCGTTGACGCGGCGACGCAGTCCGACATCGGTGCGCACGCCGCAGGTGACCTGCAGCGTGCGGGGAGCGGTCATCGATGGGACGGGCATCAGGCGTCGGAGAGGAGTTCGAGCCGCGCATCGCCGAGGAAGAACGTCCCCGACACCGCGGGCGTGCCGGTCACTTCGCTCTCGTCGGCGAGGAACACGCCGTTGGTGGAGTCCAGGTCGGTGATCGTCCAGCCGTCGGCGTCGTCTCTGCGCAGCAGCGCATGCGTCTTGGACACGGTGCGCGTGGCGTCGTCCACCGGGATGACCTGCGCGCCGGGGTGCTCCGCGGGGGCGACGGGGTTGCGACCGAGAACGGCGGCATCGGAGGTCAGCGCGACGGTCTCGCCGCCGGGGAGGCGCAGCGACCACCCGATGAGGCGGCGGGCGGCCAGCACCGTGCGCTCATCGAGATCGTCCGCGTCGTGCACGCCCACGGCGGCAGGCGCGGACGCCGCCGGGACCGGCGCCGGCGCGGGACGGGGCACCTCGGCCACGATGGACCCGAAGCCCCGGTCTGCGGGCGCGGCGATCATGTCTGACGCCGGTGAGGCAGGCGCGGGTGCGGATGCCGGTGAGGGGCTCGGCGGCGCGGGCGGCGCCCAGGGGTTCGCTCCCGGGCCGGGCGCAGCGGGCGCGACGGATGACGCGGGCCGACCGGCCGCGGGTGTGGCGAACGAGGCGGGCGTGCCGGCCGCCGTGGGGGCGGTGGGTGCCGCCGGCGCGGGCGGAACGAACGCGGGCGCTGCTCCGGCCGGCGGGGCCGGCGCGTGAGCGGCAGCCGGAGCACCGAGGGTGAACGGGCTCGACGGCGGCGGGGGCGGCGGGGCGGTCAGCGACGGCTGCAGGGTTTTGGACGGCAAGCCGACCCAGCGGGCCGAACCCCAGCCCAGCACGCTCGCCCACACCGGGAAGAGGAGGATGCCGAGCACCGCGGACCCGCCGCCGCGATCGAATCCCCGCGTGACGGCGAGCACCATGCGCACCTGGAGGATCAGCACCAGCACCCCGAAGCCGACCATGAGCGCGGCAGGCACGAGGATCGCGCCGATGGCCGCCCCGGCGGCGCCGCCGTCATCGCCATCGGAAGCAGCCGCCAGCGCGGATGCCGCGAACAGTGCGACCGCGGCGAGGCTCCCGACGCCGGCGACGAGGCCGACCGCCGCGATCACCACGGCCCACCAGCCGCGCATTCCCGCCAGCGTGAACAGCTCCCAGGCGTTGACGACCGGCACCCACGCCTTCCATGTCGGGCGCCCGACCTTGCGGAACAGGGCGGACAGCGCGAGGGCGATCCAGGCGTACACGCCGGCGACGAGCGCCAGCTGCAGGACGAGCACGATCAGCGGCGTGCGGCCGGTCCCGCCGGCGTCGTAGAAGGCGAGCGCCTCCCGCGCGGCATCCGCCGTCATCCCCAGGCCCGTCATCGTTCCTCCTCGTCGTCATGCCGCGCGCGCATCGCCTCGGTGCGAGGGGCGATCGCCTTGGAAACCCTAGCGGCGTCCACGCGGCCCTCCCGTCGACCCGCCGCGCTCTCTCCGGCGCGTGCCCTGCGGCAGCAGCGAGCGCAGCGACAGGCGGGCACGCAGGCGCTCCCAGCGTCCGCCGAGCCCGGCGAACCGCTCCCGCTCGGCCTCCACGATCTCCCAGAACCGGTCGCCGTCGGCGGGGTCGGGAGGGGTCTCGGCGAACACCGAGCGGTCGGCCCATTCGGCCAGCACCCGCCCGCTGCCCGCGCCGTCATCCCCGGCATAGCGGGCGGCGAGCTCCGTGCGGGTGTGGGTGCCCGGGGGCGGATAGCCATGATCCACCGCGGTGTCGACGTACTCGTCCCAGCCGCCGGTGACGCGCGCCACCGGGTCCGGTGCGGTGCGCCGCGACCGGCGTCGCAGCAGCTTCAGGACGACCACCAGCGCGAACGGCCCGAACAGGATCAGCAGGCCGAGCACGGCGATGCCCGTGACGCGCAGCACCGTCCACAGCGTGGAGAGGTCGAGGCCGGAGGTCTGCTCGTCGTCGTCGCGGTCTCCGCTGTCGGCGGGATCGGCATCAGCGGGAAGCACCGGCTCCGCCACCTCCTCGCGCACTTCCGTGGGATTGCGGGGGTCGCGTCGCTGCTCGAGGTCGGGTGTCACCCCGACGGCGTGCTGCGGGGTCACATCGACCGGCACCCACACGCCGGAGGCATCCTGCACCTCGATCCAGGCGGACATGTCGCCGCCGGTGCAGGCGCCTCCGACGCAGAACGGCGTATCGGCGGGGTCGGCGGCGTCGTTCAGGCGCGCCCCGACCACGACGCGCGAGGCGAACCCGAGCTGGTCGGCGATGAGCGAAGCCGCGACGGCGAACTGCTCGTCGTCTCCCGGGGCCGCGACCAGTGCGGTGTCGTCGCTGCCCCCGACATCGTTCTGCCGATCCAGCAGGGCGGTGAACAGCTGATCGATGCGGTCGGTGGAGTGGCCGGCGCGGGAAGGCTCGAACGCGTAGTCGCCGAGGGCGGCCGCCCACTGCGGCGGCTCGACCGGGTCGACGGTGAGCGCATGGCTGAGCAGCCCTCGCGCCCGCAGCCGATCGATCAGGAGTTCCAGCCCGGCGCCCGCGGCGGGCGCGTCCTGCGCGGCGATCCACGCGATGAGACTCTCGGGCACGAGGGCGGGGTCCTGCTGCGGCGTGTCCCGCCCCGGAGTGAGCGTGGCGAGGGCCGGGGGGTCGTCGTCGATCGCGGCCTGCTGCCGGTAGCTCACGCCCTCCCGCAGGCCGGGCGCCGGCAGTGCGATGCCCATCCGGGTCTGGGCGTTGTAGAAGAAGCCGTCGGCGCGCCCCCCGCCCGTGCCGCCGTCGAAGGCGATCGCGGTGAGGGAGCCGACGGTGGGCACCCACACGCCCTGGTAAGCGCCGATGCGCACATCGGCGGTGGTCGGCACGGTGTCGGCAGGGGCGGGCAGCTCTGCGGGCACCCGCACGAAGGCGGTGGTCTGATCGGACACGCCGGCGGCAGGGTCGATCACCCTGGCCACCCTGCCGTCGAAGTAGGACAGCGTCGCCAGGCGCACCCGGTCCGCGCCCGACGCACCGTCGACGGTGAACATCACCGTGTCGAAGCTGTCGTCGGAGAAGAACTGCCGGAACTGCGACAGCGGACTGAGCTGCCCCGCGAGCTCGACGCGCGGATCCACGCCCGCCCGCAGCACGTCGCGCGGCTGACCGGCCAGCGCCCACGGTGCCAGCGCCACCCCTGCCGCCATGGCCGCTGCCAGCATTCCCGCGGCGATCGTCGTGCGTCCCGCCAGAGCGGATCCGGTGCGGCCGGTCGCGCGCACGCCGCTCGCGTCCTCCGCGGCGCGCACCGCGCGCCGTCGCTCGTACTGGGTGCGCCACACCGTGTAGACGAGGGCGAGCAGCAGCGCGCTCGCGCCCGCGAACATCTCCACCGCCCCCGTCAGGCGTGTCCCCGCCACGAGCGGCGCGCTCAGCGTGCGCGCGCCGAAGAGCACGCCGAAGACGGTGAGCCCCAGACCCAGCGGCGCGGCGAGCACCCACAGCCGCCGCGCGCGCCACGCCAGCGACAGCGCCGCGACGGGAATGCCCAGGAACAGCAGAAGCGCCGGTGCCAGGGTGGCCTGGTAGCTGCCCAATGGCAGCTCGAGGGTCAGCAGGTCCTTCCAGCCGGTGACGGGCGCGGTGAGCACGCCCAGCAGCGATGGGACGAGCGTGTCGGGACGGCTCAGCGCACCGGGGGCGGCCAGCGGGACCCCGGCCACGACGTACACGCCGATGGCGGCGAGGGCCACCCACCAGCCCGACCAGCGGCGGCGCAGCCCCGCGTACGCGATCAGATGCGCCAGGATCAGCGCTGCGGTGACCAGCACGAGGAACGCGCGGTCACGGTAGAGCGGCCAGACGGCCACGGCGCCGACGAAGAACAGCGCGTCCAGCAAAGCCGCGTTCGCGACCAGGAACATCCCCTGCCTGGCCGGCTGCCGGCCGCGGGATCGCCGGCGCAGCGATGCGTCGACGCTCACGACTGCGCCCCCCGCGCGAGCAGCTGGCGCAGGTCGTCCAGCAGGCCGATCGACAGGACCGAGACGGTGCCCAGGCGGCGGAAGCCCGGCTCGGCCTCGGGGTTGCACACGATCACCACGACGGCGACGTCGGAGGGGAAGGCGAGGGCTGCGGCCTGCAGCTGGCGGGCGGTCTGCGTCGAACCGCACACCAGGAACGCGATCGACGCGTCGGAGTGCGTTTCGCGGGCGAGGGAGGTGACGTCGGCGAGGGGGCCGACCAGCGTGCTGCGCTCCACCCCGGAGAGGTCGTCGAGCAGCGTGCGGCTGCTGACCGTCGCGAGCTCCCGCATCGTGCGCACCGTGCGCCGCGCGAACTCGGGAACCTCGCCGCCGGCCACGACGTCGACCTCGCGGCCGTCGCGGATGCCGCGGATGCCGATGGAGCCGGCCGCGCTGACGGCGAGCTCGAACTCGTCATCGGTGCCGTACTCCGCCTCACCCAGCGCGAGAGCGATCACCATGCGGGAGCGGCGGGTCTCCTCGTACTGACGCACCATGAGGGTGCCGGTCTTGGCGGTGGACTTCCAATGGATCTGACGCTGGGCGTCGCCCGGGACGTACTCGCGGATGGCGTGGAAGGAGATGTCGGCGTCGACCACGGTGCGCGAGGCCTGCCCCTCGAGGTCGCGGATGAACCCGGTGCTGGTGCTGTGCAGCGTCGTGGTCACCGGGTGCACGTACAGGGTGTGGGTGTCCTCCCACGTCGCTTCGCGCTTGAGGATGCCGAGCGGGTCGCCGCGCACCGTGTGCGCGGGACCGACGATGATGACGCCGCGGCGGTGCGTGGGCACGACCACCTGCTGCACGTGCTCGTGTCCGTGGCGCAGCAGCGGCACGTGCACGTCGATGAGTCCGTCCCCCACCGGCACGTCGATGCGGCCGGGGAGGGCGATGCCCCGCCCGATGTTGGCGATGCGCAGCGTCCCCTCGACCTGCTGACCGGCCACCACACGGTCATGACCGAGCGCGAGGTCCACGTCGTAGGACCGGCCGCTGAACAGGAACGGCACCGACAGCAGCAGCAGCACGGCGGCGATCGTGCCCGCCACCGCGAACTCCAGCCAGCCGAACGCGAGACCGAAGCCGAGACCGGCCGCCGCAGCCGTCACCAGCAGCCACCCGGTGGCCGTGACCGTCCCCGACACCGCCCGCAGCGCGGCGACCGTCGCCGCACGGGTGCGCCGCCATGCGCGTTCACCGCGCACCGCCAGCACGGTCGTGGACCGTCCGGTGGAGTAGCGGGTGCGCGCGTGCGCGGCGCCGGTGGAGTCGGCGGTGCGCGCGAGACGGGAGTCGGAGGGAAGGGTCACACGGCATCCCGCTGGCTGGGAGGCATCGTGTCCAGCAGCACCTGGCCGATCACGGCGTTGGCGGTGACGCCGTCGAACTCCGCCTCCGGGTCGAGGATGAGCCGGTGCGCGAGCACGGGTTCGGCGAGGGCTTTGACATCGTCGGGGGTCACGTAGCCCCGACCGTGCGCCACGGCCCACGTCTTCGCGGCCTTCGTCAGCGCGATCGCGCCGCGCACGCTGACACCCAGCCGCACTTCGGCAGCCAGCCGCGTCGCCTCGACGATGCGTGCGATGTAGTCCAGCACCAGCGGGTTGAGGTAGACGCCGCGCGCCACATCGGCGAGGGCCACCACATCCTGCGGAGTGACGACGGGGTCGACCTCGCGCCGCGCCGTGCCACTGCCCTCGAGGATCCGCACGGTCGACGCGTGGTCGGGGTAGCCGAGCGATGTCTTCAGCAGGAAGCGGTCCAGCTGCGCCTCCGGCAGCCGATACGTCCCCGCCTGCTCCACGGGGTTCTGCGTCGCCACGACGAGGAACGGCACGCCCACCGGGCGGGTGATCCCGTCGACGGTGACCTGCCCCTCCTCCATGACCTCCAGCAGCGCGGACTGGGTCTTCGGCGACGCGCGGTTGATCTCGTCGGCCAGCAGGATGTTGGCGAACACCGGACCCTGGTGGAAGTCGAACTCCCCGCGGCGCTGGTCGTACACGGTGATGCCGGTGACGTCGCCCGGCAGCAGGTCGGGGGTGAACTGGATGCGGGTGCTCGTCCCGTTCACGCTCTGCCCCATGGCGCGCGCCAGCGAGGTCTTGCCGGTGCCGGGGAAGTCCTCCAGCAGCAGGTGGCCCTCGGAGATCATGGCCGTGAACGCCAGCTCGATCACGTGCCGCTTGCCGAGCACGACCTGCTCGACGTTGTCGACGAGCTGGGCGAAGGTGTCGCGGAACCTGTCGGTCTGCTCGGCGGTGATGGTCATGGGGTCCTCTCGAGGGGGGTGAGGGCGCGGGTCACGGGGTGGTGTCGCCGGGCGGAGCCGGAGGGGGCTGGGGTGCCGGCGGGGGCTCGGGCGCGGGCGGAGGGTCGCAGGTGACGGTGTGCCCGGTGACGTCGTCGAGGCCGGCGAGAGCGCCCTGCCAGCGCAGCGAGTAGGTGTGGGTGACGACGCCTGCGGCATCCGTCGTCGAGGTCACCGACCACGCGCGATCCGCGGGGTTCGCCAGCACGGTGGGCGCCGGGGCCGGATCCTGGCTGAGGCACCGCTCCGGGAAGGTTGCCCGCGCGGTGTAGGCGGCGCCGGTGGCGACCACCGGCACGGCGGGGGCGCTGCACCCGAAGACCGCATTGCACGCGAAGGCGCCGATCGGTCCGGGCGGGACGCCGAGGCTGAACAGGGCGCCGAAGTCGGTCGTCTCGACGTCGCCCGCGCGGTAGCGCAGCTCGAACGGCGCGGTCACGGACAGGCGCGGCACGGCGGACAGCCGGTCCCACGTGTACTGGCTGCCGGAACGGCTGTACGCGCCGTCGATCGTGTAGAGCGCCGCGCCGCTCGGCAGGTCGATCCCCGCCACGGGAGTGGCCGTGCCGGTGGCCTCGGTCACCCCGAACCGGTCGCCGCCGCGCAGCGTGACCGCGCACGCCACGACGGTGACCGGGCGCCACAGCGGCTGGTCCTCGAAGACACGCGTGACCGTGCCGCCGGCGGGGTCGATGCCCTCGCTCGGCTCGCACCGACCGCTCACGACGAACCCGACCTGCAGCTGGTCGCCGACACCGTTGGGCGTGACGCGCGCGGTGGCGGTGACGGTGCCGGGACGGCCGTTCGTGGACGCGGTCACGCCGAGACCGAGTGTCGGCGCGCCGATGCCGCTGGCCGAGAACTGGTACGAGCCGCCCGACTGCGACCCGCCGGGGATCGTCGGCACCTCGAAGCGCGTGAGCGGGGTCGCCGTGAGCGGGGTGGGGGCGTTGGAGCCGACGTTGTAGTCGCGGAAGACCACGCGACCGCCTTCCACCGGCTGGGTGACCTCGCCGCCGGCGCCGCCGGCCAGCCGGACGAATCCGGTGCTCGAGTCGACGCCGGTGACGGTGATCGTGGCGATGCCACCCGCCGTGCCGTTGGGCGTGGGCGTCACCTCCGCGCCGGTCGGGGCTGCGGGCACCCGGTACGCCGACGCGGTGGTCGCCACCCCGCGGCGGGACTCGCCCACGGCGTTGAAGGCGCGGGCCTCGTAGGAGATGCGCTCGCCGACGGGGGCCTCGATGGCCGGGCACTCTCCCGACGCGGCGCACGTCGCCACGATGCGGCCACCCGTGCTGATGCGGTAGCCCTCCACCGCGGGATAGGACGCCGCATCGGAGATCACGCGCAGGGTGACCGAGGTGCCGGTGAAGCTCGTCCAGTCCAGGCGCGCCGGGTTGGCCGGCAGGCCCTGCAGGTCGAGGATCACCTGTCCGTTGCGGTCGCCGCTGGACTGGCGGCCCTGGGCATCCTGCACCACGAACGACCCGGTGCAGTCCGCCGCACCCGCCGCATCCGCGGCCCAGGTCGCGCGCACGGCGCGGTCGCCGGCGACGGAGAAGGTCACCCCGGGGCAGTTCGCCGGGCCGCTCGCGGAGACGAGCGTCAGCGGCGTGCCGGGGAGCGGGTTCACCTCGCCCGGTGCGCCGATCACCGAGATCGTGCAGGAGGTCGCCCCACCGGACTGCGAGCACGGCGCCACGGCGGAGCCGCCCTTGGGAAGCGCGGACGGGGCCGGGCCGACCGTGAGGATGAGGCTCGCGGCGGCGGCATCGGGGTGGCTGGGCAGCGTGATGACGACCGACTCCTCGCGCCCGGGGCGTGCGGTGTCGCGTGCGGCGATCGTCAGGGCCGACCCGGACTGGGTCACCGTGAACTGGTCGCCGCGGTGCACGGCGGAGTACGACAGCGCATTCCAGTCCTCACGGCCGGCCCAGCCGACCATGTCACGCAGGTCGTACTCGGCCGTCTCGCCCGGGCTGATGCCGAGGGAGGCGCTGCGCAGCACCGGCTGCGGGCTCGCCGCCTCGACCAGCACCCGCACCGTGAGGAAGGTGTATTCGTCCTGGATGCCGAGTTTGACCGGCACCACGCAGCTGTCGGTCCACGGCGTTCCGGCGCCCGCGTCGTAGCGCACGGTCGTCCCCGCCACGAGTGCGCAGCTCGCGTTCACGCGCGCGCCGCTCACCCGCACGGCGGCACCGTCGACCTGGAGCGTCTGGCCCGCAGGCACGGCGACCGCGTCCGCGAGATCGAGTTGCACCGATTCGTTCTCCTGCACGGTCACCGTCGCCATGGTGCTGCGCAGGCTCAGCCGCACGTCGCGGTCGCCGGGGACGCGCAGGAAGCCGTAGGAGGTGACCTCGGTGCCGTCGAAGGAGGTTCCGGAGACCTCGAACGGGATCAGCAGCGTCTCCTCGGGGATCGGACCGGAGATGCGCCGGCCGTCCACCTCGATCCCGTCCGGTGCGCCCCACAGCGACAGGCGCAGGCCGTCGACGTCGCCGGTGCTCCAGGACACCTTGCCGGTGAGCACGTCCACGCCGCGGGGGAACGCCTCGCGCGTCTCCACCGTCAGCGCGGTGTCGCGCACCACGGGGTGGTCCGGCACGGGACTGCGCACGACCTTGAGCACGATCAGCCCGATCGCGGTGTCACCGCTGTCGTTGCGCACCGTGTAGGAATACGAGAACGTCCCGAGCTCTTCGCCTGCCTGCAGAGTCACGCGGCCGTCGTCGACGCCGACCAGCCGTGCCGCGAGCGCGTCGTACTCCGCGGTGCCGGCCGTAGCCACCGGCTCCACAGACACCAGTTCGAGCGCACTGCCGGCGGGATCGATGTCGTTGTCGGCCGGCTGCACCAGTGCCGTGCTGTCCGGACCCGCCTGGACCTGGATGTAGTCGCTGTAGGTCACCGGGCTCGGATCGGACTGGGCGTCCAGCACCCCCACACGCACGTCTGCCGTTCCGGTCGCCCCCTGCGCGTCGCGCACCTGATAGCCGAAGCGCACCTGGCCGCTGAACGCCTCGGGACTGGTGTAGACGATCGCGTCGCCCTCGGCGGAGATGGTCGCCGAGCCCTGATCGGGCTGGGTCGTGATGCGATCCAGTGTGACCGCGTCGCCGTCGGGGTCCACCTCGAAGGAGCTGAAGGGGATGCGCACGGTCTCCCCGCTGAGCACGCGCCCCTCGAGCGTGCGCGGCACCGGCGGCTGGTTGGTCTCCTCGCCGACCACGGTGATGATCACACGCGCGCTGTCGACGACGTCGGGGAAGCCCAGGCGGAAGATCGTGTAGCCCACGCCGTAGACGCCCGGCTCCGTGGGAGCGAGGTAGCGCAGCAGCCGCCCCGTGGCGAAGGCGAGCCCGGCGCCGGACTCGTTGACGACCCGGGAGGGATCCACGGCGATGACCGCGCCCGCCGGCGCGCTGTCGTTGGCGAGCACGGGGATGTCGATCTGCGCCCCGGCGCGCACGGTGACCGCGTCGTCCACGGCGATCGGCGGGTCGGCGGCGGGGGCGGGCAGGAGGATCACCGTCAGTTCGCCTCGAGCGGTCGCCTGCGGGGAGCCGCTCCCGTCCGAGACCGTATAGCGCACCACGCCCAGGCGGCCGGGCCGGCCGTCGTCGGTCGAGCCACTCACCCGCAGCATGCTCTGGCCGACGAGGTCCACGCCGAGGGTGGCCTGCGCGTCGCTCTGGGGCCGCAGATCGCTGACCAGCAGCACCAGGCCCGCGGGGTTCGACACCGCCGGGAAGACGTCGACGGTGGCATCCTCGTTCGGGCGCACGAAGGCGGTGAGCGGCGGGGTGGCGATCGTCGCGGCGTCGGGTGCCGTCATCGTCACGCGCACGGTCGCCGAGACCTCGCCCGCCTCGTCGCGCACCGTGTAGGGCACGACGTACGACCCGGCTTCGGCGGCCGTGAACACCATGCTCAGCCCGGTCGGATTGACCGTGACGCCGGCGCGGGCCTCGTCCAGTGCGACCGCCTTGGCGAGCGTCAGCGTGCCGCGCGAACCCGTGACGTACGGGGCCACGTCGATCGCGACCGGTTCGCCCGCGACCCCCGTCATCGCGAACGACTCCGCGGTGAGGTCTGGGGTGGGGGTCACGGCGATGCTGAGCGGGCGCTCGGCGGTGGCGCCGAACGCGTCGGAGACGGTCACGCCGACGGTGACCGTGAGGGCATCGGCGGCGTTGGGATCGGGATGCTGGTAGGTGAGCGTGCCCGACGGCGCGGTCGTCACACTGCCGCCGACGGAGTCCTGCACCGCGCCGGCGAGATAGATCGGGTCGCCCTCGGGATCGACCCAGCCCTCGAGCGCGTCCACCGAGACGGTGCCCCCCGGGGAGACCGTCGGCGACGGCCAGGTCGACAGGCAGCCCTCCACACCGCACCACACCGGCGCGGTGTTCTGCGACGCCGGGGCGACGGTCATCGTCACCGTCGCCGGCTCCGAGAGCAGGCCGCCGACCGTGGTGCCGTCCGTGGCCCGGTAGCGCAGGGTCGCCGATCCGCTGGCGCCGGGTGCCACGTCGATGACGAGCTGCTGGTGGGCGCCCGCGAGCGACACCGTGCCGAACGCCGGGTCGGGCTGCTCGATCGATGCGGGATCGATGGAGAGCACGTCCTCGTTGGGGTCGTGGTCGTTCAGCAGCGCAGGCAGCACCGCCACGGAGCCCGCCCGCACCCCGAACGCGTCGTCGACGGCCACGGGGGGCTTCGGCTCCAGCACACGCTCGGATTCGACGTCGTCCGCCTGCTCGATCTGGCTCGGCTCGTCCAGGTTCCACGCCTGCGACGAGCTCACCAGGGCGCCGTCGGGCACCGTCCACACCCAGCCGGATCGGCGTTCGTTCAGTGCCAGGCGTGTGCCGTTGCCGACGAACACGGGATCGATGCCCTCGCCGATGTCGCCGCCGGCGTAGTCGAGCACGACTGCCCCGTCGGCTGCGCTGGACCACAGGGTGCCGGCGCTCTCGCCTTCGGCGAGCCAGGCGGCATGGACGACGCCGTCCAGCTCGGTCGGCGCCACCGGGACGCCCAGGCCCGATTCGGCGAAGGCGCGCGTCGGTGACAGCGAGTCCAGAGGCACCCGGATCAGGCCGCTCTGGTCGGCGATGTAGACGGCATCGCCGTCGGCCGCCGGCTGCTGCACCACCGCGCCGGTCGCGGCGTCGGTGGCGACGGTGTCGTCGGCGCCCCGCACGGACAGCTCGCCCGACGCGGCATCCAGCAGCGCCCATCGGCCCGCGACGGCGGTGAGCCGTGCATCGGCGGGGGAGTGGACGGCGTCGTCCTCTCCGAGCACGCGGCCGGTGGCGGCATCGGCGCGCACCACCCGGCGCTCGGTGGGCGAGTAGGCATAGAGGATGCCGGTGGCGTCGACCGCGACGGCCCCCGCGACGAAGCGCGGGCGCTCCTCGCCTTCCGCGACCTCAGCGCCCGCATACGGGTCGACCAGGATGGTCCGACCGTCACCGGAGAGGGTCGCCGCGAAGACCTCGCCGGAGTCGGTGCGGTACGCGAGGAAGTCTCCTGCGGCGGCGATGTCGACCGTTCCCGGCGGGGTGGGCGCGAAGGCGTCGTCCGAGTCGGAGGTGAGGTCGGCAGGGGTCGCCGGGTCGACATCGGCGAACTGGGTGGCGCCGTCGCTGTAGACGAAGAGATGGGCGCCGTCCTGGGCGAGGGTGGTGCCGTTCTCCACCTGCTTGACGGTGTCCAGCTCCGCCAGCTCGAGATTCACGCGGGCGTAGCCGCTGCCCGACCCGTTCTGCATGGCCCACACCGTGGCGTCGTCCAGCGGCGTCTGCTGCGCGTCGTAACCCGGCCAGACAGCGGCGAGCGTCGCGACGAGCGCCACGACGGCCGCGACGCCGGCGGCGCCGATCCAGTTTCCGCTGCGACTGCGGCGGGAGGTCGGGGAGGCCACCTCAGCGGCCCCCCGCCAGCACGAGGAACGCGGTCACGGCGCTGCCGGCGACGAGCAGGGCGACTCCCGATGCGAGCAGGAAGATGCGGGTCGCGCCGTCGCGGCGGCCACCGGATCCGGCGAGCACCGTGCCCTCGTGGCGGGCTCGGCGTGCCGGCGCGTCGCGCCCCGGGCGCCGCGTGGGCCGCTCGACGGTCGGGCGCACCGGCCCGCGCGCCCGATCGTCCTGGAAATCGATGGCGACCCCCGCCATCGCCCACTCGTCCACTGCGACGTCGAGAGGGGTGTGCGCCAGCCCCATCTCGTGCTGGGTGGCCTGGAGCTCGCGGGCGAACTCCGCAACGGACGCATGGCGGGCGGCGGGATCCTTGCTCATGGCACGAGCGAGCGTCGCCTCCAGCGCCGGCGGCACGTCCGGGCGGCTGATCGGCGTGTACGC
The DNA here is from genome assembly GCF_030246945.1 of Microbacterium sp. zg-Y1090. Lineage (NCBI taxonomy): Bacteria > Bacillati > Actinomycetota > Actinomycetes > Micrococcales > Microbacteriaceae > Microbacterium > Microbacterium wangruii. Next base: position 1,170,929 of record NZ_CP126742.1, read on the forward strand.
GGCGCGACGGATGCGCGCCTTCAACTGGTCACGGGAGTTCTGACCCGACCCGGCGCGTTCGAAGGGGCTGCGCCCGGCGAGCAGCGAGTACACCGTCGCGCCCAGGCCCCAGATCTCGGCGGGAATGGAGCCGGACACCTTCTCGTCGACGATCTCGGGAGCGCTCCACGGCACGCTCATCGCGAAGACCTCGTCGACACCGCTGCGCCCGTTGACGGCAGCGGCGATGCCGAAGTCGCTCAGCACGGGCGAGCCGAAGGCGGTGACCAGGATGTTCGACGGCTTGATGTCACGGTGCAGCAGCCCCGACCGGTGCGCGGTCTCGAGGGCGGAGGCGATCTTCACCGACAGCTGCAGCACCTCCTCCACCGGCATGACCTCGCGGCGGTAGCGGTTGGTCAGCGACGTGGGGCAGTACTCCATGACCAGGTACGGCCGCCCGTCGGCCGAGATGCTGGCCTCGAAGATGGTGAGGATCGACGGATGCGAGCTCAGGCGGGCCATGACGTCGGCCTCGGTGTTGAACATGCGCAGCAGGCCCTCATCGACGATGTCCTTCAGCAGCACCTTCACCGCCACCGGACGGCGCGGCAGATTCTGCTCGAACAGGAACACGTCGGCGAATCCGCCGGTGCCCAGCGGTCGCACGTAGGTGAATCCGGCCAGCACGGGAGGCGCGGAAGGAAGCCTGTTAGCCACCGCTCACCTCGCTGCTCTGGATGGACGGGGGCGCGCCACCTCGAAGCCGGTGCCCCCCGGATCGTCGACTTCCTGAGAAGTTTCTCACATGGCCACGGGTGAGCGGGCGATCGATCGGCGTCGTCACGGCGCGGCTCGGAAGCGCGCCACGTTGCCGTCGCCGATGTCCAGCACCGCTCCCTCGGAGAGACGGGCGACCGCTCCGCCGCGCAGCAGCATCGCCGACCCGTCGGCGTGGCGCACCACCGTGCCGTTGGTGGAGTCGAGGTCCCGCACGACCAGCTGATCGCCCTCCAGATAGACCTCCGCGTGCGTGCCGGAGACCTCCCGTCGCGGTGAGGGCAGCGCTGCCAGCCGCGCACCCGGATGGGCGGACGGCCGCGGCGCACGGCCGAGCACCACGGGCAGCTCCAGCGGGAGCTCCCGCCCGTCGTCGAAGGTGAGCACGAACCGGCGGGGCGCCGCCGCGTGCGGCACCCGCGGCGGCTGGTGCACCGGTGCGGCCGCGGCGACGAGCGCGGCGAGCTCGTCGCGATCGAACGCGGTGGTCTGGCCCGCGGCGTCGGCACCGACGTCGCCCACCCACGCGGGCAGGTCCGAGGCGGGTGCCTCCTGCGCGGTCGCCGCCGGGGCGGGCGGCGCGGCCACGGAACCCGCCTGCGGGATCTCGCCCCACTGCACGCGGTCGGTGCGCACCACGCCGCGGCCGAGCGGCAGCGACGCCGCTGACGCGCCGTCGTGCAGCGTGAGCGCCATGCCGCTGACCTGCTGCGCGGCGGCTTCGACCCACGTTCCGACCCCGGGGCCGGAGATCCTCGTGCGCTCCCGGCCGTGCAGCGTCGCCGCGGCAGCACCGCGCACCGCGACACTCACCGAGCTGGTGCGCGCGTCGACGAGTTCGACGAGGGCGAAGTCGGGCAGGTGCTCGATGCCCGGGGCGGCGAGGGCGGCGAGGACGTCTTCGAGGGCGGCATCGGACGCGCTGAGGATCTGGAACAGGTCACGGGCACGGGCCTCGCCCACCGTCGCGTCGGTCATCAGCAGGAACCGGTCGGCGACCATGCCGAAGCCGGCCGCAGCCGACGGCGGGGGCACGCTGTAGCTGAACACGTCTCCCACCCTACGGGGGACGCCTGGGCGGATCAGATCCAGGTCGGCATCCAGTTGTGCAGACGCCAGAAGTCCCATGGCACGCTGATCGCCGCGACGAGCGGATACCAGAACGCCGCCACCAGCAGGGCGACTACCAGGAACACCGCCACCGCGCGCCGCCCGATGCGTCGTCGGCGGGCGTCGGCCCCGGGCGGATGCGCCAGTGCCTGCAGCGCGAGGGCGAGTGCGATCAGCGCGAAGGGCAGGATCACCACCGTGTAGAACTGGAAGACGGTGCGCTGCGGGTACAGCAGCCAGGGCACGTAGGTCGCCGCGATGCCGGTGAGCACGAACGCATCGCGCCAGGTGCGGCGCACCGCGAATCGCCAGACGAGGAACAGCACCGCCGCCATCGACGCCCACCACACCAGCGGGTTCGGCATGCTGTAGACGACCTCCATGCACCCGCCTGCCGCATGGCAGCCCGCGTCGCCGTCGTCGGTGCGGTGGGCGTACATCGACGTCGGGCGCAGCAGCAGCGGCCACTGCCAGGCGGGGCTCGCGTAGCCGTGGGGGGTCTCCATGCCCGCGGCCGACGCATACATCCCCTCGTGATAGCGCCAGAGGCTCTGCAGCGGCAGGGGCACCCACGCCCACGCGCCCGTGGCCGGTGAATCCGTCGCGGCGTCGCGGCCGTATCCGCCGTCGGTGGCCAGCCACCCCGCCCACGAGGCGAGGTAGACCGCCGCCGCCGGGGGGACGAGCAGCAGGAAGGCCGCGGCGCCCTGGCGCACGGCATCCGCCGGCCACTGCCACACGCCCGCCCGCCGCCGGGCGAGCGCGTCGGTGACCACGGCGTAGATCCCGATCGCCGCGAGCACCCACAGCCCCGACCATTTCACCGCCGTCGCGGCGCCGGCAGCCACCCCTGCCGCGACCAGCCACGGCCGGTTCCACAGCACCGGACCCCACACCGGCGGGCCGCCGTCGAGCGTGCGGACGGCGATCGTCTCGGCGAGCCGGTCGAGGTGGCCGAGCCTGTCGCGCAGCGCGAACCAGAACGCCAGCAGCACGAACAGCATCAGCGGCGTGTCCAGCAGCGCGACGCGGCTCATCGAGATCGCCAGCCCGTCCACGGCCATGAGGGTGGAGGCGACGGAGGCGACCACGAGGGAGCGGGTGAGGGTGCGGGCGAGCAGGAAGAGCACCAGCACCGCGGCGGTGCCGGCCAGGGCCACCCCCACCCGCCACCCGAACGACGAGGCCGGGCCGAACAGCGCCATGCCGGCGCCGATGATGGCCTTGCCCAGCGGGGGATGCACGACGAAGCTGCCGATGTCGGTGAAGGTGTCGGTGCGTCCCGCGGCGAAGGCGGCGTCGGCATCCTCCGGCCAGGTCGCCGGGTAGCCGAGATTCCACTGGCTCCAGGCGTCCTTGACGTAGTAGGTCTCGTCGAAGACGATCTCGTGCGGGTGCCCCAGGTTCGTCAGGCGCAGGATGCCGGCGAGCAGCGTGATCGTCAGCGGCAGGATCCAGCCGAGCAGTCTGCGCACGCGAGGGTCGCCGGAGACCCGCGACAGCAGGCGCTCGTCCCACGACGGCACCGAAGTCAGCAGCGTCGGGGCGGTCACGCAGACCACCTTATGCTGGCTCGATGATCATCCTCGCGGCGACTCCGATCGGCAATCTGGGCGACGCCACGCGACGGCTGGTGGAGGCGCTCGAGACGGCGAAGGTGATCGCCGCGGAGGACACCCGCACCACGCAGCGGCTGCTGGCGGCACTGGGGGTGACCAACCGGCCGCGCCTGATCGCCCTGCACGACCACAACGAGAAGGCGCGGGCGGCGGAGCTGGTCGCGCTCGCGCGTGACGAGGACCTGCTCGTGCTCAGCGACGCCGGCATGCCCACCGTCAGCGACCCCGGCTACGGCCTGGTCGCCGAGGCGGCGGCGCAGGGGGTGACGGTCACGGCGCTTCCCGGGCCGAGCGCCGTGCTCACCGCGCTCGCGGTGAGCGGGCTTCCCACCGACCGATTCGCGTTCGAGGGGTTCCCACCGCGCAAGGCGGGGGAGCGCGCGTCGTTCTTCGGCGCTCTGGCCGCCGAGCCCCGCACGCTGGTGTTCTTCGAGGCGCCCTCGCGCCTGGCGACCACGCTCGCCGCGATGGCGACCGCCTTCGGAGATGACCGGCCGGCCGCGGTGTGCCGTGAACTGACGAAGCTGCACGAGGAGGTCGTGCGTGGCCCGCTGGCCGCGCTGACGGCGTGGGCGCAGGAGGGCGTGCGCGGCGAGATCGTCGTGGTGGTGGGCGGAGCCCCCGCCCGTGCCACCGACCCCGCGGCCGCCCTCGCACACGTGCAGGAACTCGTCGCCGACGGGGTGCGTCTCAAGGATGCCGCCGGCCAGGTCGCCGCGGCATCCGGGCTGTCCTCCCGCGACCTGTACCAAGCGGCACTGGCCGCCCGCAGCGCGGGCTGAGCCCGGTGCGAGCGGCCAGTGCCGCGGTGGTGCCGGTCAGCCCTTGACGGCGCCGGCGGTGAGGCCGCCGACGATGTAGCGCTGCAGCGACAGGAACAGCGCCAGCACCGGGATCGAGGCGAGCACCGCACCGGCGGCGAACAGGCCCCAGTTCGATGACAGCTGGTTGGACACCCATTGGTACATGCCCACCGCCAGCGTCCACTGATCCTCGGAGACGAGCACGATCTTGGCGATGATGAAGTCGGCGAACGCGGAGATGAAGGCCAGCAGGGCGACCACGGCGAGGATCGGCGTCACCAGCGGGATGATCAGCTGCCAGAAGATCTGCGCGTGCGTGGCGCCGTCGATCTTCGCCGACTCGTCGATCTCCACCGGGATCGTGTTGAAGAACCCGTACATGAGGAAGGTGTTCGTCCCCAGCGCGCCACCGAGGTACACGCAGATCAGCGCGATCTTGGAGTTGAGTCCGAGGGCGGGGATGACCTCGCCCAGGGTCAGCAGCATGAGGAAGATGGCCACGAACGCCAGGGCCTGCGGGAACATCTGCACGATGAGCAGCGTCGTCAGGCCGACGCGGCGGCCGCTGAAGCGGAAGCGCGAGAACGCGTAGGCGGCGGCGGCGCCCATGACCACCGCACCGACGGACGAGACGCCGGCGACGATCAGGGTGTTGCCCGCCCACGCCCAGTACTTCGTGTCGGCCAGCGCCATGTAGTTGGACAGGTCGAAGGCGCTGAACAGCGCGTTGGCCGCCGAGAGCGTGCCGCGGGGGTTCAGCGAGGCGGACAGCACGTACACCAGCGGGAAGCAGGCGTAGAAGATGATCGCCACGGCGACGATGTACTTCCAGCCGACCTCCGCGAGCCAGCGACGCCGTTGACCGGCGCGCCGCTGGTCGGCCTGGCGCTCGTCGGCGCGGGTGGGGGGAACAGCCTGCTCAGTCGTGGCGGACATCACTGGTACTCCTCGAGCTTGCGGGTCTGTCGGAAGGCGAGGGCGGAGATCGCGCCGACGATGATGAAGATGATGATCGACAGGGCACTGGCCAGGCCGTAATCGGCCGCGCCGCCCGAGATGCCGGCGATGTCGTAGATCGCCGAGATGAGGATGTCCGTCGATCCGAGCGCGTACGGCGCACCCGGTATGGCCGGTCCGCCGTTGTTGAACATGTAGATGATCGTGAAGTTGTTGAAGCTGAACGCGAAGGAAGAGATCAGCAGCGGCGCCGTGGAGACCAGCAGCAGCGGCAGCACGATGGAGCGGAACTGCCGGAACCGGCCGGCGCCGTCCAGCGACGCAGCCTCCAGCGTGTCGGCGGGAAGCGCCTGCAGCGCGCCCGTGCACACCAGGAACCAGTACGGGTAGCTGAGCCACAGGTTCACCCACAGCACCGCCAGTCGCGCCAGCCACGGGTCGCCGAGCCAGTTAATCTCGGCGCCGAAGAAGAACAGGTCGTTGATCACGCCGAACTCGGCGTTGAACATGCCGCGGAACAGCAGCGCCGACATGAATGCCGGGAAGGCGTACGGGAGGATGAACAGCGTCCGCAGCCACTTCCGGCCGCGCACGCGCGGATCGTTGAAGATCAGGGCGAACAGCAACCCGACCCCGAAGCTCAGCACCACGGAGAGGATGGCGAAGGCGAACGTCCAGCCGGCGACCATCAGCAGCGGCTGCACCAGCCTCGGCTCGGTGAACAGGCGCACGAAGTTGTCGAAGCCGACGTTGACGTACCAGCCGGTGGTGAGCGCGGTGCCGTCATCGGCGACGAAACTGCCGCGGTCGTTCGCGGAGTACACCGTGCCGCTGGTGGTGTCGGTGATGGTCTGGGCGTCCTCGTCCCACACGAGGGTCGATTCGTAGACCGCGCCGGTGGTGCCCTCACGGGTGCGGATGGACCCGTCGTTCGGGTCATCCGACACGGGCACGCGCAGGCTCTGCACCGTCTTCTGCAGCGCCTGGTCGGTGAGCAGCTCGGCGCGCGGGACGACGTTCCAGCCCGGCACCTCGGTGGCGTTGCCGGCCGCGCCGATGACGGCGTCGTCGACCTCGCTCAGCGGCTCGTCGGCATCGCCTGCGAAAACGTCACCGTCGTCGACGATCGCGAAGCCGTACTCACCGCCGCGCTCGATGATGGTCAGCGGGAAGGTGGGGGAGCCGTCCACGCGGCGCTCGCCCTGGATCAGGGCGGCGTTCACGGCCTGCTCCTGCGAGCCGATGTGACCGCTGCCGTAGTTGGTGAACGCGATGTAGGCGGTGTACACGAAGATGAACACCTGGAACAGCAGCAGGAAGATCAGGCCGGGCAGCAGGTACTTCAGCGGCAGCGCGCGCTTGGTGAAGTAGACCACGTTCGCGGCGACCAGCAGCAGGATCGACACCGACAGCACCAGCCACGACTCCGCGCGCACGGCGCTGATCGCGGCCATGATGCCGAAGGCGTTGACCACCGCCATCAGCAGGAGCTTGACGACGAATCCCCAGCCGATGCCGCGCCAGTTGCGCGCGTGCGACTCGCCTCGGGGGGTCAGGGAGGGGGAGGACAGCTGCGGCGCTGGTGCGGCGGCTTTTTCCTGCGGGACCGACATGTGCTTCTCCTGCATCGGGGACTCGCGGTGGCGAGAGGGGTGCGGGGCGGGAGACGTGAGCCTCCCGCCCCGCGGGGTGTCAGCCGATGGCTGCTTCGACGTCAGCGACCATCTGGTTCCACGTCGACACGGGGTCGGCGCCACCGATGATCTGAACCTGTGCGGCGTTCCACAGATCCCAGACCGAACCCATCTCGGGGATGGACGGCATGGGGACGCCGTTCTGCGACGAGGCGACGAAACCACCGATGATCGGGTCGCTCGAGACCTCCTCGGCCAGCTCGCTCCACGCCGGGATGCGCGGGTCGGCCTCGTACAGGGCCTTCTGCGCCTCGGGGGTGGCGAGGTAGTTCGTCAGGAACTCCTGGGCCAGCAGCGCGTTCTCGCTCTGCGAGCTGAGGTAGAAGCCCTGCACGCCCACGAACGGAGCGGCGGTCTCGCCACCGGCGGACGGGATCGGGTTGACCGTGACGTTGACGCCATCGGCGGTCAGCGCCTCGATCGCCCACGGGCCCTGAACGGTGTACGCGGCCTGGCCGGACGCGAACAGCTCGTTGTTGGTGTCGTAGTCGATCGTGGTGGAGATGATGCCGGTGCCGTTGGCGCCGTTGGCGCCGAGCCACGTGGCGAACGCCTCACCGGGCGCGCCGCCCATGCCGACCTCGGTGGTGTACGAGCCGGTGTCGTCCTGCAGGAAGACGGGGGCGCCGAACGAGGTCTGGAAGCCGTACATCGTGTAGGCGTCACCGGTCTGGCCGGCGGTGTTGATGACGATCGGGCGCTCCGCGCCGGCCGCCTGCGCGGCGGCGACCATGTCGTCCCACGTGGCCGGAGCCTCTTCGCCGACCAGGTCGGTGTTCTGGATGAGCGCGATCGTCTCGAGCGAGTAGGGCAGGGCGTACAGCTGGCCCTCGTAGGTCATCGCGTCGATGGCGACCTGCTCGAACGAGTCGGCCTTGTCGCCCAGGTCGACGGTGTCCACGACGCCGGCGGCCACGAGGGCGCCCAGCCAGTCGTGTGCGCCGATCGTGATGTCCGGGCCCTCGCCTGTCGGAACCTGCGCGATGAAGTCGGCGCGGATGTCCTCGAAGTTCTTCTGGACCAGTTCGATCTTGGCGCCGGTCTCCTCCTCGAAGGCCGCTGCGGCGGCTTCGATGGCAGGCTCACGGTTCTCGTCGGTCCAGACGGTCAGGACTGCACCCGAACCGTCGGTGGTCTCGTCGGCCTCCTCCGTGGAGCCGCCGCCGGCGCAGCCGGCGAGCAGGACGGCGGTCGACGCGATCGCGACGACTCCGATTCCCAACTTGCGCATGGATTTTCCTTCCGTGGGTGGTCGATCCTGGCTGGCCTCAGCTGAGGTCGCGCCGTTACGACCGGTGGTGGGTGTTGGGCCGGGTGGCCGCAACGGGTACATCTCTCAGTGCGGAGTGTGCTGTGCCTCTGTGCGGATGACGACAACGCCGCCACCCGCTAGTTCCAGCATGCCCCCGATCTCGCGCCGCGTCAGGAGGTCGACCCCATCTGCGGGCAGGGAAACGGGTTCGGCGCCGTGGTTGACGGCAACGGTGTATTCGGCGCTCTCGCTGCGACGCCGAACGATCTCGACACCTGCAGGCAGGTCTGCGGGGGTGACGCCCGCATCGGCGTACACCGCGGTCATGATAGCGGCCAGACCGGCGGCGTCGGGGCGGGTGCTGACGTACCAGCCCACGCCCTGTCCGTGCGGGTGGCGGGTGACGGCGGGGGCGCCGGCGGCGGGACCCTCGAGGTAGGTCGCCCGCACCTCGGCTCCCGACAGTGTCAGGTCTTCCTGCCAGACATCTGCGGCGAGGGTGGCGCCGTCGAATTCGATCGCTGCCGTGGCGCCCTCGCGCAACGGCAGGTGCTCCTCCACGCGCAGGCCGAGCGCCGGCTCGAGGGGGGCGGCGAAGCCGCCGGTGTGGACGGCGTCGTGCTCGTCGACGACGGCGGAGAAGAACGAGACCAGCAGTGTGCCGCCGGCCTCGACGTACCGGTTGAGGTTGTCGGCGTCGGAGCGGCTCAGCATGTACTGCGCCGGGGCGATGACGAGCTTGTACCCGGAGAGGTCCTGGCCGGGGAGGGCGAAGTCGACGGTGATCCCGTCGCGCCACAGCCGCTCGTAATACGCGCGGATGCGCTCATCGTGGCCGACGTCCTCCGAAGGACGCCATTCGAGGTCCTGGGCCCAGAACGACTCGAAGTCCCACAGGATCGCCACGTCGGCGTGCACGCGGGATCCGCGCGCTTCGCCGAGGGCGCTCAGCTTGGCGCCGAGGTCGACGACCTCCCGCCACACACGCGAGTCCGTCCCGGCGTGGGGGAGCATCGCGGAGTGGAACTTCTCGGCGCCCGAGCGCGAGGCGCGCCACTGGAAGAAGAGGATGCCGTCGGCGCCGCGGCCGAAGTGGATGAGGGAGTTGCGTGCCATCTCGCCGGGCCGCTTGGCGATGTTGCGGGGCTGCCAGTTCACGGCGGAGGTGGAGTGCTCCATGAGGATCCAGGGCGCGCCGCCGGCGACCGAGCGGGTCAGGTCGGCGGCGATGGCCAGGCCGATCTCGCCCTCTTCATCGGCGGCCCAGAGGTAATGGTCGTCCGAGACCACGTCGACTTCGCGTGCCCACGCCCACAGGTCGCAGCCGTTGTGCTGGTTAGCCATGAAGTTGGTGGTGACCGGACGGTCGCTGTGCGCGCGGATCGCGTCGCGCTCGGCGGTGAAGCAGGCGCGCAGCTGGTGGTCGGTGAACCGCGCGTAATCCAGGCGCTGTGCGGGGTTGACCACCGAGGGCGCGGCGGCGGGGGCACCGACATGCTCCCAGTCGGTGTAGTGCTGACCCCAGAAGGCCGTGCCCCACGCCGAGTTCAGCGCGTCGAGGGTGCCGTAGCGCTGCTGCAGCCAGAGGCGCCATTCGCGGACGGCGTGCGGCGAGTAGTCCTCGCCCACAGGGACGCCGTACTCGTTGTGCACGTGCCAGAGCACCACAGCGGGGTGGTTCCCGTAGCGCTTGGCCAGCTCGGTGGCGATGCGCACCGCGGCCTCGCGGTAGGCCGGGGCGGAGTGCGAGGCCATGCCACGGGCTCCGAAACCCATCACCACGCCGTCGCGGGTGATGACCCGCGCGTCGGGGTGCTCGGCGAAGAACCAGGCCGGCGGCGAGGCGGTGGGGGTCCCCATGTCGATGCGGATGCCGTTGGCGTGCAGCAGCTCGACGACCTCGTCGAGCCAGGAGAAGTCGAACACGCCCTCGCTGGTCTCCAGGAGGGCCCAGGAGAAGATGCCGATGCTCACGAGGTTCACGCCTGCTTCACGCATCAGCGCGACGTCTTCGCGCCAGGTTTCGCGCGACCACTGCTCGGGCGTGTAGTCACCGCCGTATGCGATGCCGTCGATGTCGGGCCAGCGAGGCGTCGAGGTCATGGAACACATCCTCGGGTCAGGGGACCGCAGTGTCGGGCTGTGACCGGTCCCAGGTGTTGTCGGCAAGCCTACGTGATCCGGGGATTGAAGATCGCTCAGCGTTACCGAACTGTGACCGGTCACAGTTCGGGAGGGGACGGGGGTAAAGTCCTGCACGTGGAGGAGAGCAGCGACATGCGCCGCCGCCCGACGATCCGAGACGTCGCGGCGGCCGCCGGAGTGTCACGCGGCACCGTGTCGCGCGTGATCAACGGCGGTCACTGGGTGTCGCCGGACGCGCGCCAGGCCGTCGAGGATGCCATCCGCCGCACCGGCTACACCGCGAACCATGCCGCGCGGAGCCTGGCGACCGGTCGGTCGAACTCGCTGGCGTTCCTGCTCACCGAGCCGCAGCACCTGCTCTTCTCGGACCCCACCTTCGCGCTGCTGCTGCGCGGTGCGACCGAGGCGCTGGCGCAGCGGTCGATGACGCTGGTGCTGCTGGTGGCCGACACGGCGGACGAGCGGGCGAATGTCGAGCACTATGTCAGCGCCGGTCACGTCGACGGCGTGCTGCTGATCTCCTCGCACGAGTCGGATCCGCTGCTCGCGTCGCTGATCGACGCAGGTGTCCCCACGGTGTGCACCGGAGTGCCGCTCGGGTACCGCGCCCACGTGCCCACCGTGTCGGTGGACGAGGTGGCGTCGGCGCGCGTGATGACGCGTCACCTGATGGATCGCGGCTACCGGAAGATCGCCGTGATCACGGGCCCCGAGGACACCTCCGGGGGCCGGTACCGCCTGGTCGGCTTCCGGGAGGAGATGGGCGACCGGTTCGACCCGGAGCTGGTCGAGCAGGACGTGTACTCGCGGGAGGCGGGGGCTGAGGCGATGACGCGGCTGTTGGAGCGGGCACCGGACATCGACGCGGTGTTCGCGGCCTCGGACGTCATGGCCGTCGGCGCCATCGCGGCGGCACGCCGCGCGGGACTGCGGGTGCCGGAGGACATCGCCGTCGCCGGCTTCGACGATTCCGGCCTCGCCGAGACGCACGACCCGCCGCTGACGACGATGCGCCAGCCCTGGGCGCAGATCAGCAGGGCGATGGTCGAGATCCTCATCGACGTGACCAATGGCATCCCGCGCGACGATGTGGTGCTGCCGACGACGCTGATCGTGCGCGACAGCGCCTGACCGCCGCCGCTCGCGCGTGAGCTCCCTGCCGTCCCGTTCGTGCGACGGCCGCCGCAGGATCGCCTGCCGCCGACGTTCTCTCGATTTCTCATGTGAGTTCCCGGTCGCACGTCAGTCGGGGTCGGCTTCGCCGCGCCGGCGACTCGGCGCCTCGGTGACGCAGCGACTCGGCGACTCCATCCGCCATGTGAGTTCGCGCTCACGCATCTCGAGGTTGCGGGCGACCTCTCCACAGCGCGACGTGAGCCTCTTGTTCCGACAACCGTCCCGCCTTGTTCCGACAACCGTCCCGCCGCCTCAGCCGGCTCCGCGCGGGCGCGCTGTGGCCATGTGAGTTCCCGCTCACGCAGCCGAGTCAGCTGCGGCCCGGGCGCAGACCCGGCGCGGGCGGCTACCCGGGGCGAGCGGGGACCGCGTGTGAGCGGGAACTCACATGGCGAAAAGAGAGAAACTCGGCGCTTTCCGAGGGCGGTCGGCGAGGGAAGCTCGGCCGCGGCGCCGGCGCGCCTCGTGTCGGGGGGGCGCGCGTAGCGTGCGCCCATGGACACGCACGCGCAGAACGTGAACCCGTTCGAGGCCATGGCTGAGCCCGTGCGGCGGCGGCTGGTCGAGGTGCTGGCCAGCGGCGAGCACACCGCGGGCCAGCTCGCCGCCGCAGTAGGCGGGGAGTTCCGCATCTCGCGCACCGCGGTCTCCAGGCACCTGCGCATCCTGCGGGATGCCGGGTTCGTCGACGTGCGCGCCGACGAACGGTGGCGCTGGTACTTCCTCACGAACGACGGCCTGCGCCGGCTCGAAACCGCGGTGAAGCGGCTGCGCCGCATGATGGCGGGCGGTCTCGGCTGGGACTCCGACCTGCGGAACAAGCGTGATCCCCTCGGCGGCGTCTCGTTCGACGGGCGACCCGTGCCGCGCAAGGGGCCGGGGCGCGAGCCGTCGCGCGGCCACCGCGGTCGCCAGACGACGGCGCCGGTCGCCGCCGACCCCGAGGCGGGCCTGTATCCGGTGCCGCCCGTGGTGGGGCCGGTACCGCGGCCGTAACCGTCGGCATCCGCGCCGGCGGCCCGCCTAGAATCGACGGGTGACTTCAGGCCGATCCTTCTACATCACGACGCCGATCTACTACCCGAGCGACGTGCCGCACATCGGTCACGGCTACACGACCGTGGCGGTGGACACCCTCGCCCGCTGGCACCGCCAGGGCGGCGACGACACCTGGATGCTCACCGGCACCGACGAGCACGGCCAGAAGATGCTGCGCGCCGCCGCCGCCAACGGCGTCACCCCGCAGCAGTGGGTCGACAAGCTCGTCACCGAGTCGTGGTTCCCGCTGCTCGAGACGCTCGACGTCGCCAACGACGACTTCATCCGCACCACGCAGGAGCGCCACGAGCGCAACGTGCAGGTCTTCTTCCAGGCGCTGTACGACCGGGGCTACATCTACGCCGGTGAGTACGAGGCGCTGTACTGCGTCGGCTGCGAGGAGTTCAAGCCGGAGTCCGAGATCGTCGACGGCACCGGAGCCTTCGAAGGTCTCAAGGTCTGTGCGATCCACTCCAAGCCGCTGGAGCTGCTGCAGGAGAAGAACTACTTCTTCAAGCTCAGCGAGTTCCAGGACAAGCTGCTCGAGCTCTACAAGACGGTGCCCGACTTCCTGCGCCCCGACTCGGCGCGCAACGAAGTCATCTCCTTCGTCAAGAACGGGCTGAAGGACCTCTCCATCTCGCGCTCCACGTTCGACTGGGGAATCAAGGTGCCGTGGGACGAGTCCCACGTCATCTACGTGTGGGTCGACGCGCTGCTCAACTACGCCACCGCCGTCGGCTACGGCAGCGACCCCGAGCAGTTCGAGCGCCGCTGGCCCGCCTACCACGTCGTCGGCAAGGACATCCTGCGCTTCCACGCCGTCATCTGGCCGGCCATGCTGATGGCCGCCGGCCTCGAGGTGCCCCGAGGCGTCTTCGCCCACGGCTGGCTGCTCGTCGGCGGCGAGAAGATGTCCAAGTCCAAGCTCACCGGCATCGCTCCCACCGAGATCACCGACGTGTTCGGCTCCGACGCCTACCGGTTCTACTTCCTCTCGGCCATCGCCTTCGGCCAGGACGGCTCGTTCTCGTGGGAGGACCTCTCCGCCCGCTACCAGGCCGAGCTCGCCAACGGCTTCGGCAACCTCGCCTCCCGCACCGTCGCGATGATCGAGCGCTACTTCGAAGCGATCATCCCGCCGGCCGGCGAGTACACCGACGCCGACCTGCACATCCAGCGCACCGTCGCCGATGCCGCGACCGCGGCGGATGCCGCCATGGAGCGGTTCCGCCCCGACGAGGCCATCAACGCGATCTGGACCATCGTCGACGCGCTGAACCTCTACATCACCGAGAACGAGCCGTGGGCGCTGGCCAAGGACGACGCGCAGCGCGAGCGCCTCGGCACGGTGCTGTACACCGCAGCAGAGGGCCTGCGCGCCCTCGCCGTGCTGCTGTCGCCGGTCATGCCGCACGCCACCGGCATCCTGTGGGACGCCCTGGGCGCGGCAGCGACCCTCGGCGCGCTCCAGGACCAGCCGATCCGCGCTGCGGGCACCTGGGGCCAGCTGCCCGCGGGCGCCTCGGTCAGCGGGCTCGCGCCGCTGTTCCCCCGCGTCGAACAGAGCGCATGACCGACCCCAGCCAGTACACACGGCAGCGCGAGAAAGGTGCGCGCGACGTCAGCTATCCGCCCGCCCCTGAGCCGCTGGCGGTGCCGGTGTACGACAACCACGCCCACCTCGAGATCGAGGACGGCGAGGTCGGGCTGAGTCTGGACGAGCAGCTCGCGCGGGCCACCGCGGTCGGCGTCATCGGCGTGGTGCAGGCCGGTGGCGACATCGACTCCAGCCGCTGGTCCGCGTGGGCCGCGGCATCCCACCCGCAGGTGCTCGCTGCCGTGGCGATCCACCCCAACGAGGCACCGGCGTATGCCGAGCAGGGCATGCTCGCCGAGGCGATCGCCGCCATCGACGATCTCGCCGCGCAGCCGCGGGTGCGCGCGATCGGCGAGACCGGGCTCGACTTCTTCCGCACCGGTCCCGATGGCCTGCCGGCGCAGTACGAGAGCTTCGAAGCGCACATCGCCATGGCCAAGCGCCACGGCATCGCCATGCAGATCCACGACCGCGACGCCCACGACCAGGTGCTGGCCACCCTCCGCCGGGTCGGCGCCCCCGACCGCACGGTGTTCCACTGCTTCTCGGGGGCCGCCGACATGGCCCGCATCGCCGCCGACGCCGGGTACTACCTCTCGTTCGCCGGGAACGTCACGTTCAAAAACGCCCAGAACCTCCGCGATGCCCTCGCCGTGACACCCCGCGAGAGGATCCTCGTGGAGACCGACGCACCGTTCCTCACTCCGGTGCCGTACCGCGGCCGGCCCAACGCCCCCTATCTCATCCCGGCGACCGTGCGGTTCCTGGCGGCCGAGCTCGAGCTCGGCGTCGACGACCTGTGCGCCCAGCTGGCCGCCAACACCCTCGCCGTCTACGGCCCCTTCGAGGAGACACCATGACCGTCACCCTGCTCGGCGCGGCGGAGATCCGCGCGCTGGCGGCCGAGCTCGACGTGACCCCGACCAAGAAGCTCGGACAGAACTTCGTCGTCGACGCCAACACGGTGCGCAAGATCGTTCAGGTCGCCGGTGTCGCCCCCGGCGACAGCGTGGTCGAGGTCGGCCCCGGGCTCGGGTCGCTCACCCTCGCCATCCTCGAGGCCGGCGCGACCGTGACGGCCGTCGAGATCGACCACCGCCTCGCCGAGCGGCTGGCCGCCACCGCCGCCCACCATGGTGTGCCCGACGGCGCGCTGACGGTCGTCGACGCCGATGCGCTGCGGGTGACCGAGCTTCCGGGCGACCCCGAGGTGCTCGTGGCCAACCTGCCCTACAACGTCAGCGTGCCCGTGCTGCTGCACTTCCTCGAGACCTTCGCCCACCTCGACCGCGGTGTCGTGATGGTGCAGGCCGAGGTGGGGGAGCGTCTCGCCGCGAAGCCCGGCACCAAGGCCTATGGCGGGCCGAGCGTGAAGGCGGCCTGGTACGGGCCGTGGCGCCTGGCGGGCACGGTCTCGCGCCAGGTGTTCTGGCCCGTTCCCAACGTCGACAGCGTGCTGGTGGGCTTCCGTCGCGACGCCGAGCCGCGCGGGACCGAGGAAGAGCGTCGCCGTACGTTCGCGATCGTGGATGCCGCGTTCGGGCAGCGCCGCAAGATGCTGCGTCAGGCGCTGTCGAGCGTGCTGGGCGGCAGCGCCGCCGCGGCATCCGCCGTGCTGGAGGCCGCGGGCGTGGCGCCGACCGCGCGGGGCGAGGAGCTCGTGGTGGACGACTTCCTGAGGATCGCGCGCGCGGACCCCCTCGCGCACTAGCGTGGGTGGGGTGACAGACAACGCCCGCTCCAAGCCCCCCGTCGCCGACCTGCATCGGCCCTACACGGCCGCCGCCGACCGCTACCGCGCCGTCGACTACCGGCGCGTGGGAGCCTCCGGGCTCGTCCTGCCCCCCATCTCGCTCGGGATGTGGTGGAACTTCGGCGACAACGTGCCGTTCGACAACCAGCGCAGCGTGCTGCGCCACGCGTTCGACATCGGCATCACGCACTTCGACCTCGCGAACAACTACGGTCCGCCCTACGGCGCCGCCGAGACCAACTTCGGCCGCATGATGCGCGAGGACTTCGCCCCCTACCGCGACGAGCTGATCATCTCGTCCAAGGCCGGCTACGACATGTGGTCGGGTCCGTACGGTGAGGGCGGCTCCCGCAAGTACGTGCTGGCCAGCGCCGAGCAGTCGCTGCGGCGGATGCAGCTGGACTACGTCGACGTGTTCTACTCCCACCGCGACGACCCCACCGTCCCCCTCGAGGAGACCATCGGGGCGCTGGACACGCTGGTGCGTCAGGGGAAGGCCCTCTACGTCGGCATCTCCTCCTACAGCGCGACCCGCACCGTCGAGGCCGCCGCGATCGCCCGGAGCCTGGGCACCCCGCTGGTGATCCACCAGCCGTCGTACTCCCTCGCCAACCGCTGGATCGAGGACGGCCTCACGGGCGCGCTGGTGCAGGAGGGTCTCGGCGCGATCGCCTTCTCGCCGCTCGCGCAGGGCCTGCTCACCGACAAGTACCTCGGTGACGCCCCGGCGGACCGCTCGGTGACCCGGTGGTCGCTGCCGCGGGACACGGTGTCCGAGCGCGGCCGTGGTCGCCTCCTCGGCTTGGATGCCATCGCGAAGGAGCGCGGTCAGACCCTGGCGCAGATGGCGCTGCAGTGGGTGCTGCGCAACGACGTCGTCGCCTCGGCGCTGGTCGGCGCGTCGCGCCCCGAGCAGCTCGACGAGAACCTGGCGGCCGTGACCGGTCCCGCCTTCGACACCGAGGAGCTCGAGCGCATCGACGCCCTCTCCGACGGGATGAGCGACGGCATGTGGGAGTCGGCGGACTCGTGACCTCCACGGCATCCTCCCGACGCGTGCACGTGCGGGCGCCCGGGAAGATCAACGTCTTCTTCGAGGTCGGGGACGTGCAGGACGACGGCTACCACGACGTGGCATCCGTCTACCAGGCGGTGTCGGCCTACGAGGACGTGTACGCCTCGCACGCCGACGGCTTCACGATCGAGGTCGAGGGCGTCGTGGACGTCAGCGGCGTGCCCGTCGACGACCGCAACCTCGCGGTGCGCGCCGCGAGGCTGCTCGCCGGCGAGATCGGCTACGACGGCGGCGTGCACCTCGAGGTGCGCAAAGCCGTTCCCGTGGCAGGGGGCATGGGCGGCGGGTCCGCCGACGCCGCCGCCGCGCTCGTGGCGTGCGACGCGCTGTGGGGCGCCGGACTGTCGCCGGCGCACCTGCAGCGCCTGGCCACGCGACTCGGAGCGGACGTGCCGTTCGCGCTCATGGGCGGCACCGCGGTCGGCACCGGCCGCGGCGACCAGCTGAGCCCCGCGCTCGCCCGGGGCCGCATGGACTGGGTGATCGTGGCCACGCCGATGGGGATGTCGACGCCCGACGTCTACCGCGAACTCGACCGGCTGCGCGACGGCGCCGGCGCCCCGGACATCGCGCCGCCGCCGAGCGTGCCCGACGTCGACCCGGCGGTGCTGCAGGCGCTGCGCACCGGTGATGCCGCCGCCGTGGCCGCCGTCGTGCACAACGACCTGCAGGAGGCCGCGTTCTCGCTGCGCCCGGAGCTGGCCCAGCTGCGCGAGCTCGGCATGTCCCAGGGCGCGCTGGCGGGGATGGTGTCGGGCTCCGGCCCCACGGTGGCGTTCCTGACCGCCGACCCGACCGCCGCCATGGAGCTGCGGGTGAACCTGGCCGCCGCCGGCCATGACGCGCTCACGGTGCACGGTCCCGTCGCCGGGGCGCGCGTGGTCGGCTGACGAGAGGAAGACCGTATGACGACCGACAACGACTCCGCGCCCGTGGCGCCCGCCGTCGACGCCCGGGTGCGCGACTGGCAGGAGCAGCCCGCCGACCTGCGCTCCACCGCCGCACTGAGCGAGCGGGGGCTCGACTACCGGGTCCTCACCGCCGGCCCGGCCGCACCCGACACCGCGCTGTTCGATGACTGGGTGCAGGCGGTCGCCCGCGGGTTCCAGGACGGCGAGTACGACGAGCCGCGGCTCGCGGCCAGCCGCGAAGGCAGCGCACTCCGGCGCCGCACCGGCGTCTACGACCCGGTGGCGCCGATGGCCGGCACCCCCGTCGGCACCCTGGGCTCGTGGGTCGCCGAGCTGACGCTGCCGGGCGAGCGCGCCGTTGCCGCGTGCGCCATCACGGCCGTCACCGTCGCGCCGACGCACCGCCGCCGGGGCATCGCACGCGCGATGGTCGAAGGGGAGCTGCGCACCGCGGCCGCGGCAGGGCTTCCTGCGGCGATGCTGACGGTGAGCGAGTCGACCATCTACGGCCGCTACGGCTTCGCACCCGCCGGCGCCGCGGCTGATTGGGAGATCGAGACGAAGCGGCTGCGCTGGACCGGCCCGGTGCCGGACGGTCGCGTCGACTTCATCCCGCGCGAGCGCCTGCGCAGCCTCCTGCCCGGCGTCCACGAGCGCGTGCGGCTGCGGTACCCGGGTGAGATCGAGGTGGCGCCCGGCCTCTGGGACCGCTTCGCCGGCACGCGCGCCGACGTCAAGGATGCCGGCGCCATCCGCGCCGTGCAGTACACCGACGCCGACGGCGAGGTGCAGGGACTGGCGTCGTTCAAGATCAGCGAGGACACCGCAGGCGACGGCACCAAGGGCACCGTCGACGTGTCCTACTTCCTCGCCGCGACCGACGATGCGTATGCGGCGCTGTGGCGCTTCCTCCTGGAACTCGACCTCATCGCCACGCTGCGGGCGCACCAGCAGTCGGCCGACGAGCCGCTGCTGTGGATGATCGACGACCAGCGCGCCGTCACGCTCGCGCTGCGCGACCACCAGTACGTGCGGATCCTCGACGTCCCCGCGGTGCTCGGTGCCCGCCGGTACGCCGCGCCCGGCCGCTTCGCGCTCGACGTGGACGATCCGCTCGGCATCGCCGGCGGGCGGTTCCTGCTCGAGGTCGCCCCCGACGGCACCGCCACCCTGCGCGCGCTCGCGGCGGGGGAGCAGGCCGACGCCGTCGCCGTGAGCCTCGGCATCCGCGAACTGGGTGCGATCGTGCTCGGCGGCGTGTCGCCGGAGACCCTGGCGCGCGCCGGCCTCGTGCGCTCCTCGGACGCCGCCGCGCTGGCGCGCACCTTCTGGTGGCACACCGCCCCGCGCCTCAGCCTCTGGTACTAGACCGCGTCGGCTACCCCACTCATCCCGGTCGCGCAACCCCCGATCTCGTCGTACCCTCTTCGCTAGCGTGGGAGGCCCACCGGCACGGAGGAGCGGCCATGGAAGCACGTCTGGGTGACACCGTCATCGCGCAGGCCGACGAGGCCGATCTCATCCGCATCGAGGGCAACTGGTACTTTCCGCCCGCGAGCGTGAACTGGGATCTGCTCACGCCGAGCGACACCCCGTACACCTGCGTGTGGAAGGGGGAGTGCCAGTACTACGACGTCGACGGCCACGCCGACAACGCGTTCGCCTATCCGGAGCCGAAGGCCGGCGCCGTCGAGCGCGTCGGGAAGGACTTCTCGGGCTACGTGGCCTTCTGGCAGGACGTGCAGGTCGGCGACCAGCGGTGATCGAGTTCCGCGGCGTCTCGAAGTCGTTCGGCGACGGCACCCGCGCCGTCGAGGACTTCTCCCTGCAGATCCCGCCGCACGGCACGACGGTGTTCGTCGGGTCGTCGGGGTGCGGCAAGACCACCCTGCTGCGCATGATCAACCGCATGGTCGAGCCGAGTTCGGGGACCATCACGATCGACGGACACGACATCACCTCGCGCCCGGCGGTGCAGCTGCGGCGCAGCATCGGGTACGTGATGCAGAACTCCGGGCTGCTTCCCCACCTCACCGTCGCGGCCAACATCGCCACGGTGCCGCGGCTCAACGGCGTGCCGCGCGACGCCGCGCGCGAGCGGGCGCTGGAACTCATGGGAACGGTGGGTCTGGACACCGGGATGGCCGACCGGTACCCCGGCCAGCTCTCCGGCGGTCAGCAGCAGCGCGTCGGCGTGGCCCGTGCGCTGGCGGCCGAACCGAACATCCTGCTGATGGACGAGCCGTTCGGCGCCGTCGACCCCATCGTGCGCGCCGAGCTGCAGGACGAGCTCCTGCGGCTGCAGCGCGACATCGGCAAGACGATCGTCTTCGTCACCCATGACATCGAGGAGGCCTTCTACCTCGGCGACCAGGTGATCATCCTCGAGCGGGGTGCCCGCATCGCCCAGCGAGGGACGCCCGACGAGATCCGCCGCAGTCCCGCCACGCCGTTCGTCGAGGCCTTCGTGGGGGCGCGGGAGCGCCGCGCGCCGTGAACTGGGTCATCGACAACCTGGGGCTGATCGGGTCGCTGTCGCTCGAGCACATCCGACAGAGCGTGATCCCGATCCTGGCCGGCCTCCTGATCGCGGTGCCCCTCGGGTGGCTCGCGTGGCGCTACCGGCTGCTGCGCGGGGCGCTGCTGACGGTGAGCGGCCTGCTGTACACGATCCCGTCGCTGGCGCTGCTCGCGCTGCTGCCCGGCATCCTCGGGGTCAGCTTCCTGAGCGAGGTGAACCTGCTCGTCGCGCTCACCCTCTACGCCATCGCCCTGCTGACACGGTCGGTCGCCGACGGCTTCGACGCGGTGGACCCCGATGTGCGGCTCGCGGCGGTGGCGATGGGCTACGGCCCGGTGCGCCGGTTCTGGGGAGTGGACCTGCCGCTGGCGGGTCCGGTCATCCTCGCAGGGCTCCGTGTCGCGGCCGTCAGCACGGTCTCGCTGGCGACCGTCGGCGTGCTCATCGGGGTGACCAACCTCGGGTACCTGTTCACGAACGGACTGCAGCGACGCATCATCCCCGAGGTGCTCGCCGGCATCGTGGCCGTCATGCTCATCGCGGTCGTCATCGACCTGCTCCTCGTCGCCGCAGGGCGCATGCTGCTGCCGTGGAGCCGCACCCCGTCGCCTCGCGTGCGCGCACGGCGAGCGGCACGACCGGTGGGGGCGGCGGCATGAACCTCTTCGCCGACGCACTCGCCTGGATCTTCGCCCCCGAGCAGTGGACCGGGCGTGCCGCGATCGGCTCGGCCATCGGGGTGCACCTGCTGTTCACCATCATCTCGGTGCTGCTCGCCGCCGCCGTCGCGGTGCCGCTGGGGTGGCTCATCGGTCACACCGGCCGAGGGCGCGAGATCGCGGTCATCGTGTCGGGCGCCGCGCGCGCCGTGCCGTCCTTCGGGCTGCTCATCCTGCTGGTGCTGCTGTTCGGCGTGCTGCACCGCCCCGAAGCGGCCGTCGTGACCTTCGTGCTGCTGGCGATCCCGTCCATCCTCGCCGGCGCGTACGCCGGTGTGGAAGCCATCGACCCCGCCACACGCGATTCGGGCCGGGCGATGGGAATGACCGAATGGCAGGTGCTGTGGCGCATCGAGGTGCCGCTGGGACTGCCGCTGCTGGTCGCCGGGTTGCGCTCGGCCACCCTGCAGGTCGTGGCGACCGTCACCATCGCCGCCTACGTGAACCTGGGCGGGCTGGGGCAGTACATCATCGCCGGAATCCCGCTGCGCCGTTACGACATGGTGCTCGGCGGAGCGCTGCTGGTGATCGCGCTCGCCCTGCTGCTGGACCTGCTCTTCGCCGTGCTGCAGCGCGTCGCCGTCCCGCGCGGGCTGCGCGCCGGCCGCGCCGCCCGCACGGGCGCCCCCACGGCGGCCCGCGCCACCGCCACCGCCCCCGTTCCTTCCTGACCACGCACCCTGCACCGAGGAGACGACCCATGCCCACCCCACGCACCTCCCGCCGGCTGATCGCCGGCGCCGCCGCCTTCGTCCTGGCGGCCGGCCTCACCGCCTGCGCCTCGTCCGACCCGCTCGAGCCGGGGACCGATGCCGAGACCGGCGACAGCGAGACGATCGTCATCGGCTCGCAGGCGTACTACTCGAACGAGATCATCGCGGAGATCTACGCGCAGGCGCTGGAGAACGCCGGCTACACCGTGGAGCGCTCGTTCAACATCGGCCAGCGCGACGCGTACCTGCCCGAGATCGAGAGCGGCGCGATCGACCTGTTCCCCGAGTACACCGGCAACCTGCTGCAGTCCTACGACCCCGAGACCGAGGCGCGCACGGCGGACGACGTGTACGCCGCGCTCGTCGAGGTGCTGCCGGATTCGCTCGCCGTGCTCGAGCAATCCACCGCCACCGATCAGGACTCGTACACCGTCACGGCGGCGTTCGCCGATGAGAACGGGGTGACGACCATCGCCGATCTCGCCGAGGTCGCCGGACCCCTGTCGCTGGGCGGTCCGCCCGAGCTCGCCGAGCGCCCGTACGGGCCGACGGGTCTCGCCGACACCTACGGCGTCGACGTCACCTTCGAGGCGACCGGCGACACGAGCGTCGACGCCCTCGTGGCGGGCGAGGTCGATATCGCCAACGTCTACACCGCCGACCCGCGCATCCAGACGCAGGACCTCGTCGTGCTCGAGGACCCGGAAGGGCTCTTCCTGGCATCCAACGTGGTGCCGCTGGTGAGCGCGGACCTCGCGGACGAACTGGCCGAGATCATCGACCCGATCAGCGCCGCGCTGACCCCCGACGGCCTCGTGGCCATCAACGTGCAGAGCACCGAGGACCAGATGTCGCCTGCTGACATCGCCTCGGCATGGCTCGAGGAGAACGGTCTGCTCTGACCCCCGTCAGTCCAGAGCTTCGCCGAGCTCGAGCCAGCGTTCCTCGAGCTCGGCGATCTCGGCCGCCTGCGCGTCGCGTCGCCGGTACAGGTCGGCGACGTCGTCGTAGGCGGTCGAGCCCGCCGCGTCGGCGATCTTGACGTCGATCTCGGCGAGACCCTTCTGCAGCTTCTCGATCTTGCGATCCAGGGCCGACAGCTCCTTTTCGGCGGTGCGGCGCTCGGCGCCCGACAGGGCCGAGGCGGATGCCGGAGCTGCGGCGGCCTTGGCCGGTCCACCATCCGCAGCGCGCTGCTGCGCGTGCCGCAGGCGCAGGTACTCGTCGATGCCTCCGGGAAGGTGCCGCAGGTGTCCGCCGAGGATCGCGTACTGCTGATCGGTGACGCGCTCGAGGAAGTAGCGGTCGTGGGAGACGACGAGCAGCGTCCCCGCCCAGGAGTCCAGCAGATCCTCGATCGCGGCGAGCATGTCGGTGTCGAGATCGTTCGTCGGCTCGTCGAGGATGAGCACATTGGGCTGCTCCAGCAGGATCAGCAGCAGCTGCAGACGCCGCTTCTGCCCACCGGAGAGATCCTTCACGGGCGTCGACAGCTGCTCGCTCGAGAAGCCCATGCGCTCCAGCAGCTGGCCGGGCGTGAGGTCCTGCGCCTTGGATCCCGAGCCGAGGGTGTAGCTCGTGCGCAGTCCCGAGATGACGACGCGCACCGGGTCGCTCAGGTGCGGGTCGAGCTCGTCCATGCGCTGGCTGAGGGTGGCGACCTTCACCGTCTTGCCGCGCTTCACCCGCCCGGCAGTCGGCTCCACGGTGCCGGCGATGAGGCCGAGCAGCGTCGACTTGCCGGCGCCGTTGACGCCGAGGATGCCGGTGCGCTCGCCCGGCGCGATGCGCCATTCGACGGTGCGCAGCACCTCGCGCGTCCCGGTCGCCGAGCCGGGCGAGGGGTAGGACACCGAGACGTCCAGCAGGTCCACGACGTCCTTGCCGAGGCGCGAGACCGCCAGCGACTGCAAGGAGACGGGGTCACGGATCTCGGGGACATCGGCGATGAGCTCGTTGGCGGCGTCGATGCGGAACTTCGGCTTGGACGTGCGGGCGGGAGCGCCGCGGCGCAGCCACGCGAGCTCCTTGCGGGCGAGGTTCTGCCGACGCTGCTCGATCACCGCGGATTGACGGTCGCGCTCCACGCGCTGCAGCACGTAGGCGGCATATCCGCCCTCGAACGGCTCGACCATGCGGTCGTGCACCTCCCAGGTGCGCGTGCACACCTCGTCGAGGAACCAGCGGTCGTGGGTGACGACGAGCAGGGCGCCCGACGACGCCGACCAGCGGCGCTTGAGGTGCTCGGCCAGCCACGCGATGCCCTCGACGTCGAGGTGGTTGGTGGGTTCGTCGAGCATGAGCACGTCCCAGTCGCCGGTGAGCAGCCGGGCGATGGCGACTCGGCGACGCTGACCGCCCGAGAGGGTGCCGAGGCGGGCGTCCCAGGGCAGGTCCGAGGCGAGACCGGCCACGACGTCGCGCGTGCGCGCGTCGCCCGCCCACTCGTGCTCGACGCGGTCGCCGACGATCGCCTCGGCGACGGTGATGTCGTCGGGCAGCGTGTCGGCCTGGTCGAGCACGCCGACCGTGACCCCGCCGCGCACGGTGACGCGGCCGGCGTCGGGGGTGACCCGGCCGGCGAGCATCGCCATGAGGCTGGACTTGCCGTCGCCGTTGCGGCCGACGATGCCGATGCGATCGCCCTCGTCGACGCCGATGGAGACGCCGTCGAAGACGACACGGGTGGGATATTCGAGATGCAGGGCTTCGGCCCCGAGAAGATGCGCCATGTTCCCTCCAGCGTAGGCGGCGCGGCTGGGCGCTCCGCCCGGTCTGTCGCCGTGACCCCGACTCAGGCCCGCGGCGGCGCGTCGGCCAGCCGTCGCCGGGTGGTGAACACCCGCGGCCGCCCGGTCAGCGGATCGGTGAAGCGCAGCTCGGCCGCCAGCAGCTGCATCGGGCGCTGCGGGTCGTCCTCGGGCGTCTCGGGGAGCAGCTCGGGATAGTAGCGGTCGCCGAGGATGCCGAGACCGAGCTGCGCCAGGTGCACGCGCAGCTGATGCATGCGTCCGGTGCGCGGACGCAGGCGCGTGTGCACGACCGGGAGACCGGCGTGGCCGCCGCCGCTGGTGCCGGTGCGGATGAGCTCGATGAGCGTCTCGGCGTTGGGGTCGAGGTCCGGCCTGGTCTGCACGCAGAGGCTGTCGCGGAACTTCTGGATGTGGCTGCGGTGGACCAGGGGGAAGGGCGGCAGGCCGTCGGCGGGCAGAGCGGAGACCGCCTCGTAGGTCTTCTGCACCTCGCGGCGCTCGAACAGCGACTGGTAGGCGCCGCGGGTCGCGGGCCGGGCGGAGAACATCAGCACCCCGGCCGTGGCGCGGTCGAGGCGGTGGATGGGCACGAGGTCGGGGTTGTCGAGCCGGCGTCGCAGACGCACCAGCGCGGTGTGGTTCAGGAACCGTCCGCCCGGCGTCGTGGGGAGGTAGTGCGGCTTGTCGATTACGACGAGGTCGTCGTCGAGGTGCAGGATCTCCTCATCGAAGGGCACCGTGCGCTCCGCGGCGGGGGGCTCCCGGTGGTACCAGATGAACTCCGCCGCACCCAGGGGGGTGTCGCGGCGCACCACCGCGCCGGCGGCGTCGACGACGTCGCCGCGGTCGAAGCGGTCGTGCAGCGATGCGGTGTCGAGGTGGTCGAAGCGCTCCACGACGTAGTCCGCGATCGTCGGCCACGGACCGGTGACGGGCACGCGCAGGCGCGTGGCGCCGACACCGTCACGGACCGGACGAGGGGAGACGGGCATGCTCCATCGTCCCAGACGGTCAGGAGTCGAAGCTGAGACTGAGCTTGCGCAGCAGGGCGGCGAGGCGCTCGCGGTCGGGGCGGGACAGCGAGCCCAGCAGGGTCGCCTCGGCGTCGACCAGGCGCGTGATCGCGGCATCCACGCGGGTCTTGCCGTCGCCGGCCAGGGTCACGAGCACGCTGCGGCCGTCGGCGGGGTCGCTCTCGCGGCGCACGAGCCGACGGGCCACGAGGCGGTCGATGCGGTTGGTCATCGTCCCGCTGGAGACCAGCGTCTGCTGCAGCAGCTGCTTGGGGCTGAGCTGGAACGGCTCTCCCGCCCGGCGCAGCGCCGAGAGCACGTCCCACTCCCACGGCTCGAGATCGCTGCGGTGGAACGCCTCGCGTCGGGCGCGGTCGAGATGGCGCGACAGGCGGTCCACCCGGGACAGCACCTCCAGCGGGGAGAAGTCGAGGTCCGGGCGCTGGGTCTGCCACGCACCGACGATGCGGTCGACCTCGTCCGTCTGCTGAGCCATCCCCCCATTATCGGTCCCGCCCAGGTCACGGTTCGGTAACGACGACCGGCTGCCCCCTGGCGGCGGCGGAGGCGCCGTCGGAGACTGTGACCGGTCACAGAAGACCCGGCCGTCGAAGGGGATGGGAGCACCATGCGCGCACGCGGGACGAACAGGTGGATGCGGGGCGCGGCCGCCGTGGCATCCGTCGTGCTGGTGACGACGGGACTGGCCCTTCCGGCGGCCGCAGCGGACGGCCCGGTCGAGGCCGGGATCGTCGTGCCGAAGGTCGAGGGGATGCTGGCGGACTTCATCGCCGGCGCCGACGTCTCGTCGGTGATCGCGCTCGAGCAGTCCGGCGTGGTCTTCCGCGACGCCGCCGGTCAGCCGGCTGACCTCTTCGCCGTGCTCGCCGACGCGGGGCTCACCGACGTGCGGGTGCGGGTGTGGAACGACCCGTTCGACGCCGCCGGCAACGGGTACGGCGGCGGCGACACCGATGTCGCGCGCGCGGTCGAGATCGGTCAGCGGGCCACCGCGGCAGGGCTGGGGGTGCTGGTCGACTTCCACTACTCCGACTTCTGGGCCGATCCGGCCAAGCAGCATGCGCCCAAGGCATGGGAGGGCTACACCGCCCAGCAGACCGCGGATGCCGTGGCGGAATTCACCGGCTCGGCGCTCGCCGACTTCATCGCCGCCGGGGTCGATGTGCGGATGGTGCAGATCGGCAACGAGACCAACGGCGCGGTGGCGGGCCTGACCGGCTGGGACGGCATGGCGCAGGTCTTCGCCGCCGGCTCCGCAGCCGTGCGCTCCGCCCTCCCCGATGCGAAGGTCGTGGTGCACTTCACCAATCCCGAGACCGCCGGGCGCTATGCCGGGTACGCCAGGGAGCTGGCGGACCGCGGGGTCGACTACGACGTGTTCGCCTCGTCGTACTACCCGTTCTGGCACGGTTCGCTGGGCAACCTCACCACGGTGCTGCGGGACGTCGCCGACACCTACGGCACGCAGGTGATGGTGGCCGAGACGTCGTGGGCGCACACGCTGGAGGACGGCGATGGCCACGGCAACGTCATCGACCTCCCCTCGGAGGCCACCGCGTACCCCGTGAGCGTGCAGGGGCAGGCCACCGCGCTGCGCGACGTGATCCAGGCGGTCGTCGACGTCGGCGACGCCGGCATCGGCGTCTTCTACTGGGAACCGGCCTGGCTGCCGGTGGGGCCGCCGTCCGAGGTCGAGCGCAACCGCGAGCTGTGGGAGACCTTCGGCTCGGGGTGGGCCACCAGCGCGGCCGGCGAGTACGACCCGGATGACGCGGGCCAGTGGTACGGCGGCTCCGCGTGGGACAACCAGGCGCTGTTCGCCTTCGACGGCACACCGCTGGAATCACTGCAGACGTTCCGCTACGCCCGCACCGGGGCCACCGCCCCGCGTGCGGTGAGTGCGGTCGAGCAGCCGGTGCTCACCCGCCCCGCCGGTGACCCGATCGCCCTCCCCGCCACTGTGGCGATCACCTACAACGACGGATCGGTGGAACAGGAGGCGGTGACCTGGTCGGATGCCGCGGACTGGATCACCGGGCCCGGTGTCTACCGCGTGAGCGGCGTCACCGCGGGCGGGCACGCCACCGTGGCGACCATCACCGTGCAGGCGGTCAACCATCTCCGCAATCCCGGATTCGAAGACCCCGACCTGTCGATGTGGCAGCGATCGGGGCCGCTGACGCTCCGCGCCGCCGATGACCCCCGCAGCGGCACCGCCTCGGCGCACTTCTACGCGGCCGACGCCTTCGGCTTCACCCTCGCGCAGACCGTCACCGGTCTGCCGGCGGGGGACTACACCGCCTCCGGCGCGCTGCAGGGCGACGGTGAGGGCGACGGCGGGGTGACGCTGTCCCTGTCGTCGTCGGGCGGGGATGCCGCAGAGACGCCTTTCGCCTTGTCGGGCTGGCGGGTCTGGTCCGAGCCTCGGACGGGCGTCGTGACGATCGCCGAGGGCGACACGCTCACCGTCACCGTGCGCGGCGACCTCCCCGGCGGGGCGTGGGGGACGCTCGACGATCTGGTGCTGGCAGCGGCGGCCGAACCCGGTGCGGACACCGCCGCGCTCGACGACGCCGTGGCCAGGGCCGCGGCGGTCGACCGCACCGTCGCCACGCCGGAGTCCCTGGCCGGCCTGGATGCCGCGCTCGCGATCGCGGGGGTCGTGCGCGGCGCCGCGGCGCCGACCGCCGCTCAGGTCGCCGACGCCCTCGCCCTGGTCGAGGCCGCGCTCGCCGCTCTCGAGGCGGGGGGAGAGGTGCCGCCCGCCGTGCTCGCGCCGGTCGAGCTCACGGTGGCCGAGGGTGCCGAGATCGCCCTCCCGGCGACGGTGCGGCGCACCGCGTGGAACGGTGTCGTCGACGAGGTCCCGGTGACCTGGTCCGAGGCGGTGGAGTGGATCACGGGGCCCGGGGCCTACACGGTGCCCGGCACCGCGGACGGCGCCCCGGCGGTCGCCCGCATCACGGTCACCGAGCGGGAGTGGGTCGTCGACGGCGGGTTCGAGGGCGACGGCTCGGCGTGGACCGTCACGGGCGGGGGCGCCGCGATCACCGACACCGCCGACGCGGCGAACGGCCGTCGCGCGGTGGACTTCTGGAACGATGCGGCGTACGGGTTCGAGGTGACCCAGCGGATCGACGGCGTCACCGCCGGAACCTACGGCCTCTCGGCCACCGCGCAGGGCGACGGCGAGGCGCCGGGGGACACCCTCGAGGTCACCGCCGCCACGGCATCCGGCGCGCACGCCGCCGCGCTGCCACTGGAGGGCTGGCAGGCGTTCGCGACGGGGACGACCGCGCCGTTCACCGTGTCCGAAGGCGAGGTGCTCACGGTCGGCATCCGCGCCGCACTGAGTGCGGGTGCGTGGGGCACGGTCGACGACCTGCGCCTGGTGCGCGCGGGGGAGCGCACCGACACGTCTGCGCTCGCCGCGGACATCG